>NZ_LT963352.1:0-1305833 GCF_900236475.1 Streptomyces chartreusis NRRL 3882
CCCCATCGCTGCGCGATGGGCAAGCGAACACCCGTGCTCCGCACGGGTGTTGCGCTCGTGCTCCGCACGAGCGTCACCTGCCTTGCTGCGCAAGGCAGGTGACGCTCCGTCCGCTGCGCTCCCGGAGCTCTGCGGCCTGCGGCCTCGTGAGGGCGGCTTACGCTGCGCTCCAGCCACCCCGTGGCTCGATGCGCCACGCAGGCCGGCCCCGCTGCGCGGTGCGGCCAACGGGCCTTCGGCCCGAGCAGCGAGGGGAGGTGCCCTGCATCAGGTGATGCAGCATTTGTACCGAAGTATTTGACGCTCGTCAGGTTCTTCCTATGACGGTGCGTCATTTTTGAGGGGGTGCATTGTCCCATACTGCTGGGGCGGGATGGGCGTCTTCGAGGTTCGGGTGCAGAGCCCGTCGGGCATGAGCCATGCTCACTTATAGCGTGTGATGGGCTTGGCCTCTGGGGCCTTGCATCATAAATTTCTCCTGTAGAGATTCTACTCTGAGGGCCTACTGCCCCCGTAGATCGGAAGGCGGGATCTCGTGCCCAGGAAGCAGCGGCTCCGTCCTCATCAGGTCGAGGCAGTTGACGCAGTGGTCCGTGCGCTCGGGTCTCCGATGAGCAGAGGGCTCGCGGACACAGCGGTGCGTGCGCAGGTGATCGCGCCTCCAGGGGCAGGGAAGAGCCTTATCGCGGTCTATGCCGCCCAGGGGCTCCGTGCCGAACAGGTGCTGGTTCTGGTGCCCACACTCGATCTGCTGGGTCAGATGGTGGGTGTATGGCGTGCCGGCGGCCGGGGTGGTCGGTTGTTCGGGGTGTGTTCCGAACGGGAGCAGGCCGCTGTAGGGGTGCGGTGCACCACGGATGTTAATGAGTTGGCAGGGTGGCTCGCCCATGAGGGCCGGGTGACGGTGTTCGCCACGTATGCGGCTGCCGGGCTGGGTGTGCTGGAGCGTGCTCATGCGGCCGGTGTGGGTCGGTGGGATCTGATGGTGGTGGATGAGGCCCACCGGACGGCGGGGGTATTGGGGAAGCCGTGGGCTGTGGTGCATGACGATCGGCGGTTGCCGGCGGTGCGGCGGTTGTACATGACGGCGACTCCACGATTGTGGGAGGTGCCTGGGGTTGAGGGGGCGCCGACCGATGGGGCGGGACGGCTGGTGGCGTCGATGGACGATGAGGAGATCTTCGGGCCGGTGGTGTACCGGCTGACGATGTCGGAGGCGATCGAGCGGGGGTTGATCGCGCAGTACCAGGTGGTCTGTGTGGACATCGCTGACTCGCAGCTGTCGGCGGTGCAGTTGGTGGGTGCGCAGGCGTATACGGATGAGGTGCGGGGGGTGCGGTTGGCGGCCTTGCAGACGGCGGTTTTGAAGACTGCTGCGGAGCACCGGTTGCGGCGGGTGCTGACGTTTCATCATCGTACGAGTGAGGCGGAGGCTTTCGCCGGCGGGCTGGGGCGGGTGGCCGCGTCGCTGTGGGAGGCCGATGCGGCCTCGTTCGTGGAGCCGGGGGCGGTGTGGGCGGACTGGCTGTGCGGGGAGCATCGGGCGGTGCACCGGCGGCAGGTGCTGGAGACCTTTTCCGCTGGGGTGGTGAAGGATGCCGTGATGGAGTTGTGCGTGCTGTCGTCGGCGCGTGTGCTCGGCGAGGGGGTCGATACCGCGGCGTGTGATGCGGTGGTGTTCGTGGATGCGCGGGGCTCGACGCCTGATGTGGTGCAGGCCGTGGGCCGGGCGCTGCGGATGCAGCCTGGGGAGGGCAAGGTGGCCTCGCTGGTGGTGCCGGTTTTCCTGGAGCCGGGTGAGGAGCCGGACGAGATGCTGGCCTCGCGGTCGTACACGCATCTGGTGAAGGTGCTGACCGCGCTGCGCGCGCACGATGCCGAGGCCGTCGAGCAGCTCGCCGTCCCCCAGGCCCCCGGCCGGCAGGCTCCCTCGGTCACGGGCGGGACGGCGGGTGGGGTGGTCAGTGGGGCGGCGCAGGGGCTGTTGCAGTTCTCCACGGCCCGGGACCCGGTGCAGTTGGCGGCGTTCATCCGGGCGCGTGTGCTGCGGCCCGAGGGCGAGTACTGGCGGCGGGGGCTGCAGGCCGCGACCGCCTACGCCGCCGATCACGGGCACCTGCGGATCCCATACGGGTATACCGCCCCCGACGGCTTCGCACTGGGGGTATGGATCGCCAAACAGCGCATCGCCTACCGTCAGGGCACCCTGGCCGAGGAACGGGTGAGGGAACTGGACGCAGCCGGAATGGTGTGGTCCCACCGCGAGGTGGCCTTCTCCGAAGGCCTGGACGCCGCACGCCGCTGGGCGGCGGAGCACGGGCACCTCCTTGCCCCCGCCGAGGCAACCTGGCAGGGCTACCCCGTGGGGATCTGGCTGCGTGACCAGCGTGCCGCCGCACGACGAGAACGAGCGGTGCAGAACGGTCCCGACGGGGGCCGGGCATCGGGAAAGCGTGACGGAGCGCGGCGGTGGCGGGAACTGGAGGCGATCGATCCCGCTTGGTGCCCGGTCTGGGACATCGCCTGGCAGCGGTGCTTTTACCTCGCCCGCGCCCATGTGAACGGCGGCGGGAAACTGCCCACTGAGCCCGGGGAGCTCGTCGTCCAGGGCGAGGACCTCGGGCGCTGGGCCGGCGCCCAGCGCACTGTTGCCGTATGGGACGGCTTGCTGCCCGCGCAGCAGTGGCTGCTCACCGAGGTACTGCACTTGGCGCCGGGCGAGGGGCAGCCTCAGACAGGCCCTGCCCCGGGCAGGACGCGGGCGCAGATGTGGGCCGACAACCTCGCCGCAGCCCGCCAGTACCAGCAGCGGGAAGGGGACCTGAACGTCCCTCGCCAGCACGTGGAGACCGTGGACGGCGACGACCGTGCGCTGGGAGTGTTCATCGCCAATTGCCGTGCACGTAAACAGCGCCTGGCCCCTGAGCGGGTGCGGGAGCTCAGTGACGCCGGGATGAAGTGGGCCTGAGCCCCGGGTATGAGGTGACCGGGGCATGGTCGGGCGTGGGGGCAAGGTCAGCGGCGGAAGCCTCGGCGTGGGTTTCGGGCCTCCCTCTTGTTGAAGGGTGTCGAACCAGGCGAGCAGGCGGAGGTCTTCCATTCCCAGGCCCTGGTTCGTCGGGCTGTCTGGGTCCTCGATGCCGGTAAGGGATGCGCCGAAGAGCATCGGGACGTCGTGGTCTTGGAAGAGAAGTTCGGAGCAACTGTCCCACGTGCAGTCGTCCTCGTGCTCGGGCAGTGCGTGGTGTTTCCGCCCGTTCGCCGAATGGGGCGTCCTTCGCGCTGCCCGGCGCCGAGCAGACAACCCGCGCAATCGCAGGCGATAAACCCGGTGCCGTCAACGATCACCCTCGAAATACTGGTCGCCTACGGATGAGGTCAAGGTCGTCGTCGCCCACTCCGAGCGCGCGACCCTGCGGGCCCGACTGGTGTGAGTGCGGTCTGACGCATCGAGCAGCAACTTCCAGTCGGGTCGAACTCCTGGCCTCAGGGGACGTCGGGCGCGGTCTCGAGAGCCATCTGTACCTCCGCGGTGAGCGGGTGACCGATGCCGAGCACCCGGACACAATCCTCGGTTAGTTCGGCGAGACGCTGATCGCGATCTCGCGGGCTACCGCGGGACACGTATAACAGGCGGGCCCTGAGCGTCACTTCGTGGTCCGGTCCAAGCAGTCGACGGGCGTCCGCATACAAGCTCTCAGGGGTGGCATCCACGACCGGACGGCTGCCGCCGACGTCCGTATCGCCGGTCTTCAACAGGGCGAGCCGGATGCGCAGCATGCTGAGGCTGTCCCAACCCATGGAAGCGTTCGCCGTCGCCAGGAGTTCGTGACCGATTTCCTGAGCCTCGGTGACAGCGCCCTCGTCGTGTAGCGATTCGACATACGTGAGTTTGATCTTCACTGCTTCGGGGTGCAGGTACCCGAGAATGCGGTCAGCCTCCGCTGCATTGACGCGGGCGATGTCGACCATCTCTGACAAGCGCTTCGACCCGCGCAGCACGGAAATTAGCGCCGCCCGGGCCCACAGCACCCGCTGGTGATCTGCGCCGAACCGCCCTTCGGTGTCCTCCACCAGATTGACGGCGCAGTCAGTAGCCTCCGCCGTCTCACCGCAGCGGATCAGGCCCTCGACGACGCTGGCTCGCACCCACAGAACTATCGGGTGGTGCGGGCCCAACAGCTCAGACAGACCGGGGATCTCATGACGGAGGTAGTGGACCGCGGAGTTCCAGCCCCTGACTTGGGCGGCCGCGTACAGCGCGTCGATCCGGGCCAGGCTGAGGTCCAGCGCGTCCACAGCCGGATCGCCTTCCCAACGAGTGAGCAGCCTGTTGGCGTGGTGCCAGGCGCCAGTCCAGTCGCCGGCGGTGCCTACCCAGTAGACGAGCCGCCGCTCAGTCAGACGTGTGTAAGGCGAGTCGGGGCCGAGCATCTGGCGGGAGTCTTCACGAACGGCTTTGGTCAGCCGGACCGCTTCCCTCATTCGACCCGCCTCCCCGGCCCAGTAAGCCGCGGCCTGCCGAGCGGCGAGCGTGCCTAGATGGTCACCGCCGAGCCGCTGGGCGCAGCGCTGGACGAGCTCGTTGGCTTGCGAGGCGGCCGCCTCCGGACGGCCCGAGCGTCCCAGATGCCGGATCGCCGTGGCCAGCTCCCCGATCTCCGGGTTGCGGGCGGGCCAGAGTTGCTCCACTGGGGCCAGCCGCACCAGTCCTGCAGCGTCGCCCTCCCCTGAGCCGTCGTCGTCTTGTTCGTCGCCCCAGCAATTGGCGATGGGGCGGGCGGTCTTCGACAGGGACTCTGAGACCAGCATCGACCACCTGCGGGCCCACCGGTCTGCGTCCCTCCAGTCAGCGGGCAATGCGACGCCTCGCTCATCGGCGGCCTTCAGGCAGACCGCGACGAACGTCATGACGCGGGGACGGTCGGCGACAGATACATCGCCGTTCTTGAGCATACGGTGAGTGGTGGTGCGAGCAAGCACCTGCATGCCTGTCGAGCCGAGGGAATTAAGCCGCCTTCCCTCGTGGAACTGCCGCTGCGACAGTTGCTCGATGCGCTCGTACGAAAGGCCAGCCAGGCGCTTCATGGCGCAGAGGTCGTCCATGAACGACATCAGCATTCTCGTGCGGTGCATGTCCCCCATTGGCCACGTCCCCCGGTCTCTGCCCTGCACCTGTTCCGCATTAGCTCTTCCCCGGATAGGTATCGGGCTACGCGGTCAGGGCGTTCCGAAACATCCCAACATGGGGCTCTGACCGCCGAGATGCTGGGCTGTCGCCGCACAAGTGCCGGGGGGTTGGTCGAAGCGGTGAGAAGGCAGTGACTCCCGCTTCGCCTGCACTCTCCCGATAACTGCCCCGAGCGGCGGCATCCGTGAGCTGCCCGGGGCATCCTGACACGTCCCGGCGACAGCACCGGATATCTGGGCCATCCGGGGCTGTCCCAAGCCGCGTGCGGATGGTGGGACAGCGGCAGATTGAGGGCGGGGAGTCGGGTGCAGCTTGGAGGGCAAGATCGTGGATACGTGGAATCTGTTGCTGATCATCGCGGCTGCGGTTTGTGCAACCGCCCGTCTCGTAGCGTTGACCTGTGGGTTTCTACGGGTGCTGCGGGGCTCCCGGCCAGCGGACCGGGTCGAGCTGTTCGCCTGCTTCACTGCTGCCATCAGCGGCGCCCGTTCACTACGCCGTCGATCAGGATCGTCTTGAACACACTGGGCCCCTGTGGGACGTTGGTGCCACCGGGCGGCCGCGGTGAAGAGGTGGATCTTGTCGAGTGCTATGGAACCGCTGGCAAGCGTGCACCTCAGAGGCTGCGCGTGCATCTCCCGGGAGATGCACGAGTCCGCCGTACGGATCGCGGGCGCTGTACATGGCCCCTCTGGCCGACCGGATTTCGTACTGGCCATCGACGGTTCGTCCGGAGCTGGGAAGACGACGTTGGCTGCGTGCATCGCAGCCCAGTCCGGGGCCGACGTGTTTCACATGGACGACATCTATCCGGGCTGGACGGGCTTGGAGCAGGGTGCCCAGTACCTCGTCGATTGGATACTGCGCCCACTGTCGGAGTCCCGCCCGGCAATCTGGCGCAGATACGACTGGTACACGGGGGAATTCGCCGAGACCCACACGATCAGTCCCGGCGGACCGCTGATCGTAGAGGGCGTCGGTTCGTACAGCCTGCAGTCGGCGCCGTACCTTCACTCCACGATCTGGGTGGAGGCAAACACGCCGCAGCGCCGCGCACGCGTGGAATCCAGGGATGGTCTCTCCACGGCCCAGATGTGGCCACTGTGGGCAGCACAGGAGGAGACGTTCCACCGCAAGCACAGGACACGGGAAGCGGCGGACTTCCTGATCCAGAATCCCTGATCGTCTCCCTGTACAGCACCGTTCTGACCTCCGGCGCCGCCAGCCTGATCGGCCCTCGGGACGTCCGACACCAGGAGGCCGGCTGTATCCCGCGCCGCTCAGTCGAAGCGTGGTCGCCATCGGCTGGAGCGACCATGGTGAGAAGACACGGCCGGCTACGCCGACCAACTGGCCGAGACCGCGGCGAAGAGGCATCCACCTACATCCTGATCCGCGCCGTGTTGTACCCGGGCGGTATCACCGACCTCAATCTCCTGGAGTTCGACGCACGCAGCGCGACCACCGCCTTCCCCGCGCAGTACCTGTGGGGCCCCGGGTTCGTGAGGAAACCCTCGTCTGGTGACCATCAGGCCGAGTCCGATCTGTGCGACTACCTCCTCCAGACCGTCCTCGTCCGAGTTCATGAGGGCCACATCGGCCTGCCCGTGTATCCGGGCGTCGAGACCGCGGTCGATGCGCAACGCGGCACCTGGCACGCGTTGCGCGTCGACCGCGGTCTCGACGCCCTCGCCCACCTCCGGGCCCTCGCAGACGCCGCGGCGGGACGCGCAGAGGAAGCGGAATGCCAGGTGTGCCCTGTGGATACGCTCGCGACCGAGGACCTTGCGGCAGTTCTGAAGGCAGCGCGCGGCGCAGGCGCGGACACAACGCCATTGCACGTCCCGGACGTGCGCACGCCCTTCGCGCACTGGCTTGCGGGTTCGGCGACCTGACAAGGCGTACGGCTACAGACGATGTCACCTCCACACGCTGAGCCGTTGCGCCTCCCACGGGCCCGGGCGCCAGCCGGGTGGCCCCCAGACGACGATCTGCGGGGCGAGGTCGGGCACTTCACCAACCGGTTCGTCACCGCCTTGCACACTCCGCAGCAGCGGGAGATCTTCCTCAAAGCCCCCAGACCAGGCACCGGCTACCAGGACCACAAAGGCGGAAGGGTGAGGGCATCGTCCGCGTGCGCCCGGTGGGGTGCGGGGTGTCGCGGTGAAGGCTGCTGGGGGGCGACCGTGGCCGGTAGTGGGCCGACGTCAGGACACCGCAGGTACCGGAGGGTGCACCTGAGGTGTCACTGACCGTCGAGTGGTGCTGCTTGACCGGGGGACGCGCTGTGGCTGTGACGGGTTCAGCATGCGCGGTGCCCTGCAGTGGGCGCTTCGGCTGACGGGGTTCGTGCACGGTGAACGGGTACGGAAAGCGGCGGCGCAGGGCCTGAAGGAGGAGCTACGTGCCTGACATCGGCGAGGACTTCGGTTCGACGGGCCTGGTGGGCCGTGGCTGGCTTGAGGCCAAGGCTGCTGAGATGTTCACCGAGGTGCAGCGGGCGGACACTAAGGCGGCGGCCTTGTGTGGCGTGGCTGGTGGTTTGCTGGCCGTCGACGCTGCAGCTGTGTCGGCTCTGCCCAGTGCTGGGGCTTTGTTGACCGCTGTCCTGGCGGGCGTTGCCGTTTTACTTGGCCTATCGCTTATAGCGGCTTTGTCCGCGATTCGTCCCGTTCTGCCGCGGGGCGGCCGGCTCAGGGTTTTCGCGCGGGAGGCTGTGGACTGCAGCCGGTCCGAGGAGGTCTTGTCGGCCGTGGCGGCCATGAGCGTTGACGGGCCTGCGCGAGCCGAGGCCGAACGACTGGCGCTGTTCACGGCTTTGGCGGGCCGGAAGTTCCGCACTGTCAGGCGGGCTGCCGATCTCATTGCAGCCGCCGTTACGTTGGCCGGAATTGGGTTGTTGATCGCTTACACGCCGCTTGAGAGTATCGCGGCGTGACGGCCGCCACACTCGGGGGAAGTATGTATCAGCCGCATGCTGCGGTCATCGGTGAGCGTTTATGGTCCCGGTTACGTGACTTGGCCCCTGTTCGTATGCGTCCGGCCAGAAGTGTGCTGCTGCGGCAGGGGGATCCCGGCACGCATGTCATCCTGCTGGCTTCCGGATCCACCCTGGTGACCCTGACCGGGCTGCACGGGGAGCGGACGCTGCTGGCGGTGCGCGGCGCAGGAGAGCTGCTGGGCGAGCTGGCCGTCCTGGACGACCAGCCGCGCACCGCGTCGGTCATCGCTGCGGAGGACTGCCGGGTGCACGTCATCCCGGCCGTTGACTTTCTTGGCTTCGTCGACTCGCACGGGCTGCTGACTCCGCTGCTGCGTCACGCCATCGCCCGGGTCCGCGAAGCGGAGACGGTACGGCTCGAGCTGGCCACCGCGCCGGTTCCTGTGCGTCTGGCCTCGGCTCTGGGCCGCCTCATGCATGCCGCATCCGCAGGCCACGCCGAGCACGTGGTGCGTCTGACCCAGACAGAGCTGTCACAGATGATCGGCGCGTCCCGCAATGCCGTGGGAACGGCGCTCAAACCGTGGCGCGAGCGGGGGTGGCTGGCCACGGAGGCTGCCGGCGGGCTCCTCATCCGCGACCTCACCTCCATCCAGTCACACGCGCACGCCCACAGGTGACCGACCACACCGGCACCGTGCCCACTGCTGGGCACCACCTGGGCCCGGGCACGGCCAGCATGGGCGCCACCGCAACTTCCCGCGACCCAAAGGCCGGTGACCCGTGACTTCTCCTGTCCCGCCCGACGCTGTCGATGTACCGCCGGAGCACGCCCTCCTGGTCGTCGACATGAAGGAATACAGCCAGATCCCCGAGGCGAAGATGGCGCCCACCCGCACCGATCTGGACGACATCTTGGCCACCGTGTTCGCACAGAGCCGGATCGAAAGCATCACCCCGCTCGACAGTGCCTACAAGGACCGGGGGGACGGTGCCATCTTCGTGCTGCCCGCCCGGCACGCAGCGCGGCTGGTCGATCCCTTCCTCGGCCACCTCGGCCAGGCGCTCGAGCGCTACGACCAGACGCGGCTGGCCAGCGCCCCTCGGATCCGGCTGCGGGCGAGCGTGCACGTCGGGCCGCTGACACCGCCGGAGCACCGCGGTGACGCCGCCGTCGATGCCTGCCGGCTCGTCGACAGTGACGCAGTCCGCGACGCCCTGGCCGCTGCGATGGACCATGGCGCCCTCTTGGCTGCTGCCGTGTCGGACGCCGTGTTCCGCCGTACCGTACGCGCCGGCCGCACGCCCGCTCTCACGGAACGCCAGTTCCTCAAGGCCACTGCCCGCGTGGACGGCAAGCCCGGCTTCGAGGAGACATGCTGGCTGTTCGTCCCGGGGCTGGTGCCCTCCGTGATCAGTGCCTACCTCGCCAGGAGTGGCGATGCAGCACCACGCGAGCCGCTGGATTCCGCCGCGCAGCAGGCCGCGAAGGGCCGGGAGGCCAAGGAGCGCAAGTCCAGTGTGAGGCAGAAGGGGAAAGCCAGCGGCAAGGCGCGGCTGGTGCAGGTCGGCGGCGACTACATCACCGGTCAGGAGCAGTCATGAGCGGGCCGGACATCATCGAGGCGGTGCCCGTCCAGCAGGCCGAGGCGTCCGGCCGCGCACGCGTGACGCAGGTCGGTCGCGACTACGAGGAACACCACCACCGGTACGTGCGCGGCTGGGAGTACCTGCGCGGGGTCGGGATGGCTGACCGCGAGATGGACCTCGTGGAGAACGCGTTTGTCGATGCCCTGGGCAGCAACGGTTCCGGGCAGGTGGCGCACGCCGTGAGTATGCTGAACCGTCCGCACGGCAGGCGCCACGTGCTGGTGCTGCTCGGGGAGACGGGCACGGGCCGGCGCGCAGCCGCGCTGCGCGTGCTGCACAGTGTGGGGGTGCCCCGGGAACGGATCCGCTGGCTGGTCCTGGACTGGGACCGGCCGCGCACGGAGCAGCTTCCCCACACCAAGGGGCACGGGTTCGTCTTGGATCTGACGGCCTGCCGTGGGCTGGACGAGGGCTTCTACACCGGGCTCGCCGACTACCAGCAGGAAGCCGAAGCAGCCGAAGCCTTCCTGGTTATCCTGGCGACCCCGGAAGGCTGGAATCCCGGGACGCTGGCGACCGTGCCCAGTGTGCGCATGATCCGCCCGCCGGCGACCGAGATCGCCAAGGCCCACCTGCGGCACCTCGCAGCCGACCGGGTGGACTGGCTGTCCAGTGCTCCCCTGGACGCGCTGCTCGCCCAATCGGCTGAGCCGTCCGACGCCGCTCGTCTGGCCCTGCTGGTCGCTCAGGCTGGCGAAGACAACCGGGACGCGGTCAAGCAGGAGTTCACCGACTGGCAGGACCATCTGCAGAAGTGGTTCGAAAAGCATTCGAATCCGGAAGACCTGCGTGAGCGAGCGCTCCTGATTGCCGCCGCCCTGCTGGAAGGTGTGCCGGCTGACGTCGTGCTGGATGCTGCGGACCGGCTCTTCGCGGAGGTCGGCGGCGTTCTGCCGCCTGGTGGCGCGCTGGCCGGCCGGGGCCTGGACGAACGGCTCCACGCCATCAAGGCCTCACAGGACGACGACGAGGCGCTCTCGCTCGAGGCCCGGCAGCACGGACTGCCCGAAGCGGTCCTGAAGTACGTGTGGCGGCAGCGGCCGCAGCTGCGCCGGGTACTGCTGCAGTGGGCCTCGCACATCAGCGCACCCAACGGGGTCGCCGTACGCCATCTGCGTCGCATCGCCGACTGCCTGGTGCAGCTGTCCTTGCTGCCCGGCGGCTCGGTGGTGCAGTTGGTGGCGAGCGACTGGATCGCCACGGGCCGCTCCGCGCACAGGGAGCTGGCCGTTGAGGTCCTGGAAACAATGGCGCTCCACCCGGTGACGGGCGCAGGTGTCCGCAAGCAGCTGTACGACTGGGCCCATCAAAAGGGCACCAGCAAGGAACTCGCCACGGCAGTCGCCGATATCTGCGCCGGCCGTCTGGGACAGACGTATCCGCGCATCGCGCTGACCCGGCTGCGTCTGCTGGCCTCGCGCAGCGACGGCCTGGCCCGCGAGGCGGTAGCCGAGGCGGTACGCCGTCTGGCGAGCACTCCTGAACAGCGCATCCTGGTGCTGTCGGAAATCGTCGGCTGGGCCGAGGCCGCCGACAGCGATGTCCGCGAGGCCGGAACAGACACGTTTCTCGCCCTCACCGACATCGCCTGCGACACCCTTCTCCCGGTGCTCGCAGCGCGGGAAACAGGCGAAGACGCCGCCGACACGCTCGCCGGTGAGTTGTTCGTCCGCGGCTGGCGGGCAGCACTGCAGGACCCCAATGCGGCTGGGACGGCCCATGCGCGTCTGGCCGCATGGCTGGACTCCCCCCGGTTGTCCGACGACCAGGTCCTGCCTCTGGCAGCGGCGGTGCTGCACGGCCATCTCGGCCAGCGGGGCGCAGCCGAACTGCTGGTTGGCTCCTCCGGCAGTTCTGACCTGGGCAGGATGCGGCGCAGGCTGCTGCTCGACCTGCTGATCTCCCAGCACACGGCCTCCCCCGCGGAGCCCGGATCCGCCGCAGAGCCCGGCAACGACGCCATCGTCACGGCCGCGTGAGCATCCTCCCCTGGCGCCGCACAACCGCAACTGCCGCCCTCGATGCGGCCGAGACCCAAGGGGCACATCCGCTCGTCATGAACGACGAGCGGATGGCCAGCTGCATCACCAGCGTCTTCTTCACCGTGCGCGTCGACGGTGCATGGCGCCGGACGCACGCCGATCCGGCAGATCACCACGACCCTGCCGCGCTCGCGCGCCACCACCTGCGCCAGCAGGCCACCCGCCTGCTGTGCCAGTACTCCGTCCTCGATCTCGGCGCAGCCCAGGACGCAGCCAACACCGCCCTGATGCGGTGGAGCCACCCCATCCCCGGCCTGGAGGTAGCTGGCTCGGTTCAGCTGACCGCCACGGCACGCGACCGTGACTTGGCCGCCGAACATGCGCGCCGGCAACAAACTTTGGACCTGGAGGACGCGCTGCAGATGCGCCGTCTGGCCCATCTGCAGCGCGTGCTCGCCGACCCAGACCTGAGAAGGGTGTGGTGGATCGCCGAATTCCCCGACCGACTCAGCGAGCTCAAGGAACTGACAGACGCACTAGAAGGTCTGCCGCTGCCGCATGACCCCGCACAGGACGATCTGCGCGGCGACATCAGGCACTTCACCGACCGGTTTATCACCGCTCTGCACACCCCACAGCAGCGCGAGATCTTCCTACAAGCCCTCACCCAGACCCTGCACGCCCTGGGTCACCACGACCTCAAAGACACCGCCGCCCGCTGGCAGCAACGCGACGACCCCGGGAGCACGCCGACATGAATTACCGCACCACACGATGGCTTTTGGCACCTCTGCGGCAACTGCGCACCCGCCGGCTCATGGCCCAGCACGGACCGGCCCTGCCGTATGACACCGCATGGGCCCTGATCACCCTGCACACCGCGCCCGACGAAACCGCCCTCGTCCGCGCCTGGGCCAACGAACACCCCGGCACTCCAGGAGTACACCACGATTACTGGCACAAACTGAGCAGCACAGAACAACGCCGCCGCCGCGCATGGCTGCAGCGCCACGGCCACTCCCCCATCCAGCTCCTCGGCCTGGACCCGCTCCTCGTCCACAGCACGGGCCTGCACGTCCTCGACTGGGGGCGGCCGCCAGAGCCCGGTAACACCTTCGGCGACGAGCAGGTGAGCGGTGTCCTCAGCAAGGAGCCGGCACCACGGGGCGGCGACGGCATCAGCCGCGACGGCGAGGAGGGATCACGGCGAGCAGACGGCCGTAGGTGACGTATCGGCCTGCTGCCGACGATCGCGCCGACCAGGTGCACGGCATTGATGCGCAACGAGGCGCGGCTGGAACCGTACAAGCGCAATGAGGTTCTGAGCAGGTGTCTTCTTCCGCACGGCGGCAACCGGTGAGGTGGTGCGGCGGATCAGCCAGCCGGCAGGCAGTCGTGGGGAGTCGGGCCAAGCCCTGGCAGGGGCTGCCAACTGCCGGGGTGTTAGCGCCACACCCGACGACCCGGCAGCGCGTGGGTCTTGCGGCATCGACCCGGGGCGCCAGCAGGCACCGGCCGACCGCAACGAAGCTGGCGGCCGCGGTCGCCGCCACGGGTCTCTTCGCGCGCTACCACCTACCCGAGCACGCCCGCGCCGCATCCGCCGCTCTCATGACGGAGTAGCGAGACCAGTCGGCACGCTGTAGATCATTCACGGGACAGACAGTTATCGGCACTGCATGTCAGCACCGGAGGCCAGCCATCCTGCCACGCGAGCGGTTCTGAATGAGCGGACGGTCAGTCGTGACGGGCAGGGCCGTGCTGGATCACGGCCACTGTACAAGCTAAAAGCAGGCTGACACTGAGGGAGATCACCGCTCCTACTGCGCCTTGCAGCACGCCGCCAATCGTGGTGCAAAGGGTGACCGCAGACGTCGTGATGGCAGTGCGGCGGTGCGGAGCGGAGCGGGCGCTGCCAGCAAGACGGGAACGACGGTGGCGGGGACGCCATGTGCGATGGGGGTGACGCGTGGCGAGTTGGGTTTCAACGGCGTCTAGTGCGTGTTCGAAGCGTCGGTCGAGATCGTCATCGGCGCGGACGTCGTGCTTGAGCCTTACGTAGGATCGGTAGAGCCGGACGACGAGATCATCATTGGTCTTGATCGTCATTAGCGCTTCCCCCTCACGTCGGCGAAGAACGACTCGAGCACGCTGAGATCGTGGTTCGCTCCTGCCAAGTTAGCGAGTTTTTCCCTCTCGCGTTCTCGGTTCTCGAAAACGGCTGCTCCCATGACCGCTGCGACGTTTTCATTGGCGAGGAGATCGAGAAGCTTCGCCTGGTATGCCCGCCGGTCGTCAAGGGGCAGTTCATCCAGCACCTGCAGGCCTTCGCGCAGCGCGAGGTACTTGCCCTTGAAGTAGGCGTCGAACACTTGCACCAGGGAGTAGTCGGCGTCCCGCGTGTCAACGCCAGCGTCGATGCGCTCTTGGACGATGCCGTCCGCCCTCTCGCGCAGGGCACGGTAGCCGCGGAGGCTGTGGGGCTCAGAGAAGGCCAAAATCCAGGCTTCGTCGGCGACTTTGCGGGGGTCGAGGTGCAGGGCTGCACACTTGACGAACAGGTAGAACTGCAGAGGAACGACGAGACTCTTGTACTGCAGCCGCATATGTGTGCGTTGAGGGTCGTCGTCGCGGCGCTGCTCGGCCCGCCGGCGGCTCAAGGCCAGGCCTCCTTCGGTTGTGCACCAGGCTGTTGAGGGGTTTCTGCCTGTCAGGCAGCGGGCCTTCGTCGGCCAGACTCGGACCCTACACGTCCCACCTGGTGGCCGTGACCTTTCCGATGTCACACTCCGTGATCAGGTGAACATCGGTCCTCGTGAGTGGTTGCACAGCACGGTCACCGTCCACTATGACCCCTTGCCTGGGGGTGGAAATGGGAGGGGTGACAGGGCAGATTTAGCGGAAGTATTTGATGGAGCATCACCCGACGACTAGCAATGGCCAACGAACGTGTATGCGGAACGGGATATTCATATCGCATTGGGGGGCGTGTGTTAGCTGAGTCGATCGCGGCCTTAGCGACGGCAGGTGGCCTGGCGGTCGTACAGGCCGCAGGCACCGATGCCTGGAGAAGTGTTCGAGAGCGCGCTGCCCAGATGCTGGGCGGAGGGGACTCCGAGCAGCATCAGGCTGAGCTGATCCGTCTCGATCAAACGGAAGCCGGCGTGACAGGCGAGGGAGACCTCGAGCGACAACGCCTCTACTGGCAAGGTGTATGGCAGACACGCTGGGAGGTGTTCCTGCAGACTCTGCGTCCGGATGAGCGTGAGCAGGTCGTCACCGAACTGCGTGAGCTCGTTGCATCTGCCGGTACGTCACCTCAGCTGCCCGGGCACCAGGCCGGTGCGGGCGGCCTGGTGGCGGGAGGCGATGTGTCGGTGACAGCGGAGGGTGGCTCGGTGGCAGGTGGCGTGGTTCGAGTAGACGGCGGGGTTCACCTCACGCCCCCTTTTCCCCACCGGCCGCAACCGTAATTCCTGTCCCCACCGCAGGCTCGACGGCCCAGGTGATCGCTCAGCTCGGCTCCGTGGCGGCCGGGAGAATGGACGTCGCCCAGTTGGTGGTGTCCGCAGCGACGCCGGGTGAGCGGACGGCTGTGACCGTGGCACCACCAGTGGCGGAACGCGATCAGCGCTACCCACTGCGAGGGCGGGAGCAGTTGGTTGAGAAGCTCCTGCATCTGTGCGCGGGACGCAGCGATGGCCGTATGCACGTGCTGCACGGAATCAGCGGCAGCGGCAAGACGGCCATCGCCCTGGAGCTGGTGTATCGGCTCTCCAGGACTGGCCCTCGTCGGGTGTGGTGGGTGGATGCCCGCCACGCGGCAACGTTTGTAGCCGGGATGCGGGTGGTGGCGCGGCACACGGGTCTGGACGAGGACGAGGTCGGCGAGGCCGCTGCAGATGCTTTATGGGAGAGGCTGAATGCCTCGACTCGGCCCTGGCTGCTGATCGTGGACAATGCGGAAGATCTCACCGTGCTGGACGGCCCCGGCCGGCTGGCCGCGGGGACAGGTTGGCTGCGCCCGCATGCCTGTAACGACGGGATGGTCGTGGTGGCCACCCGTTACGGGGTGGCTCGCTGGTGGGGCGGGGCCGCAGTTCTGCACCCAGTGGGCCCCCTGGCGCCCGACGATGCTGCGCAGGTTCTACTGGACCACGCTGGTAATCACGCCGGGACGGTGCAGGCGGCCAAGGCACTGGGGAGACGGCTGGGCGGCCTGCCTTTGGCGCTGTCGATGGCCGGCTCCTATCTGGCGGAAGTCAACACGATGCCGGAAGCCCTCAGGGAAGCGGGCATGCCCCTGGACTTCGCCACCTACCACCAGGTACTCAACAAGCACGGCAGCAGCCTCAATCCGGCGCGGGTGATCGCCCATGCCTGGCAGATGTCGATCGAGTTGCTGCATCAGATGGGTTTCGCTCACGCAGGACGGCTGCTGACGGTGCTGTCCGCCTTCGGTGAGGCGCCGATTCCATACACGCTGCTGCTGCGGCCGGCGAAAGTGTCGGCCGTCCTGCCTGGCCTTGCCGATCTGGACGGAACGACACTGTGGCGCACGCTGCGCGAACTTGCCGCACTGGGGTTAGTAGATCCTCTAGACCTATCCGCAACAAATGGAGGGCTGCCCTGCGTGAGACTGCATCCGCTGATTCGGGACATCGCCCGTGCCGAGACCACCACCGCTGTCACGCTGATAGAGCAAGCCCTGCGGCTGGACGAGGTACGCCTCCCCCCGGAAGACCCAAAGTCCTGGTCCGCATGGGCGGCCTTGACACCGCACGCACTCGATCTGCTGCAACACGCCGGAGACGGTCTCCCCCAATTGTCCGTCCCTCAGCGGACAGTCTGCGCCGATGCTGCGGAACTCGCCGCCCGCTACCTCCAGACCCAGGGACTGTTCGCCCAAGCCCGGAGCGGCTTCAAACGGGTGCTGGACATTCGCTGTGAGGTGCTAGGTCCGGATCATGTGGAGACCATCACCACCCGACACAATCTCGCCTCCATCCTGCACGACCTAGGCGCACTGCACGACGCTGAACCCTTGCGACTGCAGGTGTGGAGCTCCCTGGATCGCATCTGCGGCACGGAACATCACGACACGCTCATCGCCCGCCATGAGCTCGGCAGGCTTCTGCACGACATGGGGCGTCTGGACGGGGCCGAAGACCATCTGCGATGCGTCTACCGGGCGCGGTTGCGCACCGGAGGACAGCAGGACTCGAACGCGCTCGCAGCGCGACACGAGCTGGCACGCGTCCTGCACGACCGGGGCGATCTGGAGGCAGCCCGGCAGGAATACCATGCGCTGCTCACGATCCGGCTGCAGCAGTTCGGCGAAGACCATCCCAGCACCGCCACCACTCGCCACAATCACGCCTGCGTCCTGCACGACCTGGGTCTGATGCAACAGGCTCACGACGAATGCCGACGTGTCCTGGATTCCAGGACACGTCTCTACGGGTTCTGTCACCCCAAAACGCTGGCGACGGCTCATCTCCTGGCGACGGTGCTGCAGGCGCTGTCGCGCAGCACCGAGGCACTGCAGCTGCTACAGCAGGTCTGCGACTCCGCCCGCCAGCTGCTGGGCGCCGACCATCCCCAGACCCGTCGCTACACACATGCCCTTGCGGCTTTCACCCGGGGGCGCTCCAGCAAGGAGGAATGACTGCGACCGCATGCGGCAGGGTCAGGCGCCAGCCTGCTGCTCTCTGACCACGGCGGTGATGGTGCGCACGCTGGCCACAGTGCGACTGGCCCCGGCATCACGCAGCATCCGAGCCTGCCGTGTCGTGGCGGCGACACCAACGAACGGGATACCCGCCGTCTGGGCAGCCAGCGCATCGGCGATCGACTCCCCCATCAGCAGCACGCGGGCGTGCGGAGCCTTCAGAGCCGCGGTCGCCTGCGACAACCCGTGCGGGTTGGGTTTCATCAGCTCTGGATCACCGGGGCGGCCGAAGACAGCGATCCGGCCGGGCGGGATGTCGGTCGGCAGCCGCTCAAGGAAAACGTTCACCGCGTCGGAGGCGTGGTCGGTGACCACGGCCAAGCGCCGAGGGCTGTCCGCCAAGGCACGCAGCAGCTGACTCACTCCCGGAAGCGGAGCGACGTGTCGCGCGGCTTCCATCTCGAATTGCGACAGCAGTCGGTCCAACTGGTTGATCTGAGCTGGTGTGCCATGGCGTACCAGAGCGCGCAACATGCCGACCGGATCGGTTGGGGTTTGCGGTGGCAAGACCAGCTGCAGCGACTGCGCTCCGCTCAGCAGGCGTTCTGAAACGGTCTGCAGATTGCGGCCGAACAGCCGACAGAGCAGTCCGTCGAAGCTGAACAGCACGGCCTCCGATTGGGCGAGGAGGTCGTGGAGGTCGGACTGCTGCATGTGGCCAGCCAGGGCTCGCTCGTTGACCTGGACGAAAGCCTGTACGGCGGGGTAGCACGCGTCATACCAAGGCCGGTAAGCGGCGCAATGTTTGGCGCCCTGCTCCGAGATGCGGTACTCCGCCTGTGCGGCATCCTTTCCGGTGGTTCGTCGCTCGAGCAGTTGGGCCGGGATCATGGCGAGTTGCTCGCTGGTTGCGTTCAGTTGCCCGGTCGAGAGCCAGCCGCCCAGCGGCCGCAACGCGTGGAAGAGGGCGATGGCACGCCAGGCGTCCAGGGGCAGCATGCACCGGAAGAAGGTGTCCAAGTTCTGCGGAAGAGCATCGATGACCTCACGGATTTTGCGCCCCTCAGCCTGGGCGGCCGCCTGCCCTTTGGCCTGTTCCTCGGCGGTGGCACCGTAGTTCGCTGCAGCATCGAACTTCGCCTTGCGCCGCCGCATCCCCCTCAGCCGAGCGATCTCGTGACCCACGATGCGAGCAATCGTCAAAGGCGACCGACGATACAGACCGGCCAGCGCGATAATCTCGTCGTCACCCGGATCGGGCTTGTCTAGATTTTTCGGCTGCAAGTAAAAGGACAGCAGGCAGGACAGCGGCTCACGCACCTCGTCCAAGCGCTGTGACAGAAGCGGAGCCCGGCGCAAATGCTCCTCCACCTCACCCGCAGTGATCGCAAACAGTTCCGCCAGCTCGCTCATGAGATTGAACTTGTGCGCCGGCACGATGCCCTCGTTCTCCAGACGTCGATACGTCCGCAAGGACAGACTCAACGCTCTGCTGACGTCTGCGGCTCGCAGCCCGTGAGCGCGCCGCAGATCGGCCAAGGTCCATGCCTGGGCCCGGCTGGCGTCTGACAGTTGCAGCGGCTCGATCCCTAAGGCCTGCGCCAGATCTCGGATCCGCCGCGGATCAGGTCTGACCAATCCGTTTTCATACGCGAGCACTTGGGACTTGGTGGCGTCGATACGCCGCGCCAGCGCCTCAGCGCTGATCCCCCGCCCGTCCTCAGCTGCGGCCCGTGCCTGGCGCAGCCTTGCCCCGTCGAACATGTCGGCGAGCCCTCGTGCCATTCCGACCTCCCAACACCACGGTAGGTGCAGTTTAGTGACACCCCATCACGATGCAGCGCCAAGATTTTTGGGGCCAGCTGTGACCCGTGAACAGCCATGTTGGCAATCAAGCGGGCGAAGGGCTGTAGAGTTTGGCCTTAGGCCTTCACTATGAGGGCTCACCACCCATGGGCCCAGAAGCCGTATCCCACCAGATTCGGCTCCCAGACCCTTGGACACATAAGGAGAGGGCCCCGCATCTTCCGACCCTGCCTAGGACGAAGAGACGCGAGGCCCTTGGGGCGAGGGTTCCACGCACCTGGCGACCGGTGACTACCGGAAGCCGCTGGACTGGCCTCCAGCTGGTGCTTGGTCACCCTCCTTCGGGGCTGGCAGCCCCGTCGGAGATGACGCCATCTCCTGCGCTCCCTTCCTTGGCTGCATTTTCGAAGGTGCTCAGCCAGGGAGGGGGCGCACGTCACACCCTATCGGTGAGCAAACCCACTCCGCGCACCGGGTCCCTGGTTACCTACGGACACATCGAGCCGGTCCACGAAACCGCAGGCAGCGCAACCGCTGTGGCCACGCATCTCACCCAACGCACGCACCCCACAGCTCAGTTACTGTGAGTTACCCCACAAGGTGGGGGTAGGCACGTCTCCTTGCGACGCCGATCGGGCAGGCGGACGGCGCCCGCGGCGTCTCCGCGAACGCCCGCCTCACCTCCCCGGCCGGGCGGCGTGCAGGGTCCGGCGGTCGTGGATGCCGCCGGTCCACCTCCACAAGACGTTGTCTGGGACGATCCTTCAGGCCAGCGCCCGAGCACTCCGCAACCAGCCTCCTCCTCTGCTTCACCGGCAGCGTGATACCGCGGTCCGCGGCTGCGCCCCGCCGCCCTCGCTATCAAACTCCGGTGAGGCGTCCTGCGCACCCTCTGCATCTGCGCCGCCCTCGGCCTGGGCGCCGCCGTTTGCCCCGGCATCTGACCCGGCGGCCAGCGAAGCGAAACTTTTGCCCATCAGCTTGGGCCAGCGCGAGGAAGGAGAACGGGGGTCTGCTGTCGTCCCCACGACAGCAGACCCCACCGGCCGAGGCCGAAAGCCTCAATTCCGGCCGCGGGGCCGAAAAGGGCTCAACGAGCGAACTTCACGCGCCGCTTCACTATCTGTACAGAAAATGCTCCTACCCTGTAACGCTGAGTGAAAGTCCGTTCCGGCGTTCATGCCTACCGTGAGGGAGCCGCATCGCCATGCCCATGTTGCTGATCACGGGTTCGTACCACATCCTCAACGGCCGGTCAGACGGAGACACCATCCACTTCAAGCCCGACAAGAAGGCGGAGTGGGACCTCGTCCCCGGCCCCCACAAGGTCGAGCACAACACCTCCGGCAAAGCCAAGCTACGGCTGGACGCCATCGACACACTGGAGACGCACTACACACGCAACGGCAACCCCGAGGTCCACCAGCCGTGGCTCCACGGTCGTGCCGCACGGGACGCGCTGACGAACTGGCTCGGCTTCACCACCGTCGACCGCGCGCCGGACGAGACCGTCACCGCCGCCACCCCCACCACCCGACCCGGCTGGATCCTCACCCGCGGCGCGGGCCGCGACAAGCGCTGCATCGCCCTCGCCGGCAAGGGCACACCCCCGGGCACCAGCGGCACGCAAATCAACGTCGACGAGGCGCTGCTGCACACCACGTTCAACCACTACATCCTCAAAGAGGGCCTGGCCTACCCGACGTACTACACCAACCTCTTCCCCGACCTGCGCGGCGAGCTGACCGCCGCGGTGCGCCAGGCACAAGAGGAGAACAAGGGCCTGTGGAGGGACGACGACACGCTCGACGGCGCGACCGTCACCGACATCGACTCCCTCCAGGACGACGCCGTGATCCTGCCCAAGCTGTTCCGGCGGCTGGTGAACACCTGTACCTCGGCGACCCCAACAACCCGGACTTGACCGGCTTTCCCGCCTTCCTCGACCAGGCCGCGGACGAGTTCTGGATCATCTCCACGGGCCACTCCACCACCGGCCTCGACGCCATCGTCGAGGTCATCGACAGCAAGGTGCGGATGACCCACCCGCCCGAGGACCTCGTCTTCGCCGAGAACTGAACCAGGAGCGCCATAACCCCTGCCGTGAATTCTCGCGCCCCGGGAAGAGTTGGAGCGGGAGGTGGACGCTGAACTGGACGCGGTCAGCTCCCTGGCCCCCGCTCACGCCACCGTGACGCGGCTCGGAGTGACCGGGGGAACCCGACTCTCCAGTTCGGCGGCGCGGGTGCGGACGTCGTCGGGTGTGCGCAGGTCAGTGTCCCCACTTCTCGGACGCTCGGTCGGCGATGCGTGCCCGTTGCGCGCGGTACAGGACGTACGCGGGTCGGCCTCCCATTCGGCGTCGCCCAGGGACGCCAGGAGGTAGCCAGTGCGGCGCGCAAGGTCGGTGTGCAGGCTGGTCGGCTTCACCTTGCAGCGGATGCCGTCGGTGAGAACCGTGACCTGCACGTAGGTGTCTCCAGGCTGGGAGGCCTCGACGCGGTACCGGTAGCCGGAGCGGTCGCAGGCGACGTACTCCTGACCGGGCTCACCTGGCCGAGGTGAAGGGCGTATTCCTCGTATGCGAAGTGCTTGCTGTGCACCATGTAGTGGTAAGGCCGGTCGTTGCGCGAGGACCGGATGTGCCGCGCTCCCGGAAGGCCGGAGCCGTGCCCTGCGGCCCGGGTCTTAGTCATGATCACATGCGGCTTGGGGAGTGACGGCACGGCTTGATCCTTCCTGGATGTGTGCGGGGGCGGGTGCACCTCTTGGGTGCACCCGCCCCCGGATGCAGAGGACCTACTGGAGGGTGCTGACCGTGACGTCTTCGGGCAGGGCGGCCTGGAACTCCTCGACGCTGCCGAAGGCGCGGGAGGTGATCTCCTCCTCGATGCCAGCGTCGATCACCGGCTTGGCGATCTTGCCGAGGATGCTGCGGAAGTACTCCGGCGTCTTGATTGTGTCGGTGGGAAGCAGCAACGCCTGACGGTGAGTTCGGGGAACGCTTGAGGCGGCTCGGCCGCAGAAATATCGGTGAGTTCTAGCAACACGAGAGCCCGGCAGGGGCTGAGCCCGGTCTCGGTGTCAGCCCTGGCCCTTACGATGCCCGGTTATGACCGATGACGTGCTCAACTACTCTCGACCTGGGCTCTTAACGAGCCTGGACTCGGCCCAGCTCCGGCTCATTGAGGGACTGCCGGAGGACCCCGTGGGCGTCTGTGCCGCCGTGCAGGGCCTGGTCATCCAGCCCGCAGACGCCGCGGCGCTAGGGGTGCCCGAGGACCGGATCGCCGAGAAGAACATCAGGCCGGTCGACAAGCTGATCACCGCGTTGACCGCCTTGGACCCTGCGCCGCTTCATCAGCCCCGAACGCCCGAGACGCGGGTGATCGGCACCTGCCGTCACTTCGCGACCATCGCCTGTGCGATCTTGCGGGCGCGGGGTATCGCCTCCCGAGCTCGGTGTGGTTTCGGCACCTACTTCCTCAAGGACCGCGGCGTCGATCACTGGATCACCGAGTACTGGGATGAAGACCACAACCGCTGGGTGCGGGTCGACACCGAGCACCTCGGCAAGAACTACGTCGACCGCCCCGACGACCTCGCCCCGGGCGAATTCCTCACCGGGGGTGAAGCGTGGCTCCACTATCGCAACGGGTTGATCGACCCGGCCCTGTTCGGGGTGGCCGGCACCGATCACGCCTGGGGACCGCATGAGATCAGCGGCAACGCCGTCCGCGACCTCGCCGCGCTCTGCAAGCAGGAGACACTCAACTGGGACGAGTGGGGCCGCATGACCGCGGCCTATGAGGGCAAGACCGGTCCCGATTACGACCAGCTGATCGATGTGGTCGCCGACACCTGCGCCAAGGACAATTCACCCGCCTTGACACGTCTGTTCGCCCATGACGATCTGGCAGTTCCGCAGCACGTGCTCGTTTGAAGCAGGGCAGGGACCGGGCACTGGGCAACGCCCGCCGTTCCGGTCCCCATCTTGCTCAGGTCATGGCAGCCTGTTCGGCCTTGGCCCGAGACTGGGCCAGGCGGTAGGAGTCGGTGCCGGTCTCGATGATCGTGCCATTGAAGGTCAGCCGGTCGACGATGGCCGTGCAGAGCCGGGGATCGGTAAACGTCTTGGTCCATCCGCCAAAAGCCTCATTGGAGGCGATGGCGACACTGTTCTTTTCCTCACGCTCAGTCAGAACCTGGAAGAGCAATTCAGCGCCGTGCTTGTCGAGCTCCATGTAGCCGAGTTCGTCAATGCACAAAAGATCGACACGGCCGTAGCGAGCGATCGTCTTGGTCAGCTGCTTCTCGTCCGCGGCCTCGACCAGCTCGTTGACGAGCTTCGTCGCCAGGGTGTACTTCACCCGGAACCCGGCCATCGCGGCCTCGGTGCCCAGCGCGATCAGCAAATGAGACTTGCCAGTGCCGGAGTCGCCGATCAGGCAGAGCGGCTGCCCCTTCTTCACCCACTCGCAGGTCGCAAGCGTGTGGACGACGGCGGCGTGGATGTTGGGATTAGCGTCGAAGTCGAACTCCCCCAGCGACTTCTGCCTGGGGAAGGCCGCGGCCTTGATCCGGCGCTCGGAGCGGCGGCGGGCTCGGTCGTCGCATTCGGCCAGCAGCAGTTCGGCGAGGAAGGCGAGGTAGGACATCTGCTCGCGGGCGGCCTGCTCGGCCAGGTCCGGGAATTTCCCGCGGATGGTGGGCAGCCGGAGCATCCTGCAGGCGCCGACCACGGCGGTTTCGGCCGCCTGCTCACTCATCCGGCGGCGGCTGGTGGCGTTCATGGCATCTGTTCTCCCTTGCTGGCAGCGGTGTTGCCGCGGGTGCGGCGGCCAAGGAGCTGGTCGTAGGGGGCCGGTGAGGGCAGCGGCCGGGTGTCGGGCGGGAAATGGGCCAGCCGCCGCGCGGTCAGGAAGGTGACGGTCGGCTCCCGCCGCCGCGGCTCCGGCTCGGGCAGGGTGGTGTCGGCGTCGTCGGCTTACTGGGCCTTGCGGGCCTCTAGCGCGACAGCGTCCGCGGTCAGCGCGCCCACCCGCAGGGTGGCGGCGAGCCCGGCCACCAGGTGCTCGCGCGGGATGCGCCGGCCCAGCAGGAGCACGTCTATCAGGGCCCGGGTGCCGTCGCGGTCGCCCCGGACCTTGCAGGCCGCGGCCCACCACGCGTCGTGGACCGGGGTGAACTTCCCCGCAGCTTTGGCTTGTTCGAGCGCGGTCGCCCCGGGCAGTGCGCCGGGCTTGCGCACCAGGGCTTCCAGGTAGTGGTCCAAGACCAGCCGTTCCCCGCCTTTGGCGATCAGCCGTTCGTGCCGGGCGATCTCCGTGCTGCCGTCGTAGACGACCAGTTCGTTGGCGTGCAGCACTGCCCGCACCCGGCGGCCGATGTAGCGCACCGGCACCGAGTAGCAGTTGGTGCGGACCGAGATCCGGCTGTGCCGGTCCACCCGCAGCGCGAAAGTGCCGCTGGTGTCGAACGGCTCGTCCGGCAGCGGCTTCAACAGGGGCTGTTCAACGGCGAAGTACTCACCGATGGTGCGGGGCCGCATCCGGATGCGGCGGGCATCGTCTTGTTCGTCCCACTGGTCGACGCGCAGGTTCAGCTCGGCTAAGAGCTCCTAACGGAATGCGGTTCGTAGGCGGCGCCAGCAGATCAGTGAGCATGCGAGCTTGAGGAATGCCTCGTGGATGTCGTCGCGGATCTCCCAGCGGATCCGCAGGCGGCCGAACCAGTGCAGCAGCGCAATCGTCTGCTCGACCACCCACCGTTTCGTGCCGAGGCCGGAGCCGTGCTCGGTGCCGCGGCGGGCAATGACGGGCTTGATGCCCTTCGCCCAGACCTGGCGGCGATAGCAGTCGTGGTCATAGCCCCGGTCGGCGTAGACCTCTCTCGGCCGCTGCCGGGGCCGGCCGCGTTTGCCTCGGATCGGCGGGATCGCCGCCAGCAGTGGCAGGAGCTGGGTGATGTCGTTGCGGTTGCCGCCGGTCAGGGTGACGGCGAGTGGGACGCCGGTGGCGTCACAGATCACGTGGTGCTTGGAGCCCGGTCGGCCTCGGTCGACCGGGCTCCGGCCGGTTTTGGGCCGCCCTTGAGCGCCCGGATGTGCGAACTGTCGATCACCGCCCGGGACATGTCCAGGCGGTCCGCCGCCCGCAGCTCGGCCAACAGCACCTCGTGCAGCCGCTGCCACACCCCGGCGTTGTTCCAGTCCCGCAGGCGTCGCCAGCAGGTCATCCCCGAGCCGAAGCCCAGCTCGGCAGGCAGCCACTCCCATCTGATGCCGGTGTACAGGACGAACAAGATCCCGCACATCACCTTGCGGTCATCCAACGCCCTTCGGCCCGGGGTGCCGATGCCGCCGCTGCCGGACAGGCAGCAGAGGCTCGATTCGAGCCCACAACTCATCGTCGACCAGCCATGGTTGGGGATCGCGCTTCCTCACACTCAAGCAACCGACCCACTCCGTTGAAGGACACGGTCATCCCGCATTCCGTTAGGAGCTCTTACAGTCAGGCAGTCACTCGGCATTCGTCTCCCCCCCTTGGGAGCTGGCATCCTGCTCGTCGCTTTCTTCCTCGCCCAACTCACCATCCACGTAGCTTGAAGCGGACTGTGCAAGGGTCGTTCGTTGGGCACACCGCACGACGACGCCCGAGTGGCGAGAGGCTGGTGGCGCTCGGACTGGTGTCCCCCGCTTCCTGCCATGACCGCCTGCAGCGCGTACATACGTGCGTTTGTGATCTTCAGATGCACGCGGACGACAGCGCAGGATGTGAGCGTGATCTGAAGATGCGGGGTGCATCCGTTCGAGTGACCCTAGAAGCAGGGGTTCCTGCTGCCCGCCAGGTCCGGCGGCTTTCAGGCGTCCTCATCGTGCTCGCGCCGAGCCGGGGCGGCATTCCACAGCGAGGAGCAAGGGAGTGGCCCATGAGTGACGCAGTGCAGAGCGGTCGTGTCCGGCAGACCGGACAGACAGCGAAGGAACAGGCCTCGGCCACGGCCGATCAGGCCCAGCAGGCGGCTGGTGAGGTGACCGCTACTGCTGTGGAGCAGGCCCGCACGGTGGCAGAGGAGGCCCGGGAGCAGGCCGGCACGGTGGTACGTGACCTGCGGGGCCGGGTAACGGAGGAGACCGAGGAGCAGGCGCGGCGAGCCGCTGGGACGCTGCGGCAGTGGGCTGACGACCTGGGCGGTATGGCGCAGAAGGCGTCCGGCGACTCCCCGGCCCGCTCTTTGGTGACCAAGGCCGCCCTCAAAGGTCACCGCGCGGCGGACTACCTGGAGAACAACGGTGTGGGGGGTCTGATGGAGGATCTGCAGGGGTTCGCGCGCCGTCGGCCGGGTGTGTTCCTGAGTGCGGCCACGTTGGCCGGAGTCGTCGTCGGTCGGCTGGCCAAGGCGGGTACGACGGGCCAGCCGTCGCAGCAGCAGCCGGTACCGGATGGTGAGGAAGGCATGGTCGGCGTGCCGGAGGAGGCCGTGCGGCCTGATGTCCCGAGTTATCCGGGGGTGTGAGATGGCATCGGTTTCGCCGCAGTCGCCGGGGCCTCGGGGGCCGGACCCGTCGGTCGGTGAGCTGCTGTCGACGGTGACCTCGGATGTGCAGGAGTTGTTCCGGCAGGAGGCGGAGCTGGCCAAGGCCGAGATTCGCGAGGAGGCCTCCAAGGCCGGCAAGGCAGCCGGGATGTACGGCGGGGCCGGGTTCGCCGGCTACATGGTGGTTCTGTTCCTGTCGCTGGCGGCCATGTTCGGTCTGGCCAACGTGATGGACACCGGCTGGGCCGCGCTGATCATCGCTGGAGTGTGGGCGGTGATCAGCGCTGTGCTGTACGTGATGGGCCGCTCGCGGATGCGGGAGGTCGCGCCCAAGCCGGAGCAGACCATGGAGACGTTGAAGGAGGATGCGCGATGGGCACGTCACCCGACCAGGTAAGGGCCGGCATTGAGGCGACCCGGGAGAGGCTGTCCGAGGACGTGGACCGGCTGGCCGACCGTGCCAGTCCCCGCCGTGTGGTACGCCGCCGCACAAACCGGGTCCGCGGCGCGGTGTCGGGGCTTCGCACCCGGGTCATGGGAAGCGCCGCGGAGACGGCAGGGCAAACCAGGGACCGCACGCAGCAGGCGGCGCAGTCGGTACGGGAGGGCGCCGGTCAGGCGACGGGCAAGGCACGCGAGGTGGCCGGGCAGGCGACCGACACCGCCCGTGAGGTAGCCGGGGAGGCCGGCGAAGCGGTGCGCCAGGCACCGGAGCAGGCGGCGCGGCAGACCCAGGGCAACCCGCTGGCCGCAGGGCTGATCGCCTTCGGCGCCGGGCTGCTGACCGCATCTCTCATTCCAGCCTCGCAGGCCGAGGAGCAGGCGGCCTCCCGCATCACCGAGCAGGCCGGCCCAGCGCTCGAGCCGGTCAGGCAGGCGACCGTGGAGTCCGCACAGCAGCTCAAGGAAGACGCCACTGGGGCCGCTCAGCAGGCGGTGCAGGAGGTGAAGGACAGCGCTACGGAGGCCGCGAGGACCACGGGCGAGGAGGCCCGCGGCCAAGCGGGGCGAGTGGCTGAGCAGGCCGGCGAGTCGGGGCGGCAGGTCGCCGAGAAGAGCCGTGGGCAGGGCCGCGACACGCTCTGATGTCAGTGCTGCTGCATCCAGCGCCAGTCGGGCACGGACGGCACGTGCATGGAGGGCATGTGGGCCATGTGGGGTGTCCGGCTCATGGCTCGCTGCCAGATTCCCCGGGCCTGCTCCTCGGGACGCTGCTGCTCTCCGTGCAGCGCATTGAGGACGAGTAGGCCGCCTGTCAGCGCCGGGACTGCCCATTGCAGAAAGGCGAGTTGCCGCTGTGCCTTGTCCGTGTCGACGGGGTGCTCCGCCGCCTTTTCTGTGTCTTGCGGGTCACTGGAGGACGCCAGCTCGATCTTCTTGCCCAGCATCCGGGTGTACGCGGTGGCCGCAAGCGCGACTGCGGTCAGAGCGGTTTTCGCCGCGGTGGAGGCGGCCACCCCCTGCTGGCCGGCAACACGCGCCGCGTTCGCCGCGAGCAGGCCACTGCTGCCGACCAGATGGGCGCCTACGGCCGCCGCGCTCACCGGGGCCCACTTCGCCCAACCGGAGCTGGCGATTCTCTCGCGCGTCGGCTGCGCTCCTCCTTCGGCACGCGCCGCGCCGTTGAGGCCGACTGCACCCATCAGAGAACCACCGAACCATGCGGCCAGCCCCAGGTCGTGCAGGCTGCGCAGGACGGTATTGCGTTCCGGCATCTCTCGGCTTCCCTTCGGTGGGCAGTAAGTCCGGCAACACATCGCACCGCGTCCACTGTCACCCTTGCCGACACAGTGCGCACCTTCGGCCCGGCGAACGGGCCTGGGAAGCAGCTGTCGCAACATGCAGTTGATGAGCAGAGGGCAGTAGCTGTCGGTAGTTGCTGGCAAAACCTTCGGGCACCACCGCGCGACCCTGTTCTGGCTGGCCTGGCGGCAGCCGCTGGGACCCGCTGACCAGTCAGCCGCCGTCTCGGCTCAGGCGGCGAGAAAACAGGCAGGACAGACCAGGGTCTCTCGCGCCGCCAACGCGCTAACACAAGCTGGGCTACCGCGCACGACATGCGCATTGCGGCGTTCGGGACCAGCCTTGAAGCACCGTTGGCTCCACAGGCCGACCTCCCCGGGAGGTCCTGTGATCCTGCTCGCTCTGCTTGTACCCGTCCTCATGATGGCGTTGCTTTTTGCCATGGACGCGTTGGAAGAACACCTTTTCCCCCGCCCGCCAGCGGCAGATGAGGTGAAACCGGCAACCGACGGCATTGAGGCGCGCTCGCTCTGACAGCGCTGCGGCTACGTTGGGGGTTGGTCGGGCTGCACAACGTGCGCGCCTGCAAAACCGCGGTGACGCCGCCGGACGGTACCGCGCCACGCCGCGGGACTCGAGTACGGGGGCGTGAGGACGCTCAGCGGGCAGCGGATGCACCGTTTCCTCGGGCCATCGGGCCCGGTGTTCGCGCATGCCGTCATGGCCCGCTTTCGAGGGCCGTGGCATGCCGTTCGGTCAGGCGCCGTCCATGCGGCGCCGGTCTTCCTCGTCCCACTTCCTGGTGTCGCGGGGCTGTGTGTACGGCTCGGCATCGGGGGGGTAGCCGCCGGCGACGGCCCGCTGGCGTACGGTCTCGGCATCGAACTCCAGGCCCAAAAGGATCGCAAGGTTGGTGACCCACAGCCAGATGAGGAAGACGATGACGCCGGCCATCGTGCCGTAGGTCTTGTTGTAGGACGCGAAGTTCGCGACATACAACGCGAACCCGGCGGAGGCGATCATCCAGATGACCAGGGCCAGGAAACTGCCCGGGGTGATCCACCGGAAGCCCTTTACGTCGGCGTTCGGGCTCGCCCAGTACAGGATGGCGATCATGAGAGTGACCAGGACGACCAGGACGGGCCACTTGGCGACCGACCACACCGTCAGCGCCGTGTCCCCGAGACCGAAAGCCTGCCCGGCCTGGCGAGCCAGCCCACCGGTGAAGACCACGACCAGCGCGCTGATCATTGCCAACACCATCAGCACGACCGTCAGCGCGATACGCAGGGGCAGAGTCTTCCACACCGGACGGCCTTCGGGCATGTCATAGACAGCGTTGGAGGTGCGGATGAACGCCGCCACATAACCGGAGGCCGACCACACCGCCAGCACGATACCGGCGAAGGCCATGACCGAACCGATATCAGCGTTGCCCTGGAGCTGCTGAACAGCCCTGGTGACGATGTCCCGGGCCGAGCCGGGAGTGAGCTGCCTGAGATTGTCCAGCACCGTGTCGCTGGCCGCCTTGCCGGTGATGCCCAGCAGGGAGACCAACACCAGCAACGCCGGAAACAGCGACAGGACGCCGTAGTACGTCAGTGCCGCAGCGCGGTCGGCCAGTTCATCGTCCTTGAACTCCCGCAGCGTGCCCTTGAACACCTTGCCCCACGACTGCTTAGGCAGTCCGACCGGTGAATCGGGCGCCGCCGCCTCCACCTGCTCACCAGGCCCGTACTGCTGCTCGCTCACCAGCGGCCTCCAGCCGGCCAGAAGCGGTGACGGCAGCCGCAACGGGTCTGTGACCTTGCAGGTTCTGGTTGCCTGCGTGTCTGCGTTTCAGCAGCCGGATCTCGAGCGCCGAACAGCCAGCCGCACCTCGCAGAACAGAGAGGGTTGCTGGAAAGCGGCTCGGAGCAAGGGCAAGGGGCCTGCTGCCCGCGGCGGTACCGCACGGTCCGGCTCGGGGCACCTATGGCCTCTTGCCTGACGCGGCGCCGCCTGATCACGCCTTCGGCGAGCCGCGCGGCGATGAGCGCCAGGAGCGCTGCCCGGTCCACGGTGGCGGCCGTCGTGCTGTGGGACCTCACGGTCCGGTCGTCGCGCTGCGGTCGGCGTCGCGCAGCGGCCCAGGATGCTTCACCAGCGTGAGCAATGCCCGGCACAGCGTTCCGAGCTCATGCAGGCTGACACCATTGGTCTTGAGCATCTCAGTGGTGGTTGTGATGACGCGCTGGGCGATCCCTTGCTTCGCGCCCTGCATGCGGGGCACGAGCGCGGCAAGCTCGGGCAGAAGATGTTCCATGTGACCGAGCAGCTGGTCGGCGAGCAGCATCCTGTCTGCTTCTTCGGCTGGCGGGTACCACATGGCCGTGTCGTACGCCTGCCGAATCGTGGTGGCGTCAATGGGAGGCCGGCTCGACGTCCTCTGCTGGCAGGGTGGTCGCTCGTCGCTGGGCCGGCCGCAGATGTTGACCGCCTGTGTGAGGCAGCGGCCCACGCCGGTGCCGTCCAGGAGCGGGTGCGATGTACCGGCCGGCTCACTCCAGGACGGGGTATCCCGGCGGTGGTCCAGGGCCAGCGGCCAGCCCAGCTGGATCGGCTCCACGCCGACACCTCCTTGTAATCAGTCAGGCACCATGAGTAATGCCCCGGCAAGAATCATCTAACACAGGCGCCCCAAGGAGGGTTTGATCAGATGGGCGGTGCAGCCGAATCAGTCCAGTCAGCGCGGCCGCCGAGCAGGGCACACACCGCCCGCGCCGGGGCATGAGCAGCTTTCACCCGAACCCAGGGCGACAACCGCCTCAGGCGCCGGTCCGACGGGGAGGCCGCCCTTGACGCAACCGGGACCGCGCAACAAGGAGGTGGGCTCGACTGCACGCTGCCCCAGCATCACCAGCTCAACGCCCGCGAGGCCGGCCAAGCCCTCGCTCGCCAGGCAGGGCGGTGACGGTGCCCGCTGCGGACAGGGCACCGCCAGGCTGCGGCGTCGCCGCCAGGGCTCTAGCCAGCCTCCCGGTGTTGCCTGATTTCCTGGACGCTCGCGGTGAGAGTGCCGTCGTGCTGTTCATAGTGGGACAGCGCGAGACCCAGCCCGAAGAAGGTGGGGGCCCACTCACCCACAAAGATGCCCCACCGGTCGGCGCGGGCAAGCCCGGTTCCGGGTTCCGCCTGGAGGGAGGCCATCCAGGCGGCGACAGTCAGGCCGATGGAGGCGAAAGCAGCCGTGTAGGCGTGCTCGCTGCGGATGCCCATCTCGTGCATCTTCTTGACCATCATGGCGCCGCCCTCCGCCTCACATGCCGGTGGAGCGGCCGGTGGAACGGGTGGATTCCTGGTACCCGTGGCGATCGCGGTCACGGTTCTTGCGCCACGGAATCAGGCCGGCCAGACCAAGGAGGCCGAAGAGACCCCACAGGCCCGCGTCGTCGTCGTCCTCGTTCTGGTTGTCCTGCGCCTGTATCGTCGCGCTGGCGGCCGGCGGGCTCGCCTGTTCGGCAGCGCTCTGGCTGAACGCCGCTCCCGCCGGTCCGAGAGCGAGCACAAGCGCGATGAGTACCGTCCTGGCAGCTCTACGCATAGCGGTTTCCTCCTGTACTGCCTCCGTCGCGTATCGCAGCAGTCGCAGCGGCAACGTCAGCATGTCGCCTATCTCCAGTAACCACAGATATGCCAGATACGCCCGATTTCGCTTGTTTCATGTTCAACGTGCACACCGCCTTCCAGGCGACCGGCAGGCCCAGTTGAAAGCCGAACGGCCGGATCGACGGCACGTCAGACCTTCAGGGCGGCGGCACGCTGGACCGGTAAGGCGCGCCTCAGCTGCGCTCACCGCGCCCGGCATCGAGCCCGCACCGGCTTCAGCAGCAGCGGCCCGGGAGCGGGCAGCACGGACGCCCGGCCGCGACCGCGACCGCGACCGCGACCGCGACCGAGCAGAATAGACAAATGACACCTTCTGGATGAATCACCACGCAGGGGGCGGGTACGCGGCTGGCGTGCCGCTACGAGAGGGGACGGCGATGGGCAGCGCAGCGGCGAGAACAGGATCGGCGGCCTGTGCTGAGCCCTGCCCCTGGCGTTCGCGGCCGTCAGGTGACCGGTTGGAAGTGCCGCAGGCGGCACGGCCAAGGCGCTCGCGCCGTTCGGTCTACGCATAGCGGCCGGCGCCCTTCCCGGACCCCACGGGGTGGTCGCCGCGCCTTCAACGGCACAGAGCGTTGAGCGAGTCAGGCGAGTGATGCCCATGCGCTGCAGGCAATACCCTCCACTCGGGCCGCAAGAAAGCAGACCCACGATGGCGCGGCTCCCGTGCAGTCTTGGCGGGCGCACCCCGCTGGTCGGTGGTTCCGCCTTCCGGTGCGGTGTTGGCGAGCGCTGCTGGGCAGTTGACCGAACGCCCTCGCCCGCCGCAGGGTCCGGCCACCGAAGGGTTCAAGGGCGCAGAGCATCGAATCCCGTAATGCACAAGCTAGTGCGGATGTTCCTGGCGGTGGTGCTGGCGGCGGGGTGTTGGACCCTGTCTTCGGCGAGCGCCGCCTTCGCCGACGCCCCGGTCGACCTGGCCCGCGAAGGGCAGATCACGGACCGGGTCGGGGCCCTCGGCAGCCGGGAACCCGAAGTCGCCCGGGCGCTGGCCCGGCTTGTCGACGAACACCAGCTGCAGCTGTTCGTGGTGTACGTGGACGACTTCTCCGGCCGGCCCCCGCAGCAGTGGGCGAACCAGACGGCCTCACGAAATGAGCTCGGCGCCGACGCTGCGCTGCTGTCTGTCGCCACCGGCGACCGGCAGTATGCCTACGTGGACGCGAGCTCACCGCTGACCCGGCAGGGGCTGGCTGAGGTTGATGCGACGGCGGTCGCGCCGGCGCTGCGGCAGAACGACTGGGCGGGAGCGGCGATCGGTGCGGCACGGGGGTACGGCGCGGTGCTCTCGGGCCAGCCCGTGCCCGCGGTGGCCGTCACGCCCGGAGAGGACGACCCGGGCCGCGGTGAAGGGGCAGGCGTCGCCCAGGGCGGCTGGCTCTTCTTCCTTCTGCTGCCGGCTGCGCTGGCCCTGTTCGCGTACGCCCTGTTCAGACGCAGGGTGCGCAAGGCAGCGGTGCCGCGAGACGGCGAGGAAACGTGGGGCGGACCGCACCCGGATTCGCTGGCGGATCTCGACGCCCGGGCGCGCCAGGCTCTGGTGCAGACCGACAACGCGGTGCGCACCAGTCAGGAGGAGCTGGGCTTCGCCGCCGCGCAGTTCGGCGACGAGGCGACCCGGCCCTTCACCGAAGCCGTGGAAACGGCGAAGCAGGAGCTGACCGCGGCGTTCCGGCTGCGCCAGCAACTCGACGACGCCTACCCCGAGGACGATGTGACCCGGCTGCAGATGGTCCAGGAGATACTGGCGCGCTGCGCCAGGGCCAATCGCCTGCTGGATGAAAAGGCCGACGACTTCGACCGCTTGCGTGCGTTCGAACGCAACGCACCCCAGGCCTTGGCCGCGGCTCAGGCCGCTTTCGACACCACCAGCGGCCGGCTGGCTGGTGCACGGTCCGCCCTGGATGCCATGCGTGAGCGGTACGCCGCTTCGGCCACCGAACCGGTCGGCACCGACCTCGAGCAGGCGGACAGCCGCCTTGCATTCGCGCACGACAGCCTTGAGCAGGCGCGCCAGGCGGTGGAACACGACGACAACGGCGCAGCCGCGATCCGGGTCCGCGCCGCGGAAGCGGCAGTCGCCCAGGCCGGCCGGTTGCTCGACGCCGTCGAACGGCGGGCGCAGGAACTCGCGGACGCAGCCGGCGCGCTGCCAGGCGCACTGACCGAGACGAACGCGGATTTGGCAGAGGCACGTGGCGTGCTGCAGGGAGCCAACGAGCTTCCGACCGCCGCCCTGCAGGGGCGGATCGCACGCGCCGAAACCGTCGCAACCGAGGTGCGCATGGCCATGGACAGCGGCCGGTACGACCCCATCGACGCGCTGCGCCGGGTAGAGGAGGCCGATGCCGGACTCGACGAGGCACTCATGGGAGCCCAGGAGAGCGAGCAGGGCACACGCCGTGCCCGGGCACTGCTCGAGCGGGCGATGCTCAGCGCGCAATCCAGCGTCGGGGCAGCCGTGGACTACATCATCACCAACAGGGGCGCCGTCGGCAGCCAGGCCCGCACCCGGCTCGCAGAGGCGCAACGCAGGCTCCAGCAGGCCCAGGCGCTTTCCGGCCAGGGCGTCAGAGCCGATCCGCACCAGGCCCTCACGGAGGCGCAGCAGGCCGACACACTGGCGCAAGACGCCCTGCTCCTGGCACAGGAGGACGTAGCGGGATTCGGTGCTGCCACGGAGCCCGGTGTGTATGCGGTCTCAACCACCGGCAGCGGACTGGCGGGCGCGATGCTCGGCGGCATCCTGCTCGGCGGTGTGTTCGGCGGCGGCTACGGCGGCCCCGCCAGCTTCGGGGGCGGCGCAACACGCGGCCGGATGGGCGGCGGCCACCTCTGACACCGCCCAATGCCTTCCGCAGCAGTACTCAATTGGAGAGGTGCCATGACCAAGCAGACCATCCTGGGACGGGTCGCACAGCTGGCGCGGGCCAACATCAACGCCCTCATCGACCAGGCGGAGGACCCTCAGCTGATGCTGGACCAGCTGATCCGCGACTACACCAACAACATCGCCGAGGCGGAGCAGGCGGTAGCCGCCACCATCGGCAACCTGCGCCTGATGGAACAGGACTACAGGGAGGACAAGGACGCCGCCACCGAGTGGGGCCGCAAAGCACTCGCAGCCAGCAAGAAGGCAGACGAACTGCGAGCCGCCGGGCACCCCGCGGAAGCCGACCGGTTCGACACCCTGGCCAAGGTCGCCCTGAGCAGGCAGCTCCAGTCCGAGAGAGAGGCCACGTCGGCCGAGCCGACCATCGCCTCCCACACGGCCGTCGTGGACAAACTCAAAACGGGCCTGGACCAGATGCAGCTCAAGCTCGGAGAACTGCAAGGCAAGCGCGACCAGCTCGTCGCACGGGCGAAGTCCGCCGAGGCCCAGAACCGCATGCTGGACGCCGTCAAAAGCATCGACGTACTCGATCCCACCAGCGAAATCAGCCGGTTCGAGAACAAGGTGCGCCGCGAAGAGGCCCGGGCCATGGGCAAGGAAGAACTCGCCGCCTCCTCCCTGGATTCGCAGTTCGAACAGCTCGAAGGACTCGGCGACGCCACAGAGATCGAATCACGCCTGGCAGCCCTCAAGGCCGCATAACACCCGTCCACGAAAGGAACGGACCATCATGACGCAGGTCGAGCAGCCCTTCACCGACGCCAGCATCAAAGTACGCCAGGTCAACCACTACCAGTTCAGCTGGGTAGCAGCCCAAGAACCAGGCCGGCGCGGCACCTTCACGCTGCAGCTGGTCCTGGACGAAGGCGCCGGCGAAGAAGTCCTCACGGTCGACGCCGACGACGCCGACGTCCTGAAGGACCTGCTGGAACACAACCAGACCGTCCAGTACGACGTCCCCCGCCACACCCTCATGTTCGGCGTCACACCCTCCGGCAACTGACACCGAGCAGCCCACCATCCCCCTCCTCCACTCCGCAGGCACCCGCTCACCGAGCAGGCCCCGGAGAGTGGAGCCTGAAGCCTCCGGGGCCTGTCACCCCGGAGGCTCGCCGTTCGAACAGGAGTGCCAACATCGAGCCTGCATACAGGACGCGGCATGGCCCGGCGGACCCCACATCCCAGGCACTCCACGACAGCCCCGCGCACACAGTGGGAGAACGCACAACGGCCTTACGGCCTCGTACCGTGAAGGCCGCGTCGGCGGGCCAGGCGCGGGAGACCTGCCTCGCGCGCCTGGCCCGCGCGGGGCACCAACGCGGCTGCGCAGGCAGACGCTAACAGCGGCTAACACAATGAGCCGAGCTGTCGATGGGTGATGAGGCAGCAGGCGAGTTTGAGGAACGCTTCATGGATGTCAGCGCGCCGTTCCCAGCGGATGCGCAAGCGTCGGAAGCCGTGGAGCCAGGCGAAGGTCCGCTCGATCACCCACCGGTAGGTGCCCAGTCCTGTACCGTGCCGGGTGCCGCGGCGGGCGATGGCTGGCACGATGCCTCGCTCACGGACCTGGTTGCGGTAAAGATCGTGGTCGTAGCCGCGGTCGGCGAAGAGCGAGTCCGGTTTGCGGCGGGGACGGCCGACCCGGCCACGGACCGGTGGGATCGCGTCCAGCAACGGCAGCAGCTGGGTGACGTCGTTGCGGTTGCCGCCCGTCACCAGGACCGCGAGCGGGGTGCCGTATCCGTCGGTGATCAGGTGATGTTTCGAGCCCGCCCGGCCCCGGTCGACCGGCGAGGGGCCCGTGTGGATCCCCCTTTAAACGCCCTGACGTGCGAAGAGTCGACCACGCAGCGGGACCAGTCGAGCTTCGCCGCCGCGTTCAGCTCGGCGAGCAGTACCTCGTGCAGCCGCTGCCACACGCCGGCCTCGTTCCAGTCCCGCAGCCGTCGCCAGCACGTCATGCCCGAGCCGAAACCGAGTTGCTTCGGCAGGTACTCCCACTGGATCCCGGTGTGCAGTACGTAGAGGATCCCGCACAGCACATCCCGGTCCGGCAGCGGCTTGCGACCCGGGTACCTGAAGCGCCGCTCGCGCTGCGGCAGCAGCGGCTCCAAGCGGTCCCACAGCTCATCCGACACCATCCACTGGCGAACTCTCCACACCCGACCGAACGCTCAACTCCCATGTCCGCAACGGCCATCAGCGTCGATCCACCTCATTGTGTTAGCCGTTGTAACTGCTGGTTTCAAAATGGGTCGGCGAGAGACTAGAGCTGCTTCCCCGCTGCCTGTCATTCTCGCCGCCGTGGCCGACAAGCCTGTCGTTGGGACAGTTGCGTTCGTCGGTCGGCTCAACGTGGAACGGGGCTGTCCTCTTGTGGTGAGGCGTCCCCGTGAGCAGTGACGATCAGAAGGAGCATGATGGCGATCTTGGTGACCGGAGCCACCGGCAATGTCGGCCGGAACGTGGTCCGACGTCTCGTTGAGGCCGGCACGGAGGTGCGGGCTCTGACCCGCAGCCCACGCCCGGCAGGGTTACCGGAAGTCGTGCGCGTGATTGCGGGAGATCTCATGCAACCGGAATTACTCGCCGACGCGTTGAAAGAGGTCGACCGGATGTATCTCTTCCCGGTCGCCGAGACCGCACGGGAAGTGGTCGCCTTGGCTCGGCAGGCTGGCGTGCGCCGTATCGTGGTGCTGTCCTCCGGGGCTGTCACGGCAGGTTTCGACAGCGACTTCCACTTGCCGGTAGAGCGGGCGGTGGAGGAGTCGGGCCTGGAATGGACTCACGTGCGCCCAGGCGAGTTCGCGATGAACAAGCTGGCCCTGTGGGGCCCGTCCATCCGTGCCGAGGGCGTGGTGCGCGATCCCGACCCCGAGGCGGCCTGGTGTCCGGTACATGAGCAGGACGTCGCCGATGTCGCGGCCCTGGCTCTGCTGGAGGACGGGCACTGCGGACGGGCCTACACCCTCAACGGCCCCGACATGTTGTCGCATCGTCGACAAGTTGAACTCATCGCCGAAGCCATCGGCCGCCCGATCCGCTTCGAAGTGGTGAGCCGGGACGAGGCACGGGAGAACTACCGCAAGCAAGGAGGATTCGCGGCGGAGAACGCGGATTTCCTGCTCGGCTTCGAGGACTATTCAGGCGGCGAGACAGACCTGCAGGCACTCGAGGAATTCGATCCAACTGCGGTAGGCCCATCACCGACAGCCGAGGAGGTCACCGGAGTCCCGGCTCGCACCTTCGCCCAGTGGGCACACGACCATGCCCGGGAGTTTCTCCCTGACTGACCGTTTCTCGCGGCAAGCGGAGCTTTCGAAGGCAGATGATGCTGCACGCCAGGGCCAACAATCCTCGGTGCATGTCGGCACGTCGTTCGTAGCGGACGCGGAGCCGTTTGCACTGGTGCAGCCAGGCGAAGGCACGCTCGACGACCCAGCGCACCTTGCCAAGCCCCGAACCATGGGGGACGCCGCGTCGGGCGATCATCGGCTTGATGCCGCGTTTCCAAAGCAGGCGGCGGTACTTGTCGAAGTCGTATCCCCGGTCGGCGTAGAGGTGGGGTGGGTGATCGAGCGGACCTTCGCCTGCTCCACGGCTTCCGACGCACCTACGCATCCGCTGGGAACGGCGCGCTGACATCCACGAAGCGTTCCTCAAACTCGCCTGCTGCCTCATCACCCATCGACAGCTCGGCTCATTGTGTTAGCCGCTGTAAGCACCGGACATCGGCATCAGTAGCTGGCGGGCCCCCCGTTCTCTGAGAGTGAGAAGAACTGGCCGGGTTAGATGAGCGCCAGGTCCGCCGCTACCCCTCCTGGACCCGCTGGTACCCTCCTCATGCTCGCCCACGCGCCTTCCTCGTCGTCGTCCGTGCCGACGAACACACCCGCCGTCCCGGACTTCCTGGTCCCGCTGTCCTGCAACGAGATCGGGCGCCCTGTTGGGCCGCCCACGAGTTGTCAGCTGTGCCTGGTAGGCCGACTTCTTCCAAGACCACCAGAGCTCTGTGGCCAGCAGGCGAGGGAGCGGGTGTTGAGCACAGGCGGACGAGGTACCAAGTCCATCAGTCCTGGCCGAGCGGTCCGTGAGGCGTTACGTCGTGGTTGTACGGGCCACTGGCCGTGAAGAGGGAATCCTTCCCAAACGGCCCCTGCGCTACCAGGTCGCTGTTGCGCGGACCCTGCGGCGCGACTTCGTGATTCGTCGGCCCCTGCGGTGCCAGGTCCGACCCCCACGGTCCCTGCGGAACGGAATCCTGGCCGTAGGGCCCCTGGGCCACGAGATCGCTGCTCACGTCCCCGTTTCTCTCCGGAGCCGAGGAAAGGCGACTCCGCGTTCCCAGCAGTCAGACTGCCCGCACGGGAACCACCCGGCAAAGGGCATCTTGATACGTCTCCTGTGGCCATTGATACGGTTTCCTGTATGACGCAGTCGGGGGATAGTCGAGAAGCGCACCTTAGGGGGGATCCGAGCACGCATCAGCTGCGGCTCTTCCTAATACTCGCCGAAGAACTGCACTTCGGACAGGCGGCGCAGCGAGCGTTCATGACGCAGCCGGCGTTCTCGCAGCAGATCCGTGCTCTGGAGCGCCGTCTGGGCCTGACACTGGTCGATCGCAGTACACGCACGGCAGGCCTCACCAGGGCCGGACAAGCACTGCTGCCTGAGGCCCGGGGCGTAGTGGAGGCAGCAGACCGGTTGCAGCAAGCTGCCGTCGCGCAGAAGCGGGCTGTCTCCGGCCGGATCGTGATCGGCTCCTTACTGATCGTTTCAAAATGAGATGCGCAGGCTGCGGTGGCACATCGGGCTGCCAGCAAGGTCGAGCAGATATGGACTAGCGTGTCGGCCATGTGGACGGACGACTGGTTGGCCGACACCCGAACCTCCTACGACACGGCCGCGGTTGGCTACGCCGACTACGTGCGCGATGCCATCGACCGGCTTCAGTACCTGCGTGCGGCTCTGGCGTTGTTCGCCGAAAGTGTGCGTGCCGCGGGCGGCGGACCGGTGGCAGACATCGGCTGCGGCCCCGGTCACGTCACTGGCCACCTTCACACTCTCGGCGTCGACGCCTTCGGCATCGACCTTTCTCCCGGAATGGTCGCGGTTGCCCGGCGCGACCATCCCGGCCTGCGGTTCGAGGTGGGCTCGATGACGGACCTGGACCTCCCTGACGCCTCGGTCGCCGGATTGCTGGCCTGGCAGTCGTTGATCCACATCCCCGATGATGAGGTGCCGTCTGTGATCGGGCACTTCCATCGGGCACTGCGGCCGGGCGGACCGCTGCAGCTCCTGTTCCACGTCGGCGACGAATCACGACTGAAGACCGAGGGCTACGGCGGCCACCCGATGAAGGTCCATGTCCACCGTCGTCAGCCGAGCCAGGTGGCCGCGTGGCTGCGCGACGCTGGATTTGAGGTCGAGGCCCAGATGCTGCTTGCCCCCGAAGAGAAAGCATCGCAAGCGATTCTTTTCGCACGGCGTAGCTGATCGTTGAACAGCACGTTGCGCTGCGGGTCTTGTGTCAGGCGACCTTGGTCGACAGGCTGTCCGCGTGCGTGCTGATCTTGTTCCTGACGACCTGTGGGAGCGGGTGGCTCCGATGTTGCCGCCCGCTCCCGAGCGGCGGCACCGCTACCCGGGCAGACTGCGTGTTCCCGATCGGGCGGCCCTCGCCGGTGTCATGTACGTGTTGCGGACGGGCGTCGCCTGGCGCGACGTCCCCGCGGAGACCGTTGGCTGTTCCGGGGTGACGGCCTGGCGCCGGCTGCGGGACTGGACGGAGGCCGGCGTGTGGCCCCGTCTGCACGCCACCTTGTTGACCGAGCTGCGTCGCGCCGACCTGCTGGACTTGGACGACTGCGCTGTAGACGGTTCGCATGTCCGGGCGCTCAAAGGGGGGATCACGTCGGGCCGTCGCCTGTTGACCGCGCCCGTCCCGGTTCCAAACATCACCTGATCGTCGACCGTCACGGCACACCGCTTGCCGTCAGGCTGACCGGCGGGAACCGGCACGACGCCACCCAGCTCCTGCCGCTGCTGGAGGCAGTCCCATCGATTCGTGGCCTCCGGGGACGACCTCGCCGTAGACCCCACCGCCTGTATGCCGACCGGGGCTACGATTTCGACAAGTACCGCCGCCTGCTATGGAAGCGTGGCATCAAGCCGATGATCGCCCGCCGCGGCGTCGCCCACGGTTCCGGGCTGGGTAAAGTGCGCTGGGTGGTCGAACGCGCCTTCGCCTGGCTGCACCAGTTCAAACGACTTCGCATCCGCTATGAACGACGGGCCGATCTCCACCTGGGTCTGCTCGAACTGGCCTGCAGCATCATCTGCCTCCGTCGCCTGCGAACCTCATTCTGAAACGATCAGTTACTGGTCGGCTGTCGTCTCGGAGTTAGGGACGTGCTCGTGTTTTGCCGCGGCAAAGCACCGGCAGGCGGTGCCGCCGGTGTTGACGATGCGGCCGCCGCGCATGGCCTCCTTGAGCGAGTCGAGCGTGGCGACGGCGTCCGGGGTGTCGATTATTTCGTCCGGTATGGGCCTTCTCCTCTGCCTCTGTGCTGGCTTCACACAGTGCTCGCTGAGGATGCCTGTCCCAACTATGGGTTGTCACCGCAAAAGCCCGGTGGGACTCTGGCTTCGGGCGGAGAGCGACGCGCCAGCCATCGTAGAAGAGCAGGGTCTCTGCGACGCGGACCCCGGCCTGCCCCGATCCGGTCATGGGCAGACGCTTCAGGAGGCTGCCAGGCAGGTTCCAGTTCCGTCTGGGTGTTGGTTAATCCAGGACAGGCCGCCGAGGTCGAGGCGGCAGCGGGTACGGGTGACAGCCACATAGGCCAGGCGGGCTTCACTGTCGTCGATGGTGCGGGGCGCAGTATGGTCTGGTGGACTCGTGTCCCGGGGTGGGGTGAAATCGTCGGCAATCTTCACGCACGCCCATTCGCGACCTTTGGCCTTGTGCGCGGTGGAGACGCTGACTTGGGCCTGTGATTCGGGGACGAGCCGGGCCACGGCGGCGAGGATGGCGTCCGGACCGTGGGTATCGACGAGATCGACGAACGGCTGCAGGTCTCGTCCCGCTGGGTCGTGGGCAGCGTAGTCCTGCAGTTCACCCCAGGTGGGGAAGAGGACGAGTTCGGGGTGGAGGGTGCGGCGGCCTTCTTTCAGGTCACGGGCGGCTTGGGCGAGGACGCGCAGGCTGTCTCCTCCTCCGACCAAGCCGACGTGGCATCCGGCGTCCATCAGGGCCATGACTTGGGTCATGGCGCCGACGTTGGTGCGGCACAGGACCGCGTCCGGGTGGGCGACGAAGCCGAGTTTGGTGGGTACGGTCTCGGCTCCGGTCAGGCGGATGGGGGCGTTGGCTAGGTCGAGCCAGCGGTTGGCTTCCGCGGCGAGCTGGGGCCCGAAGCGGAACGACTGCGAGAGGGTGAGCTGGGTTCCGTCGAAGCCGGTCATGACGTCTTTGGCTCCGCGCCAGTGGTAGATGGCTTGGGCGGAGTCGCCGACCATGACCAGTTGGGCGTGGCTGCGCTGGTTGAGGAAAATGTGCTCGACGACGGGGTTGGTGTCCTGCGCCTCGTCCAGGAGCAGGAAGTCGGTGTCGATTTGGGGCTGGGTGAGGGCCCAGATTTTCAGGTAATGGTCGTGGTCGAAGCGGACGGCGCCGTCATCGGGGTTTTGCAGGTCCTTCCAGGCTTTGTGGGCGAAGGGCAGGAGGTGAGCGGCGAGTTCACGGTGCAAATCTGTGTCTTCCAGGCCGCGGAGTTTGGGCACGTGGTGGCGCGTGATCTTGTCGTCGGCGGTATGGCAGAAGCGGGTGACGGTACGCAGGACTGCGTTGGACAGGGCCCGTTGGGAAAGGTCGCGGTCTCCGATACGGATGGCTTTAGTGACGCCGAGGGCTTGTCCGGTCTGCCAGGCCGGGCGGCGGGGTGCGTTCAGGCGGTGGGCGTAGCGGTGGCCGACAGACGCGTAGGCGAGAGCGTGTGCTGTCTTGCACTGGACGGTGGCGGGGAAGCGGGCGCGTGCGTCCTGGGCCATGGCGCGGTTGTAGGCGAGATAGCGGCCGCAGCGTGGGGTGGTGCGGGCTAGCAGGGTGAGGGTGGTGGTCTTGCCGGTGCCGGCTCCGGCTTGCAGGGCGAGGTGGTCTCCGGTGTGGAAGGCGTCGGCTGCTGCTGTCTGTTCGTCGGTCGGGTTCATCGTGTGGGTCCTTGCTGGGGGCGGGTGAGGGCGTGCCCGACGGCGGCCAGCAGATGCGCGGGTGTCGTGTCGGCGAGCAGGTGGTGTACGGCGCGGTCGAGGCGTTCGGCGCCTTGGTCTGCGTGCTCGGCCAGGGCTCGGTGGAGGGCCTCTCGTACGAAGCGTTCGGGGGTGAGGCCCGCATTTTGGGCGTCGCGTTCGAGGGCAGTGTGGATGGCGGGCGGGAAGGCGAGGTTGAGCAGGACGTGTCCGTGCGTGTCCGGGTAGTGGGTGGTGATCACGTCGATGGGCAGCCGGTCGGTGAGACGTCGGCGCAGGCGGTGGGCGGCGCGTTCGGGGGTTGTGGCGCCCGCGAGGGCCATGAGGCGGGTGGCGTCGTGGTTGGCGGCGAGCGGCCAAGCTTGGGTGGCGTGGCGGTGTTCGGCCGCCGTCAGGGGGCGGGTGAGGGCGATCTCCAAGGCGTGGTGGGGCATCGTCACCGGCCTTTGAGGTGGCGGCCCGGAGGGTGGGGCATGCGGGTGCGGATGTGTGCGGCGTGCAGGAGTGGGTCGAAGGGCTGCCAGCCGGCCAAGGCTAGGTCGGCGGCCCCGGGGGCGGCGGCGTGCTGGGGGCAGCGCTGGGCGCGCCAGCGTAGCTGCTCGCTGTAGGGCAGGTGGTTCAGGTCGTAGACGGCCATCAGGACGTTGGGGAGGGCCAGTTGACCGCGGTGGGATCCGGTGGGCATCAGTCTCCAGACACCGGCGGGTGCGGTGGGGGCGAGGACGGGGTGGGTGCAGCGGCGGCGGTGGCGCGTCTGGGCCACGCAGCGGATGTGTTCGATCGTGTTCTCGGCGAGGTAGCGGCACAGCAGCATCTGCACGACGGGGCGGGCCGGGTTGTCGGCGTCGGAGTCGGCGGCCTGTGTGGTGGCGGGGGCCGGTTCGGGGGCGAAGGCGCCGGTGTCGGTCAGGCGGCGGGTGTGGACGGCGAGCTGGCGGCGGAGCGCATCGAGGTGGGGGCCGGTTCGGCAGAGGGGGGTGCGGCGGGGGCAGAGTACGGCGTGCGGGATGCGGCACCACGGGCTGCCGTCACCGTGCGGGTAGGCGATGCCGCTGCTGAGGTGCCAGCGGCAGGATTCGGGGACGTGTGGGGTGGCCAGTTCGGTGGGGTGCAGTGCGATGGGCCGCTGGTCGGCGCGCTGGTAGAGGTCGATGCGGTTGCCGCACTGACGGCATCGGCCGCTTTGGCCGGTGCGCAGCAGGCGGCTGGGGCTGGTGCCGGCTACCTGCAAGGGGCGGGGGCGTCGGGTGGGGCGGCGGCTGCCGTCCCAGTGTCGGCCGGTGGGGGTGGGCGTGGTGCGCATGACCGGGACCGTGCCAGGCGACACGCATTGATCCGCAACACTGCGGTGCGTGTGTCCCCCGGCCGGCTCAAGGGATCCGAACAGACGATCTAGCAGGCGACCTTATGTTCGGCGCCTGCTCGCCGGATCGGGTGATTTGCAGTGTGGCTCGAGGCGGGGGGGCGCAGGGCGTCAGGAGCCGTGTTCGCCAGGCGGGGTGTGGTCGTGGCAGAGGGTGCCGAGGAGGTGCTCGATGGGCACGTCAAAGGTGTGGGCGAGGGCATGCCAGGTGGTGACGCTGCCGGTGGTGCGCCCGTGCTCGAGGTCGATGAGGGTGCGCCGGGCCAGGCCGCTGCGGCCGGCGAGTTCGTCGAAGGTCCAGCCGCGTTCTCCCCGCAGGCGCGCGAGGTTGACGCGCAGCGCGGTGAGGTCCGGATCCGGCGGCAAGATCGTCACCCCACCATCCGACGGTGCAGACCCCTGCCCTGTCAGTGCAGACTTCTGCACTATTTGCCAAGGTGGGATCACCGATCACGGTGCAGAGATCTGCACTACCGTGCGTCTTCCGGTCCTCTGGCACAGGGGGCACCGGCCATTTCGGGGCGGACACAGACGGGAGGACGACGAGCCCATGAGGCTTGCCGGCGCGCATGCTGCAGTGCGGCGCATCTGGACAGTGGAACTGCGGCCGCGAGCGGGCGGCCACACTCTCATCTGCCCCACCTGCACCGCGCACACGTCGCCACTCACAGGGCCTTCCGCGCGGTCGGCCGTCATGGCTCATCTCGCCCGTCACGCCCGCGCCGACGCGCTGCCCGCATATCTGCGCAGCTGCCAGTGCCGGATGCGGGGTTGCGTGTGGCATCCGCGTCACCGCGGGTGTGCCGGGCCGGTGCTGCTCGCTCTCACTCGCGACCGCAGCGGCCGGACCTGGCGGCTGGCTGACAGCTGCGCGGCCTGCGCAGCGGCGACCAGCCACACCGCAGTCGTGCCCGACACCCTCCCGGGCGGCCCACGACCGCTCCCGCCCGCCTGTCCCTCCCCGTCTGGGCGTCAGCCCTGCCCTGGACTGCCCGAGCGGGTGCGGGTGCGGGAGATGCTCACTTACCTTGGCACCGCGCTGCCTCGGTTCACCTCCCCCGCGGCCCGGCTGCTGGCCCTGCAGTGCGCGCTGCGCGCGGATGCCCTTGGTCGGGTCCGGCTGCCAGCAGGCCTGCTGCGAGGCATGCGTCTGCGCGCCAACGGCGAGTTGTGGCTGGAGCTGGCCCATGCCGGCTGGCTGGAGCTGCCGGACTTTCGCGCGCTGCCCTTGCAGTTGCGACTGCTCGATGCCGCGGTCCTGGACCAAGCTCCCGGCCGTCGGGCTCGCTGCCGTGCCGCCCACTGGGCCCTGCGCCCCGCGCCGTTGGCCCTGCCGGCCGCAGCGCCCGCCCTGCGGCTGGCCGCTCTCGTGCTGGCCACCCACTCCCCCACCGAGGCCGAGCACAGCCCCGACATGGACGTCCTCGCCCGCCTGTGCGGGCACTCCCCGCAGCAGACCAGAGAACTACTCGACCGGCTGGTGACCACAGGCACCCTGAGCGCATGGCAGCACAACCGAGTCACCGACGAGGTGTTCTGGCAGTTGCCTCAGTCGCAGACATGAACTCATGCCTGCAAGCCGCCTCGTTGGGCACCGGGTGCCGCAGCTTTTGAGGCCAGCGCCGGGCCAGCGAAAAGACCGGGAGGGAACAACTGGCTCCGTATGTCCGTACCATCTCTACACCAGAGCATCGTGCGGCACATGCGGGCTCCCGGCCGGGGCACCGAGACCTCGCCGAAGTCAGGCATCCCCGCATCGCGGTCACACGCCGAGGAAAGGTCAGCATCATGCCCGAGACAACAACTCCCGCCACGGAACTGGCATCGCAGTACATCGCCCGAGTGACCGGCGACCTGGAGACCAATCTCAAGGAGCAGGAACGTATCAGTGCGGAGATCGCCTCCCTACAGGAGCAGCTTGCCTCCCTGCAGCATGACCACACCGTGCTGGTGAACATGCGCCAGGCGCTCGGCGTCTCAACGGCCCCTGTCGAGCCTGCGGTCGAGACCCAGAGCGCCAAGGTTCCCTCTCCACGGCGGAAGAAGGCCGGCGCTGCGCCCGGCGGAAAGCAGAAGGCGCGTAAGTCCTCTTCCCCGCCGGCCAAGAAGGCGGCAAAGCCTGCGGCCAAGGCGGCGAGTTCAGCGAAGGCGCCCCAGCCCACCCTGGTCGAGCTCATTCGCCGCCACCTCTCCGAGCAGAAGGAACCGCGCTCCGCGGCGGAGGTCGCCACCGCGCTCGGCCAGGCTCACCCTGATCGCGACTTCGCAGCCAAGATCGTGCGCCTCACGCTCGAGGGGCTCGTGGCCAAGAGCCAGGCGGAGCGCTCCAAGCAGGGCAGGTCCGTCTTCTACACCGCCCCCGCCCCGGAGTCGGCGGCTACGCCCGAAGCCGAGGCTCAGCGCGAACCCACTGATAGCTGACGGTGCAGGAGGCAATGCCGAGGCGCCCTACCAGCAGGCCACAGCTCACTCATATACGACGGAGCTCCGCCAGAGTGGTCAAGGCGGAGCTCCGAGGTGCCACAGGAATCAGATGGTTAGGCCTTCGAGGTCGCGCTCACAGCTCGATAGGCCTGTAAGCAAGAGCTGCATCCACTACTTGCTCCGCCGTGGCCTCTTCTGTCAACCCCTCCGACTCAGGATAGTAAATCAAGTCAAGCACCCTGGGGTGCGGCACGCTCTTCTCGAGCAACTCGACCATCTCTTCCTCGTCCTCTTCGCTGATTTCCGCAGCCATAAATTTGCGAACGATCTCAACAAGCTGTTCGCGGGAGGTGCTCATATTTTCTCCCGGCCCCTGCGGCCGCAGAACCGGCTCCACGGCACGGCGCCGCAGCAGCCCGGGCCGCCGACGAGGCGCCCGCTCACCTGCTCGCCTTCGACCTGCTGCACCTCGCGGGGACGGAAACGATCGCAGCAGCCACGGACGACCAAACGGCATGCCAGAGTTGCACGTGCAGTAAGCGGCCGCACGGACCGACCGTTCGGCCAAGCCGGGCGACCAGGCGTGCGGCTGCACGGCTACCTGACGTACACCTATCGCACTGCTTGAAGCGCTGCGCGCCAGCTGCCAGCTTCAGCGGTATGAGCACGGCATGTGGACGTCGAGCAGAGGATGATCGAGCAAGGTGAGTCTCCATGCTCACGTGCCCCACCATTCTGAGGGCGGCCAGTCATCGTCGGCCACCCTCAGGCCATTACGTCAGTCGATAATACGGAGTGCTGGACACTCCCTTACTCGTAGACCCGTGCAGCCGCCACTAGTTTTGCCACAGTGGCCCAGGTTTCGCCTGAGGGGAGTGGCTTTCCAGACCTCCGAAAAACCTCATCGCAGTCCGAAATCCAAGCGGACATCGCCTCCAGAAGTGCTGGAATATCCACATTCTCCCACCCTTCCGGATTGTCTGTGAAATCCTGGGCGGCAGACAAGAGGAAGTTGGACAAGGCTTCTCGATCGTTAACCGAGTTTGCTTCTTGCCAGAAATCCACAACTACCTCACTCTGATCGATGTTCCGTCGTTCTTAGTGGTAAATTTCCAGGCTTCTTGCTCGACTTGGCGCGGGGTGGCCTTGACAAATTGCACAGGGACACCTGCCTCCTTAAACGCATACAAGCGCCTGTTATCGAGAGAATAAATGTTTCCGTCTCGCTCGAATACACGAATCGGAGCAATATCCTCTGCTCTCTTTTCCCCGCTTCTCAACTGAGCCACAGTCTCATCGAGAGAACGGCCATCCTTGTAACTTCCCTTGATACTGTCCTGGGTATACCGAATTTTCTCGGGGTTCATTTTACCGGCAACCGGCAGCCCACGCGGCGGTCCCGGCTTGGGGCGACCAGCACCGCCAGGCCCTACCGGGACAGTGTTGTATTTCGCATCCTCACACGGGTACCCAGGGTTACATACAGGCCCTTCGATAAGCCTCCGGAGGAGTTCCCCTATGCCCAGCTCCGGCTGGGGGCCATAGAGGTCGAATGAGCCGTACGGGTTGTTATTGCCCTTGTTTTCCTTCTTATCCCCCGGCCCGGTAACCACCTTGCACATTCCGGTCGGGCTCATACCGGTACATGAGTAGCGAGGACCGCTGTTGATGCTCCCGGAGCTATCGGTGCTCGCCGTTCCACCACCGAGGCCAACGCTTTCGCGTGTCCCGTCGTAGGGGCCGTCATAGGGCGGCGGGCCATAACGTTTATCCGGCTTCTGGTGCCCCAGCTTGCCGCCGTCATCGGGCATGCAGTGACCGTTGCCAGGGTCTATGCACAAACCTGTCGGATCGCTGAATGTGACAGGCGTGTTGTTCGCGTAGGCATAGCCGTTGAGGGACTGGTGCTGATCGACGGCGAGTATCGGATCGACGCTGATGAACTGGCCGATCGACGGGTCGTACTGGCGGGCGCCGACGTGAGTGAGACCCGTGGATGCGTCCGACGGCTTGCCGAGGAAGGCCTTGTCGTCGGGCCATGTGGTCGCCTTCGGGCCCCGTACATCACCGAAGGGTGTGCTGAAACGCTTAGTGATCGCGTACGTGCTCGCCTCGAGGGCAATGCTTGATGTGCCGTGGTGGTCTGCGGCCAGGAAGTTGAGCTTCGTGCCCGAGGTGCCCGACGCCGCCGTGCGCACCGCGATGGTTTGGCCATTGGCGGTGTAGTAGCGCGTGCCGGAGAGGGTCTTCGTCGTGCCCTTGACTGTCAGGCGGATCTCGTTGCCGCCGGGCAGGTAGAGGACGGTGTCGCCATCACCCTTTGCTCTGCGCAGTAGCAGTTCGCCGGCTGCGTCGTGGAGGTAGGTGGTCTCCTTCGTGCTCTCGGTGAGTTTGGTCAGTTCACCTTCGTTGTTCCAGGCCAGTGTCTGCTGGGCTGTCGGACCGGGGCGGGAGGTGGTGTTGCCGCTGCTGTCGTAGGAGTAGCTGCCGGTCCGGGCGCCGGTGGTCTTGTCCAGCGTGTGCGGCTTGGTGTCCTTCGTCGTGTCGTCGTAGGTGTAGGTGGTGGTCTGGTCACCTGAGGAGGTGTGCTTGGTTTCGGTCTTGCGCTGTCCAGCCGGGTTGTAGGTGTAGGAGGTCCAGTAGGGGGCTGAGCCGTCGATGTTGGCCATCACCCGCCCGGAGGCTGTGCAGTCCGCGACCTTGGGGGTCCAGGCCTCGGTCAGACGGCGGTAACCGTCGTAGGCGAAGCACTGGTAGTCCGCTTTGGCCGTTCCGCCCTGGGTGGTGCCGTCGAAGATGGACGTGACGTTGCCGGCGTCGTCCTGGGTGAACTTCAGCTCCTGGGGCATGTAGCCGTGCACGTCATCGGTGACGTAGGAGCGGGTGAGACGGCGGGTGCCCGGCTCGTGGTCCCAGTTGAGATATGCCTTTTTCGACGAGGTCGCGGGATCCATCCCGAGGGCGAGTTGGCGCAGATCGCCCTGAGGGGAAAACGTGGCGCTCTGGAGATAGCCGGTGGTGCCGCTGGAGGTGATCTGGTGGCCGGTCGAGTCGTACTTGTAGGAGACCGTCTCGGAGGGCAGCCCTCCAATGGCCGGCGCGGCGTACTGGCTGGTCGTCCCGTCCAGGTTGAAGCCGGTGCTGAACGACAGGCTCTTCGGCACGCCGGCGGTCACCAGAGGCTCGGTGTCGGGCAGCAGCAGCTGGCTGCCGGTGACCTGGTAGAGGTTGTCGTAGGCGGTGACCTTCTGGGTGTATGCCTTGCCGGTGAGGCCGCCGTCGTAGCGGACCGCGGTGTCTTGCTGCCCCTTGGCGAGGGTGTCGAATGTCCAGGCTGCGAGCTTGTTGGTGTCCGTCTTGGCGACCTGCCACATGCCTGTCTTGCGGCCGAGGTCGTCGTACTCGTAGAGCAGTTTCTTGTTGGTGTCGGCGTTCGGCGTGGTGCTGACGGCCTGGTCGAGGGTGTTGTATTCGGTGGTGCTCTTGCCCTTGGCCGGGTCTGTTGCCGTGACCTGTCGGCCGAACAGGTCGTAGGTGTAGGACCACTTGGCCTGGTCAGGGCCTGTGATGGTTTCCTGCTGGCCTGCTGGCGTGTAGCTGAGAGTGGTTTTGGTGAAGTCGGTTCCAGTCGGTTGCGGGCCGCCGTACTCACGGCGTTCGGTTGTTTGGCCCAGGGCGTTGGTCACTTCTGCGGTGGCCTGGCCGCCGTTGGGGGCGCTGGTGCTGACCGTGTCACCGGTATAGGAGGTGGTGGTCGTCCAGCGGGTGGTGCCGTGTGTCTTGGTGACCGCCTTGATCGGGCGGCCGGCGCCGTCGTAGGTGGTGTCCGTCTGAATCGGTGCCTGACCGGCGGAGGTTTGCACCGGGGTGGATGTGGGGGCTGAGGTGCTGTCCCAGATGTCCGACTGCTGGCTGGCCGCCAGGCCTCTGGTGTCGTAGAGGTTCAGCGAGACGAGCCGACCGCCTTGCGGGGTCGGTGACTGGGTCTGGCGGGTGCGCAGCAGTGAGTCGTAGAAGGTGTAGCTGGTGTTGTAGCCGGAGCCGTCGCCTTTCAAGGTCCCTGTGGACACCCAGGACATGGCTGAACTGGTGACGTTGTAGGCGTAGACGTAGTTGGGTGTTTTATTCAGTGCCTTGAGGCGGTTGGGCAGCCACACCTTGGTCAGGCGACCGAGACTGTCGTACTCGGTTTCTGTGACCTTGTTGTTGGGGTCGGTCACCTTCCGTGGCGCGCCGGTGACGTAGTCGACGTTGGTCGTCGTCTTGTACAGCTTGGCGTCTTCGACAGTGGTCTCGGTCAGAGGGCCGGCTGCGGTCGGGGTGTAGGTGGTCTTGGAGACCTGGAGGCCGTTGGTGTTCTTGACGATGAGCGGGCGGCCGAGCGTGTCGAAGGTGGCAGTGGCCACCTTCTGCCAGGCGGGCGCATCGTCACTGCCGTAGCCCTTGGCCCGTCCGGTCCAGGTCGCGTCTCCCTTGGTGGGTGTCTGGGCGGCTGACCAGGCGGTGGCCGTCGCGTCGTCGTAGACGGTGGCGGTGTCGGCGATGACGTCACCGGGACGGCTGGAGTCGGCCGGCAGGTCGAGTGCCGAGTCGGCGGTGGAGCAGGGCTTGGCCACTGTCCGGGTGCGCGATGCCAGGGAGTTGATGCCCTTGGCGTTGTTGCGGGCGTACCAGGTGCGGGTGCACTTCTCGTCGCCGGTAACCGCGGTGTCGCCCTGGTCCTCGACGGTGGCGGCCATGCCGTAGTCGTCGAAGGTGGTCTTTACCGTGCGCACCCGGTCGTAGGGGGCGAGCTTGCTGGTGATGTTGGTGCGGGAATGGGTGGCACCGGTGCGGACGTAGTACGCCTCAATGTCCGCGTAGGACTTGTGCTGGGTTGCGGTGCGCTTTGACCAGGGATCGTTGATCGTGCCGGCGACTTCGGTGGTGCCGTTGTAGGTGACCGTCTCGCGGGTGAATCCCGCGTACTGGTCGGAGTCGGTGATCTTGCTGGCCTTGATGCCGGGAACTTCCGCCGTTTTGCGGGCGTCTGGATCGGGGGTCTTGCCGTCCGGCCCCAGGACGCGGTCGCCGTGCATGCCGCGCAGGTACACGGTGACCGTTTTGCTCTGGGTTCCGGTCGAGATGCCGGCGAGGTGGGTGACCTTCTCAAAGCCGCGCCAGATGGACCAGGTGCGCTCCTTGGCTGGGGTGAGCGGGTCCTCGTTGTAGTGCCAGGCGCCACCATTGGAAGAGTACTGGTAGGTGTGCTGCACCGCCTCCGAGCCGCCGCGCGGATCGGTGGTCTGCACCGCACTGACCGGGTACTTCTGGAACCAGTCGAGGATGGGATCCTGTTCGCCGTTGGGGGACCAGTACACCGGGTAGCAGCGCGTGGTGTTCTGGTCGACCTTGGGCATGGTCTGGCCGGCGGTGCAGTCGGCGTCCAGGTAGGTGACGATGGTCTGCGCGCCGGTCTCGGAGGTGACGGTCTTCAGGCGTGGCTTGTGCAGGGGCAGGATGTCGTCGGTTCCGTCGACCCGGTTGGCTCGCATCTCGTGTGTGAACTTGACGGGGTCCAGCGACAGGTCGGTGCCGCGCTTGCCGGTGTGCTTGATCTCGTCCAGCCACAGCGACTGATCGGAGGAGTCACCTGTGTCGCCCGGGTCCAGGTAGTTCTGTTTCAGGGACCAGACGTCCACAGGGTCGAAGGCCGGGGTGGTGGCCGCCGCGTTCCACGCGTAGGTGGTGACGGTGGTGAGCCGTTTGCGGGTGAAGAAGGTCGGGCCGGTGTTGCCGGTGCACTTGGCATCGTCCTTGCAGACGGCGTCGAACGGCACGTCCGGCCAGTTGTCCCGCTTGTCCTCGGTCAGCGAGTCGCAACCGGTGCCGGATGCGAGGCAGCGCTCCGCGTAGTCGAGGACCACCTTGTTCGAGGCGTCGGGAGAGCCGGAGAACAGGGCGCTGGCGCGCTGGCCGTAGCGGATCTCCTTGAGGTAGCCGCCGCGGACGTAGTCGGTGCCGGTGGTGTCGTCGCCGAGCTTGTCGTAGTTGTTGTGCTCGGCCGTGTACCAGTAGGACATGGCATTGTCGTGGGTGTCTTCGACGTAGTCGAGGTTCCACCGCCAGGCCTGAGTCTTGGAACGGCCGGAGAACGAGGTTCCGTCGGCGTAGCCGGGCTCGCCTTCGTCGTCGCCGAACACGGGTACGGTCCACACCGACCGGGTGCGGTCGTCGGTTCCGGCGCCCTCCAGCTTGTTCAGGCCGAAGACGTACTTGGTGCCGTCGCCTGTGATGACCGTCCAGTACTCGCCGTTGTCGTCACCGTTGTCGGCGTCGGTGGAGCGGGTGACGGTGGAGGCGTCGTCGTTCTTCAGCCGCCATTTGCCGGTGGTGTCGTCCTTGACCAGCTCGGTGGCCTGGCCGTTGAGGACGAGAGAGGCGTTGTCGTACTTCCAGCACAGGTCGAACTTGTCGTCATGGCCGTCGTCGTCACAGGAGCCGTACTTGCGCTCGATGTAGGACGAGGTCAGGTCGAAGCCCTCGCCGATCTGGCTGCCCTGGTTGTTGGTGCTCGCGGTGCGCCCGTCGACGGCACCTGAGTCGTACGAGAGGGACAGCGTGGGCTGGGGCCCGGCTGCGGCCGGCGGCACCCGCAGAGGGTAGGACCAGGTGAACGTGCCCGAAGAACCGCCTGCTTCCCAGGTCGAGGAGGCCGACAGCGGGGTTGCCTTGTAGTCACCGGCCCCGGACTGCGTCCCAGCGGCCAGTGCCAGCATCATGGGCGTGCCGGAGGATGGCAGGTTGATGGGCGCCGATACCTGCTTCTTCGAGCGATCGTTGGTTGAATCGAGTGGGAGGCGTTTGCGGCATTTCGCTGTGGTCGGATCCGTCAGCGAGCAGCCGGGCAGGCGCGTGAGCTGCAGGCGACCGGCCCAGTCGCCTCCGTAGGCGGAGGCAAAGGCCGAGTAGTCCAGGCCCAGCCGCCTCTTGCCGCCGTTCTTGGGGCCCGTGAGTTTCAGGGCGACGCCTTTGATGCCGAGCTTCGCCGCCGCCTTCTGATCGAGGACTTCAACCGTGATGGGCTCAGCTGCCTGGCTCTTGGCCGGGGCAGTCAGGGTGATAGGCAGGGTCCCAGGGTTGGCTTTGGCGGTGCCCTTGGCCGGCAGGCTCACGTGCGCTTTGCCTGCCTTGGGCCAGGTGGTCTGCTGCGAGCGGTCACGGCGTGCGCGGGCAATTGCCGCCTGGTCCGCTTCCGCGGACTTCTTCACCGTGGCGGCGGCCTTCTTGTTCACCTTCGCGGTGAACGGGCTGACCTTGGCCGAGCGGGCCTCCTTCAGACGGGGAGCGCCCAGGGGGTCGGAGTCAGCGGCGAAGGCTACGGGGGTGAGCAGGCCGGGGAGCATGGCCAGTCCAGTGGCTGCGGCCAGGCGGCGGGACCAGCGTCTGGTGATCTCGCTCCTGCGGCCCGGGCCGGAGCCGGGTATGCCGAGGGGGTTCATGTCGTGTCTTCCTGTACGGCGCCGGGGCGGCGCGCCGGACGCGGGCCGTCGAGACGGAGAAAAAAGAGGAGGGGGAAAGGGGGCCCGATCTGCCGACGCTGGGTGGCCGGGCACGCTCGCGCGGCCGTCCAGCACCGACAGATCTGGCTCAGGGCATGTCTCAGGTGGTGTTGGGCGTGTCCAGCACCTGGGAGCGAACCTGGTCGGCGGTCATGGCTCCGGTCCAGAGCCTGAGGTCCTGCAGGCCGCCGGGCAGATAGTTGCCAGTCTTACCTGAGGCGGTTCCGCGGCCTACGCTCAGCTCACCACTGCCCTGCTGCGGCGTGGAGAAGCCGGGCGTCTCCTCCGATGGCTGGTCGAATTCGCCTACGTAGAGGTGGAGTTGTCCGTAGCGGGATTCCGTTGTGCCGTCGGTGGGACTGGTCCACTCCCAGGCCTCTTGTGCGTCAAAGGTGCCCGTGATCTGGACCCACGTGTCGGTGGCGGCTACGTCCGCTGCCCGCACCTGCGCGCTCTGGGTGACCTTGCCGTCCGGCCCCACTGCGGTGCGGGTGAACTTCCACTGGTAGATGCCGTCGCCGGGCTTCATTACCCACAGCGCCCACGAGGACTCTCCGCTCAGGCGCTGGGCGGCTACCTGTGCCTGGTATCCGACCGGCTTGGCGTTGAGGGCCGCTGAATCGAGGCGGACGCTCGCCGACACCGTGAAGGAGCCGGTCTCGTCGACCACGGGTCCGGTGGCTGCGGCGTACCCGGCGGTGCCGTTCAGGAACAGCGCGTTGTCCTCCTCGTTCAGCGTGGCGCCGGATCCGGACAGTGTCATCGACGACAGCGGATAGGCCGTGGTCTCCGCGACCTGGGTGCCCTTGGCGGTGGTGGCGTCCCAGTGCGCGACCAGTTCGTTGGCCGGCACTCCGCCCTGCAGCACCCTGGCTTCGTTGGCGACCTCAGCTGGCTGCAGGGCGCGCTGCCAGACAACGGCTTCGTCGAGCAGCCCGAAGTGGTGGTCGACGTACTTGCCAGCCGCCTTGGAGCGGCCGAACTGCAGTCCCCCGCTTGCAGTCCACGGGGTGTACGTGGGGGCGGCCTTGGACAGGACGACCGGCTGGCCTTGGGGCTGGCCGTTGATGAACAGCTGGATGGTGTCGTTGGCCGGATCGGTGTCCGGGAGGTTGTCATCACCCTCGGTCTTGAAGACGCCCGCCACATGCGTCCACACGTTGAGCGGCGGGTTTTCCTGGTCGGACAGCGAGCGGATGTACACCGGGCTCGCCGAGTCCTTGTCTGCGCGGTTGAAGACCCACTTCTTGTACGCGGCGGAGTAGTAAAGCGTGAAGGAGCTGCCGTTCGTTCCCGGCGCGGACAGCACGGCCCGGTTGGCGGAGGCGTTGGACAGCTGCACCCAGGCGGAGACGGCGAAGGAGTCTCGGGTGTTGACCGCAGGGGCGGACGTGGCTGCGTAGCCGGTCTGCTGAGCCGGGTCGCTGGTGTCGTCGTTCAGACGCAGCGCGTAGTCCGCCTCGCCGCGTCGCGCCCTGGTCGACCAGCCGGTCCCTTCCTCGCCGACCAGCGTTGCGTCATGCCGAGTACCGACGGTGGCGGTGTCCTTGGCGGTCGTGGTGCCCGAACCGGGAACTCCGTCGAAATGCCAGCGACCCACCGCTTCCTGAGCCGTGGCTACCTTGAAGGTGAACTCCTGATAGGCGCCCCACCGGTTGTAGACGTCCTTCGCGCGTACCGATAGCACCTGGGTGCCTGACAGCGGCGGGGTCACGTTCGGGACGGTGACCTTGAGGGTGCCGGCGACCGGTTTGGCAGGTGTGGACAGCAGCTTCCACTCATAGCCAGTGATATCGGTTTTGCCGCTGGTGTTGATGTCGGCGGTGTTCGGCTGGAAAGTGAAGGAGCCGGGCACGCCCGGGCCCCCCTTTCCTTCGCAGACGTTCGCTGCGCATGCGGTATACGGGGAGCCGGCAGTGATGCGGGGCGGCTTCGGCGCCGTCGAGTCGATCTTGAAGTAGCACCAGGAGCTGTAACCGGAGAACAGGTCGCCGGACTTTCCGCTGTAGGACCAGTGGGACTGGGTGCGGGCCTTGTAGCGGTACAGGCCGCCGTCGGCCCGGTTGCTCATGCGGAGCTTTTCCAGCGTGCCGTCCGGGTGCCAGCCGGTATCGGGCGCATGGCCGGTCCACACCTGGTGCCAGGCCGCGTCGTCGCCGCGTTCCACAACGTACTCGGCCTGCAGGGATCCTTCCTGGTCGCCCTTGTTGGACTCGACCTTCGTCTGGACGCGGGCCTGCACGATGGGGTCCTTGCGGGTGACGATCAACGGGTCGCTCGAGGACTTCTTGCAGTACGCGGTGGTGCCTTCACCAGGGATGAGGCCGACGTCGGTGGGCGTGCCCGGCTTGTAGGCGAAGATGACCTGCAGTTCGGCGTTGTCGTCGAACCGCTTCCAGGCGCGTGGCTCGCCTTCGTCCTTGGCCCGCAGCATCAGTGTCAGGCGGCTGATCTTGCCGTCCGCGAAGGAGCGGACGGTGTTCTTGAGGTTCTCGTCCGCCTCGTCGGGATTGTCGTTGAACTCGATCCAGGCGTCGGGCTGGTCGGGCGTGCACAGGTCACCGCGCCCGGCGGAGACATACCGGTCGCCCATCTGGTCCAGTTGCTTGGGGCCCGGCCACCGGGTGCCTTCGGAGATGTTGTCGGTGCGCTCGAGGTCCACCCAGTAGGGATTGCAGTTGTACGACCAGGTCTCGCGGGCCCGGAAGGTGGCGTCCAGTACGTACTTGCCGGCGAGTTTCGTCGGGGCGAACTCGAAGTACATGCGGTCGACGTAGCCGGTTCCGCACGAATAGCCGTCGGCAGTCCCGCACTTGCCGACGCCTTTGCCGCCGTCGAACATCCAGAACTTGTCGCCGTCGGAGGAGATTTTCGTGCGCTCCTGGGCACCCAGGCCGACGGAGGGGTCGATGTACACCGGGTAGACGGTGTCCTTGCCACGAAGCAGGTCCAGGTCGGGGTGCACGGCCACGGTGTCGTTGTCCACCTTGACCGGCAGTACCGCGCTGGCATCTCCTTCGCCCGGTTGTGAAGGATCGTCTTCCCCGGGCTCGTTCACGACCGCCTCAGCCTTGGCTGCCAGGAGTTGGGGCTGCGGACCGGACTGGGTGTCATCACCGGCCGAGTCCCACATCTGCCCGGCCGGCCCTCTAAAGAGGGCATTGCCGTCCTCATCGACGGCCCGCAGACCGCCACCGGCACCAGGAACCACGGTCAGCCCGTCGCCGGATGCGGTGAGCTTGACCTGCTCTAGCTCGGGATTGGCGGCGGCGGCAGGCGTCGTCACGACGAGTACCTCGCGGTACCCCTCGGCAGTCGCCGTCAGTTGCAGATCCACCCCGTCCAACACATCGGCATAGGTGGCTGTTGCACCCTTCAAGGTCGGCTCGGGCAACGGGTCGCCCCAGCCGAGGGTGACGGACCGGCCGTCTTTGCCCATGCGGAGCATGTCGGAGCCGGAACCACCGCCGGAGAAGGACAGGTCGACCGCGGTTCCCTTGGGGACGATCCGCCCATCAGGCCGACGCTCCAGCGTGGGATCAACGGGCCGCCAACTGCCGTCCTCCCGCTTGACGCGCTGAGGCGTGGAGGACTGAGTGAGCAGGAAGGTGCCGTCCGGGTTGGCGTGCGTGGTGGAGTACTCGGTGCGGTCAGCTATCACCTCCACGGGCTCGCCGGAAGCCTTCGCCTGCTCCAGTGCGGTCGACTCGTCCACAACAGTGGCCGCTGCAGGCGTGGTTGCCGCTGCCGCCGCCGCAGCCGGCAGCATCGGCAGTGCGGACAGCACCAACGATGCGGCCACACCCCCCAGCAGCATCCCGCGCGTTCTTCGCGCACGCAGAACGAACACAGCCCCCACCCCCCGCTTCACGGAGCCCACCCTCCGTCACAAAATTCACACAGGAAGCACAGAGTTAATGCAGAGTTACCGACCGAGTCAATCAAGCGCGATCCGCATCACGCACACTTGTCCGAATCTAGCCTGAGCTGCCTCAATACACCTCCCCCGCCCCCATAGAACCTGAGGAACAGGCGCGGCACTCGGGAGCGGTCGAAGACGCGCATGCCGATGATCTTGCAGCTGCTCGCCGCGCGGCTGTCGCGCCAGGGTGTACCGACCAGAGGCCAGTTCAGCAAGCTCTGAACGCTCGTCAGGCACATACAGGAGGGCGAGCTCTGAGAATGCCATCGCTCTGCAGACCTGACTCCACCGTTGAGGTGCGAGTGAACGGAGGACAAGCCCCGACGCGGCGCGACATACAGGCGTCGACTCACAGTGGTTGCGAATTTGCGCAAAACATTGGTGATCCTCGACCTCGGCGGCCTGTCATGGATCGACACCCACCCCGCCCCACCTCCGGCCGCCTGAGCAGTGCGCGACCGAAGGCCCACGGAGAGCTTGGCGGTGATGGCCGCGCAGCTTCACAGGTTTCCGGCTACCTCTTCCGGCAGTCCCACAGTCCAGGCAACTGGAGGGTCGTGGAGGAGTCGCTCCTCGGGGGCGTCTGCAAACAACGTCCAAAGATCGGGGGTCTGTTTCAGGTGAAGGGTGACGTAGCAGTGCCCGGGTCACTCCGGCTGATGATCGGGGCCGCCGAAGTCTGGGCTGGTGTAGTCCGGACTGGTGAAACTCGGGCGCGGGGCGGGGCTCCGCCATCGGGACGCGAAAAACCGGGGCGGTCGTAGCCGAGGTGCGGCACACGACTGGTCGACGCTGGCGGTGCGGAGAATGGGGCTGCGGCACTGTGGGGGTCGGCCAGTGCCTCCCGCAGGAAGGGCAGGATGCCGCGCTCCAGCAGGGCCTCGCGCCACGCTTCTTTGGCCCGCGCCACCTTTTCGCCCATCTCGCCGTACGGCTCGTCATCAAGAGAAGGCGGCCGGCGACGGGCGATGGCCAACAGGACGACGAGTGTGCCCGCAGCCACGGCCCCCGACACCCATCCAGCAGTGATCATGGACCGGGCGACCTCCGGCTGTGCACTGAACAACGTGAGGACGAGGCCAGCAAGGAGGAAGATCGCAGTGACGGCTCCGGACAGGACGGCGACAGGCACGGCGAAGAAGGACAACGCGCCGGATCCGCCAGCCTCGGTCGAGGCCCGGTCCGTTCTGCGAGACTCCACCGTGCCGTCGGCTGGTCCCTCTGGGCGTACGTGCAGACCGAGCACCGCTGCCAGGAGGCGACGACCGTAGGACATCCTGGCCCACCGCTGGACTGGACACCCCCACTGATTCGGCGGCGGCCCCGGCATGGCCGGGCCGCCGGATCAGCGGGACCGCTCCCAGCACCGGACCAGCCACCCCTGAGTGATGGCGCTGACGCCTGGCTGGGAACTCTTGGACACGGGTTCAGCGTATGGCTGCGTCGCGCAGCCGCCCCGCCCGCCCTTGGCCGCTCGAGTTACCCGAAAGCACGAGGCGGAGCGCCCCGCTTCTTGAGGCCCGATTGCCGCAGGCCGACCACGGGCAGCAGGGATATCCCGGGTGCTTCGTTAGCCAGGGAGGGGAGCCAAGAGGCGTGAGCCATTGGCGGTTCGAACGCAAGGCGGCATTGCCTGGACGTACTCGGATTCGCACCCGACGGGGATGCCTGTCGCGCTTGCCGTGGGGTGCGCGAGTGGAATTTTGCCCCCTGTTCAGGGCACCTTGTCACGACCTACCGTCATTACATGGCCAATGGGGTGTACCACACCGGGTACGACATAGAGATCAATTTGTCCCGTGAGGACCTCGGCAACCCAGAGTATGACGGGCTGCTGGGGGAGATCACCCGGTCAGTAGGCGAGCGTCCCCGGCATCTGCTGCAATGCCTGAAGGACCGCAGGGGCGGGCAGTGCCACTGCGCTCTCGACGGTAAATCACCGTGGATGTTCGTCCGGCGTCAGCGCCGCGGTGACAAGGTCGTCTGGGTAGCGGCGCATCTGCCTCTCACCCACGTCGCTGCCCCTCAGGAAAGCGACAAGCACAAGGCGATGAAGGAACGCATCGCCCGTACCGCCGCCCGCCACGGACTGAACGTGCAGACCGAGGCACGATCGGACGACGGACGAGTGATCACTGATGTGCTCGTCACCGGGGCCGGCGGGCGTATCGGGTGGGAGGCCCAGTACTCCCCCATCACCGCCAACACCGTGCGGCGTCGTTCTCAGCGAGCACGCGAGCGCAACATCGCCCCCCTGTGGGTCACCGCTGACGTCACCTCGGATCTCACCGTGCACCCTGGGCCCGCGTCGACGACGTGCCCTGGCAGCGCATCGTCTCTCCGCTTGCCATGATCATCCGTGGTGGTGTCCGTCATCTGCAGATCTGGAAGTGCACCTCCGCCAGTGAGCGCCCCTGCCCCGAAGCCGCCGGTGCCTGCGACAGGTGGCACAGCGGCTGGTTCCTGCCGGCTCTGTGCATCCCCCAGGAGCGCGCCACCGCGCTAGACGAGCTCATCGTCACGAGCGCCGATGGTGAGCACCTACCCGTGCACACACGCAACCGGCGCGACGCCCGACGTACCTCCTACGTGTGGGCCCTGGCCCGCGATGTGCAGCGCTGGCGTGAGATCACCGGAGAGAGCGGCCTTGCACCCGACTCCTCTCCAGCCGAGAACGAAGCGGTCACCTACACCGAGCAAGTGCTGGACAGTTCGTGCCGCTACGGCGAAGAGGGCCCCCACAGCAGCGGTCCGCGCCCGCAGCGAGAGCTGACCTCCGGCACCGGACTGCACACCTTCGACAATGCACCCGACCACACCCTGCTCCAGCCCACTCGGCCTATCGCGTTGCGCCTGTCCCCGCGCGAGCGCCTGGCCGTCGCTGCGGAGCTGAGGTGCCCGCCCTGGGAGATCGGCCCCTGCATGCTGTGCGCCACTGCGATCCACCGCTACGGCCCCCGCAGCCCGAAAGTCTGCTCTGGCTGCCGTGCCAGCGCCACCATCCAGTAGGCATCACGAAGGTGCAGTGACACCCAGCGCCGTGAAAACCTCTTTCGGGCCGTTGATGGCGAAGACATCAGTGACGCAGGCGTCGAATCGAGATGCGAGCGCACAACAGCAACGCTGGCCGCGCCTTGGAGCACCAGACGATCAACGACCGGCGACGGACCGGTGTCGGCTCCCCTTTTATGGCGCGGATGCGGGACGCCGTCCACATATGCTCTCGACCAGTCGAGTTCGCCGGCCACGTTCAGCTCGGCGAGCAACACGCGGTGCAGTTGGTCGAAGGCACCGGCCTGCTGCCACCGTTCCAAGCACCGCCAGTAGGTCTCCCCGAGCCGAATCTCGGCTCCAGCGGCAGCAGTTGCCAGGCTATGTCGTTGTGGAGGACGTACAGGACGCCCGGCAGGCCTAGCCGGTCCGTCACCGCCTGCGGCCCGGGTGATCAGCGTCCACAAGTCGTCGTTGTACCGGCGGCAGTGGGAGCATCAACGCGATCTACAAGCCCAGCGGGGCTTCGAAGAGGCGAGGGTGTGGAAGCCGTCATGGATTCCGTTCTGCTCATGGTCGGTGACCGACACCAGTTACGGCCTGTTCCTCGACACTGAGACGGGCAGGATCGGGCACTGGGACGACACGAGTGTGAGCACGGTCGGAGACCAGACGTTGAGCATGCTGCTGGAGGAGATGGCCGACAAGCTGGAGCATCCGCAGCTGGCCACCGGCTACCTGCCGGGGCTGATCGGCGGCCGGCTGATGTGGGGGCCGCCGCTCGCCGCGGATGAGGCCGCTGCGTGGGAGTAGTTCACCGGCTGACACACGGGAGCGTGGAAGGGGGGGCGGTCGGATAAGGAACCCAGCCGCCCCCCTTCCTATTCTGTGTCCGAGGCCTGGGCGGTGCTAGACCTTTCGCCAGGTGCAGGTCGTCGTCGTTCCCGAGCAGTGGTTGAAGCCGGGGGTGTCGACGAAGAACCCGTCCTTGTCCAGCAGTCGCCACACGCTGGGCTGGAACTTGCTGAAGGCGCCCTGGTTCTGCGCGGAGTCGATGGCTGCCTGTCCGCATCGTTCACTGCCGGTGGGGCCGTTTGTCGCGGTGCGGGTGTCAGCGAACAGGCCGAACGACGTCGACCCGTCACCGACACCGTTGAACGCCCAGTCCGTGTACAGCTTGGCGCACTTGCTGCCGTCGGTGACCTGGTTGATACCGCCGGGGAACCCGCCGCTCTCGTGAGTGGAGGCGGGGGCGTACTCGTCGCAGTCGGTGCTGCCCACGATCGGGTCGGCGGGGTGCTTGGACCACGTGGACGGGCATACCACCTTGCGGCTGTCGTCCGAGGACCAGGCCGCGCCGGTGGACGGGTTTTTCACCGTGGTGTCCGGACCGAGGTAGTGCAGGAGGCTGTCCCACTTCTTCGATCCGGCATGGTCGGGCATGCGTTCCTGCATGACCCAGTAGTAGGCGCCGGCGGCCGGGTAGAGGTTGGTGTCGACAGTGAAGGTCGGCTTGAAGAAGGGGAATACGCGTCCCGGTGTGACCGCGCCTCGGGTGATGTCGTCGCAGCGGGGAGCCAGTTCGCGCACCGCGTCGATGCCGCTGCTCGGCGGTGGCATCGACGGAGTTGCTGGCGTCGACGCTGGCGGTGATGGACCAGTCCAGGTCGATCTGCTCCTTGCCCGTGCCCGTCCACCGGGTTACGACGGTGCCCAACGGCCGGAGTAGTCGCTGGTCGGGACGTACGTCCAGTGGGCATCCGCGGTCGGGTTGGCGCCGTCGTCGGTCCACTGGATCGGCGCGACATCACAGGACGAGCAGGATGAGGCGACGTTCCACTTCATCGTGACGCTTTGAAGGGCGGGGTCGATGTAGGTGGGGATGATGACCAACTGCTGGTCGAACTCGGCGAAGTCGCTGCCGCTCTCCGACTTGTTGCGGTAGGTCTTCATGCGCTGCTCGAACAGGAACGTGCCACGCCCGATGCCCGGCTTCTGCGGGTCTGAGTCGAAGAAGTACAGCTCGCCTTCGCCCAGATCCTTCAGGCAGGCTTCGGTGCGGTTCATGTAGTCCAGGCCGTCAGCGGCGTTGGTGCACCAATCGACCAGGTCCACCGCGTCGTTGCCGCCCGGGGTCGGGGATCCCTCCGCAGCCTCGGCAGAGGCATCAGTGAAGGTCTGCTTGGTCTCCCTGGTCTTGCCGGGCCTGGGCGCTTTGGACCGCTTCGCCTTGTCCTTGTTGCTCTGGTCAAGGGTGAAGCACACTCGGCGGTCCTGCTTGTCAGGCTTGGAACAGTCGTCCTTGGCGAAGTCCGACAGGGTCGGCTCCGACGTCGCGGACGGCGGGGTGATGGTGGCGGACCCGTCCGGATCTGTGCGGGTGAACTCCACGGTGGTCTGCACCACTGGGTCGATCCCCGCGTGTCAGCGTTCGGGGTGCCCATCTATCCGTGCGGGTCTGGGCTGCCAGTGCTGACGGTGGATTCCTCGACTTCGGCAACCAAGCCGTAGGCGCACTCAACTCACCATTGAGCGAACGCCTGTGGCGCATCAGGCCGTCGGCCACTGCGGCCGCACCTCGCTCACGACTGGCGTGCAGGCTGCCGGTGGACGCGAGACCCCTCCTCACACCCCCCACGAGTCAGATATCAACGACACTCGTTAGCAGTGTCAGTCCTCTTACAGAGGCTGAGAAAAGCACTGGCCGGGTGGTGCGGCAACGGTTGAATGCCGCCATGGAGAACACCTGGACACCGGCCCATCAAGCGGTCGAGAGCGAGGACGCACAGACCTTGGCTCAGCTGTTGGCCAAGGGAAGCGACCCCGATGAGGTATGCGACAACATTACGCTCCTGACACACGCCATCGACATGGAAGGCGATGGCGCCCTGCAAAGCGGCAGCCCGCTGACCGTGCATACAACCGCAGTGCTCCTGGCCTTCGGTGCCGACCCGCAACTCCCAGACCCGGGCGGACAAACACCCATGGACCTCGCCCTTCACTACGGCCATGACCTGGCCGTCAAGCTGTTGCAGCGGCACATCAGCTCGTGAGGCGACGCAGGCAGATGAGGGTGCAGGCGATACTTGTGAAGGCGAGGAAGTGTTCGGGCTTGCGTTCGTAGCGCCGGTGCAGGCGGCGGCAGCCGGCCAGCCACGAGATGGTCCGTTCTACGACCCAACGATGGCGGCCCAGCCGCTGGGAACTGTCCATTCCCTTGCGGGCGATCCAGTGTCGAATGCCACGTGCCGATAACCATCGCCGCAGGTGGGCGTAATCGTAGCCCTTGTCGGCGTGGAGTTCTGCCGGTCTGCGTCGCCGAGGCCCGCGGTGGGAGCGGACGGGTGGGATGCCCTGAACGAGCGGGACCAGGGCCTGGCTGTCGTGGACGTTGGCTCCGGAGATACCGACAGACAGGGGCATACCGTTCCGGTCGGTGATCAGGTGGATCTTCGCTCCGTATTTGCCCCGGTCGACAGGATTCGGACCTGTCAGATCCCCCTTTTCAGGGCCCACATATTCACCGAATCGATCGCGCAGCGGGACCAGTCGACATCGCCGCGTGAGCCGAGCTCGTCGAGGACTAAGCGGTGCAGCTTGGCCCACACCCTGGCATGGGTCCACTCGGTGAAACGGCGGTGAGCCGTCGCACCCGACGGCCCGAAGGAAGCGGTGGGGAGCTGCTGCCATGTACAGCCCGACGTCGACACGAACACGATCGCGGCCAGCACCTCACGGTCACCGTGGCGACGCCGACCACCACCTTGAGGCCGAGTTGGCGCCTCGGGCACCACCCGCTGGAACAGTTCCCACAACTCGTCCGGCACCAGCCGTTCAACGATCCCCACCACGACCGACAGCGTACTCAGCCAAATGAGATGAACTTTTAGACCGTGTCCTACGTAGTGAGGGCTCGTTGAGCCATGTATGGGGCGGGGTACGTGGAGTTGGATTGTTCCGGACGGGCTGTGGGAGATCGCGAGGCCGCTGATCCCGCCATCTCGAGTGCGGCCGCAGGGCGGCGGAACGCAGGACACGCCTGATGAGACGCTGTTCGCGGCCATCGTCTACGTCCTGGTCAGCGGCTGCGCCTGGCGTCAACTGCCGCCGTGCTTCGGCATATCGAAGTCGACGGCTCACCGCCGCTTCTTGATCTGGTCGAGAGCCGGTGTCTGGGGGCGGCTGCACGAGGCCGTGCTGCACCTGCTCGACGACGCCGGCCTCATCGATGTCACCCGCGTCGTCCTCGACACCGCCCACGTCCGCGCTAAAAGAGGGGCGAACACACAGGTCCGAGCCCCGTGGACCGCGGCAAGCCGGGTTCCAAGATGCACGTCCTGTCGGACGCGAACGGACTGCCCCTCCTCGTCGGCGTCTCGGCCGGCAACACCCACGACAGCGAAGGGCTGAAGCCCATGATCGAGGGTCACCAAACGAGACACGACCCCGATCGCGGCCGCCACTTCAAGCCCTAGCGCCTCCACGCGGACAAAGCCTACGACCGCGCCGACCTGCGGAAATGGTTACACGGCAAACGCATCGGAGTACGGATCGCGCGCAAAGGCATCGAGTCCAGCGAACGATTGGGCCGCCGCCGCTGGGTCATCGAGCGGACGATGTCCTGGCTGTCCGGCTACCGACGTCTGAGCCCTCGCTACGAGCGCGATCCCCGCAACTACCTGGCATTTCTCGGCCCCGCCGCCGCCCTCTGCTGCTACAAACGACTCGTCCGCCTCACCACGTAGGACACGGTCTTAAGGTCCTCTCACGACAGCAGGGTATGTAGATAGTCCTGGGCTTTTGTGCCCGGTCCTTGTACTTCGTCGATGAGCAGGATGCGTGGCTCGGCTTCGAGTGCGCCGTAGATCTGCTGGTCGCTACGGGCGCCGGTGTGACGTGGAGTGCCAGGTGCTTCGGATCCGCTCTAGCTCGGCGAGCAGGCTTTCGCTGTGGAGGATGGAGCGGAGCCAGCTGATGTCTGTGGGGCGGAGCCTGAGGAGTCCGTCGGGCGGGATTGCTTTCAGCAGCGGCTCTGCGTGTTCAGCAAGCCAATCATCGGCGTCGAGGTCTCGTGCGAGGCGCAGAAGGTCGATGACGGTGTGTGCTGGCCTGTTTGCCGCCGGAACTTGCTGGAGCAGTTCTAGGGCGGTGGTGAGTACGGTGGTGGCGGCCGGGCGTTCGACAGCGCTCCAGGTGGCTGTCGTGCCGGCTTCGATGAGCAGGCATTGAAGCCGCTGTAGGGGGCCGGCCCCGTCGAGGGCCGAGGCTCGGGGGCCGAAGCGGGCGGTGACAGCCTTGAGCTGGCTATGTGGGGCCTCTGGGTGTCCGATGAGGGCTTGGGCGCACTGGGCGAGTGTCAGCCAGGTGCTGGCCTGCAGGCCGTGGGAGCCGGTCGCGCGCAAGGATGTGAGCTGGTCTAGGACGTCTGCGGTGGTGCGAGCGGGCTGGTGTGGGAGGGCGTGGAGGAGGAGGCGGGCGAGGATGTCCGCTGCTGTCGTGCGCTCCTGTGCGGGCAGGGCGTTGAGGAGGTCGACTAGTGCTTGTGGGGCGGCGAAGGCGGTAGGGGTGAGTGGGTGGAGCAGGGTGAGGAGGGCGTGTGCGGCAGAGTGGGTGCGTTTCTTGTCGGTGACGTGGTAGGTCTCGAGCGCGGTCGGCAGGTGCTGGGCCAGCGGGGTCACGGCGTGCAGGACGTGCAGTGTGCCGATGTCGTGTGTGAGGGCCGCGGCCCTGTAAAGATCCAGGAGATTCGTTGGCGTGTGGTGCCGGTAAGGGTTGACGTGCGGGAGTGAAGGTTGGGGGTACGCGGGCCAGTCAAGGCAATCTGTGCGGTTGGCGGGTATGAGCCGTACCCGCACGTCGGGGTCGCGAGTATGCGGGTCTGTGCACGGCTCAGTGGTGAGGGTGCCGGTCAGGACGGCCCAGGAGGTGTCGCTGAGCTGGGATCGCCACAGCATGCTCTGGCGTCGCCAGGTGTCGAGAGGGTCGTGCGCGTCGAAGAGGCGGGAGATGCACACGGGGCCGCCCGCGAGCACGGTCAGCAGGAGCAGGTTGACGCTGTAGATGGCCTCTCGTTCGCTGCGGCGGGCGGGGAAGGGCTCGTAGGTCCGCCGGTTGGCTCGGGGAATGTCGTCGAGGGCTGCTTTGAGCAGGTGGATCAGCAGGGCGGTGAGCTGGTCGCGCTGCGGTTGGCTGAGAGAGTTGATCAGGTCTGTGAGGTTGCGTATGACTTCGGCCCGGTCGATGAGCGGCACATGGGATAGCAGAGCATGCAGGCGGTCGTCATTGGTGACAGCGGTGGAGTGAGGGGGGTCGGCGTGCAGGAGTTTCTTGAGTTCGTCGGTGATGAGACGGGCCGTGAGGTATTCGCCGAAGGTGGCGTGCAGGAATTCGTAGGAGTGTCTGTGCTGGCCAGTGACGACGGCTTGGGCTTCGTGGATGAAGAAGAAGCGGCCGAAGAGCAGTGGTGAGGGGGCGATGCCGGCATTGAGAAGAGCGGTCTGGTCGGCGTGAGCTTCGGACGCTGTGATGCCCTGGCGCCGCCGGTTGAACATGCCGATAGCGATCACGGCGAGGCGTTGCAGTTCGTGTTCCACAGCAGCGGCTTGTGCTGCGAACGACTGGGCGCCGTGGTGTTTGGCGACTTGGCGGCGGGTGAATTCGGTCAGCAGCCTCTCGTACAGGCCGATCCGTCCGATGTCTTCGCCCGTGAGCTGGTGCAGTGCGTTCGAGGAAGCGTCGTAGAGGGCGAGCATCAGCAGGAGAAGAGGCTGGCTGATGAGGTCGCCGTGTGGCTGCAATACGTCGGGGTCCAGGGGTTGCAGGCCGTGCGCGGTGAAGTGGCGGCGGTTGGTGGTGTTCCAGGCCTGTACCCAGTGTTTGATGCGGTCGTCGTCGAAAGGCTCCAGGCGGATGACGGTGCTCAGGCGGGGGGTGGGGGCCTGGTCTGCGACGACGGTGCGGCTGGTGACGACCGCGATGGTGGGGCGGCCCATTTCGTACTCGCGTTGTTGGAAGTCGGCGAGGTTGTGCAGGTAATTGGAGTAGCGGGTGTGGTCGGCCGCAGCGGCTTGGAGGAGTTCGTCGAAGCCGTCCAGGACCACGACCCGGGCCGTTCCTGGGTCGGTGGCCTTAGGCCAGGGGGTGTCCTGGCCGGTGGAGCGTTTGAGGGATTCTTCGAGCTGTTCCTGGACGTCTGAATCCGCGGAGATGTGACGTAACTCGACGCGCTGGCAGAAGAACTCTGCCTCAGGCAGTCGTGCGGCGAGAAGCTTGGTCAGCAGCGATTTCCCTGAGCCTGGGTGGCCGAGGATGACCAGGGGGGCGCTGATGGCGTGGGTGGTGAGGAGGTGGGCTGCGAGGAACTCGCCGAGGTCTTCGCGCACGGGCTGCGTGAGCCACCAGTCGTCGCTGGCCAGATGCCGGCCGCTGGAATGCTCGTGTGCCAGGCGGAAAGCCGGGTCGACGTAGCCGCTCTGCAGGGTGGGCATCACCAGGCCGGCTTCGTCGGTGTCAGCGATGGGATCGCGTAACAGTCGCCTGTAGCGGTGGGCGGGGGCGGGGTCGGCGGCGAACTGGTCGAGCCAGTGCGACAGTGGCCGCAGTCCATACCTGGGTCCGGGCTGCTGATACCCCTGCTCGGCAATCTCGGGCGGGTCTTCGGTGGCGGAGGTCAGGCGAAGCTCGGCGCAATCCCATGTAGCCGCGGCCATGAGCGCTTCGTAGCGCTGCCAGGCCTGATCGGCCAGGTCTTCGGGGTGCTGGTCCTGAGGGCTGCCTTCGCCGTGCACGATGCCGGCAGCGTAGGTGTAGGCGGCGGTGATCTCTTGGCGTAGTTCGCCGGCGTCCCTGAACCGGTTTGTGCCGAGGATTACCTGCTCGAGTTCGGCGACGATCTGTGTGGTGATGTCTCCCTGCATGTAGCCGAGTTCGGGCCCGTAGTGGATTCCGGAGCCGGCCACGGCGTCACAGAATGCGGTGATCAGGACGGCCCGGTCGGCTGCGGCCAGGAGAGCGGTACGCGCGATGCCGTGACTGGAGCGGACTCGGTCGCCGAATCCCTCCAGCACCGCAGGCAGGCCATCGGTGGCCGCGCCGCTCAGGGTGAGGGGTTCCAGCAGTTCGGCCGCGAGTCCCTTGAAGTCCTCCCGGCCGGCGACCAGTACGTCGATAGCGCTGGCGAAGTCGTCCGGAACCTCGTCCGGTTCTCGTGGCGGGGACGGTAATCGGTCGAGGCGAGGGCGCTGCTCCCTGCGCGGCTCCTCGGCGCTGATCTCCATCTCGTGATGGCGAAGCCGCCACCACGAGAGGTCGAGACTGATTCCTGCAGGGACACTCGTCCTACGGCTTGCGCAGTACTCCACAATGCGCGCCACGTCGTCCCAGGCCGGCGGGGTGGCACGCTGCCCATTAAGGAGAGCCGAGACAGCGCCGTTGCTGCGGTGAAGCGCTCGGGCCACATCGCTCTGGGCGATGCCGCATTCGCGCACCAGACGCCGCAGCTGTCGGCAGAAACTCACTACCGCCTGGGGCGGCTCCCCCGCTGCCATCACTCACCCAATCCTTCAGCCCGATTCACCCCGACTCTTCCCAGCGTAGGGTCTGACCTGCACCAATCACTCTGGGATTTAGGACTATTCAGCGTCGGACCAGTCAGGCCGTAGGCACCGTCACTGTCGGAGGCGCACAGACCACCGTCTACGTGAGGAGTTACGGTGTTGTGGATCTCCGGCAGCCTTCCCGTCCTGATGCTCGCTGTCTTTGTCTGCCTGTTCGTCGGCGTTGTGCTGCCAGCCGTATGGTCAGCGCAGCCTGCACGCCGCCGAGCGGCCGCGGCCGTTCTTGCCCAGATTTTGGCCGTGGTGCCAGGCAGCCGTCGACCGCCCGGCACCGGCGGGCCCGGAGAGAGTGAAGGCCCAGACCCGGCCGCGCCGCGGTCAGCCGTGGGCGGCCGGTAGCACTCCAGGAAATGGTCGTCCGCCTCGCACACTGGGCGCTGACGGTCGAAGAGGCCACTCAGCATATCCACGGCGACCAGCAGCGCTTCCTCGGCGCCACGGGACTTCCTCAGTGATCGCAGCCTCAGGACCTTCACAGCACCTGTTTCTCGCGGCCGGCTGGAGGCTGAGCGGCCGCAGTTTGGAAAGTCGGAAGGAACTGTGGGCACAGGAGGCCACTGGTGGGGGCCTCCGGGGGCCACGCAGTAAAAGGGTGTCGTCATGCCTCTCATGCAGCCTTTCGCTTCCGACTGGGACCGCCCGTCCTCGCAGGGCTCCGAACAGTGGAACTGGCTAGCGGTCGAAATAGCCGAGATCCGGCGGTGCGCCGAGGCAGGCGACCAAGCACACGACCGCCTAGCCCTCATCCTCTTCGACCATCTGGTCGAGGTGATCATCAGCCGTGAGGTCAACGCCCAACTAGCCTTCCAGCTCCCCGACAGCATCATCGAGGAGATGCGGGAGTTTCGTGACAGCGGAGGGCAGCTCGACGAACAACTGCGCCAATTGATCGACCAGCATGTAGGCCCGGACCGGCGGGCGAAGATGGACAACCATCTGGACCAGAAGACCAGGTTCCTGAAGCAGAGGGGTGTGCTGACAGATCACGAACGCGACGTACTCGACCGGCTGCACGAATACCGCAACGCGGCCTACCACCGCGACACCCTGGAACCGGACCTGATCTCAGACCTCGTGCTGGCCTACCGGGTGCTAGCGGACGACCTCCTCAGCCGGCACAAACCGATCGCCTGGACCATGGCGTCCTCAGACGCCGCCCCCATCGTGACGCCACAACAGCTTCGGGGCCTCCTGACCGAAGGTGTCGACATCGATCTCACATCGATGGCCCATCGGTTCCACGACCACGCCGCGAAGCGAGTCCAGGCCATCTCTGAGGCCGTCGCTATCGCCCAGCAACTCCTTAGCTTCAAGGATTCCGATGAAACGAACGCGGCACCCCCAGATGACGACATGGCCCGTATGCTACCGGCCTCAGTGACACAGCCAAACGCCTGGCGCCTTGGACGAGGCAGGCAGAGAGCCTAAAGTCCAAGAGCTCGTCACTCACCGGCCTGATGGTCCCCTTCCTCAACCTGGACCGAGCCCTTAGCCGTATCGAACCGTCTGTCAAACGCCTCGACATGATTCTGGACTGGTGGGAACAGCGTCGGATCGATGACCTCCGAGGCAAGTAGCGCCATGCCCTGAAGCACACACGGCCCGGCTGCGGTGGCCCCGCCGCGGAGGGCACTACCGATACACCGCCGCCCCCGCACCTCCAGTGCCAGCGCGCAGGAATCGGGCGCCCGATGCTGCCGACCGACACACCCGTTTAGACCGCAGCAAGCAGACCGCCGAGAGTCGTCTAAGCCCCGGACAGCAGCAATTCCTGACCCACCTCAGAATCGCCCCGGATCCGCGGATGTCGGCCGCCAGGAACGCGGAACCGGCGACTACCTCTCCCCCAGCACGACGGCTTCTCCTCGGGCTGCCGACTCGCACACATAAGACTTCTCGGTTCCGCATCATTGAGGATATTGGCGATACATCCCCTTGTGTCACTGAACTGGCAGAACATCACCTCTTCGCTGATCTGCCGCTGTCTCTCATACACGCTGACAGCAGGCTCCGATGGTCGGGCGGGGCGGACTCCCGCGCGCCAGGCTCCTGGTTCGTCGTGTGGGCCCGTGCGCACGCGGTTGGTCGCCCCAGATGAGGACCGCTGCGGTCATCTGTGTTGCGGGGTGTGGCGGGTGGTGGGGTCGATGCGGCTGAGTACCCAGCGGATGAGGTCCTTGCTGAGAGTCAGGTCGGGGTTCTCCTCGAGGACGTCGTGGAGGAGGAGGGTGATCCTTGCCCAGTTTCTGAACGATCCGTGGCCCGCCATGTCGTCGGTGTAGAGGATCAGTTCGGGCTGCGCTTCGGCCCAGATCTGCTGGTAGGCGGGGATGATGGACTGGACTTCGGTGGGGGTGAGGGGGCTGAACTGGTACCAGTCGAGGATGCGGGAGTGCAGGGCGGGGTTGTTGAGGATCTTCTGCCGGGCGTTGCCGCTGCCGACGAGGATGATGGGGGCGCGGCGTGCGTCGTCGCCCCACAGGGTGCGGAAGTACTCCAGGGCTTTGGTTCCGAGACCTTGCACTTCGTCGATGAGCAGGATGCGTGGCTCGGCTTCGAGTGCGTCGTGGATCTGCTGGTCGCAGGGGCCGACGGATTGCGGGGGCTGTCCCGGCAGGTCGAGGCGGCGCCAGAGTTGGGTGCGGACTTCGTTCATGTTGGCGCCGTTGTTGTAGCGCAGCCGTACGGTGGTTTCGGGGGCGTGGCGGCGTAGGACGGTGTGGACGGCGAAGGTTTTGCCGAGGCCGACGTGTCCGTGGATGCAGACCAGGGCGTTGTGCTTGATGGCTTTGAGGATGCGGGTTTCGGTTTCGGCTATGGCTTTGGTGGCCATGGCGTTGGCTCCGGTGAGGCCCAGGTAGTGGTCCTGGCTGGGTGGTGGGAGCTGGCTGGGGCGGGGCGTGGTGGTGGGGGTGGAGTTCACGGCTGGTCCTTGGGGTGTGTGGTCGGGTGGGGGGCGGGGTTGAGGGGGCGGGTGAGTGCGGCGTCGGGTTCGGGCAGCTGGATGAGGTCGGGCAGTGCTTGTTCGGCCGGGGTGAAGCCGTCGAGGGTGCGCAGGTGCTCGAGGGCCTCTTCCTCGGGCATGACGTCTAGGGGGATGGGTGGGGTGGGGCGGGTTGCGGCCGCGTAGCGTTGGTTGCGGTTCTTCTCGGCCCTTTTGAGCTGGGCGCGCAGGCGGTCGGCTTCGCGGCGACGGGCTTGTTTGAGGCTGAGGGTTTGTTCCCGTGTGGCTTGTTGGGTCATGACGGCGGCGCCGAGGTGGCGGCCGGTGTGCGGGTCGTAGAGCTCGACGCGGTGGTTGTGGTGCGGGAGGTAGCGCAGGTGCACTTGCTCGCCGACGCGGCCGTGCATCCAGTCGGCGATGTAGTTGCGCTTGCGCCAGCGGACGCCGTGGTTGTTGATGGTCAGGGGTCTGCCGTGGCGTTCGAGGGTGTAGGTGTGGAGGTCTTCGGCTGTGACGGTGTCGATGAGTGCGGGGTCGGCGTCCCAGGCCTGGCGGGGGGTGCGGCCTTCCAGGCCCTTGAGGGTGTTCTCGTGGTTCCAGTGGTGGACCCAGGTGAGGACCTGTTCGACGAACGCTTCGAAGTGAAGCAGGGGCTGGTCGGGGTCGACGGGCTTGTTGCCGCGCAGGGTGGGGGCGTGGGTGTAGCCGGGCATGCCGGCGCACAGAGTCTTATTGATGGCCCCGTTGACTGCTTCGACGTTGCCTTTGCCTTCGGGAGTGAAGGGAGGCAGGGCGATGATTTCGGTTCCCAGCACGCCGAGTGCTTCTGTGACGGTGGCGCACAGGAATTCTTTGCCGCCGTCGACGCGCAGGTAGGTGGGGATGCCGCCGAACGGGCCGTGGTGTTCGTCGATGAGGATGGCGTCGCGGATGGCGACGAGGACGCCTTCGCGGCTGGGGCGTTGTGGGCTGATGGCGAGGCCGCAGATGGCTGAGGTGGCGCAGTCGACGAAGAAGGTGATCCATGGTTTGCGGATGTGGCCTTCGATGCGGACTTTGACGCTGGCTTCGACGTGGTCGGTCTCCCATGCGTAGTTGCGGTGGTGGCGTTGGCGTTCGCCGGCTACGTCGAAGCGCCGGCGGGCCTTCTCGCCGGCGCGGAGGCCGGCCCGCATCCCGGGGGTGAGGGCTTTGTTCGTGGCACGGTGGAACGTGGCCAGGGAGGGAACGGGGTGGCCTTCGGCGCGTAGTTCCCTCCAGGCGGCGGTGGCGTTGCCGCGCCAGCGGGCCACGGCGTCAAGCATGGGTGGGGTCAGGACGAAGCCGGTACGGCCTGAGGGTTGGTAGGTGCCGTGGTTGGCGCGTGCGTTGGCGAGCCAGCGGTCGACGGTGCGGGGGTCGACGCCGAAGGCGTCGGCGACGCCGATGATCCGGGTGCGCGTGAGCCGCTCTGACTGTTGAAGGGTGTAAAGCCGGTGGACCGCGGCTGCGCGTAGGGCGTTGAGGTCGGGCGGGTGTGGCATCCGGGGGTGTGCTTCCTGGTCGGGTCAGGCGGGGGCGAGGGAGAGAAGTCCGGCTCCGTAGCTTTTCGCCCGGCCGATGCCGTTCTTCAGGGCGTGGGTGAGGTGGGTGGTGTCGGTGATGCGGGCGAGGCCGTCGAACTGGGTCAGCGTGAAGTAGGGGGCCGAGCGTGTGATGCGGGTGCGGGGAAAGGGGCGTGGGCTACAGGAGACGGTGACGGGTTCGAGTCCGGCGGCGGTGGCGCGGCGTTGCCACCAGGCGATGGCGTCGTCGCCGGTTAGGTGGGTGATCTTGCCGCGTCGTTTGCCGGTGACGGGGTGGGGGGTGGGGTTGCCTGCGGAGCGGGCGACGGTGGGGGCGGCGGTGATGCGGTAGCGCATGGTGCGCCCCGGGGTGAGGGCGTTCAGCAGGGGGGTGAGGTCGAGGGTGCGGGCGGTGCCGTAGCGGGTGGGCAGGGCGGTCAGGTCAGGGGTGTGCGCCGTCTGCACGAGCAGGACGGGGTCGGTTCCGGGTTCGGCGCGGAACAGTAAGCCGGCGGTGGCCCGAGGGGTGGGGCCGATGTGGTCGGGGACCAAGCGCATGAGGGTTTTGTGGAGGCTGTCGACGTCGGCGAGGTCGGCTTTGGCCGCAGGGTGGCGGGGGTCGAGGACGAGGCGGGTGAGGCTGGTCATGCGATTTCTCCGTGCATGTACGCGGCGAGGGCGTCAATCGGTCGGGGGCCTGCATAGAGGTGGGCGGGTAGGGGTTCGGTGGTCATCCACAGCGGGCGTGGTAGGTGGCGGCGGGCGTGGCGGGTGAGGTTGACGGGTTCGCTGGTGCTTTCCCGGTCGGGTGGGGTGGTGGGGTCGGCGCCGGGGGGTGGGTGTTCCCAGACGAAGGTGGTGGGCAGGTGTGTGTCGCCGGGGTTGGGGGGCGGGGTGCGGGTGAGGGGGGTGCGGGTGAGGAGTTCTTGGACGGGGTCGGGGCTGTCGGGGTTGAGGAGGAGGGGTTCGTCGGGTAGGCAGGCGCGGCGGCCGAGGAACAGTCCGAAGCGGGGCCGTTCGAGGGTTTCGGCGATGTGGGCGGTGAGCAGGGCGGGTCCGGTGACGGCGACGGTGAAGACGGCGCCGGTGAGGGAGTCGCGGTGGGAGACGAGGGTGGAGGCGGCAGGTTTTCGCCGGGTGCCGTCGCCGGTGCGCAGGCGCTGCTCGCGGGGGCGGCCGCCGCCGACGGTGTGGAAGTCGCGGTAGGGGGTGCCGGGCTGGTCGATGCGGACGGTGAGGGTCAAATCGCGGTGGCTGGGGGCGGTGGTGTCGCCGGGGGCCTGGAGGTGGGGGTAGGGGTCGAGGGCGTGTTCGCGCGGGCGTCCCTGGGCGGCGGCGAACATGCCGATGAGGGAGGAGCGGGTGGGGAAGGCGCAGGTGTCGCGGTAGTGGAAGACGCCGCGTTCGCCGAAGGACTGCAGCAGGCCTGCCAGGCGCAGGACGAGGCCGCTCACGGCCGGCCCGCGGGGGTGAGGTCGGCGGTCGCGGCGGCGGCGCAGGCGGCGGCGAGGTCGTCGAAGGACGTGTGGCGGTTGCCGAGGTCTTTGATGGGCTTGGTAGGGGTGCCGGCGTGTCCGTGTGCGAGGAGGTGGCGGGTGCCGAGCAGGCGGGTGATGGTGGCGGCGTAGTCGGCGAGCACCTGGCGGGCGGGAGCGGTGTAGCCGCCCTGGGGGGCTGCGGCGACGGGCTGTTCGAAGGCGGCGCCGTAGGAGACGGAGCGGCGGTCGCGGACGGCGTAGTGGACGAGGTCGGGGACGGTGTGCGGTGCGGTGGAGGTCTTCTTGCCTGAGGGCATGCTCAGGATGAAGTGCTGGACGAAGAGCTCGACGAGGGTGTTGACCGTGGCGGCGGTGGCGGCGGGGCCGAGGTTCGCGTGGAGGTCGGTGATGTTGATGGTCGCGAAACGGTAGAAGCAGCCGGTGGTCAGGAACGCGGTCTGAAGGTGGGCGCTGCCGGGGTCACCGTCTTGGGGCAGGTCCTCCACTGCGGTGAAGAAGTCGGGCTGCGGGTCGCTTTGATGTGTGGAGAAGGCGGGGGCCATCTGCACGGCTGCTTCGACGTGGCCGGCGGGCAGTTCGGCGAGCATCCGGCCGAACAGGTTGATGCTCGTGGTGCGGCGGGTCAGGTGGGCAGCGAGGTCCTTGGCGGGCAGGACCGGCGCGATCTTCTTCTTGGGGGTGTGGGCGGCGAGTGCTTCCTCAAGTGCCGTGCGGTGCTTTTCGCACAGGGTGACGAGGTCGTCGATGACGTCCGTCGGGAGGTAGAGCATGGCCTGGGTGCGGTAGCCCTCCTGGTCGTTGTGCTGCAGGCCGTCCTTCTTCGCCGAGTGGACGATCTGGGCCGCCGCGAACGCGGCGAGTTCCTCGGGCCACTTCGCTTCCTGCAGCTTCCGGGCGACCAGGGGCGGCACCATGCGGGTGCGGGCGGCGTGCTCGCCCAGGTCCTGTTCGACGTTGAGGCGGATGGGCCGCTTCCACGCCTGGGGCGAGACGAAGGCCCTCGTCGCGTTACCGAACGAGATGGTCTTGGGTTCGTTGTCGGCGTCGCGGTTGAGGTTCGCCGCGGTCACGGGCTGCAGGACGTGCAGGTCGAGGAAGCGTGCCGGGATGTACATGAAGAAGGGCTCTTTCGCGGTAGGGGCGGCGGGCATGCCGCTGGTGCAGCCCACGGACGGGACTGCCGGACAAAAGGAAGAGGGGTCGGCGCGGTGTTCGTTGGCCGGTAAGTGTCGCGCCGTGGGGTGGTGTTGTGGCCGTGCGGGCGCCGGGTTGAGCAGACCGCTGCGCACACGCTCACGTCGGCGGGTGCTGTAGAGGGGACGGCCGCAGCTGACTCTTGATCGTGCGGGCGCGGGCTCGGGCGCGGCCGATGAGTGCTTCAGGTGCGCCGGGGTTGGGGGGCGGCGAGGTAGAAGGCGTCGCGCCAGCGCAGTCCGACCTGGTCACGACGGTAGGTGCGCTGCACCAGGTCGTGGAGAAGGACTGCCCAGTCGGGGGTGATGCCGTCCTTCAGCAGCCGCGTGATGGGTGCGGGCAGCCGACGGTGGAGTTGATCGTCACTGAGGCGGGTCAGGACGTGCAGGAGGCTCTCGGTGCGCTCAGCTGCGTGGCCTGCCCGGCGTACGGCGGCTGCGAGGGTGGCGCCGAGGTTGGGCCGGGCGAACCAGGCCGCCGGGTCCGGCTCGGCTGGTGGCAGCTGGGGCTCGGCAGGGGCGATGAGGAGGTGGCCGGCGAGGCTGTCCTCGGTGCTGAGCAGGCCGGGGCCGTCATCGGGGCGGACGCCCGGAGTGTGGGACTGGGGTCCGGCCATCGCGATGAGGCTTGCGACGGTGTAGTAGGCGCGGCGTCCTTGGCGGTGCGCGGTGCGCCTGGACAGGTAGCGGTCCATGGGGGCGCATTCCTCCACGGGCCGGCCTCTGCCTCGGCTGAGGCGGACGCGGACCCCGGGTTCGGCGCACAGGAGGTGGATGTGGGCGACGAACGCGTCGCAGGAGGCGCGGTGTTCGGCTGCGGTGGGCATCAGGCGGCCTTCTGGGGTGGGGCGGGCCGGCGGTAGAGGTCCCTGACGGCGTGGGCGACGGCGCGGGCCGCCGAGGTGTGACGGATCCGAGCGGCTTCGGTGATCTCGCGCAGAGCGGCCGCGGCGGCGTCGGCGAAGGCGGTGCAGGCTGTGGTGTCGGGCTCCTGCACAAGACGCCAGAACACCTTCTCGGCCTTGGGCCAGTACCGGGTCAGTGCCCTGTGCGCCCAGGAGGGCTGTGTGGTGCGGCTGTGGGTGGCAGTGTTCCAGGCTTGCTTGGCGACGGTCGCCAGCCGCTGTGCGATGTGTTCGGCTTCCCGGCAGCACTCGGCGATGCGCTGGGCTTTGACCGGGTCGTGTTCCTGGGTGAAGTTCAGCAGGGGCGGGGTGATGGCGGTGTACCACTGCCGGTCGATCACCTTGCCGTCCTGGTCGAATCCGTGGACGCGGGTCCGCAGGCTGCGTCGCACGGGTTCGGGGAGGTCGTTGAGGGTGTCGAAGATGGCCGGCCGGCGGTGTGTGCCGTGTTCGTCCGGGGCTAGGAGCAGTGTCTCCAGCTCCCGCCACCAGGCGCGGGATGCGTCGGCGCGGTGGAGGGTGCGGCGCCGGGCGACGTTCTTGCGTTCGGGGGTGATGCGGTAGGCGAGGTAGGGGTCGGTGGTGAGGGGCTTGGGCTGCTGGGTGGACCAGGTGATGTAGGCGTCGGTGACGGTGGTGCCGTCGTGGCCGGGCACGAGGAGGATCGCGTGCCGGCTCAGGCCGGTCAGTTGCCGGCCGGGCCAGGTCATCGCACGGCCGGTGGCCTGCGGACTGGGTGGTGTGGCTTCTTCCCAGGGGCAGGCGTCCGCGCCTGGTGGCTGGTCGTCGCCGGTGAAGGCGGGCACACCGGCCAGGAGCGTTTCGTGCAGGGTGCGGCCCAGAGGGTGGAAGGACACGCTGGAGCGCAAAGGGCCGCTGGTCTGCTTTCTGCTGGTGACACCGTTCAGGGTGCGGGGGGTTCCGGTGCCGGACCGCCCGTAGTAGTGGTGGATGAGCAGGATCTGCAGGGCCTCGGCGGTGGGGACGGGCTCAGTACTGTGGTGGCCGTGCGGGCTGAACCAGTCGAGGTTGTTGCCGGCGGGACGCCCGGGCACGAAGGCGTTGATGCCGGTTGGGTGGTCGCACTGGTCGCGCAGCGCGGGGTCTTGCAGCCAGGGATGGATGGGGTGGAAGGCGTCCCAGGTGTGCTGGTCGAAGTAGGCGTGGACGGCGTCCGGGTCGAAGCGGCCTTCAGCCAGGCGGCTGCGGCGCAGCGCGTTCCATTGGGAGGCGGTGAGCTCGGGGTCGTCGAGGCCGGTGATGCGGGCTGTGATGGCGGCCGCGATCCGCAGGAGCGCTGAGGCTGCCGGCGGGTGGGGCAGGGCTAGATCGTCGATGCGGTGGGCATTCAGGAACAGGCCTCGCAGGCCCACTTGGTCGTAGCTGTAGCCGGTGCGGACGTCGATCCAAGGGTTGTCGGCCGCGCTGAACGTGGTGGTGGAAGGGGGTAATGGGGACAAGGGCGCGTCTTTCGAGGACTGAGGAAGCTGAAGGTGCGGTGACGGGCGGCGGCGGGTTCTGTGGGTGCGGCCGGCCAGGACCAGGGTGGTGATCCCCTGTGGTCTGTTGCTGTTGAAGCAAGGCAGTACGTGGGGCGTTTGGCCAAGTGCTGTGCAGGGGCCACCAACAGCGCCCTTGTGGGGCAGGGGAATGGTGTGCGAGGTACGGCCAGGGGTTCGAAGAGCTGCGAACACAGCGAATCATGCCGCTGCCGCGTCTCACGACCGGTGAGAAAGTCCGACGATCAAGTAATGGCGTGATACTTCCGGCGCCGGGCTTCACGCAGTGTGATTACTGCTGTTTGCGGTGCTGGAGGCCGAGTTCTTCATCCATGCGGAGCCAGTGCTGGCCGAAACGATGTTCACTCTCACGGGCTACGGAGTCGGTGGGCAGCAGCACGATGTCGGCGAGCAGGGGGTGCTGCTTCCAGCTGGCGGGCGGCTGGTGCCCGGCGGATGCGCGCGCGACCCAGGCGGCCGGGACCGGTAGCGAGTGCTCGAGGATGCCGCGCAGGTGACGGGGGCTGAGGTGTTCTTGGTCCGGGATCGGAAGCAGGCCTGCCGCGTCGAGCGTGAGGGTGCCGTCGGCGCTGCGGTGGCAGGGCAGCAGCCGGCGGGGCAGGAGGCCGGGCCGGGTGGCTGCCTGGGCGGTGGTGAGGTGCTGGCGGTGCAGGTCGGCCAGGGAGGAAACCCGTTTGGCCGGGGGCACCAGGTGGATTGCGCTGAGCTGCTCCTGTCGGGTGGTGCGGGCCTGGTGCGTGGCGGCCATCTGCTGCAGGCGCGTCGTCTGGGCCGCGAAATGGGAGGTGACGCCGTGGACGTGTTCGACGAGCGCCTGGACAGCGTCGGGGACGACGAGCGGTTCCGTCTCCAGGGCTGGCAGGAGCCGGGCGGTTTCATGGAGGGCGACAGCGGGCTCGACCGTGTCCCAGCCGGGCGGCAGGGCGGTCGCCCCGAAGGAGTTGACCGGGTGCAGCACTGTCAGTGTCGGGCTGGTGCCAGCGTTCCACCAGGCGGGCCGGCGGTTCTGCCCGCTCCACAGGTGCGTGAAGCGGCCCAGGCGGCCCAGACGCTGCAGGAGGCGTGCCACGGAGGCGAGGTCGCTGACCATCAGGTCGACATCGACGTCGAGACTCACGTCGAGGAGGCTGGTGGTGACGATCACGCGCCGGGCCGGGCGCGGACCCGTTGGCCCCAACTGGTGGCGGAGATCTTCCAGTGTGCTCTGCCGTCGCCGGCCCCTCACCCGGGCGTGGAGGAGGACCAGGTCCTCGCCACGGCCGGTCCAGATGCGGCGCAGGTAGGCGTAGGTGTCCTGCGCGTCGGCGACGGTCGCGCACACCACGGCCGCGCATCCGCCGCGGCGGATGACCGGCTGGAGGACGTCGGCGATCACAGCCAGGCGCTCCCCCGCCTCGACCGCACGGCCGGCCTGCCCGAGGGGCTGGTAGATGACCTTGCGGACGCGGATGTGAGCATTCCTGCGCTGGGCGGCCCGCTGCTCATGGCGGGCCGGCTCGGACATGCGGTGGGCGGTGGCGGTCGCCGCGTCCGCGAACAGCCACCCGGGGTAGCCGGGAGCGAACGACACAGCGTGCAGACCGGTTCGGCCGGCTCCCCACAGGTAGGCCCGCACCAGCTCGGTGGCGGTGGGCGCGGGCATCGTCGCCGACAACAGGACGACCGGGCAGTTCATCGCTCCCAGCCACTGCAGCAGGCGCAGAAGCTGAAGCTGGCTGAACGCATCCAGTGCGTGGGCTTCGTCGACCACGACCGTCTTGCCCGTCAGGGCCAGCATGCGCAGCGCGCTGTGGCGGACGGGCAGGACTGCCATCTGCGCCTGGTCGGTGGTGGAGACGGTGTACTGGGCCAGGAGCGCGTTGTCCCGTCCTCGCAGCCACCCATCGGGCCCCGCGACGCCCGGACCGTACTCCCTCTCGTCGTCGATGTCGTCTTGGTGGTCGGCGAACGGGTCATCGGGCGGTCCGCCCAGGACGGAGGTGTCCGCCGGGGACAGGAGACGGCCGGTGTATGCCTCGTTGAGGTCACTGTGGTGGTGCACCAGCGTCACCGGCGCGTACTCGGGCCGGTGGCCGCGCACATACCGGTCAAGGACCTCGTAGGCCTGGTCCGCGGCGGCCGTCGCCGGCAGCAGCCACATCACCCCCTGGGTTCCGCTGTGCTCGTTGAAGATCCGCGCCATCTCCAGCGCGGCCACGCTCTTGCCCGTGCCCATCGCGTCCGTGACCACCGCGATACCACTCCCCCGCTCGGCGACCAGGCGCGGAAACTCCTCCATCACGGAAGCCTGCAGAGCGTTCGGTTCCTTAAGCGCCGGGTGGGCGGTGGTGAACGGGATACGGTCCAGCGCGAAGCGGGCAAGGCCGAGCCGCTCGACCTCCTCCTCGGCCTGCCGGCGGGCACGGCTGTGGTGCTCGGCAGCACCGAAAGACGGTGTGTCCGCGTTGGGCACCCAGTACCGGCGCTGGCTCGCGATGCGGTCAGCGACCATCGTCAGCCCCGTGATCAGCACCGCAGCCTCCACCGACATCGCCTTCGGAGCTTCGTCGACGCCGAACAGGTGCCACAGCAACCGGACATAGCGGCGGCGCAGCTCCTGCCACTCGGGCCCGCCCAGCGTGGCCTGCACTCGCTGCGCGGACGCCGCCCCGTCGACATCGAGCTGGAGAAACCGGCCGTGATGCCCGCCCAGACACTGAGCAGCACGCACGGCGGGACTGTCGTTGCCGCCCACGGCAAAGCCCAGCTCGCCCAGCAGATGCAGACCCACATGCATTGACGCACGCGCGTGCGGCACGTGCACCACCTGGCCCGCATCCGCCGGCAGCTCCTCCCCCAACCGCACATACGCCACCGGCTCGAGAGCCTGGAAATACGGAGTCAGCTTCCCGATGTCATGCATGCCCGCCAGGAAACACACCCCCGAACGCGCCTGCTCCTGCGGCATGTCGAGCCCGGCGCTGATGACCCTGCGCTGACTCGGGGTCAGGAATCGGTCCCACAGCACCCCCGCCACCGCCCCCACATCGATCAAGTGGAACAGCAGCGAATACACCCTCAGCGTCGCCCGATCGAACTTCCCCCACGGACGGAGGTCAACACCGTCGTAACGCCCATCCTCAACAACTCCCATCCCCTGACGCTGCCACCCCCGCGGACCTTCCGAAAACATGATCACCAGAAAGACGGAACATCTACACCCGCGTCCAGCCCGTATGGCATCATCCCCCTGGAGCACGAGCAAATCCCAGACAACCTGCCTCAAAAGGACCGGGTCAAAGCCCGCGCGAGCGAGAGTGACCCAGATTTTGTGGAGCCCGTCGGCGAGCCGTGCACGCATCCGCTCGGCGTGGTGGAGTCCGCGCGAGCGGGAGTGACTCGACGGTGATCGTCTTCGACGACTGCACCACCGAGCAACGCCCGCGCGAGCGGGAGTGACCCGTGGTCAAAGGCCTGCGGAGCCCCGCGAGCGGACTCGGAGCATCACCGTGTTCCACAGAGTGCCTTGCCGAAGAGCGTCCGAACGGGCGAGACTCAGGGCCGGGAACTGGGCAATGCGAGGGCAGGACCCCGCGCGAGCGGGAGTGACTCGGCGGCGCGAGAGTGGTTCACGTCGGCCTGGATGTAAAGCCCGCGCGAGCGGGAGCGACTCGGCGGCCGACAGGCCGTCCGACCAGTCCTTCTTGAAGGACCCGCGTGAGCGGGAGTGACCCGACGTCGTGCCCACGCGAGTGGGAGTGACCCACACTCCAGCGTGCACGAGGCGGCAGTGATCGGGGAGAGCCCGCATGAGCGGGGTGACTGCTGACTCTCACTTCCGTGCCGTGCACGATTCTCATGCAAAGTCGTCTGAGTGATGTCGGTAACCCGCTAGTTGCAGAGGCATCATGGGATTGCTTCAGACACAACATGAGAACTGTTGGTGCAGGCATCTGAGAATCGCCAGCCCGCGCGAGCGGGAGTGACTCGTAGGTCAGGGCGGCGAGTTGGGCGAGGCGGGGGGTAGGACCCGCAGGAGCGGAAGTGACTCGGCACATGGTCTCCTCCAAAGCCAGAGGCGTGTGCAGAGTCCGCGCCAGCGGGAGTGACCCGGCCTGCTGTGCCTGGCTCGGGCCCCTCGTCGCATGAAGATACGCGAGTGAGGGCGACTGGCACCTGCGGTTAGACCGCGTGAGCGGGGGCGACTCCTTCCACTGCGGCTCACTGGTGGCCACCTGCCGGCAACGCCAGGGTGAGCTGTGTGACCGGATGCAGTCCCTGCTGAGACGGCGCCCTCGGACGCCCGCCTGTGCCGCTCCGGCCCAACCCCAGCGGGAGCGGGGATGACCCCACGCCTTAGGTGCAGCCCGGCCGAAGGCGGACCTGACGCCCGCGGAAGCGGGAGTGCGTCGGCGAGGTATACCCGCTTCGTTTCGATGATGAGGTGGGCCTATCCAGGCAGGAGTGACTCGACTTTGCCTCGGTCGACGACGATTGTCTTAGAGGGCATCTGATCTAGATAGTGGGTGTTCTGGGATGTTTGTGTGACCGGTGGTGCTGGCGGTCGTTGCACCGTGTGTGAGTGCTCGCCGTTCGTACCGCAGTGATGTGTCCGATGCCCGCTGGGCTCTGATCGAGCCGGTCTTCACCGCCTGGCGGGCGAGACGGACTGGCCCCGGTACGGCGGTCCGGGTGCACGACCTGCGAGAGATCGTCAACGCGATCCTCTACGTCAACCGCACCGGCATCCCATGGGAGTACCTGCCTCATGACTTCCCGCCGTACAAGACCGTCTACGACTACTACTACGCAAAGTGGGAAGCGGACGGCACGACCCAGCAGGTCCACGACCTGTTACGTGACAAGACCCGCCGAGCCCACGGCCGCAGTGCCGATCCGACTGCGGCCGTGGTCGACGCCCAGAGCGTGAAGACCTCGGCAAACGTGGCCGAGACCAGCCAGGGCATCGACGCCGGCAAGAAGATCAAAGGACGCAAACGGCACCTGATCACCGACACGCTCGGTCTCGTGCTGGCCGTCCTCATCACTGCCGCGAACGTGCACGAGACCACCGGCGGCAAGCTCCTGCTCGACGACGTGGCCGCGAACTACCCCAGTGTCTCCAAGGTCTGGGCCGACGGCGGATACCAGAACAGCATCTTCAATCACGGTGCCCTGCTCGGCATCGACGTGGAGGTGGTGCAGCGGCCTCGAGCCAGGGGGTTCGAGCCGCTGCCAAAACGCTGGGTGATCGAGCGGACCTTCGGCTGGCTGATGCAGCACCGCCGCCTGGCCCGGGACTACGAAGCCCTGCCCCAGAGATCCCGAGCAATGATCCACTGGGCGATGGCTAACAAAATGTCCCGCGAACTGACGGGAGAATCTACGCCTACCTGGCGAATCGAAACGGACATGACCGCCACAACAGCCTGAACGGTGATCAGACGCTCTCTTAGGGCGGAGCCCGCGCGAGCGGGAGTGACTCGGCATAGCCGTCGTCGATTCGGTGGAAGTAAGGCCGCGCAAGCGGGAGTGACCCCTCGCAGAGCCCGCCCCACGATCTGCAGCAGCTCGTAGCGCCCGCGAGCGGGAGTGACCCGTAGCTTGTGTGATGTATGGTCGGCCCGCACTGTGAGGCCCGCGGCAGCGGGAGTAACCCGTCGGCCGGGATGCGAATGTTGTCATGGATCGCATAGAGCCCGCGCGAGCGGGGGTGATACGGCCTCGGCCTCCTTCACCATGTGGTGGAACACTTGGTGTCTGCGCGAGCGGGAGTGGCTCAGGGTGCTCGGTGATGCGCTAGCTGTGCTCGGCCCCGCGTACTTGGCCCGCGCGAGCGGGAGTGCCGCGGCCGCGCGCGACTGGTTTACCTCGGCCTCGATATAGAACCCGCGCAAGCGGGAGTGATACGCCAGTGAGCCAGACCTCGGAGTCCGGGGTGCAGGTAGAGCCCGCATGAGCGGAGTGACTCGGACTCCAGCGCGCACGAGGCAGCAGCAATCGGGAAGAGCCTGCGCGAGCGGGCGGCCCCACCCCCAGTACCGGCGCAGCTTGGCGACCAGGTCGTGCGCGTCCTCGGTGCGGCGGTCGACCTCCAGCAGCAGTTGTTGCCAGCGGCCCGACATGCTGCAGTACTTTGAGAAGCCGAGCAACGGGGATAGATGCTGAGCTCTTGTCAGCTCAGCGGCGGGAACGGAGTGCAGTGGCCTTCAAGCTCAATTCCGCCGATGCGGCCATGCCGGATGACCCGGTTGACCTGTATCGGATTCTTGCCCTGACGAATCGTGGGCCTGAATTCGTGTGGGGAAACCAGCAGGATGTCCTTCGGGACTGGCACGAGAAGAAGTCAGACGCGTCAGACGTAGCAATTGAGCTGCCGACCGGGGCGGGTAAAACTCTTGTCGGAGGCCTGATTGGCGAGTACCAGCGCCGCAAGTACGGCGAACGTGTCGCCTACCTCTGTCCCACTCGGCAATTGGCGCGGCAGACGGCAGCAAAGTTCGACGAGTATGGGATCCAAACGTGCTGCTCGTGAATCGCGTGAAAACATGGAATCCAGCCCACCAGGCGCGGTACGAGGCAGGGGAAGCCGTCGCCGTCAGCGTCTACAGTCATGTCTTCAACTCGAATCCGGCTCTCGACAATGCTGGCATGCTCGTCCTGGACGACGCTCACGCGGCCGAGGGGCATGTGGCCAGTCCGTGGAGTCTCGCCATCTCCCGCAAGACCGAGGAGAGTGCGTACCTTGACAGCCGGGCCGAGCAAGCGCTGCCATCACAGTGGCTGCCCCTGCTGAAAACGACCCCGATCAAGGGGTAGTGAAACGGCACGCGGGTCCCTCAGGCCGACGGGCTCGAGGGACCCGCGTCCGCACCGGCTCCCAGCCAGCAGCCTTGTAGGCAGGACGTGCAGTCCGCCCCGCGCTAGATTGACCAGGTCAGAGAGGGCAACGCCCGCGCCAGCGGGAATGACTCGGACGTCACAGAGGCACACAAGAGGCCTCGCGCGTAGCGCCCGTGCGAGCGGGGGTGACTCGATCCCCCAGCAGGTCACTGACGTCACACACAGGTCCGCCCCGCGCGAGCGGGGGTGACCCGTTGGCGCACTGGGCTAGACAGGAACGGAGGGCGTAGCCGCCCACGCGCGAGAGAGCCCGGGCAGCGAGGTATTCGCCCTACACATGGACGGTAAGCCCGCGCGAGCGGGAGTGACCCACACTCCAGCGCGCACGAGGCGGCAGTGATCGGGGAGAGCCCGCACGAGCGGGGGTGACTCCGCGGCCCTGTTCAGCTTGCTGCACCAGCCGCCGTACCGCCCGCGTGAGCGGGACCGACTCGCACTCCAGCGCGGATGCGGCGGGGGTGATCAAGCAAAGCCTGCACAAGCCGGAGTGACTCGATCTGGCGCACGTCGTGATGGTTGTGATGGACGCAGAGCCCGTGCGAGCGGGAGTGACTCGTGCAGTAGTGCCGACTCTGCCGCGGCCTCGGTGTATCGCCCGCGTGAGCGGGAGTGACCCGGACCCGGACCGAACCGGCGCACCGAACGGCGTCTGTGGGCGCCGTGGAACCCGCGCAAGTGGGAACGCCTCGACGCTGCCCTGTGAAAGTCGATCGGCTTACGCTGAAGTTACCGCGAGCGGGAGTGAGCCGTGACGATCCAGTCTGCCGTTGATCAGGTCGGCATTGCGCCCGCGCGAGTGGGAGTGACTCGACGCTAGTGTCGATCCGGGTGGCCGACGGCCTGGAGAGTCCGTGTGGCTCACTGCAAGCCACAGGAAACACTGGCCGGATCAGGGCCCGCGTGAGCGGGGGTGACTCGACCGCCCTGGCCGAACGCCTCCGTTACTTCCTGTGGAGCCGCGGGAGCGGGATTGAGTCGGTCTTGGAGGGCTCGGCGTTCAGAGCGCGGCCGGAGGGAACCGACGCTGAGATCGATCCGGCCGGCCGGCGGCTTGGCGAGCCCCAACCGGGAGTGCATCGACGATGTACTCTGAGTTCTTCGCTGATGAGGTGGGTCTACGCAAGCGGGACTAATCGGAATGTTCAAAACCTGGCCGGCGAAACCCGCTCCGTATCAACTGCGTAGATGACAGGACTCCTACGCTGCCGACGATACCTAGGTCCATCTCTGCTCGTGCAAGCGGGAGTGACTCGACCTTGCCCCGGTCGACGACGATTGCCCGGGGTGAAGCCCGCGCGAGCGGGAGTGAACCGGCCACCGTGGCGGCCTTCCCGGCGACCTCGAGGCAGAGGCCGCGCGGGGTGGGGGGTGACTCGGCGGGAGTTCCGTGCCCCGGTGTGCACGGGTACTCCACCCCGCGCGAGCGGGGGTGACTCGAGAGGCACCTGCTTTGGGCCCTGTACCCGTGACTCGGCCCCGCGCGAGCGGGGGTGACATATCGTCAGCTGACCCAGATGCAGCACACGCGAGCCCAGTCGGCATGGAAGTGTGTGAAGACCATCTCGCCACGCCTTCAGAGTGAAACAGCAGGTCACAGCTCTCTTCGTATTGTGATTCTCAGTGGGCCGAACTGGCGATTCTCAGATGCCTGAACCGACAGTTCTCATGTTGCGTCTGAAGCAATCCCATGATGCCCCCCAGCTAGCGGGCCATGGACATCACCCAGACGACATCTTCATGAGAATCGCGCATGGCACGGAAGTGAGAGTCAGCACGGAACCGGTGCCCGTAAAGCTCGGTGTATGGGTCTCCAACACCAAGCAGAGGCGCGACAAGCTCACCCAGGACCAGCTGGACGCACTACGGGAGCTCGGCATGAAGTGGGCATAACACTGTCGGCGGGTCGTGGCGCCGACCTGTATGAGACGCCCGTTCGCACATAGCCCCCGGGCTGCCATAGCAGCGCCCAGGGGCTTGGGGCTGTTATCGCCGGCAGGCAGTTCCGCATCGAAGAACTTGATCACTGAGGTTGACCAACCTGAGGGCGTGCAAAGCTTTGATGCGCGAGTAGTGGGTTCGGAGACGCCGTATGCGCCGGGGTGGCGCCCGAAGATGCGCGGACTGGGATCGCTGGTCTTGGGAAGTATCAGGTCGACCACGAAAGTCGCGTTCGACTGTGGTTCCGACAGGCTTAGTGCCTGTTTCTGAATCCGGTGACAGCAGGTCAAGGGCCGCTAGTACTCCAGTGTGACTTCGCGATCTTGGGTCAGACCCGCGTGAGAACTGGAACGGCCACCGCGTGATCATCAAGGGTTGTGTGGACTCATGACGATCGTGCGATGGCCGCAGGTCACAGCATAGACGGCGCCCGATGGCGGGCGATGTTCGAGCAGGCCATGGCGCGGATTGCGGGCCGGTTCAGCCGAGTTGAACCCCGGGCTACCGCCCGCGCCTACCTGCTCGGACTGCTGTCGCATGCCGAGCGGAAGAACTGCTGGCAGCCGGCCGAACAGGCAGGCCATGCGCGGCCGGGCCCGATGCAGCGGCTGCTGCGCTGCGCCCGCTGGGACGCCGACGCCGTCCGCGACGACATCCGCGCCTACGCCGTCGAACACCTCGGCGCCCAGGGCGCGGTGCTGATCGTGGACGAGACCGGCTTCGTGAAGAAGGGCCGGGCCTCGGCGGGCGTGCAGCGCCAGTACACCGGCACCGCCGGGCGCATCGAGAACTCCCAGGTCGGCGTCTTCCTCGCCTATGCCACCAGCCGGGGGCGGACGCTGATCGACCGCAGGCTCTACCTGCCCGAACAGTCCTGGTGCTCCGATCCCGGACGCCGCCAGGCGGCCGGGATACCCGAGACTGTGCAGTTCCAGACCAAGCCCCGCCTGGCCTGGGAGATGATCGCCGCCGCGCTGGACGCCGGGGTGGAGGCACCGTGGGTGACCGGCGACGAAGCCTACGGGCAGGACCCTCAGCTTCGTGCCGCCCTGGAGGCACGCGGGACCGGCTACGTGATGGCCGTCGCCTGCTCCACCCGGGTACGGATCAACTCAGGCCGCACCACCATGCGCGCGGACACCGTCGCCGAACGCCTGCCCGCCAGCGCCTGGCAGCGGCACAGCGCAGGCAACGGCGCGAAGGGCCCGCGCTACTACGACTGGGCCTGGATCCACATCGGCACCGACGGACACCGCCACCTGCTCGTCCGCCGCAACCGCACTACTGGTGAACTTGCCTTCTACCTGTGCTGGTCACCCACCGAGGTGACGCTGGCGGAGCTGGTCCGCGTGGCTGGCGTCCGCTGGAGCGTGGAGGAGTGCTTCCAGGCCGCCAAGGGCCAGGTCGGACTCGATCACTACCAGGTCCGCAACTGGACCTCGTGGCACCGCCACATCACACTCGCCATGCTCGCCCTGGCCTTCCTGACCGCCCTCGCCGCCGACGCAGCCCCCGACCGGCCCATCGATCCCCACCACCCCGCCCGCGGCAGCGACCCGATCACGCTGACCGTCCCCGAAATCCGCCGCCTACTCGTCGTCGCGCTCAACCCCCGGCCGTGCCAGCGGCCAGGCTCCTGCACTGGTCCACATGGCTCCGACGCCACCAAGCAACAGCCCGCCGCAGCCACTACCGACAACGGTCAACTGACCAACTCACTGGATAGATCACGAAACCGCACTGGAGTACTAGTCCGGTATAAGAGCTTTGTGTAAGCGTTCGGGGAACGGTCACCGTGACCGTTCCCCGAACGGGATCCGCTGCGGCTGATGTGGCGAGATTGAAGGAAGCTGGGCCATGGCGGCGGTCCGTTTGCGAAGCTCTCGCTGTTAAGCAGTGCGATGCCACTTGAGCAAAGGCTGAGGCCAAGAGGCGTCTTCAGAGTCATCCGTTGCCAGCCGCTCCAGCGATTCCGCCAGCTTCTGCTCGACGTCGACCGACTCGTCAAGAAGCCGCTGGGTCTCTGCCTTCCCCGCCTGCAGGAAGCGGTCGAGTCGGGCCGCAGTCTCTTCGTCGAGGTCTGGCTCGTCATTCCAGGATGTCTCAGCGCTCACTGCGTACCTCCCTCGTCCTCCTCAAGCATGCGCGCCAGGTTGAGGCGCGCCCGTCGCAGGTTCTGCCGTACGTTCACTGCCGGCATCCGCAGAGCTTCCGCCGTCTCGGATGGCGAGCAGCCGTCAATTTGGAATGCCATCACCATACGCTGGAGGGGCGGCAGACGCCGGAGAAGCTGGTTCATGTCCGTCTTCTCGACTACGTCAGCACTATGGTCGACGACACCTTCCTCTGGAACTGAATCGGTTAGCTCGTCTGGTCTGACGCGGCGCACGGCTCTTAACCACATCCTGGAGGCCGTCGTTCGCAGCCATGGCTTGGGCCGGGCCACCTCGTACCACTTCTTCGCGAGCTCTTCGAGCGCACTCTGCGCCGCATCCTCCGCATCGTGCTTGGAGGCACCTGCGTTGATGAGCAATCCCACCAAGGGTTTGATCTGCTCCTTGTAGACGGACAGGAAGGCCAGCTCGTCCTCCGGGCGCCTCCACTTCAAGCCCGAGACCCTGCGCACCGGTTCGACTGTGTCGTCGTCCAGGGTCAGGGTGCCCACCCCTCGCTCGTACTCCGTTCGGGCTGTCTCCAGCAGCCGCCGCCACGAGGTCACCGTGGGAAGCCTACGAAGCAGCGCACGGCGTTCCCGCGCCGTCATGCCTCCCCACACACCGAATTTGACACGGTTGTCCAGCGCATCGGCCAGACACTCAGTGCGTACAGGGCATCCTGTGCACACGGCCTTGGCCCTGTTCTGTGCGGCCTCAGCCACGAACAGCTCATCCGGATCGGTTGTACGGCAGGCAGCCTGAGCAGACCAGTCAGTCACCCATCCCACGCGGCCCCCCTTCACGTTCCACGGACCGCCCGATTTCGATGGTCACCCTGTTCGCGCGATCAACGAGGCGGCTGCCCCGAGGAAGCTCACGCACCAAGTCACGGCGTAGCGACCCGCGAATCTTCTCCACCTGGACCACCCCCCTCGCACGGATCCAAACCCGCAGCACCCCCACCAGGCACCCCGCCACAGTGACGCCTGCTGCAATCACATACTCCGGCATCGCCCCATGCTCCGTTCGCTGGTCCGCTGAAGTCGTCATAGAGGAGTGCCATCCAGAGGGCTCAGGCGTGACGTCGCCCGTCGACTTTTTTTGGTCGGCCGCGGCGGGCCGTCCGGCGACGCGAATCCGTTTCGCGCTGTCCTGGTACGCCCACAGCTGACGGCGGGTGCGGAACTCGCGCATGCGGCCGGCCTTTGTCGAGCGCCTCGACGCGCACCGGCTTGGGCCAGTCGGGTGGGAGCTGGTGCGGTAGTGGGAGATGGCGCCGGAGTCCAGGCGGGTTCAGAAACAGGCACTTAGAGTCCAGCCCATGCATGCGGAAAAGCTCAAGCTCTCCTCTCAGAGGTGGATGACAGCGGCGCTCACGGCGTTCGCTCAGGGGGCCGACTCCCACGACTTCGCCGTTCACCACGCAGGGATCGCAGCCGAACACCTTCTCAAGGCCTACCTCTCGTCACTTCACCCGGCGCTGATAGTCGAAGCCAAGGACTTCGACTCGCTGCTCCACGCCACTGGTCACGGCACGCACGCGTCCGCTCCGGCAAGCCGTGCGAAGACCATCGGCCTGGTCGAAGCACACGCCCGAGTGCACAAGATCCTTCGCAAGCAGATCCCGGTCGACCAGCGGGCCCTGCTGCCGGTTGCGAATGCCCGCAACGGCGTCGCGCACAGCGGCCTCCATGACATCGCCGAGGTCCAGACCGTATTCACCACCTGCCTTCGACTGATCGATCCGTTGCTCACCGAGTTGGAGATCGACCCGGAGGTCTACTGGGGGAGCTATGTCTCGCTGCACGACAGGCTGATCGAGGAGCAGGTCAAGGCCGTCCGAATCCAGTTGGAGGGCAAGCTCGCTAGGGCGCGAACTCTCTTCGCGCAGCGCTACGGGCACTTGGCAGCGAAGGAGCGTGAGATCGTCCTGGCGACGATCACGCGGCAGTCGCCGAGATACATGGAGCACGACGAAGAGAGGCCCTGTCCGGCCTGCGGCTCGAAGGGCTGGCTCATGGGCGACACCCATATCGACGAGACGAACGAGCCCGTCGTGGTCTTCACGCCCTACGTCTTCGCCTGCTCCGCCTGCGACCTTGATGTCGAGAACGAGGAACTCTGGGATCTCGGAGACTTTGCTGAGGAGGTCGTCCTCGATGTGACCGTGGACGAGTTCTATGTGAATTGGGAGCCCGACGAGGACCTCTACAGAGACAGGTGACCTGCCCCGCCCTCCGCGTCTCCGTTGACGTCGGGCGCGGCCGGGGATGGCCAGCTGCGTGGAATGGTGCCCCAGGGCTCTGTCAGGGCGATGCCGGTCGCCGGGTCGCCGTACGGGGACGTACAGGCCCCCAGTCGGCGTCACCGGCTGAGCCACTGACCGACCCAAGCATCGGTGGTCCCCAGTCGGGCAAGCAAACCGCCCAGGAGTCGGACGGTCACAGCGGTACCTCCATCCGGCAGGACCCTCTCCCCCCCTCCCCGGCCGCATACCAGCGATCATCGACATCACTGTGCTCGACTCACTCCCCGCAACGGCGCGGCGAGACGGCGGGCAGGCGGGCGCCCAGCGCACGGTACGACTACAGAGCCAGGTCCGGGACGCCACGGCGCATGCCGTGTGGCCATTACCTGATGGGATGCTCATCGGTTGAAGGTGCATGTGGCAGCAAGGCTCCTCGGCGCACCCGGCGGTCGCTGATCCCTGTAACTACAGCGCCCGTTTCCTGGATCCGTACGGGAAAGAACAGCGGATGCCGTGGGGCGAGGCCGCTCGTGTCGTTCGTCTGGAGGACTGCGGTGCGGTACGTCCGTTTCCCTTGCGATCTGGCCGTCGTTTCGCGCCGGGCTGGTGGTGGTCGGCTACCACCGGGCGGCTGGTGCACTACGGGTCGGGTGTCATGCGCACTCAGGTGATGCTGCTGGACCGTGATCCTTCGGTCATGGCGATGACATGCCGCCCTGTAGAGCTGTCCTGGCGGGGATCTGAGGGGACCGTGGTGTCGCATGCGCCGCATCTGATGGCACGGTTCAGCGACGGCGGCGGTCTGCTGCTCGACTGTGCCGGACGAGGGGAGATCTCTCCCCGGCTCGCGCACCGTGCTGCCGTCATGGCAGCGGTGGGATGGCAGTACAGAGTGGCGTCGCCTCCAGAACCGGTTGTCGCTGCCAACCTGGGCTGGCTGTCGGGATACCGGCACCCCCGCTACCGGGACACCGCGATCGTGGAGGAGGCGATACGGGCATTTGCCCGTCCTCGGCCGCTGATCGAAGGGGCACGTGACCTCGGGGACACCATCAGGGTTCTCCCGGCCCTCTTCCATGCCCTATGGACCGGGGCGCTGTCAGCCCCGCTGAACGAGCCCTTGCATGAACGGGTGACCGTGACAGCAGGCCCGGGCGAGTGGGCGTCTGCGTGACGGCGGCAGTACTCGAGGTGGGGAGCCAGGTGCGGTTCGAGGATCGCTCCTGGACGGTGGTGATGCTCGAAGGAGCGCGTGCCAGGCTGGTCGACTCGGACAACTCCCCGGCAACGGTGCTGGTGAACTATCTGTTCGCTGCTCCTGACTTCGAACTCGTAGGAGCGCCCCGCCCCGAGGTGCCTCCGTTCGGGCTCCTGGAGGAACTGCCTGTTCAGGCACGCGAGCGGGCTGAGGCCTGGGAGCGGCACGTGCGCGAGGTGGAGACCGGCCTTCCGGTGCCGGGGCAGGGCGGTGTTCCGCGGGCGGAGTTCGATCCGGCGCAGCGGACTGTGGCGGAACGGGAGGAGGCCAAGGCAGCGGAGTTGACCGCGGCGGGGCAGCCGACGAGTGCGGTGACCGTGCGGCGGATGCGGGCCCGTTACCGCGAGAAGGGGCTGTGGGGGCTGGTCGACCAGCGCACGGCGCGTAGGCGTTCTGTGGTGGGACGGGCCGATGAGCGTGTGGTCGCTGCGATCACTCAGGTGCTGGAGGCACAGCGGGAACGCTCCACTGGCACGCTGAGCCGGCTGCGGCGCATGGTCGGGTGGATTCTGGAGGAAACCCATGGGCCCGGCGCGGTGCAGTTGCCGCCGGTGACGACGTTCAACCGGCTGGTGCACGCGCTCGCCGACGGCCATGGGCTGCTGGGGTCGGCGGCACAGCAGCGGCGGCGCACGTCGCGGCCGGCGCCTCCCTTCACCCCGACCGTGGCGCTGCGACCGGGTGAGCTGGTGATGCTGGACAGTACGCCGCTGGATGTGCTGGTGGTGCTCGCCGACGGGGTGACGGGGTCGGTCGAGTTGTCGATCGCGTTGGACGTGGCAACGCGCAGTATCTGTGCCGCGGTCGTGCGGCCGGTGGGCACGAGATCGGTGGATGCGGCAGTGCTGCTGGCGCAGATGGTCACGCCCATGCGGATGCGCCCGGGGTGGGATTCGGCGCTGGCGATGTCTCGGTCAGTCATCCCCTATGAGCGGTTGGTGTCGTTGGATGCGCGGCTGGAAGGGGCAGCGGCCCGGCCGGTGATCATGCCGGAGACGGTGGTGGTCGACCAAGGTGCGGTGTTTGTCTCCCGTTCCTTCATTGCCGCGTGCGAGAGCCTGGGGGTGTCCGTTCAGCCGGCGCCGCCGGCCAATGGCCCGGCCAAGGGCCATGTGGAGCGGACGTTCCGCAGCATTGGGGACCGGTTTTCCCAGTACGTGGCCGGCTACAGCGGCTCGGATGTCACCCGGCGCGGCACGCACGTTGAGGACGAGGCGTGCTGGACGCTTGCGCAGGTGCAGGACCTGCTGGATGAGTGGCTGGTCACCGACTGGCAGCACCGCCCGCACGCGTCGCTGCGCCATCCGCTGGCACCGAAGCTCGCCCTGTCGCCGAACGAGATGTGGGGCGCGCTCGTGGGAGTCACCGGCTATGTCCCGGTGCCGCTGAGCGCGGACGATTACATCGAGCTCATGCCCGTCAAGCGGGTGGCCATCAACGACTACGGCATCCGCTTCGACTACCGCACCTACGACCACAAGGTCCTCAATGCGCATCGCGGGGACCGGTCGGGCGCGCCGGACGGTAGATGGGAGGTGCACCACAACCCCTACGACCCCAATCAGATCTGGGTGCGGCTGCCCACCGGGTGGGAAGAGGTGCCGTGGATCCACCGCGGCTGTATCAGCCTGCCCTTCACCGACTTCACCTGGCAGCACGTCCGTGCCGCAGTCGAGCGCCGCGGCGACCGCGTCGAGCACGAGCGGCAGCTGGCCCAGGCCCTGGACCGCCTCCTGCGGCGTGCGAGCAACGGTGCCGGGACTCGCCGCGAGCAGACGGTGGCGGCGCGCGCCAGCGCCGCAGCGTCCCTGGCCCGACCAGCCTCGCCGCAGGCGGTCCCGGACCCTGTGGCGGCTCCGACCCTCTCCTACAGCCTGGTGGGCGCCTTCGCCCCGATCGAGGAAGAGGATCAGCAAGGGGAGGCAGGGTTCGAGGACGGCTGGGACGAGGACGACGACCTGCCCGGCCCCGCTGACGCCGATGAGCATGCCGGAGACGAACGGCCGGACTCCCCCGCTCAAGTTCCGCGCCCTTCCCGGATCTATGACGCCTACCAGGAAGCAGCACAGTGGTGACAGACGCGCCTGCCGACAGCACCCTTCACGACGGAGCGAGGGCCGCGGCGTACGCGCCGCCGACCACGCGAGACGGCTGGCAGCAGTTCGTCGCCGCTCCCCCGCTGCAGCCCCATCCGGCCGCCGACGAGGACTGGTCGCTGGAGGAACGGCTGGATTACCACTCCCGGTTCGTGGTGCTGACCACCCCGGCCATGGAACGCATCTCCCTGTCGCTGCGGCGTCTGATGCTCCTCAACCGCCGCCAGCAGGGCACCGCACGCCGCGGCCTGATCGTCTCCGGGCCGCCCACCACAGGCAAGACCACCACCCTGCTGGAAATGGGCCGCACCTTCGAACTCGCCGAGCAGCGCCGGCACCCCGGCAGCACGGACCGCCTGCCCGTGGTCTTCCTGGCCGTGCCACCGGCCTCCACACCCAAGATGCTGGTCAGCGAGTTCGCCCGGTTCCTCGGCATCCCCATCGCCACCCGCATGAACCAGGCCCAGATCACCGACGCCGTCTGCCACCTGCTGTGCCTCCTGGAGACGAAGCTGGTCCTCGTGGACGACGTCCACCTGCTCGACACCCGCACCCGGTCCGGCGCGGAGACCTCCGACCAGATGAAACACCTCGGCGAGCGCATCCCCGCCACCTTCGTTTACGCCGGCGTCGACGTCGAAGCCTCTCCCCTGCTGACCGGGCCGCGCGGCGCCCAGCTAGCCGGCCGCTTCACCCTGATCCGCAACACCGCGCTGCCCTGCGCCACCGAAGAGCAACGCGAGATCTGGCGTTCTCTGGTCACCGACATGGAGCAAGCCCTGCGCCTGCGCCACCACACCCCGCACACCCTGGCGCGGCACTCCGACTACCTCCACCAGCGCACCGGCGGCGTCATGGGCAGCCTCTCTCACCTCATCCGCGAAGCCGCCCTGACCGCCCTGCTCGACGGCAGTGAGAAGATCACCAAGAAGCTCCTGGCCGGCATCCAGCTCGACATCCGCGCGGAACAGCAAGCCCGCCCGCCCCGAAAACGCCTCCCGCGCCCGCGCAGCCACAACGCGGGATCCTGACGGAGGCCGGAGCAGCGGTGACGAAGACCCCCAGCGGGCAGCAGGCGCAGCTCTTTGAGCGAGAGCAGCCCGAACTCTCCGGGCACGCAGGGGCTTTGGGTGCGGTGCGGGTAGCGCCGCTGCGCGGTGAGACGACGCTGTCGTACATGAGCCGGGTTGCCTCCCGCTACCGGCTCACGGCCAAAGAACTCATCGGCGCGCTCGTGGACGTGGGACGGCGTCCCAACCTCTTCACCGTGCGGCCCGACGGCGAAGTCGTCTTCAACACCGAGGCCCGGGTGGTGGTCGCCGCCTTCTGCCGCATGCCCGAAGAACACCTGCTCCGTGCCCTACCGGCCTGGGGCCGGGAGGTTCCCTCGAGCAGGCTGGAAAGCGGTCCGGCCGCCTGGGTCCGCACCTCAGCCACGATCCCGCCGACCGGCCCCGGCTGCCGGGCCTGCACCGCGACCGCATCACAGGGCCGGGAAGAAGCACGCCGCTACCTCCTGCCGCACGCACGGGTCTGCGTCAAGCACCAGTGCTGGATGCTCGAAGCCCCCGTCGTCGACGGAGCGACGGCGGGCCCCGGGCAGCTGGACGTGCGGCACGTGCCGCAGATCGCAACGGCCCAGCGTCGTCATGCACGGCTGCTGCGGCGCAGCCCGCACGCCGGCGAAGCGTTCGCTGTGGCGCAGGCGGTTACAGCGTCGTGGTGGGACGAGGCCTGGCCGGAAGAGACCCTCTGGCCCGACCGGCTGCGGTCGATGGCTTTGGGTGACGGCCTCGTATGGCGTGGAGCGGCGCGGGATGCGGTGACCTATCCGGAAGCCGTCACGCTGGCCGCGGCCCTGGCCGATGCGGGTGTGCAGCAGCAACTGCTCGACGAGGCGGGCCGGCATCAACCGCACTCGCTCGCCGATGTCCCCCGCCTCACCGGCGAACTGGCCCGGCGTCTCGAGCGGCCGTGGATCGCCGGCCGCCTCGCTGCGGTCACGACAGGGCCGCTGAACGCCTGGGTACGCGCCTGCGTCCGCAGCCAAGCCGGACACAATCCGAAGACGCGGAGCATGTGGCGCATCTCCCCGCCCCACCGGCCCACCCCGGTTTCCCAGCTCCTGGCCGACAGCAGTGACCGGGGCGAGACACCCGTGCAGCCCGAGCCTGCGTCGCTCCCAGACAGCGCCGAAGATGCTGCCCGGGGGTTCGCGCGTGGGCTGCGCCATGCTCGTACCTACGCCGCCGAGCACAGCCACCTGTGCGCGCCCAACACGGTGCAGATGGAAGGCTTCGCCGTCGGCCTGTGGCTCGCCAACCAGCGCGCCGCAGGACCTGAACTCGCTCCCGAACGCGCCGCCGCCCTCGACGCCCTCGACCCGTGGTGGAACCCGCCTTGGAACCTGTGGTGGCAGCGCATCTACCACCGCGCCAAGGCACTGGTGAAGGCCGGGCAGCCGCTCAAGCCCGAACACGGATTCCCCGGCACCACGGAGAACCTCGGCACCTGGCTCTACGAGCAGTGCACCAGCTACAGCAGCCTCCATCCCGGACAGCAGCGTCTCCTCGCCGACCTCGGCATCACGCCTGAACGCGCCCGCGACGTCATGCCCCGGCGCCGGGATCTCAAGGCAGCCCGGCGCACCGCCCTGGACCATGCCCGCGCCTACGCCGACGAGCACGGCCACCTGTGTGCTCCCACCTCCGCACGCCAGGACGGCTTCGCCATCGGCAAATGGCTGCACAGCCAGCGAGTGCGCGCCCGGCGCGGCCAACTCGACCCCGCACTCAACCAGGCGCTGACCGACATCGACTCCTCATGGAGCCCGCCCTGGCCCACCGACTGGCAGCGCGAGCACCACAACGCCCACGCCGCCGTCACGGCCGGCACCCTCCTCGACCCCGAAGCCGGATTCCGCAACTTCGACGACCGCACCGGGCAGTGGCTGTACGCCCAGTGCGTCAACTACACCGCCCTCCAGCCCGGCCAGCAGCACCTCCTGGCCCGCCTCGGCCTCACCAAGCCTGTCGCGGGCAGCGCCGTGCCCGCCCCGGCCACCCGGCATCCCGCCATGGAAACAGGGCTGCACTACGCCCGGGACTGGGCAGCCCAGCACGGCGCTCTCGACCTCCCCCGCACCGCCCGCCACCTAGGTTTTCCCCTCGGCCGCTGGCTCGCCACACAACGACACCAAGCCAACCTCCACCGCGACCTCTTCGACACCCCCTGGCCGCACGAGGAACACCTCGCCCGCATCGATCCGTACTGGAACCCGCCCTGGGGCATGAAATGGCAACGCCGCTACCAGGCCGCCCACACACAACTCACCCCCGGCCAAAACCTCGCCCCCCAGGAGGGCTTCCCCAACACACCGGACTGGACCGGACAGTGGCTGTACAGCCAGTGCGCCGTCTACGACGACCTCCACCCCCGCCAGCAGCAGCTCCTCGCCGACCTCGGCCTCACCGCCGAAGGCGCCCGCACCGCCCTACCCCGCCGCATCCCCCAAGCCGCAGCCTTCGCCGCCGGCCTCGCCCACGCCCGCGCCTGGGCCCAGGAGCACGGCAACCTCACCGTTGCCGAACCCGCCCGCCACGACGGCTACCGCCTCGGCACCTGGCTGCGCACCCAACGCCGCCGCGCCAGCCGCGGAAAACTGCCCGCCGACCGCATCAAAGCCCTGGAAGCCATCGATCCCCTCTGGAACCCGGCGGGAGGACTGCGCTGGCAGCAGGCCTACCTCACCGCCCGCACCCACACCACCGGCCGCTCCCTGGCCACCACCGCCGACCTCGACGCGCTCCCATCCGCGACAGCGAAATGGCTGTTCACCCAGTGCTCCAGTTACGCCAGCCTCCACCCCGAGCAGCAACAGCTGCTCGCCGAGACCGGCCTCACCAGCGAACGCGCCCGCGCTCTGGCACCACCACCGAAACCTCCCCGACCAGCCCGCCCAGCCCGCCCGCGGCTGAAGAACCCGCCCTGCGCCTTCGCGGCCGGCCTGCCCTACGCCCAAGCCTGGACCGCCCAGCACGGCAACCTCACCTCAGCCGACTACCGCACCGAACACGACGGCTTCCCCCTGGGATGGTGGCTGTACAAACAACGCCGAGCCGCCCACGCCCACGTGAAACGAACCGGCCGGCCCTGGCCCCACGATGCGCAACTCGCCGCCCTCGACCCGTGGTGGAACCCGCCCTGGCGAGCCACCTGGAACCACAGCTGGCACCAAGCCCACGCCCACCACAGCACCGCTCGGCCCTTCCCCAACCAGACCACCAAATGGATCCGCACCCAACAACGAACCTGGACTCAGCTCCACCCCCACCAACAACACCTGATGACCACCATCGGCATCCACGGGCCCACACCCCTGCACCGCTACAACAGCCGACCAGTGCACCTGACCAACCAACCAACGGAACTGATCAACACCCACGAGACCGCCCCAGAGCAGGAAACCCGCAGCTCACAAGCCCGCCCAGTCGGGGCCCGCAAGCAACGCCAAGCACCTCGCCAGCACACAGCACACCCTCGAACCCAACCAGCCAACTGATCAGCCCAGCTCAGCCCTCCGGCCACCGATCAGAAAGAACGAACCACGACATGCCCGCTTGAGACAGCGACGTATCCGTTCCTGGCGGCTGGGGTTCCAGAAGCCAGATCGCCTCGCCAGCGGCTTCGACAGCAGCCCGTAGCAGGCTGTAAGGGGCATAGGAGTGGATGACCTTTGCTTCAAAAAGCAGGGCTTGTACCGCGTGCAGATGGTCAACCGCGTGTGTAAAGCACTGGTAGGCGGCGCTGGACACCCTGAGTGTTGGGACCTTGGCGTCGTCTCCGCTGAGGCTGCTGCCCGGTTCCACCGCAGGGCTGGGCTCGCTGGTCGCTTTCTGCCATCCGTTGATCTGGCGCAGGGCATCAGCGACATGAGGCTGTACATGCGTGCGATCTTTGAGCATGGCCCATCGTCCCGTAGCGACGAGACCTTGGCCGCCGATTTATGCGGACGCAAGCTGCAGCTTCCTATGCAGGCACGCGCGGCTGGCCGCGTCACGCAAGCCGGGCGCGGCAAGTTCAGGCGGTGTTCTGGGCGTGCCTGCATCCGTGGAAGGTCGTCGAGGAAGGCGGTGACTGACGGTGCTCTTGCCCTGGTGCAGATAGCTGCGCTTCTGCTGCACGCTCCGGGGCCGATGGGAGCATGCGCACCGGTGGAGGAGGCTGACCGGCCCGCCCGCTTGGCTGGTTCGGCTCTGCAGCAGCTCCAGCCTGGCCGGGTAGTGCACGCGGCCGGTCCGCGCTTGGTTGTACGGGCGATCACCCGAAGTGGACGTCTGCTGGAAGGAACGCGCACCGGTGCTGGCAGGTCCGGGATACTTCGGGAATGCCAGAGTTGGATCTCGAAGCCGTACGGGCGGAGTTGCGCGCCCACAGCCCGGCGGCTCTCCTGGAGTTGCCCGAGGGGCAGTGGCTTGACGCCAAGGGGGCCCCGTACGAGCTGCGTAACCCTCACGGTGTCGAGGAACTCGCCAAGGACGTCGCGGCATTCGCCAACGGGGGCGGCGGCGTCATCGTCGTGGGGATCACCACGCGTCTGGAGCACGGGCGGGAGATCCTCGACAAGGTGAACTCGGTCGGCCGAGGGTCCGTCGATCTCGACCAGTGGCGCAAGCTGATCCGCCAGCACATCACCCCGGCACCGCGCGGGACAAGCGTGGAGTGGTCCGACGACCGGCAGGGCGCGTGCGTGGTCTACATCGACGTTCCTGCCCAGGATCCCGGATGCCTGTTCGTGGTGGCGGCGCCGGTCGGCAAGAAGGGCGCGCCGCGGACGGACACCGTCGCGGTGCCGGTCCGTGAGGCGGATGGCACGCACTGGTTGCCGAGCGTGGCGAGGCGGCGGGTGATCAGCTCCGCGACGACGTCCGCGCGGCTGGAGACGGCGATCAGGGCGCGCTGGGACAGGCCGTAGTCGAGCGCGGCCGCGGTGGCCGGGCCGGTGTCTCGCGTGCGAGACGTCTCGGTGCCGGCGGTGACCGCGCCGTGGATCGCGGCGAGGGAGCGGGCGACGTCCAGGAGCCGGTACGCCTGAGCGCGGCTGATGCCGAACTCCGCGTCGCAGTACGACTCCCAGCTGCTGTGCCCGAGCGGAAGCCAGACGCGGGCAACGTGCGCGTCGCGGACCCGGGCGGCGAGCACCGCCACGGAGCGCCGGACGTCGTCCATCGCCTCACGCAGCCCGGCCGTCATCTCCCGGGCGCGGGCCGCGGTGAGCGGCGGCCGCGCCGGTTCGGCGCCCTGCTCCTGGTCCTCGTCGTGCTCGCCCACGACTCCATCGTCCTCCGGGCCGGCGGGCGGCACCAGGGCGTGCGAAAGCACTGGCCCGAGCTTCACCTCTCGCCTCACAGCCTCTCTGCATGCGTTTTCACTTGGGAAGACGCCTGTGAGTCTCCCCAGGAGCAGACAGGGAGCGGCGGCTTACAGGGCGGTGCTGTCCAGGGCGCGGCGGTCTCCGGATATCCGTCCTGGTCTTGGTCGTACGGGCTCATGCCCCAGAAAAATTTTGGTTCAGGACGTCACGGGACGACCTTCCGCAGCGCACAGCTCTCCGACAGGACCTTCAGACAGATGGATCGGAGAGTGTGACGTGTCGGATGTAGTAGTAGCTGCCGCCGTGGTAGTGGTCGGGAACCTGTTGGCCTTCCTTGGTGCCTGGGTGCAGGTACGGGGGAAAGTTCAGTTGGAGCGTTCCCGACGCGAGGTGTACCGCGATGCCACGCGGCAGTTGCCCCCGGGCAGCCGGATCATTGAGAACCGGCACGGCACGACGATCGAGGTCGGCCTCCGGCCGGGCGAGGAAGGGAAGGAAACCGGCCGTGGCTGAGCCCGACGAGAGCGACTGGGAGGCGGAGTGGCAGCTGAATGCCGCATGCCGGTACGACGCCCGTGGCGATCAGGAGCACGAACGCCTCACGTCGATGTTCTGGGCGCACTCGCTGGCCGACGCCGCAGCGGTCAGGTCCTTGTGCAAGACGTGCTCTGTACGGTTCGACTGCGCCGAGCTCGCACTGAAATATGAGGAACCCTACGGCATCTGGGGTGGACTCACCGAGCAAGAACGGCGTCACCTGCTGCGGAGCCACCCTGGCGTGGAGGCCTGGAGGCACTTGCTTGAAACGGCGATTGCCGAGTACGACCTCGTTGCCGCCACCTTCGACCTCGACTTCGCCTCCCTCTTCGAAGAACAGTTCCACCGCATGGTGGGATTCCTCATCACGGCGGGTGCCCGCCGCCAAGATGCTGAGGATGCCGTGCAGATGGCGTTCGTCGAACTGGCCAGGCACTGGACGGAGGTCTGCGAACGTACTGGTTGGCTACGGCGCGTGGCACACCGCATGTGGTCCAAAGTTGTGTTCCAGAGCCGTGAACATCCCGTTGCTGATGTGGGTGGGGATGCTGTGGTTGCGCAAGGAGACGACGCGGATCTGGTCGAGCGACACAGAGTCCTTCAGCTGTTGAGCCGTCTGCCAGAGCAGCAGCGCGTCGTACTCGCATTCGCATACGACGGATGCACACCCTCTGAGACTGCCGCTGCCCTCGGGGTTCCGGCGGCGAACGTACGGCAGAACTTGAAGCGAGCCAGGACGGCCCTGGCGCGCCTCATCACTCAGGAAGGAATCGTTCCCTAATGGATGTAGCGGGCAGCGAACCCGAGTACACAGAGGCCATGGACCAAGCGGTGCGTGCCAGCCTTACAGAACTCCACGACGACCTGCGCTCCCGCGTGGATGCCGATGCACATCTGCGCCAGGTACGCGTATTGGCCGATCCTCGCGGCATCGCACTCGAGATCGGTCATGGTGCTTGTGTGCGCTGATTTGAAGGCAGGGTCCGTCAGCGGCGGGCGCATTGGCTCTGGTGACTTGATCGTCCTCCGGGCCGGTGAGCGTACGGAGGCGGGGTGCGAGCAGCTACCTCACCGCTCACTCCGTCTACCTGGGGAAAACGGGGTGTGAGACTCACAATCTCCGCGTCGTCGGGCAGATCCAGTCGCTGGCGCGGCCGAGGGAGCAAGACGTCCGGGCCGCCGGGCAGCAGGCCCCTGTTGCGTAGGAACCTGACGCGGCCGCGGCACCAGGAGGAACAGAACTCCCGGGGCCGGCGCCCGGACGCGGGGCAGGGCTGGGTGCACACCAGGCACTGGCCTGGGGCGGCGACGGGCGCCAGGCGCTTCAGCAGGTCACGCACCCGGTCTTCCTCCTCTTGCTCGTACGGTTCGACGTCAGCCGTGCAGTCCTCGAGCAGCTCGGTGAACGCGGCGCGGAAGGCGGGGATCTCGCGGCGGCAGGCTCCGAGCAGGTCCAGGTACTCCTCCACCAGATGGCGAGCGTGCCGGAGCGTGAGAGGTACAGGCCGACCCTGTCGATCCGGTACTGGTCGGCGGTGTCGAGCAGCAGGTAGCCAGCCAGCTGCCACGCTTCGGCCTGGCGGAGCGTGCGGGCGTACCGGGTGCTCTTGAAGTCGAGCAGCAGTCCGTCGACGGCGAGGTCGGCGTCCACGCTGATCTGGTCGGTGGGGAACGTGGGTGCCGGTGTGCAGTCCCTGGGCCGGGTACGGGCCCGCAGGGCGTCCAGCGGACCGTCGGCGGCCTTGTAGAGCTGGGCGACGACGTCGGCCACCATGTCGCGGTGCGGCAGCTGGAGTAGCCGGTCCAGGGTGAAGGCGCCGGGGTCTTCTCGGGCGGCAATGGCCAGCGGGGTGAAGGCGAACCCGATCGAGGTGCGGTAGTTGACCTGGTACCAGGCTGCGGCGATCAGCAGGCGGGCCAGGTCCTCTTCCTCATCATGGGCGCGGTCCATCGGGAGCTCTCGGTTGTCGAGCTGCAGACGCATGACCGTTTCCGGGAGGCGCTCGATGAGTTCTTCGCCCACGTCCCGCATCCGTTGCCGTGCGTCGGATTCGTAGGAGCCGGTGAGCAGGATGCCGAGGCGGGCGACGTGGTCGACTGGTTCGGCGGCGGTGAATGCCAGGCGGAGCCGGTAGTCGATTGCGGTGCCGACGTTGCCGGCCTCTGTGCCGACGCCTGGTCCTGGCATCAGGATCTGGCTGCTGTGGTCCCGAGCCCGGAAGCTTTTACGCAGCGGGTGGGCACCGGCCGACAGTTCACGGTCAAGGAACCGGCGCAGCGGGGTGCGTGGACAGTGAATCCCGGAGGTCAGGCTCATCAAGTCACCGCCTTGGGCAACAGGCGCCACCATGGCGCGGTTGAGTCGTGATGAACCGGAACGGTACGCAGCAGGACTGACAAACCGTCACCCGTAAGGATTAGCCGATCGTGTGGTCAGGGCGGGGGTGGGGCTGTCGAAGGGTGGGCTTCGCCCTGAAAATGCACCCCGCCCTGCCAGCGGCTGTCGGTACCGTCCGGTCATGGAATCGCCGGTCACGTTCGATCGTCTCTACGAAGGTGCCAAGCGCTTCGCGCGCCTGGCGATGGAAGCCCACGCCGAAGAGGACCAGGAGGTCTTCCTGTTACACGCTGGCGTCAGCGTCGAACGCCTGGCGAAGGCGGCACTGGTCCTTGTCCATCCCACCTTGCTCACCGAGGTGAACGGCAAGGACGACATGCTGCTGCACTTCGCGGGAGCGGTGTCTGAACCGCCGGCCCGGCTCAAGACCGTTGGCGCGTCGACAGCGATCGGTCGGCTGCGGAAGATGGACGTTCTCCCGCAGAAGCCCAAAAGCGAGGCTGCTGACCTCGATGGCCTGATCGAGCTGCGCAACGGTGTCGCTCACCTCGGTGCAGAGGACGTGGAGGACTACCTGGGAGTCCTCACGGCGACCGTGGACAAGCTCTTGCAGCACGTGAAGCGGGACCGCGAAGCCTTTTGGGAGTCGTGGTCGGACACGGTCCAGGTGATCCTCGACGACAGGGCAGACCGCTTGCAGAAGGCCGTCCGGCTGAGGATGGACCAGGCCCGGCACCGGTTCCGGACGCGCTTCGCTGACCTCCCGGACGGAGCGGTCGAGGGTGCCGCGCAGGCGGTGAGTGAGCGCGGGCTGATAGTGGTCGAGGTCGGTCCAGGAAAGGCGCTGTTCCAGACGCTGAGCCAGTGCCCCGCCTGCGACCGGGAAGCTGCCGCTCTGTTCCTGGCCGTGGGCGAGGACTCCCCGCTGTTCGACATGGAGCTGACGGCCGAAGGTCTCCTGTGCGGGCTGTGCGGGTTCCACCTCTCCAGCACTGATGAGGTCGAGGCCGCCGGCCTGCCGACCGTTGTCCGCTACTCCGTGGAGGACCTGACGCGCATCGTCGCCGAAGGCCCTGACCCTGCAGAACGCCTTGCCACACTCAAGCTCGCCCTGCCGACTGTGCGAACCCACGCCCACGACAGCTTCTAGAACGACGTGCTTGGCTCCCGGTAAGGCGCGCTACCTGCGGCACAGAGCCCTGTGACCTCACAGAGTGAGGCCGTGGTGTCAGTGGGGGCTCGCACAATGGAGTGCATGAATCGACGTGAGCGCACCCCCCGGCCAAGCCTCGCAGGCTCCCTCCCACCAGCAGGCACCGGCCGGACCCCACCCACCGCACAACCCGGCCCCGGGCAATGAAGGACCCCTGCTCGGCCTGCGCAGTGCCATCGTTTTGATGCTCGGTGTCCTCGTCGCCACCGGCGCCGGTGTACTGACCTACCTCGTCCAGCAAGACGCCGCCACCGCCGTCCTGGCCGGTGGCGCCGCCTTCGCCGGCGCCGTCCTCTTCTTCCACAAAATCATCGACCGCTAGAACACGCTGCGGGGCGGCGGCCCGAACCGGCCGCCGCAGCAGCCACGCAGGACGCATCCTCGTAAGAAGGCTGGGACTCAGAGTGATCAACTTTTCCACACCGCCTCACGCGGGCGTCCCGCGGCCCGCCGGAGTCTTCAGCGTCGCTCCCTTCGCCGGGGAGACGACGTCGTCACTGATATGCCGCCTGGCAACACGCTACGGACCGCAGACCAAGGCCCTGCGGTCCCACTGGAAGTGGCGCAACTACCGGCCCCAGCACGAAGGCGTGGGCGGCGCACGTGCCGACGCGGACGTCCTGCTGAACGCTGCGGGGCGTCAGGTCCTGGCAAGGCTGTGCGGCATCCAGGAAGAAACGCTGACCAGCACAAACACCAACCGAGCCTTTACGCGCTAGCGAAACCCACAACGAGCCCAGTCCCACTCAGCACACAACCCCAGCTCACACCCCGAACCACCCGCTAGAACCTCGCACCCCGCCGCTCTCAACGAACCCACAACACACCAGGCCAGCAAGCGCGCGATACACCAACAAACCCCCCTCCGAGCGTTACCACCCGCGGGACGCGGGGCGCGTCCATCCGGTTCTTGAAACGGTGCCCGACCGCGGCGTACGCGAGCGCCGCATTCGCAATGCATCAGCAGCAGCCGACACCCGCGCCACCTTTCACCGTGCTCCAGCGACCGGCGATTCGTCTGCGCTGCGCATCCCATGTGACTTACTCTAAGTGGGCAGGCGATCACGTTTGAGGGAGTGCCATGGCCAGTGACGAGGAGGCACTGCTCGTTAAGCGCGCCAGGGAGAATGAAATTATCGACTTGGACACCAGGGTGCTCGCGGTCGGACTGGGCGGCAAGGTAGAAAATGGTAGGCCCACCGGAGAGCTGGCCATCTGGGTGATTGTGTATGGGGATCCGCAGCCCGGCTTGAGACCTATCAGAAGTGTCATCCGCTCGGAGTACGACGGGGTCAAGACTCACATCGTCGAGGTGACGAAGCGTCAGACTGAGCCTCAGAGCAAGCTGGTGACAAGCGGTAGTCGGATCCGAGCATATCCCTCCGTCATCATCCCAGGCATTGATAAGTACATCGGCACGCTGGGCATTGCCGCACGAACCGAGGGGGTGCCACCCGACAAACGGCCGAACGTATTTCTCTCGTGTCATCACGTAATGGGAGAAACGAAGGGCGACCGAGTTGTGCAGCTCAGCTGCTCGAATTGCTGCGAGCCTGACGTTGCCAAAGTCCTCCGGGGTGACCCGAAGGTCGACGCTGCGATTGCGACGATCAATGACGATTGGGAAGTGCAGGAAGGGAAGATTGATAATGTGGTACTGGCTGGCACCGTCCACCTTAACCCGGGTCCGCAATGGTCCACACTACCCCCTGACGTGCAGATGGCGTTGAAGCATGTCAACTATGAGGTTTACAAATATGGGGCCGAGACAGGCTGGACAAAAGGCCTAGTTGGCTGCGTCGAAGTGTATGGCAGGCAAGGACAATACTTCGGTACGACGGTGGCGCCGCATATCCTCATCTCGTCGACAGGCAAGGACGCGGAGGCGTTCTCTGCGGGCGGCGACTCAGGATCCATGGTCATCGACGGGAAGCGGCGGGTGGTAGCTCTGCTGACGGGCGGTGCAACCACTTTGGACGAGATTGGGCTCACCTGGGCGGTCCCGATCAAGTACGTGGAGGAGCGGCTCAAGATCCGGATCGCCGCCACCCCGCCGCCGAGCATTTGGGGGGCGACCGTCACTTCTCCGCTGGGCCAGACACACCGCGCCCTTGCAGGCACAGCCTCCGGGCGGGGTCTACTGGATCTGTACGGGCGGCATGAGTCCGAAGTCCGCAAGCTGCTGCGGGAAAGTCGCCGGTTCGTCGTGGCTTGGCACCATGGCCAGGGCCCCGAGTTGGTCCGGGCTTTGGCCGCAGTAGCGGAACGCCAGGCCGAGGTTCTGCCGACAGAGGTGGCGGGTCGCTCCTGGGCGGACCACGTCAGCGCAGTCGTCCAGGCGTTGCGGGCGCTTGGCAGCCCGGCGCTGGTACGGGACGTCGACCGGATGGCGCCGTTTCTAGTCAGTCTTGGCGGCCGCACGTATGGGCAGTTGATGGATTTGATTGAGGGCCTAGATGTGGATTCGACTGCAGGTATCCGTCCCGGCGGAGCACCAGGGTGAGTAGTCACGCCGTCCGCCTGAGCCTTCTCCGTCGGATGCGGTCATGAGCGCGGGCACGCTGGCGTTGCTGTGCCGCGGCCTGGCAGGGGCACTGGCACCGCTTCGTATGGCCTTGGATCCGGAACAAGTCGATGGCCTCTTCGCCGACCTTGGCCTGGGACTGCCGCCGCAGGTGCGCGACGACCCAGTTTGGCGTACGTCAGTTAGCAAGGCTCGCGACACGGCAGGGGAATTGCCCGGCCTGGTGGAGCAGCTGACGGCGGCGATTGTCACCGACGACAACGCGGCCATCGTCGCCCACACCGCTGCTCTGGCCGGGCGAATCACCATGCTCCGCGACCGGCTGACTGCGGTTGGCGACAGGCTGGCCACCCTTGCACCAGCGTTCCCAAGCATGCCTGCCAGTGAAGTGGCTGCCTTCGCCGCGGAGTTGCCCAGGCGCATGCTGGAGTTGATGGTGGTCAACCATCTCGAGCGGACCACGCGGGGCCTGCTGAACGGGCTGGCTCTTTCCGGATTGATCGAGAGACGCCGCGAACAGGGCGTTCCCAATGATCCGGCACGGCCGACCCACGTCGTGCGGCGGCTACGGCTCGACCGGCTGGGGCCACTGCTCCGTTCACCCGGCAAGTACCTGAGCACGATCTATGGGTGGAGCGACCCTGCCTTCGACGGCCATGCGCTGCTGGCGCAGCTTGGCGAGGCGGGGCGCTTGGCTTCTTTGCCTGTTGTGCTCGTGGACGGGCCATCGGGTCCCTTGCTCGACTTGCTCGGCGGAACGGTCACGGCGGACGCGAGTACGAGTCCACCCGGGCTGCGCGGTGGTTTGCGGATCGCGCTCCCAGCCGCGCAGACTTTCGATCTTCCCCTCAAGCAGTCCGGCTGGCGGGTGCGGCTGGCTTCAGGCCCGGAGCTGCCCGCGGGGCTGAGTGTTCAACTGGTCCCGCCGGGACGTGTAGTGGTGACGCCGCCGCCTGGAGCGCCGCATGTAGCTGGCGCAGTCAGCGCTGAGGCGACGATCACCGCGGTGCCACCGCAGACCCATGTGGTGCTGCTCGGACAGGCAGGAAAGTCTCGGCTGGAGGTCGCGTCCGTCACAGCGGCGGCACGCGCGGAACTGGTTTGGGACGCTGCGAGCGGCTCGGCCCAGGCTGAGCCGGTGCTGGAGTTGGCTGTTCACGGCGGGCGTTTCGTGCTCAACCTCGAGGGCGCGGGCGCACTGCTGAGCGCGTTGATCCCGAAGGATCTGGTCCAAGCCGATCTGGACCTTGCTATCCGATGGTCACAAGGCCGCATCTATCTGCGCGGGGGCGCTGGTCTCCGGGCTGCCTTCCCAGTGCATCTCTCACTCGGGCCCGTCGATCTGCAGACCGTCACGGTCGCCCTTGACCCATCGGGTGAGAGCGGTCTGCCGGTGGAGCTGTCCGTCAATCTCCGTACGATGCTTGGTCCGCTGGCGCTGCTCATCGAAGGCGTCGGTATTACGGCCAACCTCGCGTTTCCTCCTGGTGGGGGGAATGTCGGCCCGTTGGATGTGTCGTTCGGGTTCCGCGCGCCGGGTGGTATCGGGCTCAGCCTGGACGCTGGACCCGTGACCGGAGCGGGGTACCTGGCGTTCGACCCGCCGGCCAACCGCTACGCGGGAGCCCTGCGACTCCGGCTGGCCCTTTTCGACGCGGCTGCCTACGCCGTCTATAAGCAGGTCACCGGCCGCACGTCCGTCGTCGCGGTGCTCGGCGCCCGCTTCACTCCGGGGATCCAGCTGGGCTTCGGGTTTGCCCTGACCGGATTGGGCGGCCTGATCGGTCTCAACCGACGGGCCCAAATCGACCTGCTACGAGAGCGGCTCGCCAGCGGCGCGGCAGGCAACGTGTTGTTCTGTGAGGACCCGGTGCGTAACGCGCCCGCGCTGCTTGGCGACCTCGAGGCGTTCTTTCCATCGGCCGACGGGGGTTTTCTGGTCGGCCCGACTGTGCAGATCAGCTGGCTGTCGCCGATCGTGCGGATCGATCTCGGCCTGATCATCGAGCTGCCTGGGCCGTCCAGGGTGATGATCCTTGGGTCAATCCGAGCGTTGATCGGCATCAGTGAGAGGGCGGCGCTGCTCTACCTGCGGATGGACGTGCTCGGCGTCGTTGACCTCGCCGGTCGGCGTATCTCTCTGGACGCCGTGCTGGTTGGCTCGCATGCCCTTGGTGTCTTCCGGCTGGCTGGCGGCATGGCATTCCGGCTTGACTACGGCAGTAACCCGTATGTGCTGTTCAGCGTTGGCGGTTTCCATCCACGTTTTGACCCCGGTCCGCTGGACCTGCCGCGACTGGACCGGGTTGGTGCTTCGTTGGACGTCAACGTCGTCGCCCACGCGTACCTACGCCTGGAGATGTATCTCGCGTTCACCGCGAACACTCTCCAGGCGGGAGCGCGGGTTGAGGCAGGCGTGGAGCTTGGGCCGCTCAGCGCGCACGGCCACTTCGTGTTCGACGCGCTGCTGCAGTTCCGGCCGTTCCACTTTGAGGCCACCTTCAGCGCGGGCTTCTCTGTGGAGGCTCTCGGCCTGTCGTTCGCCAGCGTCGCTATCACAGGACGCATCAGCGGTCCGGGACCACTGGTGGTCTATGCCAAGGGTCGAGTCAAGCGGCTGGGTGTCTCGGTGTCCGGCAGCGCCACGTTCGAGCTGGGTAGCCATGACGCGGAGCGTGTCCAGCCGATCTCCAGCCCGGTCCAGCACCTGGCAGACGAACTGAAGCGGGCCAGCAACCTGCGGGTCGGCGGAGAGGACCCCTCGGTCCTACTGCGGCCGGACCGGGCAGTGGTCCCAGGTGTGCTGGTTACGCCGAAGGGCAGCCTTGTCTGGGAGCAGAAGCGGGCGCCGCTGAATACGCTGATCCGCCGGCTCGGCGGAGTTCCGCTCGATGGCGCTCACCAGCTGCGGATCGAAGTTCCCGCCGAATGGCAAGTGAGCGAAGAGCGTGACTGGTTCAACCCGGGTGCCTTCACCGACCTCGACCTCCGCGATTCCCAGACGCTGAACAACGCCGCCTTCGCTGAGTTGCCGTCCGGGGTGCGGCTTGGTGGAGCGGCCGACGCTGTGGCTCCGACGGCCGTTTCATATACCGAACGGATTGACCTTGTGAAGCGGCCCACTCGCCTCCGGCTGACCGACCTACTGGCGAAGGCCTACCTCACAAAAGCGCTGCACGCGGCCCTGAACGATCGGACGATGACGCCGACCATCGATCCCGGTTCGGCGAAGGTGACGGTTGCTCCCGAGACCGCGGACGTCTACGCGCCTGACGGGACGCTGAAGCAGGCCCATGAGACCCCGTTCCAGGCCTTCCAGCTCGTCCAGTCCGGTGCCGGTAGCGCGTTCCCCAGCGCAGATGTGGCGGTGGCGCTGTGACCCGTGGGAAGTGGTGCGCGTGCAGTTTCTGAGTTGGCAGCGCTCGTCGGTCTACGGCCTCGTGTCGTCCGGCGACCTGGTCGACGGCCGCCTGAAGGGCGAGCTGCCGCTGACACTGCGCGACGACATCAGCGGCGAAACCGCCACCAGCAGCGTCGGCTTCCACCTGATGGGCCCGCACGACGTAGGCGGGCTGGCGCAGCGCGCCGTGCTTCGTACAGTGCCTGGCGACTTGGCCCGCGATGTCGAGGCCACCAAATTGGTTCACGTTGACTTCGCCGATCCCGACATGCCGTGGCGCTATACTCCCCGCCGGGCGTCTGGTGACCAGCTGCCGCCCTGGCTGGCCGTGCTGGTTGGTACCGCCGACGAGGTACGTGTCGACGGGCCGTTGCTACGGGTCGGCAGCCGGGAGGTGTTCGACGCCTACCCACCGGTCCAAGCTCATCGTTGGGCCCACGTGCACGACGACGGGGTGCGCCGCTTGTCGCGGCTCATTTCCCCTCGGGAGCTGAAGCCCGACACCGCGTACGTGGCTGCGCTGGTGCCCGCCTACAACGAGAAAGGCGAGTTCGCCTGGGATGCGGAGCAGGGCCGGGTGCCCGCGGCGCTGCCGGCGTTCCGTTCCTGGCGGTTCTGGACCGGGCCGGCAGGGGATTTCGAGACCCTGGCGTTCGCCATCGTGCCCGCACAGGTGCCGGGTCTGGGACGCGCCCCGCTGGCGTACCGCCGAGGACCTGTGGTGGTCGAACTGGAAGTGCGCGGCGCCATTACCAGCCTCGGTGGGACGCCTGATGGGCCGGACGAGGCCTCCGCTCAAGCCGACCTGACCGCCTATCAGCTGGCTGTTGCCGGCCTCGCAGCCACAGACCCGCTCGGCCGTAAGGTCGTCGGGCCTCCCCGTTACGGCCGCACCTGGGCTGCCGATCCGGAAGCCACCACCTGGGGAGCGGCGCTCAATGGCGACCCGCGCTTGCGCGGTACTGCCGGGCTTGGCACCTGGATGGGCATCGAGGCCCAGCAGGAGCTGCTCGACGCAGCGCTCGAGCAGCTCGGCGGAGTACGCCTGGCTGCGCATCTGATCGAAGGGTTGGCCTGCGGGCTGATGGCCGCCCAGTCGCTGTGGCGCCGCAAGCTCCCCGCGGAGCCCGCCCGGCAGGTGCACCTGCTCGCGCCCCTGATGCGGCGGATGCGCGCGACGACCAGCAGTACTGCCCTGTCTGCTGTCACGGGCCCAGACAGTCCGCTCGATGCGGCGCTGTTCTCCTCGGCGGCGCGGCGCGCCCTGCGTCGCAGCACGGCCTGGGTTCGGCACAGCGCCGCAGGCGTCGTCGGCCGCGACGATCTCGTCGCGGCGGCGAACCGCTGCCCGCGGCCCGCCCGGCGGGTGGTGGAAGGGCTACCGCACGCAGACGGCCTCAGCGAGGCCCTCGGCCTGATGCCAGCCGAGGACCCGACCATGCTCGACCTTCGACCGCTGGGGCCACGGACTGAGCAGGCCATTGCCAACCTGACCGGCCGATTCATCGACGACGGCTTCTTCCGTGACGTGTGGGAGCTCACCGAGGCGATCGCAGCCGAGTACGAACCGTGCGAGCTGCACATCATTCTCCTACGCGACCACCAGGGCGAAGTCGCCACTCGGGAGCTGCTCGTCGCCGCGGCCCGCAGATGCGTCCTGGCCACTGGCTGGGAGCCACACTTTTCCCCGCCCCCGGTCGAGGATCAGGAGGTCAGTATCGGCCGACTCCGGGAGACGCTCGCTGGGCTTCTCGGCGCGCCGCCGCCCGACCGCTGCCGGCCCGCCGACCTTGACCACTTCGCGGCCGTGGTGACAGCGGCCGTCGACCCGCACGGGCCGAACACGCCGGCCTGGCGGCGCATCCAGTCACGCATCGGCGGCCTCACCATCGGTGACCTACGCCCACCGGAAGTGCCGGTAGGACTGGACTTTCCCACCTGGACGCTTCTGCGCGACCGGGCGAGAGAATGGATTCTGCCAGGGGTTGAGCGGATGCCCTGCGATTCCGTGGTGGCGCTGCGCACCAACCCGGCGTTCATCGACGCCTACCTCGCTGGCCTCAATGAGCAGCTGCTGGCTGAACTGCACTGGCGCAATGTACCGGCCGACCGGACGGGTACGCCGCTGCTGATGTTCTGGGGGCACGTCGATTTCGAAGCTGGCCAGAGGGTGGCGGAGATCCGGCCCATCGCCGACTGGGACGGTAAGTCGATCATCGGCGGCCTGCAGCACCAGGTGCTGCACCCGGGCGACACCACGGGCAAGGAAGACCTCGTCATCGCCTTCCGCTCGGACCTGTTCTGGCGATACCCGGCGACGCAGGTGTACTTGGTGAAGGCGCAACCAGGCGGCACTGCTGCCGACGACGCTGTCCTCACAGCCACGCCGGACTTCAAAATGTCCGCGGCTGACCGTGACAAGCGGGTCTATATCGGCCCGACGTTCCAGGGAGCGCTCGGCCGCGACATCGTATTCTTCGCCTTCGACATCGCACCCGCCGAGCTGAGCAAGTACTGGCTGGTGCTCGATGAGCCGCCGTCGGAGCTGCGATTCCGGGCCCGCGATGGCCAGACCGGCCAGCTCCTGGGCGCCTCGGCCGCACACAGTGCGGCGTACGCGCTCGCCACCATCGACCGCAGAACCCGAGTGGCCATCTCGGGTCCGCACCTCGAGCAACTGGGATTGCGGCCATGACCATTGTGGAGCGCCGTCGTGCGCTGCTGGACGAAGCCCTCGCCACGGGTGGTGGGGCACAACTGGAGTCGCTGACGTCCGAATCCGCCCGTCTGGCGGCTGCCACACCACGGGACCTCACCGACCGGGCCTGCCAGCTGGCGCTGCTGGCGCGGTTGGCGACGCTGCCTCCGCCCGGCGGGCCTCAACTGATGGACATGATGGCCACCGACCCTGCGCTGCTGGCGCTTGGACGGGCCCCGGCGCTGACGGGCTCGGCTGCCCAGGCCGTGGCGGGGGTCGCCGCACAGCGCCGCGCGGAAGGTGAACGCGTCGGTCTGGCGGAGGTGCCCGCACTGCGGGCGGCCGCCGGCGGCGATCTGCCCTTTGAGGAACTGGCCGGCGTGGCGCATGCTCGGTGGCTGGCGACCGCCGGCGAGGAGCGGCCGTACTTGGAACGCGACGTCGCAGTCCTCCTGCCGGCCCGCTTGGAAACCCTGGTGCCCCCCGACGGCGATGATCGGCAGCTGTGGTTGCGCATCATTCCTGACGAGGCCTCGATCCTGCGCCATGACCCCACGCCCAAGCCGGTGGAGGCGAGCAGGGTGGCCGCCATGTGGCAGACGATCCACGCCGGCCTCACCAACGCTCAGCGGCTCTGGCCATTCCCCTACTGGCTCGACACCCCAGTCGGCCAGCGAGCCTGGGAGACGTTGTGCACGCAGGTCGGCCCCGGCCGGGCGGCGTGGCTGGCCAGAGCCTGCTACCCGAAGTGGCTCGGCGACACGGTCACCGTCAACACCGCTCAGGTCGCTGACGTACCTCCCGAGCCCAACCGGGTCGGCGGCTTTCCCGAGCGACTGGAGGTGTGGCTGGCCTTCGGCGAAGAGCAACCCATTCTTGCCGCCACGACGCAGGTGGATCGCGCGGCGCTCCGCTTCGACGTGATCGGTACGCGCCGTGCCGGTCCGGACGCCGATCCGGTACATGAGAGCGATCGGTGGTGGGTCTCCTGGCAGGCGGCCAAGGACGTTGGCCTGGGCGTCGAGGTTCCGCTGCCGCCCGACCGGTCTCTGGACGATCTTCGGACCTTGTATGTGATCGGTATCGGCGACGAGGCGCCCGAAGTACACTTCCGGGCCCGGGTCGAGGCCGGCGAGATGGCTACCCTCCCCCTGGGGGCGCCCACGAACGCCGTCGACGGGGCGCAGGCAGCCAGCCTGGGCCAGGACCCGGCGCTCTGGCGGCGCGTCGCCCAAGACCGCCTGCACCAAACTGGCCACGCGCCAGATGAGAGCATCCTGACCTGCTCGCTGGCAGGGTACGGCGCGAAGCTGCCCGCCATGCCGCTCGCGCCAGTGGTCGAGGGGTTCGATGCCACCCTGGTGCGCGCGCTGTGGCCAGCCTTGTGGGGACACCAGCTACGCGATTTGTGGGGCTGCGTCGACGACGCAGACGGCATCGCCGCCTGGGCAGCCCGCAATCTGCGCCCGGAGGGGCCGCTGCCGCCCCTACGGATCGACCAACAGCCCTACGGGCTCCTGCCCGTCGCCGCCATGGGGCGAGGCGGGCAACTCCGCTGGCAGGTGTCGGCCGACGAAGATCCCCTCGCGAGCTGGGAGCCGCGGCTCTGCCAGGCGCTCCTAGCGATGCGGGCCCACTGGGCGGCCACAGCACGGGGCGCCGGCACCGCAGTCGGTGCGAATACCGCTCGGCTGCTGGACTTGATCAGCCGGGATGGAGTGTCGGCCGGATACGCCTACCGCCCGTTCCTCGCCGTCGAGCTGTGGGCTGCGCTGTACGGCAGTATGGCCCCTTTCGATCAACAGCGCTTCGACGATTGGGTGCACAGCACCTTCTCACCCGTGAAAGAGCTGCTCGGGCGCGACCCCACCGAGCCACCAGGTGTCCGCCAGATGGTCACCGGCGGTAGCCCCGAACCGCTCGCCATCCCGCTGGTGGTGCCGACCATCTGGCCCCACTGGTTCTATGAACACGACGATGGCCACATCGAGTACGACGAGAACGGCAAACCCGTTCCAGTGATGACCGTCGAGGCCGGCATCGCCCGGCTGCTGGCGACGTTGCTCGAGTACGGACACCGGCATGATCAGGTCTACGAGATGTGGCGGGGGGTGCTGCCCGACAGCCTATTGGTGCGCCTCGCATTGCACGCCAGCGTGCTCAGTGCGGCAGCCGCCGCCCAAAGCGCAGCAGGAGCTCCGGCGCCGCTTCGCGAGCCGCTGATCAGCGACACCAGCCAGCCCACTGTGCTCACCAAGCTCAGCAATGAATACGATCCGCAGGCCTCACACGATCATCCGGCCGGCAAGGTGCGCACCACCGTACGTGACGGCCTGGAGCGACTGGCCAAGATCGCCGGCTGGCCTCCTGAAAGACAGGTCCTCGCGCAGCTGGAGCGAGCCTTCCGCGCCACCCTGGACACTGCCACCCACCGGATCGACCCATGGCTGACCGGCATGGCCGCCCGCCGACTGGAGCACCTGCGCGACCGCCCCGAGTCACGGTTCCGCCTCGGTGTGTACGGCTGGGTCGACGGCCCGCTCCTGGGAACGCCGGGCCCCACCGAAGGGGGCCTGCTGCATGCACCCTCGCATGCACAGGCGCTCACCGCCGCGATCCTGCGGGACAAGAGCATCACCGAGCACGCCGAGGAACCCAGCCGCCCCGATCTGTGGTCGATGCAGCTCGACTCGCGGCAGATCCGGACCGCTGAGGAACTGGCAGAGGAGGTGCGCCTGGGCAGCCACGTGCACGAGGCGCTCGGCCGGCGCGTGGAGCACATCATCGGCGTCCGGACGCCACAAGGTCCAGTAGTGGAGGCAACCAGCCGCATCGATGTCCTGCGGCAGAAATACCCCATGCGGACCGGCCGAGCCGAGCTGGGCCGCGTGTGCCACGGCCCGGACGCACTGGCTGGCCTACTGGGCCCGAATCCACCCCTCGGCACGACCCCCGAACAGCGCACCGAACTAGAACAGCTGCAGGCAGTGCTCGACACCTACGGGGACCTGCTCGTCGCTGAAGCGGTGCACCAGGTCGTCAGCGGTCAAGCAGACCGGGCCGGTGCAGCGATGGACGCGGCCGCCGGACTGACCAAGCCCCCCACCATGGCGTTCACCGAGACGCCGCTGGACGGCGAAGGGCTCAGCACCGCTGCGGTCGCGGTGATCCCGTACAAGCCAGCGCCGAATGATTCGGACCCTGCCATCCCCGCAGCCCGTCTGGCCGACGCATCGGTCGCCGACGCACTGCCTGCCCTGGTCGGCCAGGCCACCACTTGGACCTGGCAGGCTCCCCATGGCAACCAGATCACTTTGAACCAGCTGGGGCTGGAGCCGGCCGACACTCTGTCCCTGTCCTCAGAACAGCTCGACGACCTGGCCCGGGCGGCTCTGGGTGCCGAGCCGGAGGTGAAACTGTCCGGCAGCGGCCGGTCCCGGCACGAACTTGCCCGAGACGTGGTCCAGGCACTAGGCGGGACGCCACTGTTCCTGCGCGATATCGCCCCGTCCGTCATGTCCTCGGCGCAAGCCGAGGAAGTCCGTACCGCTGATGCCGGCGTTCTGGCCGACCTCCGCACCCGGTACACGACGCTGCGCGACAGCGCCCAGCGGTTGATTGATGAACTCGCCGCCGCGCGGGCTGGGGGCGACGCTTCGGCACTTCACCAGGCGCTGTTCCGGGCACTGCGCTGGGGAGTCACCCCCCTGGCAGACGACAACGATCCCCGTGCCCTGTACCGACTCCTCACCCAGGACCCAGGCATCGTCGCGGACTTGACACCGGTGGCCGTCATCCTGGCCCAGCGAGCCGAGGAGGCAATGCGTGCCAGGCTCAACGCCGCCCCGGCGCCCAACACCGAAGAGCCACTCGGACAGGCGATCGCCGAACTGGCAGCCCCCAGTGGGCAGCTCGCCGTACTCAGTGGCATCGATGCGGGGGACTTCGCCCAGGCAGCGGGTCTGCACACCGAAGCCCCGGACCCGAGCTTGGATACCGAATGGCTCACCGTCGCTGCAGCCGTGCGACCCAGGCTGGCCGCCGTAGAGGCATTGCAATTGACGGCCACCTACGCCGGGGGCGACTTCCCAGGCTTCACCGGCTGGACCAGCTCTCCCGGAGACCCCTGGCAGACTACTGCGCTCGAGGATCTGCGGCGCCGACGCCAAGAGGCAGGCAGCCAACGGGACGCCATGCCACGGTTCGTCGCCGCATATACAGTCGGCTCACCTGCGTGGGCCAAAGGACAGCGCATCGCGGCCAGTCTCCTCGATGCATGGAGCGAGACCGCCCCCAACTCAGACCAGGTCACCACCGCCACATTCGGCTTCAATGGGCCCGCCGCCAGGGCCCAGCAAGCGATCCTCCTGGCTGTCCCCTCCGACCTCGACGCCGGCTACGGAGCACGGCTCGACACACCAGAACTCATCGAGGTACTGGCCGAGACACGTGAGCTGGCACATGCCCGGGCGGCCGACCCAGACGCGATCGGCAGCTACCTCGCGGCAGTACCAATGACAGCATTTGGCGCCACCGGCCGGTCTCAAGTGCGGCTGGAGACCGGCAGTCACTTTCCGCTGTAGATCGAGAGGAAACTGATGGCGCAGCGCTACGACCTGTACCGCCGGCTGGAGCCAGATCCCCGGGCGCGTACGTTCGCAGCCGGGTTCGCCGCCACCCTGCACGACCCCCTGTGGTTCCTCGCCCGGCAGTGGCAACTCGGCGAGCACCAAGGTGAGAATGCGACCACCCCGGTCTTGGTGAACCTGACCGCGGCTCACACCCCCATCCGCCCGGAACCAGCCAGCCCTGACCGCGACCCCGCCTCCGTTCCGGCTGAGTCAATCATCGAAGGCGAACCCGATGAGTGGTGGACGACCGGTCGCCGCATCCGCGTCGGCGCTGTCGTCGCCGCACAGCAGGATCTCGATCCAGCCACCGTTGATCCGAAATACCTGCTGGCCTCCCCACCTCCGCCGTACTCCGCCAACACCGACCGCCAACTGCCCCCGCCATACGAGAGGCTGGCCGGGGGATTCGACGGGTACGCGCTGTGGCGCGACCGGGCTGAGCTCGGCATGGGCGACACAGCCTTCACTGGGCTTGGCATCCCTACCCCGAGCACCAACTACTGGCAGAGCGACGAACTCGTATACGAGACAGGCTTCCCCCTCGGCAATTCATCAAGCGACCGAATCCTGCAGCTGCCCCGGCACCGCGGGGGCCGAGTCGACTGGTTCTCCGCCGACGCCGAAGGAACACAGACATCCGCCGTCGTGCCGCCCGAGCCCGAAGAACCATCAATCACCTGCTACCCCACCTCGCTGCAATACCCCGGCGCGCCACGGGCCCGCTGGTGGGAGATCGAGGATGCGGCCGTCGACATCGGCGGCTACCCACCCGATACCAGCCACTTCGCCACCACACTGCTGATCGACCTCATTGCCTCACACAGCGACGACTGGTTCATGTTCCCCGTCCCGGCCCGGGTCGGCCACGTCGTGACACTGCTGCGGCCCACCGTGATCGACAGCTTCGGGCAGCCCCACGACCTGGCGCCCCCCAAGAGTTGGTCCCTGTTCCGCACGACCGGACTGGACGATCACTCGCTCGTCATGTGGCTCCGCGCACTCACCCCGATCGAGGGACCCGCAATCGAGGACGTACTCCTCGGCCTCGACGAGTACAGCAACATCCTCTGGGCCATCGAGCGGAAGGTCAGTGGACACACTCTCGCCCCACCCGAGCGCACTCGCGAGCAGGAGGCCCTAAACCCGACACTGGCGCTGCCCGACCGCGGCGGTGCCCCCGGCGGGCGCCAACGGTTCGCATACGTGCCAGGCCGTGATCTCGCCCCGTACTGGCACCCCTACCAGGTCGAGGACCTACCCGGACCCGACGGGGTGCCCAGACGCCGGTTCGTGCAACGCCGCCTGGCCGACCTCGCCCGGACGCAGCCAGAGCTGATGCCCGCCCCGACCACGGAGCTCCTCCGAGCCCAGGTCGCCGGCACGGAAACCATCCACCAGATTGCGCCCTCAACAGTCCCATCGATCGGCATGGTGTTTGAACGCCGATACGTCCTAGCCCGTGACGTGACAGGTCAACCACTGCTGTGGCGGGAGCATCGACGAGCCCCATCACTCCACCCACCCGGAACGACTATGCGCTTCGACGTACTAGCCGAGGACACGCACACACAACCGATCCGCTGAGCCCAGCCAGCATGCGTGAACCGCTCCGGGATCGGTGGAGGCTCTATGCGTTGACTCCAGCCGCCGGTTGGGGCTGGTGTTGAGCGTAGTAGTTGGTCTCGTGCTCGTGGGGCGGGATGTTGCCGATCGCGGTGTGAAGGCGCTGGTTGTTGAACCAGTCGGTCCATTCCGCGGTGGCCAGTTCAACGTCCGCCAGGCCGGCCAGGGCTTGCTGGCCTTGATCAACTCCGTCTTGTAGAGGCCGATCTGGGATTCCATGAGCGCGTTGTCCAGGGCGTCGCCGACGGTGCCGATCGAGGCGTCGATGCCGGCGTCGAGAAGGTGCGCGGTGAACGCGAAAGATGTGTACTGACTGCCGCGTCGGAATGGTGAATCAGTCCCGGCCCAGCGGGAGTTCCAGCCCGATTGCGCCGCCATAGGGCCATGTCTAGGGCGTCGAGGACGAGCTTGGCCCGTTTGCTGGTGGCGGCGGACCAGCCCACGATCGCCCGCGAGAACACGTCCACGACGAACGCCACGTAGACGACCCCGGACCAGGTGGCGACATAGGTGAAGTCAGCCACCCACCGCTCGTTCGGACTGGGCGCGGTGAAGTCGCGCCTGAGCAGGTCCGCGGCCCGCTCCTGGCCGTCGTCGCGGATGGTGGTGCGGATCTTCTTCCCGCGTCGGGCGCCCTCCAGGCCGAGGTCGCGCATCAGCCGGGCGACGGTGCAGCGTGCCGCCGGTATGCCTTCGCGGTGCAGTTGCCGCCACACCTTCCGGACCCCGTAGACGCTGAAGTTGTCCGTGTGGACGCGGCTGATGTGCGTCTTGAGTTCCGCGTCGCGGACCGCCCGGGTGCTGGGGGTGCGGTTCTTCGCCGCGTAGTAGGTGCTCGTTGCGATCTTGAGTCCGTGGCTGGTCAGGACACGGCAGATCGGCTCGACTCCGAACACCTGGCGGTGTGCGTCGATGAACGCTACGAGCGTTTCGACGGCCGGTCGAGCTCGGCCGCGAAGAAAGCCGACGCCGCCTTCAGGATCTCGTTGGCCCGTCGCAGCTCGGCGTTCCAGGCCCGCAGCCGCTTGATCTCCGCAGCGTCCTCGGACGTGACGCCGGGCCGCTGGACGGCGTCGACTTCGGCCTTGCGGACCCAGGTCCGCACCGTCTCAGCCGCACCGATCCCCAGCTTGGCTGCGACTGCCTTCATCGCGGCCCACTCGGTTGGGTAGTTGGGACGGATCTCCGCGACCATGCGCACCGCGCGCTCACGAAGCTCGGCAGGGTAGGGGGACGGACGCGCCATGACTCGATCCTCTCAGGGAATCGAGCCTCCATCAGACCCGGAGCGGTTCATACGCACTGCGGGATGTCCGTGAACGTAGTGCAGGTGAACGAGCAGGATCGCCCGGGAGTTCACTGACTGGCCGCTTGGGCCTCGCTGACGTCATGCCCCACAGACTAGGAGCGGGCACTGACAACCCACCGGGAAACAGTATGAACAAGACCGCGAAAAAAGACCTCAGTTGGACTGAGCACCACCGCAGTTCGCCTGATCATGGACCGAGCCGCATCGTCGGTGCAGCGCAGACACCAGCCACCTGAGCCACGCAGCGAAAAACAAGTCCTACGACGATCACCACATTCCGAAACGATCAACAAACCTGCACTTCAGAGCCCTGCCAGCCTCCAGACCTCCCAGGGAAACCCCAGCCCAGATCCACACGACATGACGGCAAGAAATCCTGAACGATCACTAGATCCACAGGTCAGAGCATCACCAGTCCAGTGATCCACAGCGGATTTGTCACACGACCAACCCCGTGCAGCTGGCCCTGTGGCACGGGCAGGGCCCGGTGACCATCTACGCGACGTACGCCAGTCTCGGTGTCCTCGCGGAGGCCTTCGAGGGCGCCTACGGGCAGCAACTGGCCCCGATGGACCTGGTGTGTGTCGACGAGGCCCACAGGACAAGCGGGTCTATGGGCAAAGCCTGGGCGGCCGTGCACGACCAGGAGGTCATCCCTGCCGCCCGCCGGCTGTACCTGACGGCCACACCGCGGATCTGGGAGGAACGGCCCAACCGGGAAGTCGCCGAGGGAGTGCGCGACCCGCTGCCGCGGGAGATGGCGGCTTCCATGGACCACGAGGAGATCTTCGGGCCCGTCCTGTACAAGCTCAGCTTGGCGTCTGCCGTCTCGCGCGGGTTGCTGGCGCGGTACCAGATCATCGTGCTGGAGCTCCAGGACCCGGTCGTCACCCCGGAGCGGCTGAAGGGCGAGGACGGGCGCAGCGAGGAGGTGCGCGGGCAGCGCCTGGGGGCGCTCCAGGCCGCTCTGTTGCACACGATGGCGCAGCACGGGCTCAGCACGTGCATCGCCGCACTGCTCCACCCCGTTCAACCCGGCGCGCTGCACACACGGCTACAACGCCTTCTGCATGACGTCGGCTTCGCCGGAATCGCGTCATCATTACGACTATCGCGAAAACTCATCACATGGCGAGGCTGCATCTGTACGGTGTCCTTCTCCGGGTCGCAAGTGCTCGGATGGGGGTCGAGGGGGACACGGATGCCGTTGGTTTTTGTCCATGGGGTGGCCAATCGCATCGACGGCCCACATGTGGAGGAAACAAGGGTCCGGAAGGCTCTGTTCGAGCAGTATGTGACGGCGGGATGGTCGCGCGCGGACGGTGGACCGGCCGAAATTCTCCAGCCGTATTGGGGCGGTGATGGCGCCTCCCTGGCCTGGGGCGGAGCGAGCGTCCCAAACAGCGCACGGGTCGCCGAACGCTTCGGGGAAGGTGTAGGCGACGGCCCGCTGTCGGACCTCGTCGCCCAGGTCGTACCCGACGACGCCCGGATTCGCGAACGGCTCGTCACCACAGCGCGGACGTCGATGGGTGACGCACTGGATCTGCTGTGGACCGCCGCGCTCCTCGCGTCACCGGATAGTGCGAAGGAGTTGGCGGCCGCCTCGGCGTTGACACCGTCCGTGGTCGAGGCGGCCCCGACCTGGCTGGCAGAGGTCGACGACGACGAGGAGTTCACCGTCCGGCTGTGCCAGGCCCTGGAGGACATCGAGCGCGGACAGGAAGCGGGCCCCGGCCGGGAGAGCTTCGGTGCGGGGCGGGTCCGCGCCGCGCTGCAGGAGGGCGTCGTACGGATCCGGGAGACGCTGGCGGACCGTACGACGTCGCCGGTCGCCGACCGGCTGCGAGCCGAACTCGCTCCGCGCATTACCGAGTTCCTCGGCGACGTCCTGACCTACTACCGTCGGCGGCCGGCCACCGGAGCGGGCGCCGGCATCGGCGGGAAGATCGCGGATGTCCTGCGGGAGGCGAACGCCCAGCGCGGTCCGCGTGATCCCTTCGTGCTGGTCGCCCACAGCATGGGCGGCAACATCGTCTACGACCTGCTTTCCGGACCGCTGGCCGCCGAGGACTTCACCGTCGATCTCCTGGTGACCGCCGGGTCGCAGGTCGCCTTCTTCGAAGAATTGAGCCTGTTCTCGCCGCACCCGCCGGACATCCCCGGCACGGCGGGCCTCAAGCTGCCGAGGCCGCCCGCAGTGCGCCGGTGGCTGAACGTCTACGACATGAACGACCTGCTGTCGTTCCGGGCCGAACCCGTCTTCGAGGGTGTGGAGGACCACAGTTTCCGGTCCGGTCGGCTGCGCGCCCACAGTGCCTATTTCCTCGCGCCGAGTTTCTACGCCCGCCTCGGCGAGCGGCTGGGGCCGTTGCGGTCCGGGCCGCATGCCCTCGCCGCCGAGGACGGGTGGCGGTGACCTATCTCGTTGACACCGCCGTCCAGGACGGACCTCAGGTACACGCGCTGGTCATCGGGGTGGGCGGCTACCGGCACCTGCGCGGCGGCTCCGATCCTGTCCGGCACGACACCATCGTCACCCGCCAACTCACCTCCCCTCCCCTGTCCGCGCTGGCCTTCGCCCGCTGGGTCAGGGATGAACTGCGCCACCCCGTGGCGGGACTCGGCAGTGTCGACGTGCTCCTGTCCCCGGGCGAGGCACCGGAGCCCGATGGGCGGTTACGTGAGGTCGAGGTGCCCTCGGCGGATGCGGTGCAGCGAGCCGTAGACCGGTGGGTGAGCCGCTGCGACAGCCACCCGTCCAACGTCGCCCTCTTCTACTTCAGCGGCCACGGCCTGGACAACGGCAGCCCGTTGCTGCTGCTGGAGGACTTCGCGCGCAGCAGGAACCGGATCCTAGACGCCGCCGTCAACCTGGAAAGCTTCGTCCAGGGGATGCGAGCCTGTGGCGCGGGATACCAGTACTACTTCCTCGACTCCTGCCGGGAACGCACTGCCCGGCTGTCCAGCCTCCGGGACACGCACACACTGCCGCTGCTGGACATCCGGGAGGGTCCCGAGCATCGCAGGGATCTCGCAGTGCTGCCGGCGACACTGTCCGGCGGCACCGCGCACGCGGACCAGCACCGAGTGAGCGACTACACCCGTGCTCTCCTCGACGCGTTGGCGGGACGCGCCGCCTCCACGCGCGACGGCCGGTGGCGCGTGACCAGCCTGGACCTCTACGAGGCCGTGTACACACTGACCCGTACCGCCCCGCCGGTTCAGGTGCCGGGGATGAGCGTGCACGGGGACTTGGTCCTGCATGTCCTCGACGGCCCTCCGGATGTGCCTCTAGGCGTACGGTGCGACCCCGACGCCGCCGCCCGTCTGGCCGATGTCTCCCTGTCGGGCCTCGGGGGCGCCGAGGACAAGCGGCCGGTCCTCGAACTGCACGACACGGTGTGGAGGACCGTCGCGCCGGCCGGTGTGTACGCGGTGGGCATGGACTTTCCCGACGGCCACTACACCGCCCCGTCCCCGGCAGGGGTTCATGCCTTCCTGCCGCCGGACCTGGAGTTCACCGTCGCCGTGGAGCGTGTCCGATGACCCTGACGCGTGTGATGGTCGCTCTCTCACCGGGTATCCCCGTGGCTGCGGAGATCCTGGACACGGAATCGGGGAACGTGCGCAGTGCGGTTGTGGTGTCCGGCCGGCCGTTCGAGACCGAACTCCCGCCGGGCACCTACGTCGTACGGCTGGCGCCTCCGGGTCTCGAGCGCGTGAGCGCCACGGTGGTGGTGCCTCCCGAAGGCCCAGCGGCACTGACGGTGGACTTCGTCCTCGACGATCCTCACCCCTCACCGGGCAGCGGCCAGGCCGTGCCGACCGACCGGCCCGTGAATCCCTCCCCTCTGAAGCGGCTCCTGCTGCCCGGGACCAGGCGCAAGGCGGCACTCCCGCCCGACGAGGCGCTGCACACAGCCCGGGAGCTGCGGGGCACCGGTCTGTTCGTCTGTGACACGGACGGCACCCTGCTGAGACCGATCGAGGTAGCGGACGAGTACGTGGTCAGCCGTCCGGCATCCGGCGAAGGCCGCTCGACGTACCTCTGCGTGACACAGGGCCAGGACCACCTGGCACGGTTCGTGTCTCTGCCAGCGAACTGCGTCGGGCGGATCCGTAGCCCGGCACAGCCCGACGGCGGTGAGGGAGACGTGACGGTGCGGCCGGCGGACCCCGACGCCCGCGCCCTGCTCGACTACCGCGCCCAGGGCCGCCTGGGCGCCGCCGCTGCCATCACCGATCACGTTGTACGCAGCATCGGCGCCCGGATCGAAGCCGGCCGGGGCGACCCGGCCGCGGGCTGCGCCGTCGCCTACCACCTGATGGACCATCCGGATCGTGACCGCGCACGCCAGTGGGTGCGGCTGATGGCCGACGCCTTCCCCTCCTCCGACGACGTGTCGCTGTTGGCGGACTGGTTCCTTCTGGAGAAGGACGGGCCCGTGCCCCGAGATGCCAGAGAGCGGTTGATCACGGCTGCGGAGGCCGGAGAAGACCTTCCCGTCTATCTCGCGGGGTTGCGGCTGCTGCGGACCGCGCTGGAGCGACTGAGCCGTTCGGACCGTGCGAGCGGCCAGTGGGATCCCCGGCTCACCTCGGCGACACACACCGTGAACACGTATCTCCTCGCCGCCGATCCCGCGAACCCGTTCGTCTCCTACACCGGCACAGGTCTCCACACACCGCTGGTGGCGGAGGACGCGCCGGCCGTCCGTTCCGCTACGAGTGTCGCGTCGGACGACGCGGATTCCGCAGGGGTGTTGGCCAAGGCGCTGGACCTGCTCGGCACGGTCACCGCGGGGCTTACACGGACGATCTCTCTCCCGCTGCTCACTCTGACCTGGAGCGACCGGCCCGACGGCGGCGGACAGATGCTGTCGGTCGACAGCCACGGCCGGGCGAAGGCGTTGGCCGGCATGGGGGTGGTCCTCGTGGGGGCGGAGGGTTGGCGGATGGAAGTGGCCAGGTTGTCCGATGCGGGGACGGCTACGTTCAGTCTTACCGGCTCCGCCACCGCGAAACTGGTCACCCCGGAGCCGGCGGAGCCGGAGGACGCCGTCGTGCTTCCGCCCCCGGTGTTGCAGCACGCGGCGGCCTCTGGTCCCGAACAGGACCACCGCGTCGTGACCCCACAGCTCGAATTCCTGCTGGAGCCGGTACGTGGCGCGGACCGCTGGCGGTTGACGGCGCGCTCTCGCGTGCCCGAATCCTCGGCCGGTTGGGTGCTGGTGGGGCAGCGCTCGGCAGCCGACCGGCCGTACAAGACGTTCGCCCTGCCGCTGGCGGGCGAGGACGCCGAACTCGGCGCGGAGCCGACCGTCCTGCTGGGAAAGGCGTCCGCGCCGCTCGACTGGTACATGGTGCCCGAGCCGGTCGACGAGCTGCCGGCGGCGGGACGTAAGGCGATCCTGCGGCGCTCACTCGCGCGGGCAGCGGACTCGTGGACGCGCGAAGCCATCCAAAAGGTGCTGACCGCGCCGACAGCGGAGGAAGGATGACCGCCCATGGGCTCCTCGCGTCTACGACGCCTCCTGTGGACCCTGCTTCGATCCGGGCGCGCATGGCTTCCCGTTCTCCCGCGGAAGTGGCGTCGCGGCGCGCGCATCACGCTCGCCGTCGGTGAGTCCTCCGCCCTGCTGACCCTGGTCATGCGATACGAGCGCGGGCCCCGTAAGGCCGAGGGCCCGGCAGTACTGGAGCGCCTCGATCCGCAGCCTCCCACCGACGCCGCCTTCGACGAGGCAGTGGCCACGGCGCTGCGATGGGCCGAGGGCCAGGCGGGCTTTCCCACCCGGGGCCGGATCACCTGGACAGTGCGAACGGTCGACGGATCGCAGGTGACGACGCCGATCGGCGGAGCCTCGGCCGGAGGGGCCTTCGCGGTCGCACTGGCGTTCCTGTTCGGCCTGACCCCGCTGGCCCGCAGGCGCCCCTGGGATCGGCGCGCGGTGCTCAGCGCCGAGGTCGACGCTTTCGGACTACTCGGCCCGGTTACCCATATCGATCAGAAAGCCGCGCTCGTGGCCGACATCGACCATGGCAGGCTGCTCGTGGCGGGCGCAGCCCATGAACGGGCGCTGGCCGCGCAGTCGAGCGGGCGACCCGAAGCGGTGGCCGTCACCAGCGTGGCCGACGCGGTACGAGCCGGTCTGCTGCGGCGGTCCCTCGCGCTACCGGTGGCCTTCGTCGCACTCGTGGCGGCGACGGCGACGGGGGTGTGGGCCGCCGCGAACGCTGCCGATCGCGCCGATGCCCGCACCCAGGCACAGGTGGAGAGCCTGAGCGCACATGCCCGGGCCTACCACGGCGCGGCCCCGGACCGCTCCGCGAGTGCAGCCCTACAGGCCCATCTCCTGGACCCCACCTCCCCCGTGGCCACCGCCGCGATGCTGTCGGCGGCCTACGGCGACCTGCGGCTGTCCGGTGTCATCGACGCCGGACACCAGGTGGGGGCCATGCGGTACAGCCCCGACGGCCGTCTGCTGGCGGTGGCGACGGGCGGCAAGGTCACGGTGTACGAGTCCGACGGACAAAGAGTGCGGGCCCGCACCGGCGCACGAGCGGGCACGGTGACCGAGGTGCTTTTCAGCGCCGACGGCCGTGGGCTCATCCTGGGCACCGACCGCGGCGAGGTTCTGTACGGGGTGCTCGGTGAGGGCGACGACATCGGTCTGCGGGTGCTGCGTGACGCCGACGGACCGGTCCTGGCCCTGACCGCGGGCGAGGGCGGGCGGGTGGCATGGGCCACGCGCGCCGGAGTGGAGGCCGTCGCCCGGCCCGGCTCGCCGTCCCCGGTACAGGTACGGCCGACCGACCCCTTGGTCACCTCCCTGGCGTTCCTGCCCGACGGACGTCTCGCGGTGGGACGGCTGACGGACGGCAACGACCCCGCCCTTCAGGTCTACCCGGCCGACCGGGCGAACGCCTCGCCCAAGACACTCCTGACCGCCACCAAGGCGATGAGGCTGCTACGGAAGAACGTCTCCACCATGGCCGTCACCGACGGCGGACGCTCACTGGTGGTCGGCGGGTCCCGGATCGATCTGCAGGTCTATGACACCCGAACCCTGCGGCTGAAGAAGACCGTGAGTCTCGACGGATACGTCTACGCCCTCTCGGCGAGCGCCGACGGACGCACGGTCCTGGCCGCGACACGCGAATGGCCCGCGTACCGCCCCCCCATCGACACCACATCCGCCAGCCCGACGGTCACCGCGCTGGACATGTCCGACGGCGGCCGTGCCCTGGGAGTCGCCTACAGCGAGGCCACCGAGTCGCTCACCGCGGTCCTGGCCGTCCACCCCATCACCGGCGCACCGGTTGTGGCCTCGGCCCCGCTCTCCGGCCGCAGCCGGGTGTTCCTGTACGCCCCGCCACTGCGCACGGACGCACAGGAACAGGTCGGAGCCGTCGTCGGCGATCCGCACTCCCCCGGCAGCGTCCTCGTGCTCCGCGCTGACGGCCGGCTGATCCGGTATCGGGCCCGTGACGGGCGTACGACGGTGCTGCGCAAGGCCGGTTCGCAGGCCACAATGGCCCTGGCGGTGGACGGGAGGGGGCGGACCCTCGCCGTGGGCGACGCCTCCGGCCGTATCACCCTCTACGACTACCCCGCGATGAGACCGAAGGGACGACCGCTGCACCATGCGGACAGCCCGGTGTTCCGCCTGGCTTTCTCCCCCGACGACCAGATCCTGGCCGTCGGCGACTCGGCGGGTGAGGTGCAGCTGTGGAACATGGCGCACCGGACGGTGAAGGTCGCCCCCGAGCCGGAGCGGGACGCGGGCGCGGTGGGCACGTTCGCCTGGCGGCCGGACGGCACCAGGCTGCTAGTGGGGCACCGGCTCGGCTGGGCCGAGGTCCTGGACCCCCGAACCGCACGCCCCACCGTCACCCGGAACTTCGCGGCCGTCGGCACCGACGACGGGCTGGGAGACCTCGCTGCCGCCGTTCCCTACCGGGACGGCTACCTCGCCGGCTTCGGCGACGGACGCATCGCCCGGTACGGCCCGAAGATCGGACTGCGCGAGCAGCTTCCCCAACGGCATAACCAGACCGTCCTGGGCACCGCCCTGGCCCCGGACGAGTCCGCGCTGCTGACCGTGAGCGTCGACTACACCGCGCTGTTGCAGCAACTGCCCGATGGCGCCGAGCTGTTCCGGGCCACCAGCCCGGAGGATCCGGACGACGACCCCTACTACGGCGGGGCTTGGTCGGCGGGCGGCTTCACCTCGGACGGCAAGTGGGTGGTCCTGGGCAGCACCACCGGTCGCCTGACCGCTCTCGCACTCGACGGTGCCGAGCTGGTCCGGCGCCTGTGCGCACTCACCGACGCCCGCACACGGGCTGATGAGGTTTCGGAGGCGTGCCGATGAGCCGACGCCCGGACGACTTCCTGGAGTGGGCCGCTCTCCTGGCGGCCTGTGCCATGGGCCGGATCGTGACCGCCCCCAAGCTGTCGGCGGCCGCGATCGCGGACAGGCTGTGCCGGGACGGCCTGTGGCTGCGCGGTTGCGCGGCCGCCGCCCAGTCCGGCGACCGGCTCCTGGACGGTTCTCCGCTCACCGGCCCGCCTGAGGACGGTCCGGTCTCAGCGGCCCTGCGGCTGCTGCGCGACAAGGGATCGACGCGTGACCACCCCATGGCACGGGCGATCTGGCACGCCGCACGGGCAGCCGCACTGGAGCGGGAAGCCATACCCTCCGACCGCGCCCTGGCCGACGCCGGGGCCGAGACAGGGGCGACGGCCGTGTGGTGTGACGCGGCCCGCCAGCCCTACCCTAGCGCCGCCGCCCCCGCCCTCCTCGCCGATGTCAAACGGGCCACCTTCCGCGCGGATCATCCTGAGCTGCCATGGAAGCTGGCCGAGGAGTTGGTGGAACGCTGTCTGCGCGGGCCGCGCCGCCGCCATGAGTCCGTCGCGGCCAAGGTGCTCGCCGACGGCGTCACCCCCGAGGGGGTGGCCGTCCTTACCGTGGACCTGGTCCAGGACGCGGCCGAGGAGGTCCTGCCGGACACGGACACCATGCTGTTCACCACCGGCCTGGAGACCCTGGAGACCTCTCTGGCCGCGGCGTTCTCCTGGGCCCGGGCCCAGGAACACTTCCCCCGCGGCCACGGCATGCGCTGGCGGCTCGGCGGCCCGCACAGTGTCGCGGCCAACATCCCCGCCGGAACCGAGGTCGGTGCGGCCGCCGCGGTGGCCTTGGCCCGCGCCCTCCACCGTCGCCGCGGCGGTCTGTTCACCCGTGCGGGCGAACACCCCCGCGACGCGGACCCGCGCGTCGTCGTGCACGCTGGCATCCAACCCCCCGCTCGCCTGCACGCCGTGCCCGCCCAGCCGGACGCCGTCCACGACGCGCTTGCCGCCGGTCACGTACTGCTGTTCGCGCCGGGTGAGCAGGACACCCGCCCGGTGACCGCCATTCCGCGCGACCGTGTACGCGAAGCCCGGGACGTGCCACAGGCGTTGCGCCGCTCTCGCCGGTTGCCCCGGCGGTTCGTCGCCACTGCCTGCGCCTTCACCGTCATCGCCACGATGTTCGGCCTCTGGTACGGCGACGAGAGCAGGAAGCGCGCCGACCGCGATCGCATCGCCACGAAGGCCGAGGAACTCGCCGACCGGGCACTGCAACGGGAGACCCGTACGCCGGACCAGGCCCTCGTGGACGCGCTGACCGCTCGTGCCCTCGCCCCCAACTCGCCGGGGAGTCGTGACGCCCTACTGTCCGCGGTCAACCGTGAGACCTCCATCAGCAAGGTCATCCGTACCAAGGCCACCGGACTGCACAGCCTGGCCCTCAGCCACGACGGCCGCTACGCCGCCGGGATCGACGCGCAGCGGCGACTGCGGGTGTGGGACGCCCGCAGCGCCTCACCGGTGACCGTGCCTGTGGAACTCCGGAAGGTGAACACGATCGGATTCCCGCAGACCGACGGCGCCCTCGCGGTGGCCACCGAACGGGGAGTCGCACGATGGGATCCGGCCGGAGAGGGCGCTCCGCAGTGGTCCACCAGGACCCCGGCGAGCGCGGTCGCCTACAGTGCCGACGGATCCCGCCTGGCCATCGGCGGCCGCGACGGCACGGTGGAGGTCCAGGAAACCGGCTCCACGGCGGCCGGCCGCCGTACCCTTCTCGCCGATGACGGCCGCCCGACAACACTTGCGTTCACGCCCTCGGGCTCCACGTTGGCCATCGGTACGGCGACCGCGGTACGCATGTGGGACTGGCGGACCACAGCCCGCCCGAAGCACGCTGCCACGAACCTCCCCGCCCCCGCACGGAACCTCCTGTACGCGGCAGCCTGCAAGTGCTTCTACGCACTGTCCGGCGGCCGGCTCCTGACCCTGGCGCCGGACACGGCCAAGGTCGAACACATGCCCGTCAATGTGCCGTACCTGGCCATGCTCGGCTACAGCTCTGCCCGTTCCTCCCTCTATCTCGCGGCCGCCAACACGATCGCCGCCTACTCCGCCGATCCGCAGGACCTGGGCTCGGACTCCGGTGAAGACACCATCGATGAACGCGCCTCCGCCTCGGACTACTTCGCGTCCTCCAACAGCGGACGTTCCCAGCTAGCGGTGAGCGGCGACGGAGAGCACCTGGTGACGCCCTCCAGCAGCGGCGCCCTGGTGTTCTACAGCCTTGCCGCTCCGGACAGGCGGTACCTCTACGTCTTGGGCGCGCAACTCGTCGAAAGCATCCCCGACAGCTCGTCACTGCTCTATGTCACCGGTGCCTACGGCCACGCCCGCATGGGGGTGTACGACCCCACGAGGCGCAAGGGCAGAAAGCAACTCGTGGACATGGGCCCCGTCTCGGGTAAGCAGCCCTCCGCCTTCAGCCCGCGGCTGCGCATGGCCGCGGTCGCGAGCACCGACGGCCTGGTGCGGCTCCGCCACGTCAAAGCCGCCACATTCTCTTTCGGCTCAGCCATCGAGCTGACCGGACCGGCCGGGCAGAGAGCATCGGTCACTCTGTTCGACGATCCGCACCGGGAGTTCTACGCGGCCTGGGCCCATGAGATCCGCGTCTACTCACTGGCACAGTCCACGTCGCAGCCGCAACGTAGGTACTCGATTACCCTGCCCGACACGGAGCGGGTCGTCGCTGTCAGCGCGGCCCCGGGGCGCAAGCGGCTGTTCGTCGCCACCGACCAGCACCTGTACGCGCTGCCCTACCGCGAGGGCCGGTACGCGTGGGCGCACCGCGTGCTGTTGAGCTCAGGTGTGTTTATGCAGGCGAAGGCACTCAAGGACGGTGGCGTGGTAGCCAGCACCCTTACCGGAGCGCTGGCGGTCTACCGGCCTCACGGCGACTCCTGGACCGAACTCCCGCTCGCCGGAAAGGGAGACAGCATCGGCCTCATACAGCCCTACGGACGCGAGATCGTCGTCACCGTGCCCTCCCACATCGCCGTCTACGACGGCCGAACCGGCGCGCAGGTCGTCGACATGGAGGTGCGACGCTTGCTGCCCACCGCGCTGAACTTCGACGGTTCCGCCGTCCGTATCTTCGAGGACACGTCGTCCGTCACCACCTTCCCGCTAAACGAAGCGGCCGTCCTAAGCCGGGCCTGTGCACTGCTGGGCGAGAGCGCCCCGACTACTGCCGCGGAGGTATGGCCGGACGCACCCGAGTCCGTACGCGGGAGGGCCCTGTGCGGTGCCGATGCTCCCTAACTGGCCGTTCTCTATCCGGTCGTGTGCTCGGTCTGGTTCGAACGGGGTCCTGGATCGGGTGACTTGTTTGCTGGTGGGGCATAGAGGAAGGGCCTCTTGGTAGCTCGCGGTTGTCGAGTCCAGCGAGGAGCAAGAGGCCCTGTTGTCGAAGTGTCGCGTGGTCGTGGTCGCCGGGTCCAGTCCGTCCACTCCTGGGTGTGACTGTCTCGCCCATCGGTTCGGGAACGCGGCCGACCGGCCAGAGCGCCAGCCCCGGTACGGCTCGGACATGAGCGATGCGGAGTGGGCCCTGGTGAGGGATCTGCTGCCGGTGCCGGGATGGCTAGCGGGCCGGGGCGGCAGGCCGGAGGGCTACTGTCACCGGCAGATGATCGACGCGGTGCGCTACCTCGTCGACAACGGCATCAAGTGGCGGGCGATGCCCGCCGACTTCCCGCCCTGGCCGCGGGTCTACGCCTTCTTCGCCCGCTGGCGGGACACGGAGCTGGTGGGCGAGCTGCACGACCGGCTGCGTGAGGTCGTCCGCCTGGCTGAGGGCCGCAAGGAGGAGCCGAGTGCGGCGGTCGTGGACTCGCAGTCGGTGAAGGCAGACGCCACCGTCCCCCACGCCTCGCGGGGATACGACGCCGGGAAGAAGATCAACGGGCGCAAGCGCCACCTGCTCACCGACACCCTCGGACTGCTTCTGGCCGTGGCTGTCACGCCGGCCTCCACGACCGACCGGGACGCTGCCCGCACCCTGCTGCCCGCAGCAAAGCATCGCCTCCGCCGACTGGCCCGGGTCTGGGCCGACGGCGGTTACACCGGCCACCTCACCGACTGGACCACCCAGCACCTCGGAGTCGTCCTCGACATCGTCCGCCGCAGCGACGACGTTCAGGGTTTTCAGGTCCTGCCCCGCCGCTGGGTCGTCGAGAGATCCTTCGCCTGGCTCCTGCGAAGCCGGCGCCTGGTCCGTGACTACGAACGACGCACCGACACCAGCGAGAGCGTCATCCTGTGGTCGATGACCATGCTCATGAGCCGCCGACTGGCCGCCCAGCGCCAGCAGCGTCCTGCCCCGGCGCGGGCAGCATGAACCTGCCCGGCTTCTCCTCGACCAGCCGGCCCCGTTCCACCAGCCGTTTCAGCCGGGCCATGGCCCCTTCGACGCGCGAGGCGGACGCGCTGTCCCAGCCCAGCACCACCGCTGCCCGCCGGGCACCGAGCCCATCGGATCCGGCATCCGAAGCGGCGGCCATCAATGCCTGGTAGTCCACCGACAACACCTCGACTCCGGGTGCCTCCTGCCGGTGGGGAACCGCCCGGCGCGGTCCCACCGGCTTCTTCTGCGACACGACGGCCACGATGGGCGCATCCTCCTCGGCCAGCGCCTCCAAATACTGTTCCAGGCCGATCACCCGGCGCCTGAGCACCTCTTCCGCGTCCGCCAGAGCCGCCCGCAATTGCTCCAGCTCGCCTTCGAGTTCCTCCACCCGCCTCGCCGAGGCCTTCTGCCGCGCTTCCAAGACCGCCCGCATCGACGGCATCCGCCACCTCCATGAAGTCTCGGTCAGCAACGGAACGACACTTCCGCGCCAGCCGCCACTTCATGTCTGACCAGCAGAAACCGCACATGGGGTTCGGAAAGAGAACGACCTCTAAGTTGAAGGAACCCAGAGGCATACGAGAGGCAAGGTTCCACAGACGGACGCTGTTGTCATAGCTGCCGGTGACGGCGATGGGCTGGTTGTCGACGGTGGTACAGGCCGCAGCCAGCACCCAGAGAGTGTGGCCGGTGAGTGGGTCGCCGATCGGTGTGCGAGTGGTGAGGTCCCACAGACGGACGGTTTGGTCGTCGCTGCCGGTGACGGCGACTGGCCGGTTGCCGACGGTGGTACAGGCAACGGCATGCACAGCGCCAGTGTGGCCGGTGAGCGGGTCGCCGATCGGTGTGCGAGTGGTGAGGTCCCACAGACGGACCGTGAAATCAGAGCTGCCGGTGACCGCGACAGGCCGGTTACCGACGGTGGTACAGGTAACGGCCCACACAGCGCCGGTGTGGCCGGTGAGCGGGTCGCCGATCGGTGTGCGAGTGGTGAGGTCCCACAGACGGACCGTGAAATCAGAGCTGCCGGTGACCGCGACAGGCCGGTTACCGACGGTGGTACAGGTAACGGCCCACACAGCGCCGGTGTGGCCGGTGAGCGGGTCGCCGATCGGGGTACCGGTGGTGAGGTCCCACAGACGGACCGTGCTGTCGCGGCTGCTGGTGACCGCGACAGGCCGATTATCGACAGTGGTGCAGGCAACGCCCCCCACCCAGCCGTCGTGGCCGGTGAGCGTGTCGAGCAATGCAGCGGAGAACTTGCTGCCGCTGGCCCATCGGACGGCCCAGTCTTCCCCGGGAATTCGCTCTGTGAGCTGCTGCCGCAGCACCTTTGCTCCGGCCCGGGCGGCATCGAGAGCGAGGAGTTGCCGGCGTGCTGGTAGCTCCGCAGTCTCGTGGAGGTCGATTGACGTGCGGTAGACGGCTGCGGTCAAGCGGGCGATGGTGCTGCGGGCATGGCGTAAATAGGGAGTGAGGCGGCGGGGGACGGCGTGGACGAGGTACTCGGCGTCGTTCAGGATGCTGTCGAGGCAGTCGGCTTCGGTCGCGTGGAAGGCGAGGTTGCTGAGGGTGTAGGGATGGGCGCGTGACCAGTCTCGGGTCGCGTCGGCACGGTACGGCACACGGCTGGTGAGTGTCTTCGTGAAGGCGGCGTGGACGGTATGGGGATCGGTGCCATCGCGGAGGTGTTCGGCCAGGGCTTGGTGGTAGAGCCGGTAGGCCGAGCGGCTGTATCCGGTGGCTTCGACGACGTAGGAGCCGGCGTTGCGGCGGAGCCACAGAAGGTCTTCGTCGGTGTAGATGCGGCCGGACAAGGCAGACGCCAGGGGGGCCCAGATGTCTTCCCAGGGAAGGCCTTGTCCCTGAGCGAAGGCCAGTGGGCGTAGCAGGTCGCTGGCGCGTTGGGCTTCGGTGCCCAGGCGGCGGGTGAGGTCGTCGCGCATGGCGTCGCCGGCGTGACGCGGCAGGCCGGCCCGCCATGCGGGATCGTGGGAGTTGCGGACGATGTCTTCGGCGGCGGCGAGGGTTCCGGCGGTGATGCGGGCGACGAGGAACGAGGTCCCCGCCGCGTCCACGATGGCTTCCGCCACCGGCTTCAGTGTTGTGGGGTCGTCCCGGTAAGGGCTGTCGAACCGTGCTTCGAGGAGGGTGCGTACGGCGTATGCCTGGAGTGCTTCAGGGTCGGCATACTGTGGAGCGTCGAGGTTGACGACTTCCTCGGAGTTCTGCGTGAGGCCCAGCCGGTCGAGCAGGTAGGGCCTGGTGCCGAGCAGCAGACGAATCTTTCCGTTGGAGTGGTCGATCAGCGGCCGTAGGATGCGGCTGCAGAGGGTGTTCGGGGTGGCTGCTTCGTCCAGAGCGTCGAGGAGGACGGTCAGGGGGCGTTGGTGATCGTCGGGGGCGGGGAGCGCTTCGAGTAGCTCGCCGACGGTGTGAGCGCTGACCTTCGCGGCAGCGGCGATTCCGTGCAGGACGTCGTTGTCAGTGAGGTTCTGCGCGTACATGGCCACGTCGACGGCATGGGGGTCCGGCATCAGGTGCTTGCTGAGGCCGAGTGTGTCGATCGGGACGGACTGCCGGCGCTCTGGGTGCGTAAGAGCTGCAATGAGGCCCAGTACAGCGGTCTTGCCCGAGCCAGGGCCAGCGGTTACGACCCGGCAGGTATTCCGGCCGTCGGTGTCGGTGCGGTCTAGCCAGGAACTGAGGTCGGCGAGGGCGCAGTGGCGGCCGCAGAACCACCAGCCTTGTGAAGCGTCGTCGGGGTACCCCATGGCCCGGACCAGGAGACGTCTGGTGAACTCGGTGTCACGGCGCTGTGCGTGTTCGTCGAACTCGGCGGCCTGTTGGACAGCCAGGTCGACATCGGTGAGCCGGTTGCTGTGGCGGGGATTGGCCAGGAACGCGGGCGGCTCCCCGGTCAGTCCGTTCAACGACAGGGTGATGCGCTGGTAGCCGGGGCGGTCGGGGTGGTCGTTCATCTGCTGCACGACGGTTGACAACGACAGCGACTGCGGGCTGTACCCGGCGGTGGCCAGACTGCCGACCGCGTCCCTGAACAGGCGAGGGAAGAGGCCGGTCTGCGCCTGCTGGTGGGGTTGGGCGGAGGAGATGACCACCAGGCCAGAACCGGTGTCCTGCCCCCACTGGGCACTGATTCGGTCCAGGGCGGACGCGGCCATCTCGTTGCCGCCCTGCCCGGAGAAGCAGGTGTCCAGCACCAGGAGCAGACGCCGTACCTTGGTGCCGCGCAGCATTGCGTCGGCGAGATCAGCTGTCCTCAACGCGGTGTATGAGAGGTCCTCGGGATCGGTGTCGGAGGCCAGCAGCACATGATCTCGCCGGTCGTCGAGAACCTCACCGTGGCTGCAGATGTACACCGCGACGAAGTCGTCCTCCCGACGCTCGGGTGAAATGCAGAACATGCGAAGCTGGTCGGACAGCTGTGCTCGGGTGGGGTCCATGCCGAGGGCGCTGTGGTGCTGATAGCCCAGCTTGTCTGTGAAGAGGTCGATCACGCTCTGGCGTGCCTCAGCCAGTCCTGGACGGTTCAACTCCGGGCTCTTAAGGTACCGGGACACGGCGGTGGCGATCAGAAACCGACGAGGCTCGCCCGCCTCGGCCGCTGCTCCGCCGATGTCAGGGATCATGCAAGGCCGTCCGCGATCGCCTGTCCGCAGAGTTCGTCGGTCAAGTAGGCGGTCGCATCATGTGCGTGCGACCCGTTATGGACCAGCCCCGGGCGCACCGACTCACCGAAACACGGGCGCAAGTCCTTGACTAGGGCCACGACGTCCCCGGCGTCGGCGAGGTTGGTCCACACCAGCTCATCGCCGCCCGGCCACACCCCCTGAGAGGTCGTTCTCTTTCCGAACCCCATGTGCGGTTTCTGCTGGTCAGACATGAAGTGGCGGCTGGCGCGGAAGTGTCGTTCCGTTGCTGACCGAGACTTCATGGAGGTGGCGGATGCCGTCGATGCGGGCGGTCTTGGAAGCGCGGCAGAAGGCCTCGGCGAGGCGGGTGGAGGAACTCGAAGGCGAGCTGGAGCAATTGCGGGCGGCTCTGGCGGACGCGGAAGAGGTGCTCAGGCGCCGGGTGATCGGCCTGGAACAGTATTTGGAGGCGCTGGCCGAGGAGGATGCGCCCATCGTGGCCGTCGTGTCGCAGAAGAAGCCGGTGGGACCGCGCCGGGCGGTTCCCCACCGGCAGGAGGCACCCGGAGTCGAGGTGTTGTCGGTGGACTACCAGGCATTGATGGCCGCCGCTTCGGATGCCGGATCCGATGGGCTCGGTGCCCGGCGGGCAGCGGTGGTGCTGGGCTGGGACAGCGCGTCCGCCTCGCGCGTCGAAGGGGCCATGGCCCGGCTGAAACGGCTGGTGGAACGGGGCCGGCTGGTCGAGGAGAAGCCGGGCAGGTTCATGCTGCCCGCGCCGGGGCAGGACGCTGCTGGCGCTGGGCGGCCAGTCGGCGGCTCATGAGCATGGTCATCGACCACAGGATGACGCTCTCGCTGGTGTCGGTGCGTCGTTCGTAGTCACGGACCAGGCGCCGGCTTCGCAGGAGCCAGGCGAAGGATCTCTCGACGACCCAGCGGCGGGGCAGGACCTGAAAACCCTGAACGTCGTCGCTGCGGCGGACGATGTCGAGGACGACTCCGAGGTGCTGGGTGGTCCAGTCGGTGAGGTGGCCGGTGTAACCGCCGTCGGCCCAGACCCGGGCCAGTCGGCGGAGGCGATGCTTTGCTGCGGGCAGCAGGGTGCGGGCAGCGTCCCGGTCGGTCGTGGAGGCCGGCGTGACAGCCACGGCCAGAAGCAGTCCGAGGGTGTCGGTGAGCAGGTGGCGCTTGCGCCCGTTGATCTTCTTCCCGGCGTCGTATCCCCGCGAGGCGTGGGGGACGGTGGCGTCTGCCTTCACCGACTGCGAGTCCACGACCGCCGCACTCGGCTCCTCCTTGCGGCCCTCAGCCAGGCGGACGACCTCACGCAGCCGGTCGTGCAGCTCGCCCACCAGCTCCGTGTCCCGCCAGCGGGCGAAGAAGGCGTAGACCCGCGGCCAGGGCGGGAAGTCGGCGGGCATCGCCCGCCACTTGATGCCGTTGTCGACGAGGTAGCGCACCGCGTCGATCATCTGCCGGTGACAGTAGCCCTCCGGCCTGCCGCCCCGGCCCGCTAGCCATCCCGGCACCGGCAGCAGATCCCTCACCAGGGCCCACTCCGCATCGCTCATGTCCGAGCCGTACCGGGGCTGGCGCTCTGGCCGGTCGGCCGCGTTCCCGAACCGATGGGCGAGACAGTCACACCCAGGAGTGGACGGACTGGACCCGGCGACCACGACCACGCGACACTTCGACAACAGGGCCTCTTGCTCCTCGCTGGACTCGACAACCGCGAGCTACCAAGAGGCCCTTCCTCTATGCCCCACCAGCAAACAAGTCACCCGATCCAGGACCCCGTTCGAACCAGACCGAGCACACGACCGGATAGAGAACGGCCAGTTAGCCGCTGTAAGCGATCACTCGGGTCGGAAATGTCGATGAGAAGTGACAACACCGGAGGCCCCAACTGATCCATGCCGGGCGCCTGGGTGAGTTTGATCCAGACGACAGTGGTCCGATGCGGGCGGTGCGTGAAGGGCCGGATGGCGGTGGGGAGCCGGCAGTGAAGGGGCGTTGCTCAAACTCACAGACGTCGCGCTGCAAGTCGCCGAGCACACGTCGTTCTTCTCGACCTTGATCTGCCTACCAGGTGACCGGAAGTTCATGCACGCCGTAGACCGTCATGGCCGACCGCAGTGGCACTTGCTCGGGCGCGACAGTGAGACGTAGTGCCGGGAAGCGGCGAAGCAGTGCGGGGAGGGCGATGCGCATTTCGGCGCGGGCCAGTCGCTGCCCGAGGCACCGGTGGAGGCCGTGACCGAACGCGAGGTGTCCGGCCGTGGAGCGGGTGAGGTCAAGCGCGTCCGGGTCGGCGAAATGATCAGCGTCCCGGTTCGCCGCGGAAAGTGCGACGGTGACGGATTCACCGGCCTTGATCAGGCAGCCGTGCAGCTCGATGTCCTCGAGCGCGACGCGGACCACGTGATGGATGACAGTGAGGTAGCGCAGCAGCTCCTCGACCACTGCTGGGGCGTCTTCCTCCTTGCCGCGGACCTCGGCTAACTGTGCGGGGTTGGCCAGCAGAGCGAAAGTGCCCAGCGCAAGCATGTTCGCCGTCGTCTCGTGCCCGGCCATCAGGAGCAGGAGCGCCAGTCCGGCCCTCTCGTCCGCAGTAAGTCCCTCGTGCGCAGCGAGCCCGCTGAGCACGTCTTCCTCTGGCCAGGAACACTTGTGGCGCAGCAGGTCCCGTAGATATGCCATGAGCTCCCTGACCGCCTCTTGCCGGCGTTCCGGTGTGAGGTCGATGTTCAAGAGCGTGGCGGCGTTCCGCTGGAACCCCTGCCTGTCGGAGTAGGGCACCCCGAGCAGTTCGCCGATCACTTGTGACGGGATCGGCAGCGCGAATGCCTTGAACAGGTCGGCCGGGCCCCCGGCGAGCTCCATCGCGTTCAACTGGTCATTGACGATCGCTTCGATCTCCGGTTCGAGGAGCTTCATCCGGCGCACCGTGAAGTCACCGGTGAGCAACCGCCGATAGCGGTCGTGCTCGGGCGGGTCCATGCGGAGGAAGAATCCCGGCGGCACGGGCGCCGTTGCCGGCTGGCCAATCGGTGAGCGCATGTGGTCCGGGCGGACGCTGAATCGGGGATCTGCCAAGACCGCCCGCGCTGCGGCGAAGCCGGTCACCAACCACCCCTGACCACCGTCGACGTAGGTCATCCGATGGATGGGGCCGAGCCCCTGCCGGCGGCGCAGTTCCTCGGGCGGATCGAACGGGTTCTGGCGGGCCGTGGGCATGACCATTGCCGGGGACGTGCTCTCCATCGGCCGCTCCTCGGTCGGTACGGACCTCCCGATAAAACATCACTCAATGCAAAACGTCAATGAATGCAAAATTACATCGCATGCGGTAAGGTGCTGTCGTGACCAGCGACCCAGGGCTGCGCCAGCGGAAGAAGATGCGCACGAGGCAAGCGCTCATCGAAGGCGCCCTGCGATTGTTCGCCGAGAAGGGTTACGACCAGACAACCGTGGCGGAGATCGCGGCCACCGCGGACATCGCGACACGGACCTTCTTCAGCTACTTCGACAGCAAGGACGACATCGTCTTCTTCGACGACAGGTCGCGGCTGGAGCGCGCGGTCGAGATCATCGGAGAACGGCAGCCCGGCGAACCGGTGGCCGACCTGCTGCGGCGCGTCATCGACCAGAGTGTTTTCGCGGACACGGACTCGGAGTTGGCGCGGAAGGTCGGCCCAGCTCGGACCCGGCTGATCGCGTCGGTCCCGGCACTTCAGGCGCGCGAACTGCACCTGCTGTTCGACATCCAGCTACAGCTGACCGAAGCGCTCCACCTCGCTTGCCCCGAGCTGGACCTCGTCGAGGCCGCCGCGGCGGTGGGATCGCTGGTCGGGGCGATCAAGGTCGTCGTCGCCGCATGCCAAAAGCGGGGCAACCGGCCGGAGCAGACCTACAAAGCCGTTCAAAGGGCCACCGACATCGCGATCGACGGCCTCAACTCGCTCCCCCGCCCGGCTTAGCGTGTTCAGCGCACGCGCACTCGGTCGTGGCACGGATAGCGGTGAACGCTGTCTCTGGCCGGTTTTTGAGGCTCGGACGGGTCAGCCTGAGGCTGCCCTCTGCGTCTGGGCGGCCCGGGTGCTGGCGAGCCGGTAGGAGTCGGTGCCGGTCTCGATGATGTTTCCGCCGAAGGTGAGGCGGTCGACGATGGCCGCGCAGAGCCGTGGATCGGTGAACGTCTTCGTCCAGCCGCCGAACGATTCGTTGGAGGCGATGGCGACGCTGTTCTTCTCCTCGCGTTCGGTCAGCACCTGGAACAGCAGCTCAGCGCCCCTGCGGTCCAGCTCCATGTAGCCGAGTTCGTCTATGCAGAGGAGATCGACGCGCCCGTAGCGGGCGATGGTCTTGGTCAGGATCTTCTCGTCCGCGGCTTCGACCAGCTCGTTGACCAGTTTGGTGGCCTGTGTGTAGCGGACCCGGAGGCCAGCCATGGCGGCCTCCGTGCCGAGCGCGATCAGGAGGTGGGACTTGCCGGTTCCGGAGTCGCCGATCAGGCAGAGCGGCAGTCCTTTCTTGACCCATTCGCAGGTGGCCAGGGTGTGGATGACGGCTGGGTCGATGTTCGGGTTGGCGTCGAAGTCGAAGGCCCTGATCGACTTCTCTCGCGGGAACTGCGCCGCCTTGATGCGTCGTTCGGAGCGGCGGCGGGCCCGGTCGTCGCACTCGGCCATCAGCAGTTCGGCGAGGAAGCCGCGATAGGACATCTGGTCGCGGGCGGCGGCTTCGGCCAGTTCGGGGAACTGGGCCCGGATGGTAGGCAGCCTCAGCATGCGGCATGCCTGGTCGACGGCGGCGGTGGCGGCCTGTTCGGTCAGCCCTCGGTGTCGTTTGAGTGTCACGGCATCTCTCCCTGGATTGCGGGGCGGTCGGCCGGCTGCCGTGCTCGCAGCAGCTGGTCGTAGGCCGCGGCCGAGGGCAGCGGCCGGGTGTCGGGCGGCAGCTGGGCAAGCCGCGGTTCGGTCAGCGAGGTCACGTTCGTCCGGTCCGGCTCCGCCGGGACAGGAGCCGCGACCTCGTCGGCTTCGGCCGCCTTCCGTGCCTCCAGGGCGACGGCGTCCGCGGTCAGTGCGCCGGCCCTGAGCGCGGAGGCGAGCCCGGCGACCAGGTGTTCGTGGGGGACGTGGCGGCCCATCAGCAGGACTTCGATCAGGGCCCGGGTGCCGTCCCGCTCGCCGTGGGCGGCCTTCGCCGCCTCCCACCAGGCGTCATGGGACGGGCGTGAAGTTGCCTGCGGAACGGGCCTGTTCGAGGGCGGTGGCCCCGGGAAACGCTCCGGGCTTGCGGACCAGGGCTTCCAGGTAGTGGTCCAGATCCAGCCGGGTCTGTCCCTTGGCGATCAGCCGTTCGTGGCGGGCGACCTCCTGCTGGCCGTCGTAGACCACCAGCTCGGACGCGTGCAGCGTTGCCCGGAGCGTCCGGCCGATCAGCCGTACCGGCATACCGGCACCGAGTAGCGGTTGGTGCGGACGCTGATCTGGCTGAAGCGGTCGACCCGCAGGCTGAACAACCGCCCGGTCTCAAAGGGTTCGTCCGGTAACGGCTGCAGCAGTGGCCGTTCGACGGCGAAGTACTCGCTCACCGGCCGGGGCCGGGAGCCGATCCGGCGCTGTTCGTCCTCCTCATCCCGCTGCTCGATCATCGCGTTCAGCTGGGCAAGGGAGACGACTTCTGGGACGGGGACCATATGGTTCCGGCGGAACCAGCCGATCTGCCCCTCGACCCCACCCTTCTCGTGGGCGCCCTCGATGCCGGGCAGGCAGTAGGCCGCGTCGATGCCGTAGTGCGACCGGAACGCGGTCCACCGCTCGTTCTCCGCGCGGGAGCGTGAGCTGAGTACCCGGGAGACCGCGGAGCGGAGGTTGTCGTAACGGACCTTGCCGGTGGGCACTCCGCCCAGCACGCTGAGAGCGTGGACGTGGCCTTCGAGGAACGCCTCCTGGCCGCAGGAGGCGAAGACGCGGTGCACGGCCTTGCCCGAATACGACAGGCGCATCGCGAACACGAAGCAGGTGACCAGCTCACCGGCCAGACGTACCTTCACGTCGCCGAAGTCCACCTCCGCCTCGGCCCCCGGCCTGTGGGACTGCGGAATGAACGCGTGTACCACCCCGCGGCCAGCCTCAACAGCGACCTGGGGGCGACGGTCGGCGACATAGGCCCGCACCATCGGATAGGTCACCGCCTCCGCCCCGTGCTCGTCCAGGAGCCGGTCGAAGATCCGCTTGACCGTGTGACGCTGCTTGCACGGCGCATCCAGATCCGCCCGGAGCATCTGGTCGATCAACGGCTTGTAGGCATCCAGGCGGGTGCCGCGCGGCCGCGGCTTCTTCTGCGGCTCCGGCCAGACCGACTCCAACGCGGCCTTCACCGTGCGGAATCCGACTCCGTACTCACGCATCAAGGCCCGGTACGACATCCCTACCCGGGCATCACGGCGGATCGCCGCGTACAAGTCGACCTTGGATTTCGGTGGCGTCATCGCAGCCTCATCCCGCAGGGCACGTCAATGCTCCCACCGCAAGCCCCCGGGTGTTGTCAGAACCTAGTGACCTGAGTCAGAGATTCGTCGTTAGTCGGGCATGAGTCGTCCGGGTCCGAAGATTCCGCCGTTGTCGGTCACCGATGCCCAGCGGGCGGTGCTGGAAGGCTGGTTACGCCGCCGTACGACGGCTCAGGCTCTGGCTCAGCGGTCGCGGATCGTGCTGGAGTGCGCCGAAGGCCACTCGATCATGGAGGTGTCCCGCCGGCTGCGGATCGCTCCGGACACGGTCCGCACCTGGCGGCGCCGCTTCATCGAGCGGGGACTGGACGGCTTGTGCGACGACCTGCGGCCCGGCGTGCCCCGGAAGATCACCGATGCCGACGTCGAGCGGGTCATCGTCAAGACGCTCGAGGAGACGCCGAAGAACGCGACCCACTGGTCGACCAGGTCGATGGCCACGGCCACGGGGATGTCCCAGTCGACCATCTCGCGGATCTGGCGGGCGTTCGCCCTGGCCCCGCACCGGTCGCAGACGTTCAAGCTGTCCACCGACCCGCTGTTCATCGACAAGGTCCGCGACGTCGTCGGTCTGTATCTCGATCCGCCCGAGAAGGCCCTGGTGCTCTGCGTGGACGAGAAGTCGCAGATCCAGGCACTGGACCGGTCCCAGCCTGTTCTGCCGATGGTGCCCGGCGTTCCCGAACGCCGCAGCCACGACTACGTCCGGGCCGGCACCACGACCCTCTTCGCCGCCCTCGAGGTCGCCACCGGCAAGGTCATCGGCTCCCTCCACCGCCGCCACCGGAGTTCAAGAAGTTCCTCGCGAAGCTGGACAAGGAAGTCCCGGCTGATCTGCAGGTTCATTTGATCCTGGACAACTACGCGACCCACAAGACCCCGGACATCAAGCGGTGGCTGCTGGCGCACCCTCGGTTCCACCTGCACTTCACGCCGACCAGCGCGTCCTGGCTGAACCTGGTCGAGCGGTGGTTCGCCGAACTAACCCAGAAGAAGCTCAAGCGCGGCGTCCACCGCTCCGTCCAAGCCCTCGAACGCGACATCCGGGCCTGGCTCGCCGACTGGAACGAGCACCCCAGACCGTTCGTCTGGACGAAGACAGCCGACGAGATCCTCGACAAAGTCGCCGCCTACTGCCGACGAATCTCTGACTCAGGTCACTAGAGACATCGCCCTACGGCGAAACCGGGCGTTCCCCGCTCTGAGCAACAAGTGGTGTCAGCTCCCACGTACAAAACCAACCTCGTGCTGGTTCCGGGAGAGTGACCCCGACATCTGCTTCTGTGACGGCGGCGGATGCCGCAAATGACCCGCCTCCTGGACACGCTGAGAACGAGCGCATGAGACGGTGCCGGGAGGGTCCGCCGCCTTACAGGTTCTCGGCCTCGTCGCCGAGGTCGCGCAACCTCTGTGATTCGCGGACGGCGCACACGACGAGCGCGGCGAATGCCGGCATCGCCCACGTCTCCGGATCGATCGCCCGTCTGCTGTAGCCACCGAGGCGACCACCGGTCTGCTGCGTCGGCCCGAGGCGGGCGGACGCCGGCCTCGGCACTCGCGGTGGTCCCACGGCGTCGATCACACGCGAGGCCGGTTCAACAGCCGGGAGAGCACGATGGCGCTCTCGGTCCGTTCCACAGGAGGGGTGGCGCGCATGCGTTGGATGGCCTGTTCCAGGTGGGGGATGTCTCTGGCGAGGATGTGGACGACTGCGTCGGCGGCCCCCGAGACGGTGCAGGCTTCTACGACCTCGGGGATGGCCTCCAGCGCTTGGCGCAGTTCGGCGGGGGCGGGATTGCCGGCGCAGTAGACCTCGACGAAAGCCTCGGTATGCCAGGCCAACGCCTGAGGATCGACGAGAGCGGTGAAACCGCGGATCGCTCCGGTAGCCACGAGGCGGTCGAGACGCCGCTTGGCGGCGGGCGCGGACAGCCCGGACGCCTTGCCGATCTGGGCGTATGTGGCCCGTGCGTCGTGCAGCACGTACCGGATGATCGCTTGATCGATGGCGTCCATGACCTCACTCCAGACATCGGAACCCTGCGGCCCAGCGCAATAAATGGCCACGGGCCCGCTGACATTGCAAGAAAGCGATGGTGGACAGCAGCAAATGGCGATTGCTTGCATTATCCGCCGAACATAGTCTCCGGCTTGTCCTGATGTCACGTGCTGGGAGCGGTGTTGAGATGACAGCAAGCCTGAGCGATGTGGAAGCCTCGGCACTGGCCGCGGTGGACGAGGCGGGCATCGCCCGGCTGCTGCTGGAACTTCTCGCTGTTCCGAGCGTGACGGGGAGCGCCGCGGAGTCCGAGGTTCAGCACGTGCTGGCCCGGCATCTGAAGCGGATGGACCTCGATGTCGACCTGTGGTCCATGAACCTGCCCGAGCTACGTGACCATCCCCGTTTTCCCGGCAGCGAGGCCCCGCGCACCGAGGCGTGGGGCCTGGTGGGCGGCACGGTGCCCCAGGGCGACGGGCCGACCCTGATCCTCCAGGGGCACGTCGACGTCGTCCCTTCCGGGGACCTGGCGCGTTGGGAGGGTGACCCCTTCCGCCCTCGGGTTACCGGGGACGTGGTGCACGCACGAGGAGCGTGCGACATGAAGGCGGGTGTGGTGGCGATACTCGGCGCCCTGGCCGCGATACGGGAGGCGGGCGCAAGGTTGCGCGGCCAGGTCTCCGCGCAATTCGTGGTCAGCGAAGAGGACGGGGGGCTCGGGGCGTTCGGTACTCTCCAACGCGGCCACACCGGCGACGCCTGCATCATCACCGAACCGACCAGCGGCGCGGTCATGACTGCGAACGCCGGCGCCCTGACCTTTCGCATCCAAGTACCCGGCCGGGCCACCCACGGCAGCACCAGATACGTGGGAGTGAGCGCCATCGACGCATACCTGCCCGTCCACCGCGCGCTCGCCCATCTGGAAGCCCGCCGCAACGTCGGCGCCGACCCGCTCATGTCCGAATACCCCATCCCCTACCCGCTGTCCGTCGGTACCGTCCATTCCGGCGACTGGGCCAGCAGCGTGCCCGACCTCCTGGTGGCCGAGGGAAGACTGGGCGTCCGGCTGGGCGAGGATCCGGCCCAGGCACGCACCGAACTGGAGGCGTGCGTGGCCGAAGCCTGCGCGGCCGACCCCTGGCTGCGCTCCCACCCCGCCACGGTGACGTGGCCCGGCGGGCAGTTCGCCAGCGGACGGCTGCCGGCCGGGCATCCGCTCGCGGCCCAGGTCGCCGACGCGCACGCCGACGTCACCGGCGGCCCGCGACCTTCCGAGCGAGGCGCCCCCTACGGCAGCGACCTGCGGCTGTACTCCGGGGCGGGCATCCCCACGCTGCAGTACGGCCCCGGCGACGTACGCCTCGCACACGGTCCACAGGAACAGGTCCGCGTGAGCGACATCGTCACCGTCACCCGGGCACTGGTGCTGGCCACACTGCGCACGGTCGGCACCAAGTCGTAGCCCCCCAGCCTCACCCCCTACCGGCTGCTTGTGCCCCGGTGGAAGTGACTGTTGCGGCGAGCCGGAGGCGGTCGCAGGGGTGGCCGGCGGCGGTTCCGACAGTACGGCAGTCCTCGGCCACCGGCCCGAGAGCGATCACCGCAGTCCTCTCACCACGGCCGAACCGCTCACCTTCCTCGTACCGGATCCGCTCACGAAGCCGTCGCCTCTCGGCGGTCAGCCCGCCACCCTGCGCGTACCGCATACCACCGGCCTACAGGGCCCACCCGTCACCACCCCCGACCACACCCCGAGGAAGTCAGTGATCAACAGGCACGGTAGCGAGATCAAGACTCGCGGACCGATCAACCCACCTGCCCGGGCACGTCTTTCATCCGTCACACCCCCTCCAACGACTCACAACCCGCACTGCTCCGCCCTGCGGGTTCAAGGACGGGATCTGACGTCATTTCTCGTGAACATCCACGGCCCCGCCGACCGCCCATCGCCACCCAAACCGATGGACAAACGCTGCTGCTTGAAGTGAACGAAGCCAGTGAGCGGTGTCGGGATGGCGGAGCCGCAGCTTGTTGATCACGCGTCGTGCAATGGGCGCCGTGCGTCGACGACAAGGGCAGGGCCGGCGACCGTAACCACTCCTCAACCGCCGCGCCGCCACGGCATAGACGCTTCCCGTGTCCGTGGCACACCGTCCGGTGCAGTGGTGGCACGCGCGGCGAATCCACCCACCTGAACACCCCTGCCTGCAACACGACACCCGGATACCTCGGCGGCCTAGTCGTGAGCGGGCTGAGCAACGAGGGTGATGCTCACGGTTTCGCTCTACCAGTCACACGGAGCGTGCAGGTCGCGGATCGAGTCGTCGAGTTGCACGGGCCGGTCGGGCCAGCCGTTTGTGGACCATTCGGTGATGCGCCACGCCAGTCTCTTGGGCCAAACGGGGGTGTTGGGCAAGAGGGCCACGTCCACCCACTCCAGTTGCTGACCGGGCGACAAGTCACCGGGAACTGCGCGCTGTTCAGCGCAATGCGGGTCGCCCAAGCGCATCAGGTAGTAGTGCTCCACGCGGTCGCTGTTACGTACCACGGCCAGTTCCCGCTCAGCCGTCGCGGTCAGACCGGTCTCTTCCGCCAACTCCCGCTCGGCAGTCAGCGATGGGGCTTCCCCTGGCTCGACGCCACCGCCAGGGATGAAGTACTTGTGGCCGTCTTCGGGGGCATATCGGATGAGAAGCATCCGCCCTCTGGCCAATACGACTGCGCCTCCCCGGCGAGGAACGTCGCGGGTACGACCCTGCCATGCATCCGTCATCGTTACTCCTGCACTCCAGCATCAGATCGTGATTTGGCTGGTCAAGGCCCGATGTGGCATGAGTGCGGCCACCGTTGATCATCGTGAGTTGTGTGGACAGACGACGAGACGGTGGGTGCAGGCCACAGCATAGATCCCGTCCGCTGGCGGGAGACGTTCGAGGTGGCCATGGGGCGTATCGCGGGCCGGTTCGCGCGGGTCGAACCCCGCCTGCGGGCCGGGCGGTTGGTGTTGGGCTGCTGGCTGACCTGCCGCGCAAGAGCTGCTGGACGATCGCGGAGTGGGCCGGGGAATCGACCCCGCACGGCATGCAGCACCTGCTGTGCCGGGCCTCCTGGGACGCGGATGCGGTCCGTGACGACGTGCGCGAATACGTCGTCGAAAACCTCCACGACGAGGCCGCGGTACTGGTCGTCGACGAGACCGGCGATGTGAAGAAGGGCACCCACACGGTCGGGGTGCAGCGCCAGTACACCGGCACAGCCGGGCGGATGGAGAACTCCCAGGTCGCCGTCTACCTCGTCTACGCCGGCGAGCGGGGACACGCCACAGTGGACCGGGAGCTGTACATTCCGCGGTCCTGGACGCGCGACCCGGAACGCTGCCGGGCCGTGGGCTCGGCGAGGACACCTCCTTCGCGACCAAGCCGGAACTGGCCCACACGATGATCGAACGGTTTCTGGACGCCGGACACCACGTGAGCTGGGTCAATCCGGGGACGAGGTCTACGGCGGCAACCCGAAACTGCGCACGGCCATGGAGGAACGCGCCTGGGCTATGTGCTCGCGGTGGCCTGTTCGGCCGGAAGACCACCGGCGCAGGCACCTTCCGCGCTGATGCCTGGCGCGGAAAGTGCCCAAGCGGGCCTGGCAGAAGCTCTCGGCCGGACGCGGCGCGAAGGGACAACGGTTCTACAACTGGGCCGTCATCGATCTCGCCGAAGCGGCGCCGGGCCACCGCCAGCTCCTGATCCGCCGTAACCGCACGACCGGTGAACTCGCCTACTACCGCTGCTGCTCACCCGAGCCGGTGCCGCTGACCACCTTGGTGACGGTCGCCGGATTCAGATGGCGGGTGGAAGAAACCTTCCAGAGCGAGAAAGGGCTGGCCGGCCTCGATGACCCCAAGGACCTCTTCGGCTTTGCCTTGTCCCCCAGCCCGGTCGGCTGAGCCCACCGAATCGCCAGTAGTCACAACGAAGGGCCGGTTGAGCAGCCGGGAGAGCACGATGACGCTCTCGGTCCTGTCGACGGGAGCGGTGGCGCGAACCCCGTTGGATGGCCAGTTCCAGATGGGTGATGTCTCTGGCAAGCATGTGGAGCACTGCATCGGCTGCTCCGGAGACGGTGCAGGCTTCGACAACTTCGGGGACGTCTTCCAGGGCTTGGCGCAGCTGGGCGGGGATGGGGTTGCGGGCGCAGTGCACCTCGACGAACGCCTCGTGTGCCAGGCCAGCGCCTGGGGGTCGACGAGAGCGGTGAAACCGCGGATCGCGCCCGTGGCCACCAGGCGGTCGAGACGTCGCTACCCGACAACACCCCGAGGAAATCAGTAACTGGCCGACTATGAGGATGTCGCCGAGCAGGAGCGCGCTCGCCTCGCGCAGTTCCTCGCGGTCCTCCGCGACGAGGTCCTCTCCCGACAGGGCGGTTTGGACCACGGCCTCGATGCAGAACTCCAGCTGTCGGTGACCGAGTGCGAGGACCGTTACCGCCGACCATCGTCCGAGCGCGCAGCTATCGCCTGGGTCTAGGCCCGAGCTCACTGGTTGGCGTCGCGGAGTGTGCGCAGGATGCGTGCAAAGTGGCAGCGATCTTCGGCTGAGAGCACGGAGGTGACATGACTGCGCAGGTGGGAGACATGTGCGGTCAACGCCTTGTTGAGGGCTTCGCCGCCCTGCTCGGTCAGTACGGCGAGTGCCGCCCGCCGGTCGCGGGGGTCGGGCTCTCGGCGGATCAGCCCTTCCCTCTCGATGCGGTCGGCGAGCCGGGTGAAGCCGCCCGAGCTGAAGGACACGGCATCGGCCAGGTCGGTCATGCGCATCCGGTGACCGGGTGTGCGGCCCAGTCTCAGCAGCACCTCGAACCAGGTGTCGGGAATGCCGATATCGCGGTTCACCAGTGGCTTGATGCATGCGTAGGCCTCCACGAACAGACCGAAGAGGGTCACGTCCTCGTCATTCAGCAGTTGCTCATTCACCTCACCAGAATGCCAGAAGTCCGATGTCGGAAGGATCTGCGCTTGCAGAATCTGCAGCAGCAGATATATTTCCAAGCACGTGGTGTCGCCCGCCGCGTCGGCAGCGGCCGGGGCTGACGTCCGCGGACCGGGTCACCGTCCTGGACCCCACCCACGGCATCGGCGCCCGGCATCTCTGACCGCCTGAAACCCTCCAGGCCCCCGAAGGAGTAGTTGTGAAGTCGACCCGCAGCACCTGGGCCCTCGGCGTCGCTCTGTGCGTCCTGGCCGCGGGCGGTGCCACCGCCGCCGTCCCCTCCTCCCAACCCGCACAGACCGGATCGAGTGCGGAGGCCCAGCTTCAGGCGCTGTACCAACAGGCCGTGACCGAGGGCGGCCGCCTCGTGGTCTACGCCGGGGGAGACAAGCCCGGCCAGGCCGACTACCTCAAGAAGGCGTTCGAGAAGAAGTTCCCCAAGATGAAGGTCGACATCGTCGTCGACTTCAGCAAGAACCACGACGCCCGCGTCGACCACCAGGTCGCCGAACGCCACGTCGTCGCCGATGTCGTCCATCTGCAGACCCTCGACGACTTCCCGCGCTGGAAGAAGGAAGGAGCGCTGCAGAAGTACAAGCCGGTCGGCTGGGACAAGGTCTACCGGCAGATCAAGGACAAGGACGGCTACTACACCGGCCTGTTCTTCTTCGCCTTCGCCAACGTCACAGCTACCACCCTCGGCTCGGACGCGCCGGTCGAAGCGAGGGACTTCCTCAAGCCCCAGTTCAAGAACAAGCTCGTCTTCACCTACCCCAACGACGACGACGCCGTCCTCTACTACTTCAAGCAGCTCACCGACAAGTACGGCTTCGACTACCTGAAGCGACTGCTTGCCCAGAACCCGAAGTTCGTGCGTGGCACCCAGGACTCCGCCGACCTGGTCGGCACCGGCAACAACGTGGCGAGCTTCGGCACCGGCGGCAGTGCCAGTGGTCTCTCCCGGACCAGCCTGCCACGCAAGTCCCCTTGGGTGGCCTGGCCTCAGACCGGCGCCATCCTCAATAGCGCCCCACACAAGGCCGCCGCCAAGCTGTACCTGAGCTGGCTGCTGTCCAAGGACGCCCAGGAACACGCCATCGGCACCTGGAGCGCCCGCACCGACGTCGCCCCGCCGGCCGGCCGCAAGAGCGTCTTCGACTACGCCAACATGAACCCGCTCGGCCTCGGTGAGTTCATGAGCGACCGTGCGGCCCTGGATCGTTACAAGGCTCGCATCGGCCTTTACGTCGGCGACGTTCATGGCGCCAACCCGTCGGATCCCAAGAACCTTCTCGGTCTTTACCCCACAGACCAGAACGGCACCCAGGGCTGACGGTCCGCTCCTACCGGCACGGCGTACGAGCCGACGTGTGCTCCGTGCAACCGCAGATCGATCTTGACTGCAGCTCCGACCTCACCCGTCTCTCCAGGACGCACCGCCACATGGCGGAGCGCCGGTTTCCCCAACCAGCACCTCACGTCAGGAAGCAGCCATGAGCACTCTTTCCTTCAAGGTCCTCGACCTCGACTTCCCCGCCGGCAGCAAGAACAAGACCGCCACCCTCGTCACCGGCGAGCACGAGGCGCTGCTGGTCGACGCCGCCTTCACCCGCGCCGACGGCCACCGCCTGGCCGCCGAGGTCCTCGACTCCGGCAAGAAGCTCACCACGGTGTTCGTCAGCCACGGCGACCCCGACTTCTACTTCGGTGCCGAGGTCATCGCCGACGCCTTCCCCGAGGCGCGGTTCGTCGCCACCCCGATCGTCATCGAGCACATCAAGCACTCCTACGAGGGCAAGCTCAAGGCCTGGGAGGCTCTCGGCCCCAACCTGCCCACCCGCCTGGTCGACCTGGAGCCCTTCACCGGCGACCTCACCCTCGAAGGCCACCGCTTCGAGCTCAAGGGCGGCCCCGCCGGACTGTCCGACCGCCACTACCTGTGGCAGGCCGAGCACCGCGCCCTCCTCGGCGGCGTCCTGCTGTTCCAGAAGGAGCACGTGTGGGTTGCCGACACCCCCACCTCCGACGACCGCGCCGTCTGGATCGGCCTGCTCGACGAGATGGCCGCCCTGCGGCCGGAGCTGGTCGTTCCCGGCCATCGCCTCCCCGGCGCCCCTGCCGACGCCTCCGCCATCACCGCCACCCGCGACTACCTGGTCGCCTTCGAGGAGGAGCTGGACAGGGCCGCCGACGGCGCCGCGCTCACCGAGGCCCTCGTCGCGCGCTACCCGGACAACGGCATGCTGATCGCCGCCCAGCTGGGGGCGAAGGTCGCCAAGGGCGAGATGAAGTGGGGCTGACCGGCATGACGCACGACAGCACCGATCTCGTCGCCTCCACCGCCCCCCCGGACGTCGTCCGCCGCCAGTACCTGGCCTCGGCGGCCGGTGACCTGGCGGCCCTGCGGGCCACGCTCGCCCCCGACGTCGAGTGGACGGAGATGGCCGGCTTCCCGCTCGCCGGCACCTACCGCACGCCCGAAGGCGTCACGTCCAACGTGATGGAGAAGCTCGGCCAGGACTGGACGGGCTGGATCGCCCACGACGACACCTACGTCGTCGACGGCGAGAACGTCGTCGTCCTCGCCCGCTACACCGCCGTCAACAAGGCCACGGGCGAGCCGATCGACGTGCGCGTCGCCCATCACTTCGTCGTCCGCGGCGGACTCATCGTCCGCTTCGAGCAGTTCGTCGACACCGCGCTCGTCCGCGACGCGATGAACGACTGACCATCGCAACGCCGGCCGTTCGCCGCGGTTCCCCGTCGCGGCGCATGGCTTCCGCACGTGAGGAGGACACTTATGACGTGCTGGCCGCGCATTCCTACGGCGGTGTTCCCGCCACCTGGGCGGCGGCCGAGACGGGCCAGGTCGCAGAGCTGGTCTACATGGCCGCGTTCGCGCTGGAACCGGGCAGCTCGATGATGGAACGGATGGGCGGCGATTTCCCGCCCAACTGGATCCACTCGCCGGACGGACTCGCCGTCAAGGCAGGTGACGTCCAGCAGGCCATCTTCAGCGGTGTCGATCCCGACCTGACCGCCCAGGCCGTCAAAGGGCTCAACTGGCAAGGAATGCGCGCCTTCACCGAAACGCTCGGTGCCGCCCCCGCCAACACACCACTCACCTACACCGTGGCAACACAGGACCCCTCCCTGCCGCCGGCCGTGCAGGAACAGTGGGCCGCCCGCGCCGCACACAGCGTGCAGGTGCCCTCGGGGCATTCCCCGCACCTGTCCCTACGATGTCGCGGCGATGCTCGCCGAGGCGGTCGCACGGGCCGCGGAGCGCGCCTGAACCGAGATCACCCTCCCCTCACGCAGAAGGCGAAATCCCGTGACCAACTTGCCCAGCCGACGACGACTTCTCGCCACCGGAGCGGGGACTGCGCTCAGCCTCGGCACACTCGGCACCACCGCATCCCACGCCTCGGCCGCCCCCGCCTCGGCCGCTTCCACCAAGTCCGCGAACGGCAGCGGCTCCGAGGAGAGCAGGACCCTCGACGAGCTGTACCAGGACGCCCTCACCGAGGGCGGCGACCTCGCCAACTCGGGCAGCGGTGCGAGCGTGCGCACCGTCTTCCGCGCACGGTTCCCGGAGATAGACCTCCAGCTGATCGTGGACTACAGCAAGTACCACGATGTCCGGATCGACAACCAGTTCGCGACCGGCACCCTCGTCCCCGACGTTGTCCAGCTGCAGACGCTGCAGGACTTCACCCGCGGGAAGCGCGAGGGCCGGCTGCTGCACTACAAGCCCGCCGGCTTCAGCAAGCCCCACAAGAAGTCGGAGCCGAACACCCCGGCCGGACTGGTGGGCACCCGGAGGGAAATCCGGCCTGTGCAGCGAGTTGCAAAGGAGTGCCCGGCGGCGGCACATGACCTCACCAAGCCGCCGCCGGGCTCCTGTGCCGCGCAGATCCCGCCCCAACGGTCCGCAAACGACCGTCTGTCGCTACTCACCCGGGTGATCACAAACCCCAGGTGGGCAGTGTCGGCTCGCGTCGGGCATCAACGTCGGTGAACAGTCCGGCCGATCGATTTCGACACACGCTCATCGGCTACGCGCGGGCCTCGACCGCCGACCAGAACCCCGATCACCAAGATTGACGCCCTGCTACGAACCGGCGTCGACCGCGACAACATCCACGTCGACAAGGCGAGCGGTGCGAAGGCGTCCCGGCCGAAGCTCAAACTCGTCCTTAAGCTGCTGCGTGAGGGCGACACATTGAAGGTCACTCGGCTCTCCCGTTCGGTGCTGCACTTGGTGACGCTCGGCGCCGACTTGCGCGAGCGCGGGATCGGGCTGCACGTCATCGAGCAGGGCATCGACACCACCACGATGGCGGGCCGGGCGATGTCCGGGATGCTGTCCGTGCTCGCCGAGCTCCAGCGTGAACTGATCGTGGCGAACACCAACGACGGTCTCGCCTCCGCGCGGGCTCGGGGCCGGGTCGGCGGGCGCCGGCCGAAGCTCACCTCGGACCAGGCCGCGCTCGCCCAACGGTTCTACGATGAGCGAGAAAAGACCGTCCAACAGATCGCCGACATGTTCGGCGTGCCCCGGTCGACGGTGTACGGGCACCTCGACAAGATCAAGACCGTGCCTTGCAAGCCCGACCCCGCTGACATACAACTGGTGCAGCACGCCGCCACCATCGCCCGGCACAAGACACGATCAGACCACCGCCGGATCACCAACTCCTGTCGCGGCGGCGATTGGTGCTGGCCACGTCCCGTATCAGCGCGTTGCCGCAGTACACGTCGCGGCCTCAGGCCGCGCGCCCCTCAGCTGAACTCGGATGTCTCGCTGCAGGACATGCCCAAATGGCTGCAACGCCGTCTACATACAGGCAAGAGCTAGAACTCGGCGCAGGTGAAGATGCGCTCAATCCTGGTTGCTGACATCACGCCCGCGGCAAATGATTATCCCACTAACAGATACGCTGAGGGACTCTGACGCCGCGTAGTTGCAGTGTGTGCTGCCGCACAAGTCAAAAGACAGATGGCACCGGCGCGTCTTTCCCCCGGTGCGCAAGCCGCGCTTTCACATGCCAGCGGTGCAAACGCGGCGCGTGAGGCGGTCCTGTGGGGGACGGCGCGCATTAAACGCAAAGCCGCACGCCTTCCTCTGCAGGCCGACGTCTGGCGACAGTGACAGGTGTACGCGTTCCGTCCGTGATGAGCCCTGACGGGTGGTTGCCTGCGGGGTGCGCCGACGGGTGCTCCCCGGTGGTGAACAGCTGTCGACGGAATGCATCGCCGCAGTCGGCGAGTGGTTGTGGCGGCCGGCCAGGCACGGCCGACCTGTCCGAGGCCGCCGACCGACTCCGACCTCGCATGCTCATGCACGCTCCCCCCACCATGAGAGGCACCGATGCCAGCACAACCGATCGAAGTCAAGCCGGGCGATGAGCGGTACGACGCACTGCGCCGCGGGTTCAACCAACGCTGGATCGCCCATCCCGACCACATCGTGGTAGCAACGTCCGCGGACGACGTGTCAGCAGCCCTGACCACGTTCCTCAGCAAACCGGCCAACACCAAGCGCCGCATCACCGTACGCTCCGGCGGCCACTGCTATGAGAACTTCGTCTCCTCCCACGACGTCGGCGTCATCATCGACGTCAGCCCCATGAACCGCGCCTACTACGACCCGTCGATGAAGGCGTACTGCGTCGAGGCGGGCGCGACGAACTGGCACAGCACCACCCAGCTGTACCGGACCACGGGCCGGGCCCTGCCGGGCGGCTCCTGCTACTCCGTCGGCAGCGGCGGCCACATCTGCGGCGGCGGATACGGCCTGCTGTCCAGGCTCCATGGCCTGACCGTCGACTACCTCTACGCCGTCGAGGTGGTCACCGTCGCCGATGGCAGGACCCCCCGGGTCACCGTGGCCCGCAAGGACTCCGACGACCCGAGCCTGCGCGACCTGTGGTGGGCCCATACCGGCGGAGGCGGCGGGAACTTCGGTGTCATCACCCGCTACTGGTTCCGCGACCTGCCTCAGCCACCCGCCCAGGTGCTGCTCAGGTCCGTCGCCTGGAAGTGGGAGCAGTTCCAGCAGCACCCCGACCTGTTCAAGTCGCTGGTGCGCCGCTACGGGCAGTTCTTCGAGCACGAGCATGCCGGGAACGGACCGGACTTCATCCACCGCTACGGATACCGAGACCTGTTCACCCTGCTCAAGCTCACACACGTGTCCAACGGCAAGGTCGGCCTGATCATCCAGATGGACGGCACGAGCGACGACTCACCCGCGCGCCTGAAGGCCTTCCTGGACTACATCACCGAAGGCTTCACCGCCGGCACCCAAACGTACGTCCACGAGACGGTCCTGGACCAGCCGACCGGTGAGCACCCCGCGCAACGTGAGCTGTTCATTCCCACCCTCCTGCCGTGGCTGACCGCCACCCAGAGCCTGAACGACTCCGGCCCCAACCGCTGCGGCAAGTACAAGTCGGCCTACCACACCAAGGCGTTCACCGAGGAACAGATCGACGCCATTCACCGCCACCTCACCGACACCACCTATGAGAACCCCGACGCTCTGCTGCAGGTCGACTCCTACGGGGGGATGGTCAACGACGTCGCCCCGGAGGCGACAGCTGTACCGCAGCGCTCCTCTGTCATGAAGCTGCAGTACCAGGCGTACTGGACCTGGGACAAGGACGCCGACGCCAACGGGGTGTACGACTACCGCGACGCCGACAAGGACAGCGGGATCGCCGAACCGCACCTGCGCTGGATCCGCAACTTCTACAAGGACGTCTACAAGTCCACCGGTGGCGTGCCCGCGGTACCCGATGTCGCCCTGCCCGCATCGCAGACATCAAACACAGACGGCTGCTACGTCAACTACCCCGACGTCGACCTCGACAACGCCACCCTCAACACCTCCGGGCAACGATCACCCCGGCTCTACTACAAAAACAACTACAAACGCCTGCAGCGCACCAAGCAACGCTGGGACCCCAAGAACGTCTTCCGCCACGCCCAGTCAATCCGACCGCCCGAACGCAGTTGATCACCGCGGCTGGCGCTGGGGTACTGGCCCCGGCCGGACTTTGTCGGCGTCTGTCCTTCTGGCAGTGGCCGGGTCCACCGCGGGGTTTCGGTCTGGGTCCAAGAGCGCGCAGGTCGATCACCGCATGGCCGACCCCGCTCCCGCGACCCGCACTCGGGCTCGTACAAGAAGATCGCCGTAGGCAAGCACCGCACCCAAGGCCTCCTCTGCCTCGCGAGACGACGAACCGACGTGCTCTTCGCAATGCTGCGCGACGGCACCTTCTACGACCCCCAGCCCGCTCCCACAGGTTGACCAAACCCATAGGGGCCCCCTACACACCAAGCGCCGTCAAGCAGCGCGAACATCACCCAAAAGAAGTGAGAGACTGTTTCGTGCGATCACGATCCGTTGCGAGTGCATTCGCCGTCGGGGTGGCGCTGGTCGCTACCAGCGGCCGCGGGTGCCGGACCGCAGGCGTTCGGCTCGGGCATGACCTGCTGGCGGCGTCTGGCAGCCTGGAACGAGGCCGGCGTCTAGGACCAGCTGCTGCTGCACCGGCTGCGCTCGAAGAACAAGCTGGACTGGTCGCGGGCGGTGATCGACTCCTCTCACGTCCGGGCGGCCCGGCGGGGCCCAAAAGCGGTCCCAGCCCGGTCGACCGCGCACGCCCGGGCAGCAACCACCACGTCATCACCGACGGCCAGGGCATCCCGCTCGCGGTGTCGCTGACCGGCGGCAACCGCAACGACGTCACCCAACTGCTGCCCCTGCTGGACAAGATCCCGGCAGTGGGCGGAGTCGTCGGCCGGCCACGCCGACGGCCCGACATGCTGTTCGCGGACCGCGGCTACGATCCCGCGCGGTACCCAGGCCGGTGCCGTGCGACTGTCCCCGCTCGGCGATCGCCGACCGCATGGCTTCCGCCGTCTGCGGATCCGGTGGGAACGACGCGACGACATCAACGAAGCACAGTTCCCGCCGGACGCCCCCGCGACCCTGGCCGACATCGAAATCCGTGGTGGCAGGTCAGCACCGCCGACCTTGTGGACCGCTACAACCTGCAGTGCAGACCGGTCCGCGACCTCATCGTCGACTACCTCACCGAACGCCAGCCGAACCTCGACTACACCTCGCTCAACAAGCTATCGACGTCCCTGACAAGCCTGTTCTGGGCCGACCTCGAGCAACACCACCCCGGCATCGACTCCGTCTGGATGCCGAAACGGGCACGGCCTGGAAGACCTGCCTCGCCACGAAGACGGACCGGAAGCGCAGCCCGAACGGCACCGTCGTCACCATCACCGAACCCCGGGCCAGCGCCCACACGGTCAAGCAGGCCGTCCGGGCCTTCTACCCGGACATCGCTCACTGGGCCCTCGATGAACCCGAGAGATGGGGCCGGTGGGCTGCACCAGTCCCCACATTCGATCAGATCGCCGCCCGCAACAGCGCCGTCAGAAAGCCCTGACCGTAGTGATCTCTGCCTGCGCCGAGCGCCGCCTACGATTCCGAATCGTCGTCATCCAGGGTGGGCGAGAACGCCTTCGCTTAGCTGCACCGCAGCGGCCGCGCCCAGCAGGAATCCTCGCGGACTCCACGCCGCAGACCGCGGTGATGCCGACATGCTTGAACGGCTCGACGCGGACGTGGACGACCGCGTGCAGGGCCTTGGCGCCTCTGAAGATTGCCCACACATCGGCATGGCCGTCCATCCATACACGTCAGAGTCGAGTTCAGCCAGGCACCGGATCTTCGGAGGCGGGCAGCGGTTCCGCGGTCTTCGGAGCCAGGGCGCGGATGGAGGGGGTGGCGACCATGGTGAGGGTGGCGAGGAGGATGAGCGCGGCGGCCGCGTAGAGGGTGGCATGGAGACCGAGGAGGAGCACGGCGGGTCCGGCGGCGAACTGGGCGAGCGGAAGCGCGAGGTAGGAGCCGAGGTCGTCGTAGGCGTAGACGCGGGCCAGGCGGTCCTCGGGGATCTGCTCGTTGAGGGTCGAGTACCAGGCGACGCCGGCCTGTTCGACGCCCACGCCCGCCACAAAATTGGCCACGACCAGCACCCAGGTATACGGGGCGAGCGCGAGCAGCAGCGGGATCGTCGCCGTCAGGCCCATCAGCGCGCAGCCGACCAGAATGGCGCGCCGGGGCCGCCATCTCAGCGACAATATGCCGCCGGCGACCGCACCGAGCGAGCCCGCAGCAAGGGCCAGGCCCCAGCCGCTGCGGCCGATCCCGGTGGTGTCGGCGACGGCCGGGCCGAGGACGGTGAACGAGGCGGTGAGGCCGGCGTTGAGGAAGCAGAAGGCCACCACGATCACCCACACCCAGGTACGGGAGGTGAACTCCCGCCAGCCGAGGCGCAGTTCATGCACCAGGCCGGGGCTGGGCGCGGGCGGCGCGACCTGGACGCGGACCAGCGCGAAGGACGCGGCGGCGAGCGCGAAGCTGAGCGCGTCGACGGCCAGGCCCCAGCCTGGGCCGATGGCGGCGACCAGTACGCCGCCCAGCGAGGCGCCCACGATCATCGCGCTGCTGCCCGCGACCCGGGAGAGCGCGAGGGCCGCGCGGCCGGACTCGGCCGGCACGGTCTGGGGCAGCAGGGCCTGGGCGGCCGGCTGATAGCAGGAACTTGCCGCCCCGTTCACCGCGGCGAGCACCATGAGCACAGGGATGGCGGCGCTGTGGGTGAGGACCAGGGCCGCGACCACCGCCTGGCTCGCGGCGCTGACCACACTGCTGCCCACCAGCAGCGGGCCGCGCGGCAGCCGGTCCGCCAACACCCCGCCGTACAGCAGGAAGAGGATGCTGGTGAGGGAGTGGGCGCCGACCACCAACCCGAGCGAGCCGACCGAGCCAGTGGCGTCGAGCACGGCGAAAGCCAGGGCGATCGGCGCAACTCCGTTGCCGAGCAGGTTGGCCGTCGTACCTATGAAGAGGTAACGGAACGCGCGGTGGCGCAGAGGCATCAGGGCGGCAGACATGCGCCTGATCGTCAAAGCCGGGCGGCGTGCCCGTCAACGGATTTTACGACCGGGCCGGGTGTGCGGCTGCCCGCTCATTGGCTTCTGAACGACGCCTACGCCGGCGCGGCAGGCGTGGCCCTGCGGATCGACGGTACCGCGGTCCAGTCCGCCGCCGCGCGCGAACAAGCGGGCCCAGGGGGTGTCTGTTAATTCGGTCATCTGGTCAGCGGGCTACCCAGTCCGGTGCCCACACGTCGTGCCGGCTAGGCGGGCCTGCGGTGCGCAGATGGTCGCGTAGCGCGGTCAGCACGGGGTGCTGGTCTCCGCTGCGGAAAAGCAGCACATGCGGGTAGACCGGGGTCGGGTCGTGCAACGGGATGCGCCGCAGGTCGTGGGTCTGGGGCCACAGATACCGGTCCCCGCTGCCGACGAGGGTGGCCAGCGAGGCCGAGTCGGCCAGCGTGTCCATCAGGGCCTCGTCGCCGGTGTTGGGGCCGAGCGCGTGTTCCAGCTGGCACCGTGGTCGCGGGAGTGCCCGCCCAGGTGATCAAGACGATTGACTGATCCAGGCCGGGCCGGCCCAGCTGCACAGCGCCCCCACGGTCTGATCCTGTTGCCTCGCTACGCCCGGCTGACCGACCGGCTGTGGGACCGGATCCGACCTCTGCTGCCCTCCGGTACCGGTCGTCGCGGCAGGCCGTGGGCCGATCACCGCTGCGTTGTGGAGGCGATCGTCTACCGGTACCGCACCGGCATCCCTTGGCGAGACCTTCCAGCCGTGTTCGGATCCTGGAAGACCGTGTGGGCCCGCCACCGCCGCTGGGCCGCCGTCGGAATCTGGGACCGCGGGCTCGGCGTCCTGCTCGCCCGCGCGGACGACGACGGGCTGATCGATTGGCGGGTGGCGGTGGACTCCACCATCACCCGGGCCCACCAGCACGCCACCAACACGCACCGTCCCGAGGAGTGCCGGGCTGCAGCCCAAGGGCAGGGCCTCAACGGCCACCGAGAGCCCGCTGGGCACGCGATCGGCCGTTCCCGCGGTGGGCTGACCACGAAGATCCACCACGCCGTGGACGGTCAGGGCCGACCGCTGGCCGTCATCGTGACGCCTGGGGAGGCGCACGACGGCCGCTCCCTGCCGTTGCTGCTGGACGAGCTGCGAGTCCCCAGGACTGGAGCGGGCCGCCCCCGCGCGACCCCGACCATGCTGCTAGGGGACAAGGCATACTCCTCCCGAGCGATCCGAGCGACGCTCAAGGCCCGGGGGATCACTGCGGTCATCCCTGCGCGGCGTGACCAGCAGAAGCACCGTCGCCGCCGTGGTTCAGCAGGCGGGCGTCCGTCGAAGTTCGATCCGGTGGCCTACAAAAACCGCAACGTGGTCGAACGGTCCTTCGCGCTGCTCAAGCAGTGGCGGGGTTTGGCCACTAGGTTCGACAAGCTCGCGATCGTCTACCGCTCGGGCTGCGGTCCTCGCCGCAGTGCTGGTCTGGGCTCGCATTTAACGGACACGCCTAGTGGCGGCTTGCATGGAGCAAAGGAGGTAGGCTGCCCCGCGCACTGTGACTCGCAGCGATAGTTGGCCACTCGCAGTGCTGCTTGGCCAGGTGGACGCCCGATCCGCACCGATCACCGACCGCTACATCACGGCCTGTCGCGCATATGCAGGCGACGCGGAAGTCATCCCGGGCTACCGGGTGCAGGCTGGTGCCCGCCGCCGGTGGGCTCGAACCCTGCCAGCATCTGCTCCAGCGCCGCCTGGTCCGGCCCTACGAACGCCGATTCCCCGGCTGCCGAGCCGAGCGTGTCGATCATCGACGCGGTGAGCCCCGGCGCCGGTGGCAGATGCGTGGAGAGGATGAGCTCCGGCTCCCTGTCCCGCAGCGGCTGGAAGGTGCCGAGGAACTTCTGGACATCCACGTTGTGCACCCACGGGCTGTCGACCGTGGCCCACAGCAGTTGCGCGGCCCTCAACTCCTCCACGCCGACCGCACGGACGTCATCGGCGTGTGCCAGTTCAGCACTGGGCATCGGCCCACCGAAGCAGTCGGAGCTGAAGCAGACCCCCGACCGGTCGTCGAAGAGGGCGACTGTGGCTGGGTTGTCGAACAGCGGCGGCTTGAACCCCGTGAGCGTGCGGTCGCCGACATTGAGGCTCTGCCCCGGATTGAGCAAATACAGGCGATCGAGCGGCAGCGGCCTCTCACAGGACATGAACCCGGCGGACAGGAACGTGGTCACGACGCGCGCCTTGGGCGCCGCGGCGAGCAGATCGAATATGCCACCCGTGTGATCACGATCCGGGTGCGTAAGCCAGATCCATCGCACGTCGGCGGGATCCAGCACAGAACCAAGCACCTCTAGAAAGTTCCTGTCGGGGAGCCCTAGTCCGGTGTCGATGACGACGGGCTGCGAGGCGAGCAGTACGAAGGCGTTCACCGGGAGGTGCCCGATCCCCGGCGCCTCAAGGCTGTCATTCAGAACGCTGATGTCCGGGCGGACCTTGTGAACCGGCATGTCGCATCTCCATGCCCCCAGGATGGTGATCGCGCCGCGGCCTACGCGTCAATCATCTGCCCCTCTCCCTGGCCTCGCATCCCGGCCACGGCATCAGGCAGGCGTGGCAGCAGGAGCGGTGGCGGCGGCAGGAAGGTCGCCGAGGAGCGGACCCGCGAAACGGCCCCTCCAAGCCTGAGCCCTCCTCCATCGGCCGGAGCCGGGAGGCCGCTCGCAGCGCACTGCGGGGCGGCCTAGCACTCAAGCGGTAGATCGTGATCTTGCTCCCGCAATGCTGTGGCAGGAGCGCTCCGCGCGGTGGCTGAACTCTCGCACGTTTTGCATGCCCAGGGATGCGGCGAGAGCCTGGAAATGGCGGGGCTGCCGCCCGGCAGTCACGGCTCGCAGCAGTTATGGGAGGTCTCATGGCTGTCCTGGTGGAGGTCGAGTTTTCGGGAGTGACAGCGCAGCAGTACGACACTGTGGATCAGCGTGTGGGCGCGCGAGCGGAGCGGCCTCCTGAAGGGCTGCTGTTCCACACGGCGATCATCACTGACACGGGTTTGCGGGTCGTTGACCTGTGGGAGTCGACCGAGGCGTGTGAAGCGTTCATCGCGAACCGGCTCCAGCCCGTCATCAGGGAGGTGGGCTACCCCGAGCCGTCGTCGGAACCGAAGTTCTCGAATGTGCACTACCACTTCGAGCGGCGGCAGCAGGTCGACGCCTGAGGTTCCTGAAGCGACAGGCTCCAGGGCACGGCCCCACCGCACCGCCCTTTCACGGTTACGGGACAGTCCTTAGCTGGGGAATAGACCGCGCACCCCTATGCCTGGAATTGAATGCCCCTCGAATCGACAGGCCGCCAGAGGCGGCGTGCCACGGCATCCTGAAGTTGAGCCGCTACCTCTCGATTCTTAGCCCACTGGCTGATGAACGTCGTATCGAAACAATCTTGCTCGCTATTGGAAGCGACCTGGGCAACCAAACTCCCATGGCCTTGACCCACGCCGTTGTCCCAAGCGTTGTTGCATGGAAGGGTCCGAATCCTTGCCTCGAGCCAGGATCTGAGTTCGGCCGGTACGAGTACGTAGCAGGCCCTCAGGAAGGCGATGGTCTGCTGAGGGGCAACGGGCAGCGTGTCGCCCGCGATGATGCGGCGGGTCATGCTCTTGGTCCCGGCGAGCTCCTCGTCCTTGGTGGTGGTGACCACGATGAAGGCCTGGACGGTCTCCCAGGCGGGGACAGTGCTGCGGAGGCGGCGCGCTCAAGCGTCGCCTTCGACGGTGCCCCCCTTCACGTGCAGGAGCTTGGTCATCTGCTCATAGGTCAGTCAGCCCCGGCCTTGCGGCTGCGCAGAAAGTCCGCGAGCTTCGCGCACGTCGGTACGGTGCGGTCCACCGGCTTCTCGGGTCGTCCCATGGCGACCGCCCGCGCCGGGCGCGAAGCTCAGTCGCCGTACAGCCAGCTGCCGTATCCGGCGCCGCCCACGAGATAGTGCAGGCCGAAGACGCCGGGGAACAGCACCAAGGCCGGCACCCCGACCCGCATCAGGACCGGGGCCCCGACCGACAAGGGCCCGGCCCGGCCCCTGACGGTGCGCCAGTCGCAGCAGCGCCGGACCTCTCCCCCGCGAAACCACCACAAGAAGAGCCCGGGGAGCGTCCCCACCACGGCTATGAAGGCGGCACACAATCCCACGACAGCGAGGAACATCCTCCGGCCGCCGTGGCCACCCAAGAACAGGGAGGCCACCCCGAACAGAGCCACCACGGCCAGCCCCTACACGGCCCCACGCACCGCCACGTCCCCAATTCACCGACAGAGTCGTTCCAAACGAGGCACATGACGCCGGGTGGCCGGGCCTCTCCGCCACAGGCAACCTACCTCTACGCCCTTCGAACGGGCGAAACTCCTCATCCGTGCGCAACCACCGGACCCGGGTACGTGTCCCACGCAGGCGACGTGCCTGCAATCCCCGCGCCCGCGCCTCTTCCAGGACCTGTCCACTGTTCGGGATTGTGCTGGCGACGACAGCCGCAGCGGCTACTGCCTCGATGCCGTCTCCGCCATCCACGCGTGCTCCGGAGTCCGTGACTCGATGAAGTGCTCGCTCAAGCACGTCGATGACCTTCTGAGGAGTCAGCCCCTCAAGCTCATCGACGAAGTCTGCAGCGAGGTCGCTGTCGAATGGGCCGGTTCCCCACGTTCCCATGCACGGCTTCTGCCATCGCTCTATCGGACGAAGGCAGCATTCACTTTTGGCGTCGCCCAGGGGCTTGCGGTGGGACGGTGGACGGTGGAGTGGTTCTGCCGCGGGACTCGATGCGTCACTGTCAGGCAGGCCCGAGCACCTCGGGTGCGACCAGGGCGCGGGCGGTATCGGCGAAGTACCGCTCAGGGGCCTGCTCGGTCAGGCCGAGGACGGCGCGCTGGCCGAGTCCGGAAAGCAGTGCCCGCAGCGCTCTTGCCAGGTGCCGCGCCTGCCGCGCCGACACCGTGGAGCCCTGATGCGGTCTGCCGGTGAACAGCTCAGCCAAGCGCTCTTCGTGTGCCTGGATGGACGTAGCCAGCCTGGCCTTCAGCTCGGGGTCGCGCAGGGCCATGTCCTGCAGGCTCGTCTCAAACGACAAATGACGCAGGGCCTCGGGGTTCGCACAGGTGCGCGCGTAGAAGTGGGCGAACGCCTCGACGGCCGCCAGCAGGTCGAGGCTGGCGGGCACCGCCTGGTCGATCCCGTCGTAGTGCGGGCCGAGGTGGTCGGCGACCAGGGCGGTCAGCAGGCCGTTCTTGCTCCCGAAGAGCGAGTAGACGGCCCCGGTGGTCAGGCCGGCCTGTTCGGCGATCTCTTCCAGCCTGGCGCCATGACCGTCACGGGTCACGACCCGGCGTGCGGCCTCCAGCAGTGCGCGGCGGTTGCGTTCCTTGGTCTCCGCCCTCGTCATTCTCATAATCACATTATTACAGTAATCTCCTTATGGATATCACGCGCTACATGGGCCAGGTGCCCGACTACCCGTCCTTCCCGTCCGTCGACGCCCTCCACGCGGAGTTCGACGCCATCACCACCACCCACCCGCAGCTGGCACGGATCAGGACCGTCGGGACCTCGCGGCTGGGCGATCCCCTGCGCGTGCTCACCATCGGCGACGGCCCGGCGGACGCCCTGGTTATTGGTGGGCCGCACCCCAACGAGCCGATCGGCTTTCGCACGATCACCGCCCTGGTCGACCTGCTCTGCCGGGACTCGGCACTGCGCGCTGAGTTGGGATGCCGCTGGCACGTCCTTGCGTGCGCCGACCCCGACGGCGCCCGGCTCAATGAGGGCTGGTACGGAAACCCCGGCGACCGCCGCGCCTACGCCGAGCACTTCTACCGCCCTGACCTGGACGAGCAGGTCGAGTGGAGCTTCCCTCTCACCGTCGGCGACTACCGCTTCGACCGCCCGTTGCCGGAGACCACGGCTCTGATGCGGCTGATGGACGAGATCGAGCCGGACCTGGTCTGCTCGCTGCACAATGGCGAGCACCAGGGGGTGTTCTACTACCTCAACCGCGACGACGCGGCGCTCGCCCGGCAGCTCGCCGAACTCGCCGCCATCGAGGGGCTACCCAGCCATCACGGCGAGCCCGAGGTGCCGGGCTCGCGGCTGATCGCGCCATCCGTCTACTCCACCCCCACCGGCTCCACCCTCGGCCCGGCCTTCGGGGCGGGCGCCGGCAGTGCCGACTACGCCGCCCGATTCGACGCGCTGCACTTGGTGGCCGAGGTCCCCCTGTGGACCGACGACCGGGCGGCCGACGAGACCGCGACGGACCTCGACTACCGAGACCTGGTAGCCGCCTCCGCAGCCGCCCGGAAAGAGGCGTTCACGACCGTGGAGACCGCACTGAACGCCGTCGCCAACGACCTCACCGTACGATCCCCGTTCCGACGCTCCGTCGAGGGCACGCTGCGAACATTGCGTACGTACGCCGGCCAGCTCGAGGCGCTCGCCCTGCCTGATCGGCCCGCCACGGTCGCCGAAACGTTCGACCAGCGCCAGGAAGTACACCTCGTCCGGCTCCGCCTGCTCGGTACCTGCCTGCGCATGCTCGACGCCGAGATCGACGCGGGCAACCCCGCCCCGGCCATCCGCACCCAGCGCTCCCGCCTCGCCGGGCACTTCGACCGCTGGACGACCGAAGCCGAGACCGAAACCGCGGGCATGCGCCTGGAGATCCGCAGACCCGTCGCCGTGCAACTGGGCGCCATCCTGCTCACCGCACAGGCTCGGCGCCATGAACGCTGAACAGAGCGGCCGGGCCGATCAGTGGTCTCCCCGCAACATTCCCGCCGAGCAACGACATCAATTCCCGCCGAAATCGATCACGCAAACAGCTGGCAGGTGACTCCCACACGGGCCCAGCAGCGCGTACCCCGAGGGCGGATACCACTCCTACGACCGCTGCATCCCGATCGTGGCGATCACGCTGGACCTGCTGCGCGAACACGACCCGGCCGGACCGGCGTTCCGGCGCTTCGGCCGCGACCACTGCGAGCCGCTGCTGGACGCGATCGGCAGCCCCTGCCGGGACGCCTACATCGCCCGCCGCCGCCACGCCGCCCGGTAGGAGGAACAGCGCCGCGCGGAGCGGGAGGCCAGGCGTCCGAACTCCTCGACGAGGCAAGCATGCGACATGCCTGGTCAGCGATAGGGAGTGTCCACGGAGGGGGCCCCGAGGCCTGGGCTCCCCATCGCGCATCTCCCATAAGCAGCTGTCAAGAAGCGCCCGGGGCGGTCGGCTGCTCCCATCCGTGCCAGCAGGCCGACGGCGGCGCGCCGGCCCCACTGGGCGATCTCCTCCCAACATGATCACTGGCTCCGTGCCTGTTCTGCTGCGGCGTCAACTCTCGCCGCACCGCGACGATGGACCGGGCGTCCTGACGTTGGCCGTTCGCCCCCTATCAGGTCTTGCTCCGCGCCCGCCGGCGCCGGCCTGGCGGCCGTCCAGACCGGCGGACGAGGCGACGTCACCCAGGGACGCCGAGCGGCGGGTGCTCGAGCACGCGGGGCTTGTACTCGACCAGCTGGATGCGGCCGTCGAAGGTGCGGTGCTCGATCATCTCGAGGGCAACGTCCGGATAGCCGTCGTAGATGCGTTCTTCGCCTGTCGCCCCGGTGATCACTGGAAACATCACGACCCGGAAGCGGTCGACGAGTCCGGCACGTAGCAGGGACCGGCACAGGCTGAGGCTGCCGATCGTGCTGAGGAGCCCCGAGCCACTCGACTTCATGGCGCGGACCGCCTCGACGGCGTCGTCGCGGACGAGCGTGGAGTTGGCCCACGTCAATGGCTCCTCGAGTGAGGAGGAGAACACCACCTTTGACGCTTGCGTGAGCTCGTCGACGGACGCCTCTTCTTCGGGCCTGAACTCGTCTTGGCCCTTCGGGACCTCGCCTGCGGCGAAGCCCGACATCAGGCGGTAGGTGTTCGCTCCCATCAGGTAGGTGACCTCGGGCTGCTCGCCGAGCCACGCGAGGTACTCCGGGCCCTCGAGGCCCCAGAACCCGGGCCATCCCTCTCCCGAGGCGTAGCCGTCGAGGGTGGTGATGAAGTCGACGAGAAGCTCCGACATGGCGGTGTCCTTTCCTAGGGTCTCGCGAACTTGGACTGGCCGGGAGCCACAAACTCATCGGCCGCGCTGTGGAGTAACGAGATGAGGATGCGGCTGAGTAGCTGCCTGGGCAGCGGCGGGCGAGTCAGCGTCGAGTGGTGGGCTCGTGGGGCCACGCACAGCGTCCAGTACCTTCTGCCCCCGCTTGTCGACGTACTGAGTGAACAACTCCCGCGCGTAGCCGAAAATGATGGCCCGGGCGATGATTCGCGCTGAGGAGTCGAGCGCGCTCCGTCCCGGTACGTTCGCACAACGGGGCGTAATGCGAATTGGAGTTGCGTACCTGACGTCGCGCTACTGCGTCCGGGTGAGCGAAGGTCTCGGCTCCCCATCGGAGCTGCTGAGGCTCGCAGCGTTCACAGGCGCATGACGACCAGGGCGATGTCGTCGAGCGCTCCGCTGGCCACGCTGAGGCGAGCCAGCAGGGCGTCCGCGAGTTGCTCGGGAGCGAGGGCGCTGTCCTGGGCGAGGGCTGCGGTCAGGCGGGCCAGGCTGGTGTCGATGTCCTCGTCGCGGCGTTCGATGAGTCCGTCTGTGTAGAGCACGAGCGTGTCCCCCGGTGTGTAGGGCAGGCCGGCCTGGGGGCGGGGGACGTGGTAGGGGCGGGCACCGAGCGGTGGATCGGTGGCCTGGTCCAGCAGCTCGCAGGTCCCGTCGGGGTGGAGCAGGACGGGCGGCGGGTGCCCGGCGTTGCTGTAGATGATCAGTCTGCTGCGGGTGTCGATGAGTACCTTGACCGCGGTCGCCGCCGTCGCGCCATCGACGGAGCGGGCGTACAGGCCGAGGACTTCCAGGGCCTGGGCGGGACTGGGGACGGCCCGGATGGCTGCGCTCAGGGCACTGCGGAGCATGCCCATGACGGCTGCGGCCTCAATGCCGTGGCCCACGACGTCCCCGACCGCCGCCGAGTAGCGGTCGGGTGCCAGGTCGACGACGTCGTACCAGTCGCCGCACACGTTCAGTGATTTCGTCGCGGGCAGGTAGCGCACGGCGATGTTGTCGCGGTGCTGGGTGAGGTCGCGGTCCTGCAGCATGGCCTCCTGCAGGGCGATGGCGACCTGGCGTTCTCGGGCGTGGGCCTGGCGCAGTTCCTGATTCAGCCGGTGCAGCTCCCGGGCCCGGGCGTAGAGCTCGGCTGCCATGCCCTTCTCCCGTTCGGTGAACTCCTCAGTGAGTTCGCGCGCCCGGCGGGAGTGGATGAAGGCGGTGACGTCCTCGGACCGCTGGACGATCCATGCCACTGTGCCGTCGGGGCCGGGGAGCGGGGTGTGGATGTCGGACCACCACCGTTCCTCGAACCCGCTCGGCTGGTCAGGGGCGGAAATGTCGTACCGCTGCAAGACCAGGGTGTCCGGCTGTCCGGTGTCCCGGGCCCGCATGAGCGATGCCTTGAGTTGTTCTGCGTCGCCGGTAGTGGTGGGATTCTCTGGCAGGGCGTCGAAGAAGTACTTCCCGATCAGCTCATGCCCGGTCCGCCGGGTGGCCTGCAGGTAGGCCCGGTTCACGTAGCGAATCACCAGGTCCGTGTCCAGCACCAGATACGGGCTCGGAGTGGCATCGAAGAAGGCCGAGAAATTGATATCCGCTGCCATAGCGCGCTCTCTTCAGCTCGGCGAGCGCGACTGCCCGTCGTCTACCAATCTACGAGCAATCCAGCGGTCAGGCTCATCGGACCGCTGCTTGGGCTGATCGGCGTCTGTCATGTTCGAACGTCGGCCGAGGAGCGACGGGGCGGGCTGTCGGCCCCTGCACAGCGCCGAGGGCGTCGCCTGCTGGCCGGCAGGCCCGCGCGAGTGGTGCCGAGCTCGCGCTGGCGTTCGTGCCGGTACCGTTGCGGAACATTCTGGAGATCACGGAAGCCGATCAAGTGCTGCACGTCTGTGACACCGCCGCAGAGGCCGCAGCAGACCTCGGCAAGCGAGGGGACGCCGCCGGCACCCTCGCTTGAGTGCTGTGAGCGGCGACGCCAGACGGTTGCCGCCGCGCCCGCACGCACGTGCGCCGTCGTCAAGCCCCCGCCGCATCCAGCTCCGGCAGCCGCGCCACCAGCACCGGCCTGGATACCCTCAGCCCTGCCGTGACCTCACCCCACGCGCCCGGCTCCCCCACCCTGACGCCCATCCGCTCACGGAGACCGACACCGACCACCGTGCCGCCGCGCCGGCCCCAACAGCCTCACATCCGCGATTTCAGCACGTCGACCTCACATCCCGGCGCGAAGGGGTCGAAGTCATGCTCGACCAGCCAGCGAACCCCCAGCAGGCTTCGCAACGACCACCACGCGTGGATCACGTCGAGGTCGACATCGGTGCCATAACCGGCGATGACGTCGTAGAGGTGCTCCTCGTGTCCGAGCGTCAAGGTAGCGAGGTCGAACAGGGCATCACCCCGGCCCGCCTCGGACCAGTCGATGATGCCCGTGACCTCGTCGCCGTCGACGAAGACGTGCCCGATCTGCAGGTCGCCGTGCGTGAACGCCGGAGTCCACGGCCGGAGCGCGGCCTCGGCGACCTGGCGGTTGCGGGTGACCAGGTCGGCCGGCAGGACGCCGTTCGTCACGAGCAACTCGCACTCGCCGTCGAGTTCCGCCACCAACTCGTCGGGGCTCCGGCGGCGCCGGCCGGCCCAGGGGGGCAACGGCGCTTCGTGCAGCTTCCGGATGGCGGCGCCCGCCGCAGCCCACGCTGCTGACGACCCGGTCGACGGCTCACCGAGACGGCCGAGCACCGTCCCCGGGAGTGCGGCGATCGCGAGCACGGGCGGCTTCCGCCATAGGACCTCCGGGGTCGGGACCGGCGCGAGGGACATCGCCTCGACCTCGACGTCGATGCGTGCCTGATCGGCGTCCACCTTCAGGAACACGTCGCCGACGCGCAGAGTCGCGCGCTCGGAATGGGCGACGACGACTTTGACCTCATCCATGGGCGACCAGTATCCCGGGGATGTTCGCCGACGTCGCCGGGTTTATCGCGTGTGATTACGCGGCTGACCGCGTCCCGCTACCCGGCGGCCTCGTGCACGACACCGTCCTCTGACCAGGTCAAGCCCACCACTTTTGTCAGGAGTCCTTACTCAACATCCGACCAGCGAAAACCCCCCGGCCTGACCTGCGGTCACTGACACCCCGCCCACTGACACCGAACAGGCACATGGCAGCCGTGGTGGTGAGCCAGTCGGTGGCTAATACGCCGGCACGCTCGGGAGGATCGACAACTGCCAGATCGGCACCTTCCTCGCCTACGCCACCCCGGACGGCCACCGGATGTTTCCAGACCGGGAGTTGTACCTGCCCGAGCACTCCTGGACCGCCGATCGCAAGCGGTGTCGGCAGGCCGGCATCCCGAAACCGGGTGAAAAACCCGACACGGCCGCCCGGCAACGCCGCCAGCTGCAACTGATGAGCCTGGCGGAGACCCGCCGCCTGTTCAACCTCATCGGCCGCCCCGTCCACGAGTTCCGCAACGCCCTGCACTGGTCGACGTTCCGCCGACACCAAGTCGAGGCCCGGCGCCACCACTTCCGTCGACGTATGCGACTCCGGATGATGCGGATCTAGCCCGATCTACCCCTGTAGTACCAGCCGAACAGCGACAGCGCCGAGCACCACGCAACACCAGGAGGACCCGATGGTGCGACAGGAACGCGCGATCCGCACCCGGCGGACCATCCTGGAGGCGGCCGCGGTGAGGGAGCCGCACCCTGGTCGCATAAAGGCGTGAAACTCCTGGTCGGCGAGTTCACAACTGAGATCACTCGCGTGACCAGGAGCGTCGTCGTGCTTGTCCATCCGTCCGCGATCGACCTGTCCAGCCCACACTTGCGCTGCCTGACCGGCAGCTCGCCGAGCGCCGCCGACAGGTCGGCCCCCTTCGGCGGCGCCAGCCCCCGAAGTCGAAGTCGAGGCCGTGCGGGGGTGGGTGGCGAAATGGACGGGTGGAAAGGCCCGTCCGGGTCGTGCAGATGATCTCCACTGAGTAGTGTGAATGATCGGATAGCGGTCAGCCGTTCGCACGCGGCCCTCGCGACTCCGCGCTTGACACTGACGCTTGCCATGCATGAAGACGTCCCTGCGGCTGGATGGTGTGCCGCAGGATGACGTCCTCGTTCCTCGGTCGCGAAGTGGGTTTGCGGCGTTGGGAAGAGGGACACGTTCCGCCGACGCCGCAGAGGACCAACAAGGGAGTGCAGACACATGCAACCGACGTTCGTACTCGTTCACGGAGCTTTCGCGAACTCTTTCTCGTTCGCACCACTCCAGGCCGAACTCGGCCTCCTCGGACATCGCTCCGTCGCCGTCGACCTTCCGGGGCACGGGTTCGCCGCGACGTACCCGCGGGCCTATCAGGCACCGCAGGACCTCGAAGGGCTCGCCACCACGCCCGGGGCCATCAAGGGCGTCACGCTCGCCGACAACGCCACGCACCTCATCGGGTTACTGGAGAGAGCCAAGCGGAACGGGCCCGTCATCCTCGTCTCCCACAGCCGAGGCGGCATGACAGCCACCGTCGCAGCCAACCAGCGGCCCGACCTGATCGACCGGATCGTCTATGTCTCCGCCTGGTGCCCCGTCGACCTCGACGTCAGCGCCTACTACGCCGAGCCCGAGATGGCCACCGTCGACGCCACAGCGCTGGCCTCGGCGATGATCGGGAACCCTGCCGAGCTCGGGCTGCTGCGCTCCAACTTCCGCACCGCCGACCCCGACGTCCTCGCGGCCTTCAAGGCGGCCTTCCTCGCCGACGGGACGGACGACGAGTTCATGGTCTTCCTCAACACCTTGCAACCCGACGAGAACCTCGACGCCGGCACACCCGATGACCGGGCGCAACCCGACAGTTGGGGGCGGATCCCCAAGACGTACATCCGGCTGACCGAGGACACCAGCGTGCCGCTCGCCATGCAGGACCGGATGATCCGCGAGGGCGACGCACTGACGCCGGAGAACCCCTACGACGTCCGTACGCTCACCAGCAGCCACCTGAAGTGGCTGGTCGACCCGGCACCGGCGGCCCGGGTTCTGGGTGAAATCGCCGCGCTCCTGCCTGCCGAATCATGATCGAAGCCAGATGAGGAGAGCGGCGGCGGTGACAGTGCCGAGGTAGACGTGCCCTCGCTTGTCATACCAGGTAGCGATGGCTCCGAACTGCTTGAGCTTGCCGATGGCTCTCCACCGTGTCGCGATCCTCATACCGGATACCGGTCCTTGTCGAAGCCCAAAGGCCGCCCGCCGCGTGCACCCCGGCGCAGGTGGGCGGCCTCGAGGTCCTTCTTCTCCGGAAGGCGGATGCCGCGTTTACGGAGGTAGGTGCGGATCTTGCGGTTGCTGTACGACTTGTCAGCGCCCACGCTGCCCGGAGTACAGCCGGGACGCCCGAGCCCCGTCCAGGAAACGCGGATCTTGCCCATCACCGGCTCCAACTGGGTACAGTCCGCCCGCTGGCCCTGCGTGATGAGCACAGTCAGCGGGCGGCAGCGGCCCTACGCGACGACATGGATCTCGGTGGTCAGCCCGCCGCGGGAACGGCCAAGGGCCTCGCCTGGCGCACCGCCACCTCCAACCAGGGCTACAGCGTGATGTCCGCGTACAGATGAACTGATCTTGGTGCCCCTTGTGAGGAGCGGCGTGGGGTCGGCAGCGGCTTCTGCAGAGCACCGGCGGCGTGCTGGTGCGCCCGCACAGAAGTGGAGTCGACGTTCACATTCCACTCGAGGCCGCCGTCGGCGTCGGCACCGGCCTGGACGTGCTGGAGGAACATCTCCCAGGTGCCGTCGGCCGACCACAGCAAATGGCCCGGGTGGACCGACTTCCACGGGCCGAAACGATCGGGCAGTTCACGCCACTGAACCCTGGTGCCGAGGCGGCGAATGATCCCGTTGACCACCTGCCGGTGATCATGCCAACGGCCGCATCCGTTATTGCTCACCGCCAGCAGCGACTCCAGCACAGCCCACCCGGCGTCAGCCAGATCCCCCCACTGAGCATGGCCAGAAGAACGAACCGCCTGATGGAAGAAAGACGGCCTAGATCCCCCCGCTCGTTCACCGAAGATCATCGGGCTGAAGAATGATCCCCATGCCGATGACGAAGACCCCCAAGACCGCAACGATCGACGACGCTCCGCTGATCGGTCGGACTCTGGCCCGCGCCTTCGACGACGACCCGATGATGCGCTGGCTCTTCCCCGACGACGCCTCGCGTGAGGCGGGGCTGGGGCGCTACTTCACCACGATCTTCACCCGGCAGTACGTCCACCACGGCGTGTGTGAGCGCACCGAGGCGGCGGCCGCCTTCTGGGTACCGCCGGAGGCGCAGGCCAAGGCAGTTCCCGACGCGGAGACCATTCAGGAACTCCAGAACATCCTCGGCGACCGGGCTCCACTGTTCAGGGACACCGTCGAGACGGCCGCCAGGCACACTCCCCGGGAACCGCACTGGTCCCTGGCGGTGATCGGCGCCGACCCGGCCGCCCGGGGTCAGGGACACGGGGCGGCCCTGCTGCGCTCGGGACTGGCCAAGGCCGACGCGGCGGGTCTGCCCGCCTACCTGGAGTCCTCCAAGCCGTCCAACCTGCCTTTCTACGAGCACTTCGGCTTCACCGTGTGTGCGGAGCTGCGGCTGCCGGAGAACGGGCCGGTGCTGTGGGCGATGGGTCGCGGACCGCGTCGCCCGGCCGGCGCTTAGGACCGGAATCAGAATGAGGTCTTCGGGGCCCGAAGATGACGGCATGTCAGTTCGGGTCGGCGGGGCCCGGAGGTCTATGGAAGCTGGACTCCGGACCAGGCATCGACTTCGCACTGTCCGTCGGCATTGTTCCCTGCGGTCACGACTGTGCCGTTGGCACGCAGGCCAAGGGTGTGTGTCGAACCGGCCGCCACGGCGACAACGTCGCGCCAATCGCCGACTTCGCACTGTCCGTGGCTGTTGTCTCCCGCTGCGAGGACCCGCCCGGACGCCGTGACCCCGACCGTGTGGTAGCTGCCCGCGTCGAGCGCCACCACGTCTTCCCACTCATCGACCTCGCACGCCCCAGTTGCCCGGTCTCCGGTCGCTACTGCCCGCCCGTCGGCTCTGAGGCCGACGGTATGGAGATACCCGGCCGAAATGGCCGCCAGGTAACGCCACCCTTCAACGGCGCACTGCCGTCGTCGGTTGTTCCCCGCGGCCAGTGCAGAACCGTCCGACCGGACACCGACCGAGTGCCAGTCACCACACGACAGGACGACCATCTCGCGCCAGGACTGCACGTCGCACTGTCCTTCTGAACGCCGGCCAACCGCTAGCACACGGCCATTCGCGAGTAGCCCGAGCGTGCGGCGCCAGCCTGCGGCCACGGCCGTGACGCCTCGCCATCCGGCGACATCACATTGCCCATCGGCATTCCAACCCGTTGCCAGCACCGTGCCGTCCGACCGGAGTCCCACCGTATGAGACCTGCCCGTGTTCGTCGCGGTATGGACGTTGCCAACTGCCACCGCGACGACGTCTTCCCATCGCTCGACACGACATTCAGCAGCTGCCGTATTGCCCACGGCGAGAACGGTTCCATCCCAGCGCCGTCCGACCGAATGACGTCTTCCGGCCGCCAGCGCCGACGAGCTAGCGAGCATTCCGCCTCCTTGCGCTTGGCGCGAGTTCGCGAGGGAATTCACCTTACTTTGGCCTGTAATCAGAGCGGGGTCCTCAGTCGTCGCCAGCAGATGACGGCACAACCGAGTGTGATGAAGGCCTGGTGGATGTCGTCGCGGATCTCCCCGACCCGGCGGTGTACGCCGAGTCCGGAGCCGGTGTTCGGTGCCGCGTCGGGCGATGTGCGGGGTGATGTCGAACCGTCGGACCTGGTCGCGGTAGCACTCGTGGTCGTAGCCGCAGTCGACGCAGAGGTGCTTCGGGCGGCGCAGCGGTTGGCCACATTTGCCTCGGATCGGCGGGACCGCTCGGATCAGTGGGATCAGCTCGGTCACGTCGTTGCGGTTGCCGCCGGTCAGCGCGGTGGCCAGCGGGATGCCGTGAGCCTCGACGATCACGTGGTGCTTGCTGCCGGCCTTGCCCCGGTTCCCCGGGGACGGGCTCCGGCCTCGTTCCACTCCGACACCCCCCTCCAGCAGGTCATCCCGGAGCCGAAGCCGAGTCCTGAGGGAGGTAACGCCGAGGGATACCGGTGTAGAGCACGAACAGGATGCCGCATAGAACCCGCCGGTCATCGAGCCGACGACGTCCCGGGTACCGGAAGCGCCGCTCAATCCCCGGCAACAGCGACTCGATACGCTCCCACAGACCATCGTCAACCTCCCACGAGTCTCGGTCGCAACCACCCTCCGCGCCACATCAACGCTAACTGACACACCGTCATGCCCGACCCCCAGAAACCTCATTCCGATTCCAGTCCTTAGCCTCTCCCCACCTGACGAACACACCGCCTCTCGCGGCGGTGACACCACCAGAACCACGCAAGGAGAACGACCGTGCCGACCACCGACTTCGCCGCCATGACCGGCCTGGAACTGATGCGCTGGGTGCAGTCTGAACGCCCCACCGACATCCCCTCCATCGGCCGCCTGCTCGGCATGCGCTTCGACGAGGTCGACCACGGTCGCATCGTCATCTCCCTCGACACCCGCCCCGACTTCGCCAACCCCCTCGGCACCGTCCACGGCGGCATCGCCGCCACCCTCCTCGACTCCGCCATGGGCTGCGCCGTCCACACCACCCTCCCCGCCGGCACCGGCTACACCACCCTCGAACTCAAGGTCAACTACATCCGCGCCGCCCGTACCGACGGCCAGACCCTCACCGCTACCGGCACCGTCATCCACGCGGGCCGCCGCACCGCCACCGCCGAAGGGAAGGTCCTCGACGAACAGGGCAAACTCATCGCCCACGCCACCACCACCTGCATGATCATTTAGGTTGCCCCACCGGAGCTGGCTCCCCACCGTCGTCAGCTCCTTGCGATGAGGTCGACGATCGCCCGCTTGGTGTGTCCTTTCACCACCTCAATGATCTTGTCGAACGTGAGGCCGAACTTCTCGCAGAGGCGGCGAAAGGCGGCGTAGTCCGTGTGCCGCAGCCATGGTCTCGGCAATCGTCGGCCGAGCCGCCGGTCTGGCGATGAGGATGAAGGCAGGGGCACCGTTTGACCCGGAGGGTGCCTCCGCTTTACTGTGGGCACAGTACGGAGACAGCCTCCGTTTTGATGATGTCGCAAGGGCCGAGAGAGCGCATGAGTGCCAGTGAGCAGAAGGGGCGCAAGCCCCGTGCGGACGTCCAGCGCAACCGTGCCGCCCTCCTGGGAGCGGCGCAGTGTCACTTCCTGAAGTACGGGGTCGGTACGTCCCTGGAGGCGGTGGCCAAGGAGGCGGGCGTCGGACCTGGCACCTTGTACCGGCACTTCCCCACCCGGGAAGCGCTGCTGGCGGCCGTGCTGCAGACGCGCTCCGAGGAGCTGGTGGCGCGCCAGGCGGAGATCGCGCAACTCGGCGACGCTGACGAGGCGCTGGAGCAGTGGCTGCGTGCGCTGGAGGAGTACTTCAGCGCATTCAGCGGACTGCCGGAGCCGCTCATGGCAGCGGCCAGGGCGCAGGATCCGGACAACCCGCTCACGCTTCCCTGCGACACGGTCATCACCGCTACCGAGGAGTACGTACGAGCCGCCCAGCGGACGGGGCACGTGCGCGCGACGGTGACGGGGTACGACCTGTTCCTCGCGGCCATCTCCGTCGCCTGGCTCAAGGGTGCCGGCGCCGCCGATGAGGAGTCCCTGGACCGCGTTCGCGCGCTCATCGCCACCGGCTACCGCGAGCGGTACACCCAGGCGTAAGTCCCTGCCCGGCGATCACCGGAACTCCCAGCGCCGCTCTGGCATTTCGGGAGATGTCCGGTGCCTCCATCCCCTAGTGATCACGACGCACGATCCTTGGGGTGGTGCGACTTCTGAGAGGACAAATCATGAAAATTTCTGTTATCGGAGCTGGAGCGATCGGTGGCAACCTCGCCCGCAAGCTCAGTGGAGCCGGTCACGAGGTCGAAGTGGCGGGCGCCCGCGGCCCCGAGGCCGTCGCACCCGATGTGCTGGAGACCGGCGCCCGCGCCGTGGCACTCGAGGACGCCGTCAGGGGCAGGGACGCCGTCATCCTGGCCATCCCCTTCGGGGTGGCGGGGCAGCTGGCCGACCTGTTCGCCTCCGTCCCCGCCGAGACGGTGGTCATCGACACCTCCAACTACTACCCGCACCTCAACGGGCGGATCGAGGCAGTGGAGGACGGTGCGGTGGAGAGCGTCTACACCTCCGAGCTCCTTGGCCGCCCCGTGGTCAAGGCATGGAACGCCGCCCTGGCCGAAACCCAGCGGACGAAGGGTGTCCCAACGGGTACTCCGGGCCGCATCGCCATCCCGGTCGCCGGCGATGCCGATGAAGCCAAGCGCGTGGCCATGCGCCTGGTGGACGACACCGGATTCGACCCCTACGACGCCGGCGCACTGGCCGACTCCTGGCGTCAGCAGCCCATGGGCCCCGCCTACTGCACCGAGCTGACCCTCGACGAGCTGCCGGCGGCCCTGGCCGCGGCCGATCGCCCCAAGGACACGGCCGTCCGCGACAGCATGTCAGAGCGCTTCGCCGCCCTCGGGGCCAATCCCACCCTCGAGGACGTCGTCGAGATGAACCGCGCCGCCCACCGATGACGACGCCTGCCGCCAGCCGCGGCGCACACCCCGCGTGAGAGGTCGCCCTACGCCTCCTCATGCTCGGAGTGCCGCGGCCGGGTTCCGCGGCACCCGCCTCACCAGCCGGCTGATGGAAAGCGGAAGCGTCGACCGGCGGTTCGTATACGGCGATGCCACAACAACAAACTGAACGCTCTCGAAAGGGACCTGCTTTGCCCACCGCCGCCTCGTTCTTCACCGATCTCGCGCGAACCCGGCACTCCCCCCGGCAGTTCCTGCCCACTGCGCTGCCCGCCGCGGACATCCGCGGCGTTCTGGAAGACGCCCAGACAGCCCCCTCGAACAGCAACACCCAGCCGTGGAACGTCCACATCGTCTCCGGCGCGGCGCGGGACGCCTTGAGCCATGAACTCCTCAAGGCGTACGAGGAAGACCGGACCTCCCCCGACTTCACCTCCGGCTACGGCGAAGGCATCTACCGTGAGCGGTCGCATCAGCACGCCGCCATCGTCTACGGAGCCCGTGGCGTTGAGCGCTCGGACCGGGAGGGCAGGAAGGAGGTCATCCGCGAGAACCTGAGGTTCTACGGTGCGCCCCACGTCGCCCTCCTCTTCATGCCGGTGCTCGGCGACGGGGTGCGGACAGCCGGTGACATCGGCATGTACGCCCAGAACTTCCTGCTCTCGCTGACCGCACGCGGATACCGTGGCATCCCCCAAGCCGTCCTCGGCGTCTACGCCGACACAGTCCGCAGGACCCTCGGCGTCTCCGACGAGCTCAAGCTGCTGTTCGGTATAGCCTTCGGCATCGGCGATCAGACATCGCCCATGCATGACATCAGCATGGGGCGCATCCCGCTCCAGCAGAGCGTGGTCCTGCACGACACCCCCGGCGTCCTCGACAAGCGCTAGGCAAGAGCGCCAAGCGCTCCTTCCGGAATTGACGATCTTCTCGCCGGGAAGACGCCACGGAATACCGCAGGTCCCGAATACGAGCGCTGTACCAGTGGGTGCGCGAGACGACGGTGGCTTCCATGGACGGGGTCGTTCTCCGCCGGGTGGGCAGCCGGGAGACTCTGGACGTCACGCTGGTGGAACCCGAGCCGGTGGTGGAAGTCGGCGTCGACATCGCCCGCGACGTCTCCGGCCGATGGCGCCACCCGGCACCCCGCACGCCTCCACCGTGCCCGACCCGACCTCTCCCCCGCCGACGTCCCACGTCTCACATCGCCGCCGCACTGACGGCGGCGCGAGCGCGGAGACCCTCGCCGACGTGCAACACCGGTGAGCGTGCCCAGTTCCCGGCTGCGTCCGCGCCGCCCATTCCTCCCCTCCCTCATCCTCGTCTCCAGCGAGGACATGGGCGAAGGGGGTCGCGACGGGGATGTCAGCATCCCGGCCACGCCGTACGCCCGTGGTGACCTGCGCTCGTGGAGGTCGCGCGGATGGGTCCGCAGACTGGCCCGATGTGCGTGCCCCGTGCGCGTGGAGGAGATTCGGGACAACGGCACGATCATCGAAACCGGCACCGACTCCCACCGCCTCGCCCACTCCCAACCCATGAACGGACAGGCCGCCGGGACCCGAACGGGTCGGGGATTTCGTTCAGTTCACCTGAGCGCGATGGCGAGCTTCCCGGATGATGCCATCGGCGGTCTCCTCAGGAGTGAGGGCTGCGGTGTCGAACCACCAGCCGGCGTCGCCGAGCTCGCGTTTCATGGCGGCATCGAGATCTTCATAGCCGTCGAAGTCGAACCGCTCTCGTGGATCACGGAGGGAGTTGCGGTACCGGCACGCCTCGATACCCGGTGCCAGGACGACGAACAGGACGTGCCCAGCCGGAAGGAGAGAGACGAAGAAGTCCAACTGCTTCCGGTCGGGGATCACCCAGTCGATCACGGGCGTGAAGCCGGCGTCGGAGAAGTTGTTCGCCAGCATGCACAGATTGCGGTTGCACAGCTCCACCTGCCGCGCTGCCTCGTCGGCAGGCTCACCGAGGGCCCAGACGCGACCACTGACGACCAGCCTACTGATGAAGTCACCGTCCAACCGGGCGGAGCGCGGCAGGCGCTCCGCGACGAGCCTGGTCACCGTCGACTTCCCGGCCCCGGGCATCCCCGTCACGATCAGGCAGTCCGGCGTCTCAGCAGTGATCACGCCCGCCATCGTGCCAGCGCGCCTGGTGGCCGGCAATCGTATTCTCAAGGCGCGATCTACCCGTAGCTCAAGGCGACACTCGAGGAGTGGCGCACCGACACAGGCGGTCGGCCTCTACCACACCCAGGCGCGCGGCTACCGGGCCTGGAAGCGGCGCACCGCGCTCGCGCCCGTCGGGCGACTGCGGCATGACCGCGCTGACCGTCCCCGAAATCCAGCGCCTTCTCACCGTGATCACACGGCGAATACAACAGCCCGCGGACCTCGCGATCCACCTGGCCTGGTCCGCTTGGCGACGAAGCCACCAGGCCGGAGCCCGTTGGCACCACTACCGCGCACGCCTCGAACTCATGAAACCACTGTGCGTACCGGGCTCTGCGAGTCCGACGGCGTATCAGATGCGTTACCTGTGCAACGCCTGCGACAGCGCGTCAACGGTCACGCCCACGATAGCCAGGAGCTGCGCCGGGCTCGCCCCGGCCCTGCTCATGACGGCGAGCGACTGGTTCACAGCCGCCCCGTGTACCGCGAAGGCCTCGGCGTCCTGGTCGGTCAGTCGGCCGGCCTTCAGCGCGGCGCGCAGGCGCAGGCGCTGGAAGCCGAGCGCCTGCTTGGCGTGCGCTGCGACGCTCGGACTCAGCGCTGGAATCGCCATGGCCGACTGGGCAATCAGGCATCCATCAGGTAGTTCGGGATCGGCGATGCGCTCGAGGGTGACGTCGAAGAACGCACGAACAGCGGCAACGGGGTCCGAGGCCGCACACGACAGGGCGGCGTCGTACTTCTCGCCATAGCGCGCGGCGTAGAGATCCAGGCAGCGCAGGAAGAGCGTGTCCTTGTCGCCGAGGGAGGAGTAGATGGAACTGCGGTTCAGGCCGGTTGCCCGAGACAAATCGTCCAATGAGGTGTCGGCGTAGCCGTCGCGCCAGAACTGGATCATCGCGGCGTCGAGCGCCGTGTCCATGTCGAACTGCTTCTTGCCTGCCACGCGGCACTTCCTTGCCGATGCGTCGATGGTTCGGACCGTGTTGGGCACCATTCTATCTTGAACTTATCAGTTCAAGATATGTTAGCTTCGAGCGTGGCCATGGCCAGGCATACCGCGCGCTTCGCGACCGCGCGAGAAACACACCACGTGGTCCAGGCCACCGCCGTCGACTAACCGCCTGAACCGCACACCTGACACCGACGGAGGATTCCCGTGACCGGCCCAGCAACCAGCACTCCGCATGCCTCCGGAAGCAACCCCATCCGCGACCTGCCCCTGCAGCATCTGGCCGGATTCACTCACCGCTGGGTCGACGCGGACGGCGTCCGCCTTCATGCCGTCGAAGGCGGACGGCCGAGCGGCCCGGCCGTCGTCCTGCTCGCCGGATTCCCGCAGACCTGGTGGGCCTGGCGGAAGGTGATGCCCGGCCTCACCGACCGGTTCCACGTCATCGCCATCGACCTGCCGGGTCAGGGCCACTCCGAGCGTCCGGAGCGCGGCTACGACACGCACGCGGTCTCCGCGCACGTCCACACCGCCGTGAAGGCTCTCGGAGTGTCGACTTACTCCCTGGTCGCCCACGACATCGGCGCCTGGGTCGCTTTCTCCCTCGCCCTCAACTTCGAGAGTCACCTGCGCGGGGTCGCTCTGCTCGACGCCGGAATTCCCGGTATCACTCTCCCGGAAGCGATTCCCACCGACCCGGATCGAGCGTGGAAGACCTGGCATTTCGCGTTCCACATGGTGCCCGACCTGCCCGAGACGCTGCTCGCCGGCCGCGAACGCGAGTACGTCGGCTGGTTCCTGAAGGTGAAGGCCCTGTCTCCCGACACGTTCGACGACGCCGAACTCGACCACTACGCGGCGGCCATCGCCGTCGACGGCGGCCTGCGCGCTTCCCTCGCGTACTACCGAGACGCCGCGGAGTCAGCGCGCAAGAACCGCGAGGCGCTCAAGTGGCGGCACCTGACCGTGCCCGTCCTCGGAATCTCCAGCAGCCACGGCTCCGTTCCGGACATGGCCGCCTCCATCAGCCCATGGGCCGACAACACCACCCGAATCGTCGTGCCCGACGCTGGACACTTCATCCCCGACGAGCAGCCCGAAGCCATCGCTGCCGCGATACGCGACTTCATCGCCGACCACGACTGACACCCGTCGAACTACCCGCCCGCGCCGCCCAAGGCCGCGCGAAACTGAGACCACGAGGTCTGACTGCCGTACTGGGAGCCCCGATCAGACCCGTCGAGGGTGGCGTTCTGTCACCACCGAATGTGCGACAGAGCCCAGTGAACGGTGTTTGCGGAGTTGTGGGGATCACCTCACAGCAGTTCCGCGCGGCAGGATGACACTTGGCCTCACGCCGGCCCTTGCTTCGGCATGGTGAGGATCTCCGCTCCGTCGTCGGTGATGGCGATCGTGTGCTCGCTGTGTGCCGTCCTGCAGCCGGTGGCACTGCGGAGGGTCCAGCCGTCGGCGTCGGTGACGAGTCGGGCGGTGTCCGCCATCACCCATGGCTCCAGAGCCAGCAGCAGTCCGGGGCGCAGTGTGTAGCCGCGGCCGGGCCGTCCGGTGTTCGGGACATGCGGGTCCTGGTGCATCGTCGAGCCGATGCCGTGACCGCCGAACTCGGTGTTGATCGAGTACCCCGCCGTGGTGAGAACCGTGCCGATGGCGTGGGCGATGTCGCCGATCCGCGCTCCGGGCCCGGCGGCAGCGATCCCCGCGGCCAGCGCGCGTTCGGTCGCACTGATGAGGGCGACGCTCTCCGGGGGCCTGGTGTCACCCACGATGAAGCTGATGGCGGCGTCGGCGGCCACTCCGCCCAGGGAGACGGCAAGGTCGAGCGTCAGCAGGTCGCCGTCGGCGAGCGGATAGTCGTACGGCCGCCCGTGCAGGACCGCGTCGTTGACGGCGGTGCAGATGTAGTGGCCGAATGGGCCGCGTCCGAAGGAGGGAGCGTAGTCGACGTAACAGGACGTGGCTCCCGCCTCGACGATCATGTCCTTGGCCCACCGGTCGATGTCCAACAGGTTCGTGCCGATCGTGCTGCGGCTCTTCACCGTCTGCAGGATGTCGGCGACCAGGGCGCCGGTGTCTCTCGCCCGGGTCAGCAGGGTGGGGTTCAGGATCTCGATCATGTGACGCCCTCTCGCCAGAACCAATAACTATACCGGTCATACTGTACCGGTATAGAATTCGTGCCATGGTCAGGTTGCCGCTCACTCCCGAAGAGGTCGAACGCGGACAGCGTCTCGGCGCCCTCCTGCGCCGTGCCAGGGGAGAGCGTTCGATGCTCGAAACCGCGCTGGCCGCGCGCATCTCGCCGGAGACTCTCCGGAAGATCGAGACAGGCCGCGTGGCCACCCCCGCCTTTCCGACCATCGCGGCGATCGCCGATGTCCTCGACCTCTCCCTCGACGCGGTGTGGGCCGAGATCAGCGGAGCCGAACGCGTTGTCGGGCCCGCCGGCTCCACCCACCGCTCCCCGGAACGGCTGGCGTCCTGAGCGACGCCGCGGTGGCCCTGACGGTCGGGGCGGCCGCCGAGGCGGCGCGGACTCGGGCCCGGCCCCCCCAAAAAGCGTCCGAGGGACTCTGTGCGCAGTCCCTCGTGGATGGTGCGCACCGCGTTCTTGGCCGCGGCGTAGACGGCCATCGAGGGGGACACGGTCAGGGCGGCCAAGGAGACGATGCTCACCAGGTGGCCCGCCCCTTGCCATCGCCGGCGGGCCGCCGGGACAGGGCGTGCTGGCCGAGGATCTCCAAGTGGGCCGGTGGAACGGTTGCGTACCGGTCCAGCGCGAGGCGGCCGCGCGCCCTCAAGTCCTGCTCGGCCTCCGCGGCCAGCTCCGCGGCTCCAAGCGGCGCAGCAGCCCCCGCACCGCCTGCGGAGCCGCGCCCAGCGTACTCACCGCCGGAATCGCTCGGCTGAGTCAGCGCAGTTGCTCGATGGTCATCCAAGGCCGATGGTCACCAAGGTCGTGTCGGCGAAGTCTGAGTGGCAGTCAATGCTGCTGCGCCAGGGTCAGTGGAAAAACTCGCAGGCGCGTACACGAGATCCGACAGTGGATGGTCTTGGGCAGGACCGGTGACAGTGGCGATGCGGGCGGTTCCGCTGGTGGGCGGGCCGGTGGAGTTACGGGGTGCGCTGGACGTGGAGATCACGCAAGCCGGGGTGATGCCGCGCCGGTTGCCCGCGTGGACCAAGGAGCAGTACCCCGACCCGTCGGTGTACGGGGTGACCGTGATGCCTTCGGGCGTGCGGCTGGTGTTCCGCACCGATGCGTGTGAGCTGGAATTCGAGGTGCTCACCTCGACAGGGCAATTCGACATCGACCCTCAGCCCCGCCCGACGGGCATGGTGGATCTCCTGGTGAACGGCACCCTGGCCGAACGTCGCCAAGCGCCAGTGGGCAAAACGTGCTGCGGATGGCGGGCCCCGGGGCAGAGCAGCGGCTGATTCCGGGCGATCCGGGGACCATGCGGTTCACCGGGTTACCGTCCGGCATGAAGGATGTCGAGCTGTGGCTGCCGCAGCAGACTCCCACGGAACTGGTGGAGTTGCGCGCTGACGGCGACGTGCTGCCGCCGATGCCGGACGGCAAACGCCGCTGGGTGCACCACGGGAGTTCCATCGGCCACGGCATCGAGGCTGATGGCCCGACCGACACCTGGCCGGTGGTGGCGGCCGCGCTGGGCGGAGTGGAGGTGGTCAACCTCAGTCAGGCGGGCAATGCGCTGCTGGATCCGTACGTCGCCCGGACAATCCGCGACATGCCCGCAGATCTGATCAGTCTCAAGGTGGGCATCATCATCGTAAGCCTGGCCGCCTTTCGGCTGCGGACGTTCGGCCCTGCGGTGCACGGCTTCTTGGACACGATCCGGGACGGCCACCCGGACACCCCGCTCCTGCTGGCCTCCCCCGTGAGCTGTCCGGCGCTCGAGGACACCCCCGGCCCGACCGCGATGGGCCCGGACGGGAAGATCACAGCTCTGGGCGATCCGGCCGACGTGGCCGGTGGAGCGTTGTCACTGGCGGTGGTCCGTGCCGAGCTGGAACGGATCGTGATGGCCCGGCGGACACGCGATCCCCATCCCAAGGCCGCGAAGCGCTGGTGGAGGCCCTGGACGAGGAGCGTGGGGCAGGTGATGCGGGACGCCTCGTCCCAGTAGGGTGGTGGCCACTTCGGTGATCGTGTCGCTGATCGTCGTGCGGCCCCATGTGGAGTGCCAGCCGTCGGCTCGCTGCTCCAAGGTCCTCGTCCAGGCCTCGTGCCCGAAGAAGGATTCCGCCTCCTCCAGGGATGTGAACGGGGTCGGCCGGCTGTGCAGCCAGGTCGCGATCCGGGCGGGGGGCCGGCTGCCCGGCAAGCCGGGCAGAGACATCGTCCGAGCCACGGAACCAGCTCACCTGCGCTGCGCGTTCACGTCACCGCCGGTGTCCAAGACCTGGACCGGGTAGCCATCGACGTCACTCGGGAGCTGGCCTGTGTCGTCGTTCGGGTTGACCAGTACGACGATGCACGGCGAACCATCGGGCTGGGTGCCCGGCGCAACGCCGACCACCCCGGCGATCCCACCGCCCATCCAGGCCGTGGCTTTCGCCAGGGCGTCAGAGAAGTCGCGCGTCATCGTGTCTCGGTGATGGTGATGCCGAGGAGCTGCTCCACGAGCGGGATCGGGTTCATGATGGTGACGTTCGGCGAGCCCGCGAAGAGCAGTCCCACAGCGCCTTCCTCCAGGTCGCAGACCAGGCTCCCCGAGTCACCGCCGGCTGACATGGGAGTGGTGAGGATCTGATTGGCGAACCGTGCGACGCGCCCCTCGCCATAGTTGACGTCCACGGTCGCGTTGATGTTGAGCACGCGCCCGGTGGTGTAGTTGGTCGTCCGGCCGCACTTCTGCACCACGGTGTCGATCTGCGGTGCCGAGTTGATCCGCTTGATGTCGCCCACCCAGTACAGGCGCCGGTCCAGATTGCGGAAGTCGGCTTCCGCGATGGCTGCGTCCACGTAGTTCAGCGGTGCGGCCCCGTCCTGGATGTACTTGATCGGCACGTACCGGCTCAGCCATGCGATCGTGTCGTTTTCCGGGGTGCCGCCGTCGTACGGACCGGGCTGCAGGACTGGGTCGCCGATACGGGCGTTGTTGGAGTTGGCCAGGACGTGGTTGTTGGACAGCACGTAGTATTTCGGCGGGACTCCGGGAAACGACTGTCCGTCGTAGACGCAGCTCCCCAGTGTCCCTGCGGTGATCTTGTAGTGGCCGATGCTCACTCCGCCGCAGGCGGGGCGGACCCGGGGTGTCAGCGCCTGAGCTCTGCCGGGAGCCAGTCCCGGGGCCACCGGCGCCGGAGCGAGGAACTCGCGCGCACCGGCTGTCGGGGAGCGCTCGTCCAAGGGCTCCTGCGTGGCCTGCCGCCCACGTGCGACCTCCATGACGCCGTCCATCATGTGCATGGAGACGTTGGGCGCCAGAGCGGGGCCTACGCCGGCGAAGAGGGGACCCACCTCCATGACGTCGAGGGGCGTGTCGCCGCTGAGTGCGACGAGGTCGTCCCGGGCGAGCAGGTCCTTGCCCAGTTTCGTCTCCACCAGCGCAACGAGCGCCTGCTGGTCGGTGCGCTGGCCACCGACGTACTTGTAGCCGAGGCCGACCCCGACCACGTTCGGCTTGGAAAGCAGCGCTTCCTGTTCGCTCGCCTGGATGTCTGCCAGTTCACGGAATGCGGGGTGGATGAGGTCCTTACGCTGCATTGCGCTTTCCTTTCACGGTGCGGCGGAATCGCGTCGTCGCCCTGGCCAGGACAGTCGAGGCGGAGAGCGCCCGGCGCGAAGGGGGGATCACATGGTGGACGACGGCTCGGTGTCCCCCGGACTCACCGGCAGCCGGCATGCGGCCAGGGCGCCACCGGCCGCCGCACGCGCACAACGAGGCGATGCGGGTGTGGTGGCCGATGGACGCGAGGCACCGCGACTCACGGACGGCGGGCCGGCCGCCTGAGGCGTTTCAGACAGGCCAGTTCGCGAGACCGAACTTGACCAGGTTGACCATGCCGAAGCCGGCGGAGATGACGAATCGTGTGGGGTCGAAGACGTCCTTCTCCTGGCCGGTCACGGTACCGGCGACCAGGGGGCCTTCGTTGGGCAGCCACAGCGGTCCTCCGGACCATCCAGGGCCAAGTTGGTAAACGTCCCGTGAGAATTCCAGTTCAAGGCCCGGGTCGTCGTTGTCGATGTCGACGATCGCCATGTTGAATTCCACTGCGGGTCGCCCCTGGAAGGAGGAAGGATAGCCTGTGGAGGTGTAACGTCGCCGGTAATATTCGCTCTCTGCGCCGAACGCTACGGAACCCATCCAGCCGAGCCCGCGCCCCAAGGGATTGTAGAGCCGGCAGACGACATAATCGTATCCGGTGACATCCCCTGCGGCTACACGGAATCCCCGATACTGGGAGACGAAAGAACTACCGAAAGGCCGATGCCCCTGCCGGAAGCCGGGCACGAATTCCATACTCCAAGGACTCGAGCCCCACGGAGCAGTGACTTGCGGTCAGCATCAGGTTCGGACCGACCAGGACACCGCTTCCAGCCGGTCTGCCGTTTGTGATGACCAGACCGTTCGTCCGCCACGGATAGGTGAGCCTTTCCGCCTCCACAGCCTTGGGTTCCATGTAGACGCGGCCGGGATGCTCGGCCGTCTGGAACGGCACCAGTCGCGGCAGGAACTCATGCGGTACCCATGGCGGCCGGTAACCCTGGGTGCCGTCGATGGCGGGCACCGCCGCCTCTGCACCCGTCGGTTCTACCTCGGTCTGCTCCTTACCGGGTATCGCCGTCAGGAGCTCCTCGTCACCCGGGCTGTCGAGGAGCTCCCACAGTCCAGGAACTCCTGGGATCTCCTGCGTCCCGAAGGCCAGTCCGGCTTGCTTTCCGACTGGACATACAGACCCGAGCCCTCAGTCAGAAGATGCCCGATTTCGGGGGGCTCCGGCTCTGTGGCAGGGATCGTTGCGGCGTCCGTGAGCTCGTCCAGCGTCATGTAGGCACTCAACGCTTCTGGGGACGCCGTAGAATATTCACTCATGGTTTCGACTCATTCTCTGTTCGCAGCGTGACGTATGCGATCCGCACATCACTATCACGGCCGACTTACCTCCGAAGGGGCTGGATTTCAGCAGCCTCATGGCCGTTGCCGTCGACCCTGGATGCGTCAGTACAACGCTACGTCCACCCAGTTGGCCCTGCATCCCGAAAATCAAGCGATCCTGAGTTTGAGGAGTTGACCGCTAAACGAGTCACCCGTTCAAGCAATCATCAGTAATTGACGAATGAATGGTTGAGAATGGATCCTATATGGCACTTCTATTGAACTTCATACGTTTTCCCTGAACTGTTCTGTCAGCTGAATGTGAAGGGACGCCCCGGTTGCATGGCAGACGGCCACCGCCCGCTCGTCAGGGCGATTGTAAAGTCGCGATGATCTCGTGAGTGTGCAGGTCACGGCGGTGTGAACGGATGCCACCACCGCAAGACGAGGTGGTCTCAGGACTCGCGCGTTCTCGGGTGATGAGACGCCCTGAACTGTCCTCGGTGGGCGCTAAGCGAGATTTCAGAAGTTCTGCGCGTCACGCGTGACGGTGTTCGTGCGGCCGGGGTCGTGGTCAGTCTGCGCCCGGCTCGGGCTCCACCGATGAGTTCTTGCGAGCTGCCGGGCCAGTACGGCCATGACTGCTGAGAACAAGCCGCCGGTCGTCTCCCGCGGGGAGTGGCTGGCCGCGATCGACACCCTGCGCGTGAGGGAGAAGGCGCACACCCGCGAGGGCGATGCGATCGCCGCCGCCCGGCGACGGCTGCCCATGGCCGAGGTGGACCCGTCGGCCCCGCTCGTCGAAGGTAAGGGGCACGCCCCCCTGATCGACGTCTTCGAGGGCCGCACTCAGCTGTTCGTGTCGTATCACATGTGGCACGACGGCCACACCGCCGCCGACCAGTGCGAGGGCTGTACCTTCTTCACCGGCCAGGTCCCGCGAACTGTCCTATCTGCACCAGCGTGACGTCACCTTCGCCGTCTTCTGCCAGGGCCCCTACGAGGGGTCCGACCGCTACCGCCGATTCATGGGCTGGGACATGCCCTGGTACTCCGTGCCCGCCGAGTCGCGCGAACGGCTCCTCGCCGGCCGCCACTTCGGGATGAAAGCGATCTACCTCCGCGATGGGGACCGCGTCTACGAGACGTACTGGACCTCCGGACGCGGCGTCGAACCCATGGCGCCGTCCTACGGCATCCTCGACATGACCGTCTACGGTCGGCAGGAGACCTGGGAGGACTCCCCGCCCGGCTGGCCGCAGCCGTACGAGACCCACGGCCAGCAGTTCCGCAAGGACGGACGGCCGACCGCGCAATGGGCACGGATCGCCGCCGGCCACGGCGAAGACCTCCACGGCGGACAGCCCCGCACAGGCGGCTCAGGCTGTTGCTCGTGAACCCGCGCCCGACGGCCGTCTCGGCAGCGTGGTCAGGGCCTGCATGTCCTGCGAACCGTTCACCCCAGTTGCGCGCAGAACTTCTGGAATCGCGCTCAGCTGAGGCCAGGGGCGGTGGTCTAGGAAAGGAAGCGGTCCGTGATGATCGAGGTGTCTGACGCCTCATCAACACGAACCGCTTCCTGCGGGCACCACTCTCGATGCCGGCCGGGTCGTGGACCTGGCCGATGTCCTGGACGTTCTGCCGGATCCCCGCCGCCGTCAGGGCCGCCGCTACCGCCTCGGCGCCCTGCTCGCCCTGTGCACGATCGCCGTGCTCGCCGGCGCCACTAGGTGTATTGACCCGCAGGGTTGTTCACGCGGGTGATGGGTGGCTTGCCTCCGAGTGCGGTGTGGCAGCGGTGGTGGTTGTAGGTGTGCAGGAAGTCTGTCAGAGCTGCAGTCCGCTCGGTGTTGCTGGTGTAGGGCCGCAGGTAGGCCCATTCGTCGAGCAGGGTGCGGTTGAAGCGTTCGACCTTGCCGTTGGTCTGCGGCCGGTAGGCGCGGGTGAGCTTGCCGGTCGCGCCGAGGTCGGCCAGGGCCTGCTGCCAGGCGAAGCTTTTGCGGTAGGGCCAGGCGTTGTCGGTCAGGACCCGTTCGATGCGGTCGATGCCGCAGGTGGTGAAGAAGGCTGCGGCCCGGCGGAGGAAGTCTGCGCAGGTGGCGGCCTTCTCGTCCGGATGGATCTCGCTGTAGGCGAGGCGGGAGTGGTCGTCGACGGCGGAGTGGACGTGGTCGAAGCCCATGCTGGTGCGGGTGGCGCGGCCGGCTTGTCGGCCGAGGACTTTGTGGCCGCCGCCGTCGGGGATGCGGCCGAGTTTCTTGACGTCGACGTGGATCAGCTCGCCGGGGCGGGCGTGCTCGTAGCGGCGGATGATCTGGCCGGTGGGCCGGTCCAGGAAGGCCAGGCGGTTCAGGCCGTGGCGGACCAGGACGCGGTGGACGGTCGAGGCGGGCAGGCCCAGGATCGGACCGATGCGGGCCGGGCCGAGCTTGCGGTCCTGCCGAAGACGGCACACGCGGGCTTCGATCGCCCCTGCCGTGCGGTGCGGTGTCGTGCGCGGACGGCTGGACCGATCGTGCAGTCCTTGCTCGCCTTCAGCCCGCCAGCGGCGCATCCACTTGTGCGCGGTGACGCGGGAGATGCCCATCTCGGCGGCAACATGGGCGACAGGGCGACCGGTGCGGACACGTTCGACCAGCAGCCGCCTGCCGTGAACGGTCAGCCGGGCATTACGGTGGAACACGAAGGCCTCCGTGCGGTGAAGATTCGACACCTCCACCACACACGGGGGCCTTCGCCACGATCAAGACCGGCCCCCGTTAACAACGCTCGTGATCAATACAACTAGGGCCTGTCGTTTGGATCACGTCGCAGACGCGGGGTCTGGCACGCGCATCTGCCGCGTTGTCGTCGATCGCCGACGCTCCGCGTCGACTCCCTCCTCCGCCTTGCAGCTGCACGCACCAGACCCCGCTCACCGGCGCTGAGTGGCACTGTCACTTCCCTGCGACCTGATCCAAACGACAGGCCCTAGTCGCAGTCGCGCGGCATGCCGCCTACCTGCCCGAGGAGATCCGTGAGCGGCTCGGCCTGCGGGCCGCCCCGCGGGCGACCACCCTCGGCCGGGTCCTGGCCCGCCTCGACGGTGACACCGTCGACGCCGCGATCGGTGCCTGGCTCGCCCCGTACTGGGGGAGCGCGTGCGCGATCTTGACGCCCACGTGGCCGAGACCGCCCAGGCCGATCACGGCGACCTTCTTGCCGGGGCCCGCGCCCCACGCTTGAGCGGGAGTATGTGGTGATGCCAGCGCACAGCAGCGGCGCGGCGATGTCCAGGGCCAGTCCGTCGGGGATGCGGACGACGTAGTTCTCGTCGACGACGACGTGCGTGGCGTAGCCGCCGTTGGTGGGCTCGCCGTCACGGCCGATGGCGTTGTACGTGCCGACCATGGGGCCGCCGGTGCAGTGCTGCCCCAGGCCGGCCTTGCAGTTGTCGCACTCGCGGCAGGAGTCGACTGTGCAGCCGGCTCGTCGCTGTCGCAGCTGCCAGGCCCCGGGATACACTGCTCCGCTCCACCTGACTGGAGGTCATCTGAGTGTTCCGCGCACGGGTACTTGCCGGTGCTCCGTTGGCTCTGGTGATTCTCGCCCTATCCGGCTGCTCTTCTCCCTGGGGCTGCACCGACACGACGGCGGAGCGCGGTGAGGCCGGTGTCAGGGTGCAGGTCGAGGACACGTCTGGGCGGCCTCTCGGCGTCACCGCCGAGGTCGTTGACTGGCGCCTTGAGCCCCACCCGCAGGTGCCCTCCGAGGGTGACCAGGTCCACTTCCACTACCGCTTCGACGGCGCTGACGAGACATCCGGCCCTGCAGTGGACGCCTGCGCGGTCGACAAGGAACGCGTGGCGCTGGGATGTCAGACGGTCTATTCGTCGGAGGCGTTCGGGCCGGACGGCGACCTCACAGGCGACGTCTGGCTCGCCGTAGAGCACCCTGAGCAGGTTGCCGGAGTGCTATTGATCCCCAATGACCAGTCCTACGACGGACGAACCTGCGAGCAGGACATCAAGGACGGTGGCGGGCCGCACCCTCCGGAACCAGCCGGCATGGGGGACCAGCTGTAACAACGGCCGACCCACTGAGGTGGATCATTTACCTGGGCCGGCGCGGTGGCGTCCACGCCAAGGCCGGTGACTGTGCCCGCCTGCCACCAGGGCCGAACGCCCTCGCCCGATCATCCTCGTCGTGTTCTCGGTGGCAACCGACGTGCCGCTCGTACCGGCCATGTGTCCTCGGAGCGCGCATGCCGCCCTTCACACCGAGTTGGGCAGGTCCGTGCTGGGAGCGCTACCTTCACATGGACCACGGCTTGGGAACGGGGGCTACGGGTGACGATGTCCAGCAGGGCCAGGGCATGGAGGTGGGGCTCGGTGCTCCTGTGCGCGGGCGTGTGCGTCGCCTTGCTGGTGGCTGCTCTCGGTGACCTGGGCACCGCCGATCGGGTGGCCAGTGTCGTGGGCGCGGTGCTGAGCGCGGTCGGTCTGGCGGTATCCCTCGTTCAGCTCTTCCGGGCAGGCGGCCCTGGGGCCACTGCGGCGGCAGGCGCGCGGTCGGTTCAGGCGGGCGGCAGCATCGGTCGGGCGGTCACCGGCGACCGTAACCGGCTGTCCGGCAACGCTCCGTCCCCGCCCGGCTCCGGCACTGCGGCCGCGTCGAGTACGTCGGGGCCACCGGGTGAGCGAGGCGTGTCGGCTGCCGGATCGATCGGTGAGGCGGTCACCGGCGACGACAACACGCAGTCATGAGGTGGTGGAGGCGACGGGATCCCCGCACCGGCCCTCACGGCCTTCCAGACGGGGATGCGGTGAACGACACGGCGGAGACCGGAGCCGAAGGTGAGCCTGCCGCCCCGGGCAACGGCACAGCCACTGCTGTTCAGTTGGGGCCACGGGCAGCCTATGCCGGCGGGGATCAGCACCTGGTCGTGACCGGTGACCGGAACCGGATCACCATCAACGGGGCGGTGCCACGCTCGTATCGACCGCGGGTACCCCGGTCCACGTACGAGTTGGAGGTCCGGGCCCTGGAGGCTGCCGGGTTCGAGGGACGCGAGGCGGAACTGGAGGCGATGGCACGATTCGCCACCGGCGGGACCCCGTCCGCCATGGGGTATTGGCGATGGCTGGCCCCGGCCTGGGCCGGAAAGACCGTGCTCATGGCCAGGTTCTACCTTCACCCACCGGCTGGGGTCGATGTGCTGGGCTTCTTCATCACCTCCCGTATGGCCGGACGTGCCGACCGTACGGCCTTCCTGGCGGCACTACAGCGTCAGTTGCAGGCCTATCTTCAGGACGCCGACTTGGACTGTGGCGGCTACGACGGGTTTCAGGACGCTCTCCAACTGGCCGCTGCCCAGGCCCGAGCCGCCAAGCGCCACCTCGTCCTGCTGGTTGACGGATTGGACGAGGACACCGGTGTCACCTCGGGCAGCTCCGGCTACAGCATCGCGGCGCTGCTGCCACGCACCCCGCCACCCGGACTGCGCATCATCGTCGCGGGCCGGCCGAGTCCACCCGTACCCGGAGACGTGCCCGACGGACACCCGTTGCGGGCAACGTCAATCGATCACGCCCTGGCCGCCTCGCCGGCTGCCCGCGCAGTCCGGCGAGACGCCGAACGCAACCTCGACGCCCTCATCACCGGCGGCGGCTTGCCGCAGGACCTCGTCGGCATGATCGCCGCCAGTGGCGGCGGCCTGAGCGCCGTAGACCTTGCGCGACTGACCGGCCAGACCACCCGCCGCATCGAACTACAGCTGGGCGGTGCCGTGGGCAGGGTCTTCCAGGATCGTCCCGCTCAGTGGGCCGTGGCCCCTGACGGCCGACCGGTCCGGCTGTACTCCTTCGCCCATCAGGAACTGCTCACCGGCGCGAGGAACCTTCTGGACCGCGCCGATCTGAACCGTTGTCTTGATCGCATCCACGCCTATGTCGATGAAGCGCGACGGCAGAAGTGGCCGCCCACGACCGCGGAGTTCTCTCTGATCTCCTATCCGCGCATGCTCCTCGAACAGCGTGACACCGTCCGCTTGAGCGAGCTGGGTACCGACTCGGACCGCCAGGAACGGCTCTGGAAGACCACCGGTACGGACACCGAGGCGCTCACTGAGATCAGGGACGCCCTGAGCCTGCACCGTGCTGAGCCTGAGCCGGATCTCCGCGCTTGCGTGCGCCTCGCATGGCACAAGAAGCGCCTGCAGGAGAAGGCGGCCGCGACCTCCCAGGAGGTCGTCCTCGCGTGGGCTGCTCTCGGATTCGTCTCCAAAGCCGTAGCGCTGGCCGGCTTGTGTGGAGATCAGTGGCGCGTCGGCGAGGTGTTCGAAGGCATTCTGCGTTCAGAACACGGTGTACGGCACATCGACTTGATCCTGGCAGCCGCCGGCGAACTGCCGGGTGCGGAACTCCAGGCAAGAGCACGAGCAGCCTGCGTCGGAGCCCTTACGCGGGTGGGCCGGCTCGAGGAGGCCCTGGACGTTGCTCACTCCCTCACCGACCTCGTCACGCAAGTGTCGGCGCTCGTCAGCATCGCCGGCGAACTGACGGATGCGGGACGGGGCGAAGAAGCCGTCGTCATCTGTCGTGAGGCCCTGGAGGTGGCCGGTCCCATCACAGCCGACGGTCCGCAGGTGTCCGCCCTGAGCGCGTTCGCACGGGCGTTGGCCCGAGCAGGTCGTATTCCAGAGCTCCTCGAGGTGGCCCGCTCCGACATCGCCACCTCGCATGCGTCCATGCTGGGTGCGGTAGCAGGGGCGCTGGCGAGCGCAGGCAGGCTCGAGGAAGCCTTCGCGGTGGCGCGGTCCCACGCCGCCGCCTTCCAAGCGTGTGCGCTGGCCTCCATCGCGGAGGCGCTGGCTCGTGCCGGCCGTGCCGAGCAGGCGCTGATCGCGCTTGAGCGGGCGAGGGGCGTGGCCCCGGGGACCGGCACTTTCGCCTGGGAGCAGACTGCGCCGCCGGCGGTTGCCGAAGTACTGGCCGGCGCCGGCCGGGGAACCGAGGCCCTCCGGGTGGCCCACTACATCACCGATCCCGGCCCACGAGCGTCGGCACTGGCTACGGTGGCAGCCGCGCTCGCCCGCAGGGGACAGCCCGAGCAAGCCAGGAGCGCTCTTCACCAGGCCGAGGAGACGGTCCGCACCATCACCTCCCCCGGTGCCCAAGCCGTCGCGCTCGGTTCAATCGCCCCGGCGATGACGGCTGCCGGCCGGACCGAAGAGGCCCTCAGGGTGGCCCACTCCGTCCCCGATCCCGGCCCACGAGCATCGGCACTGGCGACGGTCGCAGCCGCGCTCGCCCGCACCGGACAGCCCGACCAAGCCAGGAGCGCTCTTCACCAGGCCGAGGAGACGGTCCGCACCATCACCCAGCCGGAAAGGCGAGTCTCCCAGGTCGTTGCCGTCGCCCGTGTGCTGACGGACGCCGACCGAGCCGAGGATGCCGTCGATGTCCTTCGTGAAGCAGTGGAGACAGCCCGCTCGATCACCTACCCGCCCTCACAGGGGTCCGCACTGACGAACATCGCCGGAGCGATCGCCCGCGCCGACCGGGTCGAAGAAGCCCTCGCGGTGGCTCAATCCGTGACGGATCGGGTCTCGAAAGCGTCCGCACTGGCCGTGATCACGAACGAGATCGCAAGAACCGGGCAACTGGAAGAGGCCCTGAACCTGGCTCGCTCCATCACCGATCCATCCATCCTGCCGACCGCGCTGGGTGAGGTCGCGCGGGCCATGGCCCGCGCCGGCCGAGCCGAAGAAGGCATGGAGGTGGCCAGAGCCATCACCTCCCCCGAAACACGCGTGCGCGTGCTGTCCGCGATCGCAGGAGTGATGGCCCACTCGGGCCGGGCGGACCAAGCACTGGCTGTTTTTCACGAGGCGGAGGAGGAGACCCGCTCCATCACCAACTCCACCCGGCGAGTTTTGGCACTCAGTGAAGTAGCGGAAGAACTGGCCCATGCCGGGCAGGCCGAGCGGGCCGCGAGTGTCCTGCACCGGGCCGAGCAGGTGGTCTACGCCACCGACTCCGTCGAACGGCACACCATGGTGGGCGCGCTCGCTGAAGCGATGGCCCTCGCCGGCCGGGCTGAAGAGGCCCTTGCGCTGGCGACGTCCATCACCGACCCCGGGCTTCGCGCCTATCAGATAGCCCTGGTGGCCATGTACTTGGCGCCCATCAAGGGGGAAGAGGCCGTGCGAGCGGCCCGCTCCGTCTCCGACCCTTCCCTGCAGCCGACCGCGTTGGGTGCGGTGGCCGAGTCGTTTGCCCAAGCCGGGCGCCCCGAGGACGCCCTGCGGGTGGGCCGCACCATCCCCGACCCAGCCACACGAGCGTCGCTCGAGGCTACGGCCGCGAAGGCGCTGGCCCGTGCCGGGGAGGCCGAGGATGCCCTGCGGGTGGCCCGCTCGATCACCGACCCTGCCTTGCGAGCGTCCGCACTGGGCGCGGTCGCGGAGGCAAAGGGAAGCACGGCAGAGGGCCGGTCACTGCTTGCCGAAGCGCTCGGAGACGGTGATGTCGTCGAGCTTGTGCCCACATTCCCAGCGGTAGCGCCGGAAGCGTTGGATGAAACGGTGCGGTTCCTGCGTGTGACGCCCTGACACTCGCACACCGCGCGGTGCCAAGGCCCGAGCACTTGGACTTCACGGAGACCAGCCCCCGGGGGACACGGTGCTGTTCCAGGGTTCGGGCTGCGTCTCGCTGAGGAGGCGGTGTCTCGCTGAGAACGCAGCACCACTGCACGAACCCGGCGCGAGCGACGTGATCGGCTACGTCGACACGCCGGGCGGGGCACCGAGGAGCGCAAGCTCACCGACGGTCGGGGCGCCGACGTGGTCGTAGAGGTCCGCGCACGGGCACGATCACGCAGTGCCGTACTCCAGCCTTTCGGGCCCGTGAGGTCTGGGAGGCGGCACGTGCTCTGGACCGTCTGCTCGGCTGCCTCCTCCCCTCCGGGCGCGGTCTGCGCCGACAACTCCATGGCGACTCGACGATCCCTCCGCCTGTTGGTGTACGAGGTGCGGGGCCTTGACCTGCGGTGTCTGATGAAGGGACAGCGGTAGGGCATCGGCCGTGAGGCCGGCACGCGGCAATCCCTCAGACCCCCTTGGTGCGCTGGCAGGGGTGGGAGTGGCGGTCATGGCACTCGCGATCTGGACCGGTCTCGTGTCGTTCGAGCTGGTCACCTCTCCGAACTTTGGAGCCGTTCCGTCACAAAAGCCTCTGAGCTGCAGCTCTCTCAAACCGAATTGGTGATGCAGGAGAAATCACAGCGCGATGCTCAGCCGCTCCGCTTGCCGCGTCAGTACTGTGACTTCGCATGACCGACACCGAGATCGAGATCACCGCAGACCTGGTTCGCGACCTGCTGCAGGAGCAACATCCGGACCTTGCGGGGCTGGCCATCCGCGAGGTTGCAGGCGGCTGGGGCAACCAAATGTGGCGCCTCGGGGAGGAGTTGGCGGTGCGCATGCAGCGCATGGATCCCACACCGGAGCTCCAGCTCAAGGAGCGGCGGTGGCTGCCCGTGCTGGCCCCGTGCCTTCCGCTCCCGGTGCCGACCCCGGTGCGGTTCGGCGAACCGTCCGAGCGCTTCCCCAAGCACTGGACCGTGATGACGTGGGTTCCCGGCGAGCCGCTGGACCACGGCTCGATCAGCCGCGGCGACCACGCGGCCGACACGCTGGCGGGCTTCCTCCGGGCGCTCCACGTGGAGGCGCCCGCCGAGGCACCGACCGGCTCGGACTTCGGCGCTCATCCCAAGAAGTGCACCGACGGCTTCGAGAACTTCTTCCAGGCAGTTGCCCCCGACGACCTCGCTGCCGACACCCGGGCCGTGTGGGACGATGCCGTCGCGGCCCCCGAGTGGGATGGTCCGCCGGTATGGGTGCATGGCGACCTCCATCCCGCGAACGTCGTCGTCTCGGACGGAACGCTCTCGGGCATCGTCGACTTCGGTGCCATGTGCGCCGGCGACCCGGCCTGGGACCTCGCCGCCGCATGGGTACTGCTACCCGCGGGCTCGGCCGCACGATTCTTCGACACCTACGCGCAGGCAGACGAGGCGACGATCCGGCGCGCCCGCGGGCTGGCCGCGATGAAGAGCCTCTTCCTGATGCTCATGGGGCAGAACGGAGATCGGGGTCTTCCCGGCGGCAAGCCGAACTGGGGCCCTGTAGGCCGGGCGGCACTTGATCGTGTTCTGAGGGGCGTTTGACGCGCGCTTCTTCCAAGGTCATCGGCCGTGTGCTGCCCGTGGCCCTGATCGTGCTGGCGGTGCTTCTCCTCGGCGCCGATGGCGCCGGTACGCGGTCGCGGACCCGGCGGACGATGCTGGGCCAGGAGGCCAGCGAGCTCGGGGCTGACGAGCGCTCGATGCGGGCGCCGGTGTGGCGCAGGAACTCCACCGTTGTCCAGGCCCAGGAGGCGCGGTGCTCGGCGAGGTCGAAGTGCAGGAGCGTCCTCGGCCCGAGCGGAACTGCTCGATGAAACGGCCGGCAGTGCGGATGCCCGGGCCGAGCCCGGACGCCTGGGCGGCCTTCGCCCGGTGCGCGCTAGTAGCTGTCGTAGCTGGGCTTACCGTTCGGCCGGTAGACGCCGACGATGGTGCCGCCCTTCGTCGTCGAGACGCTGACCGGCTCCAGCGCAGTGGGGATCGCTCCGTCGGCGAACAGCCGCTTGCCGGTGCCGATGATCACCGGATGGATGGTCAGCCGGTACTCGTCGACGAGGCCGTGCTGCATGAGGGTCTGGGCGAGGTCGCCGCTGCCGACGACGTTGATGTTGCCGCCGTCGGACGCCTTCAGCTCGCGTACGGCATCGACGATGTCGCCCTCCAGCAGCGTGGAGTTCCGCCACTCGACGGACGTCAGCGTCCGAGACGCCACGTACTTGTGCATGCTGTTCATCCGATCGGTGAACGGGTTGTCGGGATCGGCGGTCGGCCAGTACGACGCGAAGATCTCGTACGTCTTGCGGCCGAGCAGCATCGCGTCGGAGTGCTCGTACCAGCCGGCGATGGCCGTGCCGACCTCCTCGTCGGCCACCGGTTTCTGCCAGCCGCCGTACTCGAAGCCGCTCTCAGCGTCCTCGTCCGGACCGCCCGGCGCCTGCATGACGCCGTCCAGCGTGAGGAACGTGCAAACGATGATCTTGCGCATGGTGCGCTCCCTTCGTCGACGAATAGACCGCGCGACCGCCGGAAACTCATCGGCGGCGCTTCCGCGTCTGCAGCACCAGGGGGTGTCGTCTGGATCAACCCAGCTGTGAGGTGCGGTACCTCTGGGCCGATCCGCGGGAGGTCTGGGGCGTGGGTATCCACGGGGGCACCGCGTAGGTGGAGGTGCCGAGGACGACGGAGATGCCGCGCTCGTGGGTGACGTCGAGCTCGAGGCGACCGTTTTACGGTTCCCAGGTAGCCCAGAACGACTCGTCGACGCGGGAGCCGCTCGCCCTGGAGGAGAGGTGGGTCCCGCCCGCCGGCGCCCCTGGCGGGCGGTTGCGGGGTGGCGTACGTCGTCACATGGCTGGTAGCCCCTGGCCGAAGTGTCGAAGCGCTTCACCTCACAACTCAAGTTAGTGAGGATCCTCTGGCTAATCAAGAGGAATGAAGGCAAGGCAGCCTTGCTTCCCGCAGGCATTGACACCACATCTAGGGCGATGGGAGCGTCGAAGCGCTTCACCATCTGGTGTCGCTTCCTCCTCTTGAGGATTTTCGTACGCCGTTGACCACAGCAACCACCGTGCCTGCCACTCCGGTTCGCCAGGCCGACCGCGAGCATCGCCCCCGCCGCGCCGGATTCCAGAAAGGACAGCGTCGTGTCCCGGAAGCCCAGGAAGAGAAGCGTCAGAGATTTCCTCGTGGCCCTGCTGATGGCGATCTCGCCGCTGATCGCGGCGTTCGGCCTGACCGGCGCCTCGGCCACCACCGCGTCGGCCGCGTCGCTGACCGAGGTGACCAACTTCGGCAGCAACCCCGGAAACCTGCGGATGTACGTCTACAAGCCCGACAGCGCTCCGGCACGCCCGGCGGTGCTGGTGGCAGTGCACTACTGCACCGGCACAGGGCCCACCTTCTACTCCAACACGGAGTTCGCCCGCCTGGCCGACCAGTACGGGTTCGTCGTCGTCTACCCGGACGCGAACGTCAGCGGGCAGTGCTTCGACGTCTCCTCGCCCCAGGCGCTCAAGCATGACGGGGGCAGCGATCCCACGAGCATCGCCCAGATGGTCCGGTACACCCTGCAGAACATGAACGCCGACGCCAACCGGGTCTACGTCACCGGCGCCTCGTCCGGCGCGATGACGACCAATGTCCTGCTCGGCGACTACCCCGACCTGTTCAAGGCCGGTGCGGCGTTCATGGGCGTGCCGTTCGGCTGCTTCGCCACCAGCGACGGCTCCGGCTGGAACACCGACTGCGCCACCGGCAAGATCACCAAGACCCCGCAGGAGTGGGGCGACCTCGTCCGGGGCGCCTACCCGGGGTACACCGGCCCCCGGCCGCGGATGCAGCTGTGGCACGGTACCGAGGACGAGGCGCTGTACTACGCGAACTTCGGTGAAGAGATCAAGCAGTGGACCAATGTGCTCGGGGTGAGCCAGACCCCGGTCTTCACCGACTCCCCGCAGTCGGGCTGGACCCGCACCCGCTACGGCTCCGCCGGCACCCAGGCACCGGTCGAGGCGAACAGCTTCCAGGGTGTCGGGCACAGCCTGCCCGCCAGCGGTATGGCGGCCCGGGCCATCGCCTTCTTCGGACTCGACGGCTCCGGCGGGACCACCACAGGTCCGATCCGCGCCGCCGGTTCGGGCAAGTGCCTGGACGTGCCCGGCTCTTCGCAGACCAACGGCACCCAGACGCAGATCTGGGACTGCAACAGCGGCGCGAACCAGACCTGGACCAGAACGTCGGCCAAACAGCTCACTGTCTACGGCGGTGCGAAGTGCCTCGACGCGGCCGGCACCGCGGCCGGCGCCAAAGTCGTGCTGTGGGACTGTAACGGCGGCACCAACCAGCAATGGAACCTCAATTCCAACGGCACCATCACCGGTGTGCAGTCGGGCCTGTGCCTGGATGTGACCGGTGCCTCCACCGCCAGCGGCGCTACCGTCGGACTGTGGGACTGCAACGGCGGCAGCAACCAGCAGTGGGGCCTCGGCTGACACCACCGGCCAGGACGGAGAGGGCTTCTCGAAACCACACTCGGTTTCGAGAAGCCCCTTCCGCTCGCGCGGACGCGGACCTGGTCCTCACCTCGCTGGAGTCGCACCTCCGGCGCTTGATCGCCTCCGTCGTCGAACTTCCGTGGGAGATCCGGTCGACCGATTCGCAGTTCCCGTGCAAGAACGGGATCGCGTCCCAGGATCCGTCGTTCTTCGGGCCCGTCGCTGCCGACGTTCGAGGGCTTCACCGATCGCTGGGTCCACACCGCTCGGGCGTGGGCACTGCCCGGGCGGTGGACGGCCACGCAGGGTCCCGAGCGTGAGCAAAGGGATCAGCGCCCACACGACACTTCCCACGGACTCGTCCTCCCGACCGGGGTGTCGGCGCCGCTCATCCGTGCCACAACCTCAGGCCAACTCCGAGTGTGCTCGAAATTCTGTGCCTGGTCCCTGGTACGGCTCCGTCATCGGGCAGGCACCCCATGGGCCATCGGAGGGCGGCTGGGCAAGGCCAGTGCTGTACTGGTAGGGCACAATTTCCTCCCTTGGAGGGCGCCATGTGCCCTTCTCCGCCGCCGGACCCGAACTCCTGGCGTGACCAACCCCGGCGATCCCGCCCGGGCGGGCCGCGTCGTCCCAGAGGGCCCCAGCACCTCAAGCATCCCTGGATCACCGCAATCCTGGTGATCTTCGGTCTCCTCTTGGGCCTAGGCGGCGTCGGCGCACTGCTTGATGAGGGCCAGGAGCGCACCTCTGGCACGACTGCGCCGGCACAGACCTCCACGACTCAGCCGTCCGACAACCCCCGACACGACTCGCCAGCGGGTACGACGAAGCCGCCTGCCGAGCCCTCCGACGGCCTCGCGGACACCCCCACCACGGAGCCGAACCCGCCCTCGACAGCTCCGCCGGGCGTGGTGGTGCTCCGCATCATCGACGGTGACACCCTCGAGGTGCGCGGCGACGGCCGGATCCTGCCGAAGGACGCCGTGGCCCGGGTGCGGCTTCTGGAGATCGACACCCCGGAGCGCGGTGCCTGTTTCGCCGACGACGCCACCGCTCGCACGACCACGCTCCTGCCGCCGGGCAGCCGTATCCGCGCCGAACGCGACGTCGAACTCACCGACCGCTATGACCGGTACCTGCTGTACGTATGGAACGAGCAGGGCACCTTCGTGAACGAGTCCCTCGTCCGCAGCGGTCACGCGGAGGCTGTCCTCTACCCGCCCAACGACAAGTACTGGACCAAGATCTCTGACGCCGAGGACGCCGCCCAGCAGGCCGGAGCCGGCCTGTGGACCGCATGCCCCGAGCAGCCGGAGACCCCCATCGCTCCCCCGGGCTCGCCTGACCCGCCTGCCCCGGACACCCCGACACACCCAGATCTCCCCGACGGACCTCCCGCTGGTGTCCCCGATGTGGACTGCTCGGACCTGTCAGGCCCTGTCTGGGTCGGCCCCGACGACCCTCACCGCCTTGACCGGGACGGTGACGGCATCGGCTGTGACGCCAACTGACCCGCTGACAGACCACGGTAGGAATAGCGCACGCTGCGAATACCGCCCATGCACCGGTTGGACGGGGTGTGAAGGCGGCAGAGTACGGGGCGTGGGTGCGGGCCAGGGTCTCCGCTTCACTCAAACCGCAACAGCACACCAGTTGCGGCTGGACGGCACCTACCAACCGGCGGCGAGGGGTTGGCGGAAATGCACATGGCGCGGGAAACGACCGAGGGCGATCGTCGGCGCGGTCACCGGCGCTCTGGCTTCTCCCCGGAGTCTGCTGCTCAGCAGGTACGACGACGGTGGGCGACTGCAGTACACCGACCGCACCACCACCCTCACCCAGAAGGCCGGCCGCACGGTCGCCGGCCCCCTCGCCCCGGCCGGGCCCTGACACCCCTGGACGGGCTGGTCGTTCTCCGCCGGATGGGGCACCAGGGAGACGCTGGACGTCACGCTCCGGCGTCCCGAGTTCGTGGTGGAGGTCGGCGTCGACGTCGACCGTGGCGCCGCCGGCCGGTGGCGCCACGCGGCGCACCCTGCACCGCTCCAGCACCGACCTCTCCCCCACGGAGGTGCCCCTCCTGACACCGCCGTCACCGTGATGGCGACGCAGCGCGGCGGCCCCGCCGGCGCGCAACCCCGGCGGGGCGGCGCCCCGATCCCCGGGCCGCGCCTGCGCCGCCCATCGCCCCTCAACTGCCAGCACGGACGGGCGCAGCGGCCGCAACGGGATGTGAGCTCGGATCGCGGATTCGAGGCGCTGCGCCAGCAGGTACCGGCGTGCATTCGCTGCCGACCAGATACCGCGCTCGGCATCTTCGACCGGCTCTGAGGTGAGCGAACGGTGTGGGTGCGGTCGGCGGTGCGGCGTGATTGATCGTTCAGGGATGCCTTGGCCGGAGACGCAGGGTCTATCGGAAGGCGGCGATGTGGCGTAGGGCCCAGTCGGCGAAGGTGCGGGGCGCGCGGCCGAGGAGCCGCTCGACATCGGGGCTGATGCGCTGCTCGGCGGGGGTGGGCTCACCGAGGATGGACAGTGTGGTCTCGACCACGGGCTCGGGCATAAACCGCAGCATCTGCGCGTGGGCCTCCTCACGGGTCTGCTCGATGAACCGGACCGGTTCGCCGAGTGCGTTGGCAATCGCCGCGGCCCGCTGGCGGGGCGTACTGAGGGCGGGCCCGGTCAGCTCGTATGTCTGTCCGGCGTGGCCGTCCTCCCGCAGGGCTGCGGCGGCGACCTCGGCGATGTCGTCCGGGTCGATGGTCGGCAGGCCGATGTCGGCGAACGGCGCGGCGGCGGTCCTTCGGGCGCGGACCGTCTCGGCCCAGGCGTACGCGTTCGAGTTGAAGCCTGCGGGTCGCAGGATCGTCCAGTCCATGCCTGACTGCTTGACGGCGTCCTCGATGGACCGTCCCAGGTCCCCGTGAGAGGCCGATTGCGGTCGGGTCGCGACTCCTTGGGAGGACAGCAGGACCACCCGCCCGACGCCGCCGGCCTTGGCGACCTCGAGGATGTGCTGTGGACTCAGCAGGTGCGCACTGGCGCCACCGCTTTGCAGGAACAGCGCGTCGGCTCCAGCGAAAACGGGCCGAAGGCTCTCAGGATCGACCAGGTCCGCCTGCGTGTACTGGATGCTCTCCGGCACGTGCGCATCCGAGATCCTCCGGGACGTCGCGGTGACCTGCGCACCGGCAATCGCGAGGGCCTGCACGAGCGATCGGCCGACGTTACCGGTCGCACCCGTCACTACGAACATGAACAACTCCCGTGTCAATTCAGCATGGTTGTCGCCGCCCGAGCGGGCGGGACCGCCGCGGAGAGCTGCTCTCCGGGCGACACGGGGACGCTAACACCGCCGATATAGTAGGTACCTATAGGAAAGTGACTATCCTGAGGGGTGTGCATGGCCAACGATGCCGACTGGGTGTCAGCCGCCACGACCGAGCCGGAACTCGCCTGTCCGACCAGTGCGGTCGTGGACATCGTGTTCAGCCGGTGGACCACGCCGATCCTGTGGACCCTCAACATGCATGGTCGGCAACGGTTCGTGGAGCTGGAGCGACGGATCGGCACGATCACACCGAAGGTACTGACCCAACGGCTGCGGCAACTGGAACGCGACGGCATGGTCGTGCGTACGTACCACCCGGAGGTCCCTCCTCGGGTCGAGTACGAGATCAGCGAGCTGGGCCGCAGCCTGGCCCCGCTCTTCGCGCACCTCGCCGAATGGGCTGCCGGCAACCTGGACAAGGTCGAGCAGGCCCGGCACGACTACGACACCGCTCCACCCCGGTAGCGCGTCAGTGAGAGGGCTGGATCCTTGCCCGACCTCCGGCTGCCTGGCTGCGACAGCGCCTGACCCGCCTCGGGGATGGTGCGGCGAAGGCCAGGAGCCTTGGCGAACTCGGCGGGAGCTGACTGCGGTTGTGGTCAGAGGCCGATGTCGGCCAGCCACTGGCTCGTGGTCCGGGGGGACTCCCAGCAGCTTCTGGGCGGAGGTCTCCGGCGCGATCGAGCGGCCGGGCATGGCGCTCATCGCCTGGTAGGCGCCTGCGATGTCAGCGGCGGCGCTCGCCCTGGTACTGGCCGACAAAGACCACGCCGGTGACGTCCGTGCGGTCGAGCAGGGCGACGACGGCGTCGGCGCTGTCCAGGTGGGAGGCCCAGGAGACGGGGACATCGGCCCGGATCGGGTAGGGCAGTACGCCGCGCTCGCGGACCGAGCCGATGACGCGCGGAATGAGCAGGTTCTCGAGGTAGAGCTCGGGCGCGATGACCCGCGTGGGACACGCCGCTGTCGGCCAGGCCGGCGGCCAGGGTCGCGGCGGCACCGCCGATGGCGGGATCGCTGGGGAAGCCGCTGGTGGAGAACATGACGCGGTCCGGCCGGGCCTCGCGAACGGCGGTGAGGATCTTGTGCGCGTGAGTCTGGCGGTCCTCCTGCGAGGCCACCGGCAGGTGGATGAAGACTCCCTCGGCGCCTCGGTATGCGTCGGTCAGGTCGGCGGCGGAGTATCCGGCGGCCAGGACGCGCTGCGCGCGTGCACGACGGTGTCGGGGTTCCGGGTCAGGGCGGTCACGGGCCTGCCCGCGGCGGCGAGAGCGGCGGCGACGGGAGTGCCCTGGGCGCCGGTGGCGCCAGGTGTCGCCCGGTTCCTCACGCTGCTCAACGGACCGTGGGCCACTTTGATCATGGGCGAGCTGCTCCACGGCCCTCACCGGTTCAACAAGTTGCGCGAGGCCCTGCCCGGCATCAGCCCGCACACCCTGACCGGTCGGCTGCGTCAACACGAGCGGCACGGCATCGTCACCCGTACGACCTACGCCGAGATCCCGCCGCGCGTCGAGTACGCGCTGACTCCTCTGGCGAGGGCTGGTCACGCTGAGGATGCGAGCCTTGCCCGCAGGGCGTCATTGTCGTCGTGGTGGACGACCTCTTCGAAGCGCAGTCGCAGTCCGTGCTTGTCCAGCAGCTCCGCCACGATCGCGTCGAGCTGTTCGCGGTGCTCCTTGGTCCGCGCCTGGAGGTACGCCTCGCGGACGTCTTCGGGCTCGTCGGCAAGGACCTGGTCCATGCGCTCACGGATGTAGCGCTTGAGGTTGATGTGCTCCATGAACACCTCACCGACTCCCGCCTCGACGAGCTGTCCGAAGAGGTCGTCCAGAAGCTCGGGCTGGGTGGCGAAGTGGGGCAGGAGCGGGCCGACAAAGGCGTAGGTGCGGACACCGGCCTCGTTGAGTTGGGCCAGGGTGCGCAGGCGGCGGGAGGCGAGCGGGGCGCGGACCTCCAGCCAGCGGCTGACCTTGTCGTCGCTGGTGGTCACCGTCATGCCGACCTCAGCGCGCGGCAGACCGGCAAGTATGTCGATGTCCCGGGTGACGACGGGCGACTTGGTCAGGATGCGCACCAGGCCCGGGTACCCGACCGCTTGCAGTTCGCGCAGGATGCCGCGGGTGAGCCGGTATTTCGTCTCGTGGCCCTGGTAGGGGTCGGTGACCGAGCTGAGCAGCATCGTGCCCCGCCGCTTGTCCTGCGGCATCTTCGCCAGCTCTGTGCGGGCGAGCTCGACCGCGTTCTTCTTCACGTACAGGTAGTCGCCCCACTCCTTGACGGACCGGCCGAACTGCCGCCCCGCGAAGGAGGCGAAGCAGTACGCGCAGCCCAGCACGCACCCCGTGTAGGGGTTGATGACGTAGTCGTTCGACGGGGTCTTCGACTTCTGGATCAGAGTCTTCGCCTCGATCTCGACCGGTTGCATGGCCGACTTCCTTCCTGCTGTTGACCGTCCGCCTCCACGGCGGACGGGCTCTTGTGCTGTCCATGGGCGGCCGGCGGGACGCCGCCGAACCCACATCCTGGAACAATAATCCTAGGAAGTTGATTCCATGGAACATAAATGGTTGGCTGGGTGGCAGCTCGAGGCTCGCGGTCACGACTCCCGGGTCGGCTCGCGGAGTCGACGCCGGAAACCCGCCGTCACCCATCGATTCCAATCCGCCTCAAAGTGTTTCTGCGCCCTACGGGGGTGAGGAGTGAGTGTCATGACCGTTCCCGCCGTCAGCTCGGTCGCCTGGTTCGAGATCGGCACCGACCAGCCCGAGAAGGTCAAGGAGTTCTACGGCGAGCTCTTCGACTGGAAGTACGTCCTCAACACCAACACCCCGGGCGTCACCTACTACTCGGTGATGACACCGGGCGCCCAGCACCCGACCGGCGGAGTCTGGGACTCGGAAGGCCGCTTCCCCGACTACGCGGTCTTCTACGTCGTCGTCCAGGACGTCGCCGCGACCGTCGCCCACGCCGAACGACTGGGCGCTGAGGTGCTCATGGCGCCGGTCTCCGACTCCGCGGGCTTCACCTTCGCCCGGCTGCGGGACACGGCGGGCAACCACTTCGGTGTGTTCTCCGCGCCTGCCCCCTGACCGGTTCTGCAGGGCCGCGTCCCGCCCGTACTCCGCCTGGAGGTTCCGATGCCCGGCGCCAGCGCCACCAGCGAACAGATCCCCGTCCGTGTCCACGGCGGACCAACCGCCGTGATCGAGTACGGCGGGCTCATGTTCGTCACCGACCCCACCTTCGACCCGCCCGGTGAGTACCCCATGCCGCTCCCGGGCGACCACAGGCTCGTCAAGACCGCCCCTACCGCCGTCACCGCCGCCGACCTGGGCCGCGTCGATGCCGTTCTGCTCTCCCACGACGAGCACGACGACAACCTCGACCACGCCGGCCGCGCCTGTCTGTCAGAAGTCCCTGTCGTGTTCACCACGGTCAGCGGCTCCGGTCGCCTGGGCGGCAATGCTCGCGGGCTGGACGTCTGGGAGACCGCCGAGCTCAAGCGGCCCGATGCCGGCACCGTGACCGTCACCGGCGTGCCCGCCCGGCACGGCCCGGTCGGCTGTGAACCGATCACCGGCGACGTCATCGGCTTCATGCTCACCTCCGACGACCTGCCCCCGGTCTACGTCAGCGGCGACAACGCCGCCCTGGAGCACGTCAAGGAGATCGCCGAACGGTTCGCCCCGGTAGACACGGCGATCCTTTTCCTCGGCGGCGCCCGCATGCCCTTCGCCTTCGACGGCGCCCTGCTCACCCTCGACAGCGCCCAGGGCGCCCAGGCCGCGAAGACGCTCGGCGCCCGCCGGGTCGTCCCCGCCCACTTCGACAGCTGGGCCCACTTCACCGAAGGCCGAAAAGAGATCGAAACCGCGTTCGCCGACGCCGGCCTGGCCGGATGCCTCGACTTCGCCCGCTAGCAGCCGTGCCCGCACAACACTCTGGAGAACACACCATGACCAGCACGAACATCGACATTGCCGGCACCTACTTCCAGGCCGTGCAGACCGGCGACATGGCCACCCTCGGCGAACTCCTCGACGAGGCAATCGTCTGGCACCAGCCCGGTGCCAACCAGTTCTCCGGCGAGCACAAGGGGCAGGGCGCCGTCTTCCAGATGCTCGGCGGCATGATGGAGGCCAGCCGGGGCACCTTCGCCATCGACAAGATCCACTCTCTGATGGGCAACGGCGACCTGGTAGCCGCCACCATCCATTTCACCGGCCGCCGCGGCGACACGTCCCTGGCCATGGACGGCGTGGATCTCCTGCGCATCCAGAACGGCAAGATCACCGAGATGTGGCTCTTCTCCGGCGACCAGAACGCCGAGGACGCCTTCTGGGACCGCTGAACCCCACTTCGTCATGCCCGGCGGCCAGCCCGGCCGCCGGGCATGACGAACGGTCCCCACCAGAGTGAGAGGCATCGCATGCGGAAGATGACTGACGAGCAGTGGCGGGCGTTCGTCACGCACGGCACCCGCACCGGCAAGCTGTCGACCGTCCGGGCCGACGGCAGCCCGCACGTCACACCGGTCTGGTTCCTTCTCGACGGCGACGACATCGTGCTCACCACCGAAAAGGACGGCGTCAAGGGCCGCAACCTCGCCCGCGACGGGCGCTTCGCCCTCTGCATCGACGACGACCATCCCCCATACGCGTTCGTCATCCTCCAAGGACACGCCGAGACCTCCGCGCACCCCGACGAGATGCTGCACTGGGGCGGCCTCCTCGGCGCCCGCTACATGGGCAAAGACCGCACCCAGGAGTACGCCGCCCGCAATGGCGGCCCCGGCAACCTCCTCGTCCGTGCCCACATCGACAAAGTCATCGCCTTCAACGGCATCGCCGACTGAACGGCAATGGGCGGCTGGTGCGGGACAGGCGAGCATTGTCGTCTGCATCGCACCAGCCGCCCATTGGCGTGCCCGAGACGCCCCGGCTCACGAGGCCGACCGGCCGGGCTGCTTCGGCGCCCGCATCGCCGGAACCGGCTGCTGCCCCGCGGCCTTGCGCTCCGCGTCCAGAGCACGTCCGGCCGCCCGCAGCGTACTGAGGACCGCGGTCACCTCGCGTACCGACTCCTCGGGGATCACCGACCCGATCCGCAGTTCCAGCTCCTCCTCGAAGACCTTCAGCGCCCCGTCCACCAGCTTCCGCCCCTCAGGGGTGAGCTCGACGATCGAGGAACGGCGGTCGTTCGGATTGGCCTTCCGACCACACAGCCCCGCCGCCTCCAGACGGTCGACGACCTTGCTCGTGCCGCCCACCGTGATCGAGAACTCCTCCGCGATGTCCTGGATCCGCCGCCCAGGCCACCTCAACAGCAGGTGCAGCACCTCGAACGAGGTCAGCGCCAGGTCGTACTCCGCCCGCAACCGCTCCTCGATGCCGCCCCACAACTCGATCTCCAGCGAGACCAGCTCCCGGTACAGCAGCTTCAGGTCAGCGTCAGCCATTACTCATCTTCCAAAGAATTATCTTCCATAGACAGTTAATTGTAGGTCACCGCTATCGGGACTCTCCACGAATGCCGGGTGTACGTACCGACGTGGACGGGATGAAGCCAAGATCTCAGCCGGTCGTCGGTGGCAAGGGCCTGTGCTATGGGCCGAGCGTGGCCCGTCGAGCGCGGGTGTCACGAGGTCGCCTCCTGGGTGGTGCGGTAACGGTGATGCTGGGCGGCGATGTCGCGGTGGCGCAGGCGTGCGGCCAGCGGTGGCGGGGTGAGGGGCGAGTCTGCTTGGTGTTCCAGCGTCGCGGCCTGTGCGAGTCCGCCGTTGCCACCGTGCTCAACAAGCAGGACAAGAAGAAGCTCGTCCTCGCCCCCGCCCGCGCCGCGCGAACCTGGTTGGCCATGCACCGGCACCGCTGGCACACCCGCCACCAGATCCTGGCCCGAACCAGCCACTACCAAGCCCGAGCTGCACGGACTCACTCACCGTGAAACCACCGGCCGTCACACTAGTGGTGCCAAGCTCGCCCGCCCGTGTTGTGGATGAACCGCTGCAACACCTTGAGGGTGGTCAGGTACTCCTCGTCGGAGATACCCGCATGCCGTTCCGCCCAGAGCTCGTCCTGAAGGGCCGCGGCCTTGTCGTAGAACGCCCTGCCCTCAGCCGTGAGGCCCAGGCGCCCCTCGGCATCCTCGGTGATCCAGCCCTGGGCGATGATCGTATCGATCTCCGACTCCATGGTTTCCGGGCCGACGTCGAGGTAGTTCCGAAGGAGGCGGGACACTTCGTCACGGGTCTTCACGTTGTCGGCGCTTGCCACCTGCGCGAGGACCCACCACTGCGGTTGGGTGGTGCCGATCCCGGCGAGGGCGGCCCGGGTGCGGGCGATGACAGCCTTGTAGGCCGCCCAACTCCAGTAGCCGATGGGCTGCTTGATCAGGTCGGTGTCGCTGTGCGAGTACTCCATGGCCAGGATCCCTGTCGTTGTCTGAGTCGGTCCGACGAGATCGACCGTAGAAACTCAACTGGACTTGAGGTCAAGGGTGTACCGGTCGAGTCGTCCGAGAAGGCCTAGTTGCTACTCACTCACCGCGAGACCACCGGCTGTAGTACCAGCCGCCCTGCTGGCCCGCTCAACAGCGACCTGTGTCCATGCCGGCAAGCCCGAATGCCCGTGCCCAAGGAGACGCCGGTAATGCCCTGCAAGGGCGGCTCCGGGCCTTCGAACGGCGCATCACTGCCCTAGGGGTCTGAGCCAAAGGCAGCTCAGGGCCCACGCAGGCTCTGTGACGGGGCCGGTGACGGCTTGCCGAGCAACCGCTCACCAGCACGTCGACGATCGCCGCGAACAGCGTCTCATCAGGCGTGTCCTGCGTCCCGCCCCCTGCGGACGCATCGTCGGTGGAAGGATCAACGGCTTCGCGATCTCCCACAGTCCGTCCGGAACGATCCAACTCCATCTTCTACGCCCCGTACCGGCGTCAACGACCGCCTCACCACGAAGGACACACTCTTACTCCCCTGGACCCGCAACCGTGAAAGGTCCCACAGCGGAGGCGACACACGCGGAGATGTCCGTTTCCACGCCCGCCGCCAAGCCCTCCTCACAGAGACGGCCTCCCCTCTCGCGCAGGTCCAGGTAGAAGCGCGTGAACTTGCCGTCCTGCCTGAGGCCGTGGATGCGTTCGTCGATGTAACCAAGGTCGTTCAGGACCTTCCTGACCTTTGCAGGGGTGGGCTCCGAAACCGCCTGCAGCGCCTGGCCGATGCGCTGTTCGTGCTGGACGCTCATGCACCGGTCTCGGTCGTTCAGTTCCGCCTCGGGGCCCGTGGGGGCGCCAGGCTCGATCGGGACAGCCGGAGGGGTCTCGCCGGGGGCGAGGCTCTCCCTCCCCTCCTTCCCCGAGCCGGTTGGCCTCTTGTGAGACGGGCCTGACTCGGTCTCGGTCTGGGTCTCGGACTCGCTCTCAAGACACGGCTGCGCAACCTTGTGCAGCATCGCCATGAACCCCGCCTGCTCAGGCTCCGACGATGTGGCACTCTCAGCGGCGCTGACGCTGCTGGCCGGCTTGCTCTCAGACCCACCGTCACTCGGGCTCTCGCTCCCACAGCCGGCAAGCACCAAGGTCGCGAGCGCGGTTGCCGTCAGGGCACGTCGGGGGCGGACAAGTGGGCTGATGGAAGCGGAGATCCGTGTCATGGGCGCAGTCTCCGGCCGGCGTCGCGCGCCCCGCATGAGTGTGCGTACTCATATACACAATCACTCACGGAACGTGGCTGTGAGATCTTCCTACGCCTCATCCGCCTCACCACGTAGGACACGGCCTCAGACAGGTCAGCCCCTGGGCGCTGGTAATGCGCCTGCTTGACGCTCCTGGTTCAGTTCAGGCTCGCTGTCGCCATCCGTTCGGACCTGCCTCGGAAACAGCGCCCTGCGATGCGGCAGCCAGTGATCCGGAGCACGCCACGCCTGCGGTCCTGTCACTTCGAACAGCCTCCGCAGCTGTACGGTAACGGGTGGTCGACCGTGCCGTACCTGAGGTCCAGCCGTCCGGAAATGCGCGCACCCGTCAGCTTCAGGCCTGCGATCCCACCGTCGCGCGCCGGCCCGCCGACCAGCAGCGCCCGCAGGTGATCTCCATCAGCGGGATGCTGGCGCCCGCCTGATCACGCTGACAACTCGGCACCGGTAACACGCCCTTCCAGCGGTGCGTTGCCAGCCCGACCGGTGTTCAGAGGCGGGTACAGGTGTGAACGCGGATCTGCTACCTCGGCGGCGTTCTCTCCGGACGGCCGCCTCCTCTCCACCGTCGGCGACGACACGACCGTGCGCCTGTGGGAGCGGCCGGGCGACCCGTTCCCCTTGATGCGGCGTGCGCTGCTGCCGCTCGCGGCACGAACTCACTGGTATGACGGGCCGTCGGAGAAGTGTTCTCCCGGGTCCATATGGTGGTCGTGGGCGGCAACAACGTATCGGTGTTCACGGCCCGCGGTCTGCTCCACGTTCAAGGTATTGCCCTCCCCAACCCACCGTGCTTAAGGTCACCCCGCTTGTCGAATCGATTCGATCGATTCGATCGATGCGACAGAGCCGACGAATCCCGAGACGGGCCTGGTGGAGGTGGGGATGACCACGATCAAGGACGTCGCCCAGCGGGCAGGCGTCGCGCCGAGCACCGTGTCGTACGTCCTGAGCGGGTCGCGCAAGATCTCCGAGGACACCCGACGCGCGGTGCAGGTCGCGATCGACGAGCTCGGATACCACCCGCGCGCGAGTGCTCGTACGTTGCGCAGCGCACGGACCCGGGTGCTCGCGCTGGCCGCGCCGCGTGTGCCCGGGGCGTACCGGGCGGTCGACGGTCGGTTCGCGATCGACGTCACCGACGCCGCCCGTGTGCACGGGTACGACGTGCTGCTGATGACGGACAGCGACGGTGTCGCTGGGCTGCGCCGGGTGGCCCGCAGCAGGCTCGCGGACGCCGCGGTGCTGATGGCCGTCGAGGACCGCGACCCCCGTGTCGAGGTCCTGCGCGAACTGGGCTTCCCCGGGGCGCTGCTCGGTCACGACGATCACGCGGCGCTGCCCTGGACCGACCTGGACTGGGATGCCGCCGTCGCCCTCGCCGTGCGCGAGACCGCCGCTGCCGGACACCGGCGGATCCTCTTCCTCTCGTCGGCCGAGCACGAGGTCGCCGCGCGCCGCGGCTATGCCCTGCACGGTCTCGCCGGCGCCCGGCGGGCGGCCGTCGAGACCGGGGCCGATGTCCGCGTGATCCCGTCCCACTGCGACCCGGACGTCCTCGCGCGGCGGCTGAGCGAGGCGCTGGCCGCGCGGCCCGTCCCGACCGCGCTGGTCGTCCAGCACCTGATCCTCCTCCCCCGCCTGCTGGACGTGGTGGCGGCGGCCGGGTTGCGGGTCCCCCACGACCTGACCGTCGTGCTCGTCGGCAGTCTCCCGGACGAGCTGGGCATCCGGCATCTGCCGCGGATCGATCTGCCCGTCGCGGAGATGTCCACGGCCGTGACCCGGCTCGCCATCGGCGCGATCGGTCCCGGCCTCGACGACCGGTCATCGACTTCGCAGGAGCTCACCGCGGCACCTGCCTCGAGCATGCCTTCCGGCACGCCGCACCACGTGATCCAGCCGCGGATGGCCGGACCCGTTATCGCCCCGCCGTCGCCCAGCTGACCATTTGGACCGCCCGTACGGCACGGCCGGCGACGCACCGTCGTCGGACACCGCAGTCCAGAGCCGCACATGTAACGGAGGACCGCCTTGCCGTTGTTAGCAGGACGCATCAGAACAAGACGCGGACGCGTTCCCGCACTCGCCGCCACGCTCGCCGCCACCCTTGCCTGTGCTGTCGTCGCGCCATGGCTGACCGGCTGCGCCGCGGAGCCCGACCCGGGCACCGTCACCGTGCTCAACTCGGCGACCGACACCGCCGAACACACCGCCAACCAGCGGTTCTTCGACCGCTGCGGCAAGCCGCTCGGCTTGAAGGTCGAGCAGATCAGCGTGCCCGCCGACCAGATCGCCTCCAAGGCGCTTCGGATGGCGTCGTCCGACTCGCTCACCGATATCCTGGAGCTCGACGGCTCGGAACTGCCCCAGTTCGCGCAGACCGAGGGCCTGCGGCCGCTCGACGAGGTCGGGGTCGACACCTCCGGCCTCTCCGCGAGCGCGAAGTCCCTCGGCTCGTACGACGGCACCCAGTACGGCATCGCCCGTTCCGTCAACTCCCTCGCGCTGATCTACAACACCGAGCTCCTCGAGGACGCGGGCATCGCCGCGCCCACCACCTGGAAGGAGCTGCGGGCCGCCGCGAAGAAGCTGACCGCGGGTGACACGTACGGGATGGCCTTCAGCGCGAGCCCGAACGCGGACGGCGTCTACCAGTTCCTTCCGTTCTTCTGGTCCGCGGGCGGTGACGAGACCGAGATCGACAACGGCAGGGGCGAGGCCGCTCTCCAGCTCTGGAAGGACCTGGTCGCGGACGGTTCCGCCTCCAGGTCCGTCGTCAACTGGAACCAGCAGGACGTCAACGACCAGTTCGTCGCGGGCCGCGCCGCCATGATGATCAACGGGCCGTGGCAGGTGCCGGTCCTCAACGCCCAGAAGAACCTGGACTGGGCGGTCGCGAGCATTCCGGTGCCCGAGGCGGGCAAGCCGGCGGTGCCGCCCATCGGCGGCACCGTCATGGCCGTACCGAAGAACGACGAGGACCCGGCCCGCGAGAAGAACGCCGGCAAGGTCCTGAACTGCCTCAACTCCGAGGAGAACCAGCTGCAGTGGGGCGAGTCGGTCAACAACGTGCCCACCCGCGCCAAGGCCGCACAGGCGTACGCGAAGCAGAACCCGAAGCTCGCCGCCTTCGCCGAGCTCGTCACCACCGCCCGCTCCCGTACCGCGAAGGTCGGCACCGGCTGGCCGGCCGTCGGCGACGCGCTCGCGGGCGCTTTCCAGTCCGTGCTGACGGGCCGGACCAGTCCGGAACAGGCCCTGCACCGGGCCCAGCAGCAGGCTTCGACAGGGAAGTGAGGAACCGGCCATGACCGCCATCACCTCCTCGGCGCCCGCCACGGGCACCGCTGAAACGAAGTCCGCCTCCGGCCGCGCTCCGCTGCGCCGCGAGCTGCTGCGCTGGCTCTTCGTCGCTCCCGCGCTCGCCTACATGGCGCTCTTCTTCGGCTACCCGCTCGTCCGCAACATCGTGATGAGCTTCCAGCACTACACGCCGAAGACCTACTTCACCGGCGAAGCCCCGTTCAACGGCTTCGACAACTGGCGGGCCGTCTTCGCCAACGAGTTGTTCACCGACGCCCTGTGGCACACGGCCCTGTTCACCGTCGGCTCGCTGCTCGGCCAGTTCACCGTCGGCCTGGCCCTCGCCGTCTTCTTCTCCCGCCGCTTCCCGCTCTCCGGCTTCGTGCGCGCCATCCTGCTGCTGCCGTGGCTCGTGCCCATGGTCGTCTCCGCCGTCGTCTGGCGGCGCATCCTCGACCAGGACCACGGCATGCTGAACACCGCTCTCCACGCGGTCGGCCTGGTCCCGCAGGACGGCGTGCCGTGGCTGAGCAGCCCCGGCGTGGCACTGCTGTCGGCGGTCCTGGTCAACATCTGGATCGGCATCCCGTTCAACATGGTCATCCTCTACGGCGGCCTCCAGGAGATCCCGCGCGACCTGTACGAGGCCGCGTCGCTCGACGGCTCCGGCCCATGGCGGACGTTCCGCAGCATCACGCTGCCGATGCTGCGACCGGTGATCACCGTCGTGCTCGTGCTGGGCTTCATGTCGACGGTGAAGATCCTCGACCTGATCCTGGCACTGACCTCGGGTGGGCCCGCGGACTCCACCCAGACCCTGGGCACCGTCACGTACCAGCTCTCCTTCCTTCAGCTCGACTTCGGCCAGGGCGCCGTGGTGGGCAACGTCCTGATCCTCATCAGCGCGGTCTTCGCCGTGCTGTACCTGCGGGCCAACCGCGCCGACTTCGGCAAGGGGAAGTGACCGTCGATGAACCGACCGATGAACCGACCGGTGACCCGACCGGTGAACCTTCTCCGCGTTCGTTCGGTGTGGAACACCGCCGCCGCGCTGCTGATCCTCGCCGTGCTCCTCTTCCCTGTGTACTGGATGCTCAACACCGCCCTTCAACCCGAGTCGAGCATCGCCGCCACCGAGTGGTTCCCCCTCTCGCCGTCCCTGAAGAACTTCGACACGGCGATCAGCACCCAGGGCGGCTCGCTGCTCACCAGCCTCGGCGTCGCACTCGGCGCCGTCGCCGTCTGCCTCGCGCTCGCCGCGCCCGCCGCGTACGGGCTCGCCCAGTTCGGACTCCGCGGCGGGCAGGGCATCGTCTTCGCGACGCTGATCACGCAGATGGTTCCGGGCATCGTCATCGCCAACGCCCTGTACAGCGCCTATGCGCAGCTCGACCTCGTCAACTCCTATCTGGGGCTGATCCTGGCGGACGCCTCGCTCGGTCTGCCGTTCGCGGTCGTACTGCTGCGGGCGTTCATGGTGTCGATCCCGAGCGAGGTCGTCGAAGCCGCCATGGTGGACGGGGCGAACCGCTTCACCGCGTTCGTACGGATCGTGCTGCCCATGAGCCGCAACGCCCTGATCACGGCGGGACTGTTCACCTTCCTCTTCGCCTGGTCGGATTTCATGTTCGCGCTCACCCTCAACACCACTGACGACGTCAAGCCCATCACGCTCGGCATCTACCAGTTCGTCGGCGCACATGTCAGCGACTGGGGCGCGGTCATGGCGACCGCGGTGCTCTCCGCCGTACCGGCCGCGGTCCTGCTCGTCGTCGCCCAGAAGTACATCGCCGCCGGGATCACGGGCGGGTCGGTCAAGTAGGGCGGTTATGTTTCTCCGTCCGGGGCGCCGTCGTCGGTCTGATCGAGTGATCGAGTTCAAAGGGGCGGGCGTATCGCCAGGGCGTGCGTCAGTGAACGGACATCAGTGCGCGGTGAAGCCACCATCGACGGGGAGAGCTGTTCCCATGTCGGCGACCATCGGGGTGTCGATGACGCCGGGGCACACGGCGTTGATGACGCCCGCATCAGTCACTACAAAACGACGCGGACACAGCCCCTGAAACCGTCCAGCAATCAGTGCAAACACCGTTGTGAGGGTGTGCCTCGATGAGCTGGAGTTCGTCGAGGAACACCCTCGGCGGGGGTCGCGGTTACTGGCTGAGTAATTGTGTGCTCGCCAGTTCGCTGTAGAGAGCGTCACCTGTCATGAGCTGGGCATGGGTGCCGACCGCCCGTACTCGTCCCGCCTCCATGACCACGATCCGGTCCGCTCTGGTCACGGTGGACAGGCGGTGAGCGACTACCAACACTGTGGTGTCAAGGGCGGTTTCGGTGATGGTGTCGCGCAGCGCCGCCTCGTTGGCCGCGTCGAGCTGGGAGGTGGCCTCGTCGAGCAGCAGCAGTCCCGGGCGGCGTAACAGGGCGCGTGCGATCGCCACGCGTTGCCGTTCGCCGCCGGAGAGTCGGCTGCCGCGGTGGCCGACGTCGGAGTCCAGTCCACGGGGAAGGCGGTCCGCTACCGTGTCCAGGCGGGCCAGCCGCAGGATGCGGGCGAGTTCCTCGCTGGTGGGCTCGACGGTGCCGAGGGTGAGATTGTCGCGCAGGGTGCCGGCGAGGACGGGGGCGTCCTGCTCGACGTAGCCGATGGACGCGCGAAGCCGGGACAGAGGCCATTGCTGCACGTCCCTTCCGTCCAGGAGCACGCGACCGGAATCGGGCTCGTAGAAGCGCTCGATCAGGGAGAAGACCGTGGTCTTGCCCGCGCCGGACGGGCCGACGAAAGCGGTCAGCCCGCGTGCGGGAATGGAGAAGGAGACCTCCTGGTGGATGCGGGGCAATCCGGGGCGGTAGACGAAGCACACCCGGTGGAACGCCACGCCGAGCGGCGATCCGGCGCGTTCGGAGGTCGTGGTCAAGGAGGTGTCCGGGGCGGCGGAATCCGCCTCGGCAGCGCCGGTTCGCTCGCCGTCGTGGACTGTTGTGTCGCCTTCCCCCACCTGCTCCGCTTCCAGCTTCTCGATTTCCAGCTTCTCGACTTCCCCGATGCGGACGGCCGCTGCCGAGCCGACCTGGAGCTGACCGACGCCTTCGACCAGTTGGCCGATGCGCGGAGCCAGGGTGAAGAGGTAGAGGAGGAACGCGACGAGGGTGGAGATGCTGATGGCGCCGGAGGTGACGCGTGTGCCTCCCACGCCGAGCACCACGAGGAAGCTGACCTGGAAGACCACCGCCGACGACGTGGCCGACACCGCTTCCCACGCCGCGGCGCGTACCCCGGTGCGGCGGGCGTCCTCGGCCGCCCGGTGCAGCGCCGCCGTCTCCCGCTGCTCGGCGCCCGAGGCCTTGACCGTGCGGAAAGCGCCGAAGACCCGCTCCAGCGCGGCCCCGATGTGACCTACCGACTCCTGTGTGTGCCGGGTGGCGCGGCCGATGCGTGGGGCCACGACCGTAACGATGACGCCGACGAAGGCGATCACGGCGAGGGTGACGGACAGCAGCACGGCATCGAGCAGTCCCATCATGACGACAGTCGCCGCGGTGGCCAGCGTGCCGGTGACCGCCGCGGACATCGCCTGGGGCGCGGTCTGGAGCAGCAACGCCGTATCGGAGGTCACGCGGGCGATCAGATCGCCCGGCTCGGTGCTCTCCACCACGGGCACCCGCAGTCGCAGCAGACGGTCGGTCAGCCGGCACCGGGCGGCGCACACGATGGACTCAGCCGACCATTGCAGCACGTAGTGGCTCAGACCGACGAAGAGGGCCCCGGCAATCACCAGCAGACTGAGCACAATCACCGGTCCGGCCGCGGGCTGTCCCAGGCTCATGTCGTCCATCACGCGCTTGGCTGCCAAAGGCTGGACCAGGCCCATGACGCTGCCCATGAGTCCCAGGGCGACACCTGCGGCCATCCGCCCCCGCTGCCCACGCAGCTGACCTGCGAGGGCCCGGTACCCGGGCCGGAAGCCGCCCGGGTCCTCATGTGCACCGGACCCGGCGCGGCTGCCGGGTCCGGGAGGCGTCTCGACGAGGGGTGCCGTGCTCATCGGCTCACTCCACCGCGAAGAAGCGCCGGAAGTAGTCAGGCGAGGCTCCCTCACCGACGAGGACCCCTTCGGCCTCCACCCAAGCGTGTGCCGCAAACGGCGGGCGGCTACGCACTCCTACACACCAGGTGGGCCACTGGCCGTATACACGGCACAGCAGGACGGTGGCCAGGGACCTGGACAGGCATCCCTTGTGGCCTCCTGCGGCGAGGCTCACGGCGAGCACTGTCTCGCGTGCCGTGCTTGCCTCGGCGAGGGTCGCGGGCCTGGCGCCGCGGCGCAGCCGACGCAGGACAGCGCGGATACGGTCGGGCGGTTGCGTGGCCAGCACATGGGCGCAACACACGACCACCCGGGCCAGGAAACGGCGGGCCGGTGGGACGGAGCGTGGGCGGTACGGGACCGCCTCCGACGTTGACATGCGTGGCTCTCCGGTCTGGACGGACGGGGCTGGGCAGACGGCCTGTACGGCCATAGCCGAAGGACGGATCAGGCGGACGCATGGATTGCGCACCGACAGGCCGGGATTGGGGCTCAAGAGATGAGGAGTCCTGCGGAACACAGCTCTTCGACGATGCGGCGGACGTCCTCGGTGGCCCGGTCGACGTCGACGTTCTCGTACCGTGTGGTCAGGACCTCGACTGCGCGCTCCGCGCCGTGGCCGTCGAGGAGCGCCTGCAGGACGATGGCAGCGGTCGGGTTGAGGGTCCAGTACTCGGTGCTCCGCTGGTCGAGCAGTGCCATGCCGTACTCGGTCTCGGTCATCAGGACGCCGGGCTTCAGGGCAAACACCGGTTCACCTCTCTCGGTTCTCTCGGTTGGCGGCGGACAGAGCCGCGGATACAGAAGAGGGGTGGGGCGGGGCGGTGTTCCGACGGCTGGACGGCGCGGCCCGGCGAACGGGTGGTGGCGTCATCTCCCGTGAGCGCAACCAGACTTCGCAGGCGATGGTCGGGTGCAGCAGATAACTCTCCTTCTCTGCGGAGAGAGCACGACGGCACCATTCACGCAGCACCCGCTCGTCGACCAGGCCGAGCCGGGCGAGCCGGGAGTCCTCGCACAGGGCCAGCAGTGCACGGCGATGCTCGCGCAGCCCCGCTTCCTCCTCGAGCGTGGCGTTCGCCTTGGTGTCGCGGCTGCGGCTGGCTTCCGGGACGATGCCGCGCATGGCCTCGACGATGAGCGGCTTGTAGCACCACGGGGTGATCCGCTCTTGCGGCCGGACGGCGAGGGCCGCCTCGATGACGCGGGTGTCGTAGTAGGGGGCGCTGACGGCGATTCCCAGCGGAGCGGCCATCTGCCCGATGTGCCGAGCCACTTGGGAGATGCCGTCCATCGCGACCAGCTCGCGGTGTTCGCCGTGTCCCCTGCCCCGGGGTCGGACCTCGGACCTCGCCGCACGGAGTAGTTCGCGCGCTGCGGTGAGGGCATCGGGTGTGGCCCAGGGCGGCATCCGGGGCGGAATCGCCCAGCCTAGCAACGGCTCGTTGTCGGGCACCGCCGGTTCGGTCAGATCGCGGGCCACCTGGTCGAGCCACGCCCGGTAGGGGCTCCGGTCCAGAAGCTGGCGCAGCACTCTCCGCCGGGACCAGCGGTACTTGGCGGCGTATCCCCGCACGGCCTGCACGGCGATGAGGGGGTGGGTGAGCAGCAGCGTATGCAGACGGGCGGGCGTGCCGGCCAGGAGCTCGTCGCCGCCCAGGCCGATGAGGTGGAGGCCGGACCCGCGGGCGGCCGCCAGTTCCACGATGCCCATCCGGCGGTTACGGTCGACGGTGAGGATGCTGGGTGTGTCCAGGACGTCCTCAAGGGCGTCGATCCCGAGAAACGTCATGGCCACTTTCTGGGCGGGTACGACGTGATGTTCGATGCCGTTCAGCGCTTGGACGGTCCGCTCGGCCCAGTACACGTCGTCACCGGCCTCGTCATGGAGGGCGGCGGTGTAGGCGACGACCTTGGCGCCCCCGCGTGCCGCGGTGCAGCACAATGCTGTTGAGTCGAGCCCTCCCAGGTCCGACGTCACCAGGTCGCGCCCGCGGGTGCGCACCTCGACCGCTTCGGTGAGGGCTTCCCTCAGACGCGCGGCGCCGATGGCGAGCGGGACGACGGGGTCAGGCGGTGACCACCACCGCATGGTGCAGGTTCGCCCGTCGGGGTGGAGCGTCAGACAGTGCCCGCCGGGCACGGCCTGTAAACCGCGCCACAGCGGATCCCCCGCGCTGGGATACGGCGCGCCGAGGGTGAGCAGTTCGAGGGCGATTCGCCTCTCGTCCAGTTCGGCACCCACCAGTTCGGCGAGTACATCAGCCCGGTCAGACGCCACGCTCACCGGTCCGTGGCCGGGCGTGCCGGTCCGGGCATGAAACACACGGCGCAGATCCACGGCACCGGCCCGCATCCGTACACGGCCGCCGCCGCTGACAATCAGGTGGAAGCTGCCGGGCCAGTCGGCCGCGCGGTCCACCGCTGTCAGCGAGGCGGCGCCGTCGGCCGCGGCGGCGGCCCGCTCGGCGTCCCGCGCCGTGACGGCGTGTTCGCCGATCACCGCGACGCGCGTCCCGCCGTGCTCCGCCATCACGACGGTCTCCGGTGCCCAGCGGCCCACCAGCCATGGGCGCCCTGACGCATGCGGCAGGCTCCGGTCCGAGTAGCAGAGCGCCTTGGCAGCGAGGGCCCCGGCCGCGTCGGTGTCGGGCAGGACGACGAACCAGGCGGATACGGCCTGGAGTGACAAGGACTGATCCATGGGCCACGGTCTCCGGTCGGCGATGCTCGGAACAGAGGGCGGGTGGCGGCCGGCTGCCGCCACCCGATGGCCGGACCGGCTTAGCGACCGGCCGTACGCGCGATGCCCGGACCGCTCCGCGGTCGCGAGTGGCCTCTGTCAGAGGAGCTGCTTGCCGCCGAGGACGTCCTTCGGGCCCGTGTTCTTGATGCCGGTGACCTTGCGGAAGCTGCCGGCCTTGGTGAGGGTGGGGCGCTCGTAGGTCATGGTCTTTCTCCTTTTCACGCAGGGACGGTGTGCACAAAAGGCGCCTGTGCTTCGGATTTCAGCGACTGCCATCACGGAAGTCGAAAGCGGGAAATCCGAAGGACAACAATAAGTGCGACTAGCGTGATATCGCAATAGCATTCCATTGACATTGAGTGGCACTTAGGGGGCGCGCATTTCAAGTGCGCTACGGGTGGACAACCCTTTGCGCCCCCGCGACGGCAGGGCGAGCGGCCGCGAATGCACACGTGCCGGCATCATGAGTCCGTCACCTCGGACGACGCCACAATCAAATCGCGTGATGACCCGGCAAGCCCTACCATCCAGTCGCCTTCTGCATTTCTCCTGGTCAACGGCCTGACGGTGGGGACTACAACAGGCGGGTGGCATCCGTGAGGCGGGCCATGCTGTACGTCCTGTCGTGTCAGCCAGGCTGCGGCCAGCGCTGCCGTGCGCGCCACGATTCAGGCCATTTCAAGGTCTCAGCGTCGCAGTACGTTGACCCGCTCGTTTCGTGCCGTCCTCGCAGGCTCGCCTGGCACCGCGAAGAGCGCCGTCACTGGGTCCTCGCCCGCCGCAGCGTCAGCCGACCCGAGGAGATCTCCCACTACGTCGCCTACTGTCCGGCCGACACCACGCTGGACGAACTCATACGCATCGCAGGCAGCCGCTCGGCTGTCGAGGAATGGTTCCAGACCGGCAAGCAGGAGTGCGGCCTGGACGACTACCGGGTCCGCCGCTATCCCGGCTGGCGCCGCCACATTACCTTGGCGATGCCCGCCCACGCCCGCCTCACCGGCCGCCGTCCCACCCCCCAACGGCCACATCCTGCACTGGTCGACATGGCGCCGTAGACGCCAACACCAAGCCCGCATCAGTCACTGCAAACGACGCGGACACAGCCCCTGAAAACCGCCCAGCAATCAGTGCAAACACCGCTGCAGTATCAGAGGTCATCTCATTGGCTCGGCAGGCTGCGAGCGTGGTGGGGATCCGAGCGTGGTGGGGATCATTGAGCGACTGGTGCGGGATGAGGTGTGGGAGTTGTTCCAGCGTGGTGCCGGCGGCGTCGCCGCGGCCTCGAGGAGTCGGTCGGCGCAGGCACAGTGACCGGGCGGGGCCACGGCCCGGCCTGAACTCCTCCCACCGCCTGGTGTGGGCGGACGGCGGTTATGCCGGAAGCCCAGTCGACTGGGCCCGCGAGAAGCTCCGCCTCTCGCGGGAGATCGTCAGACGCACCGACGACACGACGGGGTCGTGGTGGTGCCGCGCAGGTGGGTAGTGGAGTTGCAGGGCGAGCCGAAAATTTCCTCCGCCCATAGAGGCACTTGGCCAGTGCGAAGGCCGTGGGAAGTGAGTTCCTGCAAAACGGCGTCCGACGGAAGGCGTCCTCAGTGGCGTCACACTTCCGGGACGACTTCTTCGACTGCCTGCCCATGCGTGGGACACGCACCTCTCTCTTAACCGGGAGCCGGTGGGCGAACTACCTGAGCACACGGGTCCGAACTCCTGGTCAAGCCTCGCCCCGCCCCGAGTCGGCTTGTAGTGCGTAGGCACCAGGACAGGTGAGTGGCTGGTCCGGGTGCACCAGGCCAAGACGGGTGCGGGGGACGATGCCCGTCAGGGCGCCGGAGGGAAGTGTGGGAGGCGCGCGGGATCTCGCGCATTCCTCTTGTCCAGTGGTGTCTGGAGTGATTCGCAGGTGGCGGCTTTTCTTTACCGGATCGGGCGGTGGGCCTTCCGGCGGCGTCGGCTCGTGGGTGGTCTGTGGCTGGGGGGTCCTGGCGGTGCTGGTCGTCGCCGCTGCCGCCGTGGCGCCGGCGGGGGCGGAAGAGGGCCTCTTCATGCCCGGCGCCGAGTCTCAGAAGGCGTTCGATTTGCTGGACGAGCGACAGTGAAAAGGGCGTCCCTGTCCGAAGCCGTGGTCTCCCCGGCCCGCATCGGGTGGCTGCCGATCGGTGTCCTCGGCATCTTGGCACTCGCCCTCGGCACCCTGCAGTCAGTGGTGGAGCCTGCGCTCCCGCTGCTGCAACGTGAGCTGGGGGTCAGTCCTTCCGAAGGGGCCTTGATCGGCAACGCATTACTCATCACCGGCGCGGTCATCACACCCGTCGCAGGAAAACTCGGCGACCGCTACGGCGGAAAGCGGGTGTTGGTCCGGCTGATGGGTGTGGTCTCGGTGGGTGGTCTGATGGCCAGCCTCGCGCCGAACCTGCCGGTGTTGTTGGTCGGTCAGGTATTGCAGGGCGTCATGGTGGGTGCGCTGCCCCTCTCATTCATCCTGGTGCGCAAACACCTCACGGCAGGAGAGTCACAGGCGGCGATCGGGCTGGTCGTCGCGCTGTTCACGGGCGGCGGCATGGTGGGGACGTTGTGTGCCGGGCCGATCGCGGAAGGACTGTCCTGGCAGTGGATGTTCGCGCTACCGACGATCGCGATCATCGCCACCACGTTGGGCGTGACTCGGCTGATGCCGCATGATCCGCCGATCCAATCGGACGACGGGATCGACTGGCCTGGCACGGTTCTGCTGAGTGGCACGTTGCTCGCGTTCATGCTCGGGCTCGTGACGGTGACGAGGGACGGCGGCGTGCCGTCACTTGCGGTCGGTGCCATCGCGGTGGTCGTGGTCGCCCTCGCGAGCGGGTGGGTCGTCGTCGAGCGCCGGGCAGCCTCGCCGATGGTCGATCTACGCATGCTGGCAAAGCCGGCTATGTGGAACGCATGCGTGCTCACCTTCGTCATGACCGCCAGTTCCGGGATGGTGCTTTTCTCCTCCCGCAGTTGTTCGCGGTATCGGCCGAGGGGTACGGATTCGGAGCCAGCACCACCGACATCGGACTGTTCCTGCTGCCCGGCGCCATCGCCGGGGCGGTAAGTGATTCGGTCGGCGGGATCGCGGCGCGGCGTTTCGGTCCGCGTGCCGTGGTCATCGTGGGCACCGTCGTCACGGCCGCCACGATGATCGCCCTGGCGTCGCTGCACACCGCGGAATGGCAGCTCGTCCTCGCGAAGGTGCTGACCGCGTTCGCCGCGGGCGTCGGTACCACGGCGTTGCTTGCCGGCACGGCCACCGCCATCGAGACCAAGGACATCGGCATCGCCACCGGCCTGCTCGTGGTGACTCGCGTGATCGGCGTCGCCCTGGGCGCCCAGCTCGCCGGCGCGATCCTCGACGCCGGAGCCGAGCCGATGACGGGCCGGCCGGCCGAATCGGCTTTCGTCACAGGTTTCGCCGTCGCCGGCCTCGTCGCCGCGCTGTCACTGCTCGTTGTCCGCATCACGAAGAAAGGAGTCCAGGCATGACGTCTACCGGGCTGTCGATGGACGTGAGTACTACCGCGAAGCGCACAGTTCTGATCTCCGGGGCGAGTATCTCCGGACCCGCGCTGGCGTACTGGCTGCACCGGTCCGGATTCGCGGTCACCGTGGTGGAGAAGGCAGGCGCACTGCGCGACGGTGGTTACCCGATCGATGTCCGCGGTACCGCGATAGAGGTGGTCCGGCGGATGGGAATTCTGCCGCACCTGCAGGACGCGCACATCGACTCGCGTCGCTTCACTTTCCTCAACGCCGATGGCAGTGAGGTGGCTTCGCTCACCCCGCGTGCCGTTGCCGGCGGTGTCGAGGGACAGGACCTCGAGGTGCGTCGGGGGGATCTGGCCGCGAACCTCTACGCGATAGTTCGCGACGACGTGGAATTCCTGTTCGGCGACTCCATCGACACCCTCGACCAGTCCGAACGAGGGGTCGAGGTTCGTCTGCACAGTGGGCAACGGCGCACCTTCGACCTGGTGGTCGGCGCCGACGGTATGCACTCACATACCCGGGAGTCCCTGTTCGGCCCCGAGGAACAGTTCCACCGCTACCTCGGCTACTGCTTCGCCATATTCACCATGCCGAACACCTTCGGGCTCGCCCGCGAGCTCGTGTTGTGGAACACGCCGGGGAAAGCCGCGGCCCTCTACGCCGTCGGGGACAACGACGAGTTGCACGCCTTCCTGAACTTCCACCAACCAGAACCGCCGGTCGATGCCCTCCGGGACCCCGACGCCCAGCGGGACCTGGTCGCCACGATCTTCGCAGGAGCGGGATGGGAAGTCCCTGGCCTGATCCAGGCCATGCGCGACGCGGATGACCTGTTCTTCGACACGGCCGGTCAGATCCGTATGCCCCACTGGTCCAGCGGCCGCGCCGCGCTCGTCGGCGACGCCGCGTACGCGCCCTCGTTCCTCACCGGACAAGGCACAAGCCTTGCGTTGGTCGGCGCCTACATGCTCGCCAACGCCCTGGCCACACACCGCGATTACACTGCGGCCTTCGCCGCCTACGAGCGCGACATGCGCGAGTTCGTAGCCATGAACCAGGCACTGGTCGACAACGGTGCGGCCACGCTCTTCCCCACCACAGTGCGGGCCCTGGAGCAACGCAACACCATTTTGCGTGACCTCGTCACCATGCCCTCCGCGAGCGCACGACCGGCCCACTCAGCCCTGACGCTGCCCGAGTTCGCGGCCGATGCCGTGACCTGATTGTCCAGCCGGACTTCTCCATTTCCGCTGTTCGAAGGCTTGGGTGGGGGGAGGGCAGGGGGACGGCAGGCCGGATGTGCGACTACGTGCGCGGCCTGCTCGGCTCCATGGGCCCCATGAACAGCTGGTAACTCGCCGAATTCGCGGGGCACTCCCCCTGGGAGTGACTACAACGCCTGCTGTCCCAAGCCGCGGGGACGTCGACCGCCGCCGCGGCGACCTGTTGCCCACCCCGAACAGCAGGCCCGCTCCCCGATCGAGATGCCGGGTAGCGGTGATGACGGGAGTGGCCAGCGGCGTCCACAATGTCGCGGCCAGGGGTGTTCAGACCGCGGACCGGCACGCTCTGCCGGTTTCGGACTACGAGAGGCGGTCCGCGCCGCCTGCGGGGCCGGCTTGGGCCAGGCCCGTCCGGTAGGCGATGACGACGAGTTGCGCCCGGTCGCGGGCCTCCAGCTTCGTCATGGCGCGCTGTACGTGGGCGCGAACGGTGAAGGGGCTGAGGAACATCCGCTCGGCGATCTCCTGGTTGGACAAGCCGGTCGCAACCGCAGCCACCATCTCGCGTTCTCGCGGAGTGAGCGCCGCGAGCTGTTCGGAGTGGTGCGGCGAAACTACCTCCGGTGTGGCCAGGAAACGGGCCACCAAGGAGCGGGTGGCGGCGGGAGACAGAAGGGTGTCGCCGTCGGCGATCGTACGCACGGCGTCCAACAGGTCCTCGGCCCCGATGCCTTTGCCGATGAAGCCGCCGGCCCCGGCGCGCAGCGCCTGTGCGACGTACTCGTCTGTCTCGTACGTGGTGAGAATGAGGATGCGGCTGGCCCGCAGTTCCGGGTCCGCGCAGATCTCCGACGTGGCGGTGAGACCGTCCACCTCGGGCATACGGATGTCCATGACCACCACGTCCGGGCGCAGCTCCCGGGTGAGTCTCACCGCCTCCCTGCCGTCAGCGGCCTCGCCGACCACGGTGATGTCGTCGGCGCTGTCGAGAAGCATCCGGAAGGCACCGCGCAGCAGGGCCTGATCGTCGGCGAGCAGCACCCGGAGCGTCACGGCGCATCCCTCGTATCGCCGTCGCCCGTCCGTCCGTTGCCTGACCCTCCGTCGCCCATTCGCCCCTCGATGGTTGTTGCTCCGTCAGTTCTCCGCGTCGTGCCCTTGGCGGGCGGGAGGGGCAGCTGGGTGGAGACGAGGAAGCCGCCCTCCGGGCGCCTGCCCGCGGAGAGGTGTCCCCCGACCGCGGTGGCACGTTCACGCATTCCGATCAGACCGTAACCGGGCGGACGGTCCGCCGCCGTGGACGCACCCGGTCCCGTGGATGCGGTCGGCGCCGTGCCGGAGCCCTGGCCGTCATCGGCGACGGTGATGGTCACGCGATCGCGGTTCCAGACGAGGTGTACCCGGGCGCTACCGGTGCCGGCGTGTTTGGTCACGTTGGTCAGGGCCTCTTGGACGATGCGGTAGGCGGTGAGGTCCACTCCCGGCGGCAGCGGCCTGGCCGTGCCCTCCTGTTGGACCGACACCTCCAGACCCGCGCGGCGGAAGGACTCGAGGAGCGTGGAAAGCCGGGACAGCCCGGGCGCCGGTTCGGCGGGCGTGGCCGCGTCCCCGGACTGACGCAGCAGACCGACCGTGGCCCGCAGGTCGTCGAGCGCGTCCGCGGTGGTTTCGACGAGCTCCTTGAGGCTCATGCGGGTCTGCTCCGGGCGGGTGTCGAAGAGGTGGGCGGCGACCGTGGCCTGCGCGTTGGCCAGGGTGATCTGATGGGCCACGAGGTCGTGCAGTTCCCGGGCGATGCGCACCCGTTCCTCGGCCACTCGCCGGCGCGCCTCGCTGTCCCGGCTCTGCTCGGCCCGCCGGGCCCGCTCCTCCACGGCCGCCAGGTAGGCCCGTCGGTTCTGCACCGAGTGACCGAGTACGCCGGCCACCAGAGGAAACACGGCCACCACTGCCATCCGGCTCGCGTCTTTCCACGAGAAGTCCCCGAACAAGGGGATGGAGGCAACCAGCACCGTGGAGGTGAGCAACACCGCGCTCGCCGCGCGCCGTTCGGTGCGCGCGGCGAGCGCGTAGGAGTAGGCGGTGATCACTACGGGGGCCACGATGAGTGGGGTCAGCAGGAGGCCCAGGGGCGGCACCAGCACGCCGACCGCGGTCGTGGCCGTCAGGGCGGCCAGGGGTGCCCGGTGCCGCACCGGCAGTACGGCACAGGACACCACGGCGACGACGTAGGCGGCGGCAGGCGGCGCTGACAGCGTGTCGTCGACCTGTATCACACCACCGAGCAGACAGAACGCGAACGCCGTCGCCGTGATCGCTGCCTCCCGCCACCACGCACCGCGTGGCCGTGGCCCGCCGCCACCCGGTTTCGTCATGGCCGGCTCAGTCCCGGCCTACGGGGAGCCGCCGCACCGCCGCGTTCGGCCCGGTCGCGGAGACCGGGACGTGCCGGCTCAGTGCCTCACCTTCGATATCCACATTCGGCAGCACACGGTTCAGGATACGAGGCAGCCACCAGGCCCGGTGGCCGAGCAGTGCCAGGACCGCGGGTGCGATCGCCATCCGGACCACGAAGGCGTCGAAGGCGACGGCGGCGGCCAGGCCGACACCCATCGTCTGGATGGTCGGACTGCTCATCCCGATGAATCCGGCGAACACGCTGATCATGATGATCGCCGCCGCGGCCACCACACGTCCGCTGTGCCGGAAACCGTTGACGATCGCCTCGCCGGGGCACGCGCCATGGGCGTAGGCCTCCCGCATCCGGGTGAGGAGGAAGACCTCGTAATCCATGGCGAGGCCGAACACGATGCCGATGATGAGAATCGGCATCAGCGACATGACCGGTCCGGTCTGCTCGATGCCGACCAGGTCCGCCGCCCAGCCCCACTGGAAGACGGCGACGAGGACGCCGAAGGCGGCCCCCACCGACAGCAGGAAGCCGAGCGCGGCCTTGACCGGGACCAGGACCGAGCGGAAGACCACCGTCAGCAGGAGCACCGCCAGGCCGATGACCACGGTCAGGTAGGGAATGAGGGCGTCTGACATGGCTTCGGAGATGTCGATGTTCATCGCGGTGGTGCCGGTCACGAGGATGGCGGCGCCCGTGTCGGCCTCGACGCCCAAGACCGCGCCCCGGATCGCGTGCACCAGGTCCTTGGTCTCGCCGCTGTTCGGCGCGGTCTGCGGGACGGCGGTGAGAACCGCCGTGTCCTTGCTCCGGCTGAGCACCGGCTCACCGACCGACGCGACCCCGTCCACTCCCCGTACGGTCTTGACGACCAGCTCCGAGGTGGCCCGGGGGTCCGCGGACTCCGACGTGTCCACGACCACGGTCAACGGGCCGTTGAAGCCGGGGCCGAAGCCCTGTGACAGCAGGTCGTAGGCACGGCGCTGGGTGGTCTCCACCGACTTGGACTCGTCTCCGGGCAGCCCGAGTTCGAGGCTCAGCGCCGGTAGCGCGACGGCCCCGAGACCGAGTCCGGCGATCAACAGCACGGGCACCGGCCTGCGCAGCACGAACCGCGCCCAGCGGGTGCCGAGCCCAGGCCGGCCGACCGCGGTGGGCACCCGGTGCGGGCGCTCGCTCCCCGGCCGGGTGGTCTTGCGGACGGCACGGGACAGTACCCGCCGACCGAAGAAGCCGAACAGCGCGGGGACCAGGGTGAGTGCGACGAGTACGGCAAGGGCCACGGCGCCCGCGCCGCCCATGCCCATCTTGGTGAGTTCGGGTATTCCGACGACCCCCAGCCCGGCCAGGGCGATGAAGACGGTCGCACCGGCGAAGACGACGGCGGATCCGGCTGTGCCCACCGCCCGGCCGGCGGCCTCCTCCGGCTCGCTGCCCCGGGCGCGCTCGTCGCGGAAGCGGGAGGTGACGAAGAGTGCGTAGTCGATGCCGACCGCAAGGCCCAACATCAGTGCCAGGATGGCGACGGTGGACGTCAGGCCCAGTGGAACGGCCAGCGCGGAGACCAGGCCGAAGGCGATGGCCACGCCCACGAGGGCGGTCAGCAGCGACAGTCCGGCCGCGACCAGTGACCCGAGGGCGAGGACCAGTACCACCGCCGCCACCGCCACGCCGATGATCTCCGTCGTACCGCCCGGTTCCTCCTCCGCGTCCAGGGCCGAGCCGCCGATCTCCACGGTCAGCCCCGCGTCCCGGGCCCGGCTCGCGGCGTCCTCGAGGGCGCTCTTCGTCGGCTGGGTCAGGTCGACGGCGTCCGCGGTGTAGGTGATCGTGGAGTAGGCGATGGTGCCGTCCTCGCTGACAGCGCCGGTCTCATAGGGGTTGGTGGTCGACGCGACCTGATCGCCCCCGTCCAGCGAGCCGAGCGTGTCCTCGACGGCCGCCTTGTTCTCCCTGGCCGTCACCCGCTGCCCGTCCGGAGCCTGGAACACCAAACGGGCCTCGGCGCCCTGGGAGTTGCTCTGGGGGAAGCGCTCGTCCAGCAGGTCGAACGCCTTCTGCGACTCGGTGCCGGGCATGGAGAGGTCCTCCTCCTCCCCGGTCGGCGCCATGGCGGCGGCGCCAATGGCCAGCAACAGGACACCCAGCCACAGACCACCCACGAGCCGGCGCCGCCGGAAGGCCCACCGTCCGATCCGGTAAAGAAAGGTCGCCACCTGTCGATCACTCCAGACGCCGCTAGGCAAGGGGAATGTGCGAGATTCACGCTCCTCCAACCCTCCGCTCCAGCGCCCCGCCGGGCATCGCCCCCCGCCACCGTCTTCCCCTGGTGCGCCCGCACCAGCCGCTCACGTGCCCTAGTGCCTGCGCACTACAGGCCGACTTGGGCCGCCGGGCGGGACTTGACCTGGAGTTCAGTGGCCTGGGCTATAGCCGGACTGTCACGGCCGTGACCGAGTGGGGCGCGCCGACGGTGTCCCACCGGGACTCGGGCTGCGACACGGACACCGCATGAGCCATGCGAGCACAACCCAGCCTGCTGGTCCGAGAATCGCAGATCGGGTGGTCACGGTGGTCACGGTGGCCACGCACAGCCTGGAGCAGGTTTGAGCGGCATCAAGCACGTAAAGGTCTCGCTGGACTCCGCGACGAACGTCGCAGCGCCGGGCGATGCTGCTCGACCGGGAAAGCCGAGGACATCCGTGTCGGAACATGAGCCAGCCGTCCGCTACACCGAAGTCGCGAACCAGGATGTGCGCAGTCTGCGGACGCGTTACTGCCGGTTGCACACCGACGGAGGCGCACCGGTCGCCGAACTCGAGGCGCTCTCCTTCCGCGTCCGCTTCGGCGCGGTCGCCGTCGCCGCGGAAGGCATCGGCGGCGTGGAGACCCGGCCCGAGTTCCGGCAACAGGGACACATGAGCCGGCTCCTCCGCCGGGCGCTGGTCGGCATGGCGCAGCGGGTGGACGTCGCGTTCGTGTCCGACGGTGTCGAGGGGGTGTACGAGAAGTTCGGATTTGTCGGCGCTGTGGCGGACGGGGCTCTGGTCGTCCCCGTGCGCAACGTGGAACGCGCGACCGGGAAGGATCTGGCGGCTGCCGTCCCGGGTTTCGACAGCGGCTCGGCCGCGGATCTGCCGGCGATGGTCCGTCTGTACAACACCGCTCACGCTCAGCGGCCCTGGACCCATGAACGGCACGTCGGCTGGAACCGGCTCGTTCCCCAGGCCACGTGGAAGCCCGGGTCACAGACCCTGGTCCTGCGCAACCACGACTCACTCGCGGGCTATGCCGTGCTGGAGGGCCGGGCCTTCGGCGACCCCTTGGGGTCGGTGGTCGTGGACGAGTTGGTGGCCGAGGACGCAGCTACGGCAGCCCGTATGCTCGCGGCCCTCGCCCGGCTGTGTTGGCGGAGACGCTTGAGCGAATTCACGGTCCGGGAGCCGGCCGACAGCCTGGTAGGTCGCGTGGCACGCCATATGGGCTGCACCGAGCAGCGCGGGTTTCGACCGAGCGGCGGCATGATGGCGGCGGTTCTCAACCGGTCGTCGCTGGTGCGCAAGCTCGAGCCCGAGCTGCGTCGGCGGGCCGGCGGACAGCGGCCGGACCAAATTTACGACACGGCGCTCGCCGCACTGCGACGCGGCGATCTGATCCCCGATGACACGGCGCTCGTCCGGCTGCTTCTCGGCCACTGGTCGACCGGCGACGCCGATGCGGTGGGCGTGGCGATGCCCGACCGGTACCGCGACCTCTGCTCGGCTTGGTTTCCCGGAGGCAGCACTTTGCCCCTGCCGGCCCCGTACGCCCACCGCCTGGACCGCTACTAGTACTCCAGCGTAGATCGTGATCTTGTTGCGGGAGTGCGGTGAAGAGGGGGCAGCGGTCAGTCGTCGACGAGATCGAGCTGGGCAGCACAGGCGTCCGCTACTCGAGTCCTTCGAGACGGCGGGCATCTTTGATCTCGCTGATCCTGGCAGCTGTCATCGGGGTCCACTCCCTCCTCTGTCCAGCGGCACGGAGGGCTTCTCCAACCTCGCTGAGCTTCACGGAGGACAACACGCCCGCCCGCTCGATCAGGTCGTCCCGGGCCACGGTGGTCAGCCATGTGCACGGAGTAAAGCCTGGACGCGGGAACGCGAACCGGAGCACGCCGTCGAAGGGCAGTCCTTCCGGGGCTCCTACGGCCACTTCAACGCCCAAGCCGCTGATGTCGACGCCCGCTGGCGCGACGACCTGCATCGCCTGAAACCCGGATGACTCCTCGTCCGAGAGCAGCACGACCGGGCGTCGCTCATCGAAGTCGACCCACCAGACTTCACCGCGTTGCATGTGTCCTCCTGGCACGAGACGGCGGGCGAACGCTGCGTGCCCCGTGCGGGACACGGAAGGGATGCGGCCCCGTCTTCGCACGTCGTGACCGAGGGCCGGTGAAGACGGGCGCAGCCACCGTTGATCATCGGTGTGTGAAGACTGAAGATCATGCGGTGGCCGCGAGTCACAGCGTAGACCCTGCCCGCTGGCAGGAGACGTTCGAAGTCCTGATGTCCCGGACAGCGGGCCGGTTCGCGCGGGTTGAACCCCGGCGTCGGGTGCGGGACTTGGTGCTGGGGCTGCTGTCGGACCTGCCGCGCAAGAACTGCTGGAGCATCGCCGAGCGGGCCCGGCAGGCCAGTCCGCGTGGAATGCAGCACCTGCTCGGCGGGCCTAAGCGGGATGCCGACACCGTACGCGATGACGTGCGCGAGTACGTGCTGGAACATCTGCACGACGACGATGCGGTGCTGGTCGTCGATGAGACCGGGGACGTGAAGAAGAGCACGCACACCGTGGGTGTCCAGCGCCAGTACACCGGCACGGCCGGGAGGATCGAAAACGCTCAGGTCGCTGTCTACCTCGTCCATGCAGGCCGCCGTGGACACGCGGCGAGCGACCGCGAGCTGTACGTCCCGCGCTCGTGGACGTGCGACCCCGGACCGCTGCCGGGCGGCGGGACTGGGCGAGGACACCGTCTTCGCGACCAAGCCGGAGCTGGCCGCCCGCATGATCGGCCGGTTCCTTGAGCGGGCACTGTGTGGGCTGGGTCGCGGGCGATGAGGTCTACGGCGGCATCTTCAAGCTGCGGGCCGCGCCGGAAGGGCGCCAGGTCGGCTACGTGCTCGCCGTTGCTTGCTCGGCCGAAGTCACCACGGCTGCGGGGAAGGCCGGGCAGATGCCCTGGCCGTGAAGGTGCCGAAGTGGGCCTGGCTGAAGCTGTCGGCAGGGGCCGGCGGCAAGTGGCACCGCTTCTACGACTGGGCCGTCATCGGCCTGGCCGAACCCCGCCTCGGCAGCCACCAACTGCTGATCCGCGCCGCAACCGCAGCACCGGTGAACTGACTTACTACCGTTGCCGGTCGCCGGCTGCGGTGCCTTTGGCCACGCTGGTGCGGGTCGCCGGGTCGCCGACGAGCACCAGGTCCGCCGGTTCACCTCGTGGTCTCGCTGGGTCACCCTGGTCATGCTCGCCCGCGCCTTTCTCGCCGTCGTCCGCGCTCACGGACACGCCCGCCATTCCGCCCCGGACGGGCTGATCCCGCTCACCTGCAACGAGATCCAGCGACCGTTCACCACGCTCGTCGTCCGGCCCGTGCACGGTGCAGCCCACCGGCTCGGCTGGTCCGACTGGCGACGCCGCCAGCAGGCCCGAGCCCAGGCCAGCCATTACCGCCGACAAGCAAGCGAATCAGACCCGAAGATCACGATCTACGGCTGGAGTACTAGCCGTTCATCGAATATGGAGGTCACCGAGGCTTCTCCAACCAGTGTTGACGGGTAGGCGTCGAGGTCTTCCAGGATAGGAAATTCCTACACTGAGCCTTTCCAACCTCTCACTGAAGCTGCGAGGTGGAGGGTCCTCATCCTTGATGGTGTTCCAGGACGGGTGGTGGTACCTGGACCCCGCAGGGGAGGTACGCGGCGCGATCGTCCTGGACAACCTCATTCACCGCGGCGACATCCCCGTCACCATCGGCGTTTTCGTCGATCCTGGCGTCTTCCCCGATGCGGAGAACCCGAAGAACCGCAACAACGAGTACGACGCCTTCGACGACCAGTACGTCACCTTTCTCCTCACCGAGATCATCCCGCGAGTTGCGCAGCGCTATACCATCGCCCTGGCGCCCGAAAGGTGGGGCATCTGCGGCGGGAGCAGCGGCGGCAACTGCGCCTTTACCGCCGCGTGGCTGCGTCCGGACAAGTTCCGCCGCGTCATCGGATACCTGTCCAGCTTCGCGCAGATGCCGGGCGGCAATCCCTTCCCAGACCTCATCACCCGCGTCCCCCGCAAGCCGCTGCGCATCTTCATGCAAGGCGGCCACCGCGACCTGCACTGGAATGAGCCGCAGCGGAACTGACTCGCCGAAAACCTGCGCGTGGCAGCCGCTCTCGCTGAAGCGGGCTACGACTTCCGCCTTGTCCTGGGAGACGGCGGACACAGCCCCAACCACGGCGGCGTCCTGCTGCCGGACGCTCTGCGCTGGCTGTGGCGGCCTAGCGAGGATTGATCGATACCTGCTTGTCCAACCTGGCGTCGGCTGCGGTGAGGGGGGCCGCACCCTGGTCGCACAAAGGCGTGAAGCTCCTGGCGGCGAGTTCACAACTGAGATCACTCGCTTGACCAGGGGCCACGGTATACCGCTAAATCCGTGAGGCCGTGGACCTCCTGTCCGCGCTGGTCCCCGAACTGCGGTGGTCCTTGAACCGGATCAGACAGTGATCGAGTGCCGGGTCGCCGAGCCGCATTCACCGATCAGCGGCCAGCACTGCCGCGAGGCCCTCTTGCAGATCTTTGACGAAATACTCGGGAACCTCCAGCGACGGGAAATGTCCCCCGCTTTCGGGCGACCTCCATCGGACGATCTGCCGGTACCGCTCCTGTGCCCAGGGGCGCGGACACTTCTCGACGTCGCGGGGATACATGGTGAGTGCCGACGGGACGTCGACTCGAAGTTCGGGGTCGAGCGAGTTGTGGCTTTCGTAGTAAATGCGGGCGGCCGATGCGCCGGTCCGCGTCAGCCAATACAGGGTGACGTCGTCGAGAACGCGGTCCCTGGAAATCGTCTCGAACGGGCTGTCTTCGGTGTCCGACCACTCCGCGAACTTGTCGAGGATCCACGCAAGAAGCCCGACCGGTGAGTCGACGAGCGAGTAGCCGATGGTCTGCGGTCGGGTCGCCTGCTGCTTCGCGTACGCCGCGCGGTGGCGCCAGAAATCGCGGGTTTCCTCGGTCCACTCGCGTTCCACCGCCGTCAGCCCGTCCGTTGTCAATCCGGGCGGTCCCTCCGCGAACGTCGTGTGGATGCCGAGAACGTGCGCCGGGAACCTGCCGCCGAGAACCGTGGTGATATTGCCTCCCCAGTCACCGCCGTGGGCTGCGAACCTGTTGTAGCCGAGCCTTCCCATCAGTTCCACCCATGCGGCCGCGATCTTTTCGGTGCCCCACCCGGTGGTGGCCGGCTTGTCGCTGTAACCGAAGCCTGGTAGCGACGGGACCACGACGTGGAACGCCGGCGCGTCTGCATCTTTCGGATCTGCCAGCTCGTCCACTACGTCGATGAACCGAGCAATGCTGTCCGGCCAGCCGTGCGTCAAGATCAGAGGAGTGGCATCCGGGCGCGCGGATCGGCGGTGCAGGAAGTGGATTCCCAGATCATCGATGGTCGTGCGGAACTGGCCGATGCGGTTGAGGCGCGCTTCGAACGACCGCCAGTCGTACCCGGTGCGCCAGTAGTCCACGACATCGACGAGGTCGGCGAGAGGAACGCCCTGATCCCATCGGCGAGGGTCTGGCGCGGCGCGATAGACCGTCTCGGCCTCCGGTAGTCGCGCCGCGGCCAGTCGCGCGCGCAGTTCGTCGAGGTCGGCGTCAGTTGCGTGGGCTTCAAATGCTTGCACGTCGCTGGTCGGACGGGGCATGGGACCTCCTGGCCATCGCGGAACCGGCTACGACCTTTCGCGAACCGGCTAAGACGGTTCTAGCGTGTCTTCATGCCGACGCGCAACCAGCTAAGGTGGTTCCATGCGTGCTGGATTCCCTGACTTCCGCCTCGGCAATGTGCTGGCGACCAGCTTCACGGGCACTCTGTCGGAGCGTCACGGCAACGCCGTGGAGCGCATTCCCACGCCACACCGACTCGTCGACTGGCTGGCAGTGAACGGCCTCGCCGTGGACTCCTGCACCACTGCGCAGCTCGACCTCGCTCGGGAACTGAGGGAGTCGATTCACGCCGCTGCGACAGCGGCCGCGATCCAGGATCCTCTCCCGGCATCTGCGGTCCAGGTCATCAATGACTGCAGCACTCAGGGTCGGGCCGCGGCTGTCCTGACGCCGGAGGGTAAGCGGCGATGGCGGCTCAGCTCAGATTCCTGCGTGGAAGATGCCCTCAGCGTGATCGCCGCCGACGCGATCAGCATCATCGCGGGCGAACGAGACGGAAAACTGGCCTTGTGCGCTTCACCAACCTGCCAAGCCGCCTTCTTCGACACCAGCCGAAGTCGCACCCGCAAATGGTGTGACATGAACACGTGCGGGAATCGCCAGAAGAAGGCGCGCTTCAATGCCAACCATCGAAAAAGCCCCAGATCAGCGGAGTGATCGTACCTCAGTACATCCAAGTGGGACCCACGTCACGCGGCGGCTGGCGCATGAGCCGTTCGGCCACCGCCCCACGACGCTGCTGCACCGCGGGCGAAGGTCTCCCGGGGCGGGCTGGAGTGGGCACCGCAGGGCGGTGAGGTCGATCAACTCACCGTTAGTCGCGTCGCAGCAGGGCTGGGGGGCCTGGCATACCGCGAACAGCGCGACCTTCGCCGAGGCAAGCGACGTCCGATCGATGGCCCTCACCGCATGCCTGGTGGCCCATCAGGTTTGGCGACAAGTACGCATGGTGATCATCGATCCCATCCCCATTCGACGTTCTTGCCTTCTTCGGCCGCCCCGTACCAGCAGCGGCCGATTGAAGCGATCACCGGGCGCCTCGAGCACCTCCGCCGCTCCGCCCGGGGACAGCCCCCGGCGGGCTGTTTGGAGCCGCCGCCATCGGCCGCCGGGGGTCAGTAGTCGACGCTCGGGTACCAGCCGCCGCGGCCCTGCGGGGTCAGGTCCAGGAGGTGCCAGACAGGGGTCAGGAGGTCGATACCGCGCTCATCGACGTCGTCGGCCATGCGCGGGTGCGCGGAGTAGAAATGACGGACCGTGCCGTCGCCGTCGCGGGTGAAGACGGAGACGGTGGAGTCCTGTTCGCCGTCCTTGTCCTCACTGCCCAGGTCGTACTTGAACGTGCTGTCACCGCAACTCAGGAGCCGTAGCCGGTGCCAGCCGCGGTTGCGGGCGTGCTGTCGGAGGGTGGGCACGTCGGCGGCCGCGGCGATGGCGAAGTCGGCGTTCCGTGCAATGTGGTGGGCGATGCCGTTGAAGCCGTCGATCCAGAGAGTGCACATCGGGCAGGGGTCGGTCTGCGCCTTGCCGTACATGAAGTGGTAGACGATCAGCGGGCGGTCCATGGCCGTGAAGAGCTGACTCAAGGCAACTTCGCGGACCGGTGTGTCGCCGGCGTCCAGATCGGCGGGGCCCTCGATGAAGACGTAATCGTCGACGGGTGGCCCCTGAGGGAGCGCCCGTCGCTGCGCCGCGACCTTCTCTCTGTGCCGCATGAGGTCGATCTCGGCCAAGCGCAGTTCCTCGCGAGCGGCGAGGTACTCCGCCGATTCGCCGGCCAGTCTGGTGTGCCGCAACATCCCGTCCTCCTGGGCTGGCCATCCCCCGGCCTCGATCCGGATCACGTGCTCCCCGCTCCCGCGGTCCCGAACCGGCCCTTTCGAGTCTATGGCGGCTCCACGGTCGGCGACAGTTGAGCGAAGTGGGCCAACCGGTGGAGGTCCACATGCCCGCTCGAACCGGCCGCGGCGCTGCCGTCGCCGCGGTCCTTACCGCGACCCTGCTCGCAGCCGCTCCGCACGCCACGGCCCACTGCGGCTGCGAGGAGCACAAGACCTCCCCGCCCATCGCGGATGGCCCCTCGCCATCCGGCGGTGACATCCCCGAGGAGTTCATCGAACGCCTCGTCCGTCTCGCACTCCGCCTCGGACTCCCCGAGAACCGCGACGGCGGAGGCGGCGGAGGCGGCGGAGGCGGAGGCCCGGGCTGAGCCTTGGGCGGCGGTACGGGAGCGGATGATGGTTGCGCAGCGGCTGTGCCAGGCGATCAATGACCATGGCCTGGAGGCGTTCGTCGAGTGTTTCTGCCCCGACCACCGCAGTGAGCAGCCCGCCAGGTCCCCGACCTCAGGGCGGAACTGCTGGCCTCGGCTCACGCGGACGGTACCGAGTGGTCGTAGTGGCGCTGGCACGGCACCCGCCAGGACAGCACTCTTTTTGAGATCCGCGGGGACAGCACCCTTTTTGAGATGCGCGGGGTCATTGTCATGGGCTTGCAAGGCGAAACGAGCAGCTGACGCTGCCGGGACGGTCGGGCCGATCCCGCAGATCAGCCGCTGGGGATCGCAGGCCACCCACGGACGAAGTCCCCCTGCCGCTCCCCCAAAAGGAGGGCGTGAGTCCTTCCCCTCGGGATACGGTCCTGCCATGTCCCGATCACCCGAGATTGATCTCTCCCCGTCCTCCGTCACCGCGGATGACCTCGATCTTGCCGTGCAGCTCGCTGTGGCGGTCCTGCGCAAGGCGCCCTCAGCCGCGTGGGACAGAAGGGCGGGTTCCCTGGAATGGGACTGCTGGGAGACCGTCGAGCACCTCAGCGACGACCTCTTCGCATACGCCGTGCAACTGGGCCCCAGGACACCGCCCTTGGCCGGCGAGGTGCCCTTCGTGTGGGAGAGCAGGCGGACCGGCGGCCCTGCGAACGCCGTTCACGCGGACCGTAAGGCGGGGCCCACCGGCTTGCTGCAGGTGCTGGAGGCCAGCGGCGCGCTGTTGGTCGCCATGGTGCGCACGACCTCTCCGGAGGTTCGCGCCTACCACGTCTTCGGCACATCCGACGCCGAGGGCTTCGCCGCGATGGGGATCGTGGAGACCCTGGTGCACACGCACGACCTTGCCCAAGGGCTCGGGCTCGCCTGGGACCCGCCCGCAGATCTGTGCTCGCGGGTGCTCGCCCGGCTGTTTCCGGACGCACCGTCGTCCACCGACCCATGGCCCACCTTGCTGTGGGCCACCGGACGGGCCGAACTGCAGGAGCGCCCTCGTCTGACCACATGGCGGTGGGACGGCACGCCCCGGGCCTAGGCCAGGTGTCGCCGCCGGGAGGGTGGCCAGACCTCCGCTGAGAGCGGTCGCCATGCGCGGCATAGTGTGATCAACATGATCGGACGCCTGTTCTCTCTCGTCATTGACTGTCCTGCCCCGTCTGAGCTCGCGAGCTTCTACGAGAGCCTGTTGTCGCTGCCGCGGGTGGAGGACTCGTCTGACTATGTGGTGCTCGCGGACACAACCGGCACGCAGACCGTGACCTTTCAGCGTGTCGGCGGTTTCCGGCCGCCCCAGTGGCCCGATCCCGATCGTCCGGCGCAGATGCACGTTGATGTGATGGTCGAGGACCTGGATGTTGCAGAGGCGAAGGTGCTCGCCCTGGGCGCCACGTTGCTCGAAGGGTCGGACAAGCCAATCGGCTACCGCGTGTACGCCGACCCAGTTGGACACCCCTTCTGCCTCATCACATGCGAAAGCTTGACGCCCAGCAAGTAACGGCGGCGACCACGCTGCCTGAGGGCATGCGAGCGACACCTTCATGTGAACCACCGCGCAATGCCCTGTAGAAGGCCGTGACCAGGCGGTAAGGCGCACCGCTGGCACGGGCCCATTCCCCCACTGAAACGGGGCAGGGCCCAGCCGCACCTATGCTCGCCGTCTGTGCCACCGTCGGCGCGGTGCTGACGAGCGGCGGTAAGGAGGCGCCCTCCCGATCCCGCGCGCACCCCGCCTGCCGCCTCCACTCCGGTCACCGGGCAGCCCGCGACCGCCGCTTCACCACCCGCTACCTTCGCACCGGCGCCGGAGGACGGCCACGACGAGGAACCCTCTGCGCGTTGGGCCCTTCGTGATCGAGTCGGGCGAGGTGGTGGCGACGATGGTGAGCTTGCCGGTCTGGACGGCGGTCAGTCGGTGCGTGCACCCCCTGGCCGGAGGGGTGCACGCGCTCGCGTCACCAGGACGGGGGACCGACGGTGCCGGTCCGCTGGTGGGTGACCCTCCTGTCACCGGGCCCGGCGGAGGCTCCCGGTGCAGGCATCAGCCGGAGAAGGGAACGGCGTCGGCGGGGTCGGCGTGCCAGTTGGTGGCGATGGGCCTGTCGACCGTGGCCGTGTCGGGCAGGTCGAGGGTGATGGTGTTGGCCTCGTCGCCCGCGATGGAGAGGTGGAGCAGTTCGAACTGCTTGCCGTAGTCGTTGTCGGTGGTCTTCGGATTGATGCCGGCGTAGGCGGCGGTGGAGCCGGAGAGAAGGACATCCTCGCTGACGGCATGCTCGGCCGCCGACACCGCGGTGTCGGGGGTGTAGCCGAAGGACGCGGAGGGGAACACTCCCTTCAGGTGGCAGGTGACACCGGACTTGGCCTTGGCAGTGACGAGGTAGTAGCCACCCGCCTGCGTCTTCGAGCTGACCTTGAACGTCAGATCGTTGGTCTTGCAGGCCCGCACGGTGGTGCTCCGGCTATCGGCCGCCGCATTCGCGGTGGCGGTGGCGGCCAGGGCCACGGACGCGAGGGCGACCAGGGCGAGACGGGCAGAGCGGGCGGCGAAGAGGGATCGCATCGAGATCTCCATGGTGCTGAAGTGGTCGTCCAGCGAACTGCTTGGACGACCGAAGCTTGTTCCGCCATCCGTCCCGCCCACCACACAAGACGCTCACTATGGGACGCCGGAACGCTGGAACGGGCACTGACCAGCACAGACGCCGACGGCCTGGAACGGGGTGCCGGGACACGGACACGGGGAGCCGCTGATCCCGTGAGCGGGCCTGTGCCAGGTGCCGGCGCCCCCGCAATCCGGGGAGAGCGAGTCTGAAGCCGACCGTGATGCAGCGAAGCGCGGGTCCACGCCCCCGGCCGGGGTTCGACGCCTGCCACCGAACTTCACACCGTCGACCGGCGCGCGTCAGCAACGGGACATACAGAAGCTCACGGCCGGACGACCGTGGCCATGTGGTGTGGGCAAGGCGGTAGGGCTCGGTCCAAATCTGGATGACTGCGAGGAAGCCCTGCGTGGTGGCCTCGGTGCCCAGGACTCGCAGGCGGTCTGACTCACGATCGATCGATGCAGGACAAGCCTCAGGGCCTGGAATTTGCCGCGAACATCCGCCGCCAGGCCCGTGATCCCCCGGTGGCTGATGACCACGGCACGAGTCGCGTCCCCCACCACACCTTCGTAATCAACGATCAGGGAGCTCCTCGTCGTACCGCCAACGATGCACGACCTCGTCAGGCGGCATCGTGGATGACGAGCTTGAACTCGGCGAGGGTGAGAAGGCGCGGGTTGGCGTCGTTGTGCGTGACACGGAGCGCGACTGGGGTGCCCGGGTCGATGAAGACGCCGTGGTTCTTGACGTAGAACTGGCCGCCGGGCGTCGGCGTGCGGTGCTCGGTCGCCGTGGTGTCGTTGGGGTTGGGCGTCAGGCCCAGCGGGTCACGTACGTACTGGTCGCGCAGCTCGCTGTAGCCGCCCATGCCGCTGGCGGCCTCCCACTGGATCATCGCGTGCAGGTGGCCCCAGCCGGCTTTGGACGGCCAGATCAGGCCGCTGCGGTCGTCTGTCGCCCAGTCACTCACCACGTAGCCGTCCGGCTGGACGGCCTGGTGCATCTCGAATGGGTCCTTCGACTCCGCCACGCCGAAGGGGAAACGGACGATCTTGTACGCGGTCCCCGGCGCGATCAGCTGCGGCGTATCGACCTTGAGAGAGCAGACCTGCACGCCGGGCACAACGCCACCATCCGTAGCCATGGTTCAGCACTGCCCGCCGCCGGCCGGCGCCATGCCCACGCCGTCGTCCCGTGATGCGCCATACCCTTCCGATTCAGGAGCCCGGCCAGCGGCCCAACAGCTCCGAAAGCGTGGTCGTCCTGGTGAGATAACCCGACCCTTGTGAACAAGGGTCGGTACAGCCCAAGGCTTGCCGTTCCATGGCCCCCAGATGTGCGCGCGTATCTCTGGTCGGCCGACGCCCCTTCGGGGTGGCGGTGCCTGCGAGTCGGGACCCTCGCCCCCGTGCGGGTTGTCTTTGCGGATGGACACGGCGCCCTCGCCACCGCACGTCAGAGGTCTGGCGCAGATCGGCTGGGGAATCGCTTGGCAGTGCTCGGCGGAGAGATCATCATGTGGGGATGTCTGAGAACCGATCCACTGTGGCAAGGGCTGTGGTGCGGCTTGCCCAGTACACGAAGGCGGACCAGGAGGAGATCCTGGGCAACAGCGATGATCCCTTCGGTGTCGCCTGGACCGGTCTGAGCTGGCTGCCGAAAGAAGAGCACTTCGGCATCAGGCACGACGGCCGACTCGTGGCACATGCCGGCTTGCTGCGACTGCCTGTCACGATCGGCGACGCCGAGACAGAGGTGGTGGGCGTCGGCGGAGTGGCCGTCGCACCCGGCATGCAAGGTCAGGGGCTGGCGCGGCTCGTCGTCGCAACCGCACTGGAGCACGCCCGCACGATGGGTCCTCAGCATGCACTCCTCTTCTGCCGTCCTCCCCTCGTGTCCCTCTACCAGCGCCTCGGATGGCACCCGCTCGACGAGGAGGTACTCGTCGAACAACCCGAAGCCCGCCTGGTGACCATGCCGCTCCGGACCATGGTGACGCCCCTGCGCGACGACGCCCGCTGGCCCTCAGGGCCGGTACGGCTGCTCTCGCTCCCTATGTGACGAGCCCGGCACCGCCGTCCGCCAAGATGAAGGACAATCCTGCGGCTATCTTGAGCCGCCACGCGGATCGAGGGGAGACGAACCGGACCGACTGCAGGTCGTGGTCGAGGTCGACTGCGGCGCCCGTCGTTCCGGGGCCCCGCCCGAGCTTGCGGGCGACCTCGCACTCGCCGCCCGCAAGCGCGGCCTGGTGCCGGTGGGCGTCTTCACGTATCCAGGTCACGGCAGTTCCGGCCGGGACGCTCGCGAGCGCGCCGCGCAGGACCAGGATGCCGCGCTCACCACCGCCGTACGCAGCCTCGCCGGCGTCGGCATCACCGCAGCGGTGGTCAGCGCCGGTTCCACGCCCACCGTCGAGTTCGCCACCAGCAGCGTGATCACCGAGATCCGTCCCGGCGAGTACGTCTTCTGCGACCTGAACAACACCCGGCTCGGCGCCTGCACGGACGACCAGATCGCGCTGTTCGTCGCTGCCACCGTGGTCAGCGACTGGGTCCCCGACCAGCTCATCCTCGATGTAGGCACCAAGGCCCTCAGCCGCGAAGGCAGCCCCGAACTCGGCTACGGTCGGGTCCCCCGCACGAAGGCCGTCCTGTCCAAGCTCAACGAGTACCACGGATTCCTCGCATGTGCAGGCACGTCGCTGCAGCGGGGGCCGGTCGACGCCCGCGGGTTCCTCAGCTGACGGGCCCCGGGGCCTCGTTACCCGAGCCCGCGGGGTGTCGACCGCGTCGTGGTAGGCCATCAGATACCGCTTGGCGGTGTCGAAGCCGTAGCGGGAGATCGCGTCGCGGAACCCGATCGACAAACCCGTGGTGGCCATGCCGCCGTTGCGGCCGGCTCGGGTACGAGCGGATCACAGACATCGCTGACCTGCCGGTCCTCCTGGGCCTGCCGCGCCCTTGACCGGGCGGTCCTCCACCGCCCTGCTTGGGGTCCCGCCCGATGGCGCCGTGCGGCGTGGCCGAGCTGTAACCTGTGTGGTCGACAACCGACCAGAGAGGTGACCGGGATGGACCCCAAGTTCGGAGGGTTGGAACGGACGACGACCCCGGAGGGTGTCTACCGCGTGCTGCGTGGAGCCATTCTCGACGGGACTGTGCCTCCCGGTGGACAGTTGCGTGAAAGGGACATCGCGACGGATCTCGGGATCAGCCGATCCCCGCTGCGCGAGGCGCTGACCAGGCTCGAGGAGGAAGGCCTGGTCGTGAAGGTCCCGTTCCGGGGGGCGTTCGTCGTCGAGGTCAGCGCTCAGGAGATCGCCGAGATCGCCTCGATCCGCTTGCTCGTCGAGCCTTATGCCGCGGAGCTCGCCATCGAAGCGCTCCGTGGGCCCGAGCAGCCCAGGTTGACGCAGACGATCGAGGAACTGCACCGCGCGACCGAGAAGAACGACATCCCGGCCAGCGTCGATGCGCACCTTCAGTTCCACAGGCTGTTCTACGACTTCTCGGGACACGGGACGCTGCGCAGCCTCTGGAGCGGCTGGGAGACCAAGCTGCGCCTCTACCTCCTGGTCGACCACCCGTCCTACAGCGACCTGCACGACATCGCCGTCGAGCACGCGAGGCTGGCCGCAGTCGCGTTGGAAGGCGACACGGATGCGTTCAAGCGGGAACTGGCGCAGCACTTCCAATCAGCGCTGCGAGGCCAGGCCGGAAGCAACGGGCACGCGGCGACCGGACCTGAGGCGCTACCCAGCGTCTGATGACCGCCCCTGACCGGAGGGGATGTGCGGTGAACGAACACACGTCGCGCGACCTGCCCGAGACGCCCGCCCCCGCCGCCTGACGACGCCGCCTCTCCCCCGCGTCTGCGGGAGGGGCGGCGTCGTCTTGCGGTCAGGTCCGGCGGCGGAAGGCTGCGGAAGCTGCCCGTTACAACTCGCAGCGCCAGCCTTCGATCTCCGATCTCCGATCTCCGATCTCCGATGGAGACACAACCCTGGCCACTGTGAGCGTCCCAGTCGGCCGGAGGAAGGCGATCGATTCGATGCCGGTCGGATGGAGTTGACTGCGCTCCCGTGGTCGGGAGCCGACGGTGTGGCAGTCCGATAGAACACGGGCCGACTGTCACCCGACCCGGATTTCCGCTGTCTCCGGCAGCTCCAGATGCCTGCCCTGGAACCGTGTCCGCAGTGCGCGATCGTGGGTGACCAGCACGATCGCCCCCGAGTAGCCGGTCAGCGCTTCCTCCAGTTCCTCGACCAGCGCCGGCGACAGGTGGTTCGTCGGCTCGTCGAGCAGCAGGACGTCGACGGGCTCCGAGACCAGTCGCGCCAGCTCCACACGGCGGCGCTGGCCGTACGACAGCTCGCCCATGCGCAAGCGCAGTTGCGCCGGGCGGAAGAGGCCGAGGGCAAGCAGGTCATCGGCGTGCTCGTCGGCAGAGCCCACGCGGCCCAGCGCGAACGCCTCGGCCACCGTCAGGTCCGGCGGCCACGGCGTCTCGTCCTGGCGCAGATGGCCCACCCGGCCCGGCACCCGCACCGATCCCCCGTCCGGCCGCAGTTCACCGGCGAGCAGCTTCAGCAACGTCGTCTTGCCGGCGCCGTTGGGGCCGGTGACGAGAAGCCGGCCGCTGCGGTCGAGAGTGAGGGAGTCCAGGTGGAGGCGGTCTCCTACGCGTACGTCGGACAGCTGTACGGCGGGGATCTCCACGGAAGCGGTCTTGTTGCCCCCCGCGATGTCCCCCGCCGTCCTCATCCGCGCCGTGAAGGCCAGCGGGTCCGGCGGCGGCGCCACCGGGTTTGCCGTCAGCCGCTCGACCCGCTCGCGGGCGCTGCGGATGCGGGCCATCGCGCCGTGCGCCCGGCCGCGGGCGCGGAAGCCGCCGTGGCCGAAGTTGGCCAGCGGCGCCTTGCGCGGAATGGTGTCGAGGCGGGCGGCCTGACCGGCGGCCAGCCGCTCGTTGCGGGCCAGCTCGGACCGCCACTCCTCGTACTCCTGGAGCCGGCGGTGGCGCTCCGCCGCCTTCGCCGTGCGGTAGCCGGTGTAGCCGTCGCCGTAGCGGGTGACCTTTCCCGCCTCGACTTCCAAGACCGTGGTGGTCAGGCGCTCGAGGAAGACGCGGTCGTGGGTGACGGCGAGCACCGTGCCGCGGTGCGCCCGTAGCTGCGTCTCCAGCCACCGCACGGCCTGATCGTCCAGGTCGTTCGTCGGCTCGTCCAGAAGCAGCAGCTCCGGGCGGCCGGCGAGGACGCCGGCCAGGGCAATACGGGACCGCTCGCCGCCGGAGAGGGTGCCGAGTCGGCGCTCACGGCAGAGGGCGGGCAGGCCGAGGTGGTGCAGGGCGATGTCCACCCGGTGGTCGGCGCCGTAGCCGCCCCTGGCTTCATAGCGCCCGAGGAGCGCGGTGTACGCGGCGAGTGCCGCAGGGTCCTCGCCGTCGCCGAGCGCCTGCTCGGCCCGGCGCAGCTCCCCCTCCAGGGCACGCAGGTCCGCAAGGGCCAGGTCGACGGCGTCCTGGACGGTGGCGGTCGGGGGCAGGGGGATGGTCTGCGGCAGATAGCCGATGCCGCCGGCGGCGGTCACGGTCACCTCGCCGTTGTCCGGGCGCTCCTGACCGGCCATGAGCCTGAGGAGGGTGGACTTGCCGGAGCCGTTGTCACCGATGAGCCCGGCCTTCTCGCCCGGCTTCAGTGTGAAGGAGACCTGGTCGAGGACGGTGTGGCCGGGGTAGCGCTTGGTGACGTGGGAAAGGGTGAGTTGTGAGGTGTGCAAGATCGGATCCCTCCTGGCCGCGCGGATTTCAGCCCGGGCCGGATCGGGGTGGATGGCTGCACGCGAGGCGCGACGACGGCTGAACGGTGCTCTACGCGGTCGGCGCCGGCTGTCTCACAGGGAACCCATGCGAAGGACGGTACGGCACACTGAGCGGTTTGACAAGACGATACGTCTCGCCTAGTCGGTTGCGCGCCGAGCGGCATGTCCGTAGTAGCCCGTGGGTCGGGCCGCGGTGGTCGCCGCGCAACTCGGCGAGCACGGCTCCGTAGAGGTCGGCGCAGCGGATGCCTCCGCTGGGACAAGGGGGCGCAGTTCGCACTCTCACCGTCGTGTCGACAGGATGGAACCATGACCGAGATCCGCACTCCCCGTCTTGTCCTGCGTCGATGGCTTGACGACGACCTTCTCCCCCTGTCCGAGATCCACGCCGATCCAGTGGTGATGCAGGGCATCGGCGACGGCAGGCCGCGCTCCCTGGAGCTGACCGCCGAGGACATCGAGGCGTGGGAGGAGGAGTGGGACGAGGAAGGATTCGGGATGTTCGCGGTCGAGCTCCTGGGGTCCGGTGAGTTGGCGGGCGCCGTCGGCCTGTCCGTGGCCGACGCTCCGGCCGAGGTCGCCGGCCAGCCGGCGATCAGCTGGCGGCTCGGGCGGGTGTTCTGGGGGCAGGGGTACGCCTCCGAAGCGGCCCACGCCACCCTGGAGTTCGCCCTGCAGGACCGCGGCCTCGACCGCGTGGTCGCCGTACGCCGGACGGGCGACAGGGCCTCCGCGAACGTACTCGACAAACTCGGCTTGCAGGCCGAAGGCACCGCGCGACACCCGGTCCATGGCTACGACCTGGCGGTATATGGCATCGACCTGACGCAGTACCAGGGGTAGCACCCGCGCGCCCGGCTTGAGTCGACTTGGTGGCCATGACAGGGCTCCCCCCTTCACCAGAGGACTGAGTACGCGTCCCGTGCGACGGTCCGGCCTGAGGCAGGCACGAAAGAATCGGGTTCGGCGGCGGCGTGCGGGCGTAGACATGGAGCGGCCCGCTCGGTGGGGCGCTGACCAGGCCCGCGCGGCACAGTGCCGGGAGGTGCTGGGACACCCTGGCGGCGGAGAGCACTTTGCGGGTGGGCCAGTTCATCGGTGGACGTCGGAGTCGCCGGTTCGGCCAGCAGCAGGGTCCAGGAGGGGGCGATGACTGCGCACGGGCCGCTGACCCCCGCGACGGGCCTGGGTTCCTGTGGCGTGCCCGTGCCGAGCGCCGGACAGGCCAGTCGCGGCGGCTCCAGCACCGGGAATGGCAGGCCCGGAGCGGGTCCATTTTTCGGTCGGGTTGGAGGGGGACGTGCTTCCGCGGGCGGGTGCGTGTCCTGGGGCGGTTCCCTACGATGCCAGCTATGTCGGACATGACACTGGCGTCCCGGCGACTCGGGAGCGGGCCGCCCTTGGTGGTCGTCCTCCAACTGGACCGGGACGGCTGGGCGCCCATCCTGGAGCGTCTCGCCCGCGAGCGCGAGGTGGTGGCCGTCGACCTCCCCGGCTTCGGCGACAGCCCCCCGCTCCTGGACGGAACCACGCCCACCGTCGAGGCGCTGGCCGCCGCCGTCGCCGAGTGGCTCTCCGGCGCCGGCCTCACCCGCCCACCCGTCGTGGGGAACTCCCTCGGAGCGGCCGTCGCGCTGGAACTCGTCCGTAGCCGCGCGGCGGGAAGCGCCGTCGCACTGTCCCCCGTCGGCCTGTGGACCCGCCCCGAGGCCGCCTACGCCCTCGGCTCACTCCGCGTCGCCCACGCGATGGCACGGGCATGCGCCGAACGCCCCGGCTGGATCGCAGGCCACCCGATCGGCCGAACCCTGGCCTTCTGGCAGCTCGTCGCACGGCCTTGGCGGATCCCGGAGGCGGCGGCCGCCGGTGCGCTGCGCAACCTGGCCCGCTCGCCCGGCTTCGAACCGACGCGGCGCGCGGCGAGCGCTTACCGACTGCGGGCTTTTACCCCTGAGGTACCGGTCCCGGTCACGGTCGCCTGGGGCACACGGGACCTGATGACCCCGCCCCACCAGGCGCTCAGAGCAGCACGATTGCTGCCTGGCGCCCGGCACATCGCGCTGAAGGGCTGCGGGCACTCACCGATGTCCGACGACCCCGAGAAGGTCATCCGCGCAGTGCTCGAGTCCACCAGCGGATGAACTGGACCCCATCATTTCTGCATCACCGCAACGTCGACGCCTGTGGGCCCGGTGGCAGCACGCGCACGCGAATGCGCCGTACCTCCGGGCGAGCGGCGGTCCCGTCGGGCACGACCTTCTCGACACACGGCCCACCTCTTGGAGCGGGCGGCCTGCCTCACCCACATGGCAGACACGGGACGCCGTCTGCTCCCCGCCGTGCTCGAATGGCAGTGCCCTCTGTCGTGAGCTGGCGGGAGTTGATGATGCACGAGATGTGGTGCGGCCCAGACGTGTCAGGACAAGCTGCGTGGCACGTCCTGACTACCGACAAGACCGGCACCCTTTGTGGGGCCAAGAGACTGCAAGAGCCCAATAGTCGAGAACCAACGGACAAGCACTGTTTCACCTGCATGTCGGCACTTCAGGCTGTGCTGCGGCGCCCGACTGAGGGCTCGACGCCGACGGCGGAGTGATGTGCCAGGTCGCGCTCGTGCACGCGCCCCTGGAAGCGGAGCAGCGCGAGTCGCGGCGGCTCCGCTTCCACTCCGCCCTCGCCCGCCGACGCGTCAACGTCCGGTGGGCCTTGAACGGCCGCATGACATGACTGTGTGCATCAGACCGAGTTCCGGCTGACCATCTGGCCCAGGGAAGCCTCTGGAAGACTCAGGGAATGCAGCCGTTTCCCGTGAACCCCGACAGCGTCAAAGAACCCCTGACGCTCCTCGATGACGAAGGGGCGAGCTGGGTTCTCCACCGCAAGCGGCTTGATCTGCGCGTCGTCCGTCGGCTCGTCAAGGACGCCACCACACCTGTGGTCTGGGGGGACATGGGCGGTACGAGCCCCCGGCTTACGACGGAGACCGAACGTCCCATGCTCTGGGACCGGATCAAAGATGGGTACAAGGGCCCCGGCGGAACGTCGCCGACCGGCCGTTACCTGGCTCACGAGTTCCGCGCCGAGCCGGGACGCCGCATGCTCTACGTCGAAGACCACTGCTGATTCCGCGCGCAGGGAGCTGCCCACTCGAGCCTCACCACGATCATGGAGCGTTAGCCTCTAGGCGACTGAGCCCCAACCAGGCCTCGTGACGGGGCCGTTAGGAAGCCGGCGCCGGGTGGCAGGGCGCCTCCTGCACATCCGCCTCGACCTGGTTCCGCGCGGTGCCCTGTTCCTTCGCGCTCGGTCACGGCGTTCTCGACCTCGCGGGCAGCGTCCAGCCAGGCCTGCCATGCGGTGTGCCAGGCGTCGCGCTGCTCGTCGGCCCACGCGTTCGCAGCAGGTCGGCCGTACCAGTCCTGCAGCTGCTGGGCCTTTTTATGCCGGGCACGAGAAGCCCGCCTCGGCGCGCGAGACAGAGGCTTCCTCAACTCCTCAGAGCGCGTGGAGCCAGTTGACTTCGTCGTTGAGGCGGCTGGGCATGGCACAAGAGATCGCCGCCGAACGGAACGTCACCCCGCACGAGGTGCTCCTCGACCTCGTCCGTACGGGCACCCGCCGCGCCGCCTGGGTAAACGGCGTCATTGTCCACAGCGGAGGACCGGCGGCCAAGACGGCGTCACGCCGCTGCAGCCCGTTGAGATTCGAGCCAGGACGAGATCGCGCTGCGGGCCCTCGGCGCGTGCGGCGTATGCGGGTCACGCCACCTGGATGACGTGTTTGCCTTGGACGCCGCCCGCCTCCAGGGCGCGGTGGGCCTCGGCGATCTCGGCGAGGGGACGGACGGTGTCGACGACCGGGCGGAGGGAACCGGCTTCGGCGTACCGCGTGAGGTCGGCGAGCAACGAGGTCGTCGGGTTGCCGCTGAAGAAGCGGACGCGCCGCGATCCGTGCACGGCCGAGCCGGCGACGTAGCCGAGGCTCGCGGCGATGCGGTCGTAGTCGAACGAGATGGCGACCATGCGTCCGCCCGGCACGAGCAGCCGCCGGTAGACAGGGTGCTCGGTGCCGACCGTGTCCATGATGACGTCGTACGCGCCCAGGTCGGACGGGCCGGTCGTCCGGTAGTCGAGGGCTTCGTCCGCACCCAGTTCGCGTACGAAGTCGAGGCTCTTGGCGCCCGCGAGCGCGGTGACACGGGCTCCGAGGAGCTTGCCGATCTGTACGGCGACACTGCCGACGCCACCGCTCGCGCCTCGTACGAGGAGTCGTTCTCCGGTCCTGACGCGTGCCTTGTCGCGCAGGCCGGTGATCGCAGTGGCGCCACCCACGAGGAGGGAGACGGACTGGTCGGGGGTGAGGCCGGCCGGGGCCGGGGCGATCTGCCGGGGCCGGACCGCGACGTACTCAGCCGCACTGCCGAACGTACGGCCGAGGAGGCCCCATACCTGGTGGCCCTCGCGGATTCCGGTGACCGAGGAGCCGACCTCGGCCACCTCGCCCACGAAGTCGAGGCCACTGCGCTGCGGGAAGCGGCGCCCCGTGACCAGGCGCAGCTTTCCGGCGCGGGCCGCGAGTTCGCCCCCGTTGACGCTCACTGTGCGGACGCGGACGAGGACTTCGCGGGGCTCGATGACCGGGACCGGGATTTTGCCCTCGTACAGCACGTCCGGGGGGCCGAAGCTGTCGAAGAGGGCTGCGCGCATGTCGCTCACGGGATCGTCCTGTCTCTGAAGTGACGGAGGATGGTTTCCGCTCCTCTTCCCGACGCTAACGTGGTAAACGGGCGACCCCGTCCACTTATCGTGAAGTGAGAGACATGCCTGCTCAGAGCCCTCGGAAAGCCGCCGCCAAGCCGCTGCGCTCCGACGCCCGGCACAACCGCGAGAAGATCCTCGAGGCCGCCCACGCGGCGTTCACGACGCAGGGGATCGACGCGCCGCTCACGGCGATCGCTCGGCGCGCCGGAGTGGGCCCCGCCACGCTGTACCGGCACTTCCCCACCCGGGACGCGCTGGTCACGGAGGTCTTCGCGGAGCAGGTCGCGGCGTGTGTCGCGGTGCTCGACGAGGCGCTCGCGGACCCCGACCCGTGGCGCGGGTTCTGCTCGGTCGTGGAGAAGGTGTGCGCGATGCAGGCGGCCGACCGGGGCTTCACGGCCGCGTTCCTGTCGCGGTTCCCCGATGCCGTCGGCTACGAGCGCGAGCGCAGCCGAGCGGAGCAGGGCCTTGCCGAGCTCGTACGGCGAGCCCAGGAGGCCGGGAAGCTGCGGGCGGATTTCCATCCCGCCGACATCACGCTGCTGATGCTCGCCAACAGCGGGGTCATCGACGGCGTCACCAAGGACGTGACGGCCGGGCCGCCGCAGCTCGCGGCTGCCGCGTCCCGGCGGCTCGTCGGCTACCTGCTCCAGTCGTTCCCGGCCGGCGGCAGCACCCCGCTGCCGCCGGCCGTGCCCCTGGGCCTCGAGCAGATCCACCAGGTCTGATCAGCAGGGCAGGACGACGGATCGACCGTCGACCGGCGCGGCGCAGGGCACAGGTCCGATACGCGGTCGTTGTGTCTCACTCGCCGCTGCGGTGGCAGGCGCCCGAGGCCGAGGTGTTCGGCCTGTGCGCCGCGAACGGCATCTCCCAGATCGTCTGGTCACCGCTCGCCCAAGGTGTTCTCACCGGCAAGTACAAGCCCGGACAGCCCGTTACGGAAGGGAGCCGGTTCGCCAGCGTGGAGACGGCGGTGTCTCAGGACCTCGTCCACAGCGACGCCACCTTGGAAGCCGTGCAGCGCCTGGTCCCCATCGCCGACGAGGCGGGGATGAGCATGCCGACCCTGGCACTCGCCTGGGTGCTGCGCCGCAGCGAGGTCGCCTCAGCGATCACGGGGGCTTCCCGGCCCGAGCAGGTTTACGCCAACGCTGCCGCCTCCGGGGCGAGTTGTCCGACGACCTGCCGGCCGCAGTCGATCAGGGCCTCGGCGCCGTCCCCGTCACCGAACCCACCCTCGCCCCCGCCGCGCAGACCGGCTTCGAGCACCGCTGACCGTGTTCTCGGCCCGCGCCGCGGCCGAAGGCCCTGTCCCGCTCATCGGACCGTCGCAACGGTTTCTCGGCGCCTGCCATGTTCGAATGTGACCGCTGACCACTCAAGACCGTTCCCGCGCAGGCCGGCGTGCGACGCCGCCTGGAGCGGGAGCACGGCCGGGTTTCTGAGCGTGGCACATGGCCGGGGCGGGCGCGGCGAGTCTTGTCGTGTCGTCCGTGCCCGCCTCGGTGATCTGGTCAGGGGGTTGCCACGAGCTTGTAGTCGTTGGTGTGCGCGCGGAGCTGGGACTCCGCGGCGCTGTAGAGGATCTTCGTGTCGGTGGAGGAGGAGTCGAGGACGACCTTGACGCCGAGGTTGGCCTTGATCTTGTTGGTGGCCAGGTAGTTCCGGGCGCCGCCCGCGACGAGGATGAGAGTCGGGTCGGCTCCGGCCGGGGAGATGCCGGCGGCCGGGACGGAGAACGAGAACTGGTTGGCGGTGACGGAGTTGTCGTCACCGTTGATGTGGACCAGGCCGAAGAGGTCGTCGAAGCGCGTGCTGGTGCCGTCGCCGTACACCCGGCGGAAGTGGTTGCCGGAGATCAGGTTCTCCGAGCTCCCGTTCGTCAGGGCGATCATGCTGGGGAAGTTGCTCAGCAGCTTGTTCGCGGAGACGGTGCAGCGGTTGGAGTTGATGAGGGTGATGTTGCAGGCCCACAGGATGGTGTTGCCGGAGATGAGGATGCCCTCGGCGTTCTCCGCGAAGACCGAGTAGCCCGCCCAGGCGCTGATCAGGTAGTTGTTGGTGATCTTCGCGACCTGTGAGGCACCGGGGAGCGATATCGAAGTGCCGCACTCGGCGACGAAGTTGTTGGTGAAGCTGCACGCGTCCGCGCCCTTCACCACCATGGCCTGGGTGAGGTAGACGAAGCCCATCCCCTCGAAGCGGAACGAGTCGTTGTCCGACTGCACCGAAATGCCGATCTTGTGGTTGCCCTCCACGTACGGCTTGGTGGACGCCACGCCGTCGATACAGAAGTCCTGGAAGACGATGCCGTTGAGCCGGCCGACCTCGGCGGGTGCCCCGGAACGCCGGACCAGGAACGCCTCGTCGGTGCCGTCGGTGTGCTTGACCCGGATGTGGCTGGAGCCGGGCTGCACCTCGAACCAGTTGCTGGTGTCGGAGGTGTCGTCGTGGATGGCCCGGGACAGGAAGCCGTGCCCGGAGCCTTTGATCGTCAGGAAGCTGATGTCGATGACGACACGGGTGAGCAGGTCGTAGTGGCCCGGCGGGATGTAGATGACGGCGCCCGGTCTGGTGTCCTGGGTGGTCTGGTTCGACTTGATGTCGGCGATGATTTCGTTGATCACCTTGCCGATGTCGGTGTACGGGGAGACGCTGCCGTTGAAGGTGGTGACGTCGTAGACGGTGGTGACCACGGGTGTCCTTCCGGTCGAAGGTGTCCGCTTTGCAGGGCGGTCAGAGGAGGCCGACGATCTTGGCGTAGGGATGTCCCTTGGTGTCGTGCTTGCCGGGCTCGGGCTTTTCCGGGACGGCCGCGGCGGCCGGCTGGGGTGGTGCGGCCGACAGGAACGCCACGGCGGTCAGGGCCGTCGCCGCGGCGCCCCGGAGGAGGGTGCGGCGGGACGGGGCGGGTGGTTGGTCAGGGTGCATGACGACTCCTCGCGAACTCGGGAGTTGGGCGAGCGGGCAGGGTCAGCGGACGGCGCCCGCGGTCATGCCCGCGATGACCTGCTTCTGGAAGGCCGCGTAGATCGCCAGCTGCGGCAGCAGGACGAGGGTGGCGGACGCCATCATGGCGCCGTAGTTGACGCTGTAGACGCCCTGGAACTGGGAGACGCCGAGGGACACGGTGGTCATGTTCGGGTCGTTGATGAGGGTGACCGCGAAGGGGAACTCGTTCCAGACGTAGATGACGTTCAGGATGGCCAGGGTGGCGACGACCGGCCGCATGAGGGGGAAGACGACCTTCCAGGCCATCCGCCACAGCCCGACCCCGTCCATCACCGCTGCCTGTTCGATCTCTTCGGGGAAGTCCCGCAGGAAGCCGGTCAGCAGCAGGATGTTGAAGGGGATCGTGACGGCGATGTACGGCAGGATCAGCGCGAAGTAGGTGCCGAACAGGCCGAAGGTGATGTCGAGCCGGTACACCGGGAAGAGCAGGATGTAGACCGGGACGGCGAGGCCGGCCAGGAAGTAGAAGCGCAGGGTGTGCTGTGTGCGGCGCCTGCCGCTGCGGAAGACCATGCGGGTGAGCGCGAACGCGGCCATGTAGGAGATGACCAGCCCGACGGTGACCGAGACGACGGCCAGGATCAGCGTGTTCTTGTACATCACCAGCAGGTTGAGGGTCTCCAGGGCCTGCTGGTAGTTGGCCAGGGTGAGGTCGGTCAGCCTGAACGGGTGGTTGAGGATGTTGTCGTTGGTCTGGAACGACAGCAGCATGATCCACAGCAGCGGGAACAGGATCACGAAGGTGATCAGGTAGGCGGCCGCCGAGACGATGATCCGGCCACGGCTGCGGCGCCGCGGCCTGGGCTGGGTATCGGTGGGGGCGGCCGAGGACGCGAGCGACCTCTCGACCTGCGTGTCGGTGCTCAACGGACGTCCCCCTTACGGCGGTTGCCGAGGAACGTTGCCCCGGAGGCGAGCGCGCCGACCACGAACACCACCACCGCCAGGGCCATGCCGTAGCCGTACTGCTGGGTGGTGAACGTGATGTGGTACATGTAGCTGACCATGACCTCGGAGAGGTGGACGGGGCCGCCGCCGGTGAGGGCGTAGACGAGCTCGAAGACCTTGAAGACGCCGGTGACGACGAGTGCCGTGACGATGCCGAACGTCTCGCGCATCATCGGGATCTGAATGTGCCGCAGCTGCTGCCAGCGGCCGGCGCCGTCGAGGCTGCTGGCCTCCATCACGTCGCGCGGCAGCATGCGCAGGCCGGCGTAGAAGATGGTCAGGACGAAGCCGATCTGCTGCCAGAGGTAGACGAGCCCGATCGAGTACGGGCTGAGTGTGGGACCGCCGATCCACTGCGGATGCGCGGGTACGCCGATCGCCAGCAGGAAGGCGTTCACCAGGCCGATCTTCGGGTCCAGGATGAAGATCCAGATCAGGCCGACGAGGATCGGCGCGATGATCGCCGGGGCGAAGACGAGCGCCCTTAGTGCGCCGCTGCCCTTCACCCGGCCGCTGAGCAGGATCGCGAGGAGGAAACCGAGGGGGATCAGCAGGAACAGGGCGATGCCGAGGATGATCCCGGTGTTCCGCATCGACGTCCAGAACGCGTCGTCCTGGCCCATCTGCCGGTAGTTGTCGAGCCCTGCGAAGCCGTTGGCGGAGACGCCGTCGAAGTCGGTGAAGCTGTAGTAGAGCGCGTACAGGATCGGATAGATCATGTACAGGCTGTAGATGATCAGCGCCGGCGCGAGCATCAGGGCGAAGCTCCGGCGTGTGGTGAGCCAGTTCATGGGGATGCCTACCTGATGGTCTTCTGGACGTCCTTCACGGCCTCTTCGGGGCTGAGGCTGCCGCCCATCACGCCGTAGAAGCTGTCGTACATGGCGCTCGCGGTGGCCGCGGAGACGACCAGGTCGGGCTGCGCCTGGGGGCTCTTCCAGCCGGCCTTGGAGGCTTCGGCCAGCACGGCGGCGAACACCGAGTTCCTGGCTGTGTCCACGCGCGGCTTGTACGTGGTGACCGGCGGCTGGGCGTTGTCGACGAGGATCTTCTGGCCCGCGTCGCTGTAGTAGAACTGGATGAACGCCTTCACCGCGGCGTACTTCTTCGTGTCGTCCTTGACTTTGGCGCTGACGACGAACGGCGCCGACGGGACGTTCATCACGAGCTTCTGCTCGCCGACGCCGTCGGCGAAGGTCGGCCCGGCCCAGAAGCCGGTGTCCTTGCCCACGGTGCTCTTCTGGATCTTCGCCGCTTCCCAGACACCGGCGTCCAGGAAGGCCGCCTTGCCGTCCGTGTACGAGGCGACGGCCTGGGCGTAGGTCTGCGTGTTCATGTTGGAGGGGAAGGCACCGGCCTTCGCCAGCTCCTCCACGTGCCGGTACAGGCGCAGGAAGTCGGCGTTGTCGTAGCTCGCCCTGCCCGACAGGATGTCCCGGTACTTCGCCTCGTAGCCGAAGCGGTCGAGCATGGTCAGGAAGGCCCAGACGCTGAACGAGGAGTTGTTCGCGCCCTGCGCGATCGGCACGACACCTGCCGCCTTGAGCCTCTTCACCGCGGCGAGCAGGTCCTCGAAGGTCTCCGGCACGGCGATCTCGTGTTCGTCCAGGATGGCCTTGTTGTAATAGAAGCCCGTGACCAGCGCCTGGTACGGCAGGCCGTACTGGACGCCGTCCTGCTGGAAGCCGGCGAGCATGCTCGGGGCGAACTTCGACCTGAGGTCGTTCTCGGCGAGGATCGGGGACAGGTCCAGCAGGTGGTCACTCTTGACCATGGTCTTGGCGAGAGAGTCGTAGACCCAGAAGATCTCCGGCAGCGTGCCGGACTGCGCGGCGATGGTCATCCGCTGCTCGTGCTGGTCGACCGGCTGGCCCTCCAGCTTGATCTTCATGTCGGGGTGCTTCTCGTTGAACTCCTGCACCATCTGCCAGGTCGCCGGGTCCTGGGTCTTGCTGTCCGGGTTGTGCATGGACAGCGTGATCAGACCGTCCGGCGACGATCCGTCCGCCGTGTTCACCGCGGAGCCGCAGGCCGTGGCCGTGACGAACAGGGCGCTCGCTGTGGCGGTGAGCAGGAGTCGGCGCGAGATGCCGGAGTGCCGTCTCGACGTCTGGGGCGCGAGCTGGGGAGAGGTCGCCATCGTGCTGCTGCCTTCCGGGAACTGGGTGAGGAGGCGGAACCGGCGTGGGGGTGAGAGGGCTCCGGGGGATGTTCGGTCGTGACGCAGGCCGTCGGTTCCGGGAGGGATGTCCGGTGTGCTCGAAAGCTCGCCATAGGGGCGGCTCTGCGCTCGTGACGCAAACGTTTCGATGAAAGGTGCCTCGCTGGTTTCGAGGTGTCAATACCGCGTGACGGAGAAGTTTCCCGAGTCTGTCCTTGCGTGCTGGCCACAGGCATTGACGGTCTGCGTGGCGACGTGCGAAGGTCTGCGCAATCGTTTCGATTGGCTCCCGATGAGGCTCCCGGTGAGCGAAACGAGCGGACGGCGAACCGGCCCACCACGTGGACCGGCGGGCCGTATGACGTTATGCAGGTACGGACCCGTTCACGGACCGGGTCCGACGACACGAGGAGGCGGCGAGCGGCAGTGGCCACGATCTCCGACGTTGCACGGATGGCCGGCGTCTCCACGTCCACCGTGTCGCACGTCATCAACGGCACGCGGCCGGTCCGCGAGGAGACCCGCACCCGGGTCGAGGAGGCGGTCAGGGCCACGGGCTACCGGCGAGACAGCCTCGCCCGGGCGTTGCGCCGCTCCCGCACCGACTCCATCGGCCTGGTCCTGACGGACGTGTCCGAACCGGCCTTCGCGGCGATGGCCCGCGGTGTCGAACGGGAGGCCATGAGCGCCGGTCTGACCGTGCTCCTGGCCAACTCGGGAGAGGACGCGGAGCTGGAGGCACGGGCGCTGGAGGTCCTCGCCGAGCGCCGGGTCGACGGTCTCCTCATCGCTCCGGTCGCCCGGTCCCACCTGGATGCGGTCACCGCCGTGCTCGACCAGGGCACACCGGTCGTCCTGATCGACCGTCTGGGCGGTGTCAAGGCCGACCAGGTGGGTGTGGAGAACACCGCGCCCATGCGGGAGCTGGTGCTGCACCTGGTGGAACGGCACGGCCACCGGCGGATCGCGCTGGCGGCCGGCGACACCGCGGTGTCCACCATCGCGGAGCGGCGGCGCGGCTACCTCGAAGCCCTCGACGAGGCCGGGATCGACGTCGACGACACGCTGATCGTCACCGGCAGTGGCCGGGCGGACGACACCGGCGAACGCATGACGGGGGTGCTACGGCAGCAGCGTCCGTCGGCGGTGGTGGCCGCCAGTACCGAGACCGCGGTGGGCGTGCTGGCGGCGGCCAAGGGGCTGGGGCTGGCCCCGCCCGAGGACTTCGCCTTCGCCACGTTCGACGGCTTCCCGCACACCGATCTGTTCCGTCCCGGCATCACCGCGGTCGTGCAGCCGGCTCACGAGATCGGGGCCACGGCGATGGAGCTGCTGCTCAGCCGCATCGACGGCAGCCTCACCGCCCGCCCGCGCACCATTCGTCTGGAGCCGGAGATCACCTACCGGGAGTCCTGCGGCTGCCCGGCCTGAGCCACCACTACGGCAAGGGGGCGGCGGGAGAGGTCCAGTCTCCCGCCGCCCGAGTTCAGCGAACCATCACTGAAGGGGTCAGTTTCCCATGCCCTCGCACGCTCTCGAACACCTCACCCGACCCACCCGGGCCCGCACCGCCCGCGTCTCCAGCTGGGACCAGCGGGGCCGCAACCAGGACTACTGGACGACCCCCGCGCACTCCAGCCGTGTCCTGGCCGACCTCGAGGGGCCGGGCCGGATCACGCACATCTGGATGACCCAGTTCTGCCGCCGCACCCTCGGCCCCGGCCTGATCGACCCCCTCGAAGCCGACACCGTCGCCCCGGTGATGGAGATCCACAACGCGCTCGGCGTCAACTGGGAGGAGCCGGACCCGGACTACTACCGCAAGGTCCTCATCCGGATCACCTGGGACGACGAGGAGGAGCCCGCCGTCCTCGTCCCGCTCGGCGACTTCTTCGGCATCGGCCACTGCATGCCCAACAGCTACCAGTCGGCCCTGTTCACCGTCTCCGCCAAACCCGAGGAATCGCTGATCTTCGGCGGCAGCGCGGCGCTGAACTGCTGGGCGCCGATGCCGTTCAACAAACGGGCCCGCATCGAGCTGGTCAATGAGAACGACCTGCCGATCCAGCAGTACTTCTACATCGACTACGAGCTGTTCCCGCAGGACCTGCCCGAGGACACCCTCTACTTCCACGCCCGCTGGAACCGCAGCAACCCCTGCAACGGCTGGGCGCCCGACATCCAGACCAACAGCCCCGAGGTCAACATCGTCGACGTCACCGGTGAGGACAACTACGTCGTCCTCGACACGGAGGGCAGGGGTCACTACGTCGGCTGCAACCTCTCCGTCCATCACCGGCAGGGCAGTTGGTGGGGCGAGGGCAACGACATGATCTGGATCGACGACGACTTCCTGCCCGACGGCTCCACCAGCTGGCCGCCCTCGCTGCACGGCACCGGCACCGAGGACTACTTCAACCACGCCTGGGGGATGCAGAAGAACGCCTACCTGTACCACGGCGCGATCCTGCACGAGGCCGACGTGCCCGGCTATTCGGTCAACTACCGCTTCCACGTGGCCGATCCGGTCCGCTTCGAGGAGCGCGTCAAGGTCTCCATCGAGCACGGCCACGGCAACCACCTCGCCGACGACTGGGCCTCGACGGCGTACTGGTACCAGACGCTGCCGTCTCCGAAGGCGACGATCCCGCCGCTGGAGCAGCGCCTGCCGGTGCGCCCCGCCGGGCAGCCGATGCCGGTGCCCGCCGCGCGGTCCGGCGCGGTCGCCGAGGAGATCGCCGTGATGCGCGAGCGGTACCGGGCCCGCTTCGAGCGCCACATGGAGCACCTCGCCGAGCGCACCCGGCAGCGGGGCGAGCGTTCGCTCCAGGAGTCCGAGGCGAACATCAAGCAGGCCGCGGCCGTGCGCCGCCGTTACGACGAGCGCGGCAATGACTGAAACCGAGACCCGGGCGACGGTGGCGCTCGACACGCACTTCCCGGCGGTCCACCTCCGTCCGCCGGCACACTGGATCAACGACCCCAATGGCCTGGTCTTCCACGACGGCCACTACCACGTCTACTTCCAGCACAACCCGCACAGCGCCCGCCATGCGGACATGCACTGGGGCCACTTCCGCAGCCCCGACCTGATCCACTGGGAGCTGCTGCCGGTGGCGCTGGCCCCCACCCCGGGCGGCGACGACGAGGGCGGGGTCTGGTCGGGCAACGCCGTCTCCCACGACGGCCGCCTCACCGCCTTCTACTCCGCCAAGCGGGACGACCGCCGGCATCAGCCGATCACCTCGGCGACGTCGTACGACGGCGGTACGACCTTCACCAAGCGCGGGAGCCTCCTGATCCCGGAGGCGGCCGACGGCACCACGATGTTCCGCGACCCGTACGTGTGGCGGGACGGCGACAGCTGGCGCATGCTCGTCGGCGCGGCCCTCGCGGACGGACGCGCCGCCGCCCTGCAGTACGCCTCCGCCGACCTCGATGACTGGTCGTACGAGGGCATCTTCCTGGCCCGTCCGCCGCACCCCTTGCGGGATGGCCGGAACACGGAGGAGGGCTGGGAGTGCGCCCAGTACGCGGCCTTCCCCGACGGCACCGGCGCGGTCCTCGCCAGCGCCTGGGACCCGCAGGAGGGGGCGAGCTGCGCGATCTACTGGACGGGCCGCGAACAGCACGGCGAGTTCCAAGCCGCGGCGACGCCCCAACTCCTCGATCACGGCCCCGACTTCTATGCCCCCGCCCTGCTGCACGCGCCCGACGGACGCTGGCTGATGTGGGCGTGGATCTGGGAGGCCCGGGACGAGGAACGCGTCGGTGCCCCCAGCGTCTGGACCGACGAGGCCGGCTGGGCGGGCATGCTCTCCCTGCCTCGGGAGCTCACGCCCGGCCCGGACGGCGAACTGGTCCAGCGGCCGGCCCGCGAACTGCTCTCGCTGCGCGGCGAACGGCGGATCGCCGCAGCGGGCAGGGCGAGCGCAGAGCAGCCGGTGGACCTCGGCGAGGTTTCACGGGCCACGGATCTGACCGTGACTCTGGAGCGCGGTGGCCGCCTGCGGCTGCTCACCTCGCGGGACGGCACCGAGTACCTCGACATCGTCCACCACCTGGTCAGCGGTGAACTGGTCGTCGACCGCGCCCACGCTTCCCTCGACTCCCGTGCGAAGGGCGGAAGTTGGCGCTTTCCCGCCGAGGGCCCCGACATGACCCTGCGGATCCTGCTGGATCACTCGGTCGCGGAGATCTTCACCGCGGCCGGGCGGACATTGACCCTGCGGTCGTATCCCGTCGGCGACGGGCCCTGGCGCGTGCAGATGGGTGCCACGGGTGTCGGCTCCGCCGCGTACACGGTCGGGGCATGGGACCTGACACCACCCGGACAAGGAGTCGGCCGAGACGCCGACTCCTGACACCGGCGCGGATGCCACGCCGGGACACAGTGACCTGCGGCGGGGCATCCCGGTGTGTCCCCCGGCGTCGATGACGTCCTTCATCACCCGCGTGCGTCGCCGCACCCGAGCGGGAGCTTGTCGCGCTCGTCGGCGTCGGCTCCGTTTGTCGCTCGGCCGAAGCGAGTGCGGCGCTCACGGATCTCGTCATGATGGGCCGAAGCCCAGTCGATCGGGGAACCGACGATGTCGAGGAGGCTGATCCCGAGGGGCGTGAGGGCGGGTTCGGTCCGGGCTTCCGGTGCATCCGTACGGACCGCTGAACGCCGCCTCGGGCGTGTGCTGATCGTGGTGAGCGGCGCATGTGCGTCGACCGTCTCGTTGGCCGCCGAAGCGTTCTGCGCGGTCAATGCAGGATCTCGACGTACCCGTCAGTTCCGTGCACACGGATCCGCTGCCCGTCCCGGATCAGCCGGGTGGCCCGCTCCACGCCCACGACGGCCGGCAAGCCGTACTCCCGGGCGATGACCGCGCCATGGGTCATCAGGCCGCCCACCTCGGTCACCAGGCCCGTGATCCCGACGAACAGGGGTGACCAGCTGGGATCCGTGAAGGTCGTGACCAGGATGTCGCCCGCTTCGAGGTCGGCCTCGGCCAGGTCGAGGATGACGCGGGCCCTTCCCTCGATGGTCCCGGCGGAGACCGGTAGGCCGATCAGGGCGCCGGCCGGCACGTCGTCGCGCCGGTACGCCCCGGTGACGGCCTCACCCTCCGATGTGAGGACCCGGGGCGGTGTGAGCGCCTGGTACGACCGGAACGCGTCCTTGCGCTGCTGGATGAGCTGGTGATCCACCTGGTGCGAGCGCACGACGTCGTGGAGTTCCTGGAACGTGAGGTAGAAGACGTCCTCCTTCTCAGGGAGCACGTCGGACCGCACGAGGCGCTCGGCCTCCGCCAGCAAGGCCCGCTTGTAGACGAAGTAGCGGCTGACGATGCCGTACTTCGGGTATTCCCGGTACCCGATGAAGGTTCTGACCCGGTCGATCATCCGCTTGGCCTCGTCGGCCTTCCGGTCCCCGTCCGGCAGGGCCCGCAAGCGTGACAGCACGTCCTGTTCCTTCTTCTGCGCCTTCTGCCGCCCTTGCTCGAAGCGCCGCTCGGCGGCTCCCGGCTCGAAGTTCCTGACGTTGTCGAGGATCACCGGCACCAGCGTGGTGGGGCGCTCGCGCCAGCGTGGCCTCGTGATGTCGATCTCGCCGACGCAGCGCATTCCGTACCGGTCGAGGTAGGACTCGATCGCGTCGCGTGCTTCGGTCCCGCCCGGGAGTTTCGCCAGCTCGTCCAGGAAGTTCTCGTCTTCGACGCCCTGCAGGAACGCCACCACCTCCCGATGCGGGCGGATCACGTCCGCGACGTCGAGCAGCGCCAGTCCCATCTCCGAGGTGATGTTGTCGGGGGCGGACAGCGTGAGCGTGTCAGCCGCGTTCTTCTCCCCCAGCCACTCCTGCAGCTTGTCGTTGAGCCACCAGGTGGCCTCCATCCCCGCCATGATCACCTGCATGCTCAGCGGATCACCGAGGGCTCGCTTGTGCTCCTCGAAGGCCTCCAGCAGGAAGTCGAACAGCGCCGGTCCGGTCTTCGTCCGGATGTCGCGCTCCAGGGCGGCGATGGACGCCTCGCTGCGCTCGATCAGTTCGGTGACGATGGCCGGATCGGTCTCGATCGGGGCGGACTGGCTGCCGACCGGTGGCCCGCCGGGACCCGCGTCCGGGAGCGAGGGGACGAAATCATCGCGGTCGAGGACGGTCTCCAGCGCGTCCCTGACCAGCGGATCGCCCCTTCCGATGACGTCCAGGAGGGCGGCGCGGCTCGCGGGCGAGGCCAGGCGCCGGGTGGCGTCGACGAACAGCCTCCCGCCGGCCTCGTGCATCGGTGCCATGGCGGTCAGTTGCCACATGGAGAGTCCCAGGGGCCTCATGGGATCGGTCATCATCTGCTGATGACCGACGGAGATGTAGACGTGGTTCTCCTGGTCATCGGTCTCCGGGATGGGGAACAGCGTCGTGATCGGCCGGCTCTGAACGATCTGGAAGTCATCATCGACCAGGCACCATTCGATGTCCTGCGGGCGGCCGAGGTGCGCTTCGATCCGCCGCCCGAGCTGCACGAGCCGCAGGACCTGCGCATCCGTCAGCGCGGGCTCCCGCTGCCGCTGCGCGTCGATCACCACTTCCTGCGTACCGCCGCCCGGGAGCGCGTGAACGGCCCGCTGTTTGGCGGCGATCGCCTTGGCGACCACTTCACCGTCCCGCACCGTGAAGACGTCCGGGTTCACCAGGCCGGAGACCAGGGCTTCGCCGAGGCCGAAGCCTGCGTCCACGGTGGCGACCTTCCGGTTGCCCGTGACGGGGTCGGCCGTGAACAGGATGCCGGCCGCGTGCGGGAAGACCATCTGCTGCACGACCACGGCCATGTGGACCGTACGGTGGTCGATGCCGTTCCGCTGACGGTAGGTCACGGCCCGCTCGGTGAACAGCGAGGCCCAGCACCGGCTGACGTGCTGGAGGATAGCGGTCGGCCCCACCACGTTCAGGTACGTGTCCTGCTGGCCGGCGAAGGAGGCCGTCGGCAGGTCCTCTGCCGTCGCGCTGGACCGGACGGCGTAGGGGGCTCGCTCACCGAGCCGGGTGAGCTCGCGGGTGATCGCCGCCGCGAGATCGCCCGGGACGGCAATCCCTTCGATGGCCCGGCGGATCTGCGCGCTGAGCGCGCGGATCTCCTCCCGGTCATCGGGGTTCAAGCGCGACAGTCGGTCGAGCCGGTCGTCGATCGCGGGTGCTTCCGCCATGATCCGCCGGAAGGCGTCCGTCGTCACACAGAAGCCACCCGGCACGCGGATGCCTTCGATCCGCGACAGCTCGCCCAGGTGTGCGCCCTTGCCGCCGACGACCGCGACCTGAACCTCGTCGATCTCCTGAAGGTCCACCACGTACTGCTCAGTCATTGCGCTCCCTCTGTGGCCCCCGTGATCGGGCGCACGTCGTGCGCCCCCCGCTTTCCGCAGGTTGTGGCCCCGGCGGAGGATTCTGCGCGACGACCCGGGTCTTGCCGCAAGCCCCCCAGTGCGCTATACGTTGAGAGTGGCAAGGAGAGCACTCTCCTTGCCTTTGTCTTTTTGCCGTCCGCCGACTGGTGCAGAGCACGGCACCACCGTCGTCACAGGACGTCGTAGGTCAGGTGCGTCGCTGTCGATGTCGAGGTCACGCTCCGCTGCACCAGCGTGCGCGGCGCTCCGCCGGTGAACAGTGGCGTCCCGGCGCCCAGCACGACGGGCGCGAGGTGCAGCGACAGCACATCGACCAGACCGGCGTCGAGTGCCGAGCCGATCGTGGCGCCACCGCCCATGAGGACGACGTCGAGCTCCTTGCCGCTGTCCGACGACGCGGCCTGGGCCCGCTCGCGCGCGGCGGTGACCGCGTCGGGCAGACCGGTGGTGACGAACGTCCAGTCGAGGCCGGTGAGCCGCACCGACTCCGGCGGCGTGCTCGTCACGACGACGAACGCGGGCTTGCCGACCTCGCCGGCGCCGTAGCCGATGTCGTCGTCCCAGCCGTTCGGCCCGTCCACCACGTCGAAGAGCCGGCGGCCCAGGACGACGGCGCCCGAGCGTGCGGTCCCCTCGCGCAGGACCCGGCGATCGTCGGGATCGTCGGAGAACGCCCAGGTGTGCAGGGCCTCGCCGCCGGTGCCCAGACCGCTGTCCGGGCCGGGGTCGGGCCCGGTGACGAAGCCGTCGAGAGAGACCGAGATGTCAGCGATGATTCGAGTCATACCAGTGCGGACCCGATCCGCCGCCCGAACTCATCGCTTGCGCATGAGGCGCTGCCGGATGCGGTCCACGAACGCGTACGGGTAATTCACTTGCCCTGGCCAGGGATGAACGCTGCACTGTGGCCGGACACCACGAGCCGTGGTGCCGGTATTTCGAGGAGGCAGCGGCAGCCATGGAGATCCGTCCCACGACTGATGAGGATCTCGACGTCTTCGTCGACACAGTGCATGCCGCGTTCGGGCTCTTCCCGGAAACCCCGACCGAGGGCGGAGGGCTCTGGTGGTCGGCGCTCGAGATGGACCGCTGCCTGCTCGCCCTGACGGCGGACGGGCGGTCCGTCGGCACCGCCGCCGCGCACTCCTTCGAGCTCACCCTGCCCGGTCAGACCCTCGTCCCGGCCGCCGGGGTGACCGCCGTCGGCGTCCTGCCCTCGCACCGGCGCCAGGGCGTGCTCAGTGCGATGATGCGGCATCAGCTCTCCGAGCTGCGGGCCCGAGGAGAGTTCCTCTCCGTCCTGCTGGCCTCTGAGGCCCCGATCTACGGCAGGTTCGGCTACGGACCGGCGACCTACACGGCGCGGCTGACGGTGCCGCGTCGCCAGGCCGCCCTCGCCGTTCCCCGAGCGCGCGGAACGGCCCAGGCACCAGCGGCCGGCTCCGACAACGGCTCGGTCGAAGTACTGCGGAGCGCCGAGTGCCGCGAGATTCTGGAAGAGGTCTACGACCGGTATCGCCGCGCCCAGCCCGGCGCGCTGTCCCGGCCGCACCGCTGGTGGGCCTTGCGCGCGGGGCAGCCCCCGATCTCGCCGGCGCCGCGTTACGTTGCCGTCCACCGGGGCGCCGACGGCGTCCCGGACGGGTACGCCAGCTACTCGATCGAGTCCGGCACCCTGACGGTCGACGAGACCATCGCCGCCGACGACGCCGTTTTCACGGCCCTGGCCCGGTTCGTCCTCGGCCATGACCTGGTCACCAAGGTCGTGTTGAAGCACGTCCCGCCCGATCACCCGCTGCGCTGGCAGTTGGCGGACTTCCGCGCCGGCGAGGTGAGCGGCGACATGGACTGGCTCTGGGTGCGGCTGCTGGACGTCCCACGTGCTCTGACTGCGCGGGGCTGGTTCATGGACGGCGAGCTCGTCCTCGATGTCGAGGACTCCTTCCTCGGCGAACACGGCCGCTACCTGCTGGCCGTCCGGGACGGAAAGGCCGACTGCGTCCCGACGGACCGGGAGCCCGACCTGTCCCTGGACGCGAGCGACCTGGGCTCCATCTACCTCGGCGGCACCGCCCCGAGCACACTCGTACGTGCCGGACACGTCCAGGCCCACCGCCCGGGCGCGGCCACTCTCGCTGACGCCCTCTTCCGCGCCGACCGCTCCCCGCACTGCCTGCACTGGTTCTGACCGCGCTCGCAGACCCGAGCCCGGGGTTTCGGCTCGGGCAGGATCTGCGTCTGAACCCGGTCTGGATGCCGGTCCAGGAACCTACACTCGCGGCATGATCCTTCCGTCTCTCGCCGCCGATCTCGCGCCCACCGGTGTCCTGCGCGCCTCCATCAACCTCGGCAATCCCGTCCTTGCCCAAGGCACGCCGCAAGCACCCAGCGGCATCACCGTCGATCTCGCGCGGGAGATCGCGGCCCGGCTCGGTGTGCCCGTGGAGTTCCTCTGCTTCGACGCCGCGCGCGCCTCGTTCGAGGCGATGGCCGGTGGGCGGGCCGACGTCTGCTTCCTCGCGATCGAGCCCGCCCGCGAGACGGAGGTCGCCTTCACCGCCCCGTACGTTCTCATCGAGGGCGTGTACGCCGTGCCCCAGGACTCCGACCTGAACACGCCCGAGGACGTCGACGCGCCGGGCATCCGCATCGGCGTGAAAGCCGGATCGGCCTACGACCTGTACCTCACCCGAACCCTGCGCCACGCCACCCTGGTTCGCGGCAACGACGGTATCGGCGCCTTCACCGAGCAACACCTGGAGGCGGGCGCGGGCATCCGGCAGCCGATGACCGCCTACGCCGCAGCGCACCCCGAAGTGCGGCTGATCGAGAAGGAGTTCATGGAGATCCGCCAAGCCGTCGGCACAACCACCACCCGGCGGCCCGAGACCATACGGTTCCTGCGGGAGCTGGTCGAGGAGCTCAAGGCGGACGGCTTCGTCGCGGCGTCACTGCGCCGCGCGGGCCAGTCCGAAACCCTCGCGGCACCGACCCGGCCGGAACATCATTCAGCCGGATGAGCACCCCCATGCAGGACCTCCGGGGGCGGCGGCGGCTCGGGCGCCAGGGCATCGGCCCGGCGCCCGCGTTCGTCCGCGAGAACGTCAGTGCGAGTTCGAGTGCGGACGACCGTCCCGGACCCATGTCACCACGACCAGAGCCGCGGTGACATACATCAGGGCGCTGAAAGCGGCCACGGACTCCACGTACTGCGCGTAACCGTCCGCGCGCAACTGCAAGACCAGACGACCGATCAGGACCGACCCTGCAAGCGTCGCGACGCCCGAGGCCGGGTGCCGGTCAGTCCATGATCACCTCGGTACGCGCCGCCGGGGCCCGCCCCACGAGGCCGCCGCCGAAGTTCTCCTCGACCTCTGTCTTCTCCGCCGCGTTCGGATACGGGTTCGTGCACGCGGTGCCCGCGCTGGAGCCGGACATCAGGCTCGAGCACGGTCCGGGCTTGCGGTCGGGCAGGCCCAGGATGTGCCCGAGTTCGTGGGCGGAGATTCGGATGGTGTCGTAGCCCTGGTCGACGGCCTGGCGCCCGATGTAGACGGTTCCGTTGCCCAGGGTGGTGGGCAGCGCGCGCGGCCAGCCGTTGTCCGCGAGGACCCGTATGTTCGCGCGTTGCCCGGCTGCGGCCGGCCGCAGCTCGACGGCGTCGACGCTCTCGTTCCAGATCGCCGCGCCCCGGTCGACCGCGCTCCTGAACTCCGCGGAGCCACCGGCGTCGTAGATGAGGACACGAGGGGCCAGGGTCGCATCCTTCGCGCCGGGGGGAGCGGCCACGGCCTGGCCACCGGTCAGGGACAAGGACACCACCAGGGCGGCGGCCAGGCCGCCGGCCAGCGTACGGACGTACATGATCGACCTCCTTGTGGGGGAAGGGCAGTCGTGCTCATGACATTCTCTGGCTCACTGCCCGGCGGGAGTGGAGGTGAATCCGTCAACCCGAGGTGTTCCCGGCTCGATGCGCCGCACCTGGCGTCGACCGCGGTGCCCAAGAGCAGCCGGTCCGCAGGTAGCCCCTAGGGGTTACCCCGCCTCATCCCGGAGTTGCCTGCGTGTGTCTCGTGGTCGGTCACGTGCGTCGTTATGGTCGATGACGACTAGTCGATATCGACTATCCACCTTGATCGGAGGACCCGCCCATGTCGGCCAACTCCCCGGCTCCCATACCGACCAGCGCCCGCAATCTCCTGTGCGTCCACGCCGCGTTCGCCCTGCTCATGACGCAGGTGCCGCCGCTCTTTCCGCCCGTCCTGCCTGAGTGGCGCACTCCCCTCTGGTACGCCATCGCCCTCGTCACCGGCATCCTCACCGTGCTGGTCACCGTGCGCCCCCGTACCCCGCGGGCCGTCCTGCTCGGGATCGGCTGGCTGCAGGTGCTGCTGGCGCTCGTCAACGGCTTCCTTGTCGGCGACATCGCCGCGCTCCTCCTCGCCTCCTGGCTCGCCGTCTCCGCACTCTCCCTGCTCGCCGGGCAGTTGCCCAAGAGGCCGCGCAAGGCGCTCGTCGCCGCGCACGTCGTGAGCTCGGCCGCCTGGGTGGGGATCGGCGTCGTCTTCGTCGCGCTCTCCGTCGTCGCCCTCACCACGACGGATCTCCACACGGCGCACGTCACGTACGAGCTCATGGAGGAGTTCGACCAGACTCTGCTGCCGTGGGCCAACGTCGCCACCACACTCACCGGCATCGCGCTCGGCCTCACCACCAAGTGGGGCCTGATCAGGTACCGCTGGGTGGCCGTCAAGCTGGGGATCTCCGTCGGCATCCTCGTCATGGCGTTCGGCTTCCTGCACGACGCCGTGGTGACCGCCGTCGAGCAGTCGGAGCGGCTCCTGCGTACCGGCGGCACCGTCGCGCAGGTCGGCGCGAACGCGGACGTCGTGCTGTGGGGCTTCGCCACCGCTCTCTTCAGCTTGATCGCCGCGCTGCTGCTCTCCCTCTACAAGCCCGGCGGCAAGACGCGACGCGGCCGCCGGCAGGCCGCTCGCCCCACGCGGCGAGCGACCGCGGTCCGGGCGTAGGCTGAGGGCGGTTCGAGGAGGCAACGCATGGGCAGGCACGTCAGTAACCCGCTGGCCCTCGCCGTGCTCGCATACCTCGTGGAACGTCCCATGCACCCCTACGAGCTGGGCAAGGTCCTCAAGCAGCGCAAGGTGCAGGAGAGCATCAAGTACCGGCACGCCTCGCTCTACATGGTCGTCGACCAGCTCAGCCGCGACGGGTACATCGAGGCGCATCAGACGGCGCGCGAGGGGCAGCGCCCCGAGCGCACCGTCTACCGCCTCACTGATGCGGGCGCCACGGAACTCCGCGACCGCATGCGGGAGTTGGTGGCCGTCCCCGCCAAGGAGTACCCCCGCTTCGAGGCGGCGCTCGCCCTCATCGCGGTGCTGCCGCCGGACGAGGTCACCGACCTGCTCGACCAACGCCGAGGGGCCCTGGAGGAACAGGTCGCGGAGCTGCGAGGCCGTCTCGCGAAGTCGGACATCGACCCGCTGTGGCTCATCGAGCACGAGTACCGCCTCGGCCAGACCGAGGCGGAGCTGCGGTTCCTTCGGCGTTTCCGGCACCTGGTCACAGAGGGTGGTCCCGAGTTCGGTGCGTTCTGGCGAAGGTTGCACGCCGACCGATCAGAGTGACGGGCGGCCGGGTTCCCGATCGGCGATCTCGTAGCGGAGGAAGCCGCGGTTCTCCCGCCCGGGCGAGCTGGGCCGGATCAGCTGCTGCGGGTGAAGAGCTTGTCCTGGGTGGATCCGGTGGAGCACAGCTTCTTTTCCTCGGGCGTCATCTTGCGGGACTTGACCACGACCGCGCTGTGCTTGCCGTCCGTGCCGTTCGGGGCCGGGCCGGTGACCACGTCGGGGACGAACCAGTAGTAGTGGCCCCACTTGGGGTCGTCGTAGTGGGTCTGCCACGTGCCGGATATCTGCTGCATCACCTGGGCGCGGGAAATCCAGCCGACCTCTCCGGGCCGCACGTTCACGGTGAAGGAGCTCGTCTCGGTGTGCGAGCTCTGCCACGTGTAGTTGTACGTCGCGGTCACGCTGGCCGTGATGATGCCTTCGATGCCTCCGCCCACGGTGACCGAGCCGCCCACCGAGTGGGAGGAGCCCACGGTGTCGGCCCAGGACATCGACTGGGAGGCGGCCGAGTCCGTGCAGTTGTAGAGGAGTTCGGAGACCTGGCGGGGCTCGCCGAGGTAAGCCCGGCCGATGTGCGGGGTGTTGAAGGTGCACTTGCCTTCCCCGGACGCGCAGTCGGCCATGATCTGCTGCGCGGTGGGCTGTTCCTCGGCCGCTGCGGGGACGGCCGTCGCGATCACTCCGAGCGCGGTCGCCGTCAACACCAGCGTGCGGCTGCCGTACCGCCGGGTGCGGTTCTTCGTCATTGTTGGTGCCTCTCGTCCTTGCATGGGGGGACGGCGACCGCACCCTCCTGTTACGAGGGTGTTCAGTCACCGCCTGGTGCCCATGAGGCTCACGTAAACCGCAGCCCATCTACACCAAGGAAAAGCAAAGTTGTAATTGATTTCACAAATGATGAGCAGTCATAGACAGGGTCAGCAAGGCAGTTGAAGGACGCAGTGGACCTCGTCTCGCCGGTGCAGGTGAAGGCGCGAACCGGTTGGTCGGCGGCAGTCCCCGTCGAGGGCGTTGCGTGCCCGCCAGGTGTGCTGTCCGCCGGCGGCGAGAACGGCGACCAGGGCCCGCCACAGGACGGCGTTCCCAGAAGCGGAGCCCGTTCCCGACGAGTTCTCCCAGACCGTCGATCACACCGGCGCGCACCTCGTCGTCGGGGTCGTCCAGCAGGGGCAGCAGCAGCCAGACGGCGTCCCATCCGCCGCCGGCCCCGACGGCCGTGGCCGCGGCGGCCCGGGGGCGGGGGTGGACGGTGCGGTCGGCCATGACCGTGCGCAGGTGGGCGGCGGCCGTGGCCGGGGCCGCTTCCGCCAAGGCGCGTGCGGCCGATGCCCCGGCTTCGGGGTCGCGCAGCCACCGCACCGCCGGTCCGGTCACCCGCTCGTCGCCCAGGGTTCCGAGGCGGCGCAGCAGGTATGCGGCCACCTCCGTCCCGTGAGCAGCGAGTCGAGGAGCTGCTCGGTGCAGCGGTCCGGCAGCAGGTCCAGGGCCCGCACGCGGGCGGTGCCCGGTCCCTGGCGGGCGGTGCTGATCACCTCCGCCCGCACAGCTGTGTCGTCCCTGAGCCGGTTCACGGGGCTCCGGGCGCGCCCCCACACGGTGGAGTCCGGGTCACCGAGCAGCGCGGCCAGGGCCGTGACGTCCCCGGGTACGCCCAGCGCGGCCAGGCCGTCCAGGGCGTTGATCCGCAGGTGGCGGTCCGGGTCGGACAGCGGCCGTGCGGAGGCCTCTGTGACAGCGGGGCCTTCGAGTCCCAGCCGCCTGGCGGCGACCGAGGCTCTGCGCCGTACGCGCGGGTCCGCGTCCTCCATCAGCGGGAGCAGCACCTCGGAGCCCGCCGCGGGGTTCCCGAGCCGGCCCAGGGCCAGGGCGGCGGCCGCGCGCACCCGGGGCGCGGGGTCGCCGGCCGCCTCGGTGAGGACGCGGACGTACCCGGCCCCGCCCGTCCTGCCCAGCCCCTTCACCGCCGCCGCGCGCCGCTCCAGTCCGGTGCCGCCGACTCGCGCAGGAAGAAAGCGATCTGACGGTCCGGTCCCATGGCCATCTCCGGGAGGGAGACCTTCGAGCCGGGGGAAGGTTGCCCGGTGACGGCGGGCGGATCCGGTGCGGGTCCTGCTGCCGCTCGGTGGTGTCAACTGCCGGACGGTGTGGGGGTGTCCGGGCCGGGGTCCGGAACGATCACCTCGTGGGACGGGCTGCCGCTCGTGGGCTGCGCGGTTGCCGCCTTCCGGCGGAACTCCATGGTCAGGCGGTCCGGTTTGACCGTGACCACGGCCTGGGGCCGGGGCGCCGGGGAGGTGAGTTCGAAGGACTGCCAGGTCCTCAGGACGGTCGCGAGGATGATCTGGAGTTCGGCCCAGGCGAAGTTCTCCCCGATGCACTTGCGGCGGCCGTCGCCGAAGGCGAGGAACGAGCCGCGCGTGGCCGACACGTTCTCGGGTGTCCAGCGGTCCGGGTCGAAGGCGTCGGGGCCGGCGAACACGTCGGGGTCGTGCTGGTGGAGGTAGGGGCTCCAGACCACGTCGGCGCCCTGGGGCACGAGGTGCCCGCCCAGGTCCATGTCGCGCGTGGCGGTCCGGGTCACCAGCCAGGCCGGCCCGTACTTGCGGATGGCTTCCTGCAACACCTGGCGGGCGTACGGGAGGTGTTCGAGGTCGCCGTAGCGCAGGGGGCGGTCACCACAGACGGTGGCGAGTTCCTCGCGCAGCCGCCGTTCGATCCGCGGATGACGGGAGATCTCGTACAGCGTCCAGGCCAGCGTGGTCCCGGTGGTCTCGATCGCTCCGGTCAGCAGGGTGATGGCCTCGTCCTGGAGCTGCTGGCGGGTCAGCGGGTCCTCGGCGGTCAGCAGAGTGTCGAAGAGGCCGGTCTGCTGCTCGCGGGCCGCCGCGTGCGGGCACCCTGCGGTGTCCGGGACCGTTTGGGCGCCGGAGTAGGTGCCGGTCCCCCGGCTCGCGCGGTGGTCGATGGCCTGGTCGATGAGGGCGCGCAGACGGGCCACGCGCTGCGCGTGCGCCCGGTTGGCGGGCAGCGGCAGCCTGGTGACCCAGGGCGGGAGGATGGTCTGCCGGATCGTTCCCTTCATGATCTCCGGCATCAGCGCGGTGAACTCGCCCTCCAGGTGCTCGGGCAGGTCCGCGCCGAACAGGGCGACGAGGAAGGCCGCGAGCGTGACTTCGTTCATGTCCTCGTACACATCGCGGGGCCGCGCCTCGGGCCATGCGCCGACCATGGCCGTCACCTGCTCGATCATGGCGTCGCCGCGGCCGGCGATGTGCGCCTTGTTGAACATGGGCTGCATCAGACGCCGGTTGCGCAGGTGGGCGTCGCCGTCCGCGATCGTGGCGAGCCCGTCGCCGAAGAAGACCCGCAGGGCGTCGATTATCTTGCCGCCCTTGGCGTAGTGCGCGGCGTCGGTCACCAGGACCTTGCGGGTCAGGGCGGGATCGGTGACGACGTAGGCCGGGGTGGGGCCTATCCGTATGCGCACCACGGGTCCGTGCGCGCGCAGGGAGCTGATGAACGGCAGGGGGCTGCGGGCGAGTTGAAGGCCGTGGCCGACGAGAGGGAGGGCTCCGGGGGCGGTGCGGGTGGGGGACGTCGCGGGAGCGTTCATGGCCGGTTTCACTCCTTGTGGGGGCGACAAACGATCGATGCATGCCCACCGCGCTATCGCGGAATTCCCTCTCTCGGTGATCAGTGCGTCACATCCGGTTCGCCCGGCACCGGGTGGGTAGGTGCTCCCCCTCTCAAGACCGGAGGTGGAGATGGACATCGGTATAGGCCTTCCCAACACGGTTCCCGGAACCGAGGGTTCGGTTCTCGTGGAGTGGGCCCGGCGGGCCGAGGAGGCGGGGTTCAGCACGCTCGGGACGATCGGACGGCTGGTCTACCCGGGGTACGAGGAGCTGGTCGCGCTGAGTGCGGCAGCGGCGGTCACCAGCCGGATCCGGCTGACGACGAGCGTGCTGCTGGGGCCGCTGTACACGAACAGCGCGCTGCTGGCGAAGCAGGCGGCCTCGGTCGACCGGCTCTCCGGTGGGCGGTTCGTGCTCGGTGTGGGTCTGGGCGGGCGTGACGACGACTTCGCGGCGAGCGGTCTGCCGACCGAGGGCAGGGGGCGCCGGCTTGAGGAACAGCTGGCGGAGATGAAACGCGTCTGGTCGGGCGAGGAGCGGGGGGTCGCCGGTGCGATCGGGCCGGAACCCGTGCGTGAGGGTGGTCCCGAGCTCGTCCTGGGCGGGTCGACCCAGGCGAGCTTCCGGCGGGTGGCCCGGCTGGCCGACGGCTGGATCATGGGCGGTGGCACGCCGGAGATGTTCGCCGAGGCGTCGGCCGGTGTCGATGCGGCGTGGAAGGAGGCGGGGCGTAGCGGCGCGCCGCGCAAGCTGGCGCTGGCGTACTTCGCGCTCGGCCCGGACGCCCGGGCCCATGCGGACGACTACCTCCAGCACTACTACGGCTTCCTCGGCGACGCCGCCGCCCAGATCGCGGCGAGTGCCGCGGTGAGTGCGGAGATGGTGACGTCGTACGCCGACTCGTTCGCCGCGGCCGGCTGTGACGAACTCATCTTCGTACCCGCGGCGTCGGGGCTGGAGCAGGTGGGACTGCTCGCCGAGGCGACCGGCTGAACCGCCGGCGCACCCTCACCCACCCCTGGGTGGCCGGTTCCGCCTGCGCGGCGACGCCCGGGAGCCGGGCCTCCCCACCGTCCGGAGGAGGACCCGGCTCCCGGCTGCCCCAGGCTCAGGACGACTGGGCGCTCTGGTACAGGTTCTGCGCGTCCGCGCCGAAGTACGGGCCGTACATGGCGTTGGGCAGGAAGTTGTACTTGAAGCTGTTCACCGAGGACTGCAAGCCGGTCCCGGTGGCCTCGTCGAACTGGGTGAACCACGGGCCGCCGCTGGAGCCGCCGGTCATGTCGCAGGTCAGACCGTGGTCGCTGGACAGCAGGAAGTCCCGGTAGGTCGTGCCGCTGCAGTAGATGAACTTCTCGCCGTCGTAGGGAGCGGCGGCCGGGAAGCCGAAGGCGTACATGGCCTTGTTGTAGCCGGTGTTGAAGGCCAGGCCCTGGCCGCCGACGACGTCGGTCAGCTTCTTTCCGTCCAGAGGGGCGACCACGGCCGCGCCGATGTCGTAGTTGATGTCCTCACTGGCCGTCCACTGCGGTGTGGAGAGGGTCTTGGCCGCCGTCCATTTCCCGTACGGGGTCTGCCCGTCGTGGTAGCCGGGCGCGAACACCCAGTTGGTGTGCCAGGCCCCCTCCAGCTTCACGCAGTGGCCCGCGGTGATCACGGTGCTCTTGTTCGCGCTGGTGACGGCGTTGCCGGAGCAGGAGGCGGTGCGTCCCTGGTAGGTGAAGAACACCCGCCCCGCGGTCTTGGTCACCGCGCCGCCCCCTGTCCAGGGGCCGCCGCCGTTGGGTATCGCCAGGGGACCGGGGTCGGCGGCGGGCGTGCTGGGTGCCACGACGGTCGCCTTGCCCTTGCGGGGTGCCGAGGCCTGCACGTCGGAACGGTCGACGGACAGGACGTCGAGCGGGGTGGCCTCGCGCATCCGCTGCGGGGTCCAGAACGCGAGGGCGCGTTCCCGCGCCGAGGGCGCCACCGCTCCCGGGTCGGGCGCGGCGCTCGCCGGTGTGGCGGCGACGCCGGTCGCCAGCAGTGCGGCGACGCCGGCGAGTGCGCCGAGGGCGGTGCGACGAACACGGGTGCCGCTGCCGGAGGGGCGAAGGCTACGGAGTGTGCCTGTCACGCGGTCTCCTTCTGCTGTGGGGGCCGGGCGGTGGGGGCTCAGCCACCCGGTCAGGCAGGGGTGTCACTGCGAACCAGAGGGCAGCGTGCCACCGGGAGAACGATTTGGACAGGTGCATGCCATCGAGATGACCGAAAACGCCACACATTCCCCGCGTCGGGGACACGGGCGCATCGGGATGCGGGCATGTCGAGGCCCCGGTCGGCGTCGGACCCGGGCACAAAAGAACCCGGCCTCCACCGGGTCTGTGGTGGAGGCCGGGTCCGGGTGAGCGGGGCCCCGGGTGTCAGAGGGGGGTGGGGCCGGTGCCGCCGCCGGGCTGGATACGGCCGCGCCAGGCGCCGGACTCGGCTCCGCGCTCCTCGATGTACTGCTTGAAGCGCTTCATGTCGCCCTTGACCCGCCGGTCGATCGTTCCGAGCATGTCCCCGGCCTTCTCCACGGCTCCGCTGGGCTCGACGTCCAGCACGAGCTCCACGCGGGTGTGGGTGTCGTCGACGCGCTCGAAGCGGACCGAGCCCTTCTGGTTGGTGTCTCCGCTGGTCGTGCGCCATGTGACGCGCTCGTCGGGCAGCTGGTCGACGATCTCGGTGTCGAACTCGCGCCGTACTCCGCCGATCTTGGTGGTCCAGTGGTTGTGACGGTCGTCGAGCTGCCTTACCTCCTCGACGCCCTCCATGAAGTTCGGAAACTCCTCGAACTGGGTCCACTGGTTGTACGCGGTGTGGACGGGAACGTCGACTTCCACGGTTTCCTTGACGGTGCTCATCTGTATGCCTCCGTTTTCCTGATCGACTGCTGGAGGCCCATCGGCCCACACACAGGTCCGGGCCCGTGGCGGACGAGTACCCGGGATCTTCCGGTTGCCACACGGTCGCGTGCCGTCGGGGAAAGGAAGTCACGGCGTGGGAGGGTCAGACGGCGGGGGCGGTCGCCCTGGCCGTCTCCGAGCGGAAGCCGTGGCCGACTTCTGGGGCCAGGCCGTGGTAGTGGCGGAAGTTGTAGATGAGGGGGCTCCAGACGGCCGGGTCGATGTGGTGGGTGCCGGGTACGACGACGCGGTCGGCGGCGTGGACGCGCAACACCTCGCACTCGACGCTGAAGAAGAGACCCGCTCCGCCGGGCGTCAGCGCGGCAGCCCGGGCCTCCAGTTGGAGGGCGCACTCGGCGACGCGCGGCGGCTTCACGAGGTCGGCGGCGACCGGGGTGAGCCCGGCCGCCGCGAACTTGTCCGGCTCGTAGCGGTAGAGCGCCCGCTTGGCCTCCGGTACCGGGTCGGCGCCGGTGAGCGGGGCGAGTCGTTCCACGTGCTCCCACAGCTCGGGCGAAGCGATGTTGATCACGAGTTCCGGGCGCTGGGCGAGGTTGCGCACGGTCCGGCTCTCGCTGCCGATGCCCAGGACGATGTGCTGCCCCAGGGCCCAGGCTGAGGAGATCGGGGCGAGATTGCCGGTGCCGTCGTCGTTCTCGGTGGTCAGCAGCACGACGGGCGTGCCGAAGTAGAGGACGCTCGGCCGGATCACTCGGTGGGTGTGGGTCGTCATGGCCCAGGACGCTACGGGCGGGACGTTTCGATGCGCGTCGAAGTGTCGGCCGGGGACAATCGGTCGGTGACCAGCCTCGACGTCCATGCCGAAGAACCCGATCTCGCCTCGCTGGGCGCGCTCCTGGCCGATCGCACGCGCGCCGCGATCTGCCTCGCCCTGCTCGACGGCCGTGCCTGGACGGCCTCCGAGGTGGCCCGCCTCGCCGGTGTCGCGCCGTCCACGGCCACGAGCCATCTGAACCGGCTGGTGGCCGGTGGTCTGCTGGCCCAGGAGCGCCGGGGCCGGCACCGCCATGTGCGTCTGGCGGACCCCGGCGTCGCGGAGATGATCGAGGCGCTGGCGGCCAGGGCGCCCCGCCGGCTGGTCCCGGTCCGCTCGCTCACCGCTGCCCGCCGGCACCGTGCCGTCGGCTTCGCCCGTGTCTGCTACGACCATCTCGGCGGCTCCCTCGCCGTGGCGATGACCGATGCCATGACCGCTCGGGGGCTGTTGTCCTGGGAGTCCGGCCCGGCACTCACCGCGTCCGGCGCGGTATGGCTGTCGGGTCTCGGGATCGCGGACGCGGGAGCGGCGGCCCGTCCGCATGTGCGTACCTGCCTGGACTGGACGGAGCAGCGCCCGCACCTGGCGGGCGCGGTGGCCGCCGCCGTGTTCCACCGCGCGCTGGAGGCGTCCTGGCTCGTGCCCGGCGACGGGTCCCGGGTCGTGCGACTGACGGAGCGGGGGCGCGACGCCTTCCGACGGCACCTGGGCCTGGCGGACGAGGTGCTCACGACCGGCTGAGCACCTCCCCCGCCCCGAGAGGCCCGGCCGGGCTCAGAACCGGTGCTGCTGCTGCGGCTGCCCGTGCGTCTGGGCGCCGTCGCCGCTCGCGCTCTGGGCCTGCAACTGCTCGGCCTGTTCCTTGGTCACCTTCTGTTCCGCTCCGCAGAAGGTGCACTGCGTGAGGTACTTCGTAGAGATCGGGAACAGCGGCACGAAGAACAGCGTGAACTTCGTGACGCGCTTCCTGAGCGTGTGCGCGGCGGGGTTGCCGCACTGGCCGCAGACCAGCGTCAGTATCGCCAGCTGGTACAGGTACCCCTTGGTGCCGAAGATGATCACGTGACGGTCCTTCCCGGGTCGGATCTTCCTCCAGTGTCCCGTGCTCAGGCAGAAAGTGCCGTCAGTACCACTGTCTTGGCCTCCTCCTGGACCTGGCGGAGGTGGTCCGGGCCGCGGAAGGACTCGGCGTAGATCTTGTACACGTCCTCGGTGCCCGAGGGGCGGGCCGCGAACCAGGCGTTGTCGGTGGCCACCTTGATACCGCCGATGGGTGCGCCGTTGCCGGGGGCCTCGGTGAGCACCGCCGTGACCGCGTCCCCGGCCAGGGTGTCCGCGCTGACCTGGGCCGGGGAGAGCCTGGCGAGCAGGGCCTTCTCCTCGCGGGACGCCGGGGCGTCGATCCGCGCGTACGCCGGTTCGCCGAAGCGGGCGGTCAGTGCGGCGTAGTGCTCCGAGGGGGTCTTCCCGGTCACCGCCGTGATCTCGGAGGCGAGCAGCGCCAGGATGATGCCGTCCTTGTCCGTGGTCCACACCGAGCCGTCCCGGCGCAGGAAGGACGCCCCGGCCGACTCCTCCCCGCCGAAGCCGATGGTGCCGCCGACCAGTCCGTCGACGAACCACTTGAACCCGACGGGCACCTCGGCCAGTTCGCGGCCCAGGTCGGCGGCGACCCGGTCGATCATGGCGGAGGACACCAGGGTCTTGCCGACACCGGCGGCGGCAGGCCAGCGGTCGCGGTGGGCGTACAGATAGGAGATCGCGACGGCGAGGTAGTGGTTGGGGTTCATCAGGCCCGCGTCGGGGGTGACGATGCCGTGCCGGTCGGCGTCGGCGTCGTTGCCGGTGGCGACGTCGAAGCGGTCGCGCTGCTCGATGAGCGAGGCCATCGCGTACGGCGACGAGCAGTCCATGCGGATCTTGCCGTCCCAGTCCAGCGTCATGAACCGCCAGGTGGGATCGGTGTACGGGTTGACCACGGTGAGGTCGAGACCGTGCTGTTCGGCGATCCGGCCCCAGTAGGCGACGGACGCCCCACCCAGCGGGTCCGCCCCGATGCGCACACCGGCCGCGCGGATGGCGTCCAGGTCGAGCACGCCGGGCAGGTCGGTGACGTAGGTGCCCAGGAAGTCGTAGCGGCCGGTGGTGGGCGCGGCGAGGGCCCGGGCGTGGGGGATGCGCCGTACGTCCTTCAGACCGCCGCGGATGATCTCGTTCGCCCGGTCCTGGATCCAGGAGGTCGCGTCGGAGGCGGCGGGGCCGCCGCTGGGCGGGTTGTACTTGAACCCTCCGTCTCCGGGCGGGTTGTGGGACGGGGTGACGACGACGCCGTCCGCGAGGCCGGTGGTGCGGCCCCGGTTGTGGGTGAGGATGGCGTGTGAGACGGCCGGGGTCGGCGTGTAGCCGTCCGCCTCGTCGATCAGCACCGTCACCTCGTTGGCGGCGAACACCTCCAGCGCGGTGACCCGCGCGGGCTCCGACAGGGCGTGGGTGTCGGCGCCCAGGAACAGCGGGCCGTCGGTGCCCTGGGCCGTGCGGTACTCGCAGATGGCCTGGCTGGTCGCGGCGATGTGGTCGTCGTTGAACGCGCCGGCCAGTGAGGTACCGCGGTGTCCGGAGGTCCCGAACGTGACGCGCTGCCCCGGGTCGTCCGGGTCGGGGTGGAGCGCGTAGTACGCGGTGACCAGCCGAGCGACATCGACGAGATCTTCGGGACCGGCCGGACTGCCCGCTCGCTCGTGCTGCATGGGCCCGCTCCTCCACATGGGTGTGATCCTTCGCTTGCGCTCTCATCCTTCCTCGTCACAGCCGTGACGCGCGAGAGGGGCACCGCTGTGAGTGCCGGATGTGCGCCATGCCACGCGGCGAACCGCAGGACCGGGTCAGGCACCACGTGGAGGCGGCGCCGCGTACCCCCGGGACACCCGGTGATGCACCGCGCCGCCGTCCGGCCTGGTGGGCGTCCTGCCGGCGCCCTCGCCTCGGGTCAGATCCGCCCGCCGGTGAACCGGGTGAGCGGGCCGTGCGTGTGGCGTTCGGCGCGGCGCCCCACCGCGTACGACGCGGCGCTCAGGACGGTCAGGCCGGCCCCGACGCCCGCGGCGACGGCCTTGCGGTGAGCGATCGCCGTCCAGGCCGTCTTCGCCGAGGCGGCGACGTGACCCGAGGCCGCGACGACCGCCTGGCGACCCGCCTCGACACTCCTGGCCGCGGTCTGCACGGCCGCCGTCGTCGTCTCGGCGGAGCGCTCGGCGCCGGCCTTGACGGCTGACGCCGCGTCATCGGCCTTGGTGGCCGCGCGCTTCGCGGCCCGGGTCGTCGGCGCGGTCGCCTTGTCCGCCGTGCGACGGGTCTTGGACTCCGTCGCCCGTATGGTGGTCGGCTTCTGATTCGTGCGCTTGTTCTCTTCGGTCATGGACTCCGACTTGCCTCTGACTCCCGCGGCAAACACGTTCGGTCGCGCACCGTCCGGGCGGGCGAAGGGCTGAGCACCTCGTCGGAGGGGTAAGCGAGCTACAGGCAAGACGACGTCGGAACACGAGGGAAGTGCACCATGGCCGGCATCCTGAATCGCATCAAGCAGTTCGCCCGGAGCCCGCAGGGGCGGCGGGCCGTCGAGCAGGCACGGCGGGCCGCCGCCGATCCCCGCAACCGGGCCAAGGCCCAGCGGCTGCTGGGCAAGCTCCGCGGCCACCGCTGACCGGGGCAGCGCGGCCACCCACGCGACTCGGTACCCGGCCGGGTCCAGGCACCGTGCCGGCATCAAACCCGTTGGTCACCGCGCCACTCCCCCACCCGCCCCAGCCGCGAGCGTTCATTCCCGCCGCACGCACCACCCGCACTCGGCCGAGGCCGGGACCGCCACCACGGATCCCGGCCCTCGGCGTTCGGGCGTCACTGCCACGTGTAGCGGTGGCCGGCGACAGCCCTGAACGTGGTCTCACCGTCCTTCAGCAGCCCGCTGCGCACCGTCAGCCGCTGGGTGCGGGTCGCGGTGAGCGCGATGCGCGTGGGCTTCCCGTCGGTCCAGTCGATGTCGACGACCGCGCCGCCACGAGCGCGCAGACCGCGGACCGAGCCGCTCGGCCAGGCGGAGGGCAGGGCGGGGAGGATCTCGATCACGCCGTGCTGGCTCTGCAGGAGCATCTCCACGACTCCGGACGTGGCGCCGAAGTTGCCGTCGATCTGGAAGGGCGGGTGTGTGTCGAAGAGATTGGGCAGCGTCGACGACCTGAGCTGTTCACCGAGCATCTTGTGCGCGTGGTCGCCGTCGTGCAGCCGGGCCCAGAAGTTGATCTTCCAGGCCTTGGACCAGCCGGTGCCGCCGTCGCCGCGGGCGGTCAGGGAGACCTTCGCGGCCTCCGCCCAGCGGCTGTCGGGTTCGATCTGCCGTCCGGGATGCAGGGCGAACAGGTGCGACACGTGCCGGTGGTCGTCGGCCGGGTCGTCCAGGTCCTCCTTCCACTCCTGCAACTGGCCCCAGGAGCCGATGCGCAGGCCCGGGTCGAGGTGGGCCAGGGCCTGTTCGACCCGCTGGCGGAAGTCGCGCGAGTCGCCGAGGACGCGGGCGGCCTCCAGGGTGTTGGTGAACAGGTCGTGCACGATCTGCTGCGACATGGCCGCGCCGGCCGTGAAGTCGCCGTGCTCGGGCGAGTAGCTGGGGGTGACGACGAGCCTGCCGTCGCGCGGGTCGGTGCGCAGGTTGTCCAGCCAGAACTCGGCGGCCTCCTTCATCACCGGGTAGGCCGTGGTGCGCAGGTAGTCGGTGGAACCGCCGAACCGGTAGTGCTCGTACAGCTGCTGGGTGAGCCAGGCCGCGGCCTCCGGGAACCAGAAGGCGGTGGCCCAGTCGTGGACACCGGTGAAGCCGTACGGGTTGGTCTCGTTGTGCACGACCCAGCCGCGTGAGCCGAACATCTGCCGTGCCGTGTGCCGCCCGGGGGCGCGCAGGGCCTGGACGAAGCGGTCGTAGGGGACAGTCGTCTCGGGGAGGTTGGCGGCCTCGGCGAGCCAGTAGTTCATCTGGAGGTTGATGTTGACGTGGTAGTCGGCCGACCAGGGTGGCGAGGTGCTGTGGTTCCAGACGCCCTGGAGGTTGGCGGGCAGCGAACCGGCCCGTGAGGAGGCGATGAGCAGGTAGCGGCCGTACTGGAAGAACAGGGCTTCCAGGGCGCGGTCCGCGGCGCTCGTTCCGCCCGTGTACGAGGCGAGCAGCCGGTCGGTGGGGACCTCCGCCGGGGCCGACTGGCCGATGTCGAGGGTGACGCGGGCGAACAGGGTGCGGTGGTCGGCGATGTGCCGGGCCCGCAGGGAGTCGTATCCGCGGCTGCTCGCCCGGTCGACGGCGCGGGTGACGGCCGGGTGCGGGTCCGCGCCCCGGTAGTCGGGGTGGGTGTCGGCGTAGTCCGTGCCCGCGGCCAGCACGAACCAGGCGCTGTCGGCTCCGGTGACGGTGATCGTGCCGTCGGCGCCGGACGTCACGGCCCCGCCGTCACTGCGGACCTGGACCTGCGCTTCGAAGCGCAGCCCGTTGTCCTTCAGCGCGCCGCGTACGGTCAGACGTCCGCCGGTCGCGGTGGTGGTGAAGTCGCCACGCGGGGAGGTGTAGCGCAGGGTGAAGGTGATGCCGGCGGGCCGGTCGGCGCCGATCCGGCCCACGATCACCCCGTCCGGGAAGGAGGCGAAGAACTCTCTTCGGTGTCGGGTCTGTCGGTGGGTGTAGGCGACCGACGCGACACCGGTGTCGAGAGCCAGCTCCCGGCGGTACGCCTCAGGAGTGGGCGTGCCCGGGAAGTCCAGGTACAGGTCGCCGAACGTCTGATACGCGCCGAAGCCGACGCGCGGCTGTCCCAGCCGGCCGGCGACGTCCTCCGGGGCGAGCCGTCGCCGGGTGTCGAGGTCGTCCTGCACGGCGTCGATGGCCGTGGGGCGGGGCTCACGCCAGTCGCCGTGGTCGTAGCCCTGGACCGAACCCGGGCCGCCGGTCCACAGCGTCTTCTCGTTGAACTGGACGCGCTCGGAGGCGATCGAGCCGAACACCATGGCCCCGAGCGCGCCGTTGCCGACGGGCAGTGCCTGGCGTTCCCAGTCGTCGGCCGGCGCCGTGTACCAGAGCACCAGAGGAGCTCTCGATACATCGGATGCTTGTCCAGAGGCAGCTTGAGCGGTACCGGTCGGCAAACCACCCACGGCAAGTCCACCTGCTCCAACTGCCGCGGCTTTGAGGGTGGTTCTGCGTGAGAGGTCCTGCGACTCATGAGACATGCCGAGGACCATAGAGGTCCGATGAATCGGATGACAAGGCTCATGACAAGGGTGCAGTGCGGCACCAACTTTCGCCGAAATCAGGTGTGTTCATGCCCAACAGGGGCACTTGGGGCAGCGGACCGGTACCGGACCCGGACCGGTCACCCCCCACCTGAGAGGAGCTGGTCCGATGGGCAGGGCAGGCAACGGCAGGAAGGTCTGTGCGTTAGGCGTCGCCGGCGTCCTGGCGGGAACGGTACTGGTCGGCTGCGGCGACGGTGCACGGGATTCCGCGGCCGGGGGAAGCACCCGGGAGGACGGCACCCGGGCGGTGCGCTCGGCCTACGACAGGACGGCCGAGGAGGACACCGCGAAGGTGAGGCTGCAGGTGCGGACCTCGGCCCAGGGCGCCTCGGAGACCGCGAACGGACAGGGCGCCGTGGATCTGGACGACGGCGACAGCGTCATGACCCTCACGGTACAGGGGCAGCGGATCGAGCAGCGCGTGGTCGATCAGGTGCTGTACCAGAAGATGCCGAACGGGCAGGCTCCGGGCGGCAAGCCCTGGATCAGGATCGACTTGGGGAAGATCTCCGCAGAGCAGGGCGCGGGCGACCGGTCCATGAGCGATCCGGCGCAGTCCGCGGCGTACGCGAAAGCGATCACCGACAAAGATGTGACCAAGAAGGGCACGGCCGCGATCGACGGCGTCGAGACCACACACTACGGCGTCTCCGTCGACGTCGCGAAGTTGCCGGGCGGGGACGCGCTGCGCCGGCAGGTCGGCCCGACCCTCCCGATGGACGTGTGGCTCGACGAGGAGGGCCGCATGCGCCGTCAGCAGATCGACATGACGCTCAAGGCCGCGCCGGGGTCGACGGAACGGTCCTCCACCGACTCCTCGTCCTCGCCGCAACGGGTCACGGTGCGCACGGTCATGGACTTCACCGACTTCGGCACCGAGGTGGAGGCGGACGCGCCCCCGGCCGGACAGGTCACCGACATGACCGGCAAGGCCCTGGAACAGGGCAAGCGTCGGAGCTGACCCCGGCTCACCTCACAGCACGGCCACGGAGCCGCCGTACGAGGTCCTCCGCGGCCGCCGGCCAGTCGGGGCGGCCGAAGGTGAAGCCCGCGTCCAGGAGGCGGCCGGGGACGACGCGGCGGCTCTTCAGCAGCAGTTCGGTGTCCGAGCGCAGGACGAAGGCGCCGGCCTCGGCCATCCAGCGTGTCGCGGGCAGGCCCACCGGGACACCCCACGCGGTCCGCAGGGCGCGCATGAAGTCGCGGTGCGGCAGGGGCCCGGGAGCGGCGAGATTGACCGGCCCCGTGATGTCGTCCCGGGCGACGAGGAACTCAACCGCCCGGACGAAGTCCTGGTCGTGGATCCACGACACGTACTGCGCGCCGCCGGCGACAGGGCCGCCGAGGCCCAGCCGGGCTAGCCGCAGCAGGACGTCGAAGACACCGCCGCGGTCCGGGCTCATCACCATGGCGGCGCGCAGAGCCACCTTCCGGGTGTGCGGGGTGCCGGCCGTCTCCTGCTCCCGCTCCCAGGCCCTGGCGATGTCGACGCTGTAGGACCAGTAGCCGGGGACGTCGGGTTCGGTGCCGCCGATCACGCCGGTGGCCTCGTCGTTGGGCGCGTCGTAGCGGTGGGCGTAGACGGTCGCGGTGCTCATCTGGAGCCAGACCCGGGGCGGCTCGGCGGCTGCGGCGATCGCCTCGCCCACGACCCGGGCGGAGTGGACCCGCGAGTCCATCATCTCCCGGAGGTTGGCGGGGGTGTAGCGGCAGTTCACGCTCCGGCCGGCCAGGTTGACCACGACGTCGCTGCCGTCGATCTCCCCCGCCCACGGTCCCAGGGTCGCACCGTCCCAGTGCACCTCGTCCCGCCGTCGTGGGTGCCTGCTGATCACCACGACGTCATGTCCGGCCGCGCTCAGCGCGCGCTTGAGGACTGTGCCGACCTGCCCGGTCCCGCCGGGTATCACGATCTTCATGCCACTCCCCCTCGACGTGTGGGAGTGACCCTAGCCCATATTTGAACGCGTTCAAAACCCTGATGGCGTGGGACTCGGCCTGCGCGGATGTGCCATCGGGCAAGATGGGGCACATGAGCGTAGTCAAGATCAATGTGCTGACCGTGCCCGCCGAGCAGCGGGAGACGCTGGAGAAGCGGTTCGCCTCCCGCGCGCACACCGTGGAGAGCTCCGACGGGTTCGAGTGGTTCGAGCTCCTCCGCCCCGTGGAGGGCACCGACACCTACCTCGTCTACACCCGGTGGCGTGACGAGGCGTCGTTCCAGGCCTGGATGGAAGGACCGATGAAGGCCGCGCACCAGGGCGGCGGCGAGGGAGGCGAGCGTCCCAAGCCCGCGGCGAGCGACTCGACGCTCTGGTCGTTCGAGGTCGTGCAGCAGGCGGCCCCCAAGGGCGCCTCCTGATCCGAAGGGAAACGCCCTAACCGTCGCCCTTCTCGGCCGCGAGGACGAGGATCGCGATCTGTACGCGGTTCTCCAGTCCGAGCCTGGTCAGGATGCGGTTGACGGTGCTCTTCACGCCGGCTTCGGTGAGGCCGAGCGACCCGGCGATCCGCGCGTTCGGGAGTCCGCGGGCGACCAGTTCCGCGACATCCCGTTCGCGCCGGGTGAGCACGTCGAGCGGGTCGCCCAGGCCGCCGGACACCAGTGGCGGCGGCAGGTCGGAGAACGCCCGGATCAGTCGCCGCGTGACGGTCGGCGCGAGCATCGCCTCGCCCGCCGCGACGACTCCGATCGCCTCGACCAGCAGCTCCGGCGTGGTGTTCTTCAGCAGGAACCCGCTGGCCCCGGCGCGCAGCGCGGCGTGCACGTACTCGTCCAGGTCGAACGTCGTCAGCACCAGCACGCGCGGACGGGGCCCCGGGTGCGGCCAGCCCTGGAGGATCCGCGCGGTCGCCTCCACCCCGGTCATGCCGGGCATCCGTACGTCCATCAGCACCACGTCCGGGCACAGCTCGTACGCCGCCTCGACGGCCCGTGCGCCGTCCGCCGCCTCCCCGACCACCTCGACGTCCGTACGCCGCAGCATCGCCCGTAGCGCCGTTCTGACCAGCTCCTGGTCGTCCACGGTCAGCACCCGCACCGGAGGTGTCACCGGCCGTCCTCCGGCCGGAACGTGGCCACGACCCGCCAGCCGCCGTCCGGGACCGGTTCCGCGCGGAGCGTGCCGCCGAACAGCGCGGCGCGCTCGCGCATGCCGATCAGCCCGAGCCCGGAGCCGGGCATCGGGCGGCGGTCAGCGGCGGGTGCGTCGTTCTCCACCGTGACGGTCAACCGGCCCTCCCGGCAGGCCACTCCGACGCGTACGGGGACGGCACCGGCGTGCTTGCGCACGTTGGACAGCGCCTCCTGTACGACGCGGTACGCCGAGACCTGCACGGCGGGCGGCAGCTCCGCGACCGGCCCGGTCACCGTCAGCGTCACCGGGCAGCCCGCCGCCTCGGACTCCCCGGTCAGCCGTTCCAGATGGCGCAGCGACGGCTGCGGGAGCGGCGCCGCCGCTGCCGGACCCGTGCCCCCGGCCCCCTCGGCGCCACTCTCCGGCGGCGGGTCCGCGAGCAGCTGGACCAGGCCGCGCATCTCGTCCAATGCGGTGTCAGCCGCCTCGCTGATCGCCGCCACCCCCTGGCCGGCGGCACGCGTGTCGTCCGGCAGTACGACGGTGACCGCGTGCGCCTGCAAGGCGATCGCGCTGACGTGGTGGGCCACCAGGTCGTGCAGATCGCGGGCGATCCGGGCGCGTTCGGCGGCCACCGCGCGCCGGGCGCTGACCCGCTGCTCGGCGCGGAGCCGCTCGGCCAGGTCACGCAGGCGCGCGGCGTCCGCGTACAGCCGGCGCCGTGACGCGCCCAGCAGCCATACAGCGGCGGCCATCGCGGCGGCCACCAGGCAGTCGGCGAGGCCGAGCGGTACGGCGGTGTCGGCCGAGGAGAGCACGTTCAGCCGCCCGTCGGCCACCTCCGGGACGAGCAGCACCGTGGTGAGCGCGACGGGGGCGAGGAGGCTGCGCGGCGCGGAAGTGTGTCGTGCCACCGAGTAGCACGCCAGGAACACGGTCTGGGCGTTGTCACCGACGGGGTCGAGCAGTTCACCCGTCACATAGCAGGCCGCCGTGGCGGCCAGCACCAGGCCCGGACGCGAACGCCGCCACACCAACGGCAGGCACGCCCCGACGAGCAGTGCGACGGCGGCGGCGGACGGGCCGACACCGTCGGGCCACGGCTGGTCCAGCCGGAGCAGCACCGCGACGCCCGCCAGGAGGGCGGCGGCGAGCACGTCCGCGGGGCGCCCGGCGAGCCTGCGGCGCAGCGCGACGGCAGAGGCCCGTAAGGAACCGGCCCACGCCCGTACGGAACCGGCCGACACCCGTGAGGAACGGAGCGACGCCCGTGAGGAACGGGGCGGCTCCCCGACGGACCGTACGGCCCCGTCCGTTCCGTGCCGCCACCACGATCCCTCCGTCATGCCCGCTCCAACCCCCGTCCAAGTCCCCGCTCGCCGCGCGGTGTTCGCCCCCGCAGCCCGGCCGTCATCGTAGGACCGGCGCTCCCGGGAGACGCAGGACGCGAAACGAAAGTTGCCCCGCCGGTCCCTCCCGGCGGACGACGCCCGCCCATGGGCCCCGCTCCTAGCGTCGGTGGTGCTTCCGCACACGACGTCGTACCTCTGGAGGATCCCGTGTCACCGAACCCTTCCCGGCGACCCGCCCAGCCGCGCCGCCGCGTCACGCCGGGGGTCGCCGCAGCCCTCGCCCTGGCGGTCGCCGTGCCGCCGGCCGTCACCCACGCCGTCACGGGGACGAGCGGGGACGGTGGTTCCGCCTCCGCCGCCCCGCGGCACACGCAGTTCCAGCGCGAGGCAGACGCCGTGCGCGACACCGGCGCCGTCGGCGTCCAGGCCCGGGTGAGCGGCGGCCGGCACGGCCCCGGCACCGTGACGAGCGGCACCGCCGACCTCCGGACGGGCCGGCCCGTGCCCGACGGCGGCTACTTCCGGATCGCCAGCAACACCAAGACCTTCGTGGCCGCCGTCGTGCTCCAGCTCGTCGGCGAGCGGAAGGTGGCGCTGGAGGACACCGTCGAGAAGTGGCTGCCGGGCGTGGTGCGCGGCAACGGCAACGACGGCCGGAAGATCACCCTCCGCCAGCTGCTCCAGCACACCAGCGGCATCCACGACGACTACCCCGGCATCGACGCCGCGAAGGACTACTACGAGGTCCGCTTCCGCCCGTTCACCCCCGAGCAACTGGTCGAACGGGCGATGCGGCACCACCCGGACTTCCGGCCCGGCAAGGGCTGGGGCTACTCGAACGTCGGCTACGTCCTGCTCGGCATGGTCATCGAGAAAGCCACCGGGCACACCTGGCACGACCAGGTACGGGACCGGCTGCTGAAGCCGCTCGGGCTGCGGCACACGTACTACCCGGGCGAGTCACCCGCCGTACGGAAGCCGCACGCGCGCGGCTACCAGCGGTTCAGCACGAAGCCGAAGCTCGTGGACGTGACCCTGTACGAGGACCCCAACGCGTCCGGCGGCCTCATCGGCACCACGGCCGACCTGAACCGCTTCTTCCGCGACCTCCTCGGCGGCAAGGTCCTGAAGCCCGCGCAGCTCAAGGAGATGAAGCGTACAGTCCCGTTGAACGACGAGTTCCAGGTGCCGTACCCCGGCGCGCGGTACGGGCTCGGGCTGATGAAGAACAGACTGCCGTGCGGCGGCTGGTCCTGGGGCCACGGCGGGGACGAGGTCGGCTACATGAGTCGGAACGCGGTGAGCGACGACGGCCGGGTCGCCGTCACCGCCTCGATGTCCACCGGGTGGGCCACCTCCGTCGAGGACACGCTGCGGCAGCACCGGGCGGGCATGCGGCTGGTCGCGAACGCGTTGTGCCGCAACGGCGGATGAACCGTACGGCGTGACGGCAGGGGTCGGTGAGGCCCCCCCGGGGGGGCGGGCCCGTACTCAGGTGCGCAGGGAGCGCGAGGGCGCGGCGGTACGGCCGACCGCCGCCGCCAGCTTGCGGAGCCGGCGCCAGTCCAGGCGCGGTGGTGCCTCGGGGACCCCGGGACGGTCGCGGGGCACCCGGACGCGCAGGGCCCGGCGGGCGATGCGGCAGTGGACGGGGGCGGGCAGGGTGAGCGCCTCGCCGTCGAGGCCGACCTCCAGGTGCGAGGCGTCGGCCTCGACGACGACGTGCTGGGCGGTGAGCACCGTGAGCCCCTCCGGGCGCGGGGCCAGCAGGAGTTCGGCCGCTTCCACGGCGCTGTCGACACGGACGGCGAGCACGCCCAGCTTCCCTGAGTCGAGCCGCTCGCGCCGGCCGAAGCCGAACGGATCGTCCATGCGGTACGGGTTGTTGCTCACCAGCACGGCCTGCGGGTCGGCGATGGTGGTGCCGTCGGCGCCGGCCGTCAGCCGCGGGCCGCTCTGCCGGGTCAGTAGCTCGGGCAGCCGGTCCAGGGCCGCGCCCACCTTGTCCTCGCGGTAGCCAGGGCTCTGGACGACGGCCCCGTACACACCGAACGACGCGTTGTTGACGAAGGGGCGACCGCCGGCGAAGCCCAGGTCGACGCGGAGTTCGACCCCGTCGGTGAGGGCGTCGAGGCACGTGGACGGATCGTCGCGGTCCAGGCCCAGATCCATGGCGAAGTGGTTGCGCGTGCCGGCCGAGATGACGAGGAACGGCAGGCCGTGTTCCGCCGCGACGGCGGCGACCAGGGCCTGCGTGCCGTCACCGCCCGCGACTCCGAGCAGATCGGCTCCGTCCGCCACGGCGGCCCTGGCCAGGGCGGTGACGTCCTGGTGCTGGTCCGCGTCGAGGAGGACGACCTGGGCGCCCAGCGCCTCGGCCTTCTCCCTGAGGCCGAACCTCTCGACCTTGCCGCCGCCGGAGCGGGGGTTGAGCAGGAGGAAGGGGCGCTTCGGCGGTGGCGTGCGGTACTCCTTGACCCGCACTGGCCGCAGGCCCGTGCTGCGCAGGGCGTAGCGTCCGCTCCAGACCGCGACGCACCACAGCAGCAGGGACGCGAAGACCACCCAGAGCAGATTGGCGGTCGCGAAGAGGGTGATGACGGCGACGGGGGTGACGACGGCCAGGGCGGCCGCCCCCGTGCGGGCCGGTCCCCGGCGGGACAGGACCCACCAGAGCGCGGCCGCGGTCAGGGCGAGTCCCGCGAGGCCGGCCGCGAGCAGCAGCAGTCCCTTCAGACCGCCGGACACGAGGGGCAGCAGCGCCGCCAGCGCGACCGCGGCAAGGGCTCCCCGGGCCGCCCATCTCTGCCGGCGGTGGTACCGCTCGCTCATCGCCGATCCCATGTGGTTCCTCCGCTCGAGGGCGCGGGCGGGCCTTCCGGACCGCGCCCGGCCGTGAAACATGGTGCCCGCCGACGGATCGGCACGGCCACTGCCATCCCTGATGGCTCCCCCGCCGTGGGGCACGTCAGACGTGACGATCTTCCGGGGCGGAGCCATCGGTAGCGTACGCGGCCCCCCGAGCGCGGGTCCGCGCACCGGGGCACATCGGCGACCTCCCACGCCGCCGCGGTCGGCACGGGATCCGCTCCCCCTCTTGACCTGGTGAGTCTTATTACGCAACTCTGCTGCCACAGTTCCTGTCGACGAGGAGGCCGGCACGCGATGGAGTGGACGGGCGCGCGGTACGCGGACGGACCGACGGTCGAGGTGACGACGTGGATCGCCGCCCCGCCGGGGCCGGTGTGGGCGCTGGTGTCGGACGTGACGCGGATGCCCGAGACGAGCGAGGAGCTCCAGTCGGTGCGATGGATCGACGGGGCCACCGGTCCGGCGGTCGGGGCCAGGTTCGTCGGGCGGAACAGGCATGAGGCGTACGGCGAGTGGGAGACGACCTCCACGGTCGTCGCGTGCGAGCCCGGCCGGGTGTTCTCCTGGGCGGTCGGTGATCCGGAGGAGCCCAGCGCCGTCTGGCGGTTCGGCCTCGCGCCCGAGAACGGCGGGACCGAGCTGTCGCAGTGGATGCGGATGGGGCCCGGCCGCTCCGGGCTCTCCCTCGCGATCGACGCCATGCCGGAGAAGGAGCAGAAGATCGTGTTCGTGAGGTTGCGGGAGTTCGAGCGCGGCATGACCGCCACGCTGGAGCGCGTCCGGCAGTGGGCCGAGGCGTGATGCGGACGGCGACGACCGTCGAAGCGGCGGGCCTCGGCCCCTGGTCCCGGCAGGCCGACTTCGTCGTCGAGGCCGAGAAGCTCGGGCTCGACATCTGCTGGGTGGCCGAGGCGTGGGGTTCCGACGCCCCGTCCGCCCTGGGCTTCTACGCGGCCCGGACGGAACGGATGCTGCTCGGTTCCGCGGTCATGCAGGTCGGGACGCGCACGCCGGTGGCTCTCGCCCAGACGGCGATCACCCTGTCCAACCTGTCCGGCGGCCGCTTCGTGCTCGGCCTCGGCCCGTCCGGTCCGCAGGTGATGGAGGGCCTGCACGGGGTGCCGTTCGCCCGTCCCCTGGTGCGCATGCGCGAGACGGTGGAGATCGTGCGGCAGGTGTTCGCGGGCGGCAGGATCTCCTACTCGGGCTCCGAGTTCAGGATTCCGCTGCCCGGCGGGGAGGCGGTGCCGATGCGCCTGTCCATGCGCGCCGAGCACGCCGTGCCCGTCTACCTGGCCGCGCTGTCGCCCGCCATGCTGCGGCTGACCGGCCAGGTCGCGGACGGCTGGCTCGGCACCAGTTTCGTACCGGAGGGCGCGTCGGACGCCTACTTCGCCCCGCTGGACGAGGGGCTGGCCGCCGCCGGACGCGACCGCGCCGGCTTCGACGTCTGCCAGGGCGCCGAGGTCGCGTTCGCCCCGGACGAGGAGGCACTGGGCGCCATGGTCGCGGGCCGGAAGAAGGAACTCGCCTTCAGCCTGGGCGGCATGGGCTCCGCGTCGGCCAACTACTACAACCGGGCCTACAGCCGGCAGGGCTGGGCCGAGGTCGCGGCGGAGGTGCGGGAGCGCTGGCAGGCGGGCGACCGGGACGGTGCGGCCGGTCGGGTCACCGACGAGATGGTGCTGGCCACCACGCTGATCGGCACGGAGGAGATGGTGCGGCGGCGGCTGCGCGTCTGGCGGGACGCCGGAGTGGACACGGTCCGTCTCTACCCGGCCGGGGAGAATCTGGAGGACCGGCTCGACACCCTCGGCAGGGCGATCGAGTTGGTCCGCGAGGTCGGCGACGCGGCCTGAACACGGGGGCGGGTAGGCTCCGTTGCCGATCACCGGGCGGCACGAACAACAGGGGGGCTCCGTGCGGGCCATGGCTACCGTGACGACGACCGCGCTCGCATGCCTGCTGGCGGGTGCCGCACTGACCGGGTGCGGGGCCGGCGGTACCGGCGAGGAGAAGTCCGCCGGCGACATCCTCGACGAGGCCAACGCGACGATGCGGAAGCTGAAGTCGGTCACCGTGGACATCACCAACCGCACGACGAGCGGCGGTTCGGTCACCAACCGCCTCGTGACCGACCTCGACAGCCGGTGCAGATCCAGGACGACGTGGTCCGGCGGCGGCACTCTGGAGCAGATCCGCCTCGGCGAGACCGACTACGTCCGGCCGAACCGGGCGTACTTGCAGAAGTGGAAGAACTATCCGGGCCTCACCGGCGAGCAGAAGCTGTGGGTGAGGACGCCGGTGGACCCGGCCGGCAGGGGCCGCGACGGTCTCGCCTCCTGCGAACGGCCCTTCGACTCCTTCGGCACGGCACGGAAAGGCGGCTCCACCCGCGTCGAGGGCACGAAGGCCGTCGAGCTGATCGTGACCGACAAGGCGGACAAGGCGGGGACGTACACCTTCTACGTCGCGACCGAAGGCAAGCCGTACCTGCTCAGGACGGTCTACAAGAGCGCCGCGCAGCACACCACCACCTCCTTCGGCGACTTCGACGAACCGCTCGACATCCGGGCGCCGAAGGCGGGCGAGGTGCTGAGCGTGCCGGGCGGCGGCTGATCCGGCGGCGCAGGAGAGCGGGCGATCACCGACAGCGCTTTCCGTTGGAATTCGGCAGCAATTGGCCGAGCGGGGCGAATCGGCTCACAAGGGCTTGACGGGGCGGGATGTGCTCGGCCTACTGGAAGGCGCAGCCGGCCGTGTCGGGGGTCTGGTCCGGCGCGGGCCCCTTGGGGGCGAATGGCTCCGTCCTCCCCCGCCGAGACGCAGGTCAGGGGTCTGATGGTGCGGCGACGATGGGCAACGGCGGTGGGCCTCGTGGCATGCCTGCTGTTGCTGCATCTCGTCGTCCCGGGGCTCGCGCAGGGCGGGCGCACGGCTGAGGCAGCGGTCACGGTGGCGGTGGACGCGGTGGAGCCGGGGGCGGTTTCGGGCGCCGCATCCGAAAGCGCCGGGGGCGAAGGGGCCGGGGAGCCCTGTCCTTGCGAGGAGGAGCCGTCGGTCCGGCAGCCGGCGGCACGGACTCAGAGGGCGGCGGGAGCGGGCCGGCCGGGCGCCGTGGTGACCGGCGCGTCCCTGGTGGACCGGGGTGGTACGGACGTCCGAGCGGCGGCAACGGGCCGGCGTCCCGGGGCGGTCGCGTCCGCCCCGAACGCCGTCGAGCTACAGACGTTTCGCTGCTGAGTGACGGCGGTACCGACAAGGGCCTGCGCCGTGCGGCCCGAGTACTGCCTGGTGCCGGTACGCGGTTGATGTGCAGGCCTTCGTGTGTCCCCATGCGATGACACAGGAGGCGGAGTTGCCCGGAAAGCGTGTTCTGATTCTCAAACCGGACGAACTGAGCCCGACCGACCAGAAGATGTGGCGCGAGATACGGACGGAGTCCGGTGCCCCGGCGAATCCCTTTCTCGACCCGGCGTTCACCGCGGCGGTGGGGCAGGTCAGGCCGGCGGCCAGGGTGGCGGTGTTGCAGGACGACGGCTACCCGGTCGGATTCTTCCCGTACGAGCGGGGCCCCTTGGGGCAGGGCAGGGCCATCGGGCTCGGCGTGTCCGACAGTCAGGGAGCCGTGCTGCGCCCCGGGATCCGGCTCGACGCCCGCAGGCTACTGAGAGCCTGCGCGCTTGCCTCCTGGGAGTTCGACAACCTCGAGGCCGGCCAGGGGGTGTTCGCGCCGCACGCGGTCGAGGAACTCGCGTCCCCGGTCGTCGACATCGGAGAGGGGTTCGAGCGGTACACGGAGCGGCTGCGCGCGAAGTCGCCGGGCTTCCTCAGACAGACCCTGGCCAAGGAGCGCAGGCTGGCCCGGCAGATCGGCGAGGTGCGGTTCGCGTACGACGCGCGGGACCCGGACGCCTTGCGGGCGCTGATGGGGTGGAAGTCGGCGCAGTACCGGCGCACCGGCCGGCGTGACCGGTTCGCGCAGGAGTGGATCACCCGGCTGGTGGGGCTGCTCGGGGAGAGCGAGGACCCGGAGTGCCGGGGCGTGCTGTCCGTGCTGTACGCGGCGGACCGGCCCGTGGCCGCGCACTTCGGTCTGCGCTCGCGCACGGTGCTGTCCTGGTGGTTCCCGGCGTACGACCGCGCCTACGCCAAGTACTCCCCAGGCCTCGTGCTCCAGCTGAGGATGCTGGAGGCCGCGGCGGCCGACGGCGTCGAGACGGTCGACCTGGGGAGCGGTCCGGCCCGCTACAAGGAGTCGCTCAAGACCCGTGACCTACGGGTGTACGAGGGGGTGGTGGTACGGCCGGTGCCGGGCGGTGCCGCCCACTGGGTGGGCCGGGAGCCCGCGCGGGCCGCCCGTCGCTTCGTCCGCAACCGGCCCCGCCTGGCCGGTGCGGCCGCGCGGACGCTGGAGGGAGTGGGGCGGCTGCGCGGTCGCTGAGGCCGGCCCGGCCGGGCGCCCGGCTCCGGGGGAACCGGGCGCACCACGGTCAGCTGGTGCCGGTCCAGCTGTGGGCGACGTCCACGATGACGCGGCCGTCCAGCTGCAGCACCCGGAAGGGCAGCCGGGCGCGGACGCCGAGCCCGATCTGGGTCTCGCCCTCGAAGCTGCCGGCGAACCGGGTGTCCCGGAAGGTGCGGTAGCCGGTGAGGTCCACGCCCGGCAGCGGGCGCGCCACCCGGCCGGGATACGTGGCGGCGCCGGTCTCCGGGTCGTAGGCGGGCGCGGCCACCCGCACCTCGAGGACGGCTCCGCCGGCCACGGGGATGAGCCGGCCCGAGCCGTCCTGGTGGAGCTCGTCGACGTAGCGGACCGAGTAGCCGACGTCGCTGCCCGCGCCGGGCAGGTCGATGACCATCCGGTCGAAGCAGTCGTGACGGCCGGTCCGGATGTCCCTCACCGGCGAGAGCGTGCCACTGGTGTCCGTCTTGGGCAGGCTCCCCCAGCCGGTCGGGCAGGCCGTGGCCTGGGCGGCGGCCCGGGTGGCGGCCGGTGCGGCACCGGCCGGGACGGCTGCCACGCCCACCGTGGCACCCACGAGCGCGAGTGTCGCGCATGCTGTTCTGATTCGTACCATTACCGCCCCCGAGGCTCGCATGTTGCTGGTATGGGGTGAGACGGCCGGCCGGACCGAAAGGTTGCACCCACCGCGCCGGACCGCCGACCATGGCACATCCTGGTGGGGAGCGATGGGGTCCGGTGCGTCCGTACCGGGAGGACGCGAGATGGATGAGGCAACCGCCGTACCGGACGGGCCGCGGTCACCCGAAGGCCCGGGCCGGGGCGGTGGTGACGGCCGGGTCCGGGCCGGGGACACCGGCTGGATCGAGGATGCCCTGACCGCTCCGCTGATCGAGGCCGTACGGGACCTCGGGGGCTACGGCGGACTGGTCTACCTGCGCTCCCGCGACCGGCGTTCGCTCGTGCTCTCGATGGTGACCGGGGTGCCCCGGTCGCTGCTCAGGTCCTGGTGGCGGGTGCCGGTGGGCGGTGCGCTGCCCATGGCGGAGGCCTACCGGCGGAGCGAGACCCTCTGGCTGCCGGACGAGCGCGCCACCATGGTGCGCTTCCCGCACTTCACCGCCGGTCTGCCGTACTCCTTCGGCTCGGCCTACCAGCCGGTGCGGGCCGGTGACGAGGCCGTGGGTGTCCTGGTCGTGCTGCGTTCGACCGCGCGGTCGCCGATGGACGCGGAGGCGGTGGAGCGGGCGTTGCGCCCCGCCGGGCAGGCCATGGAGGAGCGACTCACCCGCCTCGCCGCCGGCCGGCCGGGTACGGGCTCCGCCGCCCACCGGGTCGAGTACGACGGCGAACCGGTCGGCGTGCGGCTGCCCACGCCCGCCGTGCATCCCGTACGGGTCGGGCTCATCGACTGGGACCTGGACAGCGACCGGTGCACGGCGGACGACGAGGCCCTCGCTCTCCTCGGCATCAGCCGGACGGAGTTCGGGGGCACGATGGCGGACATCGAGGCCCGGGTCAGCCCCGACGACCTGCACGAGCTGCGGGCGAGCCGCCGTGACGCGCTCACCCTCGGCCGGGTCAGATCCCGGCGCTTCCGGGTGCGGGACGACTCCCGGGGCGACACGGAGGTCGGCTACCGGCCCGTCGAACTGTGGGGGCGTCTCGTGCGCGACGGCACCGGTGCCGCCCGGATCATGGTGGGGGCCCTCGTCGACGCGGTCAGCGGGCTCACGGCGGCCGAGGCCGCCGAGCGGCTCCCCGACGGCCTCTTCTCCCTGGACCAGGACGGCCGCGTGACGTACGCCAACCGCCGCTGCGAGGAAATGCTGGGCGGCGGCCGGGAGGCGCTCCTGGGCCGCTACCCCTGGGAGGTGATCACCTGGCTCCGGGATCCCGCCTACGAGGACCGCTACCGGGCGGCGATGCTGTCGCAGGAGCAGGTGTCGTTCCTCGTGCGGCATCCCGCGGGGAACTGGCTGAGCTTCGTGCTGTACCCGGACGTGCACGGGCTGACGGGCCGGGTCCGTCCGGCCGGACCGCCCACCGAGGCGGAGGCGGCGCGCGAGGCCGAATCCACCACCGGTCCCGTACCGGGGGCCGTGGCGCCGCCGCCCGGGCCGGTCGCCGCGGCGCGTGCCGGGGCTCTCTACCACGTGGTGCAGATGGCGAGCGTGCTCACCCAGGCGGTCACCGTCGAGGACGTGTGCCGGGCCGTGTCCGAGCAGCTGCTGCCCGCGTTCGGCGTCCGGGAGCTCGCCCTGTACACGGTCCGCGACGGCCGGATGTACCTGTTGTGGGAGTCGGGCTATCCGGAGGGCTTCCTCGCCCCGTTCGAGGGTGTCACCCTCGACGCGCAGCTGCCCGGCGTGCACGCGCTGACCACGCGGCTGCCGCTCTTCTTCGAGTCGCCCGAGGACCTCTCCGTCGCCTACCCCGGCATCACCCTCGACCGCATGAACGCCTGGTCGTTCCTGCCGCTGATCGCCTCCGGGCACCCCGTCGGCTCGTGCATCCTCGGCTGGGACGCCCCGCACCGCTTCACCGCCGACGAGCGTTCCGCGCTCATCGCGCTGAGCGGCCTGGCCGCGCAGGCACTGGAACGGGCGCGGCTGTACGACGCCGAGTCCGCCGTCGCCCGCGGTCTTCAGGAGGGGCTGCTGCCGCACCGGCTGCCCGCCGTCGCGGGGCTGCGCACCACCGGCCGCTATCTGCCCGGTACCCAGGGCATGGCCATCGGCGGTGACTGGTACGACGTGATCACCACGGGACGCGGGGTGGCCCTGGTCATCGGGGACGTCGAGGGGCACAGTGTCGGCGCCGCCGCGGTGATGGGGCAGCTGCGCAGTGCCGTGCACGCCTTCGCCGCGAGCGAGCGGCCGCCGCAGGAGGTCATCACGCACACCAACCGGCACCTGGCCGAGCTGGACGCGGACGTCTTCGCCACCTGCTGCTACATCGAGCTGCACCCGCGTACGGGGCGCGCGTTCGCCGTGCGGGCCGGGCACCCCCCGCCGCTGCTGCGCCACCCCGACGGGCACGCGGAGACGCTGGATCTCATGGGCGGCGTCATGCTGGGCGTGCAGCCCGACGCTGTCTATCCCGTCACGGAGCTCACGCTGGCACCCGGCAGCGTCCTCGCCCTGTACACCGACGGGCTCGTGGAGCAGCCCGGCAGCGACATCGAGACGGGCATCGAAGAGGTCCGCCGCTGCCTCGCCGACACCCCCGCGGACTCGGTGGACCATCTCGCCGACCGGCTGGTGCGGACGGCCCGCCGCGCCCGGGAGCGGCCCGACGACGTGGCGCTGCTGCTGACGGCGTACCGCTGAGCGACCGGGCTGCCGGTGCGCGCGAGGACCCTGGTCTCTCGGGAGTCCCGCATCTCGCGCGACCGGCGTCGACGGCGCGTTGGGGGGTACGGTGGGCTGGACGGGTGAGCGAGGCGGTGGTGGCAGTGGAGTGGCAGCGGTACGCCGAGCAGATGGCGATGCTCGCCCGTGATCTGGTGGCGCAGGATTCGGTGCAGGCGACGCTGGACGAGATCGCGGCAGCCGCTGTGAAGCTGGTCGAGGGCTGTGACGCGGCCGGGATCCTGGCGGTGTCCAAGGGCCGGGCCGTGACGCTCTCCGTCTGCGGCGACATGGTCGAGGAGTCCGACCGGTTGCAGGGCGAGCTGGGCGAGGGGCCGTGTTTCGACGCGGCCCGGCGCGTGGACGGTGAGCGGCTGTTCCGCATCGCCGACATGACGCAACCGCAGCCGTCCTGGCCACGGTTCTCCCAGGCGGCCCGCGACCTCGGTATCGGCAGCATGACCGGTGTGCTGCTCTACACCGCCGAGGACGACTTCGGCGCGCTCAACCTGTACTCGCGCCGGCCGGGGGCCTTCGGCAAGGACATCGAGGCCGCGGGCTGGCTGCTCGCCTCCCATGCCGCCGTCGCGCTGGAGACCGCCCGCACCGTCGACCAGCTCGAGCACGCCCTGGAGACCCGGCATGCCATCGGGGAGGCCATGGGGATCCTCATGGAACGCCACCGGATGAGCGAGGACGAGGCCTTCGACGTGCTGCGGCGCATTTCCCAGAACCACAACATCAAGCTGCGCGACGTCGCCCGGCACGTCCGCGTCGACACTCCCGGCCAGGCCTGACCGGAGCGGTACGGCGGCCTCACACCGGGCCGCCGTCGGGGTGGGCGGCGCGCAGCAGGAGCACCGTGATGTCGTCGGCGTGCTGTCCGGTGGGCGTCGTGTGGTGGACGAGCCTGTCGATGAGCCCTTCCAGGTCGTGGCCGTCGCCGGCGTCCAGGTGCCCGGCCAGGCCGGAGGTGGTCCGGGTCGTGTCGGTGCCGGGGAGCTCGACCAGGCCGTCGGTGTACAGGGCGAGGGTGGTGCCGGGAAGCAGGGGCGTGGTGGTGACCGGGTAGGCGGCGCCGGTGTCGATGCCCAGCAGTGGGCCGGGTTCGACGTCGAGGACGCCGGCGGTGGCGGGGGCGTGGCGCAGCAGCGGGGGCACGTGGCCCGCACTGGCGAAGGCCGCCTGGTGGTGTGCCAGGTCGAGGTGGGCGTAGAGGCAGGAGACGAGCAGTTCGGAGTCGAGGTCGGCCAGCAGCCGGTTGGTGCGGGCGAGGACCTGGCCGGGTGCGGCACCGGCGGTGGCGTGGGCGTGGATGGCGGTGCGGACCTGGCCCATGAGGGCGGCGGCGGCGATGCTGTGGCCTTCGACGTCGCCGATGACGGCGGCCGCGGTCGTGTCGTCCAGGCGCAGGACGTCGAAGAAGTCGCCGCCGACCTCGATGCCGTGGCCGGCGGGCAGGTAGCGGGCGGCGACGTCGAGGCCGGGCAGGTGCGGCAAGGCCCGGGGCAGCAGGGCGCGTTGCAGTTCGTGGACGAGTCGCTGCTTGGCGTCGTAGAGGCGGGCGCGGTCGAGGGCCTGGGCGATCAGCCCGGACAGCGAGGTGAGGACGGCACGTTCGTCGGCGGTGAAGGTGTGCGGGTGGTCGTAGGACAGGATGCAGCAGCCCACCGGCCGGCCGGAGATGATCAGCGGGAGGAACGCCCAGGCCTGTTTGCCGCTGATCTGGGGTGCCCTGGGGAAGGTGCCGGCCAATTCGGCCGGGTCGGCGAAGAAGGCGGGGGCGCCGCTGGCGAGGACCTGGCCGGCGGGGGTGAGGTCGGTGTCCAGCGGCAGGGCGTCCAGACGTTCCAGGACGTCGGCCGGGTAGCCGTGGTGGCCGGTGATCTTCAGACGGCCGGCCTCGGCGGCGGACAGCACGAGGCCCTGGGCGCCGAAGGCGGGCAGGATCTGGTGGGCGATCAGCGACACGAGGTCGCGCACGGTCACCGCCTCGGTGAGCGCGGCGGCGAGGTGCACGAGTTGGTAGAGGCGTCCCGTCGGTGCGGCCGCGGGTGGCCGTGCGGCGGCGGGCGATGGAGGGGCCTCGGGCTGCTCTCGCCCCGGGACGACGCGGACGCTGATGCCGCTGGTGTCGGGGTACAGCTGGAAGGTCAGCCACCGGTCCGGCGGGCGGAGGGCGGTGAAGGACACGGGGGCGCGGCTGACGACCGCGGTGCGGTAGTGGTCCTCGTGGACGGGGTCGTCCAGCCACGACAGGGAGTGCCAGGGCCGGGTGCCCAGCAGCCGGTCGGCGCGGCGGCCGAGCAGGCGGGCGGCGGTGGCGGTGGCGAAGGTGACGCGGCCCTCCAGGTCGAGGGCGAGGGCGCCCTCGGGGAGGCGTTCGAGGTAGTCGGCGGCGGCCAGGCCGGTCTGCACGGGGTGGTGCGCGGCGTCGACGGGGACGACGCGCGGCTGGTCCGGCAGGGTGGGCGGCCCGGAGGCGTCCTCCAGGAGGCGGGCCATGCGGTGGGCACCGGCGGTGATGTCGCCGCGTTCGCGGGGCGTGATCCTGCGTGGACGCACGGCGGGCCACATCAGCACGATGCCGCCCCAGCAGCGCCGTACGCCGCTCAGCGGGACCGCGGCCAGGGCGAACGGGTAGGGCAGGACGGCGGCGGTCCGCGGGTAGCGGCGGGCCATCTCGTCCTGGCTGCCGATGCTGACCAGGACGTCGTCGTGGATCGCGTCGGCGACCGGGACGGGTGCGGTCAGCGGCAGGCGCTGCCAGGTGACGGTGAACGCGACCGGCAGACCGCACAGCGCCACCAGGCGCAGCACCGGCTCCGCCTCCTCGATCAGGTAGAGGCCGCCGATCGAGGCGCCGGTCCCGCGCACGGTGTCGGCCAGGGCCACCCCCAGGGCGTCGTCGAGTGATCCGGCGCCCCTGGGCGGCTCGTCGCTCCCGGGCATGGTGTCCTCCCGCTCTTACCCGGACGCTACGCCTCGGGAGGCGTGAGGGCACGTCATCGAGCCGGGCCGCGAACGGCGGAGGGTGCCGCGGGGCATGGCCGGGGGTGGTGCGGTGCTGGCAGAATCGGAGGCCCTCGACGGTGACCCGGAGGCCGGCCGTGCAGACGCTGACATCGCAGGAACCACTGGCCGTCGCCGTCACCGAAGCGATCCGGGGTGGCGATCTGCCCGGGCTCCGGCAGCTGCTCGCCGGGCATCCCGGTCTGGCCACCGTCCGCATCACCGAGCACGGGGAGGACGGCAAGGGCACGCGCAGTCTGCTGCACATCGCGACCGACTGGCCGGGTCACTGTCCCCGCGGTCCGGAGGTGATCGCCGCCCTGGTCGCCGCCGGGGCCGACCCCAACGCCCGCTTCGGCGGTGCGCACGCGGAGACGCCGCTGCACTGGGCGGCCAGCAACAACGACGTGCCGGTGCTGGACGCGCTCATCGCCGCCGGGGCCGACATCGAGGCGCCCGGAGCGGTGATCGCCGGCGGCACACCGCTCGCCGACGCACGTGCCTTCGGCCAGTGGCGTGCCGCGCACCGGCTCGTCGAGCACGGTGCCCGCACCACTCTCCAGGACGCCGCCACGCTCGGGCTGCTGGACCGGGTCCGGGCCTACGTCGAGGCCGACGAGCGGCCTGCGCCCGAGGAGATCACCAGCGCCTTCTGGGGCGCCTGTCACGGCGGTCACCTGTCCACCGCGCAGTACCTCCACCGGCACGGCGCCGACATCGACTGGTGCGGCTACGACGACCGGACCCCGCTCGACATCGCCCGGGCACAGGACGCCGACGACGTCGTGCGGTGGCTTCGCGGCCTGGGTGCGCGCAGCCGCTCATAGCGGCCCGGACACCGGCGGCGGAGGCCCGGGGCGTGCCCGTCGGCGGTCCGCACTCCGCCCGGGGCGTCTCACAAGCAGTAGCGCACGAGCCACTCGTCCTGGTTGTACGCGGTGCGCGCCGGGTCGGGCGTGCTGGCGGCCCGCTCCTCGACCATGTCCTCCAGGCGCACCGGCTCCGGCAGCGTCCCGAACCGGGCCTGGCGTGCTGCGGCCTCCGCCTCGCTGCTCCGCTGCGACGTCGCGTCGTCCACGGCGATTCCCCTCTCCGGCCGCTCTCTTACGACCGATCGGCCTCCCTGGGCAAAGAGTTGACGCGCGAGCCGGGCTCATGGTTCCCGCGGGGGCGCTTGTTCGACCCTACGAACTTTCCGCCCGGCTGTTCCCCTTGCGCTCCTGCCAATGATAGGAAACCTTCCTATCAGTTCTGCACGGCCAGCTCTTCCAACCCCCCACCCTGCTTGGAGGCCCCGTGAGACACCCCTCGACCCCGACGGCGCGCCGCACCGTTCTGGCGCTGTTCGGCGCGACCCTCGCCGCCACCCCGTTCCTGAGGCCGCCGCACGCCACGGCGTCCGTCCGTGCGGTGGGGCTCGACGACCCGGCGAAGAAGGAGATCGCCATGCAGCTCGTGTCGAGCGCGGAGAACTCCTCGCTCGACTGGAAGGCGCAGTACCCGTACATCGAGGACATCGGCGACGGCCGCGGCTACACCGCCGGCATCATCGGGTTCTGCTCGGGCACCGGCGACATGCTCGACCTCGTCGAGCTGTACACCGACCGCGTACCCGGCAACGTCCTGGCGAAGTACCTGCCGGCGTTGCGCAGGGTCGACGGTTCCGACTCGCACGACGGGCTCGACCCCGGCTTCCCCGGCGACTGGCGCAGGGCGGCCCGCGACGCCGGGTTCCGGCGGGCCCAGGACGACGAGCGCGACCGGGTGTACTTCGGCCCGGCCGTCCGGCAGGGCAAGGCGGACGGGCTGCGGGCGCTGGGCCAGTTCGCGTACTACGACGCCGTCGTCATGCACGGCGACGGCAGCGACCCCCTGAGCTTCCGCAGCATCCGCCGGCGGGCGCTGCGCACGGCGAACCCGCCGGCGTGGGGCGGTGACGAGGTGACATACCTCGACGCCTTCCTGGACGCGCGGGTGTGGGCCATGAAGCAGGAGGAGGCGCACAGCGACACCAGCAGGGTCGACACGGCGCAGCGTGTCTTCCTGCGCAAGCGCAACCTCGACCTCGATCCGCCGCTGGACTGGAAGGTCTACGGCGACCGCTACCACATCGGCTGAGCGCCCCGGCCCCGGGCAGGATTGGTCCACCAAGCAGGCATGGAAGTGGACTCCTTCCCGGGCCGCCCGGCTGCCTAGCGTCGCCCGTATGAACGCCACCACCACGCGCGGCGCCCTGCTCGCCGCGCTCGCCTGCGTCCTCGTCGGAGGGTCCTTCACGGCCAACAGCGTCCTGGGCGACTACCCGTACGCGGGCGGCCAGTTCCTGCGCTACGGGCTGGCGTGTCTGCTGCTCGTGCCGCTGGCCGGGAAGGGCGCGGCCGTACGGCTACGGGCGCTGACACCGCGTCAATGGGCCCGGCTCGGCCTGCTGGCCGCGGTCGGCATGGTCGGTTTCAACCTGGCCGTCATCGCCGCGGAGCGCACGGCGGAGCCGGCAGTTCCGGGCGTGTTCGTGGGCTGTGCGCCGGTGGTGGTCGCCGTACTCGTGCCCCTCCTGGACGGACGTCGGCCCCAACGGGCGGTGCTGTACGGGGCGTTGCTCGTGGCCGTCGGCGCCTTCACCGTCCAGGGCTGGGGGCGCACCGACGGCGCGGGCATCGCCTTCTCCGGGTGCGCCCTGGCCGGCGAGGTCGGGTTCGCCGTGCTCGCCGTACCCGTTCTGCGGCCCCTCGGTCCCCGGCTGCTGTCCGCCACGGTGTGCGCGGTCGCCGCGCTGGAGTCGGCGGCGGTCGGGCTGACGGCCGACGGCGCCGGGTGGCTGCGGCGTCCGGACGCCGTCGAGGCCTCCGCGCTGCTGTGGCAGGCGGTGGTGGTCACGGTGGTCGGCTTCGTGTGCTGGTACATGGGCATGCAACGGATCGGCGCGGAACGCGCCACCCTGTTCTCCGGCCTCATCCCGGTCGCGGCGGCCTGCACCGCACCGCTCGTCGGCACGGGCTCCTACGGTCTCGCGCAGGCCGCAGGCAGCGCACTGGTCGGCCTCGGCGTCGCCCTGGGGTCCGGGGCGCTGAGGCGGCCGGGCAGCGGCAGGCCGTCCGTGATCCGGGCGGACCGCCGCACTCCCCCGGCGGCCACCTTCCGGGGGAACGGCCGCCCCGAGGGGCGTGGCGACGCCGTGTCCGGCATGCCGGAGTGAACTCTCACGCATCTAATGGACGGCATCGAACGCCCGGCCCACACAGGAGTCCAGGTCCATGCCGCACACGCGCACCGGTGAAGGGGACGAGAAGGTCGCGCGTGCGGGTCTTCTGCGGAGGCTGGGCGAGTGGTGCGCGCGCCACTTCGTGATCGTCGTCGTCGCCTGGCTCGTGGCACTGGTGGCGCTCCAGGTCGTCAGCCGCTCGGTCGGAGGCACGTACTCCGACAACTTCACCCTCCCCCAGGCGCAGTCGCAGAAGGGTCTGGACGTGCTCGAGAAGCACGATCCGCAGGCCGGCGGCTACAGCAGCCAGATCGTGCTGCACGACGACGGGCAGTCGCTGACCTCTCTGAGCTCCCAGATGTCCACCACGGTCGCCGACCTGGAGAAGCTGCCGCACGTCCTGTCGGCCCAGAACCCGCTCTCCGCCTCGGGCTCGTCCTCCGGTCAGTCGCAGCAGAACGTGGGGCCGTTGTCGGACGACGGGAAGACGGCCTACATCACCGTCCGCTTCGACGTGCAGCCGTCGACTCTCGGTGACGACTATCTGCACGGGGTCGACGACGCCGTACAGCCGTTGCGTTCGGCCGGAGCGGAGGTGGAGTACGGCGGGCCGCTCGGTGAGCTCGCCCGGCCGGCCGCCGACGACCGGGTGAGCGAGCTGATCGGTTTCGGCGTGGCCGTCGTCGTGCTGCTGGTCGGGTTCGGGAGCGTGATCGCCGCCGGCGTCCCGCTGCTGACCGCGCTGATCAGCGTCGTCGGCGGTCTCGCGATCCTCGGGCTGCTGGCCGCCGCGTTCACCTTCGCGACCGTCTCACCGACCCTGGCCACGATGATCGGCCTCGGGGTCGGGATCGACTACGCCCTGTTCCTGATCACCCGTCACCGGCAGAACCTCCTCGACGGAGCGGACCCGGTACGGGCCGCCGGGCAGGCCGCCGCCACCAGCGGCCACGCCGTCCTGGTCTCCGGCTGCACGGTGATCATCGCGCTGGCGGGCCTGTCCGCGTCCGGGGTCTCGTTCATCGCCAAGCTCGGGCTCGCCGCCGCCGTCACCGTCGTCTCGGCCGTCGCCGGCGCGCTCACCCTGGTCCCGGCCCTGCTCGGGCTCCTCGGCCGGCACATCGACCGCTACCGGGTGCGCCGCCCCGTCGCCGAGACCGACGCGGAGGCGGGTGACGCACCGCAGGGCACCTGGCACCGGTACGCGCAGCGGGTGGAGCGCAGGCCGCTGTGGTTCCTGGCGGCGGGTCTCGCCGTGATCGTCGTCCTGGCGATCCCGGTGCTGTCCATCCGGCTCGGCCACATCGGTGACGGCGCCGACCCGACGTCCTTCACCGACCGGCGGGCCTACGACCTGATGACCGACGCGTTCGGGCCCGGGTCCAACGGTCCGCTCACCGTCGTCATCGACCAGACGGACGTACCGGACTCCCAGCGCTCCGACCTGGCCTCGAAGGCCCAGAAAACGCTCGACTCGGTCGAAGGCGCCTCGGTCGTCACTCCCCTGACACCCACGCAGGACGGGGACGTCCTGATCGGCACGGTCTACTCGACCCGGTCCCCGCAGAGCGCCACCACCACGGACCTGACCAACCGTCTGGTCGACGACACGCTGCCGGACGCCGTCCAGGGCACGGACGCCAAGGGCTATGTCACCGGCACGACGGCGGCGCAGGTCGACTTCCGCGACATCGTCGCCTCCAGGCTGCCGGTGATCATCGCCGTCGTGGTGGCCCTGGCGTTCGTGATCATCCTGACCGTGTTCCGGGGGCTGGTCGTCGCCGTGAAGGCGGCCGTCCTCAACGTGCTGTCGATCACCGCCTCGTACGGCGTGGTCGTCGCGGTGTTCCAGTGGGGCTGGGGCGGTCCCGCCCTCGGCGTCAACGGCACGGTGCCCATCGAGAGTTACGTGCCCATGATGATGTTCGCCATCATCTTCGGCCTCAGCATGGACTACGAGATCTTCCTGCTGTCCCGGGTCCACGAGGCGTGGCTGCGCACCGGGGACGCCAAGGCCTCGGTCGCGCACGCCCTGGAGATCACAGCCCGGGTCATCACCTGCGCCGCACTGATCATGGTGAGCGTGTTCGCGGCGTTCATCGTCAGCGACAGCATCGTGGTCAAGATGCTCGGGCTGGGGCTGGCCGTCAGCGTGCTCGTCGACGCCACCGTCGTACGCCTGCTCATGGTGCCGGCCGTGATGACGTTGCTGGGGCGGCACGCCTGGTGGTCTCCGCGGTGGCTGGAGCGGGTGCTGCCGCACATCGACGCCGAGGGGGGACGGGCGTAGCCGGCGGGTGTCAGTGGAGCACCAGGTGCACGAGGGCGACGGTGCCGACCGACACGATCAGGGTGCGCAGGACGGCGGGGCTGAAGCGGCGGCCCGTCCTGGCCCCGATCAGACCGCCCAGTGCCGAACCCACGGCGATGAGCAGGACGGCCGTCCAGTCGAACTCCGCGAAGAAGAGGAAGAGCACCGCGGCGACGGTGTTGACGACGGCGGCCAGGACGTTCTTGACGGCGTTGAGCCGCTGGAGGGTGTCGTCGAGCAGCATGCCCATCAGGGAGACGTAGATGATGCCCTGCGCGGCGGAGAAGTAGCCGCCGTAGACGCTGGCGAGCGTCAGGCCGGTGAACAGCAGCGGGCCGCCGTCCCGACGGGTGGGACCGCCTGCCGGGCGACGGCGGCGCACCCTGCGGGAGATCAGCGGCTGGCAGGCGACCAGGACGAGGGCGAGGCTCACGAGGACCGGCACGATCCGCTCGAAGGCCGATTCCGGCAGGGTCAGCAGGAGGACGGCGCCCGCGAGGCCGCCCAGTGCGGCACCGATGGCGAGCAGCAGGACGCGGCGTCGCTGCCCGCGGAGTTCCTCGCGGTAGCCGATGGCCGCGCTGATGGAGCCGGGGACGAGACCGAGCCCGTTGGACACCGTGGCGGTGACCGGGGGCAGGCCGGTGGCGAGCAGGACCGGGAAGGTGATCAGCGTTCCCGAGCCGACGACGGCGTTGACGGCGCCCGCGCCCGTACCGGCGGCGAACACGGCCGCCATCTCGCCCGGCGTCACCGCACCGCTCCGCGTCCGGCGTTCCTGGTGAGGTTCATGGGATCACGCTAGAGGGTGGGCAGTTCGGCGGCCGTCGAAGGGTGGCGGATGACCGGGCACGGGGAACGGCGGCGGGACCCGGGCCGGATCCCGCCGCCGTTCACCCGTCGTCGTGCCGCGTGAGTCTCTCAGCCTCGCCTGACGCGGCGGAGGACGACGAAGCCCGCGATGACCAGGACGGCGCCCGCCGCGGCCGGCCAGAGCTGGGCGCCGGTGTCGGCGAGGCCGCCGCTGCCGACAGCCTGGGGCTCGGTCCGGGACGGGAGCGACGGGGTGGGGGCGGCGCTGGTCGCCGTTCCGACGGCCTGGGACTGGCCGAGGCCGTCCGTGTCCTCACCGGTGTCGTCCTTGGAGCCGCCCTGCTCACCGGCGTTCGCCGTGCCGCCTTCGGGCGTGGGCGTCGCGAACACCTCCGGTTCGTCGGTGCCCGGCGCGGCAGTGGGCGAGCCGCCCTGCTCCGGCTGCTCCGGCTCGGGGGCCGGCTCGTTCGTCGCCGGCGGCTTGGCGGCCTCGCCCTTCCCGCCGCCGTCGCCCTTCCCGCCATCGCCGTCACCCGTGTCGCCGGGCTTTCCGCCGGCGTTGCCGCCCTGCGGGGCGTCCGGGGTGCGGGTGGGCTGCTCCTGCGGGGCCTCGGGAGTCTTCGTCGGCTGCTCCTGCGGCTCCTCCTCCGGGTTGTCACCCGGCTCGGCTCCCACTCCGGCGCCGCACTCGCGGCCGTCGTTGATGCAATCGGCCATCTCCCGCATCAGGTCCTCGTCGAAGACGTTGATGAAGTCGCCGTGGTCCGTGACCGGCTTGTGCAGTTGCTCCGGGAAGGAGTCGACCGCGAACAGCGGTGTCGTACGTCCGCCGTCCTCCAGGCTCGGCGCGTCGACGTCGTAGACGATGCGCTGGACCAGCTGCGGAATGGGCCGGAAGCCGGCCGGGCAGTTGCCGGCGGCGTCCGTGAACGCCACGTGCGTTCGGTGGTTGGCGCTGTCGATGTTGCGGCCGTCCCAGCAGCTCTGGAACTTGAACGTGCGCACCACGTCGCTGCCCTGCGGGCACAGCGGGTACTTGTCCTTCAGCTGCCGGTCCTCGAAGCCCGTACAGCTCCAGGAGGCGTTGGCGTTGGCCGGGCCGTTGACGAACGACTTGGCATCACCGGTGATGATGCGCAGCAGCCGCGGCATGACGGTGACCTTGCCACGCGGGTTGCCCACGAAGGTCAGCGTGACCTGCTTCGGCGTGATGATCTCGCCGGCGTTGCCCTCGATACCGCCGCCGGGCGAGTTGGCGTCCTGTTCCCGGGAGCCGTTCTGGAGGCGCAGCACGGGCCAGTAGTAGGAGGACTTGTCGCCCTGGTCGACGCAGCTCGTCTCGGCGTTCGCGAGATCCTGGTCGCTGGCGAAGGCGTTGTTGGCCTGGTTCCCGACGTAGTCGTGGAAGTGGTGGGCGCCGTTGGTGACGCCGGGGGCGGCGATGATGTTGTCGGAGTTGAACAGGCCGTTCTCGTTCACGCCGCAGTCGGTGGCGAAGGAGCCCCGGGAGGCTTTCGTCCCCTGGCGGGGGCCGTCGGCGCTGGGCTGGACGCTGGTGATGGGCGCGAAGTCGGCGGCGACGGGGCCGTTGCCCGCCTGTCCGCCGTTGCCGCCCTGACCGCCCTGCCCTTGGCCGTCGCCCTGGCCCTGGCCGCCCTGCCCCTGCTCCTGGCCGGGCTGCTGGCCGCCGTCGCCGCCCTGGCTTCCGCCCGGCGCGGGGGCCTGGTTGCCGGAGTCCCGTACGGTGCAGGCGGCGAGGGCCTCGAGCCCTTCGGGGCGGTCCCCCACCCGGTCGATGGCGATCGCGATGCGTTCGAGGGTCGCGGCCCGCTTGTCCTTCAGCGGGTCCATGATCGCGTTGTCGGCGAAGCCGGAGTCCTGCCGCAGCTGCTGCGCGGACTCGCTCAGCCGCTGGTAGGCCTTGGCGATCTGCTCGTCCAGGAGGGCGAGTTCCTTGTCGACCTCCCCCCGGGCCTGCTCGGGAACGGACGTCAGCTTGCTCCCGACGTCCGGGCAGTCGATCGTGGAGCCCGCGGTCCGGACCCCCGTGCCGGACCGCGTCTGGGCGGAGTCACCGCTCGAACCGCCGTCGGTCGCGGAGGCGTAGACGTTCGCGGCCATCAGGCCGCCTCCGCCGAGGATCAGTGCGAATGCGGCGAAGGTCGCGCGTCGTGGGCCGGTAGGGCGTCTTCGCGTGTTGCGTCCCAAGGGTGCTCTCCTGCGCTTGTGGCGTACCGGGCATGAAAATCCCCTCGCCCCATACGTACCGGAGCACCGGCCCGTTCACGTGTCTCGAAAATTTTCGGAGAACTCTCATGAAGCCGCGAAACACCCGAACGTCAGCGGCTGGGTGGCGGGGCGCAACGTGCGATTGCGCCGCTTCCGCTGCCCCCTGGCGGATTCGATGCGTTCGACGAAAGGTTCCTCAGAGCCGGTGGAGTTCCTTCGTGGTGCGGCCGAGGTAGGTGGCCGAGCCGGGCTCGGGGACGTCGAGCTCGTGGAAGCCCATGCGGTCGTAGAAGGTCCTGGCCCGGGTGTTGGCGGTCGCCATGGACAGGTGGACGGCCGGCACTCCCCTGCCCTGGAGGGCCGCCAGGAACGTCCGCATCAGGCGGCGGCCGTGGCCGCGCCCCTGCCAGTCGGGCAGGAGGTCGATGTGCAGGTGCGCGGGGTAGGCGGCGAGTTCGGGCAGCACCATCCGCTCGGGGTCGTGCAGCAGTCCCGCCATCGCCTCGTCCGCAGTGCGCGGCGGCTGCGGCGGCTTCGGGTAGCGGTCGGCGACCAGCGGCAGCCAGGTGGCGCGGAACGCCTCGGCGAAGCGCGCGGTGTCCGCCGTGCCGAGGATGTAGCCGACGGCCCGTCCCCGCCCGTCGTCCAGCACGAAGGCCAGGTCCGGCTCCAGATGGACGTACGGGGCCGCGAAGGTGACCGGGAAGATGCCCGGGTCCGTGTAGTGGGGGCGGCTGTCCTGGCCGCTGTGCGCGGTGCGGACGCAGATGTCGTCGAGGGCCGGACGGTCCTCGGGGCGGTACGGGCGGATGGCGGGGAGCTTGGTCATGGCCGCATCCTGCACGCGCTGGGAGCGCTCCCTCAACCCGATTCGCGGAGCTTGCCGAGGGCGGCTTAACAGCGCGGCTCGGGGTTACCCGGCCCCCATGGTGAAGCTGCATATACCGGGACGAAAAGAACATCACGCGAGCGAGGCTCCGCCTCAGGACCACGCCACCGGCCGGGCTCCCGATCCGGCCGCGGAACGGCCCGGTCCACGGCCGGAGCAGGAGCCCGGTCCGGGGCCCGAAGTGGAGCGGGCCGCGCCCGACAGCCCGAGTGAACTCCCCAGGAAGTCGTGGGGCGCGGTGCTGAAGGGGAGCCTGCGGGAGTTCAAGGACGACGAGCTGACCGACCGGGCCGCCGCGCTCACGTACTACGGGGTGCTGGCGCTGTTCCCGGCGCTGCTGGTGCTGGTCTCGCTGCTCGGCATCACCGGCAGGTCGACCACGGACAAGGTGCTCGACAACGTCCAGAAGTTCGCCCCCGGCCCGGCCCGCGACATCATCACCCGGGCCGTCGAGCAGTTGCAGGGCAACGCCGGCATCGGCTCGCTGATGGCGATCGTCGGTCTCGTCCTCGCGGTGTGGTCGGCCTCCGGCTACGTGGGGGCGTTCATCCGCTCCGCCAACGCCGTCTACGACATGCCCGAGGGCCGGCCGGTGTGGAAGCTGCTGCCGGTGCGGGTGGCCGTGACGGTCGTGCTGATGGTGCTGGCCGTGATCAGCGCGCTGATCGTGGTCTTCACGGGCGGGCTGGCCCGGCAGGCCGGAACCACGCTCGGGATCGGGGACACCGCGCTGACGGTGTGGTCGATCGCGAAGTGGCCCGCCCTCGTGGTGCTCGTCACGATCATGATCGCGATCCTGTACTGGGCGACCCCGAACGCCAAGGTGAAGGGGTTCCGCTGGATCACGCCGGGCAGTCTGCTGGCCCTGCTGATCTGGCTGGTCGCGTCGGCCGGCTTCGCGGTCTACGTGGCCAACTTCGCCTCGTACAACAAGACCTACGGCACGATGGCCGGCGTCATCGTCTTCCTGGTGTGGCTGTGGATCACCAACCTGGCGATCCTGCTGGGCCTGGAGTTCGACGCGGAGACGGTCCGGCAGCGGGCCATCGCCGGTGGTCATCCACCCGAGGCCGAGCCGTACACGCAGCCGCGTGACACCCGTGCGTGGGACGAACAGGACCGGCGCCGCATGGAAGAGACCTGATCCGTTCAGCCCATGAGCCCGGCGGCGACCGTCGCACCCAGTTCCCAGCACTTCCCGATGTCGTCCTTGCCGGGCTCACCGGTCACGGTCACGGCCGCGGCGGCTCGGCGCCAGCCGAGGCCCGTCGTGATCGACTCGATGCCCCGCACGGCTCCGGTGACGTCGTTCCCGCCGTGGACGTAGTACCCGAAGGACCGGCCGCGGGTCGCGTCGAGGCAGGGGTAGTAGACCTGGTCGAAGAAGTGCTTGAGGGCCCCGGACATGTAGCCGAGGTTCGCGGGGGTGCCGAGGAGGTAGCCGTCGGCGGCGAGGACGTCGGAGACGGTGGCGGACAGCGCGGGCACGCGGACGACCCGGACATCCTCGATCTCGGGGTCCGTCGCCCCGGAGACGACGGCTTCGAACATCGCCTGGCAGTTGGGCGAGGGCGTGTGATGGACGATCAGCAAGGTGGCCACGTCCCCCGACCTTACAAGTCGTGACGACCATGAGTGTCCGGCGCGAGAACTGGTACCCGTCCCTCGCTCTCCGTACGAGAAAGGGAGGTACCGCCTTGTCACAGGTAGAGGAATCCATCGAGGTCCGCGTCCCGGTGCACACCGCGTACAACCAGTGGACGCAGTTCGAGGACTTCCCCCAGTTCATGGACGGCGTGGAGCGCATCGAGCAGCGCACCGACACCCTGACGCACTGGGTGACGAAGGTCGGCGGCCAGGAGCGGGAGTTCGACGCGGAGATCACCGAACAGATCCCCGACGAGCGCGTCGCCTGGACCACCGTGAACGGCGAGGCCAGGCAGGCCGGTGTCGTCACCTTCCACCGCATCCAGGACGACACGACCAAGGTCATGCTCCAGATGGACTTCGACCCCAGCGGCGTGGCCGAGACCGTGGGCGACAAGCTCGGGTTCGTGAAGCGGCAGGTCTCCGGTGATCTGCGGCGGTTCAAGCAGTTCATGGAGGCCCGTGGGACGGAGACCGGGGCCTGGCGCGGCGAGGTCTGATCCGGCGGAAAAGGGCGGCCGCCACCACATCACATGTGGTGGCGGCCGTCCCTTGTCGTCCACTACGTCGTCCACTACGCCGGCGCCGGCCGGGCCGTCCCGCTCTGAAGCCGTTCCCGGGCCTGCCGGCTCAGGTCGTTGAGGCGCAGGGCGAGTCGTGCCGCGGCGTCGTAGAGGGCGTGGACCGCCGGGAGGTGTTCCAGGCGCGGGGCCAGGGCCGAGAGGGCGATGGCCAGGGCCACGCCGGCCCAGCCCACGGGGCCCAGCGGGGTGCAGCCGAAGAAGTGGCTGACGCCGGGCGTCTGGACGAGGGCGGCGAGTACGGCGGCGGAGCCGAGGGCCGTGACCCATACCAGCGGGCTGTGGCGCCGGCCGGAGAGGGTCTGCACGAGCTGGGCGCCGACCACACCGCACAGGGCCATGGTGGTGGACCGTCGTTCGGTGCCGGGGGTGAGGCGGCCGATGAGGTACGCCGTGACCGCGCCGAGGCAGGTGGTGACGCCCCGGCGCCGGATGGAGCGCAGCAGCGGCGTGCCGAGTACGTCGAGGCCCATCGGGCCGGTCGCGGCGTGCTCCGCCGTCGAGGGGTCGTCGCTCGGCGTGACCGCCACCGCCATGGCCGGGAACATGTCGGTGAGCAGGTTGACCAGCAGCAGCTGACGCGTCGACAGGGGCGAGGCGCCGGCCAGCAGGGTGCCCAGGACACTGAAGCCGACCTCGCCGGCGTTGCCGCCGATGAGGATGCTCACCGCGTCGGCGACGCTGCGCCACAGGGCACGGCCCTCGGCGACCGCGTCCACCAGGACGGACAGGTCGCCGGAGGTGAGCACGAGGTCGGCGGCGTTGCGCGCGGCGGCGGAGCCGCGGGCCTCGACGCCGACTCCGACGTCGGCGGCCCGGATGGCGGCGGCGTCGTTGGCGCCGTCGCCGGCCATCGCCACGACCCGTCCGGCCTGCTGCAGGGCCTCCACGACGTGCAGCTTCTGCTCGGGTGCGACCCGGGCGATGACGCCCGCTCCGCGCAGCACCCGGACGCGTTCGCGGCGTTCCATGGCGACGAGTTCGTCGCCGGTCACGACTTCGGTCTCCTCCGGCCAGCCCAGTTGCAGGGCGATGGCGCGGGCGGTCTCCGGGTGGTCGCCGGTGAGCATGACGGGCAGGATGCCGGAGCGGCGCAGTGACGCGAGCAGGGCGTGCGAGGTGTCGCGGGGGACGTCGGCGAGGGCCACGAACCCGCTGAACTCCAGGTCCGCGAGCGGCGCGTCGAGTTCGGCGTCGGCGTCGCCGGCCCGGCAAGGGCGCCGGGCGACGGCGAGGACGCGCAGGCCCTGTCCCGCCAGTTCGTGGGCCGTGTCGGTCGTGCCGTCGGGGAGGTCCCGGCAGGCGGGCAGGATCGTCTCCGGGGCGCCCTTGACGACGAGGAGTTCGCCGAAGTCCGGGTCGCCGTCGCGGCCGACCGCCGCGGCGTAGCCCCGCCGTGCCTCGAAGGGCAGCTCGCCGGTCGGTGTCCAGCCCTGGTCGGGCGGCGCGACGTCGAGGACGGCCTCGTCGGTGGCGTGGGCGACGCGGCGGCCCTGTCCCGTCTCCTCCTGCGGGCAGGCGCGGGCGGCCAGGCGCAGGATCGGTACGGCCTGTTCGGACTCCACGGGCAGGACGGTGCCGTCGGCGGTGGCGACGCGGACCAGACGCAGTTTGTTCTCGGTGAGGGTGCCGGTCTTGTCGAAGCAGACGGTGTCGACCCGCCCGAGCGCCTCCAGGGTGCGCGGGGTGCGGACCAGGACGCCGCGCCGGGACAGCCGGCGGGCGGCGGCCATCTGCGCGACCGTCGCGACGAGCGGGAGTCCCTCCGGTACGGCGGCGACCGCGACCGCGACACCGCCGCTGACGGCGCGTCGTACGGGGCTGCCGCGCAGCAGGGACAGCCCGGTCACGGCGGCGCCACCGGTGAAGGTCACCGGCAGTGCCTTGCGGGTCAGTTCCTGGAGCCGCGCCTGTACGCCGGCGGGCGGCGGGGTGCGGGCGGCGAGCGTGACGGCCCGGCCGGCCTCGGTCTGGTCGCCGGTGTCGACGACCAGCGCGGTGGCGCGTCCGGCCACGACGGTGGTGCCCTCGAACACCATGCAGGTGCGCTGGGCCACCGGCAGGCCGGGGGTGGCCTCGACGGCCTTGGTGACCGGCAGGGACTCGCCGGTGAGCGCCGACTCGTCGACCTCGAGACCGTCGACGTCGAGCAGCCGGGCGTCGGCGGGCACGACGTCGCCGGCGCCGAGGGTGATCTCGTCGCCGGGTCGCAGCCGGGCGGCGTCGACGGTGACGGTGTCCCTGCGGCCGTCCCGCTTGCGGGCCTTGGGCTGCTGCCGGGCGGCCAGCCGGGCCAGTGCCTGTTCGGCACGCAGCCGCTGGAGTCCGCCGGTCACGGCGTTGAGGTCCATGGCGCCGACGACCAGCAGCGCGTCGACGAGCGAGCCGAGCAGCGCCGAGGCGACGGCGCCCGTGGCGAGGACGGGAGTGAGCGGATCGTCGAGTTCTCGGCGTACGGCGCCGGCGGCCTGCCATGTCCAGCGGACGGGGGCCATGGCCGGGTGGCGGCCGACGCGAGCGGCGTGTTGCCGCGAGCGGTCGGCGAGGAGGGCGAGTCCGGTGGGCTCGCCGTCGCCGTCGGTGCGCCCCAGCCGGGCACGGGCCTCGTGGGGTTCCAGGGCGTGCCAGGGGATGTGCAGCCGGGGCGGGGGCGGGGTGGCCCGGGCCACCCGGGTGGCTTCGATCCAGCCCGCGAGCAGGGCGTTCGCGGCGGCGATGTTGACGGGGGCGTGCCGGGTGAGGGGCCACAGCAGCCGGCGGCCCGGGGGCTGTCCGCCTCGTGCCACCAGGAGCCCCGAGAGGGCCGCCCCCGCGCGGGCCAGGGTCTGCGAGCGGCGTCCGACGCGCCTGGCCGCGGGAATCGCCGTCAGCAGCCGCCAGACGTCGGCTAGTCCGCCCGGGGCCAGCGCGTCGGCGCCCCAGGAGACGGCCGCGCGGCCGTCGGTGAGGGCGATGGCCACGTCGCCGGCGGGCAGTCCGGCCGCCACGTGCCCGTCGCCGGACTCCGCCAGGCGGGCGACGGTCACCACGACGTGCCCGTCGTCCTGGAGGGCCCGTACGACGTCGCCGAACGGCTTGGCGCTCGGGGCGACCTCGTCGGCGAGCCGGGTGATGTCCCTCAGGTCGGAGCCGCCGGCGATCACGACGTGCAGCCCTGCCCGGCGGGCGGCGTCGAGGACGGCCTCCGCGAAGGGGTGGACCGGGTCGTCGGGCAGCCCGTCGGAGTCGCGTCCGTCCTGCCGCCGGCTGCGCAGGGCGTCGGCGTGCAGGACGAGGGCGTCGGCGATCTCCAGCTGGCGCAGGCGCTCCCCGCTGCGCACGAGGATCCCGGCCCTGGCGAGGAAGGTGCCGAGGGTCGCGCCGAAGGCGGCCGGTCCGTACCGGGCCGCCTTCGGGGATCCGGCGAGGACGGCTTCGGCCGCTTCCCTCGCGGAGTGTGTGACGAGGAGGGTGGCGGCGGCGCCGGCGAGGCTGCCGGTGCTGGCGTGGGAGGCGTACTCCTGGGCGGGCGTCACCTTGAGCGGCGGCCGGGTGTCCGAGGGGTAGGGCAGACTGGTGCGCTGTTCGTGGCAGATGTCGTCGTGCAGTGCCTCGAAGGCCGCGGCCCTGGCCACCGCCTCGGTCAGCTGGGTGCCGCGCAGCACACCGTCGAGCACGAGCGCCAGCGGGGTCTGGCCGACGCCGTGTGCGGCGGCGTTGGCGGCGGCGAGGACGAGTTCCATGCCGTGGGTGCCGAACCGCTTCCGGAGCAGGGCCCGGAAGCGGGGGTTCTCCCGCAGCAGTGTGACGGTGGCGGTGACGATGCGTGAGGTGGGCGGCAGGCGCAGGGACCGGCCGGCGAGGGCACCGGCGGCGCCGGCGGCGTCCAGCAGGATCGCCGCCGCGGTCGCGCGCACCTCGCCGGGATCGCCGGGGTGGGTGGCCTCCTCGGCCTCCGGGTCGGCGCCCTCGGTCAGGCCGAGGCGGGTGGCGAGCGCGGTGGCCCGCTCGCTGACGCGGTCGGTGACGGCGTCCTCGGCCACGGTGATCACCAGGCGGGACAGTCCCTCGTCCCAGTACGCCGCGATGACGTCCGGGTGGTCGAGCAGTTCCCCGGCGACCTTGCGGGCGATGCCGCCGATCTCCCCGTCGGACCGCCGCAGGGCGATGTGGACGCGCTGCCCCGCCGTCCAGTGCTGCCCGCCGGACAGAGCGTTGCGCGCGACGTTGCGCACGCGCCGCGTGGTGTCGTAGACGGACGTCACGCCCTGGGCGGTGCTGCGGGCGGCGCCTGCCGCCGCCCCGGCCATGGCCCCGACGAGCGGGGCGACGTCGAAGCGTGTGAGCATCTCCTGCTGTCCCGACTCAGCCGGTGGGCCGGCTGTCGTGTCCGTGCCGGTGGGCCTGCTCCCGGTCCGGCTCCTCGCCGTGCGGGCCGTGCGCGGTGGCCTCGGCGACCTGCTTCAGCGCCGAGGCCGTGGCGGTGTCGCCCACCTTCGCGGGCTGTTCGTGGACGTGGTGTTCCGGCCGGTCGTGCCGGTAGTGGGACGAGGCCAGCTTGTCACCGGGGCCGTACGAGGACGTGCCCTGGTCGTCCGGCCTGTCCTGGACACCGGTGCGGCCTTCACGGGCCCCGGCGACCTGCGTGCCGCCGTTCCCCGACGTGCCGTCGGGTCGCTGTCCGGGCTTCGGCTGGGTCAACCAGGCGACGGCCGCGCCGGTCAGCGCCACCGGCCACTCCACCACTCCGGCCACGCCGAGCACTCCGGCACCGGCGTAGACGGCCATGCGGCGGCCGCGCGGCGACACCGCGCCGATCCGGTCCAGGGCGTCCCCGGCCACCTTGCCCACCTGGTCCGCACCCGGCAGATGCCTCAGTCCGGAGGCGACGGCCCGCAACGGCTGCGGAAGATCGGAACGTGATGTCTCCTGGTTCATGGCGACCTCCACAAGCGCGTTGTCCAGCGGCTTCAACCGGTTTCCCAGCTCTGTGACCCATATTCCGCCTTTGCGGGAGCGAGCGCTTGTCTTGTTCGGCCGGGGTCTCAGCCGAGGTTGCGCAGGACGGTCTCGCCGTCGTGGACGCCGCCCACGCAGCGCTTGGTGTACGACTGGGATCCGTCACCCACGGCGGTGATGACGATCACGCCGCCACCGGCGATGCACTGGCTCGCGGTGACGTCCGTCGGGCGGGCCGCGGCGTGCGCGGGCGCGGCGAGCGCCACCGCGGCCAGGGCGGTGAGGAGGGTGTACGGCGGCTTCTTCATGGCGGGTGCTCCTTCGTGCGGGGAGGGGGTGCCGGTGCCATGCCAGCGTCACCAGGGCGGACACGGCGTGCCACCGGAGCGTGGTCCGCCCGGGCCGCCCCAGGCGTGCACGGGGTGGGGACCTTCGCCTGGTCGCACCTGGCCGGCGGAGAGGTGCACTGCGCGACGAACACGCTGCGCCTCGCCGAGGGCCTCCCGTGTCGGCGTGACGGCTCCGGGTACTCAGAGCAGGCACGCAGGCCGTCACGGGTCCGGGCACGCGCGACGGCGGGTGCCCGGTTCGGCGAATGGAGTGGTCATGACGCAGAACGGTGATGACGCGACGCTCGTCCGGCGACCGGGAATCCCCGATTTCCGGCTGTCCCCGGACCAGCCCGAGCCCGCGCCACCACAGGACCCGCAGGCCGACGAGCCGCCGCAGGAGCTGCCCCTGGACCGCAACCAGGCGATCCTGGAGGCGGCCAAGCAGGTCGGTGCCGTGCTGAAACGCAAGGGGCACCTGTTCGCGCTGGCCGGGAGCGTGGCCGCCTACGCCCACGGCGGTGAGAAGAACCTCCAGCACGACGTCGACTTCGCCATCCGCCCCGAGGACGCGGACGCGGTGGCGGCCACACTCCGCGAGGCCGGGCTGACGGTCTACAGCCCGCCGGAGGACTGGCTGATCAAGGCCACGTGCTTCGGCCAGCCGGTGGACATCATCTTCGAGCTGGCGCACCAGCCGGTCGGCGCGGACATGCTGGAGCGGGCGGAGGAGGTCTCGGTCGACTCGGTGCGCATGCCCGTGCTGGCCCCGACCGACCTGCTGTGGAGCCTGATCGCCGCGTTCTCCGAGCACCACTGCGACTTCGGCGCGGCCCTGCCCATCGCGCGTGCCCTGCGCGAGAAGGTCGACTGGGAGCGGGTGCGGCGCGAGTGCGGGGACGCGCCCATGCCCGCCGCCTTCTTCTTCCTGCTGGAGCGCCTGAACGTCATCTGATCGCATCCGATGCGGAAGGAACATCCATGAGTACCCACGGCTCACAGCACACGGGCGGCGGGGAGCCGGCGCAGAACCTGGACTACCGGATCGCCCACCTCCAGGACCGCCTCGCCTCCGGTGAGCTCGGTGAACTGGGCGTCCGGGTCGAGGCCCGCGGCCAGACGGTGCTGCTCACCGGCACCGTGCCCTCGGCGCCCTGCCGCGAGGAGATTCTGCGCACCGTCCACGAGGAACTCGCCGGGGTCCCGGTGCACAGCGACCTCGTGGTCACCGAGACGTCCTCCCCCGACCACGCGGAGGAACTCGCATGATCCGCATCGCAGCCGTCGGAGACATCCACCTGGGGCCCGACGATCAGGGCCTGCTCCGTCCCGCCTTCGAGACCCTGCCCGAGTGCGCCGATCTGCTGCTGCTGGCCGGGGACCTGACCCGGCACGGCACTCCCGAGGAGGCCCGGGTGGTGGCCCGGGAGATCGAGGACCTCGGGGTGCCGGTGGTCGCCGTGCTGGGCAACCACGACCATCACGACGACCGGCCCGACGAGGTCACGGCCGTCCTCCGGGACGCCGGCGCCCATGTCCTGGAGGGGCAGGGGACGGTCGTGACGAGCGGCGGGGCACGGATCGGCGTGGCCGGAACCAAGGGGTTCGGCGGCGGCTTCGTCGGCCGCTGCGCCGGGGAGTTCGGCGAGCCGGTCATGAAGGAGTTCGTCAGGTACTCGCGCCGGTGCGCCGACGGCCTGCGGACGTCCCTGGAGCAGTTGGGCGAGGAGGGCTGTGACGCGCGGATCGCCCTGACGCACTTCTCCCCCGTCCCGGACACGCTGGCGGGCGAGCCGCTGGAGATCTATCCGTTCCTGGGCAGCTATCTGCTGGCCGAGGCGATCGACACCGCCGGTGCCGACCTCGCGGTGCACGGGCATGCGCACGCCGGCACGGAACACGGCATGACGAGCGGCGGTGTGCGGGTGCGCAACGTCGCCCAGCCGGTCATCGGGCGGGCCTTCCACATCTACCATCTGCCCGTCCGCGACCATGCGGCCACCAAGGCCGCCGCCGCACACGCCGCCCGCTAGACAGCCGAGTCCCCCACCGCCGCCGGCCGACGCCGGCGGCGGTCTGACGTCACGAGCCGCTCCCCGTACCGCCTCTGGTGTGAACGCCCCGCAAGTCGTGCCCTTTTCAGGCATTTTGTCTGCTTAGCATGCTTGCTCCGCCGTTCGAGAGGACACCAGATGGCGCTGACGGGCCGTCAAAGACCACCGTCCGAGCATGCTTTCTCCCCGCACGACGCCGTACTGCGCACCGCGGCACCGCACGTCGCCCGCCGCCGTTTCCTGACCGTCACCACGGCGGCCGCGCTGCTCGCCTTCTCCACCAACCGGCCGGCCCGCGGCGCCACGGCCGCCCCCGAGCTCGACGCGGCACGGATCACGGACGACCCGTTCACCCTGGGCGTGGCATCCGGGGACCCGCTGCCCGACTCGGTGCTGATCTGGACCCGGCTCGCTCCCGAGCCGTTCGCGGAGGACGGCGGCCTGGGCCAGCAGCGGGTCGTCGTCCAGTGGGAGGTGGCCTTGGACGAGTGGTTCGCCCTCGTCGTGCACCAGGGGGCCGCCACGGCCCACCCCGAGTACGCCCACAGCGTCCACGTCGACGTCAAGGGCATGATGCCGGACAGCCACTACTACTACCGGTTCCGGGCGGGCACCTGGATCAGCCCCGTCGGCCGCACCCGGACGGCGCCGGCCGAGGGCAGCGACGCGGACAGCCTGCGCCTGGCCGCCGTCGCCTGCCAGGCCTACCAGGACGGCTACTACACCGCCCACCGTCATCTGGCGCAGGAGGACGTCGACATGGTCTTCCACCTCGGCGACTACCTGTACGAGTACCCGGTGGACTCGGCCGGCGGGGACCGCCGCTACACCGACCGCAAGCTGCCCGACGTGTTCAACCGCGAGACCACCACACTGGCGGACTACCGGCTGCGCTACGCGCTCTACAAGAGCGACCCGGACCTGCAGGCCGCGCACGCCCGGCACCCGTTCGTCGTCACCTGGGACGACCACGAGACCGAGAACAACTACGCGGGCGCCGTCGACGAGAAGGGCGGTCCTCCCGAGCAGTTCCTGGTGCGGCGTGCCGCCGCCTACCGGGCGTACTGGGAGCACCAGCCGCTGCGTGCCGGGCAGCTTCCGCAGGGGCCCGACGCCCGGTTGTACCGCAGGCTGACCTGGGGCTCGCTCGCCCAGTTCGACATCCTCGACACCCGCCAGTACCGCTCCGACCAGGCCTACGCCGACCGGCCGCACGCGCCGGGCCCCGAGTCCGACGATCCGGCCCGCACCCTGACCGGCGCCGCGCAGGAACGCTGGCTGCTGGACGGCTGGCGGAACTCCACCGCGCTGTGGCACGTGATGCCCCAGCAGGTGTGCTTCTCCCAGCGCAGGTTCGACCTGACCGCGCCGGCCCGGGTCTCCATGGACGCCTGGGACGGCTACCGCGCCTCCCGCAACCGCGTCATGGCGGGCGCGAAGGCCGCGGGCGTCGACAACTGGATGGTCCTCACCGGCGACGTCCACGTCGGGTACGCCTTCGACATCAAGGACGACTTCGACGACCCGGCGTCCAGGACGGTGGGCACGGAGTTCACCTGCACCTCCATCGCCAGCGGCGGGAACGGCGCCCAGAAGCCCACCGAGTGGGACACGTACATGAAGGCCAACCCGCACATGAAGTTCTTCGACGGCCGGCGCGGCTACGTCCGGGTCGCGCTGGGCCGCGAGAACGCCCAGGCCGACTTCCGGACCGTCTCGGCCATCACGACCCCCGGGGCCGCCGTCTCGACGGCTGCGTCCTTCGTCACGGAGGTGGGCTCACCCGGCCTGAAGTCCGCCTGACCCGCGTCACGTCCGCACCTACTGCACTTGGCGCCCCATCCCCGCTCCAAAGCGCGAAACGCGGCGGCCCGGGACATCACTCCGGACCGTTCCGGCAAGGCCTATGGCCTTGCGTCAGTTCCACCGTGAGCGAAGGAGACACACCGAATGGTCCACAGACATGCCGTGACCGGCCGCCGGGCGGCCCTGACCGCGCTCGGCGCGCTCGTCGCCACCGGGATCCCCTCGGTCGTGGCGGCCGAGCCGGCGCCCCCCGCGGAACCTCTGCCCTCGGCCGCCCAGACCGTCGGCGCCGACCGCGCACCGGCTCCGGTCCTGCGTGCTCTGCAGCGCGACCTCGGGCTGACCCCGGCCCAGGCGTCCCGGCGACTGATCAACGAGGCGGAGGCGGGCACCCGGGCGGGGCGGCTGCGCAACGCGCTGGGCAACCGTTTCGCGGGGGCCTGGCTGCGCGGCACGACGTCGCAGGAGCTGTTCGTGGCGACCACCCACGCGACCGATGTGCCCGTCATCAAGGCCCAGGGCGCCAAGGCGGCCGTCGTGAAGCGGACACTCCGCGACCTCCGGGCCGCCAAACGGAAACTGGACGCGGCGGCGGGGCGCGTCAGCACGCGTGACACGCCCCTGTGGTACATCGACATCCCGGCGAACCGAGTCGTGGTGGAGGCCACGAACAAGGCCTCGGCCGCCGCCTTCGTCAAGGCCGCGGGCCTCGACGGCAAGAGCGTGGGCGTCAAGGTGACGGCCGACCGGCCGCGCCTTCTCACGGACATCACGGGCGGCGACGCCTACTACATCGACGGCTCCGCCCGCTGCTCCGTCGGCTTCTCCGTCACCAAGGGCGCGCAGCAGGGCTTCGCCTCGGCGGGCCACTGCGGCCGGAGCGGCGCCCGGACGACCGGGTTCAACAACGCGGAGCAGGGCACGATCCAGGCTTCCACGTTCCCCGGCAAGGACATGTTGTGGGTGGCCGTCAACGACCAGTGGACGGCCACCCCGAACGTGAGGGTCGAGGGCGAGCAGAAGGTGCAGATCACCGGCTCGGTCCAGGCGCTCGTCGGAGCCGCCGTCTGCCGCTCCGGCTCCACCACCGGGTGGCACTGCGGCCAGATCGAGCAGCACGACACCAGCGTCAGCTACGCCGAGGGCAGGGTGGACGGGCTGACCCGGACGACGGTGTGCGCCGAGCCGGGCGACTCCGGCGGGCCCTTCGTCACGGGCGTCCAGGCCCAGGGTGTGACCTCCGGCGGCACGGGCGACTGCACGAGCGGGGGCACCACCTTCTACCAGCCGATCAATCCCCTGCTCAGGGACTTCGGCCTCACGCTCAAGACCGCCGCCGCCCAGTCCTCGGCACAGCAGGACAAGGTCACGCAGGCGTGGGCCGCCGGGCGGGTCTATGAGGCCGGTGTCACGGTGAGCCACGCCGGTGTGCGCTACCAGTGCCTGCAGACCCACCAGGCCCAGGGCGCGTGGGTGCCCACTCGCACTCCGGCCCTCTGGCAGCGGGTGTGACGAAGGGTCAGGGCTGTCCGGTGCCGGCACGCCCCGTGCCGCCGGCGCCGGTCGGGCCCCGCTACTCCTCCTGAGCCAGCAGCGCGTACGCGGTGGCCAGGAACGGGTCGTGGGCGCGGAAGCGGCGGGTGCACAGCGCGGCCAGGGCCGTGCCGGTGTCCGGGCGGAAGCCCAGGAACGCCTGCTGGCCGAGCGTCGCGCCGCTGTGGAAATACATCGGTCCGCCGTCGGTCGGGTGACGGAACCAGGCGATGGTGTGGACGTGCCGGTGCCCGATGCCCCGGCGGAGCACGGGGCGGCACACCGCGCGCAGGGCGGGGGCCAGCTGCGATGGTGCTCCGTTCGGGTCCAGGTGAGCCTCGATGAAGGTGAGCAGGTCGTGCGGGGTGGCCCGCACGGCACCCGCCGCCTGGAAGCCCCCGGCGTCGAAGGGGGGTACGGGTGACTCCCCGTCCTTGCCGTGCCCGCGGGCGTCGAAGCCGGAGTCGTCCGCCCGCAGAGTCGTGCCGTTCAGGCCGAGCGGGCGCAGGACCTGGCCGGTGAGCAGGTCCTCCCACGGTGTGCCGGTCGCGGCGGCCAGTGCGTGCCCGAGCACGGCGACGCCGTAGTTGGAGTAGCGCCAGCGGGTACCGGGGCGGTGGCGGGGCCGGTGACGCAGGAAGGCGTCGACGACCCGGGCCGCGGGGAAGCGGGCGTAGGGGTTGGTGTGCCAGGCGGGCAGGCCCCGGAGGTAGAAGCCGGCCGGAAGGGCGGGCAGCCCGGAGGTGTGCGTGATCAGGTGGGCGAGCGTCACCGGGTTCGCACCCGCCGGCCGCCCCTCGTCCAGCAAGGCGGCGGCCGGTTCACCGCCGGACAACTCGCCGCTGTGGATCAGCCGGGCCAGCAGCAGACCGGTGAACGCCTTGGCGGCCGAGCCGGTCTCGTAGCGGAGGTCCTCGCGGGGAAGCGGCGGGGGCGGGGCGGTACCGCCGCTCAGGACGGTGCGGCGGCCGTGCCGGGAGAGGGCGAAGACGACGTCCGGGGCGTCGGATGCGGCCACGGCGTCCGCGAGCCGCTCGGCGAGCGGGCCGTCGTCCGGGGGCGCAGCCGGCCGACGGACGCGCCGGTCGGCGGTCGCGGCCGCAGGCGCCGCACGCTCATCCGTCGCCGTGTCACACAGTGGCGGGGACTCGTCCGCCGACCGGGCACGCGGTCCCGGGGCCCGGCCCCCCGACGTGCCACGCGAAGTAGCCGGACCCCCCTCCGCCGTCGTATCCCACCGAGCCGGCACGCCGCCCGCCGACCCCGAATGCGGCCCCGGCGCCCGGCCCCCCGACGTGCCGCGCGAGGTCGCCGGGTCCTCCTCCGCCGTCGTATTGCACCGAGCCGGCACGTCGTCCGCCGGCCGGGGATGGGGAGCCGGAGCCCACGTGTCGTCGGGTGGTTCGCCGGGCCAAGGCGTCTGCCGACGGGGCGTCATGAGGCCTCGGCGAGCAGGGACAGGGACCGGGAGGTGGCCAGGACGGAGGCGTAGGCCGCGACCAGGGTCGGGTGGTAGACGATGTCGAACACCTCGTCGGGGGCGCCCTCGGGCATCGTCCGCAGGGCGGGCATGGCCCCGTCGGGCTGCTGGGCGGCGGCGAAGCCCTCCCACGCCCTTTCGTCCAGGGTGGGGCGGGGCAGGCAGGCGTCGACCACCAGCAGTTCGCCGAGCAGGTCCCAGCGTTCCAGGTCCAGCCAGTCGTCGATCCAGACCGGCAGCCAGGTCTCGAGGTAGTCCGCGGTGCCGGGCGGCAGGCCGTCCGGCCTCTCCCCCCAGTCGGTCAGGTGGAAGACGTTGTGCGTGACGTCGTAGGCGATGTGCCCTTCCACGGTCCAGGGCTCGGGGGTGCGGGCCAGCCAGGTCGTGTCCCGCAGGTCGGCTTCCGGCGGCTTGGGCGTGAGACCGAACCGGCGCTGGAACGCGGACAGACCGAGTCGCCGGGTGGGGGTCGCCTCGAACGCCACCCAGCTGTCCAACCGGTGGTTCAGGACTGCCGCCCGCTCGATCTCGGGCTGGCTGTAGCCGAGTTCCTTGAAGGGCAGGTACACCTCGAACGGGATGGGGGACAGCGGCTCCGTGAGCTGCCCCCGCACCAGCATGCGGCCGCCGTCCAGCGTCTCGCGCCAGGCGTGGTCGAGGAGTTGCCGGGCCAGCTGCGCCTGACGCGATCCCGCGACACCCTCGCGGAAGAGCACCTTGCAGATCATGGCGAGTTCGCCGATGGGCTTGAAGCGCTCCAGGAAGCCGACCTCCGGGTCGACGTCGGGTTCCAGCTCGAATCCGTCGCGATGGGCCCACAGCCATTCCAGCGCGCCGGCTCCGACGTTGTGGATCAGGCGGGTGTCGGTCATCCCAGCACTCCTTGTCCGCCCGTCCGGTGGTGCGTGCCGGCCCGGGCTCCGTCGTCGAGCCGCCCGATGGTCAGGGTCGCCGCGAAGGCGGCCATGAGGGTGGGGTGGTAGTGGGAGAGGAAGTCCGGGCCGCTGTCGTGGCCCTCGCCGCTCCCCTGCTCCGGGATCGCGCCTGAGGGGTGCTGTACCGCCGCGATCCGCGCCCAGGCGTCCTGGAGGACATCGTGGTCGGGCAGCAGGGGCAGGCTCGCCGCCACGGCCAGCAACTCGCAGCCGAGGTCCCACATCCCGGCGTCCAGACACGTGTCGAGCCAGGGCGGCAGCCAGTCGGCGAGGTAGTCGGCCAGGTCCGGTGGCAGGCTCCCGGGCCCGGCGCGTCCCCAGTCGGTCAGGTGGAAGACCACGTGGGTGAGGGAGTAGCCCGAGGACGCCTCGAAGGTCCAGGGCTCGGGCAGCCCGGCCAGCCAGGTGCGCCGCAGCGCCTGCGGCATGCCGTCGGATTCCCGGATGCCGCTGCGGGTCTCGGCGTTCAGGACGCCGAGCCGCCGGGTGGGCTCCTGCTCGGTCAGCCGCCAGCTGCGGGTGCGGGCCACCGTGGCGGTGGCCGCCTCGTAGCCGGGGTGCCGCAGGCCCGCCGCGGCCATGGCGGCGTACACCTCCAACGGGTAGGTGGCGAAGGGCTCCAGCCGTTGCAGGCGCACGAACAGCTCTCCCCGGCCGGTCTGCTGCCACGCGAAGGCCATCAGGTCGGCCGCGCAGGCGTGGAGCGGATCCGGGGGCGCGGTGTGCCGGGACACGGTCGCGCACACCTGGGCCAGTTCCCCGAGCGGTTTCCAGCTGCGGTTCACCTGCCCGTCGGGGGCCAGCGCGTCCTCGCCCAGTGCGAACTGCTCGCGATGGGCGGACACCCACGCCAGCGCATCCTCGGCCACCTGCCGCGTCCCCCGTGACCTGCTCACACGAACGCTCCCGTCCGTGTCAGCCGCGCCGCCCGCACCTGCAGGGCCACGAGCGGGTCCTGACCGCCCATCAGCTCCACGAAGTCCAGGCCGTTGTCGAGTCCCAGCGTCCGCGGTACGCCGTCCAGAAGGGTCAGCCAGCGTCCGGCGCCGGCCGCCTGCCGCCAGTCCCTGCGGCGTACCGCGCGCACGAAGCCCCGGGCGACGTCGACCGGACGCTGCCCGGCCGCGCGGGCGACCGCGCACTCCTCGCCGGGCAGGGCGAGGGCGGCCAGGACCGCGAGCTGGTGCGTCAGGACTTGCCAGGTCGTTCCCCGGAGCCAAGCGGCGTCGGGTTCCTCGTCCGGGCCGTCGGCGTGGTCCGGGTCGAGCCGCCGCAGCGTACGTCGCATGGCCCAGTGGCTCCACCTGACGGTGGGGGCGGCGCCGGCACCGGGCGGGTAGGCCTCCACGGCCTTCCGGAACACGGCCAGTTCGCCGGGCGGGGGTGGGGCGTGCAGAAGGGTGCTCGGCAGCAACGCGTCGGCTCCCAGCACACGTACGGCCGCAAGGGTGAGGCCCTCCGCTTCCGTGTCGGCCACCGCCGGGCCGGGCGCACGAGCGTGGTCTCCGCTCCGAAGAGCGGAGACCACACCGGAAGCGAGTTCCCGCACCGCGTCCTGCAAGAGGGACGAAGTGCCTGACTGCTCCATGGTCACTCCTGTCGATCCACTCAACCCTTCTTGGGGCGCGGGGTGGGCGGCGAGAGGAGGAGACCGAATCCACCCTTGAACAGCGCGAGTGCGGCGCACTCACGGCTGTCGCGGTAGATGCCGTCGGCTTCTGCCGGGTCGAGTGCCGCTTCGATGTCGGCACTCTGGATGCCCGTCAGTTCTTCGGTGAACTTCTCGGTGGAAGTCATTGCACCATCTCCTTGGAGGAAGTGGACGCTTTCTCCTCTAGTGCACCCGATGTGGACAAAGCATGCCAACTTACCCATGAGTTTATTTCCATCACATATTCAACATCTCGCGCATGAGTAACAGCGCTGTCGCACTTGATGCCATGCACTGCGGGCCACCGGTTCAGCCCTGTGCCACCACCCGCAGGGTGCGGACGGAGGAGTCCGCCGCGTCGGGGATGAGGACACCGTGATCGGCACCGCTGCGCAGGTAGTCCAGGACCTCGTCGGTGATGACCTCGCCGGGTGCCACCACCGGCACGCCCGGCGGGTAGGGGCTGATCATCTCCGCGGCGATCCGTCCCGCGGCCCGTTCGGCGGGCACGTGCTCGACCGGGGCGAAGAACGCCTCGCGGGGCAGCATCGCCTGCTCCAGTTCCAGCGCCGAGGGCTCGGGCAGGTGGACCGGCGGCCGCCGCTCGATGGTGTCCGCACGCTCGACGAGCGCGGCCAGGGCGTCCACCAGGGCCGTCTCGGTCCGGTCGTCGTCCGCGTACGTGATCGAGGCGCTGATGCGGCAGGTGTCCGAGCCGCCGACGTCCACGTGGCGGTGGGTGCGCAGCCACTCCGTGGCCTGCATCCCGCTGATGCCGAGCTTCCGTACGTCTATGACGAGCTTGAGCGGATCGAGGTCGGCGGCGAGCCCCTCCTCCACGACCTCCCGGCCCATGGGCCGCAGACCCGGCAGGTCGGCGACCACCGCCCGGATGCGTTCGGCCCGGCGGATGGCCGCTTCCAGGAGCTCGCGTCCCTGTTCGACCATCTGGCGGCGCCAGCCGTCGAGCGTGGCGTACACGAGGGAGGAGGCACTGGTGGTGCCGAGCAGGTCCTCCCGCTGTTTCAGGGCCTCGGGCGAGACGCGGTCGTGCTGGAGGTGGAAGACGGAGCTCTGTTCCACGGCCCCGCCCATCTTGTGCACGCTGGTCACCACCAGGTCGGCCTCGGCATCCATGCCCCAGGCGGGCAGCGCAGGGTGGAACGGCAGGTGGGCGCCCCAGGCCTCGTCGACGATGACGGGCACGCCGAACTCGTGGCACACCCTGGCCACTCCCCCGATGTCCGCGCAGGAGCCCCAGTCGGTCGGGGTGATGAGCAGCATGCCCTTGGCGTCCGGGTGCTCCTCCAGACGACGGCGGACGTCATCGGGCTCGGGCGGGTGGGCCACGTGGCGTTCGGCGTCGAACTTCGGGTGCACCCAGATCGGCTCGACGCCGTTGACGACGACGGCCGCGATGACGGACTTGTGGGCGTTGCGCGACAGCAGCAGCTTCTCGCCCGGGCCGGCCACGGCCAGCATGGCGGTCTTCACGGAGAGGGAGCTGCCGCACGTGGAGAAGAACGCCTGCTCGGCGCCGACCGCGTCCGCCATGAGCTCCTGGGCCCGGCTGAGGACGCCCTGCGACTGGCGGCGGTCGTCGAGGCCGTTGAGGGAGAGCACGTCGGAACGGAACACGTCGAGCCCGACGATCTCGGCCACCCGGGGGTCCACTCCCCTGCCCTGCTTGTGGCCCGGCGGGCCGTAGGCGATGTCGCCGCGGCGCCGGAAGTCCTCCAGCGCCTCCAGGACCGGCACGCGCGAGTGGTCCATGGTTCCTCCCAGGTCCGGCCCGCCCGGCCGCCGCGGCGTCCACGCTGTCGTGGCCCGGCGGGGTACACCGACCGTGTTGCACTCGGGGACGCGTCGAAACGCGGTGCTGTCGCGCCCCTGGGCCGTGCCCCGCCCAGGGCACGGCCGCACGGGTCGGGAACGCGGCCCGTGCGGCCGCCCCAGGCGCTGAGCGCCCGGAAGCACAGCACACCGGCCGCACGCGGTCGGCACCACGGAGCACAGCCACACCGGCCGAGAACACGGCGACCCGTCGCCTGCGCTCGGCGTCGGGCACCGCGATACCCGCCAAGGGGCAGCCACACCGGCCCGAGACACGCCGAATGCCCCCGCCTCCGGCGCCGAGCCGCCCGGAGACACACCCGCACCGGACGGACGCGGCCGGTGGCGCTGTTCTGCGCCCTCACCAGCGCCGCCGGAGGCGATGCGCGGCAGGGCCCCCCACGGAACACAGCACCGCCCAGAACGCCGCGAGTGTCGTCGCACCGGGTGGTGAAACCCGGTCGGGGACTCATCGCGGTCGACGCCGGGGAGGCCCCTGTGGAGCGCACGCTCGACGACGTACACCAGGCCGTTCGTGAGGAGGTGGCGGCGCGGGCCGACGCGTTGTGGGGCGTGGCCTCGCTGCTGCACGCCGAGCCCGAGTACGCCTTCGCCGAGCACCGGGCGGCTGCCCTGCTGACGGGTGAGCTGGAGCGGGCCGGTTTCGCTGTGGAGCGCGAGGTGGCGGGGATGCCGACGGCGTTCACCGCGCGCTCGGGCCGGGGCCGGCCCGCCGTGGCACTGCTGCTGGAGTACGACGCCCTGCCCGGCCTCGGCCACGCGTGCGGCCACAACCTCATCGCGGCGGCCGGCCTGGGAGCCGCGCTGGCGGTGAGCGCCGTGCCGGATGCGGCCGCGGGGACGGTGCTGGCGGTGGGCACCCCCGCCGAGGAGGGCGGGGGCGGCAAGGCCCTCGAGGTGGAGGCCGGGGTGTTCGACGGCGTCGACGCGGCGCTGATGTTCCATCCGGGCGTCCACAGCTGGGTGCGGGCGCCGCTGACCGCGCAGGTGCAGTACCGGGTGGCCTTCCACGGCCGGGCCGCGCACCCCACGGGGAATCCGACGGAGGGCATCGACGCGCTCGCGGCGCTGGTGGAACTGTTCAACGTGCTGGCCGTGCTGGGACGGCGACTGCCGGAGGGCTCCCACGTGCAGGGCATCGTCACCCAGGGCGGCATCGCCACGAACATCGTCCCGGAGTACGCCGAGGGCCTGTTCGGTCTGCGCGCGGCCACGACGCCGGCGCTGGAGGACCTCACCGACCGGCTGCGCGAGTGCGCCGACGGCGTGGCGCGGGCCACGGGCACGACCGCCGAGGTGGAGCGGGCCACCGTGCGCTACGAGCACTTCCGGGACAGCGAGACGCTCTCCGAACGGTTCGCCGCGCATCTGTCCCGGGCCGGGATCTGGCTGTCACCGCCGGCGCCCGGCGTGTACCTGGGGTCGTCCGACATCGGGAACGTCAGTACGCGGGTGCCCGCCATCCACCCGTTCGTCGCGATCATGGACGAGGACGGCTCCGACCACACCACGGAGTTCGCCGAGGCCGCCGCCTCTCCCCGGGCCCGCGAGGTGCTGCTCGCCGCCACGGAGGCCCTCGCGTGCACCGCCGTGGACGTCCTGCTGTCGAAGGAGCTGCGCGCGGAGGCCTGGGCGCGCCACCGGGCGGCGCGAACCGCGTGAGTGCTTCAGCCCCAGGTGGGGAACCCGGCGAGCGCTGTACCCACCGACACCCTGGAGAGGGCCATGAGTCTGTTGCGTGTGCTCGGCCGTCCCATGCTGGCCTCGATGTTCCTCACGGGCGGCCTGAACTCCGTCCGCGACCCGGAGGCGGTCGCCCCGGCCGCCGAGCCGGTCGTACAACCGGTCACCGAACGCGTCTCGGCCCTGCCGGACCGCACCGAGCAGGTCGTACGGCTGAGCGGCGCCGTGCAGGTCGTGGCCGGGCTGATGCTGGCCACCGGGCGCATGCCGCGTCCGGCCGCGCTGGCCATCGCGGCCACGCTGGTGCCGACGACGCTGGCGGGGCACCGCTTCTGGGAGGCAGAGGATCCTTCGGAGCGGGCCCAGCAGCGGATCCACTTCTTCAAGAACATGTCCATGCTGGGCGGGCTGCTGATCGCCGCGGACGACACCGGCGCCCGCCCCTCGGTGCTGTGGCGCGGCAGCCACGCCGCCCGTGACCTGCGGCGGGACGCGAGTCTGGTGCGGCGCTCCGTCCGTGGCACCGCGGGCCCGGCCGCGGCGGCCGGGCGTATCCGGGCCAAGCTCCCGGCCTGACGCATCGGCGGGGGGCCGATCGGACCGCGCGTTAACCCCCTGGGGCCCGGGGGACCCGGGGGCTGGAGGTGAAGGACATGGGACACGGAGGAAACGTCATCGACGAGCTGGTGACCGATCACCGCGAAGTCGAGGAGATGTTCGGCAAGATCGAGGGACTGCCGTCCGGTCACGCGGACCGCAAGAGGTACGCGGACCAGGTCACGATCGAGCTGGTACGGCACTCGGTGGCCGAGGAGGCCTACCTCTACCCGGCCGTACGCGAGCACGTGGCCAACGGGGACAACCTCGCCGACCGGGAGCTCGAGGACCACGCCACGGCCGAGCGGATCATGAAGGACCTGGAGGGCTGCGACCCGGGCGACGCCGACTTCGACCGGCTGATGGGCATGCTGATGAGCGAGATCCGCTCGCACATCGCCGACGAGGAGGGCAACCTCTTCCCGGCGCTGCGACAGGCCTGTCCGATGGACACGCTGAACGAGCTGGGCGAGAAGGTCCGGAAGGCGAAGAAGACCGCCCCGACCCGGCCCCACCCGGCCGCCCCCGACAAGCCCCCGGCGAACAAGCTCCTGGCTCCGGGCACCGGGATGGTCGACCGGCTGCGCGACGCGCTGACCGGTCGCGGCAAGTCCGAGTAGAGCGGCCACCGCCGCACACCACAGAACAGAGAGAAGGGCCCGTCGCTCGGCGACGGGCCCTTCTCGCTGTCCGCTGTGGCCGCCGTCACGTGATGCGGCCGGGGCGAGGCTCATGATCGACAACTGTGATCAACCACACTCGCGGCCTCAAATGCCCGTGAGCCGGGTGTGGTTGGCAGGTGTGCGGGCGGCCGACGAGGTGCGTACGGAACCGACTCGGGGGTTTGCTCTGCCACGATGGTCGGCGCCGTATCCGGCGAGGGGAACCACCGCGCAGCGCAGCCGGTGTTCCTCGTTCTCCTCGTCCCCCTCCGCGTGAGTCCTCCGACTCGTCTTGCGAGTACCGATCTGTGTCTTCCTCACCCTCTCCTGCCCAGCCCGCCTCGCGCTCGCCCTGGCGGTCGCTGCGGTACCGCAGCATGCGCTGGTGGTCCGTCGCGAACTTCGTGTCGAACGCCGGTACGTGGATGCAGCTCACGGTGCAGAACCTGCTGGTCCTCCAGATCACCGGGTCGGCCGCCGCGACGGGGCTGTCCATGTCCGTGCAGGCCGCCCCGGCCCTGCTGATGAGCGTCCTCGGCGGCGCGGCCGTCGACCGGTGGCCCCGCAAGCTGACGGCGGCCGTGAGCCAGGCGCTGCTCGGCGCGATCGCCTTCACGACGGCCGTGCTCGTGGCGCTGGACCGGCTCGACATGACCTCCCTGATGGTGCTGGCCGCCGTCACGGGTGTCGTGGCGACCGTCGACAACCCGGCGTGCGCGCTGCTGGGCAACGATCTCGTCCCGGCGGAGGACGTGCCCTCGGCCATCGGGGTCGGGGCGCTGGTGCACCAGGCGGGCAGGCTCGTGGGAGCGGCCATGGCCGGTGTGGCGGTGGGATTCCTCGGCACGTCCGCGGCGTACTTCGCGAACGGCGTGTCGTTCCTGTTCGTGGCCTCGGTCATTCCCTTCCTGCGGCCTGCCGCCGGAGCGGTGCGGGAGGCCGCCGCGGGCCCGGGCCCGAAGGACACCGGCTCCGACATGTCCGTGCGCGAGGGGCTGGCCTTCTTCGCGCGCCGGCCGCGTCTGATGGCGCTCGCCGGGGTGACCGGGATCAGCGCGGTGTTCGGCCGCAACTACGGGCTCACCCTGGCGGTGCTCGTCACCGGGCCGCTCGCCGGTGGTGCCGGTTCGTTCGGCACGGTCTCGACCGTGCTCGCCGTCGGCGGCATCCTCGGTGCGGTCCTCGGCGCCCGGCTGCGTCGGCCGTCGGTGCGGCTGGTGGGGGCGCTGGCGGCGGCCGGGGCGCTGCTCCAGGTGGTGGCGGGGCTGTCGCCGTCGGTCGCGGTGCTGATCGTGCTCGTGCTGCCGATGGCCGTGGTGGAGTCCGTCTCCGACACCGCGGGCACGGCCGTACTGCAGACCGACCCGCCCGCCCATCTGCGGGGTCGTGTGCTGGGCGTGTGGGGCAGCATCGGCACGGTGTGGAGCCTGGGCGGCCCGCCCGCGCTCGGCCTCCTCATGGAACTGGCCGGCGCCCGTGGTGCCCTCGTCACCGGCGGACTGCTCATCGCCGGCGCGATCGGCGCGGGCCACCTGCTGCGCCGGCGCCGCACCGCGACGCCGGTGGTGGTCCGCACGGAGGAGGGCGACGTTCAGGGGCGGTCGGCACTGAGCACGGCGGCCTGAGCGGCCTCAGGACCCCGACGGCCGCAGGGCCGTCGTCGCCGCCTTCGCCGCCCGGCGGGTCAGCAGGGTCGTGGAACGGCCGTCGAGGTACGGCAGGACCACGGCCTGGCCGCCCCAGGCGCGCAGGGTCGCCGCCTCGGGCAGGTCCTGGACTGAGTAGTCGCCGCCCTTGACCCAGACGTCCGGCCGCAGCCGGGCCAGTACCGCCTCGGGGGTGTCCTCCTCGAACACCACGACGGCGTCGACACTGCCGAGCGCGGCGAGGACGCGGGCGCGGTCCGCCGCCGGGTTGAGCGGGCGGCCCGGGCCCTTGCGGCGGGTGACGGACGCGTCGGAGTTCAGGCACACGATGAGGCAGTCCCCGATCCGCCGCGCGCTCTCCAGCAGGCCGACGTGACCGGCGTGCACCAGGTCGAAGCAGCCGCCGGTGGCGACCACGGTGCCACCGCGGGCCCGGACGCTCTCCGCGAGGGTGAACGCGTCGGTCGCGGCGTCGTCCTCCGGGCCGGGCGGCGGCTCGGTCCGCCACAGGTCGGGGTTGCCCGCGCCGCCGGCCGCGACGAACGCGGCGGCCTCGGCGACCGCCCGTTGCAGGGCCTCCTCGGGCAGCAGGCCGTCGGCGAGGGCCGCCGCCGTGGTCGCCGCGAAGCAGTCGCCCGCGCCGCACGGGTCCCCGGCTGCCCGGTAGGGCACGGGGACGAGCATCGGCGTACCGGCCCCGGGCCGGGCCAGCAGCACCCCCCGGTCACCAAGGGTGACGGCGACTCCCGCGGCGCCCCAGCGCTCCGCGAGCCGTGTCCCGCGTTCGGCGTACGCGCCCAGGGACGTCCCTCCGGAGCCGGGGTGGAGAGCTTGCGCCTCCGCCGCGTTCGGCGTGACGAGCCGGGCTCCGGGCACGGGCGGGTCGCCCTTGGGGTGCGGGTCCCACACCAGGGGTGTGCGGCGGGCGGCTGCCTCGAGGTGCGGCCGCAGGGCGCCCGCGGTGTGGCGCCCGTAGTCGGCGACCAGGATCGCGCGGGCGTTCGCCAGGGCCTCCCGGACCGCGTCGTCGGGTTCGCCGGGCGTGCCGCCGCCCCGGTCGATGCGTACGACGGGCCGGCCGCCCGCGAGCACGCGGGTCTTGACCGGCAGGGTGCCCTTGAGCGGGAGCTCCAGCAGCCGGACCCGGCCGCGCAGGTCACGCCGTACGGCCTCGCTGGCGTCGTCGTCGCCGAGGGCGGTCACCAGGACCACGTCCCGGCCGCCGCGGGCGGCGAGGGCGGCGGCCAGTCCGGCTCCTCCCGGGTGCCGCCGGTCGCCGGTGACGTCGACGACGGGGGCGGGGGCGTCCGGGGAGAGCCGGGTGGAGACGCCTTCGATGTCCTCGTCGAGGAGGACGTCCCCGACGACCGCGAGCGGTTCCGGTCCGGTCATGACGTGCTCCCGTGGGTGAGGACCGTGCGCCGTGCGAGCGGTGAGGACACGGCCGTGTCGAAGCACTCGCAGAGCAGGTGGACGGCGACGAGGTGGGTCTCCTGGACGGTCGCGGTGCTGCCGGCGTCGACGCACAGGGCTTCGTGGGCGGCTTCCGCGAGCGGGTTCGGGCCGCGCCCGGTGAGCGCCCACACGTGCAGTCCGGCCTGCCGGGCGGTCACGGCGGCGGCGACGAGGTTGGCGCTGCGGCCTGAGGTGGACAGCAGCATCAAGATGTCGCCGGGGCGGCCGTGGGCGGTGACCTGGCGGGCGTAGACGTGGTCGAAGCCGTAGTCGTTGCCGATGGCGGTCACGCTGGACGTCTCGGCGTGCAGCGCGAGCGCGGAGTAGGCGCGGCGTTCCTGACGGTAGCGGCCGACCAGTTCGGCGGTGAGGTGCTGGGCCTGGGCGGCGCTGCCGCCGTTGCCCGCGGCGAGGAGCCGGCCGCCGCCGGTCAGGACGTCGGCGAGCCGGCCGCCCCAGTCCGCGATCCGTTCGAGGCCGTGCCGGCGGAACCGGCCGAGTGCCTCTTCCAGTGACCGGCAGTGCAGGCGGGCGGCATCGAGCGCGGGGTGTGCAGGGTGTTCGCTCATGCTGTTCGGGCGTGCCGCCGCCCGGTGGACGGTGGCGGACCCGCACCTCCTTCGGTCTTCGGGGTACCGGCGGTTGTCGGCGGGCCGGGGACGGATCGGTTCAGCCGGCGCCCGTCGCGGCGGGCTCGGCGTCGAGCACCTCGCAGTAGGCGGCCTCGGTGGCCGCGGCGACCCGGCCCCAGCCGTAGCGGCTCAGGACCCGGCGGCGGCCGGCCGCCCCGCACGCCTCGCGGGCCGCCGGGTCGGCGAGCAGGACGGCGACGGCGCCGGCCAGGGCCTCCGGGTCGCGGGGTGGCACCAGCCGCCCGGTGCCCGGGTCGGCGACGGTGTCGAGCTGCCCGCCGACCGCGCTGGCCACGACGGGCACGCCGCACGCCATGGCTTCCAGCGGGACGATGCCGAAGGGCTCGTAGTCGGCGGGGCACACCACGACGTCTGCGGAACGCAGCAGCGGCGGCACGTCCTCGCTGGGCACGGCGCCGGTGAAGCGGACCCGGTCGGCGACGCCGGCGTCCCGGGCGATGCCGCGCAGCCGACGCACCTCCGGGTCGTCGTCGAGCCGGTCCGCGGGCGGCCCGCCGACGACGACGAGTTCGGTGCCGGGCAGCCGGGCCAGCGCGGCGACGGCCACCGCGGCTCCCTTGCGCGGCACCAGCCGGCCCAGCTGGAGCAGCCGGTGCGGGTACGGGCCGCGCGGCGCGGCCGGGCCCTTGGGGGTGAACCGGTCGGGGTCGACGCCGCACGGCACGATGCCGATCTTGTGCCGGGGGATGCCCATGCGGGTCAGTTCGGCTGCCTCGTCCCGGCAGGTGGCGACGATGCGGTCGCAGCCCAGCCCGATCTCGATCTCGCCGGGGATCCGCTCGGGCGGGCTGGTGTCGGCATGGCGCTGGTGCCGTCGCTTCACGGTGCCGAGGGCGTGGTACGTGTGCAGCAGGGGCAGCCCGTGGGCACGGGCCGCGCGCAGTGCGGCCAGGCCCGACATCCAGTAGTGCGAGTGCACGAGGTCGGGGGCCCGGGTGCGCCAGCCGCGTGCCAGGTAGCGGCCGAACTCGCCCATGTACGGCAGCAGCTCGTCCTTGGGAAGCGGCTCGGCCGGTCCGGCGGGGACGTGGTGCACCTCGACGCCTTCGCGCAGCTCCACCCGGCCGGGCAGGTCGGGTGCGTCACGGCGGGTGTAGACGGTGACGCGGTGGCCACGGTCGGCGAGGGCGCCGGCGAGGCAGGCGACGTGGACGTTCTGCCCGCCGGCGTCGACCCCGCCGAGCGCGGCGAGCGGACTGGCGTGCTCCGAGACGAGCGCGATCGCGAGGACGCCCGGGTCGAGGGGGTCGCCGCCGAGCGGTCCGGTGGGGAAGGGGCTGAGGGACGGGGTCATGAGCACACCTCCGTGATCAGGCGCTCCCAGTCGGCGAGGAAGCGCTTGAGCCCGTAGCGTTCGAGGGCCGCCTGCCGGGCCCTGGCCCCGTCCGCGGCCGCGGCCTCGGGTTCGTGGAGGTAGCGGCGGGCGGCGCGGGCCAGGACGTCGGGGCGGGTGGAGAGGGTGCCCGCGCCGGGCGGGACGGCCTCGACGGCCCCGGTGGTGGCGAGGGCCAGGACGGGCAGGCCGAGGTGCATCGCCTCCAGCAGGGACAGCCCGAGGGAGGTCCAGCGCACCGGGTGCAGGTACATGCGGCGTTCGGCCATCGCCGTGTGCAGCTCGCTCTGCGGCAGGTCGGCGGTGCGGCACCGGTCGGGTGGCAGGGCGAGGTGGCCGGCCAGGCCCTCGGTGCCCATGCCGAACACGTCGAGCGGTACCGCCTCGGTCAGGGCGGGCAGCAGGTCCGTGCCGGTGTACCGGGCGCGTCGCACGGGTTCGTTGACGACGACGGCGGCGCGGGCGAGCCGGCCGGTGTAGCGGTGGCCGGGGTCGACGATGCCGTGTTCGACGACCTCGGTGCGGGTGCTGCCGCAGTCCCAGAACAGCCGGTTGAAGTGCGTGACGTGCACGATGGTCAGATCGGCGCGGTCGGCGCACGGATGCCGGGTGTCCGGTACGCCGCCGTCGGGCGCGTTGTGCTCCAGGTACAGCGCGGGCACGTCCCGGCCGGGGCGGCGTCCGCCGAGCCAGCGTTCGGCCAGTTCGAGTTCGTGCGGCCGTTGCAGGAGGACCAGGTCGACGGGCGTGTCGCGGAGTTCCCCGGGGGTGACCTCGCGGACCGAGGCGGGCCAGGAGAAGGTGCGGGCCCGTCCCAGGCCGTCCGGGTCGCGGCCCGGGGTGACGGGGACGAGGCAGGTGTGCGGGCCCTGGACGAACGCGGTCGTCCAGGAGCCGTGCACGTGCCACAGCAGGATGTTCATACGGCCGCTCCTCGCTCCGTCTGTTCTCCCTGGTCCGCCGGGTCGCCGGTGAGGGCCGCCACGGCGGCGAGCACCTCGGCGTCGCCGATGCCGTCCAGGCAGGGGTGTCCCGGCAGGGGGCAGTGCCGGGCCCGGGTGTCCGCGCACGCGGCGCGCCGGTCGCCGAGCAGGACGTGCGGCACGCCGTAGGGGGCCCATCGTTCGGCCGGCACGACCGGTGCGAAGAGGCTGACGACAGGTGTGCCGACGGCGGCGGCGAGATGGGCCGGGCCGGTGTTGCCGGCCACCACGGCCCGCGCCCGGGCGAGGACTCCGGCCAGGTGCGGCAGATCGGTGGCGCCGCCGAGGTCCAGCGCGTGCCGCCCGGCGACCCGCGCGGTCAGCTCCCGCTCGGCGCGGCTCCCGGTGACGACGACCCGGTGTCCCTCGGCGGACAGGGCGGCGACGGCCCGTGCCGCCCGGCCGGGGGTCCAGGCCCGGGCGGGGACGGCGGCGCCGGGGTGGACGACGACGTACGGTTCGCGGCCGGTGAGGTGAATGGTGCGGGGTGGCGGTGTGACGCGCAGCCTGCCGTCGTCGCCGGGCGGAAGGGCGTAGCCGGCGGCGCGTGCCAGGTCGAGGGCGGCCAGGGCCTCGTGGCGGTGCGGCGGTCTGCGGTGCCGCAGGTCGAGCAGCGCTCCCGGGTAGTCCTCGCTGTCGGCGGCGGTCCAGCCGATCCCGGCGAGCCTCAGCAACAGGGCGATCGGCAGCGCGCTCTGGTGGTACGACACGAGGACGAGCGCCCGGTCGAAGCGGCCCGCCGTGAGTGTCTCCATCAACCGCCGGGTGGCCCTCCGGGTGACCGGCGGGGGCTCCAGCCCGACCCAGGGGGCGTCGTAGGTCAGCACGTCGTCCGCCCCGGGCAGCATCCGCCCGGCCGCGGCGCCCTGCGGCCCGCACAGCAGCGCGGTGTACGAGGACCCGGCCGCGACGGCCCGCACGGCGGGCCCGGCCAGGAGCACGTCTCCGGCGCTGTCGAGACGGACGACGAGGGTCCGGGGCAGGCGGCTGCGGGAACGGATGGGGGTCATCGCGGCTCCCCCGTCGGCAGGGCGGGGTGGCCGCGCGGTGCCGCCGCCGGCGCGGCCGGGTGACGGCGCGGTTCGCCGGCCGGCCCGGCCGGGCCGCTCCGCCACTCCCTCGTCGCCGTACCGGGATTCCACCGAGGCTGTCCCGCCGGCGCAGCGGCGGGGGCCGGGTCGAGGACGAGGCGAACCGCGGCGAGCAGGTCGGCTGCCGTGGTGTCGGCCGCTGCGGTCTCCTCGGGGCGGGTGTCGGTCGTGGGGACCAGGACACCGCGGGCCCCCGCGGCCCGCGCGGCCTCCACGTCGGCCCCGATGTCACCGATGACGACGGTGCGTCCGGACGGGACGGCAAGCCGGCGGCACGCGGCCAGTACCAGGCCCGGGGCCGGCTTGCGGCAGCCGCAGCCCTCCCCCGGCCCGTGCGGGCACACGGCCCAGACGGCGAACGGCCCGAGCAGCTCCTCCACCCGCAGACGTACGTCCTCGACCTGGCGAGGAGTCAGCAGACCACGGGCCACGCCCGACTGGTTGGTCACGACACCGACGGGAATCCCGGCGGCGCGCACGGCGGCGACGGCCTCCCGCGCGCCGGGCATGAGCGCGACCCGCGACGGGTCCCCGTTGTAGGGGACGTCGGCGACGAGCGTGCCGTCGCGGTCGAAGAGGACAGCCGCGGGAAGCGGGCCGCCGGGGTCGTGCGGGGGCAGCCGTCCCCCGGTGGACCCGTTCCGCCCGGAGAGCAGCCAGGGGCCGGTGGGGCGGGTCATGACCGCAGCCGTTCCCTGACCACCGGGCGGGGCGCGGGCGCCGGCCCGCCGGTCCGCAGCGGGGTGAGCGGCCGGGCCGTACGGTGCGCGAGTCGCCCGCGCAGCCAGTGCCAGGTCGCGGCCGGCGGGACGAGCGCGCTGGTCACGGCCATGGTGAGTACCTCGTCACGGGTGCGCGGCCCGGGCAGGATCCGGGCGAGGGCGAATTCGGCCGTGCCGGCCAGCCATGCGGCGGCGCAGGCCCCGGCCGGCCGGTACCGGCCGAGCAGGGCGCAGCCGAGCGCCGTCACCCCCGCACCGGTCACGGCCAGGTGCAGGGGCAGCCGCCCGCGGGGAGCCTCCGCCCGGCGCCACCAGGTGCGGCCGTGCAGCCGGGTCATCAGCACGTCGTCGGCGTTGCCGGCCTGGAGACGGACGGAGGTCCACAGCCCGGCCGGCCGCACGGGGTGGGTGGTGGTGCGCCGGCCCCCGGTGAGGGTCCAGCCGGCGTCGAGGATGCGCAGGGCGAGGTCGGCGTCCTCCCGGAAGGCCCGCCGGAAGCGTTCGTCGAACCCGCCGACGGCGGCCAGCGCGTCCCGGCGGTACGCCATGTCGGCGGTGATCCAGCGGGCGCCGGCGAGTCCGGCCGTGTTGCGTTCCCAGTCGGTGGGGCGGCGGTCGGTGGGCAGCGGCACCTCGATCCGGGCGCTGATCCCGGCGGTCCGGTCCGTCGCCGCGGCCAGGTCCATCGTCAGGTCGTCGCCCCAGGTGGGCCCCGGTACGACGTCGTCGTCGAGGAAGACGATCCAGGGCACGTCACCGGCGGCCCGCCAGCCGAGGTTGCGTGCGGCGGCCGGGCCGCGCGCCCCGCCGGGTACGACGAGGGTGCGCGAGCGCAGGGACGGCGGGACGTCGGCGGTGAGGGACGGGCCGGCCGGGTCGGGCCGGTCGTCGACGAGGACCACCCGGACCGGCCCCGGTCCGCTCGCCTCGGCCAGTGCGTGCAGGCACCCGCGCAGGCTGGGCCGGCCGAGGGTCGGGACGACGACGGCGTACTCGGCATCCCGGGTGCGGGCGTCGGGCTCGGTCATCGCAGGCCTCCGGCGTCCTCGGAACGGAACAGGTCGCCGCGGCGGACGGCGTAGGGGCCGATGGCCAGCAGGTCGACGGGTGAGGAGCCGAAGCACTCCAGGGCGTCGCGCGGGTCGTCGACCATGGGCCGGCCGGCCGTGTTGAGGCTGGTGTTGACGACGACGGGCAGCCCGGTGAGTCGCTCGAACTCGCCGAGCATGCGGGCCACCAGCGGTTCGCGCGCCGGGTCGACGGTCTGGATGCGGGCCGTGCCGTCGACGTGGACGACGGCGGGGATGCGGTCCCGCCAGGCCGGCGCGACGTCGTGCACGAACAGCATGTACGGGCTGGGCAGCGGGCCGTCGAAGATCTCGGCGGCGCGGTCGGCGAGGACCATGGGTGCGACGGGCCGGAACTGCTCGCGGCCCTTGACGTCGTTGAGCCGTTCGAGGTTGCCCGCGTGCCCGGGGTGGGCCAGCAGGGAGCGGTGGCCGAGCGCCCGGGGGCCGTACTCGGAACGCCCCTGGAACCAGGCGACGATGGCGTTGTCCGCGAGGGCGCGGGCGACGGTGGCGGCGATGTCCGGGGGCCGTTCGAAGGGCACGGCGGCCGTCTTCAGCGAGGCTCCGAGCTCCGCGTCGGACCAGTCCCGGCCGAGGTCGGCGCCGGTCATGGGCTCCGGTTCGTCACCCTCGGCGGCGGACAGCAGCAGGGCGCCGCCCAGGGCGGTACCGGCGTCTCCGGCGGCGGGCTGCACCCACACCCGGGAGAAGGGGCCCTCGCGTGCGATACGGGAGTTGGCGACGCAGTTGAGGGCGACGCCGCCCGCGAGCGTGAGCACCCGGTCGTGGGTACGGCCGTGCAGCCAGCGCACGAGGTCGAGCAGGGTCTCCTCCAGCACGGCCTGGGCGCTGGCGGCGACGTCGGCGTGGTCCTGGGTCCACGGCTCGTCGGGGCCGCGGGGCGCGCACAGGTCGTGCCAGGGCACGCCGGTGGCGTGGAAGCCGCCGTCGCCGGTGGGGTAGACGTGGCGGCGCAGCTCGGTGAGCATGCGCGGGGTGCCGTGGGAGGCGAGGGCCATCACCTTGAACTCGTCGGAGGAGCGCAGGAAGCCGAGGTGTTCGGTGAGTTCCTCGTAGACGAGGCCGAGCGAGTGCGGCAGGTCCTGGGCGTGCAACGCCTCCAGCCGGCCGCCGACGCGGCGGGCGGCCAGGTGGGAGGCGCGTTCGCCGCGGCCGTCCAGGACCAGGACCGAGGAGTCGCCGGCGTCCGGTGCGGCGAAGGCGCCGGAGGCGGCGTGGGCCATGTGGTGCGGCACGAAGCGGACGATGCCGGGGGCGAGGCCGGGCAGGGCCGTCCGCAGGAAGCCGGGCGCCTCACGGGCGTAGATCAGCCGCAGGTGGTCCCACGGGTCGTCCAGGCCCATGTCCTCGGCGGGCCGGGCGAGTGCCGGGTCGAAGGAGTAGGTGACGGCGTCGAGGTCCTGCGGGCGCAGCCCGGCCCGCTTCAGGCACCAGGCGGCGGCCTTCTCGGGCAGCTCCCAGGCGGAGAACGGCAGGGGTCTCTTCCCGTGCTTGCGCCGGGAGAACCGCTCCTCCTCCGCGGCGGCGACGGTCCGCCCGTCGATCACCAGGGCGGCGGCGGGGTCGTGGAAGAGGGCGTTGATTCCGAGGATGCGCATGGGGTGGCGGGCCTTTCGGCGGTCGGGAGAGAACCGGACGCGGCGGTACGGAGATGCCCGGGCGCTGGGGTCAGTCGTCCGTGCCGTCCTCGCGGAACCAGGCGATGGTGCGCCGCAGCCCCTCCTCGGGGCGCACGTGCGGCTCCCAGCCGAGCTTGTCGCGGGCCAGCGTGATGTCCGGGCAGCGCACGGCCGGGTCGTCCACCGGGCGTTCGATGAAGCGGATCTCCGACGGGGAGCCGGCGAGTTCGACGACCAGCCGGGCCAGGTCGAGCATGGTGATCTCGGTCGGGTTGCCGATGTTGACGGGGCCGCGCATGCCGTGGGCGGCCGCCGCGAGGATGCCGCGCACGGTGTCGTCGACGTAGCACAGCGACCGGGTCTGGAGACCGTCGCCGGTCACGGTGAGGGGCTCGCCGGCCAGGGCCTGCCGTACGAAGGTCGGCACCGCGCGTCCGTCGTGGCCGCGCATCCGCGGGCCGTAGGTGTTGAACAGCCGCACGATGCAGGTGTCGGTGCCGTGGGTGTCGGCGTGGGCGGTGGTCAGCGCCTCGCCGAAGCGTTTGGCCTCGTCGTAGACGCTGCGCGGGCCGACCGGGTTGACGTTGCCCCAGTAGCGCTCGTCCTGGGGGTTCTGCTGCGGGTCGCCGTAGACCTCGGAGGTGGAGGCGAGGACGAAGCGGGCGCGGGAGGACCGTGCGAGCTCCAGGGCGTTGCGGGTGCCGAGGCTGCCCGTCTCCATGGTGTGCAGTGGCAGGCGCAGGTAGTCCGCGGGGGACGCCGGGGAGGCGAAGTGCAGGACGAGGTCGGGCGTTCGCTTGATCCGCAGGCCCTCGGCGACGTTGGCCTGCACGAGCGTGAACCCGGGCTGTTCGAGCAGCGGGGATATGTTCTCGGGCCGGCCGGTGCTGAAGTCGTCCACGCAGGTGACGGCCGCGCCCGCGTCCAGCAGGGCGGCGCACAGGTGGGAGCCGACGAATCCGGCGCCGCCCGTGACGACGGCGTGTTCCCAGCTCCGTGAGAGGGCGGTGGTCATCTCGGTCTCTCCTCCGTCAGCGGCGTCACTGCCCGGCACGACGGTGTACGCCTCGTGCCGCCGAAGGTGGCCGGAGGCCGTCGAGCCCACGCTCAGCGTCCGCCGCCCGTGCGCCCGTGGCACGGTCGCGTACGGCAAACCGGTGAGTCACGCAGGGTGACCGACTGTTCGCGCAGGTCGAAGATGTGGTGGAGAGCTGGGATCGGGGGTGCCCGCCCAGCCGGCGAGGGGGCCTGCGGGGCGGGTGTTCGGTCGCTGGGCCGAAGCCGGGGCGGTCCGGCGGACCGGGCCGTCGCAGGTCGGAGGGCCCGGTCCGCTGCGGGTCGGCGGACTGGGGTTGCGGCAGTCGGCGGAGCGAGGGCCGCTGCAGGTCGGCGGACCGGGGAGCCAGCGACGTCGCGGACCGACGCCTCGCGGACCAGGGGCGCAGCCCGGTCGCGGAGCGAGGGTCCAGCGCCGACGCGGACCAACGTCGGCGCTGTTCGGGGAGCGGCCGTCGTGGCTCGGGGGGCCAGCGCCCCGTGAGGCGGCAGATCCGGCCACCGAAGGTCGGCGACTCGACTCCGTTGCGGGCCGACGCCTGCCCCCCTGGGCTGGCGGAGGGGGGCTGCCGGAGGCCAGTGGGCCAACGTCATCGCAGACCGGGAGCCCGGGGCCCCTGGGCCGGTGAACCCGGCCACCGCACGCCGGCGAGCCACGCCACCGCAGACCGGAAGACCGGCGCCCCTGGGCCGGTGAACCCGGCCACCGCACGCCGGCGAGCCAAAGCCACCGGCAGACGGGCACGTGAAGGTCGGCGGACCGAGGCTGCTGTGAGCCCGGCGGGGCGGGCCCCGTCAGGGACAGCCGCCTGGGTCAGGCGATCAGTGTGCGGCCCGGGTGCAGGCGGGCGAGGAGCTGGGAGCGGTGCAGGTCGGCCACGGGGGCGAGCAGGTCGGGGTGGCGCAGCAGGGCGGCGGCGCGCTGGTCGCCGTCGTCGGGCGCCACGAGCCGCCGGAACTCGGTCGGTGTGCCGGTGCTGTGGCTGCCCTCGGCGAGCGCGGCCACCGCCAGGGCGGCCAGCTCCGGGTCGGTGAGCAGACTGGCCGCCCAGCTCGCCACGACCTCGTCGACCCAGGTGCGCCAGGCGTGCGCGTCCACGTCGTCACCCAGGGTCGCGTCGGTGCCGGTGACCCAGTCCAGCCGCGCGGAGCCGCCGGGGCCCGCCACACCGACCAGGGCGGCGTCCATCTCCGTCGGGTACCTGAGCCATGCCGCGACCGTCACGGCCTGCCGGGCCTGCACCTCGCACAGCGCGGAGGCGAGCGCGCCGCCGGAGGCGGGGAAGGCGCGGGTCAGCCACTGGGCGGTCGCCGCTATGACAGGAGACAGGTCTGCTTGCACTGCCGGGCCGTCCGAAAGGGGTGGGGAAGCGGGGGATCTGCCCGTAGACGGTAGCCGCCGCCCCGCACACCCGGACGTGATCGGGACCTCGTCCGAGCTGTGGCCTCGGCCACATCGAATCAGGGCTCGTGTGCAGGGACGCCGATCCCGTTTCGCCGGGAGGGGCCCGGGCACCCGCCCCGCGTAGTCTTCCGCAAGCCGGAAAGGTCCGGCGAACCCCCTGTTCCGGCCGCCCTGGGACAGGGCCGGAGCAGGACAGGAGCAATGCCATGACGGAACAGCGAACGGATCCGCCGGGCGCCCGACGTGCTCCGGCCACCGACATGTCGCTGCTGGGCGTCTACCTCAACGACCATCTCGCCGGCGCCACCGCCGGGACCGCGCGGATACGCCACCTGCTGCGCTCGTGCCGGGGCACGGCGCTGGCCGACACCCTGGCCCCGGTCGCCGCCGAGATCGCCGAGGACCGGGCGAGCCTGCTCCACATCATGCGGCGACTCGACGTCCCGGTTCGGCGCTACAAGGTGTACGCGGGCCGGGCGGTCGAGCAGATGGCCCGCCTGAAGAGCAACGGCAGCCTGGTACGGCGTTCCCCGCTGAGCACGCTGTGGGAGCTGGAGGCGCTGAGTCTGGGGGTGGAGGGCAAGTCGTCCGGCTGGCAGACGCTGCGCGACCTGGCCGCCACGGACACCCGCCTCGACGCGCGACACCTCGACGACCTCGTCGAACGGGCGCGGCGGCAGCGCGCCACGCTGGAGGAGCTGCGCCGCGATCAGGTGAGGGTCGCCTTCCGCGAGACCTGACGCACGGGTCCCGCCGCCGGCCTCGATCTACCAGAACCTGCTGCTGAGAGCCGGCTGATGCGACAGTTCCACGGCGTCCCGCAGCCGCAGCGCGACGCTGATGACGGCACGCAGGGCGGAGGGCCGTACGGTCTGGGCGGTCTCGGTGGCCAGGACCAGCAGGCACGCCGCCGCCTGCTCGACGACCGGCACGGGGAGGATGAAGTCGTTGTCGGCGGCGGCGCGGAACGCCTTCAAGGGGATCGCGGCCCCGTCGATGGCCCGGTGCGCGGCCTGCTCCAGGTGCTGTGCGGCCTGTTCGCACACGGGGGCGGGCAGGGCGATGGTGGGCTGGAACGATGAACTCGTCATGCCCCGACTGGTCCCCCGGCGATGGCTCGTTCTGTCGGCGGGCGGCGGGATTTCACCGTCCCGCGTGACCGGGGCGTGGCGAATGTCCCGGAACCACAACGGCCGCCGTGCCGATCAGGCTCGGAGCCGAGGAGGAGCACGTATGACCACGTGTACGGACGCCGTGACCCGGCTCACCGGGCGGCCGGTCACCGCGGAACGGCCCCTGTCCGGGGCCCTCGCCGAGGTGACGCTCAACGACGGGCGGGTGGTGGTCGTCAAGCGTGCCGACGATCCGGGGGCGACGCGGGCCGAGGCGGCCGGGCTGCGCTGGCTGGCCGGCGCCGGCACGGTGCGGGTACCGGCCGTGCACGGCCACGACGGGAACTGGCTGGTCGTCGACCGGGTCACGGAAGGGCGGCCGAGCCGTCAGGCGGCGGTCCGCTTCGGCCGTGACCTGGCCGCCCTGCACGCAGCCGGTGCGCCGGCGTTCGGCGCGCCGCCCCCTGGCGGCCCGGCGGACGCGTACATCGGGCTCGCCCCGATGCGCAACGAGCCCGGCACCGACTGGCCGGGCTGGTACGCCGAGCATCGCGTGCTGCCGTATCTGCGGCGCGCCGTCGACCAGGGCACCGTCCGCCCCGGCGAGGCGACCGACGTGGAGCGTCTGTGCGAGCGACTGCCCGAGCTGTCGGGGCCCGCCGAGCCGCCCGCGCGGCTGCACGGCGACCTGTGGAACGGCAACGTGCTGTGGGCGGCCGACGGGGACGTCCGGCTGATCGACCCGGCCGCGCACGGCGGGCACCGCGAGACCGATCTGGCGATGCTGCGGCTGTTCGGCTGCCCGCACCTGGAGCAGGTGCTGGACGGCTACCGGCAGCAGGCGCCGCTCGCCGAGGGCTGGGCGGACCGCGTCGGCGTGCACCAGCTGTTTCCGCTGCTGGTACACGCCGTGCTGTTCGGCCGGAGCTACGCGGAACAGGCCCTCGCGGTGGCCCGTGGCGCCCTGACGAGGTGACCGGTCAACGGGTCACGACGTGCCGTTCGTCCGGCACGCAGTGGGTCATGGTGAGACCCTCGACGTCGCGCGGCTGGTTCTTGCCCAGGTTGGCCAGGCGTTCGCGGTCCTCGTCGGTGAGGTCCTGGCTCGCCAGCGGCTGCAGACCGGCGACGTCCTCCGGGCCGATGCCCAGCCCCTCGCCGACCCGCAGACCGAGGTCGTTCTCGACCAGCAGGAAGTGCCAGACCATGCGCTCCTGGACGGGCCGGTCGCACTGGGACAGCAGGTCGGTGAAGTTCTTCACCAGATCGTCCCGCTCCCAGTCCTCCAGCAGCAGGTAGCGCTGCCCGGCCTGCATGTAGTCGTTGGTGCGGGGGATGCGCTTGCGGGTGACCCGCCCCTCGATCACGGGTCCCTGTTCGTCGTGGGTCGGGTAGCGGGCCTCGCGCAGACCGCCGGTGATCGACGGCTCGTAGTTGACCTGCGGGTTCTCGCCGCCGCCGTCCACGTGGTACGTCATCTGGCCGTCGCGCTGGTTGGTGCGCACGTCCGCGGCCTTGGCCTGGTTGACAGGGAGTTGGAGGTAGTTCGGGCCGACCCGGTAGCGCTGGGTGTCGCTGTAGGAGAAGGTCCGGCCGACGAGCATCTTGTCGTCGGAGAAGTCCAGGCCGTCGACGAGGACGCCGGTGCCGAAGGAGATCTGCTCGTTCTCGGCGAAGAAGTCCTTCGGCATCCGGTCGAGCACCATCCGGCCCACCGGCTTCGGCGGGAAGTCCTGCTCGGGCCAGGTCTTGGTGTCGTCCAGCGGGTCGAAGTCGAGCTCCGGGTGGTCGTGGTCGTCCATCATCTGGACGAGCAGTTCCCACTCCGGGTGGTCGCCGCGCCCGACGGCCTCGTACAGGTCCTTGGTGGCGTGGCCGAGGGAGTCGGCCTGGACGCCCGCCGCGTCCTCCTCGGTCATGCTGCGCACGCCCTGCTTGGGCATCCAGTGGTACTTGACGAGCTTGGTGTCGCCGTCGGCGTTGACCCACTTGTACGTGTTGACGCCGAAGCCCTGCATGTGGCGGTAGTCCGCGGGGATGCCGCGCGGGCTGAACAGGTTGACCAGCATGTGCATGGCCTCGGGCGTCTGCGACATGAAGTCGAAGATGCGGCGGGGCTGCTGCTCGAAGGTCACCGGGTCCGGTTTGAGGGCGTGGATGACGTCCGGGAACTTGATCGCGTCGCGGATGAAGAAGACGCCGAGGTTGTTGCCGACGAGGTCCCAGTTGCCGTCCTCCGTGTAGAACTTCACCGCGAAGCCACGCGGGTCGCGGGCGGCCTCGGAGGAGTCGCGTCCGCCGATGACGGTGGAGAAGCGGACGGCCACGTCGGTGCGTTTGCCGCGTTCCTGGAAGAGTTTGGCGCGGGTGTAGCGGCTGATCGGCTCGTCGCCCCAGGTGCCGTAGGCCTCGAAGTGGCCGTAGGCGGTGACACCGCGGGCGTGCACGACGCGCTCGGGGATGCGTTCCCGGTCGAAGTGGCTGATCTTCTCGAGGAACTGGTAGTTCTCCAGGGTGGCGGGGCCGCGGGGACCGATGGAGCGCTGGTTCTGGTTGTCGTAGACCGGATGACCCTGGCGGTTGGTGAGGACCTCGCGGTCGTCGCCCGGGGCGGGGCCGGTACCGGATACGTCCGTCATATGCGTGGGCTCCTTCGGCTCATGGCCGGCGGCCGGCCGGGGCGGCGCCGCGAGCGGCCGCCCGGCCGGTCGTGGCGGGACGGGCCGGGTACCCGGCGGGGCGGGGTCAGTCACGCGGGAAGAAATGGCCGGCTCCGGGCAGCGGCGGCTGGGCACCGTCGCGGCCTCCTCCCGGGCCTCCTGGGCCGGGGGTGCGGTCAGGGGCCGGGCACGCGTACCGTCCCGCGCACCACGGACCAGACCTCCGCGAGGAGGGCCGGGTGGTCGTCGCCGTAGGCGGCGACGGCCGCGTGCACCGCGTCGAGGGCCGCCCGGAGCGGGTGGTGCTCGGCCGCGCCGGTCACCGCGGGGAGGGCCATGTGCGGCTGGGAGATCCGCAGGGACGGGTGCGGTGGGCCGATGGTGAGCGCCACGGCGTACGGGCCGGAGCCGGAGGCCGGCGGTTTCGCCACGACGACCGCCGGGCCCACCACGGCCCGTGCCGCCTCCTGGGATTGCGGCACGGGCGTGCTCGTGGACGCGGGCGGCCGGAAGGGGGGCCGCTCGGGCGGGACGGCCCGGCCGACGGTCCGGTCCGGGACACGCGGGGCGGTGGCCAGGGTCTCCCACATGCGGGTGTCGTCGTCGAACGGCGGCGGCAGCGGACGCCCCTCGGCCAGGGCCGCGAGCGGGTCGGCGACCCGGTCGAGGGCGGTGAGACCGGCCGCTTCACACGCCCGGCGGGCCGTGAACAGGGCCACCGCGCGCTGGGTGGCGGGGCCGGAGACGTCGATGGCGTGGAGCAGGGCGGGGTCGGGCGAGCCGGCGTTCCCGTTGCGCTGTCTCCTGAGCGAGGCGGGCCCGGCGTTCGGCTTCGGCGCGTTCGGCCGGGGTGGGAGGCGGCGGTGGTTCGCGGGCGTAGCGGTGCCAGTAGGCGGCGACCTGCGCGGTCTGTCTCAGGACACGGTCCGGCTCGGGTGGGGCGGGCCAGAACTGGAGGAGGTACCGGTCGAGTTGGGGCTCGCCGTCCACTGCACGAGCGCGCTGTCGGCCGACACGGGACGGAAGGACACCTCCACCACGTCCTCCCAGGCCGGATCCAGCGGCGGGGCCTGCTCGTGCACCTCGACCGTGAAGCCCACGTCGCCGGTGTGCAAACCGGTGTTCAGCCACAGGACGCACGGTGTCGCCGCCCCGCACAGTCCCGCACTCTGCCCGGCGAACGCCTCCGCGAGGTCCGGCCCGAAGCTGTCCGGATCGGTCTCGACGTAGATCTGGCCGTAGTGCACATGAACCTCTCCATCGACCGGCCTGCGCACGATCAACTCCTCCTCGTGGCGGCGATGGAGTGGTGAGCTGTCGGCATCGTGGCGACCCGTACAACCTCCGGTCGGTGGCAGGTGTCTTCCTCAGCGAACGGAACAACACGGAATATCTCCGTCCCGACTCGTTCCAACGGGGGAACACATGAGCATGGCCCGCAGCCTGACCCGCCGCGGCACGACCGCCGCCCTCACCGTCCTGATGGCGGCCGCCCTCGGCGCCGCCGGCGCCGGGGCGTCGAGCGCGGACACCGCCGCCGCACCGCAGACCCGGCAGATCGCCTCGTCCGTCGTCGGCTCCGACTACAAGATCACTCTCACTGCGCTGCGCTCGACGGAGGACGAGTACGCCGCCTCGGTGCGCCTCCAGGTCTACACTCAGTCCGGGGGCGCCTGGAAGGAGTCGGACCGCGTGACCGTGGGCGACGTGGACGGCTGGTTCTGGTACCCGCTCACCGGCAAGGGTGCCGTCTGCGAGTTCTCCACCGCGAGCACCGAGCCCGCGCCGCTGACGGTGAGCCTGCTGCTCACGCCGTCCATCGGCTGCTCCGAGCCGGCCGAGTACGTCGTGAAGGAAGGCAGGGTCTACGCCGGCTGAGCCGGACCGGCCGGGGCGGTTCTGCCGCACCGGCCGCGAAAGCCCCGGACACGAAATCCTGGCCCCGCAAGCCCGGACACGAAAAGGCCCGGACCCCGCCCGTCGGCGGTGTCCGGGCCGTCCGGCCCCGGTGGGGCCTCAGCCGCCGTTGAGGCGTGCGCGCAGGAGCCCCTTGCCCAGTTCGGCACCCTTGCGGCTGTCCGCCTGGGCCTTGCGGAACAGGTCCGCGACCTCGGTGTCCTTGGCGCGCTCCGCGTCCTGGATGTAGCTCTCCAGACGCAGGGCGTTGTTCAGGCACGCCTCGACGTACCAGATCAGGTTGTAGTCCTTGTCCTGCGTACCGGTCACGCCGCCGGTCTCCGTCTCGCTGGTCATTCGGGCCTCCTTCTTGCGGAGCGGACCTCTTCAGGCGCCGGACGGGTACCCGTCCTCCGGTCGGACACACAGCCCGCCCGCATCACGTTCGGTGACCACCCGGTCACGACCGTTGCGGACGGGTGGTCGACCCGCCGACCAGACCCGTACGGACCACCAACTCCCCTCCCCCGTACGGCAATCCTGACAGTTGCCACAGAAGCGAACAGACCCCGGTCAGTTCCGGAACGAAGTGCCGCTCCACCGTGCGAGACCGGTCGATGACGGTGTGTACTGTGCTGCGGGTGGCTCGTCAGAGCGCCTCGGACTCCGCCCTGCCCGACTCTCCCTGGACTCGACTCGATGATCGAATTACCGGACCTGGTCGTCGGCGGTCTCGCCGTCGGCACACTGTCCGCGTTCGCCCTCGGCGGCGGTTTGCTGCGCTCGCGGCGGCAACTGGCCGCGCAGCGCGCGAAGACGGCCGCCCTGCGGGCCCGGCTCGACGGCACCACACGGGCGTTCACGGCCGAGGTCGAGCACCTGGCGGCGCGGCGCGTGCCCGCCGCGGCCCGGCAGGTGGCCCATCCGCACGTCGCCGTGCCCGGCCCGCTCAGCCCGCAGCTCGCGGGTTCGCCCCTGGGCCTCGCGCTGGAGCAGGTGCTGAAGGCGCTGCACGCGGAACTCGCCGCGCAGCGCACCCGCATCGACGCCGCCGCGAAGGCCGGGATGCGCGGGGCCACACGGGAGATCCAGGCGGCGCTGTACCGGTTGCAGGACGCCCTGCGCGGTCTGCAACAACGTTACGACGACCCAGAGTTGGCTCAAACCCTGTTCGAGCTCGACCACGAGAACGAGCAGTCGCTGCGGCGCGCGCAGATCGCCGCGGTGGTGTGCGGGGCCTGGGTGGGGCTGGCCCGGGAGGAGTCCCATCTGGTGGACGCGGTGACGGGCGGTCAGGCCCGGCTCACGGGCTACCAGCGCGTGCGGATCCACAACCACCTGGAGGCCGGGACCGCACTGGTGTCCCACGCCGTCGAGCCGGTCGCCATCATCGTCGCCGAGCTCCTCGACAACGCGCTGCGGCACTCAGCGCCCGACACCGACGTCGTGGTCAACCTGGAGGCCGTCCACCACGGTGTCTGTGTCACCGTGGACGATGCCGGGCTGGGCATGACGCAGGACGAACGGGCCCGTGCCCAGCGGATGGTGGCCGGCTCCGAACCGATCCTGCTCACCGAGCTCGGCGACCCGCCGCGCATGGGACTCGCCGCCATCGGCCAGCTGACCCGGCAGTTCGATCTGAGCGTGGACCTGACCTCGCCGTCCCCGTACGGCGGGGTGCGGGCGGTGCTGCGGGTCGACAGTCACCTGCTGACCCGCATCGATCCCGAGGAACTGCCTCCGGCGGCCAGCGCCCCGCGTTCGACGCGGAGGGTCGCGCGGGGCACGGCGGACGGTGGCGCCTCGCCTTCCGGGGTCCCCGCGTCCTCCTACGCCGGCGCTGCCTCGCCCTCCGCAGCCTCGCCGGACGGTGCCGACTCGGGCGCGTCGGCCCCTGGCGCCTCAGCCAGCCCTGCCACCGCTGTCACCGCTGACGCCCCTTCCGCCCCGCCCCGTGCATCCGAACCGGCCTCGGCCACCGCGCCCCACGGCTTTGAGCCGCACACCTCGCCCCGGAACCCCGAGCCCCCGTCCCCCACCGCCGCGACCCGCCCCACCGCACCCGACGATCACGGCTACGGCACCGACCAGGACGACCGGACCTCCGCCCCGGCCCCCGGCCACCGCGGCCCCCGTGACAGCGGCGGACTCCCCCAGCGGCGTCGCCGCAGCCGGGCCACGCCCCCGCCGGACACCCCGGCCTCCGCACCCGCTCCCGCACCCGCACCCGCACCCGCACCCGCACCCGCACCACAGCGCCGACCGCGGCGTCCCGAGGAGTCCGCCGCCGCCCTCGGCGCCCTGCAGTCCGGCACGGCGGCCGCCCGTTTCGCCGCCCGGCCGAACACCGGCGCCGTTCCAGCCGTACCTGAGGGTGCCCCGGCCGCGACCACGGCCGACGGGACCGACGACACCGGCCGAGACCGGAACGACCACGAAGGGGGAACGGCTCGATGACCAGCCGCGCAGCGGGGGACACGGCCTGGGTGCTCGAACCGGTTCTGGAGGTGCCGCACGTCGTGGCCGCCGTCCTGCTCACCCGGGACGGGCTCGTGACCGGCTACACCGACGCGCTGTCGCAGCCGTCGGCCGAGCGGGTCGCCGCCATCACGAGCACCGTACAGGGCGCCTGCCGTACCGCGGCGGCGGCGTTCGCCGACACCGACCGGGCCGACATCCGGCAGGTCGTCATCGAGTCGGACCACGGCTATGTGCTCATCGTGCCGACGGACCACGGCACCTGCGTCGCCGCGTACGGCGACCCCGAGGTGCGCCTGGACCTGCTCGCGCACCGGGTGCACTCGCAGGTCGCGCGGCTGGGTGAGAAGGCGATGGCCGCCGGGCCCCGAGGTGCCGACGGCGACACGCCGGCATGACCGGCCGCCGAGGCGGCCGTCCCCTGGTTCCCGCGTACCTGTCGACCGGCGGGGTGGCCCGGCCCAGCCGCGCCCATCTGGAGCGGCTGTCGGTCCTCACCGGCAGCGGCGATCCGCCTCCCGCCGATCTGCCCGCCGCGCAGGCGGCCCTGCTGGAGGAGCTGGAGTACGGGTCGCTGACGGTGGTGGAGGCCGCGGCCCTGCTGCGGCTGCCCGTCTCCGCCGTGCTGGTGCTGGCCGCCGACCTCATCGACCGTGACCTGGTGCTGGCCCGCGCGCCGATCCCGCCCGCCCGGCGCTTCGACCCCGACCTGCTGAAGAGAGTGGCCGATGGCCTCCGCGACCTCAAGCACCGTTGATGGCGCCGCCGGCGGCGGCATCCATCTCCCGGACACCGCCCGTGACCTGGTGAAGATCCTGGTCACGGGGCCTTTCGGGGTGGGCAAGACGACCCTGATCGGCTCGGTGTCGGAGATCCGCCCGCTGCACACGGAGGAGCAGCTCACCGAGGCGTCCGCGCACGTCGACGATCTCGCCGGGGTCCGGGAGAAGTCGACCACCACGGTCGCCATCGACTTCGGCCGGATCAGCCTGCCGGGCGGGATCGTGCTGTATCTGTTCGGCACGCCCGGCCAGGAACGGTTCCGGTCGCTGTGGGACGACATCGCCCATGGGGCGCTCGGCGCGCTCGTGCTGGTCGACGCCCGCCGGATCGACGCCTCGTTCGACGTGCTCGGGCTGGTGGAGGAGACCGGGCTGCCGTACGCGGTCGCCTTGAACACCTTCCCGGACGCGCCCCGGCACCACACCCCCGAGCAGTTGCGCGCCGCTCTGGACCTGGAACCGACGACCCCGATGGTGACGTGCGACGCGCGGGAGGCGAACTCCTCGATCGACTCCCTGCTCGCCCTCGTCCAGCACCTGATCGACCACCGACCCGCGGAGCACCGGTGACCCACCCGTCCCCTGCCGAGCAGGCCTTCTCCGTCGCGGCGCCCGTGCGCCTGTGGGAGGACGGCTTCGCCCGCGACCCCCACCCGTACTACGCCGCCCTGCGCGCCCAGGGCCCGGTCGGCTGGGCGGAACTCGCCCCCGGGGTGCCGGCGTACGTCGTCACGGACCGGCGGGCGGCGCTGGATCTGCTGCACGACACGAAGACGTTCTCGCACGATCCCCGGCCGTGGGAGGCGGCCGTCCCGGACGACTCCCCGGTGCTCGGCATGATGCGCTGGCGGCCCAACACGCTGTTCGCCGACGGGGCCGCCCACATCCGCTACCGCACCACGCTGATCGACGCCTTCGACCTGGTGGAACCGCACGACCTGCGCGGCCGGGTGCACCGCGCGGTCCATCTGCTGGTGAGCCGGATCGGGCCGCGGGGCGAGGCCGACCTGGTCGGCGAGTTCACCAGGCCGCTGATGGCGCTGGTGTTCAACAGCCTGTTCGGGCTGCCGGACAGCGCGAGCGACCGGCTCGACGCCGCGCTCGCCAAGCTGATCGAGGGCGGTGCGCAGGCGGCGGAGGGCGAGGCCGAGTTCGCCGGGTACGTGCTGGAGCTGATCGCGGCCAAGACCGAGCGGCGCGGCGACGACCTGCCGAGCTGGCTGCTGGACCATCCGGCGGGGCTGACCCCCGAGGAGGTCACCTGGCAGGTGTTCCTCACGCTCGGCGCGGGACACGAGCCGACGGCCAACCTGGTGTCCAACGCGCTGTCCAGGATCCTCGGCAACCCGGCCTACTACTCGACGCTCACCAGCGGCGCCCGCCCGGTGACGGACGCGGTGCTGGAGGTGCTGCACCACGAGACGCCGCTCGCCAACTACGGCATCCACTACGCCCGCACTCCGGTCACCTTCCACGGCGTGTGGATCAGGGCCGCGGTGCCGGTGGTGGTCTCGTACGGGGCGCTGGCACAGGCCACCGAGCGGGAGCGCGGCGCGGACCGGCACCCGGGCGACGCCTCCCACCTGTCCTGGTCGGCGGGCCCGCACGCCTGCCCGGTCAGGCAGCACACGCTGCTCATCGCCACCGAGGCGATCGAGCGGCTCACCCAGTGGCTGCCCGACCTGGAACCCGTGCTGCCCCGCGAGCGTCTCACCTGGCGGCCCGGCCCCTTCCACCGCTCGCTGACGGCGCTGCCCGTCCGTTTCACCCCCCGCTCCCCCGATCAGCCAGGAGGACGACCGTGACCGTGACCGACCGCATCGCACTCGACCCGTTCGGCGCGGACATCGCGGGCGAGTGCGCCCGGCTGCGCGTCCTCGGCCCGATCGTGCCCGTGGAGCTGCCCGGCGGGATCCCCGCCTGGGCGCCCACGCGCTACGACACGCTGAAGGAGCTCATCCTCGACCCGCGGGTCAGCAAGGACCCGCGGCTGCACTGGCGGCTGTGGCCCGAGATCGGCCGGCACCCGTCCTGGGGCTGGATCGTGAGCTGGGTAGGCGTGATCAACATGTTCACCACCTACGGCGCGGACCACACGCGACTGCGCAAGCTGGTGGCACCGAGCTTCACGCACCGGCGCACCGAGGCGCTGCGGCCCCGGGTGGAGGCCATCACCGCGGAGCTGCTGGACGCGCTCGACGCGGCCGACGGCGAGGTCGTGGACGTCAAGGAGGGGTTCGCCCGTCCGCTGCCGATGCGGATCATCTCCGAACTGTTCGGTGTTCCCGACGCGTTACGCGAGGACACCAGCCGGATGATCGCGGCCATCATGGACACCACCGACCCGAGCGCGGAGCACGCGGCGTCCGTCCAGCGGCAGATCGGCACGGTGCTCCCCGCGCTGATCGCCCACAAGGCCGCGCACCCCGGCGACGACATGACCACCGAACTGATCCGGGTCCGGGACGAGGACGGCGACCGGCTCAGCGACGAGGAGCTGCTGTACACGCTGTTGCTGGTCATCGGCGCCGGTTTCGAGACCACCGTCAATCTCATCGGCAACGCGGTGGTAGCCCTGCTCCGCCGCCCCGAGCAGCTCGCCGCCGTACGGTCCGGGGAGATCGGCTGGGACGCCGTCGTCGACGAGACGCTGCGCGCGCACCCGTCGGTCGCCTCGCTGCCGCTCCGGTTCGCCGTCACGGACCTCACCGTCGGCGACGTCACGATCCCGGCCGGAGACGCCATCCTCACGACGTACGCCGCCGCGGGGCTCGATCCCGAGCACTACGGGCCGGACGCCGACGTCTTCGACGCCACGCGCGCCGCCGACGACCATCTGGCGTTCGGGCTCGGGGTCCACCGCTGTATCGGGGCGCCGCTGGCCCGTCTGGAGGCGCTGACCGCGCTGCCGGCGCTGTTCGACCGGTTCCCCGGCCTGAGCCTGGCCGCGGGTGACGAGGGCCTGCGGCAGGTGCCGTCGTTCATCGCCTTCGGCTGGCAGGAGATACCCGTGCGACTGCGTGGCTGAGGCAGCCGCTGGGACGCCGCCTCTCGGCGCAGCGCGCGGGAGCGCGACCGGTCCCCCGTTCCGGTCGAGCCCCCGCGGTTCGTCGAACCTACGTCCCTGGCTGAGGCCTTGTGAATCGCGTCGATGCCCGTTGCACGCTCAACAGGGCTCACTCGTGCACAGCTGAGTCCGGATGGCCCGGTTTCGTCCCGCCGCGACCTGGCCAACCGGTTGCCCCTGAGGCCGGCCGGTCAGTCGTGGCGGCGCAGAGCCGGCAGATCGAGGTCACCGACGGCCAGGTGGGCCAGCACGACCTCGTACAGGTCGGTACCCGCGGCGAGGAGCTGGCGTTCCAGCACGGGTTCGGCGCTGCGGACGTGCTCGCGCACGGTCTGCGCGTGCATGCCCAGGGCCTGCGCGGCCCGTTCGGCGTTGCCGCCCACGGCGATCCAGGTGCGCAGCGTCCGGCGCGGGTTCCGGGCGTCCGCCTCCAGCCGGCCCAGCAGGTCCTGGGCCCAGGTGCGTACGGCGGACCCGGACAGCAGGTCGGAGAGCCGGAGCGTGGAGTTGCCGGTGTCGTCGGGGTGCCGGCCGTCGGGCAGGCCGATCTGGGTGTTGAGCGCCAGGTGGACGACGGCCCGGACCGTGAGGTCGGCGAAGTCGGTGCCGAGCAGGGCCTCCACGCGTTCCATACGGGCGCGGACCGTGTTGCGGCTGACGCCGAGGACCTTGGCGGCGTTGACGGCGGTGAACTCCAGGCCGAGGCGTGTGGTGGCGAGGAGTTCGGCGCGGGTGTGGTGCGGCAGGGTGTCGAGCGGGCGCAGCACCCGGGCCGTCCAGCCGCGCAGCGCCCCCGGGTCCATGAGGCGTTCGGGGTGGGTGCGCTCGGCGTAGACCGCCGTCTTGTCGGGCCGGAAACGGGCGACGGCGAGGGCGCTGACGGCCTGTCCGTACGCGGTGGCGGTCCGGGCGAGGCTCTGCCGGACGCTGCCGCCGAGGAAGATGTCCGGGTGCCGGTCGACCAGTGACCGCAGGGTCTCGCCGGTGGTGTCACGGGGGCTGACGACGATGACGTGGCCGTCCATGGCCGGGCAGCGCACGACCAGGGCGTCCTCCCCGGTGCCGGCCAGGCACTCCTGGGCGATCCGGTCGCGTACGGCGGGGTCGGACTCGACGACGTACACACGGGCCGTGTCGGCGTCGAGCAGTCCGGGCCAGAGCCCGGCGGCGACCCGGCGGGCGGCGATGGTGTCCTCGACCATCAGCAGTTGCAGGATCGCCAGGCGCAGGTCGGAGGTGGCCCGCCGGAGCCGGTGCCCGGCCGCGGTCGACTCGCGCGCGGTCAGCAGGAGCTCGATCACCTGGGCGGTGTGTGTGACGACGTCGGCGGCCCGGCGGTCGAAGGGGGTCTCGCGGGAGACGGCCAGGACGCAGGTGTGGGACGGGTGTTCCACCCTGACCAGGCGCTGATGGCGCTCCCGGCTCTCCCAGGCGGCGGAGGCGATGCGGCCGGCGGTGATGTCCGTGACGAGGCCCTCGTCCAGCGGGAGCCGGGTTCCGGCCAGGAGGTTCCCGGCGGCGTCCTGAAGGGCCACGGACCCGCGCACGGCGCCGGCGAGCCAGCCCACGACCCTGCGCACGTCGCGCCCCGCCGGGCGCAGGTGCTCGAGCAGTTCCTCCGCCCACGCCGGGCCCGGCCCGGCCGGTGTCCCCTGCTGCCGGTTCCCGTCCTCTCGGCCAGCCACCTCGGCCTTCCCCTCGTTCCTCGCGCCATCCGGCGCACCGGTCGCGGACGTTACCTCACACGTCCCGCGCTATCGTCCCGGGCGTCCCGGGCGGAAGCCCCCGGCGTCCGCCCGCGGGCCGACACCCCGCCCTGCGCCGCCGCACTGCGCGGGCGGCATAAGCTCGGCGGATGGCGAAGTACTACGACGTGCACCCCGACAACCCCCAGCCCCGCACCATCGGCCAGATCGCCGACAGCATCCGTGCGGACGCTCTTGTCGCCTACCCCACGGACTCCTGTTACGCACTGGGCTGCCGCCTGGGCAGCCGTGACGGCATCGAGCGGATCCGTACGATCCGCAAGCTGGACGACCGGCACCACTTCACCCTCGTGTGCCAGGACTTCGCGCAGCTCGGTCAGTTCGTGCGGGTCGACAACGACGTGTTCCGCGCGATCAAGGCGTCGACGCCCGGCAGCTACACGTTCATCCTGCCCGCGACGAAGGAGGTGCCGCGCATGCTCCAGCACCCCAAGAAGAAGACGGTCGGCGTGCGGATCCCCGATCACGTCGTCACCCAGGCCCTGCTCGCCGAGCTCGGTGAACCGCTGCTGTCCAGCACCCTGCTGCTGCCCGGCGAGGAGGAGCCGATGACGCAGGGCTGGGAGATCAAGGACCTGCTCGACCACGTGCTGGACGGGGTGGTCGACTCCGGTGACTGCGGCACCGAGCCGACGACGGTGATCGACTTCTCCGGTGGGGAGGCCGAGATCGTGCGGCACGGCGCGGGCGACACCTCACGGTTCGAGTAAAGCGCGCGCCAAGGGGCGTTCACGGTTGCGCCCGGTGTGGGGGGGGTGGGCGAAATGCCCCGGGAAGCGGCGTGTCACGATGCCCGTGATCCGCCCGGTGACACGGACGGGTTCCTGGCCGACACCCGCAGAGAGGCAGCCCAGTCATGACCGCCGTACAGGGAACCGCCGTCGACATCCCCACCGAGGACGGCACCGCCGACGCGTATCTGGCCCGTCCCGCGGACGGGGCCGCCCACCCGGCGGTCCTGCTCTACATGGACGCCTTCGGCCTGCGCCCATGGCTGCGGTCCATGGCCGACCGGCTGGCCGGTGAGGGGTACGCGGTGCTGGTGCCCAACGTGTTCTACCGGCACGGCCGCGCCCCGCTGTTCGAGCTGCCCGAGCTCATCGACCCGGGGGCGCGGCCGGAGATATTCGAGCGCATCATGCCGGTCATGCAGGCCCTGACGACCGAACGGGCGATGCGGGACGCCGGCGCCTATCTGCGCTGGCTGGCCGAGTCACCCGCGGTGGCGGACGGTCCGGTCGCGCTGACCGGTTACTGCATGGGGGCGCGCCTGTCGCTGCTCACGGCCGGGACGTACCCGGAGCGGGTCGCGGCCGCAGCCGGTTTCCACGGCGGGCGGCTGGCCACGGACACGCCGGACAGCCCGCACCTGGTGGCCGGCAAGGTCACCGCGGAGCTGTACTTCGGCCACGCCGACCAGGACCCCTCGCTGCCCGAGGAGCAGATCGAGCGCCTGGAGGAGGCCCTGACCGAGGCGGGCGTCCGCCACCGCTGCGAGGTGTACACGGGCGCGCCCCACGGTTTCACGCAGGCCGACACCGCGTCGTACCACAAGGAGGGCGACGAGCGGCACTGGGCGGCTCTGCTCGACCTGCTGAAGCGCACATTCTGACCTCAATCGACTCCTGGTGAACAGGAGTTGCCGCCCTACCGACGGTAAGGGCTTGCTTTCCCGCGATCCCTGCGCGTAGACCTTGCTGAACACCAGGCGCGACTCGGGGGGAGTTGGCTCATGGAGGGCACGGTCGAGGGGTTCCGTTACGGTGCGGTGACCCCGGTGGCGGCGTATCTGATGGCCTGTCTGGGAGGGGCGCTGGGGCTGCGGTGCATCGTGCGCTCGCTGCTGAACGCGCGGTCCTGGAAGCCGGGTTGGCTGGCGTTAGGCGCCGCCTCCATCGGGTGCGGGATCTGGACGATGCACTTCATCGCCATGACCGGCTTCCACGTGGAGGAGACCCGGGTCCGTTATGACGCGGCCACGACGGTGCTCAGTCTCGTCGTGGCCGTCGCCGTTGTGGGCGTCGGCGTGTTCATCGTCGGCTACCGCGGCACGGGACGTGTCGCCCTGGCGGTCGCGGGTGTCGTCACCGGACTGGGGGTGGCGGCCATGCACTACCTGGGCATGGCCGCGATGCGGCTGCACGGTGACATCGGCTACGACCCGGTCGGCGTCGTACTGTCCGTGCTGATCGCCATCGCCGCCGCGACGGCCGCGCTGTGGTCCGCCGTCACGATCCGCGGCCTGATGACGAGCCTCGGGGCGAGCCTGGTGATGGGCGTGGCGGTGTCCGGGATGCACTACACGGGCATGGCCGCCGTCAGCGTCCATGTGCACGACACGACCGGCGGGACGTGGGAGGGCGACTCGCCCCTGTCGCTCCTGCTGCCGATGCTGCTGGGGCCGGTCGTCTTCCTGCTGCTGGCCGGGGTCGTGGTCATGTTCGACCCGCTGCTGGTGCACGGTGAGAGGGCGGAGAACCGCAGCCCCGCCCGGCACCCGGGCCGCTCGGCCGGCGTCCGGGCCGCCAACTCCATTCCCGCGCCGCGCACGTCGTGGCACGACGCGGACTCGCCCACCCGCGGCCGGTGAACGACCCGCCCGCGGACGGCTCGTAGATCATTGTTACGGTGCAGCGGTGTCTGACTCCTCACGCCACACGGCCGAGGGCGCCGGCTGGGGCACCGGCGAACGCGGCGCCTACCGGCAGTTGATGCCGCAGCAGGTCGAGAAGATCTCCTGGCTGGACCCGAGAATGTGGTGGGCCGCCCGCAACGGGGTGCTGGCCTCCTGGTTCGGTGACCCGACCGGCCGCACCCGCGGCCGGTGGGTGACGCAGCGCGCGGCCGCCGGCGCACCGGCCGACAAGGTGATCCGGCGCGACGATCCGGAGCGCTTCTCGTTCCTGGTCATCGGCGACACCGGCGAGGGCGATGACCCCCAGTACGCCGTCGTGCCCGGCTTTCTGAAGGTCGGCCTGGACACCCGCTTCGCCGTGCTGGCCAGCGACGTGATCTACCCGGTGGGCAGCGCGGACGACTACCACACCAAGTTCTTCCGCCCTTACCGCGATTACCAGGCGCCGATCTACGCGATCCCCGGCAATCACGACTGGTACGAGGACCTCGGCGGATTCATGCGCGTCTTCTGCGACGACGCCCCGCCGCTGCCTCCCGAGCCCCGGCCGCGCCCTCTGACCCGGGCCTGGCTGCGGTCCCTGCTTTGGCACCGGCCGCGAAGGGACCACGGGCAACACCTCGCCGAGGCCCGGAGGTTGCGCTCGGCACCCGCCCAGCAGGCCGTCCAGCCGGGCCCGTACTGGGCGATCGACGCCGGACCCGTGCGGATCATAGGCATCGACACGGGCCTGCTCGGCACCCTCGACGCCGAACAGGGCGCCTGGCTGCGCGAGGTCTCCCATGGACCCCGCCCGAAGATCCTGGTCACCGGGTCGCCCCTGTACGTCGACGGTCGGCACGAGCCGTGCGCCATCGAAGGGGGCGGCACCGTCGACGACATCGTCCGCGACCCGGCGCACCACTACGTGGCGGCGATTGGCGGCGACATCCACAACTACCAGCGCTACCCGGTGCGGCTGGACGACGGGCGCACCCTCCAGTACGTCGTCGCGGGCGGCGGCGGGGCGTTCATGCACGCAACCCACACCATCCCCCGCGTCAACGTCGCGAACGTGACCGAGCGGGACTTCCGCTGCTATCCGCTGCGCGGCGACTCCCTCGCCTTCTACAGCCGGCTCTACGGCCGCCGGCTGCGCATGCCCCGCTTCTTCACGCTCACCGAGGCGGAGGCGACGGCCGTGATCGCGGAGCGCCTGGGCATCCCGCCGACCCGTGTCCCGGGCGCGGACACCCGCGTCACCCGGCGCGTCCGGCTGGTCGCCGGGCTGCTCGGCACCGGCCGCCGGCCCGACCGGGCCAAGCGGTTCCGGCTGCCCGTGCGGAAGATCTACACGTCGTTGTTCTCGCCGAGCTCGGCGACGTACAGCCCGCCGTTCTTCAAGTGCTTCCTGCGCCTGGACGTCTCCCCGGAGTCGGTCCGGCTGCGCTGCTACGCGGCCACCGGCAACCGCGCCCAGGAACTCGCCCCGCCGGTCGAGGACGAGGTGACGATCCCGCTGCGCTGATCCGGTGCGGCGGGAAACCGGTGCGGCGGGGACCGCCGGGCGGGAACAGCACGGGCCGCTGCCGGGTTGGCACAGCCGTAGACCATTGAACGTTCAAATGATGGAGGTCCCGTGCCCCCGACCCCACGACCGCTGCGCAAGCTGGGCTTCCTGACCATCGGGCTGTTCGACGAGGCGGATCCGCGGCGCGGCCACGAGTCCACGCTGGAGATCATCGAGCTGGGCGAGCGGCTCGGCTTCGACAGCGCGTGGGTGCGCCACCGCCACCTCCAGTACGGCATCTCCTCCCCCGTCGCCGTCCTGTCCGCGGCCTCGCAGCGCACCCGCCGCATCGAACTCGGCACGGCGGTCATCCCCCTCGGCTGGGAGAACCCGCTGCGCCTCGCCGAGGACCTGGCCACCGTCGACCTGCTGTCCGGGGGCCGGCTCAACCCGGGCGTCAGCGTGGGCCCGCCGATGCACTTCGACCAGGTCAAGGGCGCGCTCTACCCCGACACCTCCGACGCCGAGGACTTCGGCTACGGGCGGGTGGAGCGGCTGCTGGACTTCGTGCGGGGCAAGCCGGCGACGGACTTCAGCGGGACGGAAGGGTTCGAGACCTTCTCCGACCGGGTGCAGCCCCACTCCCCCGGCCTGGGCCGCCGCCTGTGGTACGGCGGCGGCAGCCTGCGGTCGGCCCGGTGGGCGGGCGAGCACGGGATGAACCTCCTCACCAGCAGCGTCGTGAAGGCCGAAGATCCCGACGGGCCGCATGACTTCGCGCGGATCCAGCTCTCCCACATCCGGGCGTTCCGCGCCGCCCACCCCGACGGCGAGGCCGCCCGCGTCTCGCAGGGCCTCGTCGTCATCCCCACGGACTCCGCCACGCCGGGCCAGCGCGCCCGCTACGAGAAGTACGCCGCCGAGCGCACTCCCCGTACGGCCGCACCGCAGGGCCCGGCGCGGCTGCTGTTCGCGCCGGACCTGGTGGGGACGTCGGAGGAGATCGCCGAACGGCTGCACGCGCACGCGGCGTTCCGGGAGGTGGACGAGGTCGCGTTCGCGCTGCCGTTCACCTTCGAGCACGAGGACTACGTCCAGATCCTCACGGACATGGCGACGAAGCTGGGCCCGGCACTGGGCCGGCGACCGGGCGCCCCCCAGGTGTAGTGCCCCGGGGGCGTTGTTCACGCGGGTGATGGGAGTGGGGCGGCTGCTCGCGGTCACTGGTTCCGCCGTGCGTCGAAGTGGGCCGTGGCCAGGACGGAGCCGTCCGCGGCCAGCAGCCGGGCACCGGACACCGTGTCCGGGTCGACACGCGTGGGGGCTCCCCAGTACCCCTGGCCGGCGTCGTCGAGGGAGAACTCCCCGATGTGGACCGACGTGCCGTCCGTACGCTCGAGTCGGCAGCTGATCCTTCCGGCCTCCGGATATACGTCGCTCGACCCCGCGGCCATGGATTCGTCTTCGGTCGGGACGTCGGATCCGGACCCGTCCCGGCCGAGGTGGACCGCCATGTAGACCCAGCCCGGATTTCCGGTGTAGGTGAAGATCCGGCCCACCGGGCGGTGATCGGGGGCCAGCAGAGACGCTGCGATCAGGCCGTGCTCCGAGTCGGAGGACTCCGAGCTCCGTGCGGCGGGAGCCGACGCACCCTCGACGGCCGTACCGACGGCCCAGCCACCGAAGCCGAACCCGAGGGCGATCGCGGCGGCGGCCGCGACCGCGACGCCGGCCCGTGGCCGCCGCCGTCGTGGCGGCCGCTTCAGGCCCAGCCGGTCCGTCACCCGTGTCTCGAAGCCGGCGGGCGGCTCGCTGCCCGGGAGGAGAGAGAGCAGTCCGTCGCCGACGAACGTCAGCTGCTCGACGTGCTCCCGGCAGGTAGGGCAGCGGTCAAGGTGGGCGATGGCCTCGGCGCGCTCCTGACCGGGGAGGACACCCAGCGCCAGCTCGTCGGCGACGGCCCTCAGCCACTCGCAGTCCCTGTCAGTCATGATCGGCTCGCTGGGGTCCCAGAGCCTTCCGCAGTTTCCCCATCGCCGTCCTGATCCGCGTCTTCGCCGTGCCCAGGGGGATCCCTTCGAGCTCGGCGATCTGCCGTGCGGTCATCCCGTAGACCCCGGCCATGACCACGGCACGCGCCTGCTGGCGCGGTAGGTCCGCCACCGCGGCCCGTATCCGGGATGCCGCCTCGTCGGCCAGTGCCCACTGTTCGGGCGTCCGGGTCATGACGCCGAGCAGAGCGTCGAGGTCCTCGGGGGAGACCGGGGTCGCCTTGCGCGCGCGGACGGCGTCGATCGCAAGGTTGTGCGTGATGGTCCCCAGCCAGGTCTTCACCGATCCGCGCCGGGAGTCGTAGACCTGCGCATGACGCCAAGCCCTTTCGAAGGTCTGCTGGGCGATGTCCTCGGCGAGCTGGGCGTCGTCGACGACAGCGATGGCGATACCGAAGACCATCCGCTGGAACCGGCGGACGAACGCGAGGGCGGTCTCCGGGGCGCCGGTCGCCATTCCCGCCAGCAGCGCCTCGTCCGAGAGCCGTCCGAGTGGTGGGGCCCATCGCCGCATACCAGTGGATACGGCGAACCTCGCCGAACGGATTCCCCCGGTTCCACTCGGGATCACGGCCCCCATTCTCCCGCTTGCTCCCGCTTGCCGGAAATCCCCTGGCGCGGTCCGTCCGTACCTCTGGTCAGGAACGTTTTCCCATGGAGGGCCGAGACATGGCGACGATGCTCATGACGTTCGTGCGCGGGAACGTCGGGGCCGGGTTGGCCGCCGGAGCGCTGGCGGGCATCCTCGTGGCGTGCGGAGGCGGATACGGCGACGGGGGTGACTCGTCATCGTCAGCCCCGGACCAGAGTGGCAAGCCGGGAACCACCCGGGTGGACGTGAAGCTGGTCGACTTCAAGATGGAGCTGTCCGAGAAGACGTTGAAGGCAGGTGCCTACACCTTCGTCGTCAAGAACGACGGCCGTCACGACCACGCCATGGAGATCGAGGGCTCCGGAACGGAACAGAAGACGCGGACGCTGGCACCCGGGGAGTCGGCGCATCTCAGCGTCTCGCTGAAGGACGGCACGTACGAGGTCTACTGTCCTGTCGACGGCCACAAGGACATGGGCATGAAGACCGAGGTCACCGTGGGCGGCAGCGGCACCGAGACGACCAACGGCGATGGCTACTGAGCGCGCCGTCGCGCTCACCGCCCTCCGGCCGGCCGGAGGGAACGGCCGTGGCCACCTATGGCACCGCACTCGGCGGCCGGCCGCCCGTCACCCGCGTCGACGACGCAGCGGGTCAATGCACCTGGCGCGCCACGCGGTGGCGGAGGTAGACGACTCCCGAGCCGAAGGTGCGGGTCTCGACGAGTTCGAGATCCACCCGGCGCTCGCTCCGGGGAAAGAACGGAATGCCACCGCCGACCAGCACCGGGTAGACCACGGTCCGGTACTCGTCGATCAGACCCGACGCGGCCGCCTCGGCGGCGAGAGTCGCGCCGCCGATCGCGATGTCGCCCTCCGCCGGCTCGGCTCGCAACCGCTCGATCTCCTCGGCCACGCCGCCGGAGGCCAGGCGGGCATGGCCCTGAACCTCCGACAGCGTGGTGGAGAACACCACCTTCGGCAGTGGATTCCAGAGCGCGACCCATTCGAGTTCTGCGTCGTCGAGCGACGGATTCTGGTCGGCGGTCTCCCAGTACAGCATCGTTTCGTACAGCCGTCGTCCCAGCAGGTGGACGCCGACGTCTCGGATCTCGTCGATCCAGAAGCGGAAGACGTCCGGGTCGGGCGCCGTCCAGGCGAAGTCGCCGTCCGGCCCGACGATGTAGCCGTCCAGTGAGACGTTCATCGAATAGGTCACGCTGCGCATCGGCGTCCTCCTCGGTAAGGGGTTCGACAGTACGACCGCGGGACACCGCAAAACTCATCGCGACTCAGGGATCGCCCCAGGGGTCACCAGCGGCCGGGTGCGGTCCCGGTGATCGCCTCCGACGCCCTGCCGTCCACCCCGACGGGCACGTCCCCGGCGAGCATCACCCGGTGCATGATCCGCGGGTGGTCGAGGTGTGCGGTGTCGCCGGGAGCCAGGTGCATCGTGGCGCGGTTGTCCCAGAACGCCACGCTGCCCGGCTCCCAGCGGAAGCGGACCGTGTACTCGGGCCGGACCGCCTGTTCCAGCAGCATCTGAAGGATCGCGGCGCTCTCGGACCGGGAGAGGCCGGCGATCTGCTCGACGTAGTAGCCGTTGACGTAGAGGATCCGTTCGCCCGTCTCCGGGTGGACGCGCACCAGGGTGTGCAGCGAGGCGACCTGGCGGTCCAGCAGGTGGCGGACGTAGGCGTCGTCGCCGGGCCGGGGCTGGTAGCCGACGCCGAGCCGGTGCTCGGCCCGCAGCCCGTCGACGAACTGCCGCAGCGGCGCGGAGAGTCCGGCGTACGCCGCCGCGAGGTTCGACCAGGTCGTGTCGCCGCCGTAGGGCGGCACGGTCTCGGCCCGCAGGATCGTCGCGGCGGGCGGGTCGACGCGGGCGCCGTGGTCGCAGTGCCAGCCGCGCAGCAGCGAGTGGCGGCGGCGCCGCAGCCACTCGTCGTGCTCCATGCCGAACCGTCCGCCCAGCTCCAGCCGGTCGGCGGTCGTCTCGATCTCGGGGAAGTCCGGGGGCGAGGCCTTGCCGCGCCGCGGCAGCACCACCGTCTCACCGAACCGCCGCGCGAACGCCACGTGCCCGGCGTGGTCCAGCCGCTGCCCCCGGAAGAACACCACCTTCCACCGCAGCACCGCCGCCCTGATCGCGGCGACCACGGTGTCGTCCAGGTCCGCGGCCAGGTCGACCCCGCTGATCTCGGCACCGATGTGCCCGGCGACCGGCTTCACCTCCACCCCGGCGTCCCGCACCGCCTCGTCCGTCATCGAACTGTCCGTCGTCATGCGCACTCCGCTGGTCATGGGCGTGGTCGTGCCTACCGGAAGATCGTGGCAGCGATCCCGGCCCGGGGCGACACCGCAGGACCTAACCCGTTAAAGGTCAATCTGCCGAGCGTCTTGACACACTTCCGCGGCGCTCACATCATCTGGGGCATCATTCCTCGACTAACACGAGTTAGGCCTCACGATGACCGACTCGCACCTCACCCGCCGCGCCTTGTTGCGGTACGGCGCCTACGGCGCGGGGGCCGCCGCCCTGACCGGCACCGCCGCGAGCTGGGACCGGCTCACCGGAGCCGACATCCCCGGCCGTGACGACGGCTCCCTCGTCGTCGCCACTCTGGGCCCCGCCTACGGGCCGGAGGCCATCCGCACGCTCCGCGAGGGCTTCCGCGAGCTGCACCCCGACATCAAGCTCCAGATCAACGCCGTGCAGGCCGTGGACTGGTCGGACTTCTTCGCGAAGATCCTCACGCAGGTGGCCGCCGGCACCGCCCCCGACCTGGTGTACGTGGCCACCGAGGGCGTGCAGCTGTTCGCGCAGCGGCTCGGCGTGGCCCTGGACAGGTGGGTGAAGCGGGACGCGGCCGAGCTGAAGGAGTACTTCGCCGACGTCCACCCCTCGCTGGTGGAGTCGATGATGTACGAGGGCAGCCTCTTCCAGCTGCCCGTGGAGTTCAACGCCGCCGACATGTACCTCAACCGCCAGGTGCTGCGCAGGGCCGGGGCACAGTACCCGCCGGCCGACTGGACCCGCGACGACTTCACGGCGCTGCTGCGCGACATGAAGCAGGCCAGCGGCTCCCGCTTCACGCCCTACTTCTGGACCAACCGGCTGTGGGGCGGCGTGGTGCCCTGGCTGTTCGCGAACGGCACCAATCTGCTCGCGGAGTCCAAGGCGCCCGGCGGCGAGTGGCTGTGGGACTCCTTCTACCCGGCCGAGCAGCGCAGAGGCCGCGGGGGCGGCTTCCGGTGGACGACGCCGCAGGCCACGCACGACCGGGTGGAGGAGGTCTACGACTATCTCGCCTCCCTCGTCCGGGACGGCCTGTGCACCCGCCCGGAGGGCGGCAACGGCCAGAACCTCATCGGCGTGTTCTCCACCGGCCGGGTCGGTGTCACCCCGGCGGGCGGCTTCTGGGCGGGTGGCCTGCACCTGGCGGGGATGGACCGGGACGGGTTCGACGTGCAGTACTTCCCGCGCTGGCGCGCCCAGCGCATGCAGTACGGCGCGGCGGGCTACGCGCTGCTGCGCACCTCGCAGAAGCAGGAGGAGGCCTGGGAGTTCATCAAGTACGCGGCCCGCAGGGACACCCTGACGCGGCTGTTCACGACGAACCAGACGACCCCGGCCCGCCGCTCGATGCTGACCGCCGGCCGCTACGAGAAGACCGGCCCGGCGCACTGGCCGGTCTTCTACGACACCCTCGACCGGTTCCCCGACACCGGACCGATCCCGGCGCCGCCGCAGGTCGCCGAGGTCGAGCAGCTGCTGCTCAAACACACCGGTACGGCCCTGGCCTCCCCGCGCTCGGTGCGTCCCGCGCTGCGCCGGTTGCAGGGCGACCTGGAGAAGGCCATGGAGCGTGACGCATGACGAACACCCAGATACCGCCCGCGCGAGCCGAACGGCCCGAGGCCCGGCCCGCCGAGGACGCACCGCGTCCCTCGGCCCGGGACCGCGGCACCCGGCTGCTGGCCACGCTGTTCCTGGCCCCGACGATCGTCGGCATCGTGGTCTTCACGGTCGTCCCGATCGTCGGCTCGGTGGTGCTGAGCCTCTTCCACTGGAACGTGATCGACTCGCCGCGCTTCGCCGGTGCCGCCAACTACGGGGCGGTGTTCGGCGACGAGACCGTGCTGGTGTCCTTCCGCAACACCCTCGTCTTCATGGTCCTCGCGGTGGCGCTGCAACTGCTGGTCGCCCTGGCGCTCGCCCTGACCGTGAACGGGCGGATGCCCGTGTGGCTGCGGTCGGTGTTCCGCTCGGCGTTCTTCTTCCCGCTGGTGCTGTCCGCCGCCTCGATCTCGGTGGTGATGAAGTACCTGTTCAACCAGGACTTCGGGGTGGTCAACTGGCTGCTCGGCTTCGTCGGGATCGCGCCGGTGCCGTGGCTGACGTCGGAGAACGCGGCGATGGCGACCGTGGTCCTGGTCTACGTCTGGCAGCAGTTCGGCTTCTCGTTCCTGCTGTTCGTCGGCGGTCTGAACAACATCCCGAAGGAGATCCACGAGGCCGCCGCACTGGACGGTGCGACCGGCCTGCGCAAGCACCTCACCGTCACGTTGCCGCTGCTGTCGCCGACGCTGCTGGTCGCCTCGGTGGTCGGCATCATCAACGCGCTCCAGGTCTTCGAGCAGCCGTACGTCCTGACCAGCGGCGGTCCCGGCGACTCGACCCGCACGGTCGTGATGGTGATCTACGAGACCGCCTTCGAGCAGCTCCGCTTCGGTGAGGCGTCCGCGGTGGGTGTGCTGCTGTTCGTGCTGATCATGGCGGTCACAGCCCTCCAGTTCCGGCTCAGCCGGCGTTTCGTCCACTACCAGTGAGCCGGGTGAGTCTTCCCATGAGCCAAGCAACCCTGTCCTACAGCCGCGTGCGGCACGGGCTGGCGCCCTGGGCCCGGATCGCCGGGCTGACCGTGTGCGCCCTGCTGACCCTCGGCCCGGTCGTGTGGACCGTGTCGACCTCGCTGCGCACGCCCGCCGAGGCGTTCAACCTGCCGCCGCAGCTCATCCCGGCGCACCCCTCCACCGAGGCGTACCGCGGGGTGTTCGACCAGATCGACGTCTGGCTGCTGGCGTTGAACTCCACGCTGGTCACAGGGCTGATCGCGGTCGGCCAGATGATCACGGCCGGGCTGGCCGGATACGCCTTCGCCCGCCTGGAGTTCCGCTTCAAGAAGCCGCTGTTCGGTCTGGTCCTGGCGACGATGATGGTGCCGTTGCAGGTCACGATCGTGCCGGTGTTCCTGGTCCTGAAGTCGATGAGCCTGACCGACACCCTGCTCGGACTGATCATCCCGGCCTTCCCGACGGCGTTCGGCACGTTCCTGATGCGGCAGTACTTCCTGGGCATGCCCAAGGACCTGGGCGAGGCGGCGATGCTGGACGGTGCCGGGCCCTGGCGGACGTTCCGGTCGGTGTACGCCCCGCTGGCCGCGCCGGGCCTCGCGATCGTCGGCGTCCTGGCCTTCAACTACCACTGGAACGAGTTCTTCCGGCCGCTGATCCTCGAAACGTCGGGGCAGAACTACACGTTGCCGCTGGGGCTGGTGTCCCTCCAGGGCAACCTCGGCACCGGTTCCATCTCCGTGGTGCTCGCCGGTGTCGTGCTCTCCATGATCCCCGCCGTCGCCGTGTTCGTCGTCGGCCAGCGCCCTCTGCGTGAGGGCATCACGTCCGCAGGAGTCAACCGTTGAGCCTCGCCGCTCCACCGCAGGACCCGCACGCCCCGCGCTTCAGGGTCCGCCCGCCCGCCAACTGGATGAACGACCCCAACGGTCCCTTCCACTGGCGCGGCCGCTACCACCTCTTCTACCAGCACAACCCCGACGCCCCGGTCCACGCGAACGTCCACTGGGGCCATGTCTCCAGCCCCGACCTCGCCCGCTGGGAGCACCACCCGATCGCCCTCACGCCGACTCCGGGCGGCCCGGACGAGGCGGGCTGCTGGTCGGGGTGCGTGGTCGACGACGGGGGCGTGCCGACGGCCGTCTACACCGGGGTCGACCGTGACCACAGCGGACTCGGCACCATCTGCCTGGCCCGGGCGGCGGATCCGGACGACCCCGCGCTGACCGGCTGGACTCCCCTGCCCACGCCGGTGGTCACGGGCCCGCCCGAGGGCCTGGACGTGGTGATGTTCCGCGACCCGTTCGTCTTCCGGCACGACGGACGGCGCTGGGCACTGGTCGGCGCCGGCCACGCCGACGGCACGCCGTCGGTCCTGCTGTACGACTGCGACGACCTGACCGACTGGCGCTTCGCCGGTGTGCTCCTGGACGGCCGGGACCCGGCCGCCGCGGCGGCGTTCGGCGACCGGGCGACAGGCTGGGAGTGCCCGCAGCTGTACGCGACACGGGGCGGCGAGTGGGTGCTGGTCGTGTCCCTCTGGGACGGCCACCCGTGGACCACCGGCTATCTCACGGGACGTCTGGACACCGGGCGCGCTCCGACGGACCTGCGCTTCTCGGCCCGGGCGGGCGGCCTGCTCGACCACGGCCGCGACTTCTACGCGCCCGCCGTGCTCCAGGAGCCGGACCGGGCCCTGCTGTGGGGCTGGTCGTGGGAGGCCCGCGAGCCGGGCGAGGCCGACTGGGCCGGCGTCCTGACCGCACCCCGGGTCGTCGACGTCCATCCGGACGGGGCGCTGCGGGTGACCCCGGCACCGGAGTTGCACCGCCTGCACGCGGCCGAGCCGTTCGTCGTCGCCCCGGGCCGGTCCGCGCTGCCGGCGGCCTACGACCTGACGGTCAGCGCCCGCGGTCACGCCACGGTGAGTCTCCTGCGGTCGTCCTCGGGCGCCGAGCTGACGGTCGGGCTGGACCCGGCTCGGGGCACCGTGACACTCGACCGGGGCGACTGGCCGCGCGGGGAGGCCGAGGCGGCGCCGGTCGTCGTGCGCGTGCCGCCGCGGGAGGAGCTCACGGTGCGGGTCCTCGCCGACGGCTCGCTGTACGAGCTGTTCGTCGGTGACCGGGCCGTGGTCACCGAGCGCGTCTACCACCGGCCCGATGACGTACGGGAGTTGAGGGTGCCGTCCGGAACGGCCGTCACCGGATGGGAGCTGGTCCCACCGACGCGCGGCTGATCACCGGGCAGGCCAGGCGCCGCACGGTGGCGGGCGGGGTCCGGCCGGTGGCGATGGCGTCGAGGAGGAGCCGGGCGGCGGCCTCGCCCATCGCCCGGTGGGGCAGCGCGACCGTGGTGAGGGGCGGCGCGAGATACGCGGCCATGTGCTCCTGGTCGTCGTAGCCCACCACCGACAGTTCGCCGGGTACGGAGATGCCGAGCCGGGTCGCGGCGTGCAGGACGCCCGCCGCGACCCGGTCGTTGTAGGCGAAGATCCCGGTGGGCCGGCGGTCGGCCGGGGTGCCGTCGAAGAGGCGGACGGCTCCCTCGTAGCCGCCGGAGATCTCGCCTCCGGTCCGTACGACCCAGTCCCTGGGGACGGTGATGCCCTCGGCGCGCAGCGCGTCGCGGAAGCCCCGCAGCCGCTCCACGGAAGCGATGTCGTCCTGCCCGCCGACGAGTGCGACCCGCCGGTGCCCCTGCTCCAGCAGCAGCCGGGCCGCGGTACGGCCGCCGGCGCGCTCGGCGGGGACGACGGCGGGCAGCGAGTCGTCCTCGGGCAGGCAGTTGGCCAGCACGGAGTGGGTGCGGTGCAGTCCCTCGGGGACCCGGACGCGGCGCAGGGACATGGCGGCGTAGATGATGCCGTCGACGCGCCGGTCGAGGAGCTCGGCGACCGCCGCGTCCTCCTTGGCCGGGTCGCCGCCGGAGTCGACGGTGAGGATCAGGTGCTCGCCGGCCCAGGCGGTTTCCATGGCGCCGCGCAGCAGCCGCCCCGCGAACGGGGAGGAGGCGATCTCGTCGGTGACCAGGCCGATCACGGCCGTACGGCTGCGGCGCAGGCCGCGGGCGACGGGATCGGGCCGGTAGCCGAGCTGGACCGCGGCCTGCCGGATGCGCTCCTGGGTGGCGGGCGAGAGATTGCCCTCGGCGCGGCCGTTGAACACGAAGGACACCGCGGTGTGCGACACGCCGGCGAGCCGGGCGACGTCCCGCGAGGTGGGACGCCCCGGTCGTGCCGCCGGCTTCTCCTCGGCGCTGCCCATGCCGTCCGCCGTCCTCATTCCCCACCCGTCCGGTTGATCACCGCTCACCCTATCCGTGACGCTGGAGGGACGACACAGTCAGACGACACAGGCAACGGGAAGGTCCGACCGTGATCAGCATCCCGACGCACACGCTCAACGACGGCACGACGCTCCCCGCCCTCGGCCTCGGCACCTGGCCGCTCGGCGACGACGAGGCGCAGCAGGCGGTCCTCTCGGCCCTGGAGGCGGGCTACCGCCTGATCGACACGGCGACGAACTACCGCAACGAGACGGGGGTCGGCCGGGCCGTGGCCTCCGGCGTGGTGCCGCGCGAGGAGATCGTCGTGACGACGAAGCTCCCGGGCCGGCACCACGGCTACGAGGAGACGCTCGCCTCCTTCGAGGCGTCCCGGGCCCGTCTGGGCCTGGAGTACGTGGACCTGTACCTGATCCACTGGCCGCTGCCGCGCGTGGACCGGTACGTCGACTCCTGGAAGGCCATGATCAAGCTGCGCGAGGAGGGGCTCGTCCGGTCGATCGGCGTCTCGAACTTCACGCCCGGGCACATCGAGCGGCTGGAGGAGGAGACCGGCGTGCTGCCCTCCGTCAACCAGATCGAGCTGCACCCCTTCCTGCCGCAGGACGAGCTGCGCGCCTTCCACGCGGGCAAGGGCGTCCTGACCGAGAGCTGGAGTCCGCTGGGCCGGGGCACGCCCCTGCTCCGGGACCCCGCCGTGGCGCGGATCGCCGAGGCGCACGGGGTGACGGCCGGGCAGGTCGTGCTGCGCTGGCACACGCAGCTGGGCGCGGTGCCCGTCCCGAAGTCGGCGAACCCGGAGCGGCAGCGCGAGAACCTCGACGTCTTCGGCTTCGAGCTGAGCGAGGACGAGATGACCGCCGTCGCGGACCGCGCGCACCGGCGGGTCGGCGGGGACCCCGAGGTGCACGAGGAGTTCTGACGGGTACCCGGGGCGCGCGAGGCAGGAAGGAGCCGCAGGTGGCTGAGCGGGACCGGCTGCGGGACTACCGCGGCAAGCGCGACTTCGACCGGACCGGCGAGCCCCGGGGCAGCGGGGGGTCCGCCGGGGACCGGCCCCGGTTCGTGGTGCAGATCCACGACGCGAGCACGATGCACTTCGACTTCCGGTTGCAGGTGGACGACGTCCTGAAGTCCTGGTCGATCCCCAAGGGCCCCTCGGCGGACCCGAAGGACAAACGGCTGGCCGTGCCCACGGAGGACCATCCGCTGGAGTACGAGGAGTTCGAGGGCGTGATCCCCCGCGGCGAGTACGGCGGCGGCACGGTGATCGTCTGGGACCACGGCACGTACGAGCCGCTGAGCCACGACCGCAAGGGGCGGCCGGTCGACTTCGCCGAGTCCCTGGAGCGGGGGCACGCCACGTTCCGGCTGAGCGGGGCGAAACTGCGCGGCGAGTACGCCCTGACCCGGTTCCGCGGCGACGGCAGCGGTGCCGGCGAGGAGGCCTGGCTGCTGGTGAGGCGGGCCGGGGGCCGGGCCCGTGCGCACGGGGCCCCCGATCCGCGCCGGGCGCGTTCGGCCGTGTCCGGGCGCACCCTCGCCCAGGTCGCCTCGGACGCGGCCGGGGAGTGACCGGCGATGGCCGGTCTCCTCGACACCCTGTCCGACGGACAGCGGCGGCTGCTCGGGGCGGCCCGCCCGGGGGCGGAACTGGCGGCGCGCCCGATGCTCGCCACACTGAGCGACCGGCGGGACTTCACGGAGGCGGACGAGGAGTGGGTGTTCGAGCGGAAGCTGGACGGCGTCCGCGTGCTGGCGGTCCGGGAGGGCGAGCGGGTGACGCTGCTGTCCCGGTCGGGTCGCCGGCTGAACGACACCTATCCGGAGATCGTGGACGCCCTGGCGGCCCAGTCGGGCGCCGACTTCGTCCTCGACGGGGAGATCGTCGCGTTCTCGGGCGGGCGCACGGACTTCGCGCGGCTCCAGCAGCGCATGGGCCTGACCCGGCGTCAGGACGTGGCGGCGAGCGGCGTGGCCGTGACGTACTACGTGTTCGACCTGCTCCGGCTGGACGGGGCCGACACCAGGGAGCTGCCGCTGCGGATCCGCAAGTCGCTGTTGCGCCGGGCGCTCGCGTACCGCTCCCCGCTCCGGCTGACGCCGCACCGCAACGCGGGCGGCGCCGAGCTGCTGGCGGACGTCTGCGCCCGGGGCTGGGAGGGCCTGATCGCCAAGCGCGCCGACGGCGTCTACGAGCCGCGCCGGTCCGGCGACTGGCTGAAGCTGAAGTGCTCCCAGGGGCAGGAGTTCGTCGTCGGCGGGTTCACCGAGCCGGCCGGGAGCCGGGTCGGGCTCGGCGCGCTGCTCCTCGGCCACTACGAGGGCGGGCGGCTGCGGTACGCGGGCAAGGTCGGCACGGGTTTCGGCCGGCGCACGCTGCTGGACCTGCGCGAGCGGCTCGACGGGCTGCGCGAGTCCGGTTCTCCGTTCGACGGGCCGGTGCGGGAGGCGGGCGCGCGCTGGGTGCGGCCGGAGCTGGTGGCCCAGATCGCGTTCGCCGAGTGGACCCGGGACGGCATGCTGCGCCACCCGCGCTACCTGGGGCTGCGGGACGACAAGAAGCCGCGGGACGTGGTGCGGGAACGCCCGCCGGGGCACGCCGCCGGGTGAGCGGTCCGGTCAGAACAGCGGGGTGAGCGACTGTTCGCACCAGATCGTCTTGCCCCGGGTGGTCTGCCGGCTGCCCCAGCGCTGGGTGAGCTGGGCGACCAGCAGCAGTCCGCGGCCGCCCTCGTCGTCCTGGTGGGCCCGCCGCAGGTGCGGGGAGGTCGAACTGCCGTCGGAGACCTCACATATGAGGGTCTGGTCGCGGATGAGACGGAGCTGGATGGGCGGGGCGCCGTACCGGATGGCGTTGGTGACCAGTTCGCTGACGACGAGTTCGGTGACGAAGGCCGTCTCGTCCAGCCCCCACTCGGTGAGCCGCTCGGTGGCGGCCTGGCGGGTGGCGCCCACCTGCGCGGGGTCGGGCGTCACGTCCCAGGTGGCGACCTGGTCCGCGCCCAGCGCCCGGGTACGGGCCAGCAGCAGGGCCACGTCGTCGCCGGGCTCCTCCGGCAGTACGGCCTTCAGCACCGTGTCGCACAGCGCGTCCAGCGAGTCGGCGGGCACCGTCAGGGCGCGGCACAGCTCGTCGGTGGCGTGGTCGACGTCGCGGTCGCGGTCCTCGACGAGGCCGTCGGTGTAGAGGGCGACGACGGAGCCCTCGGGCAGCTGGAGCTCCGTCGCCTCGAACGGCAGCCCCCCGACGCCCAGTGGGGGCCCCGCGCTCATGGGGATCAGCCGCGCGGATCCGTCGGGCAGTACCAGGGCGGGGGCGGGATGCCCCGCGGCGGCCAGGTTCAGCCGGCGCGTGACGGGGTCGTAGACGGCGTACAGGCAGGTCGCACCGAGTTCGGCGACCTCGTCGCCCTCGTCGTCCGACGCGAGATGGGTGACCAGGTCGTCGAGGTGGGTGAGGAGTTCGTCCGGTGGCAGGTCCACGTCGGCGAGGGTCCGTACGGCCGTGACCAGGCGGCCCATGGTCGCCGAGGAGGGGATGCCGTGGCCCACGACGTCACCGACGACGAGCGCGACCCGGCTGCCGGACAGGGGGATCACGTCGAACCAGTCACCGCCGATGCCCGCTGCCGAGCCGGAGGGCAGATAGCGGTGGGCGACCTGGACGGCGGCCTGGCCCGGCAGTCCCTTCGGCAGCAGGCTGTGCTGGAGGGCCAGCGCGGTGGTGCGTTCGCGGGCGAAGCGGCGGGCGTTGTCGACGCAGACCGCGGCGCGGCTGCCGAGTTCCTCGGCGAACACGGCGTCGTCGGGGACGTAGTCGTCCACCTGCCGGATGCGCACGGCGACCGCGACGCCGAGGGTGATGCCGCGGGCCCGGAGCGGCACGGCCATCATCGAGTGGACGCCCTGGCGGTAGGGGCTGCCTTGCGGGGCGCGTGTGTTGCGCTCCGCGACCCAGCGCATGAAGGACGGCTCCCCCGCCTGGCTGACGATCGCCCGGCCCTCCCGCATCGCCCGCGCGATGGGGGAGAACGCGGGGTAGGCGTCCACTTCTCCCAGGTGGACGGCGGCTTCCGGGGTGCCCTCGGTGACGGAGCCGTGGGCGACGCGGCGCAGCACGATCTCGTCGTGGGGCACGGTCGGCGACTCTTCCGCGCCGAGGACCCAGTCGAACAGGTCCACGCTCGCGAAGTCGGCGAACCGGGGCACCACGACCTCGATCAGCTCCTCGGCCGTGCGCACCACGTCCAGGGTGGTGCCGATGGCCGCCGCGGCCTCGTTGAGCAGGGCCAGCCGCTGCCGCGCCCAGTACTGCTCGGTGCTGTCGAACGCGGCGAGGGCGGTGCCCAGGAGCTCGCCGGAACGGTCGCGGAGCGGCCACATCTCGGTGACCCAGGCGTGCTCCCGGTTCAGGGCCGGGGCGCCCGTGTAGCTCTCGTAGCGGAGCGGGCGGCCGGTCTCGACGACGTGGCGGAGGTGCCAGTTGAAGCCCCGGCTGTGCTCGGCCTCCTCGACGGTCTCCGGGAAGTGCCGCCCCAGCAGGGTCTCCTCGGACACGCCCATCACCTGGCAGGCGGCGTAGTTGAGCCGCAGATAGCGCTGGTCGGTGTCGAACACGGACATCGACATGGACGCCTGCTGGAAGGCCTTTCCGGCCAGGGAGGTCTCGGCGCTGCCGGGGGGCTCGGCGGTGATGACGCAGCCGTCCGGTGCCCCGTCCCGGCCGGTGACGACGCAGGCTGTGACGCGCAGCCCGACCAGATAGCCGTCGCGGTGCCGCACCATGACGGTGCCCGACCGTGCGGACACCGCCTCGGGCGGCACGTCCTCGGCGAGCAGTTCCCGTACGGGCCGTCCCACGGCCTCCTCGGCCGGGTAGCCGGTCAGCCGCCGGGCACCCTCGCTCCACCCCGTCACGGTGCCGCGGGCGTCGATGATCGCAGCAGCGGAGGCGTCCTCCATATCATCCAGGATTATCCCTTTGCCGCCCTGTATCAACCGCGACGGAGCATTCGTGACGGTGTCAGCTCCGGTGAGCGCGCAGGGCGGTGAGCGCCCGGTCGGCGTGCGCGTTCATGCGCAGTTCGCTGCGTACGACGTCGAGGACGGTGTGGTCGCGCGCTATGACGAAGGTGGTGCGTTTGGTCGGTGCCAGGGAGAAGCCCCGCTTCACGCCGAACCGCTCGCGGACGGTGCCGTCGGCGTCGGACAGCAGGGGCATGCCGAGGGCGTGCTGTCTGGCGAACTCCTGCTGGCGCTCGACGGTGTCCCCGCTGATGCCGACGGGGCGTGCGCCGACGGCGGCGAACTCGGCGGCGAGATCGCGGAAGTGGCAGGCCTGTGCGGTGCAGCCGGGGGTCAGGGCGGCCGGGTAGAAGAAGAGCACGACCGGTCCCTCGGCGAGCAGTCCGGACAGGCTGCGGACGGTGCCGGTCTCGTCGGGCAGGGCGAAGTCCTCGACCTTGTCCCCCGCCTCCAGGCGCGCGGTCACGACCGGCCCTCCGCGTTCCGTGCGACGCCGCGGGCCCAGAGCACGAGGGGCACCTGCAGAGGCAGCCGCCCGAAGGCCGCGGCCTTCTGCGGCGCGGGGCGGTGGCGCCAGTCGGCCGCCATCTTCACGTTGGCGGGGAACACCCCGACGAAGAAGGCCGCGGTGGCCAGCGCGGCGGCCTTGCGGGTACGCGGCAGCGCCAGGCCCGCGGCCAGCGCGAGCTCGGCGGCTCCGCTGGCGTAGGTCCAGGTCCTGGGCGTGCCCGGCAGGCCGCCCAAGATGGTCGCGTCGAACGGGCGTGGGGCGGCGAAGTGGGCGACCCCCGCGGCGGCCAGCAGGCCGGCGAGCAGCAGGGGCGAGCGTTCGGACCGGGGCACGGTTCCTCCTCTGATGGCCTGCCGCGCGATATTACTGGACGGTAAAGGGGTGGCTGTGGCGCGGGGGTTCCGACGGGTCAGGCGCGGCGGTTGTGCGCGCCCGGGGTGTAGCCGAAAGAGCGGCGGAAGACGTCGATGAAGGCGCTGGCGGAAGACCAGCCGCAGCGGTGGGCGACGGTCGTGACGGGCAGGCCGTCGGCCAGCATCCGCAGGGCGTGGTAGAGCCGTGACTGGGTGCGCCACTGCGGGAACGTCATGCCGAACTCGCTGCGGAAGAGCCGGCTGAGGGTGCGCTCGCCCGCCCCGGTCGCGGCGCCGAGGGCGGCGAGGGTGCGCGCGTCGGCGGGATCGGCGTGCACGAGGGCGCAGACGGCGGCCAGGCGCGGGTCGGCGGGCGTGGGCAGGCGCAGCGGCTGCTGCGGCGAGAGGCGCAGCTGGTCGCGGAGGACGGCACGCAGCCGGTGCCGCTCGGGACTGTCGTCGCCGGGGTCGCGGGTGTAGGCGAGGATCAGCTCGCGCAGCAGCGGGGTGACGGCGAGGACGGCCGGGTGGTCCAGGCCCAGCGGGTTGTCGTGGGCGGGCAGGCCGACCAGGTGCAGGTCGAGCCGGCCGTGGGCGCGGTGGGCGTGCACGGTGCCGGCCGGGACCCAGAGGGCGCGGGTGCCGGGCGCGAACCAGGTGCCGGCGTCGGTGGTGACGGCCACGACGCCGGAGCCCGCGTAGACGATCTGGTGGTCGTCGTGCCGGTGCGCGTCGATGCGGTCGCCCGCGGTCAGCCGCTGGGCGCGGGTCGGGGCCGTCGGGGTGTGGCGGATGTTCGACACGATCCGGCAGATTATCGGAAGCGGGCCAGGCGCCCGGGCGGTGACGATCTCCGGGTGACCGCTTCCCGCCGCAACCGGCCCGTCGCCCTGATGTCCCTGGGACACGCCTGCGTGGACGTGTACCAGGGCGCCGTGGCCGCTCTGGTGCCGTACTTCGTCGCCGAGCGCACCTACTCGTACGCCGCCGCCTCCGGCGTCGTGCTGGCCGCCTCCCTGCTCTCGTCGCTGGTGCAGCCGCTGTTCGGGGTGCTCACCGACCGGTGGGCGCTGCCGTGGCTGCTGCCGCTCAGCGCGCTGACGGCCGGGGCGGGCGTCGCCCTGAGCGGGGTGACCGGCTCCTACGCGTCGACCCTGGCGGTCGTCGCCGTGTCGGGGGTGGGGGTGGCCGCCTACCATCCGGAGGCCGCCCGGGTGGCGCGGGCCGTCGCGTACGGCCGGCACACCGCGATGAGCTGGTTCTCCTTCGGCGGCAACGCCGGTTTCGCCCTGGCACCGCTGCTGGTCTTCGCCGTGATGGCGACCGGCGGGCTGCGCGCCACTCCCCTGCTGGCCGTCCCGGCGGTGGCGGGAGCGGCACTGTGCGCGTCGGCGGTGCGCGCGGCCTCGTCCGGCGCGGCGGAGGCGGGCGCGCCGGTCACCGCGGGCCGGGACGACTGGCCGGCCTTTCTGCGGCTGTCCGGGGCCGTGGTCTGCCGCTCGGTCGTGTTCGTCGGTCTGAGCGCGTTCGTCTCGCTGTACGTGCGGGAGCGGACCGGGGGCGGGGAGGTGGCCGGTACGGCGGCGCTGTTCGTCCTCTACGCCGGGGGCGCGGTGGGCACGCTGGCCGGGGGGCGGCTGGCCGAGCGGTACGGGCGGCTGGCGGTGGTGCGCCGGTCGTACGCCCTGACGGTCCTGGCCGTGGCCGGTCTGGTCCTGGTGCCGGGGCCGCCGGTGTACGTGTTCGTCGCGTTGGCGTCGGCGGGCCTGTACGTGCCGTTCTCGCTGCACATCACCCTGGGCCAGGACTGTCTGCCCCGGCGGGTGGGCACCGCGAGCGGGGTCACGCTCGGGCTGACGGTGAGCGTCGGCGGCCTCGCCGCTCCCCTGCTCGGGGCACTGGCCGACGCGACGTCCCTGCGGACCGCCCTGCTGCCGCTCGTCGCCCTGCCCGCGGTGGGCCGGCTGCTTCTGTGCCGGCTGCGCGAGCCCGCACCGCCCGGTCCCGCGGCCACCGAGGGGGCGGATCCGCGTGACCCGGCCGCACGGTGACCGGGGTATCAGGCCTGGCTCGACGGGGCGGGCCGGGGCTCGGGCTCCTCGTCGACGGCGTGGGCGAGGAAGTCGTCGACCATGCGGTGGAAGAGGGTGGCGAGCTGCCGCAGCTCCTCGGGGGACCAGTCGGAGAGGGCCATCTGCATGCCGCGGACCCCGGCCTCGCGGACCTTGGCGACGGCCTGCCGGCCGGCGTCGGTGAGCTCGATGCGCTGGGCGCGGCGGTCGTCGGGGTCGGGGACGCGGGTGACGTAGCCGGACTTCTGCAACTGCTGCACCGTGCGCGTGACGTGCGAGGCCTCCACTCCCAGCCGGGCGGCGAGCTCCCCCGGCCGCAGCGGCTCGGAGTCGGCGACCTGCCGCAGCAGCGCGACGGCGGCCCGGTCGAGCGGCACGCCCGCCAGCGCCATCAGCCGGTCGTGCTGGCGGGCGCGCGTACTCAGGTAGGTGATACGGGTGAGCGCACGCTCGATCTCGATCACTTCCGGGGAGGGGACGCCGGGGAGCGGTGGTGGGGACATGTGCGCCACGTTACCATCTCGTTGCCTAACTCAAGTAATTCACGAGGTGCGCGGGCAGCAGGCCGGGCAGGGAGCCGCACACGGTCGGCAGGAGGGCCGACGGGCGGACGCCGTTCAGGGGAAAGACCCGGAAAACGAGCGTGACCGGGCACGGAGACGTCCACAACTCACCCGTGGACCTGCCGCTGATCCCGCCCATGCTCGCCACGCCCGGCACCCTGCCGCCCGCCGCGCAGGACGCGCGCTGGGCCTATGAGACCAAGCAGGACGGCCAGCGCGTGGTGGTCTATCTCCCCGGGGACGGCAGCGTGCTGCTGCGCGCCCGCTCCGGGGAGGACATCACGGCCGCGTATCCCGAACTGGGGCCGCTGGGCCCCGCCTTCGGCCCCACGCCGGCCGTCCTGGACGGCGAGATCCTGGCCCTGGACGCACAGGGCCGGGCGAGCTTCCAGTTGCTCCAGTCCCGCATGGGCCTGGCGCACGCGCCCGCGAGGGCGGCCCGGCGGGCGGCGGAGGTGCCGGTCCATCTCGTGCTGTTCGACCTGATGCATCTGGAGGACCACTCGCTGATCCGGCTGCCCTACGCACGGCGCCGCGCGGCACTGGAAAACCTCGGCCTCGCCGGCCCCTCCTGGTCGACCCCGGCCGCGATCGTCGGCCACGGCGCCGAGGCCCTGGCCGCCACTCGCGAGCACGGAATGGAGGGTCTGGTCTGCAAACGGCTTGACTCGGTGTACGAACCGGGGGTGCGTTCCCGGGCCTGGATCAAGATCCGCAACATGCGCACCGAGGACGTCCTGGTCGGCGGTTGGCAGCCCGGCAAGGGGCGGCTCACGGGCCTGCCCGGCGCGGTGCTGGTCGGGCAGCGTGCCGCGGGGCGGCTGCGCTACGTCGGAAGTGTGGGCACCGGCTGGAGCGAGGCGGAACGGACGGAACTCGCCGGGCTGTTGCGGGCCGCCGCGACCGATGTCTGCCCCTTCGACCCCGCCCCACGCGCACCGGGCGCGCACTGGGTGGTCCCCCGGCTGGTCGGCGAGGTCCGCTACAGCACCCGCACCCGGGAGGGCCTGCTGCGGCAGCCGTCCTGGCTGCGGCTCCGGCCGGATCTCGCGCCCGAGGAGGCGGCGGCCGACATCCCGGACGACATCGTCTGAAACGGCGTACGGACTCCGGTTGTTGGGATGCGATTCACTTCTGAGATCACTCCCCCCTCTTGGCATGGACGCGTTCAGCCTGGAAGCTGAACCTCCCTTTCCCCCACAGCCGTTGGGCTGCGCCCAAGAGGAGGACGCAGTGTCGTCACGCCCGTTCGCCCCCCGCAGGAGATGGCTCACCGGACTGGCCGGTGCCGCCGCCCTCGTCCTCGCCTTCCCCGCCACGGCCTTCGCCGCACCGCCACGGGCGCTGCCCGCCAACGCCGAGTCCCTCGACCAGACGTTCCAGCCCGCCTACGACTACGACACCGACGGCTGCTACTCCACGCCCGCCATCGGCACGGACGGCACCGTCAACGGCGGACTCAACCCGACCGGCGCCCTCAACGGCGACTGCCGCGACGCCTCGGACCTGGACAACACCAACGGCTACTCGCGCTCCAAGTGCAACAACGGCTGGTGCGCCATCCTCTACGCCCTCTACTTCGAGAAGGACCAGGCGGTGGCCGGCAGCGGCATCGGCGGCCACCGGCACGACTTCGAGCACGTCGCGGTGTTCGTGCAGGACAACCAGGTCAAGTACGTCTCGACGTCCGCGCACGGTTCGTTCAGCGTGCACGCGGCGTCGCAGGTCCGCTTCGACGGCACCCACCCGAAGATCGTCTACCACAAGGACGGGGCGAGCACCCACTGCTTCCGCCTCGCGAACTCGAACGACGAGCCGCCCGAGAACCACAAGGGCACCTGGCAGTACCCGCCGCTGGTCGGCTGGAACGGCTACCCCGCCGGGGTGCGCGACAAGCTGACGTCCTACAACTTCGGCAGCGCCAACTTCGGCCTGAAGGACGCCAACTTCGCGAACCACCTCGCGTCGGCCAAGCCCTCGGGCATCGCGTTCGACCCCTACGCCTGATCCCACCCATGGTCCGGCCGGAGGCCCCATGTCCCCGGCCGGGCCGAACGACTCCTCGCCTCGAGGCCGTCATCAGCTGTCGACGGCACCCGTGCGCGCCTGCCGGTAGGGCCGCACCGCGCGGCGCGCTATGGCGAAACGGTGTGTCTCCGACGGGCCGTCATAGATGCGGAACGGCCGCACCTCCCTGAACAGGCGGGCCAGCGGGGCGTCGACGGCCGAGACACCGAGCGCTCCGCAGATCTGCACCGCCCGGTCGACCACACGGTTCACCGCCTCCGCCACGAAGGTCTTGGACACCGAGGTCAGCTGCGAGGCGGCGGCGGAGCCGGTGTCCAACTCCCAGGCGGTGCGCAGGATCAGGGCGCGGCTCGCCTCGATGTCGATCTCGGAGTCGGCCAGCATCTGCTGGACCATGCCGAGGTCGCCCAGCGCCGAGCCGAACGCCACCCGGCTCCCCGCCCGCTCCAGCGCCACGTCCTGGGCCCGGCGTGCAGCTCCCAGCCAGCGCATGCAGTGCGTCATCCGGGCGGGACCGAGCCGGACCTGGGCGCCGTCGAAGCCGTGGTCCACCGCGCCGAGCACGTGCTCCTCCCCCACGACGCACCCCTCGAAGACGATCTCGCTGTGCCCGGCGAAGAGCGACTCGTCCAGCGTCTCGATGGTCCGGACGAGGCGCATGCCCGGAGTGCCGGCGTCGACCAGGAACATGGTGGCGCCGCCCGGGTCGCCGGGACTGCCGGAGGTGCGGGCCATGACGATGGCGAAGCCGGCCCCCTCGGCACCGGTGATGAACCACTTGCGCCCGTCGATGCGCCAGCCGCCGGGGACGCGGGTCGCGGTGGTGCGCAGCAAGCGGGGGTCGGCACCCGCCCCCGGAGCCGGTTCGGTCATGGCGAAGCAGGATCGTGACTCACCGGCCGCGAGCGGCCGCAGGTACCTCTGCTTCTGTTCCTCGGTGGCCACCTTCTCCAGCAGGTGCATGTTGCCCTCGTCCGGGGCGGCGCAGTTCAGCGCCAGCGGTCCGAGCAGGGAGTAGCCCGCCGCTTCGAACACCACCGCCTGTCCGCGCAGGTCGAGCCCGTGTCCGCCCCAGCGCGCCGGCACGTGCGGAGTGAACACCCCCGCGTCACGGGCGGCCTTCTGCAGGGTTTCCCGCAGGTCCTCGGGAGCGTCGTGCACGGACCCGCCGCACGCGCGCTCGGCCGGAATGACCACCTCGCGGACGAACTCGGCGGTATCGGCGGCAAGTTCAGCGACGCTCGGATCGACATCGAACTGGATGGGCACGGGACCTCCCGCGGACGGGCGTACGGGCATCGGCTCCCGTCGCGTCCTAGAAACTGTATAGCGTCTTCAGTATCTTGCCGGGAAGCACCCGGCGACGGGAAGACGACAGGAGAAACGCCCATGAGCCTTGCCGTGAGCACCGGGCCGGTCCGGATCGTCCGCCACCCCGACCGGGTCGTCGAGCTGACGCTGGACGATCCGGGACGGGGCAACGCCCTGGACCTGAGGACGGCCGAGGCGCTGCGGGACACGGCGCGCGAGGTGGCCGCGGACCCCGGCGGCGCAGTGCTGCTGCGAGCGGCGGGCGGCAACTTCTGCGTGGGCGGTGACCTGCGCGCGTTCGCCGGTCGCGGCACCGGGACCGGCGCCTATGTCCATGCCGTGGCGAGCGCCGCGCACGCGGCGGTACAGGCCCTGTACGAGCTGCCGGTGCCGGTGGTGACCGCCGTGCGCGGCGCGGCCGCCGGTGGCGGGATCGGCCTGGCACTGGTGGGCGACATCGTCCTGGCGGCGCGGTCCGCGCGGTTCCGGCTGGCGTACACGGCGATCGGGCTCACGCCGGACTGCGGGGCCTCGTGGTTCCTGCCACGCCTGGTGGGCCCTCGCCGGGCAGCGGATCTGATCCTCACCAACCGGGTCCTGACCGGCGACGACGCCGAACGTTGGGGCCTGGTCTCCCGCTCGGTGGAGGACGGGGAACTGGACGACGCGGCCCACCGGACCGCGGCCGTTCTGGCCGCCGGGGCCGGTGACGCACTGCGCGCCGCGAAGGGCCTGCTGCGCGCCGGCACCGGTGAGGAACTGTGCCGCCACCTCGCCGAAGAGGCTCGACTGATCGCCGACCTGGCGGACGGCCGGGAGGCGCGGGACCGCATGGCGTCGTTCCTCGCCGCGCGGGGCAGCCGGACGGCGGGCGACGGCCGGGCCGAGGCCGGCACAGCGGAAAGTGTTTCTTGAGTCCCTCTTCACTAACAGGCTCCCCGGGGCGTAACCTCCGGGCAACACAGAACCGAGGAACCGGTCACCACAGAACCGGGGAAAAGGTGTGGCGATGCGATCTGCTGCCGTGGGCCTTCCGGACGCTCCCGACGAGCCTCTCACCGAAGCCGTCGTCGACCTCGTTCTGCGGGGCATGTGGCGCGGTCGGCCGGAGTCCGAGCACCGTCCCCTGGTCGACGCCGGGCTGGCGATGGTGAAGGGTCCGGTGGTGCTGCCGACCGAGTCGGCCAAGGCCGCCGCCGCGCGGGTCCTGCGGGTTCCCGCCGGCTCCGAGCAGGAGGAGCGGATCACCGCTGCTTACGAGGCGTTCCTCCCGGTCAACCGGAAGATCCGCGACGTGTGCACGGCATGGCAGTGCCGGCCCGACGGCACCGCGAACGACCACTCCGACGACGCCTACGACGCCGAGGTGCGCGAGTCGCTGGAAGACGTGCACGAGGCCATCCAGCCCGTGCTGCGCCGGCTGGAGCGGGTGCTCCCGGGCAGCGGCCGGTACCTCACGGCCCTGGAGGAAGCCCTCGACCGCTTCGACGACGGGCTGCCCGCGTGGTTGGCCTCGCCGCTGTGCGACTCGTACCACACCGTGTGGATGCGGCTGCACCAGGAGCTGCTGCTCGTGCTGGGGATCAGCCGGGCCGAGGACGAGGCCCGGGAAGAGGAACTGGTCACGAGGAGCCGGGGGTGAGCGTCGCCGACCGCGAGGCGGGCCCGCTCGCACAGTCCGGCGCTCCTCTCGCGCCCGCCGAGGCCCCCGGCAGGGTCCTGGTGCCCTACGGGCAGGGCCGCATCCGAGGCCTGGACGCCGACGAGCTGGGCGCGCACGGCGCGGCGATGGACCGGCTGGTGGCCCTCGGGCTGCCGGTCGTGCCGGGGCTCACCGTGCCCGCGGGCACCTCCGCGTCGCTGTGCGAACCCGACACCGCCGAAGCCGCCGTCGATCTGGTCGAACAGCTCGCCGGGCGGCGGATCGGCGACCCGGGCCGTCCGCTGCTGCTGCGTCTGTCGGCGAGCGCGCCGACCGAGATCGCGGGGCTGCCGCCCGACCTGGCCTGTCTCGGCGTGACCTCGGGCGACGCCGACGACCTGTGCGCCGTCATCGGTCGCGCGGAGGCTCTGTACGAGGTGTGGGCCGCCACCGTGCGGATGATCGCCGAGTGCGCGCTCGACGTGTCCGGTGCGGCGCTCGACGACGCCATCCTGGACACGCCCGAGCCGCGGGCGCGGGTCGAAGCACTGCTCTCCCTGGTGGCGCGGCACGGCTCCCGGCCCTTCCCCGACGATCCGGCGCAGCAGCTCGCGCTGGCCGCCCGGGCTGTCCTCGCCCGGTGGGACTCGCCGCGCGCGCGAAGGTCCCGCCGGGCCCAGCGGCTCCCCGCCGATCTGGCCCTCGCCCTGCACGTGCAGGCGCTGCGCATCGGTCCGGCGGACCACTCGGGCTACGGCACGGCGGTCAGCCGTGATCCCGGGACCGGGCGGTTCTCTCCCCACGGCTCCTTCTTCCGGGGAGTGCGCCGCAGCGCCCCGCCGCCGCACACCGGTGAACCGCTGGACCGGCTCGCGGGCGGGACCACGCTGCTGGAGCACTCCCTGCTCACCCTGGAGCGTCATCTGCGGGCACCGGTGTCGGTCGACTTCGAGGTCCGCGACGACGAGATCTCCCTGCTCGCCGCCTCGGCGCAACTCCGCCCGCCGCTCAGGGCCGCGGTGTGTCTGGCCGCGGACCTGGCCCGGGACGGGGCGCTCGGCCGCGAGGAGGCCGTACGGCGGGTCACACCCGCGCAGGTGCAGGAACTGCTGCACCCCCAACTGCGGCTGACCGGCGGGGAGGACCTCCTGGTGAGGGGGCTGCCCGCGTCGCCGGGGGCGGCGACCGGAGCGGTCGTGCTGTCCAGCGAACGCGCCCTCGAACTGGCCGCGGACGGTACGCAGGTCGTGCTCGTGGCTGCTGAGACGACCCCGGCGGACGTCCCCGGGATGCTGGCCTCCGCCGCCGTGCTGACCGGGAGCGGAGGGATCGCCTCGCACGCCGCCGTGGTGGCGCGGGGCGCCGGCAAGCCCGCGGTGTGCGGTGCCGAGGGGCTGCGGGTGGACCGGGCCGCCGGGACGGTCCGCTTCGGGGAGCGGGTGGTGCGCGAGGGCGACCCGGTCTCGCTGGACGGCCGTACCGGCGCCGTCTACGCCGGGACGCTGAGCGTCAGTGTCGCCGGACCGCCGCCCGAACTGTCCACGCTGCTGCAGTGGGCGGACGGCATGCGCCGGCTGGGCGTGCGGGTCAACGCCGACACGGCCGCCGAGGTGTCCACCGCCCTCGCCCTGGGCGCGGAGGGTGTCGGACTGTGCCGTACGGAACACCAGTTCCTCGGCGAGCGGCTGCCGCTGATCCGCCGGGTGCTCCTGGCCGCCGACCCGACCGCCCGCGACGAGGCCCTGCTGGCGCTGGAGCGCGCCCAGCACGAGGACTTCCACGCACTGCTGGCCGTCGTGGGCGACCGCCCGGTGACCGTGCGCCTGCTGGACGCCCCGCTGCACGAGTTCCTGCCCGCCCCCGGCCAGGCCCTGGACGCGGCCGAGGAGCAGCGGGCCGCGGCGCTGCGCGAGGCGAATCCGATGCTCGGACTGCGCGGGGTACGGCTGGCGCTGCTGCACGAGAGGCTCTACCCGGCGCAGGCCGAGGCGCTCTTCACCGCCTGGGTCGACGTCGCCGCCACCGGAGTGCGGCCGGAGCTGGAGGTGATGATCCCGCTCGTCAGTCTGCCGGAGGAACTCGCCGCTGCGGCCGCGTACGTGCGCGGCGCCGCCGACGCGGTCGCCGCCCGCACCGGGGTGGAGGTCCCGTACCGGCTCGGCACGATGATCGAGACGCCGCGGGCCGCGCTGCTCGCCGGCGAACTCGCCGAGCACGCCGAGTTCTTCTCCTTCGGCACCAACGACCTCACGCAGCTCACCTACGGCTTCTCGCGGGACGACGTCGAGCGACAGGTGCTCGCCTCGTACCAGGAGCGCGGCTTCCTGACCGCCAGCCCGTTCGCCCGGCTCGACCCGCACGGGGTGGGCGCACTCGTCGCCCTGGCGGCACAGCGGGCACGGGGCGTACGGCCCGGCATCAAGCTCGGCGTGTGCGGTGAGCACGGCGGGGACCCGGAGTCGATCGCCTTCTGCGACGGCCTCGGCCTCGACTACGTCTCGTGTTCCGCGCACCGCGTGCCGGTGGCCCGCATGGCCGCCGCGCACAGTGCCCTGCGGCAGCGACCGGACGAGAGCGGGAGCGCACGATGACGAGCACCGTGACCGACGGCGCGGCACTGTCGGACGCCGAGCTGGAGGACCTGCGCGAGACCGTGCGGTCGGTGTGCGCCGACGTCGGCGGCACCGCCGCGGTACGCCGGCTGGCCGAGGACGCCCCCGGCATCGACGCCGAGTTGTGGGACACCCTCGGCCGGCAGGTCGGCCTCGCGGCCCTCGGCCTGCCCGAGTCGGCGGGAGGCATCGGCGGCCTCGCCGAGATCGCCGTGGTCTGCGAGGAGTTGGGCAGGACGCTGGCACCGGTACCGCTGCTGTCCTCCACCGTGCTGGCCGGGCAGGTGCTGGCCGGCTGCGGTACGGCCGGCAAGGCGCTGGCCGAGCTCGCCGAGGGCACCGTGCATGCCCTGGCGGTGACCGCGCCCGACGGCAGGTGGCGGCCCGGCGCCGTGCCGGTGGCCGTCTCCTGGCAGGGCGGCGTCCCGCTGCTGGACGGCACAGCGCCGTTCGTCCTCGACGGCGCCGACGCCGAGGCGCTGGTGGTGGCCGCGGCCGGGGCCGACGGCGTGGACCTGTTCCTGGCCGACCCGCGCGAGGCCGGGGTCACGGTGCGCCGGGTTCCCACGCTGGACCTCAGCCGGGGTCAGGCCATCGTCGCCTTCTCCGGGGCCCGGGCCAGGGTGCTGACCGCCGGCGGCGAGGGCGCGGACATCGTCTCCCGCGCCCTGGACGTGGCCCTGATCGCCCTGGCCGCCGAGCAACTCGGCGGAGCACAGGCCGCGTTGGACATGACGGTGGCCCATGTACGCGACCGTACCCAGTTCGGCAGGGCGATCGGCGGCTTCCAGGCGGTCAAGCACGCCTGCGCCGACATGCTGCTCCAGGTCGAGGCCGCACGGTCGGCCGTGGTGCGCGCGGTCCTGGCGGACGGCTCACCGGGGGCACTGGCCGAGGCGGCGGCTGTGGCGCAGGCCTGGTGCGGCGAGGCGTTCGTCTCCGTCGCCGCCGAGTGCGTGCAGTTCCACGGCGGGATGGGCTTCACCTGGGAGCACGACGCGCACCTGTACTTCAGGCGCGCCCAGTCCGACGCCGTTCTGCTGGGCGGCGCCGCACATCATCGGGAACGGCTGGCCGCGCTGCTGGGCTGGTGACGTGGAAGGCGGGACGGCATGACCACCAGGCTCATCGACGAGTCCCTGTTCGAGAACGTCGAGAACAGGCAGTTCCACGACGGCGATCCACCGCGTCTCGTGGGCGCCCGCTGCTCCGCGTGCGGCACCGTCGTCTTCCCCCGGCAGGGCTCGTGTCCCCGGTGTTCGGACGGGACGATGTCCGCGCGGGTGCTGCCGGTGAGCGGGCGCGTGTGGTCGTGGACGCTCCAGGCGTTCGCGCCGAAACCGCCGTACCGGGCGCCGGCCGGCGGCCACCGGCCCTACCACGTGGGCTATGTGGACCTCGGTGAGGTGCTGGTCGAAGCGCGGCTGGCGGTGCCCCGCGCGCAGATCCGGATCGGGCTGCCGGTCCGGCTCACCACCGTGACCGCGTACCAGGACGAGGACGGGACCGAGGTTCTGACCTTCGCGTTCGCTCCGGATCGGGACGGCGAGCGATGAGGCGGACCGACGACGTCTATGTGGTGGGCTGCGGCATGCATCCCTTCGGCCGCGACGAGAGCGTCACCGGACTGGACATGGCCGAGCGTGCGATACGCGAGGCGCTGGCCGACGCCGGTGTCGCCTGGGAGGACATCGGATACGCGGCCGGCGGCTCCGACGTGTCCGGCAAACCCGACACCCTGGTGGGCCGGCTGGGCCTGACGGGAGTGCCGTTCGTCAACGTGCAGAACGGCTGCGCGACCGGTGCCTCGACCGTGCTCACCGTGGCAGGCGCGCTGCGCGCGGGTGAGGCCTCCCTGGGACTGGCCGTGGGCTTCGACAAGCACGAGCGGGGCGCGTTCCACGTCTCCGCGGCCCGCTACGGTCTGGGCGACTGGTACGCCGCGACCGGCATGATGCTCACGACCCAGTTCTTCGCCCTCAAGACCCAGCGGTATCTGCACGAGCACGGAGTCTCGGAGCGGGCGCTGGCGATGGTGGCGGCGCGGGCCTTCCGCAACGGCTCGCACCATCCCCTGGCGTGGCGGCGCAAGCCGCTGACGGAGCAGGAGATCCTGGACGCCGCCGAGGTCAGTCCCCCGCTCACCCGGTACATGTTCTGCTCGCCCGGACAGGGCGCGGCGGCGCTGGTGCTGGCGCTCGGCGACCGCGCCTTCGACCTGTGCGAACGACCGGTGAGGCTGGCGTCGCTGGCCTTCAGGACCCGGCGCTTCGGTTCGTTCGAGGTGTTCTCGCCCTGGTTGCCGCCGGGACCGCACCGCAGCCCCAGCGTGGACGCCGCGGAGGCGGTTTTCCGCTCGGCGGGGGTGCGGCCCGCTGACGTGCAGGTGGCCCAGTTGCAGGACACCGACAGCGGCTCGGAGCTGATCCACCTGGCGGAGACCGGGCTGTGCGGCCACGGCGAGCAGGAGGCGCTGCTGGCCGCGGGGGACACCGATCCCGCGGGTCGGATACCGGTCAACACCGACGGCGGCTGTCTGGCCGGCGGGGAGCCCGTCGGCGCCTCGGGGCTGCGTCAGTTCCACGAGGTCGTACGGCAGTTGCAGGGCCGGGCGCCGGGCCGGCAGGTGCCGGGCGCTCCCCGGGTGGGCTTCACCCACGTGTACGGGGCGCCCGGGATCAGCGCCTGCTCGGTCCTCACGGTGTGAAGGCTGACCGGCGGGATCGACGTGCCGGTGAACAACGCAGGGGTGTCGCTGGACGGGGATCTGCGGCCCCCTCACGTCGACGATGCCCCCTTCTTGACCCGTGGCGGCATGGGCGGCCCGTCGCCCCACACGGTCCGCGGGAGGGGGCGGACACCCTGGCGAACGGCCTCAGGTCCGGGACGTGGCCGGTCCCTGCTCGGTGGCGACGATGCGCAGCGCCAGCTCCCTGACCGCCTCCAGCACGGCGCGGGAGGGCAGCCGGGACAGCGGTCCGCCCTCGGCCCGCAGCGCGGTGACGAGCATGGTCGTACTGATCAGCGTGCGGACGGCGAGCGCCTGCGCCCCATGCCGTGCCTTCGCCGCCCGGGGGCTGCGGGTGGTGCCCTCGGGCAGATAGTCGTAGCCACGCTGGATGTGCCGCTGCTCGAACTCGTCCCGCAGCACCTTGACGCTGCCGTTGGCGGAGGCGACCTGGACCTGGTACAGGCGAGCCTCGTCCGGGTTCTGTTCCACCCAGTCCCACACGGCGTCGATGACGCGGATCAGCCCCTCCGCGTCACCCGGCTCGGACTCGGGGCGGGCCGCCTCCACGACCGCGTTCAGCTGGTCGAAGACCCGGCGCATGGCGAGTTCGAGCAGCTCCTCCTTGCCGTCGAAGTGGTAGTAGACGGCCGTGGGCACCACCTGGGCCTCGTCGGCGATGTCCTGGATGCTGGTCTCCGAGAACCCGTTGCGGCCGAACACCCGCACGGCGGCGGTGATGATGTGCTGCCGCCGCGAGGGTCGATGGGCGGGCTGCTTGCCGTTCTTCGTGCTGGCCATCATGCTCCCTGCCGGCTGCCGTGACCCCGCGTCCGTGGGCCTTGTACTGACCATGGTATCCAGTAACTCCAACCGTCCGGCGGAGTAATTCCTGTTGTGCATGGGCTTACGGGACACTCGGCGCCCGGCATACTTGACACCATGACGACCTCCGGAACCCGCGCCGCTCACCGTCCGTCGCGCAGGCAGTGGGTGATCGAAGCAGCCACCGAGCTGTTCGCCACCCAGCCGCCGGACGAGGTGACGGTGGCCGACATCGCCGCTCGCGCGGAGATGACCTCGGCAGCGGTGTACTACCACTTCTCCTCCAAGGACCAGGTCCTGGCAGAGGGGATGCGGGCGTTCGCCACCGCGCTGCGCGAGCAGTTGCAGGCGCTCACGGAGGCCCACGAACCCGGCGCGGACATCGGTGCGGCGGTCACCACGCTGCTGTCCTGGCTGGGCGAACACCGCTCCGCCGCCACCGTGTTCTTCGTGTCGTCGGCCGGCATGAGCCAGGAGGCCGAGGCGCTGCGCCAGGAGAGCCGTACCGAGTTGCTGGACGAGCTGGTGCGGCTGATCCGCAAGGCCCGGGCGTCCGTCTCCGACGCCGAGGCGTCGGTGATCGGGCTGGGCCTGCTGGCGCTGCTGGAGACCGCGGCGATCTCGCAGGTCCGGGGCGACGACGTGTACCGGTCGCTCGGGCACCGCGCCTTCGTCCGCGAGGTCGGCGCTCTCGCGGAGCGGATCGCCGACCCGGGCACCTGAGGGTGCGTCCGGCCCATCACACCAGCAGCCGCAGCGGCCTGCGCAGCAACTCGCCGACCGTGCGCAGGTATTCCGCGGCGGGCGCCCCGTCGACGGCACGGTGGTCGAAGGTGAGGCTCAGGGTGAGCACCCGCGTCCGCAGCGGCCGGTCGTCCACCCACTCGACGCCGTCCCTGAGTCTGCCCACCCCGAGGATCGCGACGTTGCCCGGGTTGATCACCGGGGTGAAGAAGTCGACGCCGTATCCGCCGAGCGAGGTGACGGTGAAGGTGGCCCCTTCCAGCTGTCCCGGGGAGATCCTCCCCTCGCGTGCGGCCTGGGCCAGGGCCCTGGACCGGCTGGCGATCCCGGGCAGCGGCAGCTCCACCGCGTCCTCGATCACCGGGACCATGAGGCCGCCCGGGACGGCCACGGCGAAGCCCAGGTGGATGCCGTCGAGCAGATGGATGCCGTCCTCCCGCACCGTCGCGTTGAGCAGCGGGTGCTCGCGCAGGGCCAGGGCCGCGGCCTTCAGCAGGAAGTCGTTGAGGCCGGGCACCGGCAGATCGCTGTCGGCCCACTCCTTCTTGAGCCGGTCCCTCAGGGACACCACGGCGTCCATCCGCACCTCGTAGCCGTGCGTCAGCTGTGCCATCTCCTGGAGGCTGGCGTGCATCCGGCGCGCGATGGTGCCGCGCATCCCGGTGAGCGGGAGGACGTCGCCGGGCCGGGGGGCCGCGCCCCGGCGCGGAGGTGCCGCGGGGACGGCGTCCAGGTCGGACCGGCGGACCCGGCCGCCCGGCCCGGTGCCGTTGACCTCCGAGAGGTCGATGCCCCGTTCCCTGGCCAGCTTGCGGACCAGCGGCGAGGAGGGCGTGCCGACCGCCGGGACCGGCGTGCCGAGGTCGCCGGGGAGGGCCGCGAGGAACTCCTCCACGTCCTCGGAGACGATGCGGCCGCCGGGTCCGGTGCCGCGTACGGCGGTGAGGTCGACGTCGGCCGCGGCGGCGACCCGCCGGGCGTTCGGTGAGGAGAGAAGCCGGTCACGGGTGCCGTCGCCGGGGGGCGCGGCAGCGGCACCGCCGGCGACGGTGCCGTTGAGGGCGGGGAGACAAGCCCCGGCCGCACTGGTCCCGGACCCGGCGGGCATCGGCGTACCCGCCGGGTCCGGTGGCTGCTCGCCCTCGGCCAGCAGCCAGCCGATGAGGGCCCCGGCGGGGACGGTGGCCCCCGCAGGAACCGCAGGGTGGAACAGTCCCCCGGCCTCCGCCTCGACGTCCACGTCGACCTTGTCGGTCGCGAGCCTCAGCAGTGCGTCGCCCTCCGCGACGGCCGCGCCGGCCGGCACGAGCCATTCGTCGATCGTGCCTTCCTGCATGGTCAGACCGATCTTCGGCAGCAGAACCTCGATCGCCATGTCCGTCACGACCTTTCGAGGAGGCGGCGGCAGCCCTGGGCGATGCGGGCGCGATCGGGCACGTAGGCCTTCTCCAGGACCGGGGAGAAGGGCACCGGGGAGAAGGGAGCGCCGATGCGCAGGACCGGTGCGTCCAGGTGGTCGAAGACGGAGTCCTGGATCTGGGCGGCTATCTCCGCGCCGAGCCCGCCGAAGGTGACGGCCTCGTGCACCACGAGCACGCGGTTGGTACGGCGGACGGAGGAGAACATCGTCCCGGTGTCCAGCGGCTGCACGGTGCGGGGGTCGATCACCTCGATCTCCACGCCCTCGGCCGCGAGTTCGTCGGCCGCCGCGAGGGCCTCCCCCACCATGCGGCCCAGGGCGATCACCGTGACGTCGGAGCCGTGCCGTGCCGTGTGCGCCTGGCCCAGCTCGATGCCGTAGATCTCCTCGGGAACCTCGCTGGTGCTGCCGAGCAGGACCTTGTTGAGCATGATGACGACCGGGTTGTCGTCCCGGATGGCCGAGACGGTCAGGCCCTTGGCGGTGTACGCGTCGCAGGGCATCACCACCTTGAGGCCGGGCACGTGGGCCAGCCAGGCCTCCAGGCTCTGGCTGTGCTGGGCCGCGGCCCCGAGGCCGGCTCCCGAGGCGGTGGTGATGGTGAGCGGCACGGACAGCGCCCCGCCGAACATGTACTTCATCTTCGCCGCCTGGTTGACGATCTGGTCGAGGCAGACGCCGATGAAGTCCATGAACATCAGGTCGACGACGGGGCGCAGGCCCCGGGCGGCGGCTCCCACGCCGAGGCCGACCAGGGCGGCTTCGGAGATCGGGGTGTCGATCATGCGGCGGGGGCCGAACTCGTCGAGCAGGTTGTCGAACATGCGGAAGACGCCGCCGTATCCGGCCACGTCCTCGCCGGCGACGAAGACGTTCTCGTCCTCGCGCATGGCCTGTGCGAGTCCCTCGTTGAAGGCCTTGACGTAGGACAGTCTGCGGGAGGCTGCGACCGGGGTGACGGCCGGTGCTTCGGTGGTGGTGGTCATGGCGGTCATCCCGAGTAGACGTTGAGCAGCAGGTCGGCGGGGTCGGGCAGCGGGCTCGCCTCGGCGTACGTGATGGCCTCGGCGATCTCGTCGCGCGTGCGCTGCCACACGTCGTCCAGTTCGGCACGCGTGGCGGTGCCGTCGGCGACGGCTCGGGCCTCGAGCAGGCCGATGGGGTCACGGGCCTTCCACTCGGCGACCTCCTCGTCGGAGCGGTAGGGGTGACGCAGGCCCTTGACGCCCTGGTGGTCGAAGTAGCGGTAGGTCTTGGCCTCGATCATCATCGGGCCGGCGCCGGACCGGGCCCGTTCGACGGCTTCGGCGGCGGCCCGGTGGACGGCGACCGCGTCCATGCCGTCGACGATCACGCTGGGCATGCCGTAGGCGGCCGCCCGGTCGGCGACATCGGTGAGCAGCATGTGCCCGGACTGCGGGGTGAACTCCGCGTAGCCGTTGTTCTCGCAGACGAAGACCACCGGCAGGCCGAGGATCGCCGCCATGTTGGCGCCCTCGTGCCAGGCGCCGATGTTGGTGGCGCCGTCGCCGAAGAAGGTCACGGCGACGCTGTCCTCGCCCTTGTACCGGGCGGCGAAGGCGGCTCCGACGGCGATCGGGACGCCCGCTCCGACGATGCCGTTGGCCCCGAGCATGCCGCGGGTGAGGTCGTTGATGTGCATGCTCCCGCCGCGGCCGAGGCAGGCGCCGGTGACCCGGCCGTACAGCTCGGCGTACATCTCGCGGAAGCCGACACCCTTGGCCACGGCGTGCCCGTGACCGCGGTGGGTGGAGGTGATCTGGTCGTCGTCGCGCAGGGCCGCCATCACGCCGGCGGCGACGGCCTCCTGGCCGACATAGAGGTGCAGGAAGCCGGGCAGTTTGCCGGCCTCCATGAGCTTTCCCGCCTCGGTCTCGAACAGCCGGATACGCACCATGCGTTGATGCAGGTCCTTGATGAGCTGCGCGGATACCGTCGACGCCGTTGACGCTCGTTGAGCCATCGTCCGCCCCTTCGTCCGAGGGAGGTTGCCGGGCCATCGGACTTACTAGTGCTGGTCTACAGTAACCAGCCAGAGGGCACCTTACTGAACAGCGTCTCTAATTACTATGCCCCGGTTCCGAGTCGCCGGCCCGCGTGTCCACCAACTCCACGACGTTGCCCTCCGGATCGGCCCAGAAGCTGATCCGCCGCCCGCGCGCCCTGACGACGACCGGGTCCGACAGGGGCCGGGCGCCCGCGGTCGGCAGCGCCGCCACGACCGGGTCCAGGTCGTCGAGGTGAAAGGTCAGATACGCCAGTCCCGGCCGCCCGGCCGGCGAGGTCGCCGCGCGCGCCGACACCGGGACCGACCGGGGAAGGATCAACTTGACACACCCCCCGGAGGGCACCCGCAGCCAGGCGACCACCAGCTCGCCGCCGAGCCCGGCCGGGCCGCCGACGGAGTGCGGTACGCGCGAGCGGCGCTCGGCGCGACAGCCGAGAACGGCGCAGTAGAAGCGCTCCATCAGCTCCAGGTCCCGCACCACCACGCCCACCTCGAACGGCAGGGTCATGACCATCGCACCCACCCCCACGGGGCACCGAGCGGCAACTTCGCCACTTTCTATTGACAGAGCACACTAAGTCCTGTTGTCGTTTCGGACACAACCCAGCTGTCGCATTCCGAAGCCGGTCACCGGCTCGCGGCTGGGAGGATTGTGAGGACATCGTGGTCCAGACCAGTTCGCCGGAGAGGGAAACAGACGCCGGACCCACGTCGTCGGTCTCAGCTCCCTCGGCCCCCTCGGCCCCCGAATACGCGTCGTGGATCAGCCGGGACCGGTCCACCGACGCCGCGTCCCTGACGATGCGGCGGGAGGCCGCCGAACTCGTCGAGCGTGTGGTGGCGCACTACCGCGACAACACGACACACGAGGCGGACGGCCAGTGGACGGAACCCGTCGCCCATTACCTCGACGCCGACCGCTGGCAGCGCGAGACGGACGCCGTCCACCGCAGCGTTCCCCTGCCGCTCGCCATGTCCTGCGAGCTTCCCGGGCCGAACACCTACAAGGCGATCGACGTGCTCGGCATCCCCGTGCTGATCACCCGTGACCGTCAGGGCGCCGTGCACGCGATGATCAACGCCTGCCGGCACCGGGGAGCCAAGCTCCTCGAACCCGGCTGCGGGGTGTCGAAGCGGCTCATCTGCCCGTACCACTCCTGGTCGTACGACCTCGCCGGAGAGCTGCGGGGCGTGTACGCCGAGAAGACCTTCGGCGAGGTCGCGCGCGAGGGCCGCAGCCTCGTCAGGCTGCCGGCCGGGGAGCGGGCGGGGATCGTCTTCGTCTCACTGGACCCGGCGGCCGAGCCCGACCTGGATGCCTGGCTGGGCGACCTCCAGCCCCTGCTGGAGGGCCTCCGGCTGGCGGAGTGCCACCACTACTCCACCAGCGAGCTGACCAGTCCCAACTGGAAGGTCACCCTCGACGGGTACCTGGAGACGTACCACTTCGCCTCGCTGCACCCGAAGACGGTGTTCGAGACGAACCTCTCGAACATGATGGCCCACGACACCTGGGGTCCCCACCAGCGCATCGCACCGGCCCTGCGTCCCATCGCGCAGGCGGTCGACCTGCCGCCGGACCAGCGTGACCCCGGGGACTGCGTCGGGCCCATCTACTGGCTCTTCCCGGGCCTCGCGATCGCCGGCGGCTGGCGCCAGAAGATCGCCGTCTCCCTGGTGCTTCCCCGGACGGCCACCGAGTCGGTGACCCAGCAGATCATCCTGCTGCGGGAACCGGCGGTCACCGAGGAGGAACGCCGGGCTGCCGACCGGTTCGGCGAGTGGTTCCACGAGGTGGTCCGCGACGAGGACTACGCGACCACCTACGGAGTCCAGCAGGGCCTGCAGGCCCTCGACGGGACCGACTTCGTCTTCGGACGCAACGAGCCCGGACTCCAGCACTTCCACCGCACCATTCACCGACACCTGGACAGTGGCGCCACAGCAGCCCCCAGAGCCGCCAGGTGAGCAACCAACAACACTCGCGGGAGAACACCATGGTGGCTACGGGCAGCCTCGACGGACGTGTCGCGGTGATCACGGGCAGCACGCGCAGCATCGGCCGCGCCATCGCCGAGGCCTTCCTGGCCGACGGCGCCACGGTCGTCGTCAGCGGCCGTTCCGAGGTCAAGGGCAAGCAGGCCCTGGAGGAGATGGACGCCGGGGACCGGGCCGTCTTCCACCCCTGCGACGCGGGCCGCCAGGAGGACATCGAGGGCCTCGCCGACTTCGCCGCGGAGCGCTTCGGCCGGCTCGACATCTGGGTCAACAACGCCGGCGGCAGCTCCGGCTTCGCCCCGATCCACCAGCTCAGCGACGAGGCGTGGCACGACGCCCTCAAGCTCAACGTCAACAACTACTTCTACGGCACCCGCCGCGCGCTGCCGGCGATGCTGGAGAACGGCTGGGGCCGCATCATCAACATCTCGTCGGTCGAGGGCAAGCAGGCCAACAAGCCCGGGATCAGCCACTACATCACCAACAAGCACGCCATCCACGGGCTCACCAAGGCGACGGCTTTCGAGTACGGCACGCAGGGAGTCACCTGCAACGCCATCTGCCCCGGCGCCGTCGACACCGACCTGATGCGTGCCGCGGGGCCGGCCGCCGCCGAGGCCGAGGGCATCGGCTACGAGGAATGGCTGAGCCGCTTCGCCGAGCACGCCGCCACCAAGAAGATCACCACGGTGGAGCAGATCGCGGCGGTCGCCTCGCTGCTCGCGAGCGAGGCGGGGGCGGGCATCACCGGCACGCTGATCAGCGTCGACGGCGGAACAGCGCAGTGGTAGGCGCGGGTACGGACAGCGGGAGACCTCGGTCATGAAGAGCTGGATCACGGACTGGCAGCGCAGTGAGCGGCTGCCGCACTACACGCGGGCCAATGCGGGCGAGACGCTGCCGGACCCCGCCAGCCCGCTGGGCTGGACCCTGGTCTGGGGGCGGGGCCTGCAGGGCTGGCGTCGCGGCTTCGTCGGGTTCGGCATCTACAGCGAGGAGGAGGTAGCCGGCCCCCGGCCCCCGTTCGTCGGCATGTTCGGCGGCCACTTCTACCTCAATCTGTCCCACATGCGGCTGTTCGGCATCCGCATGGGCCAGACCGCGGACCAGATCGACGCGGCCTTCGTCGGACAGCGCTCCGACACGCCGGTGTACCTCGCGCACCCGGACGACCAGGACGAGGAGCTGACCGCCAAGGCGGGCGCGACGCTCCAGCGGATGCTCGGCCAGACCACCTTCCCGGAGGCCGACGTTGACCGGGAGCGGCTGCGCGCCCTGCGGCGCTCGCGACCCGGCCTGACGCGGCTGTCCGACGCCGAACTCGTGGCGCACGCACGGTCGTTGCTGGACGAGGTGGAGACGACGTTCCAGCGGCACGTCGAGTCGTCGCTGCCCGCGTCCGTCGGACCGGCGATCCTCGGCCCGCTGTGCGCGAGCGTGGACCGCCCCGGCGCCATGCTCGACCTCATCGGCGGTCTCGGGGACGTCGACTCCGCCTCCCCCTCGGCCGGGCTGTGGACGCTGTCCCGGCAGGTGGCGGCCTCGGCCGAACTGAGCGCGCTGTTCGACCGGGGTCCGGCCGCGGTGGAGCGGGCGCTCGACGGGGCGAGCGGGGACGTGAAGGCGTTCCGTGACGCCTTCGAGGAGTTCCTGGCGGAGTCCGGCGACCGCGGCCCCAACGAGTGGGACATCCACGCGTTGTCCTGGGAGGCGGCGCCCGTCCAGGCGCTGGCCCTGGTCGACCGGATCCGGCGCAGTCCCGACGACGACTCGCCGGCCGCCCGCCGGAAACGGCTCACCGAGGGGCGCGAGCGGACGGCGCGGGAGATCAGAGGCGCACTGCCCGAGGACGCGCAGCCGATGTTCGACGCCGGGATGCACGCCTCCCAGGTGTGGATCCCGGCCCGCGAGCGCACGAAGGCGAACTGCGTCACGGTCGTCAACGAGATCCGCATGGCCGTACGGGAGCTCGGCCGCCGGGGCGTCGAGGCGGGGCTCTTCGCCCGGCCCGAGGACGTGATGATGCTGCTGGACACCGAACTCGACGAGTATGTCGCCGCCCCGGAATCCTTCGGCCCCGTCATCGCGCGGCGGCTGGAGGAGTACGCGGGCCTGCACGAACTGGAACCGCCGTTCTTCGTCGCCGACGACGCGCAGACCGAGATCGACACCTGGCCGCGCCGCGCCGGGGAACGGGCCGAGGCGGCCGTCGAGGGCGATGTGCTCGGCGGTGTGGGCGGCAGCCACGGCACGTGCACCGGCACGGTGCGGGTGGTCACCGACCCGGCCTCGTGCGAGGCGCTGGAGCCCGGCGAGGTGCTGGTCGCGCCGATCACGGACGCGGCCTGGACCCCGCTGTTCCTGGTCGCCGGAGCCGCCGTCGTGGACGTGGGCGCGCTCAACAGCCATGCCGTGGTGGTCTGCCGTGAGCTGGGCATCCCGGCCGTGATCTCCGTCGAGGGCGGGACGCGACGGCTGCGGGACGGCATGGTGGTCACGGTCGACGGTGACCGGGGCACGGTCACCGTCGACAGCGTGCCGACCACGCCCGGAGTCTGAGAAACGCGTGGGCCCGCCGCTCCCGTGGCGGGGGCGGCGGGCCCACGGCCATGACCGCGAAGGGAACACGCCATGGCAGAGGAAATCATCGTCGCGGGCTGGATGGACTACGAGGCCGGCGATCGCGACAGGGTGCTGGGACATCTGGTCGTGCTGGGAGACCGGACCCGTGAGGAGGAGCCGGGCTGCCTGGACTACGCGATGACCGCGGACCCGGGCAGCGAACAGCGGATCCGTGTGTACGAGCGGTGGGCCTCCCGGCAAGCCCTCGACGAGCACTTCGCCACGCCGCACATCAAGGAGTTCCGGGCGGCCGTGGCCGGGATCACGCGGGTCGGGGTCTGCCTGGAGGCCCACACCGTGGCCTCGTCACGACCCATGCGCTGACTCCCCCAACCGGACCAGCATCTTGCCGACGTTGCCGCCGCCCAGCAGGGACAGCAGCGCTCCCGCGGCGTTCTCCAGGCCGTCGACGACCGTCTCGCGCGCGGTGATCCGGCCCTCGGCGAGCCAGCCGGCGACCCGTTGCTCGAACTCCGTCCGCAGGTCCTCGTGGTCGCGGACGATGAACCCGCAGAGTGTCAGCCGCTTGAGGACCGCCTGGATCAACTGGTTGATGTCCACGGTCCGCCCCTCGCCGCCGAACTGCGACATCATGCCGCACAGGGCGACCCGGCCACCGGTGCGCAGTGCGTGCAGAGCCGCGGCGAACTGTTCGCCGCCGACGTTGTCGAAGTAGACGTCGATGCCGTCGGGTGCCAGCCGGGCCAGCGCGTCGCGCACCGGCTCGGCACGGTAGTCCGCGGCCGCGTCGTAGCCGAACTCCTTCACCAGGAGGGCGCACTTGTCCGGCCCTCCGGCGGTCCCGATGACGCGGACCGCGCCCAGCAGGCGCGCGAACTGGCCGGCGGCGGTGCCGACGGCGCCGGCCGCCGCCGACACGAAGACGGTGTCGCCCGGACGCAGGTGCGCGATACGGGTCAGGCCGACGTACGCGGTGAAACCGGTCTGGCCGAGCAGGCCCAACCAGGTGGGCAGCGGCGCGACGTCCGGGTCGATGCGGCCGGCGCCGTCGACGGCCACCGCGTCGAGCACCGCCCGTTCCCGCCAGCCGAGCTGATGGCGTACGTACGTGCCCGGCGGCACCGAGGCGCAGCGGCTCTCCTCCACGACACCGAGGGCGCGGCCGTCGAGCGGCGAGCCCGGGGTGAAGTTGTGCGTGTAGTGCTTCTCGGTGGTCGACAGCCGCCCGCGCATGGACGGGTCGACGCTCATGTAGAGGTTGCGCACGAGCACCTGCCCCTCCCCCAGGGGTGGCAACGGGTGCTCCTCGACGGCGAAGTCACGGGGGAGCGGTTCTCCGTCGGGTCGGCGCACCAGACAGACCACCCGGGTCGTACGGGGCGTCACGGGATCACTCCTCCGGCTGCCGGGACGTACGCCGCCGGGCGAGGCGGCCGACCCAGCCGGCCATCTGGAGGTCGGCGTGCCGTAGTTCGCCCGACTGCCACCGGGCCTGGAAGTCGAAGACGCCCTGCAGGCCTGTCCTCGGGTCGGTCACCTCGACCAGCCCGTCCTCCGTGAGCCGGTAGACATGCCCGGTCAGAGGGTGGATCACTTGCTTGGACATGGGAGCCTCACTCCTGCACTCGGCGGCGCACGCCGCGCTTGGTCACGGTCACCGGGCCCTCGACCAGGAGCCGGCAGGCGAGCCGGGTCAGGCCGTCCACCGGCTTGCGCAGGGCCTCGATGCCCTCGCGTTCCAGCGGGCCCACGGGGGAACAGTTCTCGGCGCCCTCCTCGACCTGGACGAAGCAGGTACGGCAGGTGCCCTTGCCGCCGCAGACGGTGGGCCAGCGGTAGCCGAGCCGCCGGGCGGCGGTGAACAGGTCCTCGCCGTCGAGGACTTCGAGCTCGACGCCGGAGGGTCTGACCGCCACCCGGTGGGTCACCTGCTCATCCACCGGTCGAGCGTCCGGTTGAAGTGGCGGATGCGGCTCTCCTGGTAGTTCGCCAGGGTGATGCCCGGCTTGCGCATCGCCTTGAGGCCCTGCTGGACGTAGGGCAGGTTCTCGCAGTCCTGGTCGAAGACGGGGCCGAGGACGCCGAGTTCGGGGATGTCGGCGAAGAGCATGTCCTCGGGCACCCAGCGGATCTTCGCCGGGGGCGGCGTCTCGCCGGGCTGCTTCGGGGACGACATGAAGATGATCTCGGCGGTGCAGGAGTCGGGGTCGAGGCCGTTGGGCCGGAACCGGTAGATGATGTTCGACTTGGCGCCGCCCCAGGGGTTGAAATTGGGGAACAGCAAGTAGTTGATGGCGTCGAGCAGCTCGGTGTCCGGGGTCTCCGAGAAGTCCTGGTGCGAGGTGGCCGCGAGTTGCTCGCGCATCCGCGCGGCGAGGACCTGGCGGGCGGTGCCACCGGGCGGGATCGCCGGCAGTTCGTCACCCTCCCGCATGACCAGGTCACGGCCCTGGGCGGCGGCATAGAACGCACGCGAGTCGTAGAAGGTCTCCAGAACGTCCTCCTCCGTGACCGAGTCCGCCACGTGCGGGCTGGGCGCGCCCTGGATGTTGATCATCCGGTTCCAGTTCGGCTGGTCCGCCATGACGTCGTACTGCGAGTTGGCGTCGGCGAGCCACGGCAGCATCTGCGGGTGCGTGGCGATCACGTGGAAGGACTCGATGAACGCGTCCTGTGCGATCTTCCAGTTGCAGGGCAGCACCTTGCCGATGTGCAGCGACTTGTAGCGGTTCTCCAGCGGCCAGATGTAGTAGTCGTCGAAGGTGCCGCGGTAGCTGTCGAAGGACTCGGCGTACGGGTCCATGTTGATGAAGACGAAGCCCCGCCAGGTGGCCACCTGCGCCTCGGGGAGCGCGAACTTCTCCGGGGTGACGTGCGGGAAGTCCCAGGCACAGGGCGGGGTCTGCATCGTGCCGTCGAGGTTCCAGGCGAAGCCGTGGAACGAGCAGCGGAACTCGCTGACGTTGCCGCCGCCGGTGCGCAGTTTGCGTCCGCGGTGCAGGCAGACGTTGACGAAGGCACGGATCTCGCCGGGGGCCGTGCGGACGACGATGAGGGAGTCGTCGCCGATCTCGTAGACCTCGTGGTCGCCGACCTCGGGGATCTCGCTCTCCAGGCAGGCGAACTGCCAGACGCGCCGCCACACCTGCCGCATCTCGCGCTCGGCCCACTCTCGGGAGGTGAAGCGGGCGGTGTCGATGTCCTCGCTGCCGAGGTAGTCGTTGCGCTCGTACCTCAGGGCGGGGGGAACGGGGCGGCTGTCCTGGTCGAGGTAGTCCTGGACGCTGGGCCCGGGGCACCGCGCCGTGGCCGGCTCCGACGATTCGTCCATCATCTCTCCTCCGGCAGAAACTTTAGAGTGAGTGTAGTTACCGGTTGCGCCCGGGAGCAACACTCACGCCGGTGGACGACCTCCACACCATCCGAGGCCACGCGCTTTCCTGCGGTTGTTTCGGAATTTCTTGTGGCACCCCTCTCCCCAAGCCCACTGAGGCGTGTCACACTCCGACCCACCTGAAGCTGTAGTGCCTCATAAGTTTCTCCGAATAGATCCGTCTGACCGGAGCCGACCGCCGCGGACGCGGAAGGCGACGCGAGTCGCGGCAGCGCAGGCGTCACAGCGGTGCCACTCCGGCCGCCAGCTGGACGCCGGATCAACGCCGACGCGGCCCGGCTGCAAGGGGCGCGCACCGACCGGCTGCGCCTTCGCGCCCTGGTGGCCTCCGCGCTGCTGTCCGGTGTCGCCGGCTGTCGGCCTACGCCGCCGCCTTCGTCGGGGCGACCCAGTTGCGCGCGGGCCGCTTCAACGCCCGGGGCACGGCCCTCGCAGTCCTCAGGCTCGGCACCGGCATCACCGGGCTCGGGCTGGCCACCAGAACAACCGACAAGGAGACCTGATGATGAAGGCTGTTCAGTACCGGCGGGTGGGGCACGCCCCCGAGGTCGTGGACGTGCCGGTGCCCGAACCCGGCCCGGGCCAGGTGCTGTTGCAGGTGACGGCGGCGGGGCTCTGCCACTCCGATCTGGCCGTGATGGGCTGGCCCGAGGAGCAGTTCCCCTACGCGCTGCCGATGACACTCGGTCACGAGGGCGTCGGCACGGTGGCCGCGCTGGGCGCCGGTGTCACCGCCGTGACCGAGGGCGAGGCGGTGGCGGTGTACGGCCCGTGGGGCTGCGGGCGCTGCCACCCGTGCGCCGAAGGCAAGGAGAACTGCTGTCCGCACGCCGCCGGACTCGGCATCCTGCCGCCCGGGCTCGGTTCCCCCGGCGCCCTGGCGGAGTACGTGCTGGTGGACTCGCCCGGCCACCTGGTCCCGCTGAACGGACTCGACCCCGTGCAGGCCGCGCCCCTGACGGACGCCGGGCTGACCCCCTATCACGCGATCCGCGGATCGCTGCCGAAGCTGCCGCCCGGCAGCACGGCGGTGGTGATCGGCGTCGGCGGTCTGGGGCATCTCGCCGTGCAACTGTTGCGCGCGCTGTCCCCGGCCCGGGTGGTCGCGCTCGACGTGAGCAAGGAGAAGCTCACGCTGGCACATGACGTCGGCGCCCACGAGACGCTCCTCTCCGACGGCGAGGCGGCCGCACGGATCCGGGAGCTCACCGGCGGTACGGGAGCGGAGGTCGTCCTGGACTTCGTCGGAGCCGAGACGACCCTGGCGGTGGCCGCCGCGTCGGTGGCGGTGGCGGGCGACGTCACTGTCGTCGGCCTCGGCGGGGGCACGCTGGCCGTCGGCTTCGGGGGCGGCCTGCCGTTCGAGGTCTCGGCCTCCTTCCCCTACTGGGGCAGCCGGACGGAGCTGATGGAGGTCCTGGAACTGGCGCGGCAGGGTCTCGTGTCCTGTCACGTCGAGACCTTCACGCTGGAACAGGCGCCCGAGGCGTACGAGCGCCTGCACGCCGGGGAGATCAACGGCCGCGCGGTGATACTGCCGCACGCCTGAGCGAAAGCAGCGGCCCCTGGCCCGCTCACCTGCTGTAAGGACTGCCGGCGCTCGCCTTCAGCCAGTGCATGGATGTCAGACGCACGGCGAAGTACACCGCGGCCACGGCAGCGGCGATGTCCAGGGCGTCCGCTGCCATGTACTGCATCACCGCGGCCCGAATCTCCGTGGGTGCCTCGGCGCTCTCGTATCGCGACGCGGCGTACCAGCCGAACAACTCGCTGGAAACGAGCAGGCCCCACCACAGGTTCACGGGCCAGATCGATACCCGGTACGACTCCCCGTCGGCGGGCAGGGGTGTTGCGGCACCCCACATGTCGACGGCGATGCGGTACGGCAGCCAGAAGTTCGCCAGTGGAATGAGCCAGCCGCCGATCGCCCAGCCCGGGCCCTTGCGGAACCGATCGGGTGCCAGTAGCCCGGTGTTGCGGCGCGTCCAGAAGAACCAGGCGACGAAGAGGACCGCGCAGGGCACGTACACGATGCCTCGGACGTTGCCGGCTGTCTGGTACAGCGAGTAGGCGGCGTCCAGCCTCTGCTGGGGAACGACGGCAGACCCCTGGTCGTCCTCGATGAGCGGGTAGAGCCGGGCTCCGGCGAAGACGGCGAAGAGATCGCTCAGGGCGACGATCGCGAGCGACGCCGACGCCGCGGCCAGGAGGCCGCGCGCCGAGCGTGGCGTTCCGCTCGGCAGCATGCGACGCGGACGGAGATCACTGGATGCAGACATGACGACGGCCCCCCACGGGCGAAGAACGAAACGGCCGCGAAAGAGCGTGCGCGGAGGCACCGTACGCCTGCTGCGAGGCCCCGTCCATAACAATCCGCAGGTCGGACCGATGGGCTGGGCCCTGTTCCGGAGGGATGAGCGGCCAGGTTCAGTGTCACCCCGCTCCCCCGGCCTGGCTCCGCCCGCCCACCGTCCGCTCCACACAGCGCCGGAGCACTGTCAGGAACTCCGGTGTCCGCCAGGGCCCCACGTCCACGCGTCCGGTGTCGTCCACTCCGAGATCCTGCATGTCGTAGCGGCCCCTGCAGTGGCCGAGGGTGAAGTAGCAGACCTCACCGAGGCCGTGCCGCTTGAGATACAGCACCGGCCGGGGCGCGGCGTCGAGGGCCGCCGCGTCGCCTTCGGCGAAACCGCGGCACGGCCCCGTGTACTCGGCGTGCAGCAGCACCTCCAGCTCGCCGTGCAGCGCGCACACGTAGAGCTCGTCGGTGACCGTGAACGGACCGATCCCGGCGACCAGCGGATGGTCGGGCCGGGTCACCAGCACCTCGTACGGCTCGATCGGCGGGTGGGCCAGGAACTGGCTGCCGAGCACCTCCGCCAGCTCCCCGAGGAGCCGCGGGGTCGTGAACACCCGCGAGCTGCCATCCGTCGACGGCTCGATCACCGAGTTGGTGCCGTGCAGGGCGAGCCAGCGCCCGCCCCGCTCGACGAACCGTGAAAGCGCTGCCCGCTGCGCCGGGCGGGGCCGGACGTCGCAGGTGTAGGTGACCAGCAGGTCGGCCTTGTCGAGTGCGGCCGCGCAGTCGTAGTCCTGGTACACCGTGGTGCGGACCCGGGGATGCTCTCCGAGCAGCTCCAGCAGCCGGAGCCGCACGTGGTCGAAGTCGTGCCAGCGGCCGCCGCAGACCAGTACGGCGTCCAGGCGGCCGGCCGGGCCCGCCACGGCTCAGTACTGGACGCGGGTGAGCAGCCCGCCGTCCACCACGAGGTTGACACCGACGCAGAAGGAGCCGGTCCGTCCGAGCAGGAACGCCACCGCCGCGGCCACGTCCTCCGCGGCGCCGTAGCGGCCGATCGGCAGCCTGGCCAGCACCTCCTCGTACACCTCGGGGCGGCTGGCGCGGACGGTCTCCCAGGCGCCGCCGGGGAAGTCGACCGGGCCGGGCGAGACGGTGTTGACGCGGATGCCCTTCGGCGCCAGGGCGTGCGCGAGGGCCGAGGCGTGCTGGACGACGGCCGCCTTGAGCGCGGAGTACGAGTTCGCTCCGGCCGGGCGCGCGGTGTCGGAGGCGTTGGTGGTGCCGATGGCCACGACGGCGGCCCGGTCGGAGGCCTCCAGGTGCGGCAGGGCCGCCTCGACGAGTCCCGCGAACGGGATCAGGTCGCCGCGCAGGCTGGCTTCCCAGGACTCGGGGCCCTTCACATTGCCGGCCGACACGTTGGACACCAGCAGGTCCAGGCCGTCGAGTGCACCGGCCGCCCGCTGCACAAAGGCCGCGAGCGCGGCCGGGTCGGTGACGTCGACCGGCTCCGCGAACACCGTGGCACCCTCGCCGCGCAGCTCGGCGGCGGCCTTCGCCAGCCCCTCCTCACCCCGGGCGCACAGGGCCAGTGCGCAGCCCTCGGCCGCAAGGGTCGCGGCGATCGCCCGGCCGATGCCCCGGCTCGCGCCGGTCACCAGCGCCTTCGCACCCGTCAGTCCCAGATCCATCGATGTCACTCCTTTGTGATTGCCGGAACGGTCCCCGTGGCTCGGTGGCCGAGAAGCCCCTCAGTTGCCGGGAAGCTGCGAGAACGGCGCCCGGTCCGCCCGCGGCTCCGGCGGCAGCTTCAGCACCCGCTCGCCGATCAGATTGCGCTGGATCTGGTCGGTGCCTCCGGCCAGCCGGTAGCCGGGGGCGCCGAGCAGATGCTGTGTCCAGGCGAACGTGCCCGGTTCCCCTGTGTCGGCGCTGATCCGCGCCCCCATCAGCTCGGCGGCGACCTGCCCCGTGCGGGTGAGCAGATCGGAGGCCATGAGTTTGGTCAACGACGCCTCCGGGCCCGGCCGGCCGCCCGCGGCGCTCGTCCTGGCCACGCGCTCGACGGTGGCCGCGCGCAGGGCGGCACGTACGTACAGGTCGGCGAGGCGCTGGCGGACCAGCGGGTCCGAGGTGCGGTCGAGGGACCGGGCGAGCGCGAGAACGTCCGTAAAGGTGCCGCCCTTGCGGCGGTTGCCGCTGCCGGAGGCGGTCCGTTCGAAGGCGAGGGTGGTGGTGGCGACCTCCCAGCCCTGGCCGGGCCGCCCGATCCGGAGCCGGTCCGGGACGCGTACGCCGCTGAGGAAGACCTCGTTGAAGGAGGCGCCGCCGCTCATCTGCCGGATGGGGCGCACCTCCACTCCCGTGGCGTCCATCGGGACCAGGAAGGCGGTGATGCCGGCCTGTTTCACGACGTCCGGGTCGGTGCGGGCGAGCAGCAGACCGTAGTCGGCGAACTGGGCGCCCGAGGTCCACACCTTCTGACCGTCGATCACCCACTCGCCCCCGTCGGCCTGCCGGGCGCGGGTGCGCAGGGCCGCGAGGTCGGACCCGGCGCCGGGTTCGCTGAAGAGCTGGCAGGCCAGCAGGTCGGTGCGCAGGAACGCGCGTGCATGGTCGTGGAGTTGCCCGGCCGTCCCGAACAGGGAGACGGCCATCGCGACCAGGCGCACGGTGACGCTGATCAGCTCGGTGGAGGGCGGCACCTCGAAGGCGGACTCCTCCTCGGCGAAGACGGCCACGTGGGCGGCGGTCAGGCCGGCACCGCCCTTGTCCGCGGGGAGGGTCAGCGCCTGGTACCCGGCGTCGAAACGGGCCCGCTGGTAGGCGCGGCAGCGCTCCAGCAGCAGGCGCTCCTCGTCCTCGGGGAGGTTGTGGAACACGGCGAGATCGGCGTCTTCTCCGGCGGACTGCGGCGCCCGCGCCGGTTCGAGCACGGTGGCCAGCCACTGCCGTGCCTGCGTGCGCCATGCGTCAAGGTCGGGCTGGGACATGGCTCCTCCTCGTGCACTTACCAGACGAAAGATTCAGTAACGGGGATGTGCGAGACACCTCATCGCCCCTGAACCATGTGGGAATACCCCCGTTCGGGATCAGAGTGTTCCGCACTTTCTTGATAAACGCTACAGTCTCCGCATCACCTCATCCCTCGAATCGGGAGAGGCCGAGGAGCCGCCGGAGGAGCCATGTCGCTGCTGCCACTCGACCGTCGCGCCCAGGAGACACCTGACGAGCCCGCCCTGGCAGACGACCTGGCCGTGCTGTCCTGGTCCGGTCTCGCCGACCAGGTGGCGCGCGCGGCGGCACGGCTGCTGGAGTTCGCACCCGGCCCCGACGACCGGGTCGCCGTCCTCGGTGACAACGCCAACCCGACACTGGTGGCCCACCTGGCCGGTCTGCGGGCCGGGGTCGGGACCGTGGCCACGTCCCGGAACCTGACCTCGGGCGAACTCGTCGACCAGATCATCGACGCGGGCGTGACCGCGATCATCACCGGCCCCGCCGGAGCGGGTGCCGCCCTGGACGCGGCCCGGGAACTGGGCCTGCCGCTGGTGATGCACGGAACCGCGGCGATCGGGCACGCCTTCGACTGGGACCTGTGGCTGGCGGCCGCGTCCGCCGGGCGCACCGCCCCGACGGACCGGCCCGCCCGGCCTCCGCTCGTGTACACCTCGGGCACCACCGGGCGGGCCCGCGGCACCGAGGTGCGCTGGGTGAGCGGCCCGGTCGCCGACAGCTCCGCCTACCTCGCCGCGATGTCCGCCCGGCCCGGATTCCCGCCGGGGCCGCACCTGGTGTGCGGGCCGCTCCAGCACAACGCACCGCTGACCTCGCTGCGGCACCTGGCGGCCGGTCAGCCGGTGGTCGTCCTCGGCAGATACGACGCGGAGACGTTCCTCAGCCGGGTGCAGAGGTGGCGGGTCTCCTCGACGGTGATGGTGCCCACCCACTTCCAGCGGCTGCTCGCCCTCCCCGAGGAGGTCCGCGGCCGGTACGACGTCTCCAGCCTGCGGCAGGTGTCCCACACCGGCTCCGCGTGTCCGCCGGACGTGAAGCGAGCCATGATCGAGTGGTTCGGTCCGGTGCTGACCGAGTCGTACGGCGCCAGTGAAGCGGGCACCGTGGCCCGGATCAGCAGCATCGAGTGGCTGGCGCACCCGGGCTCGGTCGGGCGCGTCCGGGCCCCGTTCGAGGTCCTGGTCACCGATGACGACGGCCGGCGGCTGCCGCCCGGCGAACGCGGTCTGCTGGCCTTCCGGGCGCCGGACGACCAGGGCGTCCGCTACCACGCGGACCCGGACAAGACCAGGTCCGCCTATCTTTCCCCCGGTGTCTTCACGCTCGGCGACATCGGCTACGTCGACGCGGACGGCTACATCTTCATCACCGACCGGGCCGCGGACGTGGTGGTATCCGGCGGCGTGAACCTGTACCCGGCCGAGAGCGAGGCGGTCCTGCGCGGGCATCCGGCGGTCGCCGAGGTCGCGGTCATCGGCGTGCCCGACCCGGACTTCGGCGAGTCGCTGCGGGCGCTGGTCGTGGTCGCCGGGGAGGAGCCGGCGGCCGATGAGCTGGACCGGTTCTGCCGCGAGCGCCTCGCCTCCCACAAGTGCCCGAAGTCCTACGAGGTCGTTCCCGAGCTGCTGCGCAACGCGATGGGCAAGCTCGACAAGCGCGCGATGCGCCGCCCCTACTGGAGCTCGGAACGGACCATCGCCGGCTGAGCCGACCCGCCCGCCCCTCACCTGTACGAAGGATCACCCATGACCGAACTCCTCCTCATCCGGCACGGCCTCCCCCTGGCGGGTGTGTTCGACCCGGGGCTGTCACCGGAGGGCACCGCTCAGGCCGAGCGCCTCGCCGCCTGGCTCGTGCACGAGGACATCGACGCCCTGTACTGCAGCCCGTTCCGGCGTGCCCGCGAGACCGTGGCACCTCTGGAACGCCGCACCGGCATGACCGCCGCCGTCCTCGACGACCTGCGCGAGTGGGACACCGACGTGTCCCAGCCCTACACGCCACCGGAGCAGATCGGCGCGGACGATCCCCGGGCGGCGGCGCTCACCGAGGGGCGCTACGAGGACTTCGTGCCCGATCTGGACTGGGACGCCTTTCGCGCCCGTGCCGGGCGGGCCATGGACACCATCCTCGACGCCCATCCCGGAGGGCGGGTCGCGGTCGTGTGCCACGGCGGCATCACCAACACCTATCTGGCGACGGTGCTCGGCCTGCCCACGATGTTCTGGTTCCACCCCGACTACACCTCCGTCAGCCGGGTGCGGCGCATGCCCGGCGGCCGGATCGTTCTGCACTCGGTGAACGAGACGGCCCACATGATCGCCGAACGTGCCGTCGACGCTGTCGCCTGACCCCGTCCCAGACCCCAGGAGGTCCCGGCCATGCCCGGATCCGTCATCGTCGCCGGAGCCAGGACGCCCATCGGCAGACTGATGGGCAGCCTGAGCACCCTCTCCGCGGTCGACCTCGGCGCCCACGCCATCGGCGCGGCGCTGGCCGCCGTCCGTCTGGACCCGGCGGTGGTGGAAGCCGTCGTCATGGGTCATGTCGTGCAGGCCGGGGCCGGCCCCAACTCGGCACGGCAGGCCGCGATCCGCGCCGGCATTCCCTTCTCCGTCCCCGGGAGCACCGTCAACAAGCTCTGTCTGTCCGGTCTGCACGCCATTGCCCTGGCCGACCTCATGATCACCTCCGGCCGCCACGAGGTGGTCGTCGCCGGCGGCATGGAGTCCATGTCGGACGCTCCGCACCTGCTGCGCGGAGCTCGCACCGGCTGGAAGTTCGGACCGGCCGCGGCGGAGGACGCCCTCGACCGCGACGCCCTCGTCTGCGCCTTCGACGGCGTCTCCATGGGTGCGGCCACCGAGCGCCACCAGCGGCCGTTCGCCCTGACCCGCGAGGAACAGGACGAGTACGGCGCGCTGTCCCATCAACGGGCCGCGCACGCCCAGGAGTCGGGTGTGTTGTCCGAGGAGATCACCGCCGTCACCGTTGCGGGACGCCGGGGCGAGACGGTGGTGGACACCGACGAGGGCGTACGGCCGGGAAGCACCGCCGAAAGCCTGGGGCGCCTGAAGCCGGCCTTCTCCGGCGCCGGCACCATCACCGCGGGCAACTCCTCACAACTCTCCGACGGCGCCGCGGCCGTCGTCGTGATGAGCGCGCGGCGCGCCCGGCGCGAGGGCCTGACGCCGCTCGCCGAGATCGGCGCCTACGGCACGGTCGCGGGCCCCGACCCCTCGCTGCTCGTCCAGCCGGCCGGCGCGGTCCGCGACGCCCTGTCCCGCGACGGCCGGCTCAAGGCGGCCGACCTGGACCTCTTCGAGATCAACGAGGCGTTCGCCGGAGTGGCCTTGGCTTCCGTACGGGAGCTGGACATCCCTCTCGACAAGGTGAACGTCAACGGCGGAGCGATCGCGCTCGGACACCCGGTCGGCATGACCGGAGCCCGGCTGGTGCTGACTCTCGCGGCGGAACTGCGGCGGCGCGGCGGCGGCAGCGGAGCGGCGGCCCTGTGCGGGGGCGGCGGCCAGGGCGACGCGCTGTTGCTGCATGTGCCTGCGCAGGCCTGACCCCGGGAGCCGAACCATCATGAGCGACCAACTGACCCCCGTCGACACGACCCTTGTCGTGGCGACCCGTACCCTCGCCGCCGACGGCGTCGTCTCCCTCACCCTGCGCCGCCCCGACGGCGGGATGCTCCCCGCCTGGACACCGGGCGCCCACATCGACGTACTCCTGAACGGCGACGACGGCGAGGACGGCGGCCTGGTCCGTCAGTACTCCCTGTGCGGAGACCCGGCCGAATGCGGCACCTGGCAGATCGCCGTGCTGCGCGAGCCGCGGAGCCGCGGCGGCTCCGCGTACGTCCACGACCGCCTGCTCGAGGGCGCCGCCGTGCGGGTCCGCGGACCGCGGAACAACTTCCCGCTGCGGCCCGCCGCCCGCCATCTGTTCATCGCCGGCGGCATCGGTATCACGCCCGTCCTTCCCATGGTCGAGGCGGCCGAGGCCGCGGGAGCCGACTGGCGTCTGCTGTACGGCGGCCGCACCCGTACCTCCATGGCGTTCCTGGACCGCCTCGCTCCGCACGGGGACCGGGTACTCGTCCGGCCGCAGGACGAGTACGGCCTGCTGGACCTCGCGGCCCACCTCCGTGTACCCGAGGAGGGCACCCTGGTGCACGCCTGCGGTCCCGAACCCCTGCTGCAGGCGGTGCGGGAACACTGCGTCGGCTGGCCTCCCGGCACGCTGGGCGTCGAACGGTTCGCCCCGGCAGGGACGGCCACGACCGGCCCCGCCGAGGCCTTCGAACTGGAACTCGCCCGATCCGGGCTCACCCTCACCGTGCCGCCGGACCGCTCGGTCCTCGAAACCGTGGAGAAGGCCGGTGTCGCGGTCGACTTCTCCTGCCGGGAGGGCACGTGCGGCACTTGTGAGACCGACGTACTCGACGGCACGCCCGATCACCGCGACTCACTGCTGACCGAGGACGAGCGGGCCGCCGGCGAGACCATGCTCATCTGCGTCTCCCGCTCGCGCGGGAGACGCCTCGTCCTCGACCTGTGACGGCGATCACCCCCAGCAATTTACTAGGACGTCCTAGTATCTCTTCCGTCCGCGGTACCCGACCTGTCCGGGAAGGCCCCCATGAGTGATCTGCACCGACCCGTGCATCCTGTCCGCCTGGTCACGGCTTCGGCTCTGTTCGACGGGCATGACGCGTCGATCAACATCATGCGGCGCATCCTCCAGTCCCAGGGCGCCGAGGTGGTCCACCTCGGACACAACCGGTCGGTGCGGGAGGTCGTGGACGCCGCGCTGGAGGAGGACGCCCACGGTGTCGCCGTCTCGTCGTACCAGGGCGGGCACGTCGAGTACTTCGAGTACCTGGTCCAGGCGCTGCGCGCGGCGGGAGCCGGCCACATCCGTGTGGTGGGCGGAGGAGGCGGCGTCATCGTGCCCGAGGAGATCGCCCGGCTGCGCGACAGCGGGGTGACCATCTTCTCCCCCGAGCACGGGCAGCGGATGGGGCTGGCCGGGATGGTCAACTCGGTCGTGAAGGACTGCGACTTCGACCTCTGGGACGGCAAACCGGCCGACGCGGCCGCCGTACTGGCCGGCGACCGGTTCGCGATCGCCCGCGCCATCACCGGCGCGGAAGGGGGCAAGCTGCCCCCGGACCTCCTGGAGCAACTGCGTGCCGCCGCCGCGTCACGGGTCATGCCGGTGCTCGGCATCACCGGCACCGGCGGCTCCGGCAAGTCGTCACTGACCGATGAACTGGTGCGCCGCTTCCGCACCGACCAGCAGGACAAGCTGCGGATCGCCGTGATCGCGGTCGACCCGACCCGCCGCCGTGGCGGCGGGGCTCTGCTCGGTGACCGGATCCGGATGAACTCCCTGGACGGGAACCGGGTCTTCTTCCGCAGCCTGGCCACCCGCGGCAGTCGCGAGCTGCCCGAGCACCTGTCCGACGTGATCGACGTGGTCAAGGCCGCCGGGTTCGACCTGGTGATCGTGGAGACGCCGGGCATCGGCCAGGGGGACGCGGCGATCGTGCCGTTCGTCGACACCTCCCTGTACGTGATGACACCGGAGTTCGGCGCCGCGTCGCAGTTGGAGAAGATCGACATGCTCGACTTCGCCGACGTCGTGGCGATCAACAAGTTCGAGCGGCGCGGCGCGCAGGACGCGCTGCGCGACGTGGGCCGCCAACTGGTCCGCAACCGCGAGGCGTTCGGCATGAGGCCCGAGGACATGCCGGTGTACGGCACGTCGGCGGCCACGTTCAACGACGACGGTGTCACCGCGCTCTACCAGCACCTGAGGACGGGTCTGGCGGAGAAGGGACTGCCGCTGTCCGAGGGCGCGCTCGCGCCGGTCGGGGTACGCCACTCCTCCGGCATCCGGCAGGTGGTCCCCGCAGCCCGGGTGCGCTACCTCGCCGAGATCACCGACACGATCCGCACGTACCACGCCGAGACCGCGCGACTGGCCGAGGCGGCCAGGCGGGTGCAGCGCCTGGAAGCGGTCAGGGACGAGCTCGTCGAGGAGGGCTCCGACGCGGCGAGCGTGCGGTCGCTCCTCGATGAGGCCCGCAAGCAGATCCCCCACCAGGTCACGGAGCAGATCGGGAACTGGCCCGCCGTCATCGCCGCTTACTCGGGAGACGAGCAGGTGGTGAAGGTCCGGGACCAGGAGATCCGCACCAAGCTGACCCGCGAGTCCCTGTCCGGCAACAAGGTCCCTCGTGTCGCCCTGCCCCGCTTCACCGACCACGGGGAGCTGGTGCGGTTCTGGCGCGGGGAGAACCTGCCCGGCTCCTTCCCTTTCACCGCCGGGGTGTTCCCCTTCAAGCGCGACGGTGAGGATCCGGCACGGATGTTCGCCGGCGAGGGAGATCCGTTCCGCACCAACCGGCGCTTCAAGCTGCTCTCCGAGGGCCAGCCGGCCACCCGCCTGTCCACCGCCTTCGACTCGGTCACGCTCTACGGCCGTGACCCGGACGAACGCCCCGACATCCACGGCAAGGTCGGCACGTCCGGAGTGTCGGTGGCCACCCTGGAGGACATGAAGGCCCTCTACGACGGCTTCGACCTGATCGCGCCCTCGACCTCGGTCTCCATGACCATCAACGGACCCGCGCCGGCCGTTCTGGCGTTCTTCCTCAACACGGTCATCGACCAGCAGACGGAAAGGTTCCGAGCCGCGGAGGGCCGTGAACCGTCGCCCGACGAGACGGCCGAGCTGCGGGCCCACGCGCTCGCCAGCGTGCGCGGCACCGTGCAGGCCGACATCCTCAAGGAGGACCAGGGCCAGAACACCTGCCTGTTCTCCACCGAGTTCTCCCTGCGGATGATGGCCGACATCCAGGAATGGTTCATCGCCCACAAGGTCCGCAACTTCTACTCCGTGTCCATCTCCGGCTACCACATCGCCGAAGCCGGCGCGAACCCCATCAGCCAGCTCGCCTTCACCCTCGCCAACGGCTTCACCTACGTCGAGGCCTACCTCGCCCGGGGCATGCATATAGACGACTTCGCCCCGAACCTGTCGTTCTTCTTCTCCAACGGCATGGACCCCGAGTACTCCGTCCTCGGCCGGGTCGCCCGCCGCATCTGGGCCGTCGCGATGAAGGAGAGGTACGGGGCGGGCGAACGCAGTCAGAAGCTGAAGTACCACGTCCAGACCTCCGGACGCTCCCTGCACGCCCAGGAGATGGACTTCAACGACATCCGCACCACCCTCCAGGCCCTCACGGCCGTCTACGACAACGCCAACTCGCTGCACACCAACGCCTACGACGAGGCCGTCACCACCCCGTCCGAGGAGTCGGTGCGGCGGGCGCTGGCGATCCAGCTCGTCATCAACCGCGAGTGGGGCCTGGCGATGAACGAGAACCCCCTCCAGGGATCGTTCGTCATCGACGAACTCACGGACCTCGTGGAGGAGGCCGTCCTCCAGGAGTTCGAGCGGATCAGCGAGCGCGGTGGTGTACTGGGCGCGATGGAGACCGGCTACCAGCGTGGCCGCATCCAGGACGAGTCGATGCTGTACGAACAGCGCAAGCACGACGGCACACTGCCCATCATCGGCGTCAACACCTTCCTCCGCCCCGGCGGCGACACCCGACCGCCGGAGCTGGAACTCGCCCGGGCCACCGAGGAGGAGAAGCAGTCCCAGCTGGAACGCCTGCGGGACTTCCACACTCGCCACCGCGACCAGGCCCAGGTCGCCCTGGCCGCGCTCAGGGATGCGGCAACGAGCGGCCGCAACGTCTTCGCCGTCCTCATGGACGCCACCCGGGTCTGCTCGCTCCAGCAGATCACCGAGGCCTTCTTCGAGGTGGGCGGCGAGTACCGCCGCAACGTCTGACCCAGCCCCGGAAACCACCCCGCGGCGACTCACACGAGATAGGACCTTTGATGGATCCCGTTACCCGCCTGGGCGTTGTCGGTTGCGGCCTCATGGGCTCCGGCATCGCCGAAGTCGCCGCCCGCAGCGGCATCGACGTCCGGGTCGCCGAGGCCACGCCGGACGCGCTCGAGGCAGGCCGCCGCCGGCTCACCGCCTCACTCGACCGAGGCGTACGGCGTGCCAAGCTCAGCGAGGAGCAGCGGGACCAGGCCCTCGCCAGGCTGTCCTTCACCCACGACCTCAGCGACATGGCCGACCGCCAGTTCGTCATCGAGGCCGTCGCCGAGAACCGCGACATCAAGACCGATGTCCTGCGCATCCTGGACAAGGCGGTCGAGGACCCCGCGGCAGTCCTGGCCACCAACACCTCATCGATCCCCGTCGTCGATCTCGCCGTCGTCACCGAGCGGCCCGCGCAGGTCATCGGCATGCACTTCTTCAACCCCGTGCCCGTGCAGCAGCTGGTCGAGCTCATTCCCGCCCTCCTCACCAGCGCGGACACCGTGCAGCGCACCCGGGACTTCGCCGAGCAGTTGGGCAAACAGGCCATCCAGGCGCCCGACCGCTCCGGCTTCGTCGTCAACGCCCTCCTCGTGCCCTATCTGCTCAGCGCGGTACGGATGGTGGAGTCGGGCGCCGCGCAGCCGGAGGACATCGACCGGGGCATGGAACTCGGATGCGCCCACCCCATGGGGCCGTTGCGGCTGCTCGACCTCATCGGCCTCGACACCGCCCAGGCCGTGGCCGAGTCGATGTACGAGGAGTTCAAGGAGCCGCTGTACGCACCGCCCGCCCTCCTGCGCCGCATGGTCGCCGCAGGACACCTCGGCCGCAAGAGCGGCCGCGGCTTCCACACCTACGACGGCTGAACAGGCTTCCGTGGCTATCCGTGATGCCCACTGGACCGGGACCGGTAGTGCTGCAGCTTGCGGGTGAAGCGGTGCATGTGGGGGTCAAGCAGCTCGTCCGACTCCTCGAGCACCTGCTCGTCGGTCAGCCACCGGATCGCGTTGAACTCGCCTTGGTCACAGGAGGTGATGGTGTGGGCGTCGGCGCTGAGGAGGTACCAGAGCGAGACATCGGTGTGCGGGCGGTGCCCCCGAGTTTGGGTGACGGTGAGGAAGAGGGGATGCTCGCCGGTGATCGGCGATGCCACGGCCTGGATGCCCAGCTCCTCACGGCATTCGCGGACCACCGCGGTCCACGGGTCCTCACCCGGCTCGACATGTCCTCCGGTCGGCAGCCACAGACCCGCCTTGCGGTGCGCGACGAGCAGTAGCTGCCCGCGCGTCTCGTCGAGGACGACGAAGTAGCTCACCAAGTGCATCGCCGGAACATCCGGCTCGCGCATCCGGTAGACCGGGGCTCCGCCGGCGATCCACTGGGTGGCGGTCTCCAGATGGGCGTGCTCCACGTCGTCCCACGGTTCGATGGCGCCGACCAGCTCCAGAAGGCGGGCACGCGGCTGATCGTCAAGGGTGGTGAGGTGGTCGGCTGAGGTCATCTGTGCATCCTGGCAGGAGCCACTGACAACCCGCATGCGTGCGGGCCGTAAGGGCTGTCCCGTGAATGATCTCCGAATGCCTACGCCAAAACACGTTGGCGGACCACGGCGACCGTTGCTAGCCTCCCGGAGGCCGTGCGAGAGAACGAGGAGGTGGTACCCGTGGACGCAGTATCGACATGGGTGCTCCCCTCCGGGGTCACGGTCGGGCGATAGGTCGTCCGGGAGCGCCGTTCAAGAGCCCTCCCGAAAGGCACGACCATGCGATTCACTTCTGAGAAGCGCCTCGACGACGGCGTCCTCGAGCGCGAATTCACCCTCGGCGAGATCCCCGGCACCCTGTGGACGCCCGGATCCGCACCGGCCCCGCTGGTCCTGATGGCCCACAACAACGGCCTGCCCAAGGCGGAACCCCGGCTGGTGGCCCGGGCCCGGTACACCGCGGCGCGCGGCTACGCGGTGGCCACCATCGACGCCGCCGGGTGCGGTGACCGTCCCCGTTCCGCCGCCGACGAGCAGGCCCGTGCCGACCTCCGCCGGGCGATGCGGGCCGGCGAGCCGGTCGACGAGCTCTTCGAGTCCTTCATCGGCCCGCTGGTCGAGAACGCGGTCCCGGAATGGCAGACCACTCTGGACGCCCTCCTCGAACTGCCCGGGATCGGCGGCCCGGTCGGGTACTCCGGAGGGTGGACCGCCCTCGGCATTCGGCTGGCGGCGGTCGAGCCGCGCATCACGGCCGCAGGCTTCTTCGCCGGGGGGTACGTGCCCCGCGCCCAGCGCGAGGAGGCCCGGGAGATCACCATTCCGCTGCTGTTCCTGCTGCAGTGGGACGACGAAGGGAACCCCCGGCAACGGGCCCTGGACCTGTTCGACGCCTTCGGCAGCAAGGAGAAGACGCTGCACGCCAATCTCGGAGGGCACACCGGCACCCCGTGGTTCGAGCTGGAGGACGGGTGCCGGTTCCTGGACCGCCACCTGAAGTGAGGCCGGGCCGTCCGGCGGGCAGCAGACGGTAGGCGGAGTCGGCCCTGGTGCCGTCATCGAGGACAGGTCCGGCCCTCCTCGATGGCGGTGGCCGGCAGCCGCACAACCGCCCGATCGCGGCGAACCGAGCGAGCCGCTCGTCGCGAACTGACGTGCGGCGAAGGGCGGTCGGAGGAGGTACGGCACAAACGTACCCCCGGAAGGGTCTATCGTGTCCGCATGTCCGTCCCCGAACTGATCCGCATCGTCTCCCGCGACTCCCCCATGGCGCTCGCCCAGGTGGAACGAGTCCGGACGGAGCTGGCCGCCGCCCATCCCGGAGTGCGCACCGAGGTCGTACCGGTGAAGACCACCGGCGACAAGTGGATGGGCGACCTGTCCGAGGTCGAGGGCAAGGGCGCGTTCACCAAGGAGGTCGACGCGGCACTGCTGGCCGGTGAGGCCGATCTGGCCGTGCACTGCATGAAGGACGTGCCCGCCGACCGGCCGCTCCCCGCGGGGACGGTGTTCGCCGCGTTCCTCAAGCGGGACGACGTCCGGGACGCCCTGATCCACCCGGGCGGGCTCACCCTCGACGAACTGCCGGCCGGGACGCGGATCGGCACCTCCTCGGTGCGCCGGGTCGCCCAACTGGCGGCCACGCACCCGCACCTGGAGTGCGTGCCGTTCCGGGGCAACGCCAACCGTCGCCTGGCGAAGCTGGAAGCCGGAGAGGCCGACGCCCTGCTGCTCGCGGTCTCCGGCCTGGAGCGCATCGGCCGGCAGGACGTGATCAGCGAGATCCTCTCCACCGAGACGATGATGCCGCCCATCGGCGCGGGCGTGCTGGCGCTCCAGTGCCGTGAGGACGACGCCGACCTGATCGACGCGGTCAGCGGCCTCGGCGACCCGGACACGCACCGGGAGACCACCGCCGAGCGCATGTTCCTGCACGTGCTCCAGGGGCACTGCAACAGCCCGATCGCCGGGTTCGCGCGGGTGGACCGCGGTGGTGAACTGTCCCTGCGGGCCTGCGTGTTCACCCCGGACGGCAAGACCCGTCTGAACGCCCACGAGTGGGCGGGCCGGCTCGACCCGGCCACGCTCGGCACCTCGGTCGCCGTGGCCCTGCTGCGCCAGGGTGCCCGCGAGATCATCGACGGCATCCCGCACTGACCGGCCGGACGCCCTGACGCCGGATCAGGCGGTGCCTTCCCCCGCCTGATCCTGGAGGAAGACGCTCACCTGGTGGGCCAGGCTGTCGCGCAGCGCGCCCGGTTGCGCCCCGGCGGGCCCCTCGTGGGCGCCGATGCCGCCCGACCACAGCCGGCGGTCGGCCCACTCCTCCTCGACGCGCAGCTGGACCTGGACGTCCACGAGACTCAGGGACGTCTCGGCGCCGGCCGCGTACAGCACGGCGGTGGCCCGGCGCAGCGGATAGACGTCGAAGCCCTCGATGAACTGCGAGTTGCGCCAGTCGAGGAAGGCACTCTCCCCGTCCGGGCCGATCCGCACGTCGATCTGACCGTCCTCGAGGTGGATGCCGAGGTGCCGGCTGCCGCGGTTCTCGACGGTCACGCGGAGGCTGAAGTACGTCAGTCCGTCGGCGGCGTCGTCACGGCCGCGCGGCGGCTCGGCCAGTTCCAGACGGTGGACGCGGACGCGCAGACCGGCATGCTCGTCGTACTCCTGCCAGTCCCCGACCACGTTCGGCTCGTACACGCTGCACCTCTCGACCTCTGGAAGCTGCTTCCTATCTGTGGTCTCAGCGCACTGTCAAATGAGCAGAATGCGCTGTGGCCTGGCAGTTCATCCCTTTTGATCGGTGATCAAGCCGTGCCCAGCGGTTATCCGGGAACCAGCGGAGAAAGCGCTTGCCCCGGCGTGCCGCACATCACTTTCCCGAGTGAAGATCAACGGGCCAGACGGCCCAGCAGGGCCGAGGCGGCAGTGACGCCGAGCGCGGCGGCCACGAGCAGCACCGCGAAGTCGGAGGCCAGGTGGTGGGGCGTGCCGAGGAGGAGCCCGCGCAGGGCGTCGACCTCGTAGCTGAGCGGGTTGGCCTTGCTGACCGCCTGGAGCCAGCCCGGCATCACGGACACCGGGTACAGGGCGTTGGAGCCGAAGAACAGCGGCATGGTGATCGCCTGCCCGAAGCCCATGAGGCGGTCGCGGCTGAGGACGATGCCGGCGATGGTCATCGACAGGCAGGAGAAGAAGGCCGAGCCGAGGACGACGATCGCGGCGACGGCGAGCAGTTCGAGCGGGTTCCAGGTCAGTGCCACGCCGAGCAGGGCGGCGATGAGGAGGACCACGACCGCCTGGACGAGCGATTTGACGCCCGCCGCGAAGGCCTTGCCGGTGATCAGCGCGGAGCGCGGGGTCGGCGTGACGAGGAGCTTGTTGAGGATGCCGGCGTCGCGCTCCCAGATGATCTGGATGCCGTAGAAGATGGCGATGAACATCGCGGACTGGGCGATGATGCCGGGCGCCAGATAGTCGACGTAGGGGATGCCGCCGGTGGGGATGGCCCTGATGCGGGTGAAGGTCTGGCCGAAGATCAGCAGCCAGAGGGCCGGCTGGACCGCCCGGGTGTAGAGCTCGGTGCGGTCGTGACGCAGCTTCTGGAGTTCGACCGCGCACATCGCGCCCACGCGGGCGGGCAGCAGCCGCCAGCCGGCGCGGGGCTGCGGGGGCTTGAGCAGCAGGCCTATGGCGCGTTCGGTGACGGGGTCAGCCGACGCGGCGGGCGGTGCGGCGGGTGCTTCGGACATCGCGGAAATCTCCTGCCTCGTCGTCGAGACCGCTGCCTGCCACGTCGCGGAAGACGTCCTCCAGCGTGGGCAGCGTGTCCGCGGCCGCGCCCGCGGCGCGGCGGCGGGCGCCGAGTCCTTCCCTGAGCTCGGCCGGGGTGCCGAGGGCCCGGATCCGGCCGCGGTGCATCAGGGCGACCCGGTCGCAGTACTGGTCGGCTTCGTCCATGTAGTGGGTGGTCAGGAGCACGGTCATGCCGGTGGCCGCGCGGACCGCTTCGATGTGGTCCCAGACGCCGGTGCGCGCGATCGGGTCGAGGCCGATCGTGGGCTCGTCGAGGATCAGCAGCCGCGGGGCGCTGACCAGGGCCTGGGCGAGTTCGAGCCGACGGACCATGCCGCCGGAGTAGGTGGCGGCGAGCCGGTCGGCGGCGTCGCCGAGGTCGACCGCGGCCAGGGCCTGGGCGACGCGCTCGGCGCGTTCCCGGCGGGGCACGTCGAAGACCCGGGCGAACAGGGTGACGTTCTCCCGCCCGGTGAGACCGGCGTCCGCGGACAGCTGCTGCGGTACGTATCCGAGCAGGCGGCGTACGGCCATGCGGTCGCCGGCGGCGTCGTGACCGAAGACGCGGACCGTGCCGGCCGGCACCGGCAGCAGGGTGGTGAGGCAGCGGATGGCCGTGGTCTTGCCGGCGCCGTTGGGGCCGAGCAGTCCGAAGACCTCGCCCTGCCGGACCATGAGATCGAGTCCGTCCACGGCCCGGGTCTCGCCGAAGGCGTACACGAGCCCGGTGCACGCGACGGCGTCGGACTGTGGTCGGTCGGTGTCGCGCGTCATGACTCCTCGGCCTCCTCGTGCAGGGTGTCGGCCAGCTTGCGCAGGGCCGGGATCGCCGCGTGCAGCGCCTGGCGGTCCGCCTCGTCGAGCCGCGACACATGGCGTCCTACGAGGTCGGCGCGGCGGCGGCGCCACTCGCGCAGCCGTGTCCCGGCGGCGGGCGTGGGCAGCAGCCGGGCGGCCCGCCGGTCGGCCGGGTCGGTCTCGCGTACCAGATAGCCCGCCCGTACCAGCTGGTTGACCAGGGTCGACACCGAGTTGGCCGCCAGCCCGAGGTCCCTGGCCGCGTCGGAGATGCCGATGCCGGGTCGCGTCACGACCAGGCGCAGCAGCTCCACCTCGGCGCCGCGCAGCCGGGGCTCGGGCATCCCGCGGCGCAGACGGCGCCGGATCAGCCGCTGGACACCGACGAGCGCGTCGGCCAGCGCTTCGGGGAAGGTCTCCGGCTCCATGTCCGGAACATTAGCTCTGTAACAGAGGTAATCGGTCCAAGGCCGGGTCAAGAGCTGCACTCGAAACGGCAGCGCCGCCAGAAACGGCCGATGCTCACGAATGGGCGTATTGTCGGAATTGTTTCGTGGTCTCCCCGCCCGGGAATGGGCGATGAAGTGCTTCGGACCGGAGGCACGTCCGTGGGAGCCGCCCGGGCCCCCGGTGCCCTCCGTGTGGTCCGAGCCGTGCTTCCCGCGGTGTCTGTCCTTTCGGCACCTGCTCAGGGAGGTGCGCACCATGCGTATCGCCGGCAGCACCAGAACGCACCCCCACGACGACGCCCCCGACACCGCCGCGGCGTTCGAACGTCTCGCGCGGCTGCCCGAGGGGCCCGAGCGCAAGGCCCTGCGCGACGAGCTGGTCGAGGCCTGGCTGCCCATGGCCGAGCGGATCGCCGTCCGCTTCCGGGGCCGGGGCGAGGCCCTGGAGGACCTCTACCAGGTGGCGGCCCTCGGTCTCGTCAAAGCCGTCGACCACTACGACCCGGTGCGCGGCAACGCCTTCGAGGCCTACGCCGTGCCGACGGTCACCGGCGAGATCAAGCGCCACTTCCGCGACCACATGTGGACGCTGCACGTCCCCCGCCGGGTCCAGGACCTGCGCAACCGGGTGCGGCACGCCTCCAAGGAGCTGTCGCAGACCACCTCCGGCCGCTCCCCCACGGTGGCCGAGATCGCCGAGTACGCCCACCTCACCGAGGGCGAGGTGCGCACCGGCATGGAGGCCCTGGAGTGCTTCTCCGCCCTGTCGCTGGAGGCGGAGATGCCCGGCACGGACGGCTACGCCCTCGGGGACGCGATCGGCGGGCCGGACCCGGCCTTCGACACGGTCGTCAACCGCGTGGCCGTCAAGCCCTGTCTGGAGGCGCTGCCGGAGCGCGAGCGGATCATCCTCTACCTGAGGTTCTTCAAGGGCATGACGCAGAGCCGCATCGCGGAGCAGCTCGGCATCTCACAGATGCACGTCTCCCGGCTGCTCAGCAGCTGCTTCGCCCATCTGCGCGAGGAGCTGCTCACCGAGGCCAGGTGACCGCTTCGCCCCACGTCGGCGCCGCCGGGCGGATCACTGCTCCGGCGGCGCTTCGGGGATCTGGGTCGGTCCGGCGCGGTCGAGGGCGTCCTCCAGCTCGGCCCGTATCTCCCGGGGCATCACACCGGTGCGTCCCCAGACGAGGATGAGTTCCGCGACGTGGCGCAGCTTGATGTTGGTGTGCTGGGAGACCTCCTTCAGCACGGCCCAGCCCTGGTCGGGCGAGATCCGGCCGAGCACGACGACCATCCCGATCGCCTGGTCCACGACCGCGTGGGAGACGACCGCCTCCTTCAGCTGCCGGACTTCCTCCTGCAACTCGAAGATCCGCTCCGAGCCCCCGTCCGTGGGCATGGTCACCTCCGGGTCCGGTGCGCCGCTGTCCCCATGGCCTCGTGTGGTGCTTGAGTGCCTTGACGCAGTGTCCGACGCCTCCATCGTCGTCACTCGGCCCGCCCGGTGCCACCGGGGCGGTCCAGGCCGGTTCACCACGCCGTTTCGGCGCCGTCGCCGGGGTACTCGGCAGGCGCCCACGGGGGTTCCGGTTGGACACTGGTGTCATTCCTCCGGTGGCTGCCAGGCCGACGAGATCAGGACGCGACTGCCATGAACCACGACACCCCCACCCCCTCCGGCACGAAAGACGTCATCTCTTCACACTCCGTGTTCGGCGCACCGTGCTGGGTGAGTCTGACCAGCAGGGACGTCAAGGCGACCGAGGAGTTCTACGGGGCCGTGCTGGGCTGGCAATGGCGGCCGGCCAAACTCGGCGACCGGTTCCGGATCGCCCTGGCGGACGGCTCGCCGGTGGCCGGTATCGCGGGGGTGGCCACCATGTGGCAGATGGCGGTCGCGTGGACGCCGTACTTCGCCGTGCGGAGCGCGGACGACGCGGTGGCGCGGGTGCAGGAACGCATGGGCACGGTCGCGGTCGGGCCGATCTCGCTGCCGCCGGGGCGGGCGGCGCTGCTGGCCGACCGGGACGGGGCGACCTTCGGGATCTGGGAGGGCGACCTGTTCACCGACTGGGAGACCTGGCGCAACGCCCAGCCGGCCTTCATCACGCTGCACACGCGTGACGCCTTCGACGCCGCCATCTTCTACGGCGAGGTCCTCGACTGGGCGTCGGAGAGTCCCGGCTGCTGCGAGGTCCACTACGAGGGCGGGGAGGTCGTGCTGCGCAGCCGCGGAGACGTGGTGGCGCGGATCGAGTCGGGAGCGCTGGAGGCGGCTCCCGACCCGACGATCCGGCCGCACTGGCAGGTCCACTTCAGCGTCGACGACGTCGAGGCCTGCACCCGGGCCGCGGAACTGCACGGTGGCAGCGTGCTGTCCAAGGGCAGCGACGAGGCCGTGCTGCGCGACCACGACGGCGCGCAGTTCACGGTGACGGCGCGCCGGGGCCGCTGACGTCGCGACTCCCCCGATCCGCTGCTCCCCCGATCCTCGTCACTCACCTGGCCTTGGTGCGGGACGGCCGCGACAGCAGCACCAGGCTGCGTGCGTCGACCGTCAGGGCCGTGCCCGCCTTGTGCTCCGCCTCGTCGGGCGCGCCCTCCGGGGCGGCGGTGTCGATCAGGGCCGTCCAGCGCTCGCCGTAGGCGGCGTCCGGGAGGCGGAAGTCGACCGGCTCCCAGTGACTGTTGAACAGCAGGAGGAACGAGTCGTCGACGACGGGGCGGCCGCACGGGTCGGGTTCGGCGATGGCGTCGCCGTTGAGGAAGACCCCGACGGAGTGCGCGTCGCCGCGCTGCCAGTCGTCGTCGGTCATCTCCTGGGCGTCCGGCGCCAGCCACACCAGGTCGGGCAGCGGCTGGTCCTCGCGGGTCATGGTCTCGCCGAGGAAGAAGCGGCGCCGGCGCAGCACGGGGTGCCCGGTGCGCAGCCGGATGACGTACCGGGTGAACTCCAGCAGGTCGCGCTGCTCCTCGGTGAGCCGCCAGTCGATCCAGGAGATCTCGTTGTCCTGGCAGTAGGCGTTGTTGTTGCCGCGCTGGGTGCGCCCGAGCTCGTCGCCGTGGCAGAGCATCGGGATGCCCTGGGAGAGCAGCAGCGTGGCGAGGAAGTTGCGCTGCTGGCGGGCGCGCAGCTCGAGGACGGCCGGGTCCCGGGTGGCGCCCTCGGCGCCGCAGTTCCAGGACCGGTTGGTGCTCTCGCCGTCCTGGTTGTCCTCGCCGTTGGCCTCGTTGTGCTTGTCGTTGTAGGAGACGAGGTCGCGCAGGGTGAACCCGTCGTGCGCGGTGACGAAGTTGACGCTTGCGCGCGGTCGGCGCCGGCTGTGCTGGTACAGGTCGGAGGAGCCGGTCAGCCGGGAGGCGAACTCGCCGAGCGTGTGGTCCTCACCGCGCCAGAAGTCCCGCACCGCGTCGCGGTACATGCCGTTCCACTCCGACCACAGCGGCGGGAAGTTGCCCACCTGGTAGCCGCCCTCGCCGACGTCCCACGGCTCCGCGATCAGCTTGACACGACTGATCACCGGGTCCTGCTGGATCAGGTCGAAGAACGCCGACAGCCGGTCCACCTCGTGGAACTGCCGGGCCAGGGTGGCCGCGAGGTCGAAGCGGAAGCCGTCGACGTGCATCTCGGTGACCCAGTACCGCAACGAGTCCATGATCAGCTGGAGCACGTAGGGGTGACGCATCAGGAGGCTGTTGCCGGTGCCGGTGGTGTCGTAGTAGTGCTCCCAGTCGCCGTCGACCAGACGGTAGTACGAGGAGTTGTCGATGCCCCGGAAGGACAGGGTGGGGCCGTTCTCATTGCCCTCGGCGGTGTGGTTGTAGACCACGTCGAGGATCACCTCGAGCCCGGCCGCGTGCAGGGTCTTCACCATCGACTTGAACTCGGCGACCTGCTGGCCGCGGGTGCCGTGGGCGGCGTAGCCGTTGTGCGGCGCGAAGAAGCCGATCGTGTTGTAGCCCCAGTAGTTGGCCAGGCCGCGGTCGTGCAGCACGCCGTCGTGGACGAACTGGTGCACCGGCATCAGTTCCACCGCCGTGACGCCGAGCGAGGTGAGGTGCTCGACGGCCGCGGGGTGGGCGAGCCCGGCGTAGGTGCCGCGGAGCTCGGCGGGCACCTCGGGGTGGGTGCGGGTCAGGCCCTTGACGTGCGCCTCGTAGATCACCGTGTCGGCGTAGGGCCGGCAGGGCCGGGTGTCGTCGCCCCAGTCGAAGGCCGGGTCGGTCACCACGCCGAGCATGGTGTGCCCGGCGCTGTCGGCCGGGTCGGGGCCGTCCGGGTTGCGTTCGTAGAGCGAGGGGTGGTTGTCGACCTGCCCGTCGACCGCGCGTGCGTAGGGGTCGAGGAGCAGCTTGGCCGGGTTGCAGCGGTGGCCGGCGGCCGGGGCCCACGGCCCGTGCACCCGGTAGCCGTAGCGCCGGCCGGGGCCGACGCCGGGGAGGTAGCCGTGCCAGACGAAGCCGTCGACCTCGGTCAGCGGTACCTGGGTGTGGGTGCCGTCGTCGTCCACCAGGACCAGCTCCACGCGTTCGGCCACCTCGCTGAAGAGCGCGAAGTTGGTGCCCTCCCCGTCGTACTCCGCGCCCAGCGGGTAGGGGCGTCCGCTCCAGGCGGACACCCCTTTCCGGGTCTGCCGCCGGGTCACCGGGCGTCCTCCAGGACCTCTTCCGGTGTACTGGCCGGGCCGGCCAGCTGCGCGACGCGCACCTCGCGGGGCACGTCGAGGCCCTCGCTAAGCTGCGGGGCGGGCGCGGTCGGCACCAGCGGGACACGTTCGCCGGCCCGGGCGCGCTGCGAGAACCAGATGACCTTGCTGCCGGTCTCGGTGGCGCAGCAGCCCCAGCCGTCGCTCATCGCCGCGAGGTGTTCCAGGCAGCCACGCAGCTCCTGGTCCGGGCGCAGAGCGCGGTCGTTGTCCCCGATGGCGGTGATCAGGTGCTGGCCGTTCCACCACATCTCGATCGACGTGTTCTTGTCCGTGGCGTGCTCGTCGATGGCCTTGAGCAGCATCTCGGCACCGCCGCAGACGGGCTGGATCAGGTTGTCCAGGTCCCAGAACCTCAGGTGAGCGGCCAGAATGCGGCTGACCTGTCCCACCCGTTCCGGGCTGACTTCCACGTCGAGGTGGTAGTAGCAGGGCACTGCGGTCTTCATCGGTCGGCTCCTCACCGCGAAGCTCAGCTCCTCCTCGCTCCCGCGGTCCTGCGGGACGAGCCCCGAACACGGAACGTGAGCGCGTATCGCTTCTGAGTCACCCTCAGACTGAGGGTGCTAGCCCGTTCGTGCAACACGAGCGCACAGTTGATGCCCCTGACCGCCCAAGTGAGCAAGTCTTGACAGGCCTGGGCGACTCGGCCGAGCCATTGTTGGTTGAAGATCCAACAAGACGCTGCGTCGCCGCCCGTGCACCATGTGTGAAGAACTCGATCGCCGTTACGGGTCCGTGCCGCTGTGCACGGCCGCCGTCCGACCGTCGGGAGACCGTGTCCCTCGAAGCCCGAAAGGTGATCGGCGCCATGCTGCTACCCGCCAAAGCCGAAGTCGCCCGGCAGTTGCGCCGTTACCGGGCCTGGGAACGCGTGATGCTCGCGGCACCGAACGACCGCACGGTGCGGACGACGTTCGAGGACTCCGGCTACACGCTCTGCGTCCTGATGGGAAAGCGCTGCGCGCGGGAGGCTGCGGACGCGGCCGAGCGGTATCTGCGCACGAACCAGGTCGCCTATTTGCAGGAACAGCAGGTCACCTGTCTGCAGGAACAGAACGAACGCCCCCGTCCGGCCACCGCGGTCCGGCGAAGACCGCCGGCGGCGGAACGGCGCTCCCCCGCGGGACGGTAGCCGCCTTCCCGCACGTCCTGTCCCTGAACCGGGCCCGTGGGCCCGGCTTTCGAGCACGGTGGAGGTGAGGACCATGAGTAGGACCCGGGCCATCGGCCGTATCCCGGTACGGGACGTCCGCCCGGCCGTGGAGAGCGGCAACCGGCCGGCCAAGGCGGTCGTGGGAGAGACGTTCGAGGTCACCGCCACCGTGTTCCGGGAGGGGCACGACGCGGTCGCCGCCAACGTCGTCCTGAAGGATCCGGAGGGCCGCCCCGGCCCGTGGACACCGATGCGGGAGCTGGCCCCGGGCAGCGACCGCTGGGGAGCCGAGGTCACCGCGGACGCCGTCGGCCGCTGGACGTTCCGGGTGGAGGCCTGGAGCGACCCGGTGGCCACCTGGCGCCACACGGCGGGCATAAAGGTACCGGCCGGGATCGACCCGGGTCTGGTCCTCGAAGAAGGCGCCGAACTCTACGAGCGAGCGGCGGCCGGCGTTCCCAAGGAAGCCGGCCGCGGTGTGCTGCTCGACGCCGCGGAGGCGCTGCGCGACGACGCGCTGACCCCGGTGGCGCGGCTGGCGGCGGCGCTGACGCCGGAGGTGGACGAGGTGCTGGCTCGCCATCCGCTGCGGGACCTGGTCACCACCTCCGAGCCGCTGCCCCTGCTCGTCGAGCGGGAACGGGCCCTGTACGGCTCCTGGTACGAGTTCTTCCCCCGCTCCGAGGGCACCCGGCAGCAACCCCACGGCACCTTCCGCACCGCCGCCCGCCGCCTGCCGGCGATCGCCGCGATGGGCTTCGACGTGGTCTACCTGCCCCCGATCCACCCCATCGGCACCACCTTCCGCAAAGGCAGGAACAACACCCTCTCCCCCGGCCCCGACGACGTCGGCGTGCCCTGGGCCATCGGCTCCCCCGAAGGCGGCCACGACGCCGTCCACCCCCAGCTGGGCACCCTGGAGGACTTCACCCGGTTCGTCGGCCAGGCCCGCGACCTGGGCCTGGAGATCGCCCTGGACTTCGCCCTGCAGTGCTCCCCGGACCACCCCTGGGTCCACAAACACCCCGAGTGGTTCCACCACCGCCCCGACGGCACCATCGCCTACGCGGAGAACCCGCCCAAGAAGTACCAGGACATCTACCCCATCGCCTTCGACGCCGACATGGACGGCCTGATCGCCGAGACCTGCCGGGTGCTGCGGCACTGGATGGACGCCGGGGTACGGATCTTCCGGGTGGACAATCCCCACACCAAGCCGGTCGTCTTCTGGGAGCGGGTCATCGCGGACATCAACCGCACCGACCCCGACGTGATCTTCCTGGCCGAGGCCTTCACCCGCCCCGCGATGATGCACACCCTGGCCCAGATTGGCTTCCAGCAGTCCTACACCTACTTCACCTGGCGCAACTCCAAGCAGGAGCTGACCGAGTACCTCACGGAACTGTCCGGCGAGGCCGCCTCGTACATGCGGCCGAACTTCTTCGTCAACACCCCCGACATCCTGCACGCCTACCTCCAGCACGGCGGCCGCCCCGCCTTCGAGGTCCGCGCCGTCCTCGCGGCCACCCTCTCCCCCACCTGGGGCATCTACTCCGGCTACGAACTGTGCGAGAACACCCCGCTCAGCCAGGGCAGCGAGGAGTACCTCGACTCGGAGAAGTACCAGCTCAGGCACCGCGACTGGGACGCCGCCGAACGCGAGGGCCGCACCATCACCCCGCTGATCACCAAACTCAACACCATCCGGCGGGAACACCCCGCGCTGCACCGGCTCAGGAACCTCCGCTTCCACCACACCGACAACGACGCGCTCATCGCGTACAGCAAGCGCACCGGGTCCGACGTCGTCCTGGTGGTCGCCAACCTCGACCCCCACCACGCCCAGGAGGGCACGGTCTCGTTGGACATGCCGCAACTCGGCCTGGACTGGCACGAGTCGGTGCCGGTGCGCGACGAGCTCACCGGCGAGACCTACCACTGGAGCAGGAACAACTACGTGCGCCTGGAGCCGGGGCGGGCTCCCGCACACGTCTTCCACGTCCAGTCGCCGCCCGCCGCGCAAGGGAACGGAGGGGCAGGAACGCCATGACCGTGAACGAGCCCGTACCGGACACCTTCGAGGACACCCCCGCCAGGGACCGGGACCCGGAGTGGTTCAAGCGCGCCGTCTTCTACGAGGTGCTCGTCCGCTCGTTCCAGGACAGCAACGGTGACGGCGTCGGTGACCTGAAGGGCCTGACCGCCAAGCTCGACTACCTCCAGTGGCTCGGCGTCGACTGCCTCTGGCTGCCGCCGTTCTTCAAATCGCCCCTGCGCGACGGCGGCTACGACGTCTCCGACTACACCGCCGTCCTGCCGGAGTTCGGTGACCTGGCCGACTTCGTGGAGTTCGTCGACGCCGCCCACCAGCGCGGCATGCGCGTGATCATCGACTTCGTCATGAACCACACCAGCGACCAGCACCCGTGGTTCCAGGAGTCGAGAAAGGACCCCGACGGCCCCTACGGCGACTACTACGTGTGGGCCGACGACGACAAGGGCTATCCGGACGCCCGGATCATCTTCGTCGACACCGAGACGTCGAACTGGACCTTCGACCCGGTGCGTGGCCAGTACTTCTTCCATCGCTTCTTCTCGCACCAGCCGGACCTCAACTACGAGAACCCGCGCGTCCAGGAGGAGATCCTGGCCGCGCTGAAGTTCTGGCTGGACCTGGGCATCGACGGCTTCCGGCTGGACGCCGTGCCGTATCTGTACGCGGCCGAGGACACCAACTGCGAGAACCTGCCCGCCACTCACGCGTTCCTCAAGCGCGTCCGCCGCGAGATCGACGCGCAGTACCCGGACACCGTGCTGCTCGCCGAGGCCAACCAGTGGCCCGAGGACGTCGTCGACTACTTCGGCGACTACGCGACGGGCGGCGACGAGTGCCACATGGCGTTCCACTTCCCGGTCATGCCGCGCATCTTCATGGCGGTGCGGCGGGAGTCCCGCTACCCGGTCTCCGAGATCCTGGCCAAGACCCCGGCCATCCCCTCGGGCTGCCAGTGGGGCATGTTCCTGCGCAACCACGACGAGCTCACGCTCGAGATGGTCACCGACGAAGAGCGCGACTACATGTGGGCCGAGTACGCCAAGGACCCCCGCATGCGCGCCAACATCGGCATCCGCAGGCGCCTCGCTCCCCTGCTGGACAACGACCGGCACACCATCGAGCTGTTCACCGCTCTGCTGCTGGCCCTGCCCGGCTCGCCGATCCTCTACTACGGCGACGAGATCGGCATGGGCGACAACATCTGGCTCGGCGACCGGGACGCCGTGCGCACGCCGATGCAGTGGACCCCGGACCGCAACGCCGGGTTCTCCACCTGCGACCCGGGCCGCCTCTACCTGCCGGCGATCATGGACCCGGTCTACGGCCACCAGGTCACCAACGTCGAGGCGTCGATGTCGTCACCGTCGTCGCTGCTGCACTGGACCCGCCGCATGATCGAGATCCGCAAGCAGAACCCGGCCTTCGGCCTCGGCTCGTACACCGAACTGTCGTCCTCCAACCCGGCGGTGCTGGCGTTCCTGCGGGAGTACGAGGACGACCTGGTGCTGTGCGTGAACAACTTCGCGCGGTTCGCGCAGCCCACCGAACTCGATCTGCGCGAGTTCGCCGGGCGCCATCCGGTGGAGCTGTTCGGCGGGGTCCGCTTCCCCGCGATCGGCGAACTGCCGTACCTGCTGACCCTCGGGGGCCACGGCTTCTACTGGTTCCGGCTCACTCGAGTCGCATCCCGCATCGGCCGGCGACTGTGAGCACGCGCCGACGAAAGGAGGCGTGACCATGCCGAAGACCGCATCCCTCCGCCCGAGTCTCACGCGCCTGGCCGAGCCCATGGAGTCGCTCGGCGGGCTGCTGCGCGACTGGCTGCCCCGGCAGCGCTGGTTCGCGGGCAAGGACCGGCCCGTGACGGAGCTCGGCCTGCTGTCGATGACCGAGTTGTTCCCGGGCTGTCTGCACGTGCTGGTCCACGCCGGTCACGCCGGTCACACGGGTGTGCCCTCCCCGGGCGGCGCTCTCCCGGCCGGCGACTGCTACCAGCTCCTGCTCGGCGTACGGGAGCACCCGTCGCCGCGTCTCGGACGGGCGCTCATCGGGCGGGTCCAGGACGGGCCGCTGGCCGGTCTGACGGTCTACGACGCGCTGCACGACCCCCGTTCGGCTCAGCTGCTCCTGGACCGGTTGCGGCACCCCGGCACCGCCGGTCCCCTGCGGTTCGACTGCGAGCCGGACCAGCCGGTGCCCGGCGGACTCGTGCCGCGGCTGCTGGACGCGGAGCAGTCCAACTCCTCGCTGGTGTACGGCGACGAGTACATCCTGAAGGTCTTCCGGCGCATCCAGCCGGGCGTGAACCCGGACCTGGAGGTGCCGGGAGCGTTGGCCAGGCAGGGCTGCCACCGGGTGCCCGCGCCCGTGGCCTGGTTCCAGACGAAGCATCCGTTCAAGGCCACCCTCGGCGTGCTCCAGCCGTATCTGCGGGACGCCTCCGACGGCTGGACGCTGGCGCTGCACGCCCTGGCCGCCGGCGACGACTTCACGGTCCAGGCGCGGGCGCTGGGCGCGGCCACGGCGGAGGTGCACCTCGCGCTCGCCTCGGCCTTCCCGGTCGGCGAGCCCGGGGAGAACGGGCGCACGGCGACCGCGATGACCGAGCGGCTGGCCGCCGCCGCGCACTGCGTGCCCGCGCTCCAGCCGTACGTGCCGGGCCTGCAGACCGCGTTCGCCGCCCTCACCACCTGCGACGCCGGGCCGCCCGCCCAGCGCATCCACGGCGACCTGCACCTGGGTCAGGTGCTGCGGGCCGGACGCGAGTGGTTCGTCATCGACTTCGAGGGCGAGCCGTCCCGGCCGCTCTCCGAACGGCGCAGCGCCCACTCCCCCGTGCGGGACATCGCCGGGATGCTGCGCTCCTTCGACTACGCCGCCCGGCAGCGCCGCCCCTGGCGCCCGGAGTGGGCGCGACGCTGCCGCGAGGCCTACTGCGGGGGCTATGCCGCCCGCGCCGGCTGGGACCCGCGCAAGAAGCACGGGCTGCTCCGGGCCTACGAGACGGACCGGGCCGTGTACGAGGTGCTGTACGAGGCACGGCACCGCCCCGACTGGCTGCCTGTACCGATGGCGGCGATCGAGCGCCTCGCTGTGAGAGGAGACTGAGCCGTGGCCCTGCGCGACACCTCAATCCCGGAGCCGTCCGGCCCGGTCCCGGGCGCGACCGCGCCCGCCCTGAGCCCGGAGGACCGCGGACGCCTGCTGGCGGGCGCCCACCACGATCCGCACGCCCTGCTGGGCGCACACCCGGTCCCGGGCGGGATCGTGTTCCGGGCGCTGCGCCCCTTCGCCCGCTCGGTGAGCGTGGTGACCGGCGGCAAGCGCACCCCGCTCGTCTCGGAGGGCGACGGCCTGTTCTCCGGCGTGCTGCCGCTGGCGGAGATCCCCGCCTACACGCTGCACGTGGCGTACGAGGGCGGCGAGCAGGAGGTGCACGACCCGTACCGTTTCCTGCCCGCGCTCGGCGAGCTCGACCTGCACCTGATCCGCGAGGGCCGGCACGAGCAGCTGTGGCAGGCGCTCGGTGCGCAGCCGATGACCCACCAGGGCGTGACGGGCACCCGGTTCACGGTGTGGGCGCCGAACGCGCAGGGCGTGCGGGTCGCGGCGGACTTCACCTACTGGGACGGGACGCAGTTCCCGATGCGGTCGCTCGGCGCGTCCGGCGTGTGGGAGCTGTTCCTGCCCGGCGTCGGCGAGGGCACGGCCTACAAGTTCGAGATCACCTCCCGGTACGGCCACCGCTTCCTGAAGGCGGACCCGATGGCGCGCCGCACCGAGGAGCCGCCCGACACGGCGTCGATCGTGACGGCCTCGCACTACGAGTGGGGTGACGCTCAGTGGATGGCGCACCGCGCGGACAGGCCGGTGCACGAGGCGCCGTTCTCGGTGTACGAGGTGCATCTGCCGTCCTGGCGGCCGGGGCTGGGCTACCGGCAGCTCGCCGAGGAACTCCCGGCGTACGTCAAGGACCTCGGGTTCACCCACGTCGAGCTGATGCCGGTCGCCGAGCACCCCTTCCACGGCTCCTGGGGCTACCAGGTCACCGGCTTCTACGCGCCGACCGCGCGGCTCGGCAGCCCGGACGACTTCCGGTACTTCGTCGACGCCTGCCACCGGGCGGGCATCGGCGTGATCATGGACTGGGTGCCGGCGCACTTCCCGAAGGACGACTGGGCACTGGCCCGGTTCGACGGGGACCCGCTGTACGAGCCCGGGGACGCGCGGCGCGCCGAGCACCCGGACTGGGGCACCTACGAGTTCGACTTCGCCCGCACCGAGGTGCGCAACTTCCTCGTGGCGAACGCGGTGTACTGGTGCGAGGAGTTCCACATCGACGGGCTGCGCGTGGACGCGGTGGCGTCCATGCTCTACCTGGACTACTCGCGCGAGGACGGCCAGTGGGAGCCCAACGCCTACGGCGGCCGGGAGGACCTGGCGGCCATGGCGTTCCTCCAGGAGATGAACGCGACCGTGTACCGGCGCGCCCCCGGCGTGGTGACGATCGCCGAGGAGTCGACGGCTTGGGGCGGGGTGACGCAGCCCACCGACCGCGGCGGGCTCGGTTTCGGGCTGAAGTGGAACATGGGCTGGATGCACGACTCGCTGGAGTACCTCGCCCACGAGCCGGTGCACCGCAAGTACCACCACCACGAGATGACGTTCTCGATGGTGTACGCGTACAGCGAGAACTACGTCCTGCCGATCTCCCATGACGAGGTCGTGCACGGCAAGCAGGCGCTGGTGTCGAAGGCGCCGGGCGACTGGTGGCAGCGGCGTGCGAACGTCCGCGCCTACCTCGGCTTCATGTGGAGCCACCCGGGCAAGCAGCTGCTGTTCATGGGGCAGGAGTTCGCGCAGGGCGCCGAGTGGTCGGTGGAGCAGGGGCCGGAGTGGTGGCTGCTCGACGACGGCTACCACTCGGCGGGCGACCACCGGGGCGTGCGGGATCTGGTCCGTGACCTGAACACGGCGTACCGGGCGACGCCGGCGCTGTGGCAGTGCGACACCCGTCCGGAGGGCTTCCGGTGGGTGGCGGTGGACTCGGCAGACGACAACGTCTTCGCGTTCCTGCGGTACGACGCCGAGGGCGGGGCGCTGCTGGCGGTGTCGAACTTCTCCCCGGTCGTCCGGCACGACTACGGCCTCTGGGTCCCGGGCGACGCCGTCGCCTGGCAGGAGATCCTGAACACCGACGACCCGCGTTACGGCGGCAGCGGCGTCACCAACCCGGATCCGGTCAAACCGGAGGACGGCTGTGTCCGGATCACGCTGCCGCCGCTGGCCACCGTGTGGCTGACGCCGTTCGCTCCGTGAAGTCCGGCCGCCGCACCAGGTGTCCGAACCGCATCTGAGGGGCACTGGGTGTCGTACCACCGGGAGAACGCCCGGTGGTCGACGCTGCAGGGTCACGGAAGGGCGGGCAACAGGGTGCGCACCGTCGGAGTGGAGGAGGAGCTCCTCCTGGTCGACCCGGAGACCGGGGAACCGCGGGCGATGTCCGCGGCGGTGCTCGCCCGGGCCGCGCAGGACGACGCGGATCAGGACGTCTTCGAGAAGGAACTCCACGAGCAGATGCTGGAGTTCGCCACCCATCCGCAGTCGTCCATGGAGAGCCTGCGCGCGGAGATCGTCCGCTGCCGCAAGGAGGCGGCCCGGCACGCCGGGGAGATCGGCTGCACGGTCGCGGCGCTCGCCACCTCTCCGCTGCCGGTCAGTCCCGCGATCGGCGTCAACCGCCGGTATCAGTGGATGGCCGATCAGTACGGCATCGCCACCCGGGAGCAGCTCGTCCTGGGCTGCCATGTGCACGTGTCCGTCGAGTCCGACGAGGAGGGCGTCGCGGTCATCGACCGGGTGCGGCCCTGGCTCCAGGTCCTGACGGCGCTCAGTGCGAACTCGCCGTTCTGGCAGGGCAAGGACACGGGGTACAGCAGCTACCGCAGCCGGGTGTGGCTGCGCTGGCCGTCGGCCGGCCCTACCGAGATCTTCGGCTCGGCCGAGCGGTACCACCGTCTCATCGCGGACATGGTGGCCACGGGCGCCCTCCTCGACGACGGGATGATCTACTTCGACGCGCGGCTGTCCCAGCGGTATCCGACGGTGGAGATCCGGGTGTCGGACGTCTGTCTGCACTCCGGCACGGCAGCGCTGGTCGCCACGCTCGTGCGCGGGCTGGTCGAGACCGCCGCGCGCGAGTGGCGGGCCGGCCGGGAACCGCTCGGCCACAGTGTCAGCCTGCTGCGGCTGGCCGACTGGCTGGCCGCCCGGTCCGGTCTTTCGGGCGAGCTGCTGAACCCCGCGACCATGCGGCGCCTGCCCGCCGAGGCGGTCGTGCGTGCCCTGCTGGACCATGTCGAGGAGGCCCTCGCGGACACCGGTGACCTGGAGCGGGCCCGGGCCGCCTGCGAGGAGCTGCTGCGGGACGGCAACGGCGCACAGGTGCAGCGCGCGGTGATGGAGCGCACGGGGAACCTGCGGGACGTCGTCACCGAGTGCGTCCGGCACACACAGGCGTGAGGCGTCCCGCCTTTCGGGAGACGGGCCCGGAGGACTTCTTCCGGAGGCGGGCTCAGAGGATCAGAGCGAGGGCGTAGGCCAGGAAGAACGCCGCGATCAGCACCACGAGGATCAGGATCACGGCCATCGGTGCCTTGGACCAGCCCTTGGGCGGGTTGTGCGTCTCCCGGGGCCCCGCCTCGGGCAGGCTGCTCTCCGCGGGCGGGGTCTCCCCGGGCGGTACGCCGCCGCCCGGTTCCAGGCCGGAGCTGCGTTCGGGTTCGGGATCGGGACTGATGTGACTCATGCCGTCCGGGTCCCCCGATCACGCCGAGATCATCAGCGGGACGACTTCCGTATTTCACGACCCCCGAGGGCCCCGGCTCGACTACATTCGAGCCCCGCCGATGACGCTACCCGTCGGCAATGTCACGCCCCGTACCCGTCAGGAGCAGTGCATGCGCGACCTCGCCCTCGCTCCACCGGCCGTCTCGCCGCTGACCGGCGGGCTCGCCGACAGCGTCTTCGAGACGGCGGACCGCGAACCCACCCGGCCGATGCTCGCCCGCCGCGCCGACCCGGCCGCCGCCTCCTGGGAGGAGGTGTCGGCGATCGAGCTGCGCGACCAGATGGTGGACGTCGCCAAGGGACTGATCGCCTCCGGGATCGCGCCGGGACACCGCGTGGCGATCATGGCGCGCACCCGGTACGAGTGGACGGTCCTGTGCTACGCGCTGTGGGCCGTCGGTGCCGAGGTCGTCCCGGTCTACCCGACGTCGTCGCGCGACCAGGTGGAGTGGATCCTGCGGGACGCCCGGTGTGTGGCCGTGGTCGTGGAGGACGAGCAGGGCGTCATGACCGTCGGCTCGGTGTGCGCGTCGTTGCCGCTGCTGCGCCACGTCTGGCAGCTGGACGCGGGCGCGCTGGAGGATCTGGCGGCGCGCGGGGAGTTCGTCCCGCTCGCCACGGTCGACTCGATGCGCCGCATCGTGCTGCCGGACTCCACGGCGGTCATCGCCTACACCTCGGGCACCTCCGGCCACGCCATGGGCTGCGCCCTCAGCCATCGCAACCTGGCCGCCCCCTGCGACACGCTGCTGACGGGCTGGGGGCACACGGCGGCACCCCCCGGGGAGCAGGGCTCCGTCCTGGCGTTCCTGCCCTTCTCCCATGTGTACGGGCTGATGATCCAGGGCCTGTGCGTGCGCGGCGGCCTGCTCATGGGTCACCAGGCCGACCTGGGCGGGGAGGCGCTGTCGTCGGCGCTGCGCTCCTTCCGGCCCACGTACTTCTACGCGGTCCCGTCGGTCTTCGAGAAGATCTACAAGAACTTCCTGCGCACGGCCCAGCAGGGCGGCCACGGCGGTCTCTTCGAGCGGGCCGCCGAGACGGCGCGGGACTTCGCCGCGGCCCTGGAACGCCAGCGGCTGGGCCGGGGGCGCGGGCCCGGCTTCGATCTGCGGCTCCAGCACGCCCTGTACGAGCGCACGGTGTACCGCAGGCTGCGGGCCGCGCTGGGCGGCCGGGTGCGGCGGGCGACGTCCGGCGGCTCTCCCCTCAGCCGCGATCTGTCGCTCTTCTACGAGGGCATCGGTGTCTACGTGCACGACGGGTACGGCCTGACGGAGACCGGCGGCGGGGTGACGATGCAGCCGCTGGGCCGGGAGAAGTCCGGGACCGTCGGGCAGGCCCTGCCGGGCACGGAGATCCGGGTGGCCGAGGACGGGGAGATCCTGGTGCGCGGCCCGTCGGTGTTCCAGGGGTACGTGGGTGACGAGGCCGCCACCCGGGCCGCGCTGCGCGGCGGCTGGCTGGCCACCGGGGATCTCGGTCACCTGGACTCGGAGGGCTATCTGACGATCACCGGCCGCAAGAAGGACATCATCATCACCAGCAGCGGCAAGAGCGTCGCCCCGGCGGCCCTGGAGCAGCGGCTGCGGATGCACCCGCTCATTCACCAGGCGGTGGTCGTGGGCGACAACCAGCCCTGTGTCGGCGCCCTGATCACGCTGGACCCGGAGTTCCTGGCGCACTGGCGGGCGGCGCTGGCGCTTCAGGGCGAGATGCGCGAGGCACGGGAGGAGAACGCGCTGCGGGAGGAGGTGGCGCGTGCCGTGGCCGCGGCCAACAGCTCCGTGTCGCGGTCGGAGTCGATCCGGGTGTTCCGGGTCCTGCCCGAGCCGTTCGACGTGTCCAACGGGCTGCTGACGCCCTCGATGAAGCTGTGCCGGGACGAGATCGTGCGGCACTACGCGTCCGAGATCGACGCGATGTACCAGTCGCGCAGGCGTCCCGGGCGGCCGAGCACCCAGGACGAACCGTCGAACTGGGACGACTCGGACAACGTGTTCCGTTGAGCGGGAGCCGGACGCGTAGGCCTCGCCCCCTCGGGAACACGCAACAGTGGCGACGCAAGAGAAAGGACGACAGCCCTGACGACAGCCCTTGCTGACGCCGGGCCGGAAAGGCGATATGTCAACCGAGCCGCGTGGGGATGACGCACTGACCTCCGAGGAGATTCCGAGCCGCACGAACAGCTTCGTGGGCGAGCCGCACGACGTGACAGGAGCGCGGCTGGCCGCGGAGGAGTTCCTGCGTGATCTGTCACGCTCCTCGCCGCCCTCTGCCCCCGAGTACTGGGACGACATCCTGTTGGTGGTGACGGAACTGGCCGCCAACGCGGTGCAGTACGCCCCGGGTCCGTTCGCGCTGCGGATGCGCCGGACCTTCGACGGGGTGCACGTGGTCCTGCACGACACCAGCTCGACGGAGCCGGCGCCGCGACCGTTCGATCCGCGCAGCGGGGGCGGCGGCATCGGCTGGCATCTGATCCACACGCTGTGCGACCAGGTCAGCGTGGTGAGCGACGAGCGCGGCAAGGACGTGCACGTCTTCCTGCCCTGGTGAGCCCGGATCCGGGCCCGGGCGCGGCGCGCCCGTGACCGGGTCCGAGGCTCAGGTCTCAGGCCGAGGCCGTCGTACGCGGTGGCAGCCGGTCGTAGTAGTCGCCCACGGCCGTGAGGTACTCCCGGTCCCGGGTCTCGCTGTCGGTCTGGAAGCGGGGCGCCGCCTTGGCGTCTCCCCTGGTGCAGGCGAGTGTGATCCTCCGGCCCTGCGTGTCGATGGCGGTGACGACTCCGGCCGGCACCAGGACGCTGCGGCCGAACACCCAGACGCCGGTGTCGACGACCAGGTGCCGCATGCCGTGCGGGGCGGCCTCACGGTCCACGTGCCCGATCGTGCCGTCGGTCGCGGCGACGGTGAACCCGCTCAGGTCCTGCCCCTCGGCGTGACCGCTGTCCGGCGCGTACGACCAGATTCTGTCGATGGTCACGCTGCTCCATCCTCCCTGACGGTGTGCGGATCGCGGAGCCCGGCGGAGGTTTCCGCCCACCCCGCTCCACAGCAGCAATTACCCTCCTGCCGCAAGCGCATTCGGGTGCACACACCTGCCACCGTACGTCGCCGGCGGCGGACTTCGGCAAGGTTCGTCCCCCGGGGGCATGGGGTGCGGTTTCCGGGGTAATCGCGGGGGCGCGGTGGAAAAGGGAGCCCGGTGGCGAAGGGAGGCACATGAAAAACGGCAGCAGAGCCCGCACCACGACCGACATCGCCCCGCACCGCGGTCATCCGCAGAGGTGACCTGCCCAGGCCGTAGCACTTGTTGGAGGTACCCGTGCCCCTCGCCCAGAACCCGCTGTCCGTGGAGGTCGAACTGCCCCGGGAGGACGTGGCCCTGATCACGGTCGACGGCTATCTGGACGTCGACACCGCGACCGAGTTCCAGGCCCATCTGGCCAACCAACTCCACCACGGCCGACGGCACTTCCTGCTCGACCTCTCGTCGGTCCCCTTCATGGACTCGTCCGGGATGAACATCATCCTGCGGGTGTACCAGGAGACCCGCAAGACCGCCGGCAGCGTGCACGTCATCAGCCCGACACCGGCCGTGCGGCGGGTGCTCGACCTGACGGGCGTCAGCATCACGGTGCCGATATCGGAGAGCGTCGAGGAGGCTCTGGCCCGCGCCGACGAGGTGCCGGAGACCCCCGAGGAGCCGGGGGCACAGAGCGCCTGACGGGCCGGGTGCCCCTCGGGCACCCCGTGGGCGGGCCCGGTGCCCTCGCTCCGCTCTGCCCGGACGGCGGTTCGTCCTCCGCGCGCCGGTGGGGCATGGCCAATTGCCGTTCCCCACAACCGGACGGGTTGCGCCGGATCCGGTGTCGTACGAGGTCGGCGCATGGTTAGAGTTGTCGCCCGGCAAGTGTCACAGCACCGTCCCGTTGCCTTGAGGCGGGCTCGGTCGACGCAACGCGGATGAGGAGAGAACCAGGTGCCGGAGCACGAAGCGGACGGACAGCTCGCCACGCCGACGCACGAGGTCAGGGACTTCCTGCACCGCAGGCGTGAGCAGATCGCCCAGCGGTGGGCGGACGAGCCCCTGTTCCGCACCGTGTTCACCGTCTCGCGCGACGAGGCGGTGGAGGCGGGAAAGGTCGTCGTGGACGCGCTGGCCCAGGTGGCCGACTCGGACCAGGTGGAGGACCCGGACGCGGCGGGATTCAGCGGGGTGCGTGAGCAGCTGGCCCGGATGGGCGCGGCCCGCTCGCGTGCCGGCCTGTCGAACACCCAGGTCTCCAGCGAGCTGGCCGCCCTGCGGCCGCCCGTGGAGAACCTGCTGGCCGCCGATCTGGAGCAGGCACCGCCCGAGCACCTGCGGGCGTGTTCGACGGCGCTGACGGTGCTGATGGGCACCCTGCGGCTGGTCGCCATGCAGACGGCGCTGAGTGAGTGGCAGGCGCTCAGCGACCGGCAGCGGCTCCAGCTGATGGAGGTGGCGACGCCCGTCATCCGGCTGTGGGACGGCGTCGTGGCCGTGCCGCTGATCGGGACGCTGGACAGTGCCCGCAGCCAGGTGGTGATGGAGACGCTGCTGAACGCCGTCGTGGACCAGCACGCCCGGTTCGCGATCCTCGACATCACCGGTGTGCCGACGGTGGACTCGCTGGTGGCGCAGCACCTGATGAAGACGGTCGCCGCGGCGCGGCTGATGGGCGCCCAGTGCATCGTCTCGGGCATCCGCCCCGCGATCGCGCAGACCATCGTCCATCTCGGCCTGGACCTGGACGTGATCACTCGCGCCAGCCTCTCCGACGCGCTGAGGTACGCGCTGCACGAGCTCGGCGCGGACATCGTGAACCCGGGTGCGGGTCAGCGGTGAGCGACGCGTACTCCCGTCCCGTCACGGGCCACGTGCCGGTCCTCCGGCTCGGCGACGTCCTGCTGGTGACGCTCCAGGGGGACCTGCACGACAGCACGGCGCAGCAGCTCCAGCAGGATCTCGCGGAGACCATCTCCCGTACCGGGGTGCGCGGTGTCCTCATCGACATCTCCGGTGTGGAGATCGTCGACTCCTTCCTCGGGCGGGTGCTGGCCGAGATCGCGGCGCAGGCCAAGCTGCTGGCCGCGCGGACCGTGGTGGCCGGCATGCGCCCGGCGGTCGCCATCACCCTGGCGGAACTGGGCCTGACCCTGCCCGGGCTGAGGACGGCGCTCAGCACCGAGGCGGGCATGGAACTCCTCTCGCAGCAGACCCCGGCGTATCGTCCGGGCGGCCCGCGTCAGGAGAGTCCGTGATGCACACTGCCGCGGGCGTGGAGGCCTGCTTGCCCATCCGGTCCGACATGGACCTGGTGTGGGTGCGACAGCACGTGCGGCAGGCCGCGGCCCGGCTCGGCTTCGGCCTGGTGGAGCAGACCAAGCTGGTCACGGCGGCCAGCGAGCTGGCCCGCAACACCCTCGTGCACGGCGGTGGCGGACAGATGGAGGCGACGCACATCAGCAGCGGCGGTGTGCAGGGGCTCCGGCTGGCCTTCACGGACGAGGGGCCGGGCATCGCCGACCTGGACCAGGCGCTCAGCGACGGCTACACCTCCGGCGATGGACTGGGCATGGGACTGAGCGGCGCGCGGCGCCTGGTGCACGATTTCGAGATCGACAGCACGCCGGGCGACGGCACCACCGTGCGGGTGACGTGCTGGGCGGCCCAGCCGCCGCGTCCGCGCGAGGAGGTCTGATGCCGCGCGTGTGGGACGTCCCGGTGCGCGACTCGACGCGGGTGCGCGACGCGCGGGTAGCCGCGGAGAGCGCGGCCGCGCTGGCCGGTCTCGACGAGCGGCGCACCGCGGCCGCCGCGCTGGTCGCGACCGAGCTCGCCACGAATCTGCTCAAGCACGCCGGGGTCGGTCAGGTGCTCATCGACGTCGTGGCACCGCCCGCGCCACGGGAGGGCGGTACTCGGTCCCGGGTCGTGCAGATCGCCACGATCGACCACGGCCCGGGCATCGCGGACCTGCCCGCGGCCCTGCGCGACGGTTTCTCCACGACCGGCTCGCTCGGCGCGGGCCTCGGTACCTGTCAGCGGCTCGCCGACGACTTCGCCCTGCACAGCACGCCCGGCCGCGGCACGGTCGCGGTGGCCCGCTTGGGCACCACACCCCGCGGTGGCGGCGGTCCGGCCGGGCAGGTGGGGGCCGACTCGGTGTCGGGCGGCCGGGGTCCGGCGGAGGGCGCGGCGGTTCCCGGCGCCCCGGCGTGGTCCGAGGGCGGGTCCCGTGCCGGCGACTGGTGGCCGGGCGGTGCCTCACCGGTCGGCCACGCGCCGGTGGGAGCCGTGGCGTGCGGCGCCCTGACGGGGCACGGGGCGGTGCCCGGCGGTGCGCCGGGCTTTCCGGTACAGGCCGGCGGCGTGCCCGGGGAGAGTGGTGTCCTCGGGAAAGAACCGGGCCCCCAGCCGGTCTCCGCCGTTCGGAACGGCGAGATGCCGGGCCCGGGCGCACCGGATCCTGAAGGGCGCCCCGGCCCGTCGGGCGAGCGGTCCGCGCCGGTCGCCGGCGTGCGCGCCGGGGGCGTGAACATCCCCTACGGCGGAGCCGAGTACTCGGGTGACGCCTGGGCGTGGGTGCGTTCCGGGGACCGGCTGACGCTGATGCTGGCGGACGGCCTGGGGCACGGCCCGGAGGCGGCCCGGGCCTCGTCCGCCGCGGTCACGGCGCTGCACCGCTGGGCTCATCTCACGCCCGCCGAGTCGCTGCGGCGGCTCCACGACGCGCTGAAGGGCACCCGGGGCGCGGCCGTCGCCCTGGCCCAGCTCGACGTGCGGGCCGGGCGGCTGCGGTTCGCCGGCATCGGGAACGTGGGGGCGCGGCTGCGCGCGGACGGCACCTGGCGTCCGCTGCTGTCGCGGCCCGGAATCGTCGGCGTGCACCGGCCCGCCACCCTCCGCGAGGAGGAGGCCGAGTGGGCGGCCGACCGGCTGCTGGTCCTGCACACCGACGGCCTGCCCAGCCGCTGGACGCCGCCGTCCGACGCCGGTCTGCCCGCGGCCGACCCGGCCGTGACGGCCGCCGTGGCGATACGTGACGCGAGCAGTCCCGCCCGTCCGGTGCGGGACGACACCGCCGTGGCCGTGCTGACTCCGACCCCGCCGGAACGCCCATGATGCGCACTTGGCAGATCACCACCGTCACCGATGCGGCACGCGCCCGCATCGCCCTCGCGCGCCTGGCCGCGGCATACGGTGTGCCCACCGTCGAACGGACCAGGCTGGCCGCCGCCCTCAGCGCCCATCTTCGGCAGTGCCTCACCAAGGGCGGCACCTGGCTGCTCACCCTGGACATGGCCGGGTCCCCCGCCGAGGAGGGGCTGCTGCACGCCGTGGTGACGCCGTCGCCGGACGCGTCGGCCGCCGCCGGGGAGCCGCCGTGGGAGGTCACGGTCCCCTGCCCCGAGGCGGCCCGCACCACGGAGAGCGGCGCCGTCGAGGACGATGCCGCGGCCCTCGCGGAGGCGCTGCTCGGCGCCGACGAGGACACGGCCGTGGTGTTGGACAAGCTCAGCGAGCAGGAGGATCTGGTCGCCTTCCACCGCGAGGAGCTGCACCAGACGAACCAGGGCGTCCTGGCGCTGCACGCCGAGCTGGACGCGGCCAGCCGGGCCCAGCGCGAGGCCTTCGCCGCCGAGCGCAGCGCACGCAACGAGGCGGAGAGCGCCCGCCGCAGACTGACCTTCCTCGCGGACGCCAGCGCCGTGCTGACGGCCTCGCTGAACCACGAGGAGATCGTGCGCCGGCTGCCGGACCTGCTGGTGCCGGAGTACGCCCGCAGCGTCGACGTCTGGCTGTTCGACCACGAGGACGACGAGCACCGGTCGGCGCCGCATCCGGCCGCCGCCGTGGTCGCGGCCCGGACCGGTCGGCCGCAGTACGCCGCGGACCATCCCGGCGGCCTGCCCGGCGTCGACGACCAGCCGCCGTCCGCGCTGGATCCCACACGGCCGCTGCTGTGCGTTCCGCTGCCGACGCGCCGGGCCCCGCTGGGGGTGCTGACCCTGTCGCCGCCCGGTGCGCGCTGGGACCCGGACGACGCGGTGATGCTGATCGAGCTCACCCGGCGGGCCAGCATCGCGATCGACAACGCCCGGCGCTTCGAGCACAACCGCGACATCGCCGAGACGCTGCAACGCGCCCTGCTCACGGACCTGCCGGCCACGCCGGGCCTCAGCCTGGCCGCGCGCTATCTGCCCGCCACCCACGGGCTGAACATCGGCGGTGACTGGTACGACGCGTTCCCGCAGCGGGACGGCGGTCTCATCACCGTCGTCGGCGACGTGACCGGGCACGGTCTGCACGCGGCCGTCATGATGAGCCAGCTGCGCACCGCCCTGCGGGCGTACGCCGTCGACGGCGACAGCCCGGGCCGGCTGCTGACCCGGCTGCACCGGTTCCTGCACCATCTCCAGCCGGACCTGTACGCCACCGCCGTCATCGCCCGGTTGCACCCGGACGAGCCCACGCTGACCTGGGCCGCCGCGGGCCATCCGCCGCCGGTGCTGCGGCTGCCCGACGGAACCGTGCGCACGCTCGACGCCAAACCCGGCGCCATGCTGGGCATCCCCCTCACCCAGGAGATCGGCGACCACACGGTGCGTCTTTCGCCCGGGTCGACGCTCGCGCTGTACACGGACGGGCTGGTCGAACGGCGCGCGCAGGGCATAGACCCGGGCATCGAGCGGCTGGCCTCGGCGCTCGGCGGGTTCCGTTCGGCGGAGCTGGACGCGGATCTGGAGGGCTCGGCGGACCGGATCCTGCATCCGCTGCTGAGCGATTCCGAGCGCGACGACGACGTGTGTCTGCTGCTGTGCCACCTCCAGGGAGACGCCGCGCCCTGACGTCGGGCCCGGCCGGTCGGGTGTGCACGTGTTCTTCACGCCGGCCTGGTGCTTTTCGGCCACGGGGCGGGCATGGTGGTGATCGACGCGTTCGTCTGCCTGCCGCGTCCGACTGGCGTGCCGGTCGGACACGCGGTGGGATCAATGGGGTGCGAACCAGCGATCCAGGGGCAGTCGATAGGCGTTCGAGGCAGACCGCCTGGAGCCGCAGAAAGGGATGAACACCGTGACACGACCCAGGATCCTGGTGGTTGGCGCAGGCTTCGCCGGCGTGGAGTGCGTCCGCCGCCTGGAACGGAAACTCTCCCCGGACGAGGCCGACGTCACGCTGGTGACGCCGTTCGCCTACCAGCTCTACCTGCCGCTGCTCCCCCAGGTCGCCTCCGGCGTGCTGACGCCGCAGTCGATCGCCGTCTCGTTGCGCCGCAGCAAGAAGTACCGCACGCGGATCATTCCGGGCGGAGCCATCGGCGTCGATCTGAAGTCCAAGGTCTGCGTCATCCGCACGATCACCGACCAGATCGTCAACGAGCCTTACGACTACATCGTGCTGGCCCCCGGCAGCATCACCCGCACCTTCGACATCCCGGGGCTGACGGACCACGCGTTCGGGATGAAGACGCTCGCCGAGGCCGCGTACATCCGTGACCACGTCATCTCCCAGCTGGATCTGGCCGACGCGAGCCAGGACCCGGTGGAGCGGGCCTCACGGCTGCAGTTCGTGGTGGTCGGCGGCGGCTACGCGGGCACCGAGACCGCGGCGTGCCTGCAGCGGCTGACGCACGCCGCCGTGAAGCGCTATCCGCGGCTGGACCCGGGCCTGATCAAGTGGCATCTGATCGACATCGCGCCGAAGCTGATGCCGGAGCTCGGCGACAAGCTCGGCAGCAGCGCGCAGGAGATCCTGCGCCGGCGGGGCATCGAGATCTCCCTGGGCACCTCCATCGCGAAGGCCGGCCCGGAGGAGGTCACCTTCACCGACGGGCGGGTGATCCCGACCCGCACGCTCATCTGGACGGCCGGGGTCGTCGCCAGTCCCCTCATCGCGACGCTGGGCGCGGAGACCGTCAAGGGGCGGCTCGCGGTCGCCCCCGAGATGAACCTGCCGGGCAACGACGGGGTGTTCGCGCTCGGCGACTCGGCCGCCGTGCCCGACCTGGCCAAGGGGGACGGGGCGATGTGCCCGCCCACGGCGCAGCACGCCCTGCGGCAGGGCCGGCACGTCGCCGACAACGTCATCGCGTCGCTGCGGGGCGGGCCGATGCGGCCGTACGTCCACAAGGACCTGGGGCTCGTCGTCGACCTCGGCGGCACCGACGCGGTCTCCAAGCCGCTGGGCATCGAGCTGCGCGGCCTGCCCGCCCAGGCCGTGGCACGCGGCTACCACTGGTCGGCGCTGCGCACCAACGTCGCCAAGACCCGGGTGATGACGAACTGGCTCCTCAACGCGGTCGCCGGCGACGACTTCGTCCGGACCGGGTTCCAGGCCCGCAAGGCCGCGAGGCTGAAGGACTTCGAGTACACCGACGCCTATCTGACGCCGGAACAGGTGCGGGCCCACGTCGAGGGAACCAGTCGGCAGGAGTAGGACGGGGCTGGAGGGGACCGTCCGCTCGTGGCATGTCATGCTGAGGTGCGGATCTTGGTGTGGTGAGTCGGGAGAGAGTGCGGCGGCGTGAGGGCAGCGGGACGCTCGGTGCGGGCACGACTGCGGGACCGGATCGCCGCGTCCGACCCGGGGCTGCTGCGCCTGACGGCCGGGCTGCGGACGGTCGGCGCCATCGCCCTCACCCTGGCCGTGCTCGCCCTGCTGCGGGCCGATGTGCATCTCCTGGTGGCGGGGGCCATGGCGGCGATGGTCGCCACCTTCGCCATCCGGGAGAAGCAGCCCGGCGCGCAGGCCGTGACGCTGGCGCTGGGCCTTCCGGTGGCGCTGGCGTCCGTCTCGCTGGGCGCGGTGCTCAACGCGCGCCTCTACGCCGGTGACGTCTTCTTCGTCGTCCTGATCTTCTGCGCGGTCTACGGCCGCCGGTTCGGCGACCGGGGCACCGCGCTCGGCCTGATCGGCTTCCAGGTCTACTTCCTGTCCCTGTTCGTCGGCGCCGAGGTGTCCTCGCTGCCCACGCTGTGCGGTGCCATCGCCCTGGCGTTCTGCTCCAGTGCCCTGCTGCGCTTCGCGGTCGTACCCGCGACCCCCGCGGGCGTGCTGCTGCGGCTGCGGCTGGCCTTCCGTGCCCGGCTGGCCCAGCTGGTGTCCGCGCAGCTCGACCTTCTCGACGCCGGCGCGGACGAGATGGACAAGGCCCTGGACGCGGTGCGCGAGGGCACCGCGGCGCTGCACGAAACGGCGATGATGATCCAGGCGCGGCTGGAGGAAGGCACGCCCGACGAGTCGGCGGCGCGGCTCGTGCAGCGCCGGATCGCGGACGCCGAGATCGCCGCCGAGCGGCTCGGCCTGCTGCTGCTGACCGCCCGCAGCGCCGAACGGGCCGACACGCTCACGCTGCACCTGCCGGGCGCGCCCGCGCCGTCGGTGGGGCAGCTGGCCGTGCCGGACGAGGCCACCGCCACGCTCCGCCGCGACCTCCAGGCGCTGCGCACCCTCGTGCTGCGCGCCGGAAGCGGCGATACGGGGACCGCCCTGGCCCATGTGCGCAACCGGCTCCTCGGCTACCGGGACGAGGAGAACCTGCCGTCCGCCCCCGCCGCCGTCCAGGACGTGTTCCGGGGCATCGGTGAGGCCGCGCGCTCGGTGCTGGGGCTGCGGATCGCGCTGGACGGCCCGCAGGACGAGTCCGACGACACGCCCGCGACGGCCCGCTCCCGCGAGGAGCTGGACGCGGAGGACGCCGCGATCGACAGCGTCGAGGAACCGTCGGAGGAGGAAGAGACGGGACTGCGGCGGCCCACCACCCGCGCGGCCGTGCAGGTGGCCGTCGGGTCGGCGCTGGCCATCGTGGGCGGCGAGCTGCTGTCCACGCAGCGCTGGTACTGGGCGGTGCTGACGTGCTGGATCGTCTTCCTGAACACCGCCTCGACGGGCGAGATCCTGGTCAAGGGCTACCGCCGGCTGCTGGGCACGGTGTTCGGCGTGGTGGCGGGCATCGTCCTGGCGGGGTTGGTCGGGCAGCACACCGTGACGGCGTTCGCGCTGGTCCTGGTGCTGATCTTCGCGATGTTCTACGTGGCGCCGCTGTCGTACACGCTGATGTCGTTCTTCGTGACCGCGATGCTGGGGCTGCTGTACACGCTGCTGCACACCTACAGCCTCGACGTGCTCCTGCTGCGGGTGGAGGAGACAGCGCTGGGTGCGGCCTGCGGAGTGGTCGCGGCGGCGCTGGTGCTGCCGGTGCGGACCGACCGCCGGACGAACGAACTGCTCGGCACGGTTCTGGAGCGGCTGGCCGACGTCACCGAGGCCGCGGTCGGCCAGCTGAGCGGCGGGCCGGCGGACGAGCTGCTGGACAAGGCGCGCGATCTGGACCAGGCGCTGGCCGACCTGCGGGCCGCCACGCAGCCGCTGACCCATCCGGTCACCCCGCTGCGGGCCCGGCGCCATACCGCCCGGTACGTGGTGGCGCTGCTGGAGACATGCGCGTACCACGCGCGGACGCTGGCGGCCACCGCCGAACTGCTGCCCACGCATCCGTCGATCGCGGCGGACCCCCGGCTGCGCGGGGCCGCGGGGCGCACCGTGCGCAACATCGAGACCATCGCGGCCCGGGTCGCGGACGAGCACGCCGCCGCGCGGGTCGAGACGGGGCCGAGCATCGCCTCGCTGCTGGGGTCCGACGCCGGCACACCGCGCTACGGCCGCATCACCGACCGCGTGCTGCGGCATCTGGAGCGGCTGGACGAGGCGGTGGTGGGTCTCGCCCGCCCGCTGGGCGTGCCCGTGGCCGAACCGCGGGCCTGAGGCCCGGCGTCGCTCAGAAGTCGGTGGGCAGTCCGCTGACCTCGGCGATGCCCCGCAGCTCCTCCGTCTGCCGGTGCCGTTCCTTGATGTAGTCGGCGATCTCGCCGAGGCGGACCGGGTCGGACGCGGTGGACGCGTCCGTGACGATCCTGACCGGGCCGGTCTCGTCCACGTCGAGTTCGATCACTTCGTTGTCCAGGCGGCCGGTGACGGCGGTGGCGATGACGAGGGCCACCTCGTCACGGACCTCCTGGGGCAGTTCGTCGTCGGCCCCTGAGTCGAGTGCGAAGTCGAGGCTGGACAGGCGCTCCTCGTCGATCGCCTCGAGGACCGGTTCCACCACGCGCATCAGGAGGCGGTAGTCCTCCGTGTCCATCCGGATGCGCAGGAGGTCCAGGTACACGTCCACGGGCCGGCCGTCGCCATGCGGAATCTCGGAATCGCTCATTCGCTTCGTGTTCCCCACATGACGCGGATCAGACGCGCGCTTCGTGTTCCCCACATGACGCGGATCAGACGCGGCGCCAGCGGGCCATGGCGAAGGAGAACACCCCGAACAGCACCAGCCCGGCGGCGACGCAGACCAGCAGCCAGGGACCGAGCGGGGTGTCCGCGAAGCTGCGCAGGGTGTCGTCCAGTCCCTTGGCCCGGTCCGGTTCGTAGTCGATCGCCGCGCGGACGGCGAAGAGGCCGGCCACGGCGAACACCAGCCCGCGGGCGGCGCCGCCGGCCACGCCGGTGACGTCCACCAGCCGCCGTGTCCGGGGGCTCATCTGGCCGAGCCGGAGCTTGTCGTGGTACTTGCGGAGCACCGCCCGTACGCCGATCCACCCGCCGGCCACGACGATCGCGATGCCGGCCGCGCCGACCAGCCACTGGCCGGCGGGTATCTCCAGGGCCCTGGCGGTGGCGTCCTGGGACTGCCGGTCGCTGGATCCGCCGCCGCTTCGGCCGCGGTCCGCCGCGAACGACAGCACGGAGTAGGCGACGAAGACGTAGAACACGAAGCGGGCCGCCGCCAGCAGCCGCTTGCGTGCGCTGCGGCCGTCCGGTCCGACGGAGCCGAACAGGACCTCGGACAGCCGCCACAGGGCCATGCCGGCGAGACCGATGCCCAGCGCCCAGAGCAGCACCGCGCCGAACGGCTTCTGTGACAGTTCGGCCAGGGCTCCCCCGCGGTCGGCCTGCTCACCCGTGTCGCCGAAGGCGATCTGCAGCGCCAGGGCCCCGACGAGCAGATAGATCACACCCCGGGCGGCCAGGCCCGCCCGTGCCGCCCCCTCGGTCACCGAACCCCGCGCCACTCGCCGGGCCCGGATCCGACCGCCTTGTGCCATCGCACTCGTGTTCATGTGGACCTCCCGGCACTCCGGATGCCCCGGCTCGGCCGCCACACACCCGGCCCGGCCGCCGGACCAGGGGATTCCGGTCACCCGTGGCGTGACATGAGAGGGCCCGGCCGACGGCTGCCGCCGTCGGCCGGGCCCCTTGGGTGCCGCGCCCCGTCATGTCACGCGCACACCCGGATCAGGCGGGCTCCGGGGTCGGCACGTGCTGCCCGGTGACGGTCTGTTGGATGGTCTCGCGGGCCGGTGCGGGTGCGGTCGCGAGCCACTGGTGAGCGACCTCCAGGGCACGCTCGACGTCCCGGGTGCCGGTGGACACGCACAACGTGTACGCAAGGTCGCGTGCCCGCGCGCTCACGGCGGCCGGGTCGCTCGCCGGCACGGCAGCCGCCAGTGCCTCGTACTCGTCGACGAGACGGCGCAGCACGGCGGGATGGGGCCTCAGCATGGTTCGTCGCTCCTCGGGGGTCGGATGGTCAGGCCGTCGTGGAGGTGCCGCCGGTGCCGCGGGTGCCCGTCCGCTGCCCCAGGACCTCGTCGCGCACGCGGGCGCAGCTGCGGCTGATGAGGCGGGAGACGTGCATCTGGGAGATGCCCAGGTGGTCGGCGATGCGGCTCTGTGTCATGTCCTCGAAGAACCGCATGTACAGAATGGCCCGCTCGCGTTCCGGCAGGCGGCGCAGGCCTTCCTTGGCGGACTCGCGGTCGACCACGACGTCGTAGGACGAGTCGGCCGCGCCGAGGGTGTCCGCGAGGCTGTAGCCGTCGTCGTCGGCCGAGAGTTCGGCGTCCAGCGACAGCGTGCTGAAGCTCTCCAGGGCCTCGAGCCCGGCATTGACCTCTTCCTCGGTCAGGCCGGTGTGGGCGGCGATGTCCGCCACGGAGGGCTCGGGGCTGCCCGGGTTCTGGGTGAGTTCACGGCGTGCCACCCGCACCTTGTTGCGCAGTTCCTGCACGCGGCGGGGCACCCGGAGGGCCCACATGCGGTCCCGGAAGTGCCGCTTGACCTCACCGGTGATGGTGGGGACGGCGTAGCTCTCGAAGGCTCCCCGGCTCGGGTCGAACCGGTCGATGGCCTTGACCAGCCCCAGGGCTGCCACCTGCCGGAGGTCCTCGATGGACTCTCCGCGGTCGCGGAAGCGGCCGGCGATGCGGTGGGCCATGGGCAGCCACAGCGTGACGAGTTCGTCGCGGACGGCTTCCCGCTCGGGCCCCTCCTCCAGCTCGGCCAGCCGGGCGAAGAGCTCCGCGGTGTCCGGGGCGTCGTCGTGCCGCCGCCGGGAGGCGGTGGTGGTCGTTTCGGGCGTGCCGGGACGGTTGGTGGGCGTATCGATGAGCATGCGGATTCGCTCCTGAACAACGATGGTTTCAGGGACTTGCCGCGGGACGGTCGCTGCCCGGATCGCCTGGAGGGCCTCCGGGGCAGTCATACATACCGCTCCCGCTGGCGCGCCTCCGGTCCGAAGCACGAAACTGCGACTGCCCTGCCACCGGTGGAACAAACTCCACTTTGCCGTGCAATCTGGCGGGAACCAGCAAACGGCCGTTCAGGAGAGGGGCACGACGGCGGTGATGCACTTGCCGCCGGAGGGCAGGTCGGACACGCGGACGTCGCGGGAGAGCCGGCAGACGATGGGCCAGCCGTGGCCGCCGTGCCGCAGCCGACCGTGCGGATCGGTGGGCGGCGCGGTCACCGGCAGTTCGTCGCTGCGGTCGCTCACGGAGACCCGTACGCCGGGGCCGTCGACATCGACCCGGAAGTCGGTGACTCCGCCGCCGTGCAGGATCGCGTTGGTCGTCAGCTCCGAGGCGACGAGCAGCGCGTCGGACAGGGCGTCCACGTCACACGCGGTGTGGGTGGTGCGGCAGCGCTCGGCGACAGCGCGCTCCACGGCCCGGCGTGCCTCGGCGGGTTTGCACGGCCGGGCCCGGCGCGCACCGGGCGGCCCGCCTACCGATTCGATCATGTGCTCCTCGCACATCCTTCAGCTCCCTGCTCGGTCAGGACATGAGCCGGGTCCGGACCGCGCACCGTGGCCGCCCGCCCGGGCACGCCTCGGGCTCACGGACCCGCTGTCGGTGTTTCCTTCCACCACCCGCGGCTTGCGGGCGCATCGCGCGCGCCGCGGGTCTCTCATTCGGCTGACCTCTCCCCGCACCTGCAAACCTCGGTCCGCACCGATGCCGGAAAAAGAGCCCGAAAAGACCCCTGGGAGGCCCGGGACGGCTGTGAATCGATGCCATCGCCACGCGTCGCCGGGGTACGCGGGGTGCATGACCGATGTGGTGGATTCCGATGAACTGCTGCGGCGCATCCAGCGCGCGAGGGCCTGCGCGGTGCGCGAGGAGCGGACGTGGCGGACCAGGAGCGAGGAACTGGGCGCCTCCGACCCGAAGGGGGCCAGGGACGCGACCGTGCGGCAGATGTCCTACGAGGCGGTGCTCAGGGTGCTGGACGAGATCCTGACTCCGGGCAAACACGCCGCGGGAGGCTGACCAGGACGGCCGGTGCCCGGTGCCGGGCACGGGCGGATTGCGCGAGCACCTGCCGGGAACCCGGTGCGCATGACAGTCGACCACACCCGAGCACCGGTCCTGGAAGCCCTGGACGAGTACCGCCGCAAGGGGCACCTGTCGTTCACGCCGCCCGGGCACAAGCAGGCCCGCGGCGCCGACCCGGCGGTCCGGGAGGTTCTCGGCGACGCGGTCTTCCACGGCGATGTGCTCGCCTCGGGCGGTCTGGACGACCGGCTCACCCGGGGGCGGGTACTGCAGCGCTCCCAGGAGCTGATGGCCGACGCGGTGCACGCCGAGCACACGTTCTTCAGCACGTGCGGCAGTTCCCTGTCGGTGAAGGCCGCGATGCTGTCGGTCGCCGGGCCGCACGAGAAGCTGCTGATCGGGCGTGACGCCCACAAGTCGGTGGTGGCGGGGCTGATCATCTCCGGTATCGAGCCCGTCTGGGTGGAGCCGCGGTGGGACGCCGAGCGGCACCTGGCCCATCCCCCGTCCGCCGAGGACTTCGACCGGGCCTTCGAGGCCCACCCGGACGCGCGGGGTGCGCTCGTCACGAGCCCCACGCCATACGGCGGCTGCGCGGATCTGCGAGCGGTCGCCGAGGTGTGCCACCGGCGCTCGCGGCCGCTGATCGTGGACGAGGCCTGGGGCGCGCATCTGCCGTTCCACCCCGACCTGCCGTCCTGGGCGATGGACGCGGGCGCGGACATCTGCGTGACCAGCATCCACAAGATGGGCAGCGGCCTGGAGCAGGGCTCGGTCTTCCATCTCCAGGGCGATCTGGTCCCGCCGGCGCTGCTGGGGATGCGCGCGGACCTGCTGGGCACCACCAGCCCCTCGGTGCTGATCTTCGCGGGTCTGGACGGCTGGCGCCGGCAGATGGCGCTGCACGGCGAGGAGCTGATGGGCGGCGCGCTGGATCTCGCGGGCGAGGTCCGCTCCGCCATCGAGGAGATCGACGGGCTGCACGTCAACGACCGCGACGACTTCTGCGGCCCGGGCCTGTCCGACGACCTCGACCCGCTGCCCGGCGTCGTCGACCTCGCCGGGCTGGGGATCACGGGCTTCCAGGCGGCGGACTGGCTGCGCGAGCACCGGCACATCGACGCGCATCTGGTGGACCACCGCCGCATCGGCGCTCAGATCACCCACGGCGACGACCGGGAGACGACCGGGCAGTTGCTGGAGGCGCTGCGGGACCTCGCGCGGGCCGCGCGGGATCTGCCCCGGGCGCCGCGGGTGGAGGTGCCGTCGCCGGCGGAGCTGCGGATGGAACAGGCGGTACTGCCCCGGGACGCGTTCTTCGGTCCGGCCGAGGACGTGCCGGTGGCGCGGGCGGCCGGACGGGTCGCGGCGGAGATGATCACGCCGTATCCCCCCGGCATCCCGGCCGTCCTGCCCGGCGAGCGCCTCACCGAGCCGGTCCTGGCGTACCTGCGGACCGGACTGGCCGCGGGGATGCACCTGCCCGACCCCACGGACCCGGAGCTGGAGACGGTCCGGGTCCTGGCCGGGGACGCGGAGTGACGTGAAACGGGTCACGCGACCCGGTCCCGGGTGCCCGCACGCACCTTGCATGGTTTACGGTTCATTCATACGTGGTGACGGAGTCGACCCACCGTCCTCCGCACCACTGCTTACGGCCCTGGCTGGTTTCCCCCGTCCAGCCAGGGCTTCTTCATGCCCCGGAAAAGTTGTGCACGCCGAGGTGCCCGGGGCCCCGCCAGCGGCTGAAATGGGCGTAGGGAAAGCACCGGATGTCGACCGCCCGGCGAGGAGCCCCGCGTCATGACCAAAGCGATCAAACTCCTGACCGCCCTGCCTCCGCCCCAGCGGCAGCGCCTGATGACCCTCGCCAGGGAGGTGTCCTTCCCCGAGGACGCCCGGATCTTCGAGGCGGGCGGCACGGCCGACCGCTTCTGGGTCATCCGCTCCGGCGCGGTCTCCCTGGACCAGCAGGTGAACTCCCTCCAGCGGGCGACCGTGGCCAGCCTCGGCGCGGGCGACCTGCTCGGCTGGTCGTGGCTCTTCCCGCCGTACACCTGGGACTTCGGCGCGCAGGCGTTCAGTCCCGTACGGGCCTACGAGTTCGACGCGGCGGCCGTGCTGCGGCTGTGCGAGGAGGATCCGCAGCTCGGGCTGGTGCTGGTGCGCAACGTCGCCGAGGTGCTCGCGCACCGCCTGGAGATGACCCGGGGCAAGCTGATGGAGCAGTACACCCTGCACAGGCGAGGCGCCCTGTGAGGCGTCAGACGCGGTAGCGCCGCAGCGCCGGCACCGCCGCGGCCAGCGCCAGCATCACGGCGACGACCAGCAGCCCGCCGCCCGCGACCGCGGCCTTGGGGCCGAAGGCGGAGCCCGCGGTGCCGTGCAGCACGTCGGCGAGGCGCGGGCCGCCCGCCACGACGACGGTGAAGACGCCCTGCATGCGCCCGCGCATCTCGTCGGTCGCGGCGGACAGCAGGATCGCCCCGCGGAAGACCATCGACACCATGTCGGCCACCCCGGCCACCGCCAGGAACGCCACGCCCACCCACAGACTGCTGCTCAGTCCGAAGCCCGTGATGGCCACGCCCCAGGCGACGACCGCCCCGATGACCATCCAGCCGTGCCGGCGGGCCCGGGAGAAGGTGCCGGAGAACAGTCCGCCGAGCACGGCACCGATGGGGATCGCCGCGAACAGCAGACCCAGCGCGAGCCCCTCGCCGTACGGCGCGTAGGTCTGGGCGGCGAGCTGCGGGAACAGGGCCCGGGGCATGCCGAGGACCATGGCGATGATGTCGGCGAGGAAGGACAGCAGCAGCACGGTGTGCCCGGAGATGTAGCGGAAGCCGGCGGCGATCTCCTTCACGCCCGCGCGGCGGACGGCGGTGCCGGCCAGGGGCGGCAAGGACGGCAGCCGGTACACCGCCCACACCGTCACGCACAGGGCCAGCGCGTCGATGAGGTACAGCTCGGGCAGGCCGACGACGGGGATGAGGGCGCCAGCGAGCAGCGGCCCGGCCACCTGCCCGGTCTGCATCACGGTCGAGCCGAGGGCGTTGGCCGCGGGCAGTTCGTCCTCGGGGACCAGCCGGGCGATGGAGGCGTTGCGGGCCGGTGCGTTCAGGCCCCAGAAGGCCTGCTGCACCGCGAGCAGCACCATGAGCGCGGCCACCGACTCCAGGCCGGTGAAGGCCTGGAGCCAGAACAGCAGCGAAGTCACGGCGATGCCGCTGTTGGTGACCAGCAGCAGCTTGCGCCGGTCCATGCTGTCGGCGATCGCCCCGCCCCACAGCGCGAACACGATCAGCGGCACCAGGCCGGCCAGGCTCGCGGCGCCGACCCACGCCGAGGAGCCGGTGATGTCGTAGATCTGCTTGGGCACGGCGACGGCGGTGAGCTGGCTGCCGACGGCCGTGACGATGGTCGAGCTCCACAGCCGCCGGTAGGCGGGGCGGCGCAGCGGGCGGGTGTCCATGGCCCAGCGCCGCCAGCCGCGCCGCCGGTGGTCCTCCGGCGCCGGATCCCGCTCTTCCGCCGTGCTCTCGCTCGTGTCCACGCGCCGCTTCCTGGATGCTCGCTACATCTACCGGGTCGGCGATCACTATCGCACCACCCGCCGGGCGCCGGAGAGCCGAGGTCTCAGCTTCCGGTGATGAGCACGGCACCGAGCACGATCATGGTGGCGGCGACCAGGCCGTCCAGGACCCGCCAGGCGGCGGGCTTGGCGAGGAAGCGGCCGAGCATCCGCGCGCCGAACCCGAGGGCGGCGAACCAGCACAGGCTGGCCAGCACGGCGCCGAGGCCGAACGTCCAGCGCAGCGGGCCGTGGTCGGCGGCGACGGAGCCGAGCAGGAACACGGTGTCGAGGTAGACGTGCGGGTTGAGCCAGGTCATCGCCAGGCAGGTGAGCACGGCCCGGCGGCGCGATCCGGCCGCCTCCCCGTCGGTCCGCAGCCCGCCACCGTCCGGCCGGAACACCCGCCGGGCGGCCAGGGCGCCGTAGCACAGCAGGAACGCGCCGCCGATCCAGCCGATCGCCGTCAGGGCGCCCGGCCAGGCCACCACCACCGCGCCGACCCCACCGACCCCGAGCGTGATGAGGGCGGCGTCGGACAGGGCGCAGATGCCGACGACGGCGAGGACGGCGTCGCGCCGGATCCCCTGGCGCAGGACGAAGGCGTTCTGGGCGCCGATGGCGACGATGAGGGACAGGCCGGTGCCGAACCCCGCGGCTGCGGCGGTGAAGGTGCTGGTCATGGCCGTGACGCTACGGACGGATCCGTCCCGGGTACAGCTAAAGATTCTTACGTATCATTAGCGTCCGTGATGGCTGACCTTCCACTGGACCAGGTGCGCACCCTGCTCGCGGTCGTGGACGAGGGGACCTTCGACGCGGCGGCGGCCGCGCTGCACGTGACGCCGTCGGCGATCAGTCAGCGTGTGAAGGCGCTGGAGCAGCGCACGGGGCGGGTGCTGCTGCTGCGGACCAAGCCGGTGCGGCCGACCGAGTCGGGCGAGGTGCTGGTGCGGCTGGCCCGGCAGGTGGCGCGGCTGGAGCGCGACGCGTACGCGGAGCTCGGGCTGAGCGGGACCGGGGAGCCGACCCGGGTGTCGGTGGCGGTGAACGCGGACTCGCTGGCCACCTGGTTCCTGCGGGTGCTCACGCGTGTGCCGGAGGAGCTGCGGCTCTGCTTCGAACTGCGCCGCGAGGACGAGGACCACACGGCGGCGCTGCTGCGGGAGGGGGTGGTGATGGCCGCGGTGACCTCGTCGCCGGATCCCGTGCCGGGCTGTTCCGTCCGGTCGCTGGGGCGGATGCGCTACCTGCCCGTGGCCGCGCCGAACTTCGCCGCGCGTCACCTCGGCGGCGGGCCGCTGGAACAGGTGCTCCTCGACCTGCCCGTCGTGGCCTTCGACCGGCGGGACGACTTCCAGGACGGTTTCGTGCGCCGGCTCACCCGGGGGCGGAGCGGCGCGAGCGCGCTGCGCCACTACGTGCCGACCTCGGAGGGTTTCGCCGAGGCCGTGGCGGCCGGACTGGGGTGGGGCCTGGTGCCCGAGGCCCAGGCGGATCCGCTGCTGCGCACCGGGCGGCTGGTCGGGATCGCCCCGGGCCGGACGGTGGACGTGCCGCTGTACTGGCAGCAGTGGAAGCTCGACTCGCCCGCGCTGGCACAGGTGGCGGAGACGGTGACGGCGACCGCCGGGGAGGCACTGCGGGCGTGACGCGAGGCGCTGCGGGCGCGACGCCCTACCCCCGGATCCCCTCCAGCTGAGCCGCCGCGCTGTCCAGCAGCATGTCCAGGGCCGTCGGATAGGCGCTGGTGAGCATGCGGGTGGCGAGCAGGGGTGCCGCCTCCGCGATACGGGGGTGGGTGGCGGCGGGCAGGCGGGCGTACGTCGAGCGCCACATCTCCTCGTCGGCCCGCAGCGAGGCGCTGGGCAGGGCCAGCGAGGCCGCGTCGAGCGCGGCGAAGGCCAGTGTCGTGTCGACGAAGGCGTGGTAGACGCGCACCGCGTCCGGCACCGGGAAGCCCGCCGTGCGCAGGATGTCCAGGACGGCCTCGTCGGCCGCGAGTTCATGGGCGCGGCCCGAGACGCGGCTCGCCGTGAGCACCGCGGCCTGCGGATGCTCCACGTACGCGGCGTGGATGCGCAGCCCGACGGCCCGCAGGTCCGCCCGCCACTCCCCCGTCGGCGCCCAGCCGCCGAGCGCCTGCCCGATCAGCGCGTCGCCGATGGCGAGCGTCAGATCGTCCATGCCCCGGAAGTACCGGTAGAGCGTGCTCGGGTCGGCGTCCAGGGCCAGGCCGAGCCTGCGGGCGGTCAGCCCCGCGCTGCCGTGTTCGCGCAGCATCCGCAGCGCCGTCTCGACGATCAGCCGTTCGGACAGCACGGTGCCGCTCTTGGTGGGCCTGCGCCGGCGGCGTTTCTCCTCGGGCACCACGGGCTTGGGCACGACGGGCTCCCTCCACTGGCTCCTTATGCCAACGACATTGACCTTAAGACGCGCGGCGGCGTTGTATCTCCCCCGAGGGCGCGCCAGGTTCTTCGCGAAAAGGGAGTTTCTGTCATGCGTGTACTGCTCGTGGGTGCCGGAGGCGTGGGCGGCGCGATCACCAAGATCGCTGCCCGGCGGCCCCTCTTCGAGGCGATGGTGGTGGCCGACCACGACCCCGGCCGGTCCGAGGCGGCGGTCGCGGCGCTCGGCGGTGACCCACGGTTCACCGCCGAGCAGGTGGACGCGGGCGACGAACCGGCGGTGGCCCGCCTGCTGGCACGGCATCGCTGCGACGTCCTCCTCAACGCCACCGACCCCCGCTTCGTGATGCCGCTGTTCCGCGCGGCCCGCGCCGCGGGCGCCACGTATGTCGACATGGCGATGTCCCTGTCCCGTCCGCACGCCGAGCGGCCGTACGAGGAGTGCGGGGTGAAGCTGGGCGACGAGCAGTTCGCGCAGGCGGCCGACTGGGAGAAGGAGGGCGTGCTGGCCCTCGTCGGCATGGGCGTGGAGCCGGGCCTGTCGGACGTCTTCGCGCGGTACGCCGCCGACGAACTCTTCGACGAGATCGAGGAGATCGGCATCCGCGACGGCGCGAACCTGACCGTCGACGGCTACGGCTTCGCGCCCTCGTTCAGCATCTGGACCACCATCGAGGAGTGCCTCAACCCGCCGGTCGTCTACGAGGCCGGCCGGGGCTGGTTCACCACCGAACCCTTCAGCGAGTCCGAGGTCTTCGACTTCCCCGAGGGCATCGGACCGGTCGAGTGCGTGAACGTGGAGCACGAGGAGGTGCTGCTCGTCCCGCGCTGGGTCGACACGCGCCGCGTCACCTTCAAGTACGGCCTGGGCCGCGAGTTCGTCGAGACGCTGAAGACGCTGCACCTGCTGGGCCTGGACCGCACCGACCCGGTGACGGTGCCGGGGACGGACGGACCGGTGGCCGTCTCGCCGCGGGACGTGGTCGCCGCGTGCCTGCCCGACCCGGCGACACTCGGCGAGCGGATGCGCGGAAAGACGTGTGCGGGCACGTGGGTGCGGGGCGTGCGGGACGGGAGGCCGCGCGACGTATACCTGTACCACGTGGTCGACAACCAGTGGTCCATGGCGGAGTACGGCTCCCAGGCCGTGGTGTGGCAGACCGCCGTCAATCCCGTCGTCGCGCTCGAACTCCTCGCCTCGGGCGCCTGGTCCGGCGCGGGCGTGCTCGGCCCCGAGGCCTTCCCGGCCCGCCCGTTCCTGGACCTGCTGACGGCCTACGGCTCGCCCTGGGGCCTGCGCGAGCAGTGAGCGGTGTCCGGGCGGCGCTGTTTCACCACGCCTCGACAGGTGACCCGAAAAGGAGCAATCATCCGAACGGGCACGTTTCTACTGCGATCGCAGGTGACTTCGATGGACAACTGGCGAGACCACGCTGCCTGCCGGCACGAGGACCCCGAGCTCTTCTTCCCGATCGGCACCTCCGGCCCGGCCCTCCTCCAGACGGAGCAGGCCAAGGCGGTGTGCCGGCGCTGCCCCGTCCAGGAGCAGTGCTTGCAGTGGGCGCTGGACACGGGGCAGTCCATCGGTGTGTGGGGCGGGACCAGCGAGACGGAACGGCGTGCGCTGAAGCGGCGCGCGGCGGCCCGCCGCCGCTCGGGCTGACGCCCTGCCCACCTCCCCTGGGGGATTCAGCTGCGGCGCAGCGGCCCCCAGGGGTTCTCCTGCCGGGACACCTCCGCCTTCGCCTCGTCGATCACCTGCTGGTCGATCCAGCTCATCGGCCGGGCGTCGGTGACCAGCGGTTCGTTGTCGGGTCCGCGGGCGGTCTCCTTGCCCGCGAGCACCCAGGGCCGTACGCCGGGCCCCTTCTCGTGCGGCAGATGGGCGTAGTCGTGCAGGCGACGCGCCACCCACACCCGGACGGGCCGGTCCTCCCACCAGTCCTCGACGTCGAGCGGGTTGGCGGACAGGCCCGGCATGGACACGCCCGTGAGATCGTCGGTGCTGGACACGTCGCGGAGATCGGTCGCGGGGCCGCGCGACCAGCGGACGTACAGGCCCTGGTGCCGTTCGACCAGCTCGGTGAGCTCGGCGAGTGTGCGCACGACCGGCAGGTCGTCCGATCCACTCATGTCGTGACCTCCTCCCTCGACGCCGTCAGGCGGACGGAGTACCCGCTCGGCGCGAGCGGAATCGGCCCTTCGGCGCGGCGGGTGCCGGCGCCCGGTCGGGGTTACGCTCGCGGCACACCCGTCCGTCGCAGAAGCAGAAGGGGACGAGCATGAGCGTCCGCGTACGCCGCGTCTACGATCCGCCCGAGCCGGAGGACGGGGTGCGTGTCCTGGTCGACCGGCTGTGGCCGCGGGGCCTGGCGAAGGACGCGGCCCGGGTGGACGAGTGGCCCAAGGCGATCACCCCGTCGACGGAACTGCGCCGCTGGTACCACGCGGGCGAGGGCTCGTACGAGGAGTTCGCCGGCCGGTACGAGGCGGAGCTCGCCGCCGACGAGGCGGCCGAGGTCCTCGACCACGTCCGTGACCTGGTCCGCAAGGGTGATGTGACGCTGCTGACCGCGTCGAAGACGCCGGAAGAGAGCCACGCCACGGTGCTGGCCCGCCTCGTGCGGAGCTGAGGAGGCGGGCCGTCCCGGCACGGTCAGGCGGTCTGTTTCGCCGCCGCCCGGCCCGCCGCGCGGCCCGAGAAGAGGCAGCCGCCGAGGAAGGTGCCCTCCAGCGCGTTGTAGCCGTGGACACCGCCGCCGCCGAATCCGGCGACCTCGCCGGCCGCGTACAGCCCCTCCACCGGCTTGCCGTCGGTGCCGAGGGCGCGCGAGTCGAGGTCGGTCTGGATGCCGCCGAGCGTCTTGCGGGTGAGGATGTGCAGCTTGACGCCGATCAGCGGGCCGGCGTCCGGGTCCAGGATGCGGTGCGGCGTGGCGACCCGGCCGAGACGGTCGCCGATGTAGCGGCGGGCGTTGCGGATGCCCTGCACCTGGGCGTCCTTGGCGTAGGGGTTGGCGATCTGCAGGTCGCGGGCCTCGATCTGGCGGCGGATCCCGGCCGCGTCGAGCAGTGGCCTGTCGGTCAGCTGGTTCATCTTCTCGACGAGCTGCTCGACACTGGGGGCTGTCACGAAGTCGGCGCCCTTGCGCAGGAACGCGTCGACCGGTCCGGGCGCGCCCTTGCCGAGGATGCGTTCCTTCAGGAACCCGGCGCGGTCCTTGGCGGTGATGTCGGGGTTCTGCTCGGAGCCCGACAGGGCGAACTCCTTCTCGATGATCTTCTGCGTGAGGATGAACCAGGAGTGGTCGTACCCGGCGATGTCCTCGGTGGTGCGCAGGTGCTTCAGGGTGCCGAGGGTGTCGTAGCCGGGCAGGTACGGCCCGGGCAGGCGGCGGCCGAGGGCGTCGAACCACATCGAGGACGGTCCGGGCAGGATGCGGATGCCGTGGCCGGGCCAGATCGGGTCCCAGTTCTGCAGGCCCTCGGTGTAGTGCCACATGCGGTCCCGGTTGACCAGGCGTACGCCCGCCTCGGCGCTGATGTCGAGCATCCGGCCGTCGACGTAGGCCGGGACGCCGGTGACCATCTCCCGCGGCGGGGTGCCGAGGCGCTCGGGCCAGTAGCGGCGGACGATGTCGTGGTTGGCGCCGATGCCGCCGCTGGTGACGACGACGGCCTGGGCGGTGAGTGCGAACTCGCCGACGGCGTCGCGGTTGGAGGCGACGCCACGCGGTGAGGTGTCCTCGGCCAGGACCGTGCCGCGCACGCCGCGGGCGCTGCCGTCCTCGACGACCAGTTCGTCGACGCGGTGACGGTGGTGGAAGGTGAGCAGTCCGTCGCGCGCGGCCTGCTCGGCGTAGCGGACGAAGGGTTCCACCACACCGGTGCCGGTGCCCCAGGCGATGTGGAAGCGGGGCACGGTGTTGCCGTGCCCGTGGGCGGTGAGGTCGCCGCGCTCGGCCCAGCCGACGGTGGGCAGGAACGTGATGCCGTGCCCGTTCAGCCAGGACCGCTTCTCCCCCGCGGCGAATTCGACGTAGGCGCGCGCCCAGCGCACCGCCCAGGAGTCCTCGTCCTCCAGCCGGTCGAAGCCCGCGCTGCCCCGCCAGTCGCTCCAGGCCAGGTCGAAGGAGTCCTTGATGCCCAGGCGCCGCTGCTCCGGCGAGTCGACGAGGAACAGCCCGCCGAAGGACCAGAAGGCCTGTCCGCCGAGGTTGGCGGCGTTCTCCTGGTCGACGAGGGCGACCCTCCTGCCCCTGCTGGTCAGTTCGTGTGCCGCGACCAGGCCGGCGAGGCCCGCTCCGACGACGATGACGTCGGCATCCATGGCGACCGTTCCCTTCTTCAGTTCCGCGTGCGGTCGGGGGTGCCGCTGCCGTCGGTCAGCAGGGCCGTGAGCAGTTGTTTCAGCCAGGCGCGGGCGTGCTCGACGTCCCGGTCCAGCAGCAGTTGCGTGGTGACGCCGTCGTAGGCCGCGACCACGGCGTGGGCGGCGCCGTCCGTGTCGCCCAGGACGGCGGGCAGTGCGGTGTGCCCGCGGGCGCGGGCGAGCCGGTCGGCGATCGCCCGCCGCAGCCGCGCGCGGTGCTCCAGCAGGCTCCGGGCGACGTCCGGGTCGCGGGCCGCGTGCACCAGGAAGTCCGTCTTCACGAGGAGCCAGTCCCGGTCGAGGAGCAGCACGTCGGTGACGCGGTCCACGGCGGCCGGCACGTCGAGGCCGGGCCCGTCGAGGGCGAGAGCACCGGCCACCTGCTCCGCGATGAGGTCGGCCCGCTCGCGGTAGAGGGCGAAGAACAGCTCGTCGAGGCTGGAGAAGTTGGAGTAGAAGGCGCCCCTGCTGTAGCCGGCGGCCTCGCAGACCTCCTCGATCGAGACGTGCCCGAAGCCCTTGGCCGCGAACACGGAGAACGCCGCGTCCAGGAGATTGGCGCGGGTGCGGACACGGCGCCTGGTCACCCGACCGGTCGTTCCCTCCACGGTGTCCGGCCCCCTTTCGATACGGAACTGTATTCGATACACCGATGTATCGAAACCCCGGAATCTTGATGGAACACATATTCGATTACGAGGTACCCTGGGGCCATGCACCTCCAGGGCTCCCTTTTCGACCAGGCCGACGAGCTGCGGCTCGGGCCGCTCGACGGGATCAGCCGTACCCACCTCGGTTTCGGCGCCTGGCTCGACGTCCTGCCCGGGTGGCTCAGCGGTTCCGACACACTGTTCGAACACCTGGCCGCCGAGGTGCCGTGGCGGGCGGAGCGGCGCACGATGTACGACCACGTCGTCGACGTGCCTAGGTTGCTCGCTTTCTACGGCGCCGACGACCCGCTGCCGCACCCGGTCCTGACCGAGGCGCGCGACGCGCTGAGCGCCCACTACGGCGAGGAACTGGGCGAGCCGTTCACCACGGCCGGACTGTGCTACTACCGCGACGGCCGGGACAGCGTGGCCTGGCACGGCGACCGGATCGGCCGCGGGGCGCGTGAGGACACGATGGTCGCGATCCTGTCGGTGGGAGCGCCCCGGGACCTGCTGCTGCGTCCGATGCGGGGCGGCCGCGACACCGTGCGCCGGCCACTGGGGCACGGCGACCTCATCGTGATGGGCGGCTCCTGCCAGCGCACCTGGGAGCACTCCGTGCCCAAGAGCACGCGCGCGACGGAGCCGCGCATCAGCATCCAGTTCCGCCCGCACGGCGTGCACTGAGCCCGTCCGAACGACCGGGGCACGCGGGCCCGTTGGGACGGACCCGGCGACTCCGCCTGCCCTGGGGTCTGCTTTCCTTCTCTCGTCGGGCTGGTACCACACAACGCGGGGCGATCATGCGGGCAGACGTACACCAAGTCGCCGACGGCACCTACCTGGTGCACGGCTCCAACACCAACTGGGTGATCCTTGCGGAGGGGGACGCCGTCACGCTGGTCGACACCGGCTACCCCGGCGACCGGGAGCAGCTCCTCACCTCGCTCGCGGAGGTGGGCAGCTCCCCGGAGGCGGTCGCGGCCGTGCTCATCACGCACGCGCACAACGACCACCTGGGCTCCGCCGAGTACCTGCGCGCCACGTACGGCACGCCCGTGTACCTCCACGAGGCCGAAGTGCCGCACGCACGCCGGGAGTTCCTGCACCAGGTGTCCCTCGGGACGGTGCTGAGGAACGGCTGGCGCCCCGGGGTGCTGCCGTGGGCCGTGCACGCGCTGCGCTCAGGCGGCACGATGCACAACCCCGTCACGGCCCCCGAGCCGTTCCCGGCGGCGGGCGCCCTGGACCTGCCCGGGCGGCCCGTGCCGGTGCACACGCCGGGCCACACCGGCGGGCACTGCGCCTACCACGTGCCCGGCACCGGGGTGCTGATCTCCGGCGACGCCCTGGTCAGCGGGCACGCCACCTCGCGGGTCGAGGGACCGCAGCTGCTGCCGGACATGTTCCACCACGAGCGCCCGCGTGCCGTGGCCTCCCTGGACGTCCTCGCGGAGCTGGAGGGCGAGCTGCTGCTGCCCGGGCACGGTCCGGTCCACCGCGGTCCGTTGCGGGACGCCGCCCACCGGGCCCGGGAGCGCGCCCTCTAATCTGGGGTGACGATCAGCGGCGAGACAAGGACACCCGGCGCATGGCACTTCAGATCAGCGCGACCAACCCGGAGCATCCCGCGCTTCTGCTGGAACTGCCGTGGGACCTGCCCCTGGAGGAGTGGCCGGAGGAGTACCTCGTACCACTGCCGCGCGGCATCTCCCGGCACGTGGTGCGCTACTCCCGGGCCGGCGACGAGGTGATCGCCGTCAAGGAGCTGGCCGAGCGGCCCGCGCAGCGCGAGTACGAGCTGCTGCGCGACCTGGACCGGATCGGCATCCCGGCGGTGGACCCGCTGGCCGTGGTCACCGGCCGCACCGACGCGGACGGCGCACCGCTGGAGAGCGTGCTGATCACCCGGCACCTGGGCGGTTCGATGCCGTACCGCTCGATGTTCGAGACGACCATGCGCCCGGCCACCATGCACCGGCTGATGGACGCGCTCGCCGTGCTCCTGGTACGCCTGCACCTGGCCGGGTTCGCCTGGGGCGACTGCTCGCTGTCCAACACCCTCTTCCGGCGCGACGCGGGCGCCTACGCCGCGTATCTGGTGGACGCCGAGACCGGTGACCTGCATCCGCAGCTCAGCTCCGGGCAGCGCGAGTACGACCTGGACCTCGCCCGCGTGAACATCAGCGGGGAGTTGCTGGACCTGGAGGCGTCCGGGGCACTGCACCCGTCGGTGGACCCGGTCGAGTTCGGCATGGAGATCTGCGCCCGCTACGGCGGCCTCTGGGACGAACTGACCCGCACCTCCGTCTATCCGGCGGGCAAGTACCACTACATAGAACGCCGGATCCGCCGCCTGAACGACCTCGGCTTCGACGTCGCCGAGATGCAGATCGAGCACGCCTCGAACGGCGACACGGTCACCTTCGTGCCCAAGGTCGTCGACGCGGGACACCACCAGCGCCAGCTGCTGCGCCTGACCGGGCTGGACACGGAGGAGAACCAGGCCCGGCGGCTGCTGAACGACCTGGAGAGCTGGATGGCGACCCAGGACGACTACGCCCCGGGCGATCCCCTGGGCGCCCGCCCCGAGGTGCTGGCCCACCGCTGGGTGCGGGAGGTGTTCCGGCCGACCGTGCGGGCGGTGCCGCCCGAACTGCGCGGTTCCATGGACCCGGCGGAGATCTACCACCAGCTCCTCGAGCACCGCTGGTACCTGTCCGAGCGGGCCCAGCACGACATCGGCATCGACACGGCCGTCGAGGACTACATCGAGAACATCCTCCCCAAGGCCCGCAAGACCCTTCAGCCGACGGCGGACTGAGACACAGGCCTCCTCACGTGTGCGGGACCACGGCGACCGGGCAGTCCGCGTGGTGCAGCACCCCGTGCGCCACCGAGCCGATGCGAGCGCCGACGGCCGTACGGTGGGCCCGCCGCCCGACCACCATCAGCTGGGCCGTCCCGGCCACCGACAGCAGCACCTGGCCGGCGCTGCCCATCTCCACGTGCTCCTCCACCGGCACGTCGGGGAAACGCTCCCGCCACGGCCGGACCGCGGCGGCCAGGGCCCTCTTCTCGTACGGCTCCAGTCCCCCGGCCTCGTCGAGGAGCTTCAGCGAGCCGGGGCTGTAGGCGAACACGGGCGGCAGTGTCCAGGCCCGTACGACCCGGACGGTCGCCCCGCGCACGGCCGCGGTCTCGAACGCGAACCGCAGCGCGTCGGCGCTGTCCCCCTCGTCGCCCTGCTGGCCCACGACGATCTCCCGCCCGGCGGCCTCGGCCGAGGGCTGGTCACCGGCCCGGACGAGCACGACGGGCCGGGTGGCCTCGGCGATGACCTGCTGGCCGACCGAGCCGAGCAGGAAGCCGACGATCGGCCCGTGCCCGCGCGAGCCGAGCACCAGCAGCTCGGCGCCGGCAGCGGCGGCGACCAGGGTGTCGACGACCGGGCCCTCCACGACGTCGGTGGTCACCTCCAGGTCCGGGTGCCGTTCGGTGACGGTCCCGACGGCCTCGGTCACCGCGCTGTGCACCCACTGCTCCTGGCTGTCCGCGTCCCCGGTGATCCCCGCTTCGAGCGCCTCGTGCGGCTGGAACCGCCAGGCGTGCACCACTCGCAGCGCCAGCCCGCGCCGCACCGCCTCCCGGGCCGCCCAGGCCAGCGCGGCCAGGCTCTCCTGCGATCCGTCGACCCCGGCGGTGATCGGACGTGTCATGCAGCTGCCTCCTTGTTCCAAGGTCACTGACGTGCTGCTCAGTCTTCACTACCCGGTCCGTACGGCTGATCTCCGGATCGGAGCGCGCCGCGGCGATCGAACATACGATGGGCGGAGGTCGGCGCGATGCCCCGGGGCACCGTGCCGTGAGTCGACCGCCCGGTGTGGGGGACGTATGGCACAGGCCGCCGATGCGGCGCGGACCGTCATCATGACCGTGGACGACGACCCGGGGGTCTCCAGGGCCGTGGCCCGGGACCTGAGGCGGCGGTACGGCGCGTCGTACCGGATCGTGCGCGCGGAGTCCGGCGAGTCCGCGCTCGACGCGCTGCGGGAGCTGAAGCTGCGCGGCGATCTCGTGGCCGTGATCCTGGCCGACTACCGGATGCCCCAGATGAACGGCATCGAGTTCCTCGAACAGGCCCTGGACGTCTACCCGGGTGCGCGGCGGGTGCTGCTGACGGCGTACGCGGACACGAACGCGGCGATCGACGCGATCAACGTCGTCGACCTCGACCACTACCTGCTCAAGCCGTGGGACCCGCCAGAGGAGAAGCTCTACCCGGTCCTCGACGATCTGCTCCAGGCGTGGCGCTCCAGCGACTACCGGCCCGTGCCGAGTACCAAGGTCGTCGGGCACCGCTGGTCGGCACGCTCCTCGGACGTGCGGGAGTTCCTGGCCCGCAACCAGGTGCCGTACCGCTGGTACTCCTCCGACGAGCCGGAGGGCCGCCGACTGCTGGCCGCGGCCGGCGAGGACGGCATGCGGCTGCCCGTGGTGGTCACGCCGGACGGGACGCCGCTGGTCGAGCCGGAGGCCGTCGACCTCGCCGCCCGGGTCGGGCTGGCGACGACCCCGACGGCCGACTTCTACGACCTGGTCGTGATCGGCGGCGGTCCGGCCGGGCTCGGCGCGGCGGTCTACGGCGCTTCCGAAGGGCTGCGGACCGTGCTGGTGGAGCGGTCGGCGACCGGCGGACAGGCGGGCCAGAGCTCCCGGATCGAGAACTACCTCGGCTTCCCCGACGGCGTGTCGGGGGCCCAGCTCACCGACCGGGCCCGGCGGCAGGCGGCGAAGTTCGGCGCCGAGATCCTCACCGCGCGCGAGGTGACGGCGCTGGAGGTCAACGGCGCCGCCCGGATCGTACGGTTCTCGGACGGCTCGGCGGTCGCCGCGCACAGCGTGATCCTGGCGACCGGCGTCTCCTACCGGCAGCTGTCGGCGCCCGGCTGCGAGGACCTGACCGGGTGCGGGGTGTTCTACGGGTCGGCCCTGACGGAGGCACCCTCCTGCCAGGGGCAGGACGTGTACATCGTCGGCGGCGCCAACTCCGCCGGACAGGCTGCGATGTATCTGTCGCGGGGCGCCAAGTCGGTGACCCTGCTGGTGCGCGGCCCGTCGCTGTCGGCGTCGATGTCGCACTACCTCATCCAGCAGATCGAGGAGTCCCCCAACATCCGGGTGCGCGCCCGCACGGTCGTCGAGGAGGCGCACGGTGACGGCCACCTGGAGCGGCTGACCCTGCGGGAGGTGGACACCGGCGAGACCGAAGAGGTCGACGCGCAGTGGGTGTTCGTGTTCATCGGCGCGGCCCCGCTGACCGACTGGCTGGACGGCACGGTGCTGCGGGACGAGCGCGGGTTCATCCTCGCCGGTCCCGACCTGACGGCCGACGGCCGGCCGCCGGAGGGCTGGGAGCTGGACCGGCCGCCGTACCACCTGGAGACCAATGTGCCCGGGGTGTTCGTGGCGGGCGACGCCCGCTCCGAGTCCGCCAAGCGGGTCGCGTCCGCCGTCGGAGAGGGAGCCATGGCCGTGATGCTCGTCCACCGGTATCTGGAGCAGTCATGAGCGGCCGGCCCATGCCGTGCGCCCCGCAGGAGATCGGTTCCCTGTTCCTGTTCGAGAAGCTGACCCCCGAGCAGCTCGGACGGTTGTGCGCCGAGGGACGCGTGGAGCAGTTCGAGCCCGGCCCCGTGTACACCGAGGGCGAACCCGCCACCTGCTTCTACGTGATGCTCGAGGGCACGGTCGTGCTGTACCGCCGGGTCGGCGGCGACGACGTGGAGGTGACCCGGACCTCCCAGCGCGGGGTGTACGCGGGGTCCATGCAGGCGTATCTGGGCGACCGGGTGCGGCAGGTCTACAACAACTCCATGCGCGTCACCGAGCCGACGCGGTTCTTCGTGCTGCCCGCCGACACGTTCGCGAGCATCATGCAGGAGTGGTTCCCGATGGCGGTGCATCTGCTGGAGGGGCTCTTCTTCGGTTCGAAGAACACCCAGCGGGCCATCGGGCAGCGCGAACGGCTGCTGGCGCTCGGCTCGTTGTCCGCCGGCCTCACCCACGAGCTCAACAACCCCGCGGCGGCGGCCGTACGGGCGACCGCGACGCTGCGGGAGCGGGTGGGCAAGATGCGGCACAAGCTGGCGATCATCGCGCAGGGTTCGTACTCCCCCGAGGTCATGGCGAACCTCATCGACATCCAGGAACGCACCGCCGAACGCGTCGCCAAGGCCCCCACGCTCAGTCCGCTGGAGGCCTCGGACCGGGAGGACGCGCTCACCGACTGGCTCGACGACCACGGCATCCCGGACGGCTGGCGGATCGCGCCCGTCTTCGTGCAGGCCGGTCTCGACGAGGACTGGCTGGACCAGGTCGCGGCGGCGGTGGACGAGGAGATCCTGCCGAGCGCGATCGGGTGGCTCAACTACACCGTCGAGACCGAGCTGCTGATGGACGAGATCAACGACTCGACCACGCGCATCTCGCATCTCGTCGACGCGGCCAAGCAGTACTCCCAGCTCGACCGTGCGCCCTTCCAACACGCCGATGTGCACGAACTCCTCGACAGCACGCTGCTGATGCTGTCGGGCAAGATCGGCCGGCAGATCAAGGTCGTCAAGGAGTACGACCGGACGCTGCCGAGGATCCCGGCGTACCCGGCGGAGCTCAACCAGGTGTGGACGAACCTGATCGACAACGCGGTCTCGGCGATGAACAGCGCGGGCGGGGAGGGGACCTTGACCGTGCGGACGGCCCGGGACCACGAACGGCTGCTGGTGGAGTTCCGGGACACGGGCGTCGGCATCCCGGCGGAGGACCGGGGGCGGATCTTCGATCCGTTCTTCACGACGAAGCCGGTGGGTGAGGGGACCGGGCTCGGACTCGACATCTCCTGGCGGATCGTGGTCAACAAGCACCACGGGACGATTCAGGTGGAGTCGGAGCCGGGGGACACACGGTTCCAGGTGCTGCTTCCGCTGACAGCGGTCGAGGAGGAGTCGGCATGAGTGGTGAGAACGGTATCGACCCGAGTGTCCCGCCGAGCGGCAGCGGGTGCGCGGAGTGCGAGGCGGCCGGGGGGTGGTGGTTCCACCTCCGGCGGTGTGCGCAGTGCGGGCACGTGGGGTGTTGTGACAGTTCGCCCGCGAAGCACGCGACGGCTCACTTCAGGGAGTCCGGACATCGCCTGGTGCAGAGCTTCGAGCCGGGTGAGGGCTGGTACTGGGACTACTCGACGAACGAGTTGTACGAGTCGGGGCCGGAGCTGGCTCCGCCGGTGAGTCATCCCGCGGATCAGCCGGCGCCGGGGCCTGCGGGGCGGGTGCCGGATGACTGGGCGAGGGTTTTGCGGGCCTGAGAGCTCGGGTCTCAGGGTTTCGTGGCGGCTGCGGGTTGTATGTGGTTGATCGCGCCCACGCGGCGGAGCCGCACAATGTCACAGCCCCGCGCCCCTCAAGAAGAAGGTTGGTCCTGTGCCGCACGCTTCATTTGTCACGCCGGTTGTCGGGCGGGAAGCCGAACTCGCCCGGCTCTCCGGGGTGCTGGAGCGTGCGCGTGGGGGTGAGGCACGGGCCGTGCTGGTCGCCGGGGACGCCGGGGTCGGTAAGACCCGGTTGCTGGCTGAGGTCGGGGGACGGGCCGCCGATTCGGGCATGACCGTGGCCGTCGGACACTGCGTGGATCTCGGTGACGTCGGGCTGCCCTATCTGCCGTTCACAGAGATCCTGGGTGTGCTCGCCGCCGACGCTCGGTTCGCCTCCGCCCTGGCCGCTCACCCGGTGGTCGAGCGACTGCTGGGGGCCGGGACCGGATCGGCGCGGGACGTCGACGGGCGGTTGCGGCTGTTCGAGGGGATGGCGGGGCTGCTGGCCGAGGTGGCGGACACCGCGCCTCTGCTGCTCGTGCTGGAGGATCTGCACTGGGCCGACCAGTCGTCGCGGGATCTGCTGCGGTTTCTGCTCGCCCGGGGTGTGCTGCGGCACCGGCTTGCGGTGTTCGCCTCGTACCGTGCCGACGATCTGCACCGCCGCCACCCGCTGCGGCCGCTGCTCGCGGAGCTGATACGGCTGCCCGCCGTGGAGCGGCTGGAGCTGCGGCCGCTGGGCGATTCCGATGTGGCCCGGCTGGTGCGTCACCTCGAACGGCGTCCGCTGGCGGACGCCACGGTGCGGCGGATCGTGGAACGGGCCGAGGGGAACGCGTTCTACGCCGAGGAGTTGCTCGCGGCCACGGACACGGAGTCCGGTGGGGTGCCGAGCGGGCTCGCCGAGGTGCTGCTGATCCGCTTCGAGCAGCTGTCCGACACCGCGCAGCAGGTGCTGCGGACCGCGGCCGTCGCCGGGCGCCGGGTGGAGCACGAGCTGCTGCGGCAGGCGGTCGGGCTTCCCGAGGAGGAGCTGGAGTCGGCGCTGCGGGAGGCGGTGGGGCGGCAGTTGCTCGTCGCCGGGGACGACGACACGTACTCGTTCCGGCACGCCCTCGCCCGTGAGGCCGTCTACGCCGATCTGCTCCCCGGGGAGCGGGCGCGGCTGCACGGCGCGTTCGCCCGGCTGCTAGCCGCGCAGGGCCGGACCGCCGAGAGCGCCGCCGAGCGTGCCCACCACTACCGGGAGAGCCACGATCTCGCCGAGGCGCTGGCCGCCTCCCTGGAAGCAGCCGATCACGCCCAGCGGGTCGGTGCGCCGGCCGAGGAGCACCGGCATCTGGAAGCGGCCCTCGATCTGTGGCCGGCGGTGGATGCCGAGGCGCGGCCCTCCGTCGGCGGCGTCGACCGTGTGACGCTGACGTTGCGGGCCTCGGCGGCGGCCGCGCACGCCGGGGAGCTGCACCGGGCGGTCTCCCTCACGCGCTCCGCACTGGCGGAGCTCGGCCAGGACGCCGACTCCGAACTCGCCGCCCGGGTCCGCTACACCCTCGCCGGGAACCTGCTCAGCGTGGACAGTCTGACGGCGGCGTTCGCCTACAGCAGCGAGGCCCTGGCGATGATCCCGGAGGATCCTCCGTCGCGTACGTGGGTGTGGGCGGCGTCCACGCATGCCATGGCCGCACGCCACGTCGGGGAGAACGAGACCGCGCTGCGGGTCGCCCGGCGGGCCCTGCGCGTTGCCGAGGAGCTGCGGGTGACCGACGCGCAGGCGGACCTGCTGATCTCCCTGGCCGTCTTCGACGGGGGCGGGCGGCGCGGCCCCGAGGGCCGGGAGCGGTTGCTGAAGGCCCGGGACCTGGCCCGGAGTTCGGGCAACGCGGCCGTGGAGCTGCGCGCCCTGTTCAACCTGGCCATGGGCTGCTACGAGTCGGGTGCGCTGGCGGAGTGCGTGCCCTGGCTGACGGAGGGACTGGACCGGGCCCGGCGCGCCGGGCTGCTGTCGTCCCCGTATCCGCTGGAGATGCGGTACCTGCGGCTGCTGGTGCTGCACGTGCTGGGCCGCTGGGACGAGTGTGTGCGGGCGGCGGCGGCCGATGCCGAGGTGCTGCCGGCCGCCGGCGGGTACACGGTCGGTCCCGCGCTGTACGTCGCCCTGGCACGGGGCGACCTGACGGCCGCCGACCGGGCGCGCGCCCTGCTGGAGGGGCCCTTCGACTGGATGGCCACCCTGGTCGCGGGCATCGTGCTCACCGATGCCGCGGCGCTGCGCCGTGATCCCGAGGACGCCGTGCGGTGGATGCGGTCCACGGTCGCGGCCCTCAGCAGCGAGGCGGGCGACCGCCCGGACGTCACGGTCCGGCTCGCCGCCCTGGCCCTGTCCGCGGTGGCCGACGCGGCCGCCGAGCTGCGGTCGGCCGGCGACGAGGCCGGGGCCCGGCGCTGGGCGGACACCGCCGGCGAACTGGTGGACCTGGCGCGGGCCACCGCCGCGCGCGGCGAGGGCGGCACCCCGCAGGGGCCCGAGGGACAGGCGTGGCTGGCCCGTGCCGAGGCGGAGTGGCTCCGGGCCGTCTCGGGGCCGGACGCCGCTGCCTGGTCGGCGGTGGTGACGGCGTTCGGCTACGGCGACGTCTACGAGCAGGCGCGCGGCCGGCTGCGGTACGCCGAGGCCCTGGTGGCGGCCGGGCGTCGTGACGAGGCGGCGGCCGAGGCCCGTGAGGTCCGGGAGACCGCCGGCCGCCTCGGCGCCACGCCGCTGGGGGAGCAGGTGGACGCCCTGGTCCGGCGCGGCCGCCTGGCGGACACGCCGGACCAGGGCGTCCGCGCCGGTGTGCTGACCGCACGCGAGCGGGAGGTGCTGCGGCTGCTCGCGCTCGGCCGCAGCAACCGGCAGATCGGCGAGGAGCTGTTCATCACCGGCAAGACGGCGAGTGTCCACGTCTCCAACATCCTCGCCAAGCTGGGCGCGTCGAGCCGTGGCGAGGCCGTGGCCATCGCCTACCGGGAGGGTCTGATCACGCCGGAGCCGTCGGCGTCCGGCTGACCGGCCGGTCCCCTGACCCGGGCTACCGGCTCCCGCAGTCGAGGCTCTGCAGATCGACGGCGTCGGCCATCGCCCGCATCCCCTTGTCGTTGGCGTGCAGATGGTCGCCGCCGTCGAAGGCGGGGAGGATCCGTTCGGGGTCGTCGGGGCTGCGCAGGACGCGGTCGAAGTCGGTGACCGCGTCGAACTCGCCGCTGGTGCGGATGAAGCTGTTGACCTTCCGGCGCACGGCTTCCCCGGCGGGGTCCCATTCCTGCCAGCCCTTGTAGGGGGCGATCGTGGCGGCGACGAGGCATTTCCCGGCCGCGTGCACCCGGTCGGCCAGCGTGCGGTACCCGGCGATGAGCTCGTCGGCCGTGGCGCCGGGCTCGACCTTGATGTCGTTGACGCCCTGGAAGAGGAAGACCGTGCGCAGGCCCGGCAGTGCGAGCACGTCCCGCGACAGGCGGTTCAGGGCGCTCTGTCCGGGGCCGTCGGCGAGGACCTTGTTACCGGCGATGCCCGCGTTGGCCACTCCCTTGACGCTCGTCGTGGGGGACGTGCGCAGCCGGCGGGCGAGGTAGTCCGGCCAGCGGCGGTCGAGGTCGGTCGTGGAGTGCCAGCCGTCGGTGATCGAGTCGCCGAGGGCGGCCACGGCGCCCGCCGCGGGCCGGGGCCGCACGGTGACGGCGTCGAGGTAGGACCAGGAGCCGGTCCGCTGTGCCCAGTTGGCGCCGCTCTCCTCCGCGGTGTGGTCGCCGTCGGTGGTGTACGACGTCTGCATCGCCATCCAGTGCCCGGTGAGCACGCCGCCCGCCCGGGGGACGTAGAGGCTGACGACGAGCGCGCTCGCGGCGGGGACGCGGACGGGCAGCGGGTCGCTGTAGACGATGCCGCCGGCGGGGACCGTGACGGAGCGGGCGCCGCGGAAGGTCATGCGCCGGTTGCTGCCGGGGACGAGTGCGGCCCCGTCGCGCCGGAGACCCGCGTGGACGTTGCCGAACGTCACCGGCTGGTCCCCGAAGGCGTTGGACAGCCGCACCCTGAGGCCGGTGCCGCCGACGCTGGTACGCACGACCAGCCGGTAGCCGCGGCCGTCGACCGCCGCGCCGATGCGGTCGGCGGAGGAGGCCCAGGTGACCACGTCGTGCCCGGTTCCCGTCGGCGCGCTGGACGGCGGGGCCGGCCCGTCCCCCCGGGGCGTCCCGCCGGAACCGCAACCCAGCGCGAGGCACAGGGAGAGGGCGGCCGGGGCGGTGCGGCTGCGGGGGCGTGCGGTGCGGGGCAACGTGGGCGCTCCTTCGGCCGGTGTGCACGGGCGGGGGTGTCAGGGGGCGGGTGCCCGCAGTGTCGCGGAGCCACCGGGAGCGAGCCGGGCACTCCGTGCCGTCCCGGCGTACGACACGGTAGTGGTGCGGCCTCCGCCGCCGTGGGGTGGCCTCGGTCGGGCTGCCCTGCCGCTGGGGGCTGGCGTGGGAACCCTCGTGCCGTCACGGCCGTTGTCGGGGCATCCGCGTCCCCTGCGGGGAGGCCGGTACGACGACAGCAGGGCGGCGTGATGAACGAGTTGGTCCCCGGTGGCAATCTGCCGCTTCCGGGCGGGGCGGTGACCGTCCGGGTGCCCGGCCCGTTCGACGTGTCCGCGCTCGTCACGGACGACGGCGGAAAAGTGCGGGGCGACGGCGACTTCGTCTTCTACAACCAGCCGGCCGCGCCGGGAGCGGCGCTGCGGGGCGACGCGCTCACCGTGGACCCGGCGAGGCTGCGTGCCGGGGCCACGCGGGTCACCCTCGCCGTCAGCCCCGCCGAGCCCGGAACCGCCCTCGGCCGCCTGCCCTCCCCCACGTTGCACGTCACCGACGCGGCAGGCCGCCCGCTCGCCCGGTTCACCCCGCCGCACCCCCGCCAGGAGACGGTCCTGCTCCTCGCGGAGCTCTACCGGCGCGGCGGCCTCTGGAAGCTGCGTGCCCTGGGACAGGGGTACGCCGACGGACTGGCGGGACTCGCCCGGGACTTCGGCGTCGACGTCGTGGATGTCCCGCCCGGGCCGGCTCCGGCCTCGGCGACCGCCGGTGCGCCGCGGACGCGGCCTGCCTCCGCGCCGCCCGCACCCGACCCGGACGGCTTCGCCGCCCTGGTCAACTCCGCCCGCAGCGCCGCCGGTTCACCACCGGTCTCGCTCGACCCTCGGCTCGTGTCCGCTGCGCGGGCCCACGCCGCCGCCATGGCCGCGTCCGGACGCCTCGGCGTCGAGAGCCGGGACGGCGTGTCCGTCTACCAGCGGGTCGTCGGCGCCGGGTACGCGTACCTCACCGTCGGCGAGCACCTGGTGTCCGGCCCGCGCACCACCGCCGAGTTCGTCGCGTACTGCCTGCGCACGGACGGGCCCCGCCGCACCCTGCACGACCCGGTGTTCACCCACACCGCAGTGGCCCACGTCCACGACGGTCCCACCGGCGACACCTACTGGACCGCGCTCTGGGCAAGGCCCTTCACACCGGACGGGCTGGCCGGCGCGGCGGCGGCCGTCAGGGACCTCACCAACCGGGAGCGCGCCCGGGCCGGGCTCCCGCCCCTGGCCGCCGATCCCCTGCTCACCGCCGCCGCCCAGGCGCACAGCGCGGACATGGTGGCCCGTGACTTCTACTCGCACACCGCGCCCGGCGGCAGCCAGCCCTGGGACCGGGCCGCCGCGGCGGGCTCCACCCTGCGTTCCGTCGGCGAGAACATAGCCTGCGGCCAGCGCTCCCCCGCCGAGGTGGTGGAGGGCTGGATGAACAGCCCCGGCCACCGGGCCAACATCCTCAAGCCCGGCTTCACGCACCTCGGGGTCGGCTTCGCGGGCGGCGGCCGCGCGGGCACGTACTGGACGCAACTGTTCGGCGGCTGACACCGCGCCACCGTGCGCCCTGTCCGTCACTCGCCCCGATCTTGGCGGAGGCGAGCGCTCCGGGTGAGGATGCGCGTATGAAGGGTGACCTCTTTTCCAGCAGGCACATGGCGCAGCCGGCCGTCGCACCGGGCATGACGGTCGAGAACGCCAAGTGCCTCCGCTACACGGTGAACGGCGAGATGCTCGCCCGGCAGGGCGCGATGATCGCCTACCGCGGCAATCTCCAGTTCGAGCGCAAGGGCCAGGGCGTGGGCGGCATGCTCAAGCGCGCGGTCACCGGGGAGGGACTGCCGCTGATGGCGGTGCGCGGTCAGGGCGAGGCGTGGTTCGCCCACGAAGCGCAGAACTGCTTCATCGTCGATGTGGAACCCGGCGACGAGTTCACGGTCAACGGCCGCAACGTCCTGTGCTTCGACGCCACGTTGTCCTACCGCATCGCGACCGTGAAGGGCGCCGGCATCACCGGCGGCGGCCTGTTCAACAGCGTCTTCACCGGGCACGGCGGACTGGGGCTGATCTGCGAGGGCAACCCGCTGGTCATCCCGGTCTCGCCGCAGTATCCGGTGTACGTCGACACCGACGCGATCGTGGGCTGGACGGCGGGCCTGAAGACCTCGCTGCACCGCTCCCAGTCCATCGGCTCGATGCTGCGGGGCGGCTCCGGCGAGGCCGTGCAACTGGTGCTCGAGGGCGAGGGATACGTCGTCGTGCGGCCGAGCGAGGCGACTCCGCAGAAGTCGGGGCAGCACTGAGTCCCTGTCAGGTGATCTGCGCCTCACAGGCAACCCCGTCCGTGCGGTCGACGTCTTGATCGGCAACAGGTGATGCCCTGGCCCTTGTGGCCAGGGCAGGTTTCCACCCTTCTATACACGCCATGTATACGCTCTGTGTATACATGGCGTGTATACGGACCGAAAGGCATCGATGTACGGCAAGGCATTCGCCCCGGAGTACCAGGGCGCGCTCACCACCCTGTCCGTCAACTCCGCACTGACCGACGTTCTGGCCGCCGGCACCGAGCAGTTGAGGGCGGCCGAGCGCGCCGGGAAGCCCGGGGAAGCGGCGCGTTCCGGACTCGCCGTGGCCGAGGCGCACCGCCGGCTGGGCCGGGTCGAGGACGCGGACCGGGCGTGGAAGGCGAGTTACCGGGCCGCCCGCCGGGCCGGGGACGTCGCGGCGATGGCCTGGGCGCTGTGGAGCGGCGGCACGCTGGCCCGGCAGCGCGGGGCGTTCCGGCTGGCCCGCCGGCTGCTCCAGCTCGCGGCCGATCTGGGCGAGCAGGGCGGGGACATCGTCGTGCGCGGCTACTCGCTGGCGGGCCTGGCCGAGACCGGCCGTATCCAGGGCGACTACGAGGCCGTCGGCCGGCTGCACGAGCAGCTGCTCGCCGAGGCCCGGCGGCGCGGGGAGGCGCGGCACACGGTGTGGGCGCTGGAGGGCATCGCGCAGATGCACCGCAACACCGGGGACTACGACACCGCGTACGCCCTGTTCGAGGAGTCCGCCGAGATCGCCGCGCGCGCCGACGACCGGCGCGGTCACGCCTGGGCGTTGCGCGGTCTGGCCGACGTCGTGTCCGTGCGTGACGGGGACACCGAGCGGGCCCTGGAACTGCTCAGCGAGGCCGAGGCGACGTGCCGCGAGATGCGGCTGTCCAGCGCGCTGGCCTACAACCACAAGATGCGCGGCAACGTCCTGTACCGGGCCGGGCGTTACGCGGAGGCGCGCGCCCTGTACGAGCAGGCCCTCGCGGAGTTCCGTTCGATGAGCGAGCCGCGCGGGGAGGCGCTGTCCCGGCTGGGCCTCGCCAAGTCCCTGGCCCGGCTGGGCCGCGACCGCGCCGAGACGGCGGCCGAACTGGCCGAGCTGGCCGGCACGCTGGAGCGGATCGGTCTCCGGCACGCCCGCGCGATGGTGGCGCGCGCGTACGACGAACTGGGCATACCGGATGCCGGAGTCGTCGAGGCGAGGGCGGCGGAGGTGACACGGTGACGGTCTCCCCCGCGGCGGCAGAGGCGGCACGCCGGGAAGCGGTCACGTACGACGAACTGCGGGATCACGCGGTCGGCCCCAACCCCCCGGCCGACGCCGACCGGATCCTCCACCGCTGCCGCACACTCGTACGGCCCGCCCTCACCGAAGCCGTCGGCCGACTGCATCCCTGGGTCGGTGAGATGGCCGCGTACTCCTTCGGCTGGTGCGAGGTCGGCGGCGCACCGGCCGTCGCCCCGGGCGGCAAGGGCGTACGGCAGGCGCTCGCCGTGCTCGGCGCCGAGGCGGCCGGTGCGTCCGGGCGGGACGGGGTGGCCGCGGCCGTGGCGGTGGAGCTGGTCCACGCCTTCTCCCTCCTGCACGACGACATCATGGACGGCGACGCGGACCGGCGCCGTCGCCCGGCCGTGTGGAAGGCCTACGGCACGGGCCCCGCGGTCCTCGCGGGCGACGCCCTGTTCGCGCTCGCCGTCGAGACGCTCGCCGCGCAGCCCGGCGGAGGCGCGGCCGTGCGGGCGCTGTCCGTCGCGCTGGGCGACCTGGTGCGCGGGCAGGCGGACGACCTGCTGTTCGCCGACCGCCCCTGGACGGGGCCGGAGCGGGTCCGGCCGGACGAGTACCGGGCGATGGCCGAGCGCAAGACGGGTTCCCTGCTGGGCTGCGCCGCCGCGCTGGGCGCCGTACTCGCCGGTGCCGCCCCCGAGACGGCCGCCGCGCTCGACCGGGCCGGCCGGCACCTCGGGATCGCCTTCCAGATCGTCGACGACGTGCTGGGCATCTGGGGTGACCCCCGGGTCACGGGCAAACCCGTCCACGGCGATCTGCGGGAGCGGAAGAAGACGCTCCCGGTGCTGGTCGCGCTCGGTTCCCCGCAGGGCGGCCGGCTCGCCGCGCTCCTGGAGACGGGCGACGATCCCGGTGCGGCGGCGGAGTTGATCGAGCGGGCGGACGGCCGTGCGGCGGCCATGGCGGAGGCCCGGCGGCACGTCGCCGCCGTCGAGACGGCGCTCGCCGGGGTGCCGCTGGAGGTGAGGGCCCTCGGTGAACTGCGGTCACTGCTCGGCTTCCTGCTGCGGCGTACCGGCTGAGCCGACCGCCGCCGGATAATCCGTCACCGAATTCATCGGAGGGGCGTCGAGTTCAGCCGTCGGACACCTTCGTATTTACCGTCGGTTACCAGCAGGCCGGCCGGGGATTCGGGAATCCGCGGGCCGCGGGGTTAATTCTCCGCACCCGCGGCGAGCCCTCGGCGGCCCCGGGGTGACCGAGGTGAGCCGCTCCTGAGCCCGCGAAAGACCGTTTTCTCTCGCACACTTGATCCCCCACTCTTGAATAAAAGACAAGAAGAACGCCGAGTTGCGATCCGGTTGAACGCAGCACGGCTCATCCGCCGTACTTCTGGAAAAGGTGAGAGCCAGGTTTCCAGCGAGGGATGGCCATGGGCAGGGCGCACGTCTCCACACACCAGTTGGTCGCCGGCCGGTACCGGCTGCTCGAGATCATCCAGCGCGAGACCAACCGCATCTGCTGGTACGCGGAGGACCTCGGGGCCGGCGAGGTCTCCCGTCCGTGTCTCGTCACGCAGATCGGGCTTCCGGACGACGCGTACGAGACCGAACGCCGGGCCGCCGGCCGCCTGCTGCGCACGTCGGAACGCATGGCGCTGCTGTGCCCCGGCCGGATCGCCACCGTCGTCGACGCCGTCGAGGAGGCCGGCACCCTGTGGACCGTCAACGAGTGGATCGACGGCAGCCCGCTCGGCGAACTCCTTTCGGAGCAGGGCACGTTCAACTACGTGCGGGCCGCCCGTGTCGGCCTCGAGCTGCTCGACGTGCTGGACGCCGCGCACGCCGAGGGCATCACACACGGCGAGCTCAGCCCCGGCCAGGTGTTCGTACGCGAGGACCATTCGGTGGTCGTCACCGGCTACGGCCTGGTCGGCGCGACTCTCGCGCCCCGGCTCACGGCGCCCGCGTTCGCCTCCCCGGAACAGGCCCGCGACGAGCACATCGGGCCCACGGCCGATCTGTGGGCGCTCGGCGCGATCCTCTACACGATGGTCGAGGGCCGCCCGCCCTTCCGCGACCGGGGCCGGCCGGAGAACACCCTGAAGGGCGTCGACCGGCTGCCGCTGCGTACACCGGTGCGCGCCGGGCCGCTCACCCAGGTCGTGCAGGGGCTGCTCCGCAAGGACGCGCGGGAGCGGCTGAACCGCCCGGTGGTCCGGGAGGCGCTGACCCGCGCGCTCAGCGAGAACCCGGAGGCGGCCGTGGGGTCGGTGCCCGTGCCGCGGCTGCGCGGCGCGTACGCCGCGATGCGGCCGGGGGGTCCGGCGTGGAGCAGACGGACCATGGTCGCCGGGACCACCCTGGCCGTGGTCACGGTCGCGGTCGCCGTGCTCGCCGCGACCCAGGGGCTGCCCGGCAGCGACTCCGGCAGCGACGCGGCGGAGTCCCCGGCCCGGCCACCGGCCTCCGCCGCCTCGCCGGGCGAGGGCACCGGCGGCGGCAGCCCCGAGCCGTCCGGACCGCCCAGGACCGGCTCCCCCTCCCCCACGCCCTCTCCGTCGTCCCCCGGTCCCACGCCCACGCCCACGCCTACGCCGACGCCGTCCGCACCGGCCACGGCCCTGCCGCCCGGTTTCCACACCTACCACGCGCCGGAGGGCTTCTCCGTCGCGCTCCCCGAGGGCTGGGAGCGGCTGGACACCGATCGCCAGGGCGATCTGAGGTACCGCGTGGTCTTCGGTGCCGAAGGTGACGACCGCACGCTGGCCGTCACCTACAGCGAACGCGTGGGCCCCGACCCCGTGGCCGTGTGGCGGGACGACGTGGAACCCCACCTGGAGCGGTCCGGCGGCTACCGGCGGATCGGCGAGATCCGCGCGACGACGTACCAGGGGCGCGAGGCCGCCGACATGGAGTGGACGGCGGACGTCGACGGCACCCGGGTGCACACCTTCGGCCGGGGCTTCCTGCTGGGCGGGGGCCGGAGCTTCTCGCTGCGCTGGACGACCCCGGACGCCGACTGGGAGGACGAGGCGAACCAGGAGGCGTTGCGGGCGTTCCTGAAGACGTTCCGGCCGGGCTCAGACTGAGCCGCGCGGGGCGCGCAGAGAGGTGAGCGGGCTGGGTTTGAAGGGCTGCGTGCGCCAGCTCGCGGTGAGCGTACGGTCCGCGAGGGAGCAGGCCAGCTCGAGGCGGTGCGGGGTCTCCAGGAACGCCACCTCCACGGCCAGCGTGCCGGAGTCCGTCCAGCCGCCGCTCACGGCGGTCGGGAGCGGCTCCTCCGCCACCGCCCAGCGCCCCGCTCCGATCCGCATGTCCAGCCGGTTCTCGCCCTCGGTGAGCCCGAGCGTCCAGCCGTCCGCGTCCGGTACGAGCCCGGCCGACAGGGCGGGACCGTCCTCTTCGGAGGACCTGAACTCGGCTGCCGCCCATTCCTCCGCCCGTTCCGGCGGCGCCGCCCTGCCCGGGGCGGGCGGCAGCGCGAGCCCGGCGAGGCGCTCCCGCAGGGCCTCGTCCGCGGACTCGCGGCCGGGCAGCGGCTCGGGGCCGAAGGCGGGCAGCAGGTGCTGCCAGACCAGGTTCAGGACGTCCTGCATCCGTTCCGTCGCCGCGGTCATCGCGATCACCGCGTCCTGCTCGGGCAGCACCAGGCAGAACTGGCCGTACGCACCGTCACCCCGGTAGCCGTGCCGGGACATCCAGAACTGGTAGCCGTACCCCTGGTCCCAGTCCTGCCGGTCGGCGTCTCCCATGGCTCCGGCGGTGGGTATGTGCGGACGCGTGGCCCGGGCCACCCACCCTTCGGGCAGCAGCCGCTCGCCCTCCCAGACCCCGTCGCGCAGGTACAGCTCGCCGAGCCGGGCGACGGCGTCGGTGGTGGCGTGCAGACCGCTGAAGCCGATCTCGCGGCCGGTCCGGCCCCGCTGCCAGAACACCTCGCCGATGCCCAGCGGATCCAGCAGCCGCGGGCGCAGATACGCGGTGAGCGACTGCCCGGTCACGCGCTGGACGATCGCGGCGAGGGTGTAGGTGGTGGGCTGGTTGTAGGCGAAGACGGTGCCGGGGTCGCGATCCGGCGGCAGCAGCAGGAACCCGCGCACGGGCTCCTCCCGGTCCAGAGCGAAGACCTCATCGACGGTCTCCCGCTCGTGGCCGCTCGACATGGACGCCACGTGCCGGACGAGCATGGCCCGGCTGCGCGGGTCGGTGATATCGGCTTCGAACTCCGGGAAGTACGAGATCACCGGAGCGTCGAAGTCGAGCAGCCCCTCGGCTTCGGCCAGTGCGGCGGCGGTCCCGGTGAAGCTCTTGCTGAGCGAGTACAGCAGATGGGGGCGGTCGGGGGTGTACGGTGCCCACCAGCCGGAGGCCACCAGCCGGCCGTGCCGCATGATCATCAGGCTGTGCGGCTCGATCTCCGGGGCCGCTTCGAGGGCGTCGAGGAAGGCGTGGACGCCGGAGGCGTCGACGCCCTGGGAGGCGGGGCTGCCCGCGGGCAGGGCGGAGGCACTCATGGGGGCATCCTGCCCCGTCGCCGGACCTTGATCGAGCAGTTTTCCCGCCCCCTGTCAGGGGACTCGGCGGTTATGGTGCAAATCGGATACACGATGATGACCGAGCAGGCCGGCCCCCGAGAGCTCGTCGACCATGTGGTGCGGGCCGAGGAGGCGGGCTTCGACTTCTCGGTGACCTCCGACCACTACTTCCCGTGGCTGCGCTCGCAGGGTCACTCGCCCTACGCGTGGGCGGTGCTCGGTGCGGCCGCCCAGGCCACGTCACGTATCCCGCTGATGACGTACGTGACGTGCCCGACGTTCCGCTACCACCCGGCGGTGGTGGCGCAGAAGGCGGCGACGGTCCAGTTGCTGTCCGAGGGGCGGTTCCGGCTGGGACTCGGCTCCGGCGAGAACCTCAACGAGCACGTGGTGGGCGGCGGCTGGCCGTCCGTCGACGTGCGGCACGAGATGTTCGAGGAGGCCGTGGAGATCATCCGCGCCCTCTTCAAGGGCGGCCACGTCAACCGTCGCGGCACGCACTTCGACGTGGAGTCGGCCCGGCTGTGGGACCTGCCGGACGAGGCGCCGCCCATCGGCATCGCCGTCTCCGGGGAGCAGTCGTGCGAGCTGGCGGGCCGGCTGGGCGATCTGGTGATCGCCACGGAGCCCAAGGCGGGGCTGCTGGAGGCGTTCGACCGGCACGGCGGCGAGGGCAAGCCCCGCGTGGGCCAGCTGCCGGTCTGCTACGACCCCGACCGGGACACGGCTGTCAAGCGCGCCCACTCCCAGTTCCGCTGGTTCGGCAGCGGCTGGAAGGTCAACTCGGAACTGCCGCACCCGGATTCCTTCGAGGCGGCGACCCAGTTCGTCACGCCCGACGACGTCGCCGACGCGATCCCGTGCGGTGACGACCCGGACGCCTTCGTCGAGGCCGTGCGCCCGTACGCCGAGGCCGGTTTCACCGAGGTCGCCCTGGTCCAGATCGGTGGCGAGTCGCAGCCGGCGTATCTGGACTGGTCGGAGAAGACCCTGCTGCCCGCCCTGCGCGACGCGTTCGGCTGAGCCCCCGGGCCTGCGCAGACCGTGAACGGCGAGGCCGGCGGGTGCCGATAGGCTGCCGTCCGCACAGCGTGCAGTCAGATCCGCCCCGCCTCGCCCCAAGGAGAGTCGTGACCGTCGCCCTCACCCCGCCCGAGACGTCCCCCGCGCCGTCGGCGCCCGTCTCCGAGCCGATCGCGCGGGACGCGCGGGAGTTCGGGGCGTACGCCCGGACCGGAGGGTGGGCCTTCGGGCTGAAGGTGGCGCGCAGCGTGCGGCCCGGCGGGCAGGGAGCGGACGAGACGCCGAAGGTGTCGGCGAAGGAGTTCGCGGAACTCGCCGGGTGCTCCCCGGAGCGGGTCATGCGCTACTACAAGGCGTGGGACCGGGCGGCCGACGACGGGCTGGTCCCGCACTTCGAGGCGCTGACGCCGGGTCAGGACGTGGAACTGCCGGACGCCGACGTGTGGCTGGGCTACTACGTCTCCCGCTCCGGCGCCACGTCCGAGCGCGGCACCGCCATCGCCGAGGCCGCCCAGGCGGAGGGCATCCGGCCCACGAAGGCGCTGGAGGTCGCGGAGAACCCGACCGCTCTGCGCGCCGCGATCCTCGCCGACCCGGCAACCGCCCGCGCGGCCCGCCAGGCCCTGCTGGACCGGGTCCGGGAGGACCCGGGCCTCCAGTCCGAGCTGGCCCGTGACGTCGTGCGCACCGACGAGCTGAAGAAGGCCGTCGCCGACGAGAGCAGGGCGGCCGACCGGATCGGATACGTGCGCCAGATCGCCGAGTCGGGGCAGATCAGAACGCCCGCGGGGCAGACCGTGGACGCGCCGGCCGACCTCCGCCAGGAGGCCGAGCGGCACCTGTCGCTCATCGACGAACTGGACGAGGGCGAGGACGCCGGCGAGTGGGCCGCCGAGGCGTACGACACCATGAAGTCCCTGGTCGTCGAGACCGTCGAGACCGACCCGGGCCTGCGGGTGCGGGAGCGGCGCACGAAGTTCTACAGCAGCCTCCAGAGGGCGACCAAGGTGTTCGAGGAGCTGACCTTCGACGACGCCGGGGAGTTCTACGAGGACGACATGGTCCAGCGTCTGGAGGAGCTCCAGCGGGCCGTGGCCGTGTGCATCGAGTCCCTGCGCGGTGCCCGCGGGAATCACCCGGAGAGCTGAGCATCTTGTGCGTGTGGGGGGTACTAGAGGGCTCTACGTCGGTTGGTTCCTCCCGGAGGCCCTTTCGTGAACTCCTTCGTGCACAAGACCCTGGTGGTGCAGCTCCAGGCGGGTGACACGGACCGTTTCTCCGTGCTCGCCCACCTGAGCTACGACGCCGCGGACCCGTTCGCCGTCACCGTCGTCTTCAGCCACGACGGCCGTGTCCTCGCCCGCTGGCAGCTGGACCGCGAGATGCTCGGTGAGGCGCTGCGGCGTCCGGTCGGAGTGGGGGACGTGCGGATGCGTCCCGAGTCGCACGGCATGTGGCAGGAGCTGCGCCTGGAGTTCCTCGGTGACGCCCGTCCGGACGGGGGCCGGCACCACGCGGTGGTGTTCGCCTGGGCCCCGGCGTTCGCGGCGTTCCTGCGGGAGACGCACGAGGTGGTCCCGCCGGGCCGCGAGGACGTCCGCGTCGACGACTTCCTGGCGGACGTCATCGCGGGGGGCTGACCCGGGGACGAGCCGAGCAGCCGTACTCATGCCGCGGCCGTCACTTCGACGTGTGGCGGTGCCGGGTCCACAGAGGCAGGGCGAACCAGCACAGCAGGTACCAGCCGACGACGCCGGCGACGAGGTAGGGCACGAAGCCGTCGTGCGTCGCCACGCGCAGGATCAGCAGCAGTGAGGCGGTTGTCGTGGCGAGCAGCAGCACGAGGCCGAGCAGCGTCAGCCGGGAGGCAAGCCGCACCGCCTGGGGCTTGACGCGCCGCCCGGAGACCAGGCGGTGCAGGGACACCGGCCCGATGAGCGCCCCGGTCGCGCACGCGCCGAGGACGACCGTCACGAGGTAGATCAGCTGGTCCGTGTCGGTCAGGTCGTCGTACTTGTCGGTGAACACCACGGTGAGCAGAAAGCCGAACAGGATCTGTACGCCCATCTGGGCCACCCGGACCTCCTGGATGAGCTCCTGCCACATCCGGTCCGCTCTCTCCTCCTCCGTCTCGTTGCGCCCCCGGCGCCTGGGCGCGCCGTCTGCCGTGTCCGCCACTGTTCCTCCCCGGTGTGAGACGTGGTCCTTCTCTCACGCGGGTTCCCCGTAAGCGGCCGTCGTCCCGGCCCCGTACGGCGGTTTGAGCGATCAGCGGACGGTTACACGGACGGCGACTGACGCACAGCCCGAGGAGGTCGTGGACGCATGTCCGGTACGCAGCTCACCGTCACGCTCAGCGGCGGGGGTGCCGACGACGCACGAGCGGTCGTCCGGGCCCTGGAAGGCACGTTCGGGGCACCGGACGAGCTGCCCGCCGACGAGAACGCGACGGTGCACATGGCGACCTTCGACGGCGGCGCGGACGCGGGTCCCGCCGGGAGCACCGGGGCGGGCGCCGAGCGCCTTTCCGCCCCGGTGACCGTCACGGTGCAGGGCGCCCCGGAGGCGGTGCGGCGGGCGAGCGACACGCTCACCCGGGCCTTCACGACCCGCGACGACGGTGCCGCCTCCGGCGACCAGGAGCAGGAGAGGCAGCTGCTCCTGGTGCCGTGACGGGTCGGGGGACCTCTCCTACCAGCGGGATTCCACCTGGTCCTTGATCCGCCGGTCGTAGAGGTCGCGGATGGCCGACAGCGTCCGGCCGGACAGCTCCGGCAGGCGGGCGGCGGCCGCGTTGGCACGGGCCTGCTCGGGTGAGCGGGCGCCGGGGATCACGGTCGTGACACCGGGCTGGTCGATGATCCAGCGCAGGGCCAGCTGGGCCGGGGTGTACCCCTCGGGGGCGAGCGCGGAGAACTCGGCGGCCGCCTCGACGCCGGTGACGTAGTCGACGCCGGAGAAGGTCTCGCCCACGTCGAAGGACTCCCCGTGCCGGTTGTAGGTGCGGTGGTCGTTCTCGGGGAAGACGGTGTCCCGTGTGTACTTGCCCGACAGCAGGCCGGAGGCCAGCGGCACGCGGGCGATGATGCCGACACCCGCCTCGCGGGCGGCCGGGAGCACCTCGCGCAGGGGCTTCATGCGGAACGGGTTGAGGATGATCTGCACGCTGGCCACGTTCGGCCGGGCGATCGCGGTCAGTGCCTCCGCGCAGGTCTCGACGCTGACGCCGTACGCGGCGACGCGCTCCTCCTCGACCAAGGTGTCCAGGGCGTCGAACACCTCGTCCGTGGAGTAGACGGGCGTCGGCGGGCAGTGCAGCTGCACCAGGTCGATACGGTCGACGCCGAGGTTGCGCCGGGAGCGGTCGTTCCAGGCGCGGAAGTTGTCGAGCACGTAGTTCTCGGGGATCTGGTCGACCCGGCGGCCCATCTTGGTGGCGACCAGGACGTGCAGGTCCGGCCTGCCGCTGAGGAACGCGGCGATGGTCTGCTCGCTGCGGCCGTCGCCGTACACGTCGGCGGTGTCGAAGAAGGTCACCCCGGCCTCGGCCGCCGCCTCCAGTACCGCGAGGGCTTCCTTGTCGTCGACGTCTCCCCAGTCGGCACCCAGCTGCCACGTACCGAGACCGACGACGGAAGCGTGCTGGCCCGACCTGTCGAATGTGCGCTCGTCCATGGGCGTCAGTCTGTCATCCCTCACGGCCACGCGCGGAACATCTCGCTCCGGGCCGCCGACCCCGCCCCATTCACTCACACGAGTGAATAGAGTCGTCAGGGATACGTCACGTGTCAACGCGCCCCTAGCGTGGCTTCCCGTGACAACTGGTTCAGCGAGCAACTTCCCGTCGGACGAGGCGCGTTGGTCGCGCCGGGGCTTCCTCCTCACCGCGGCCGCGCTGGCCGCCGTGCCGGGACTGCCGGCGGATCCGGCCGCCGCTGCGGCGGAGTTGCCGGACTTCCCTGCGGACGTCGCGCTGTACCGCTCGGCGTACCGGAACTGGGTCGGCGAGATCACCGCCGACGGGATGTGGGCCTGCGCGCCGGGACGCCCCGACCAGGTGGCCGACGTCGTCAACTGGGCCTGGCGGCACGGGTGGCGGGTGCGTGCCCGGGGCGCCTCGCACGGCTGGTCACCCTTGACGGTGACGGAGGGGACGCCGCCGGGCGCACCCGTCCTCCTCGTCGACACCGCGCCCCACCTCACCGGCCTCGCCCTGGACTCGCCGACCGCCGTGCGGGCCGGCACCGGCGTGACCTTGGAGGCCCTGCTCACCTTCCTGGAGGAGAACGGCCTCGGGGTCACGGCGACTCCCGCCCCCGGTGTCCTCACCCTGGGCGGCGCCCTGGCGATCGACGCGCACGGCACCGCCGTGCCCGCACGGGGCGAGCGACGCCCGCCGGGGCACACGTACGGCTCGCTGAGCAACCTGATCCTGTCCCTGACGGCCGTGGTGTGGGACTCCCGGGCCGGCGCGTACGCGCTGCGCACGTTCCACCGGGACGAGGCGGACTGTGCCGCGCTGCTGACCCATCTCGGGCGGTCCCTGGTGACCGAGGTGGTCCTGCGGGTGGGTGCCGACACCGGCCTGCGGTGCGTGAGCCGTACGGACATCCCGGCCGGCGAGCTGTTCGCCGCGCCCGGCACCGGGGACGGGCGCCGCACGTTCGCGAGCTTCCTGGAGGAGGCCGGGCGGGTCGAGGCGATCTGGTTCGCCTTCACCGAGCACCCGTGGCTGAAGGTGTGGAGCGTCTCCCCCACCCGGCCGCTGACCTCGCGGCACGTGAGGCGGCCGTACAACTACCCGTTCTCCGACAACGTCCCGGCCCCGGTGGCGGAACTGGTGGGCCGGATGACGTCGGAGGCGGCCTGGTATCTGGCGCCGGTGCTCGGCACCGCGCAGTACGACGCGGCCGCGCTCGGGCTGGTGGCGACGCTGTCCGGCGACATCTGGGGGCCGTCCAAGAACACACTGCTGTATCTGAAGCCGACCACGCTGCGGGTCCACGCGAACGGCTATGCCGTGCTCACGTCCAGGGACCGGGTGCAGCGGGTCGTGGCCGAGTTCGCCGCGTTCTACCGGGAGCGGCTGACGGCGTACGCGGCCCGGGGCAGCTTCCCCGTCAACGGGTCGGTGGAGATCAGGGTGACCGGACTGGACGACCCCCGCGACTCCGGTGTGGCCGGGGCCCGTCCGCCGCTGCTGTCCGCGCTCCGGCCACGCGCGGACCACCCCGAGTGGGACACGGCGGTGTGGCTGGACATCCTGACGCTGCCGGGCACGCCGGGCGCGGAGGCGTTCCTGCGCGAGATCGAGCGGTTCCTGCTGCGCGCGTACGACGGCGGGTCCGCCCTGACCCGGGTGGAGTGGTCAAAGGGGTGGGCGTACACGGACGACGGGGTGTGGAGCGACCAGGAGGTACTGGGCACGGTGGTGCCGGCCGCGGTCGGCACGGCCGAGTGGGCCGAGGCGGACGCGGCACTGGACCGGCTGGACCCGCACCACGTCTACGGCAACACCTTCCTGGACCGGCTGTTCGGGCAGGACGCCAAGGCGTGAGCCACGCCTGAGGTTCGCCGGCCGCGGAGACGGCGGGCCAACCGCCGACACACCCGGCCCTCACGCATCGGCCGGACCGCCGAATCGCGTCAGTTTCGCGGCGTGACGCGCACCACGGGCAGCGGACGGCACGGGGAGAAACATCCGCCACAGCACGTCTCGCGGGCGGAACTTTCCCTTCCGCAGTGGCCCGGGCACCTCTCACGGCAAGATCACCTTCGTTCAACCTTGCATGACATAAGGGGAATTGCCCGAATCGCAGCCAACCCGCTCGCGGGGATTTCTCCCGGTACGGGACGGGCCGATAGGCATGCGGGGTCATCACCCGAACGAACTCAGGAGGTCCGGATGCCGGAACTCAGCCGTCGCCGTGCGCTCACCGCCGCGGCCGTCGTCGCCACGACCGCGGGGACGGGGACATGGTCGGCAAGCGCCCCGGCCACGGCCGCCGGGCACCACGACTCCCCCGAGACCTTCGACGAGGTCTACAAGGGCCGCCGGATACAGGGCCGGCCCGCCGCCGGTCACCACCACCACGGTGCTGGATACGCGGTGTTCGTCGACGGTGTGGAACTGCACGTGATGCGCAACGCCGACGGCACCTGGATCAGCGTCGTCAGCCACTACGACCCGGTGGCCACCCCGCGCGCCGCCGCCCGCGCCGCCGTGGACGAGCTCCAGGGCGCGCCACTGCTGCCCTTCCCCGCCAACTGATCCGCCCCGGAAAGCACTGGAGCACCCGCACATGACCGTCCGCAAGAACCAGTCCGCCCTGACCCCCGACGAGAAGCGGCGTTTCGTCGCCGCCCTCCTGGAATTGAAGCGCAGCGGCCGCTACGACGAATTCGTCACGACGCACAACGCGTTCATCGTCTCCGACACCGACGACGGCGAGCGGACGGGACACCGCTCACCGTCCTTCCTGCCCTGGCACCGAAGATTCCTGCTGGAGTTCGAGCGGGCGTTGCAGTCGGTGGACCCGTCGGTGGCCCTGCCGTACTGGGACTGGAGCGTCGACCGTTCGCCGCGCGCCTCGCTGTAGGCGCCGGACTTCCTCGGCGGCACCGGGCGCGAGCGGGACGGCCGGGTGACGGACGGTCCGTTCTCCGCGTCCGCCGGGAACTGGCCGATCAACGTGCGGGTCGACGGCCGTACGTTCCTGCGGCGCTCCCTCGGCGCCGGGGGACGCGGACTGCCGACGCCGTCCGAGGTCGAGTCGGTGCTGTCGATGCCCACGTACGACATGGCGCCCTGGAACAGCGCCTCGGACGGTTTCCGCAACCACCTCGAAGGGTGGCGGGGCGTCAATCTGCACAACCGCGTCCACGTCTGGGTCGGCGGGCAGATGGCCACCGGGGTCTCCCCCAACGACCCGGTGTTCTGGCTGCACCACGCGTTCATCGACAAGCTGTGGGCCGAGTGGCAGCGGCGGCACCCCGACTCCGGCTATCTGCCGGCCTCGGGCACGCCGAACGTGATCGACCTGCGCGAGACGATGCGGCCGTGGCACGACACGAGCCCGGCGGACCTGCTGGACCACACGGCGCACTACACGTTCGACGCCTGACCCTGCGGCCTGGACCGTCCGGCCGCCACCGTCCGGTCAGACGGTCTCGGCCGCGCGGCACTCCGGGTGGCCCCAGCCGCTGTCGTTCTTGGCGATGGACTCACCGGCCGCGTAGGAGCGGCCGCACTGGCAGCGGCCGGGGAACTTGGCCTTGATGGTGCGCGAGGACCCCTTCGACGGCGAGGCCTTCGCGGTGCGGGCCGAGCCGCCGCGCGACCGGGAGCGCGGGGCCTTGGCCGGCGCGTCCGGCGCGGGCGGCGGCTCGGGGGAGCCCAGGCCGCTGCCCGCGGGCTCCTGGACGGTGGCGGCCTGGCTGGCGGCGCGGTCGGCGAAGTCGTTGAGCCGGTCGCCGTCGACCTGGTGGGCGGGCACGTAGCGGAACTCGACCGAGCGGCCGTCCAGAAGCTCGTCGATGCGCACGACGAGGTCCTGGTTGGCGATCGGCTTCCCGCCGGACGTCTTCCAGCCGTTGCGCTTCCAGCCGGGCAGCCAGGTGGTGACGGCCTTCATCGCGTACTGCGAGTCCATCCGGATCTCGAGCGGCACACCAGGGTCGGTCGCGGCCAGCAGGCGCTCCAGCGCGGTGAGTTCCGCGACGTTGTTGGTGGCCCTGCCGAGCGGACCCGCCTCCCAGCGCACCGGGCTCTCGGAAGCGTCGGCGACGACCCAGGCCCAGCCCGCGGGCCCGGGATTTCCTTTCGAAGCCCCGTCACACGCGGCCACAACACGTTCACGCATGGCCCCGATCATGCCATGGCCGCGTGGGCCGTCCGGCCGGAGGTCTCAGCTCACGTCGGTCATCTTCGGCATCTCACCCTCGGTCCTGGTGATGTCGATGACCGAGAAATTGGCGCCCTGCGGGTCGCTGAGGGCCGCGAACCGGCCGAACGGGGTGTCCATGGGCCCGAACCGCAGGACGCCGCCGAGCTTGGTGGCCTTGGCGACGGCGTCGTCGCAGTCCTCGACGGCGAAGTAGACGTTGATGTACGGCGGCACCTCGGGCGGGAAGTCGTCCGTCATCTTCATCCGCCCCAGCACGCTGCGGTCGCCGAGGTCGTAGATCCGGAAGTCCATCGCCTCGTCCCCCATCTCCTTCTGCTTGTAGGAGAAGACGGCGGGGAAGAACGCGTCGGACTTGGCGGGCTCGCGGGTGAAGACCTCCGCCCAGGTGTAGGCACCCGGTTCGGCCGTCGTGTCGAAGCCCTCGTGGGTGCCCGCCTGCCAGACGCCGAAGACGACACCGCCGGGGTCGCGGGCCAGGCACATCGTGCCGAAGTCACCGACCTGCATCGGCTCCATCAGCACCTCGCCGCCGTTGTCACGGATCCGGGCGGCCGTGGCGGCGGCGTCCCGGGCCGCGAAGTACAGGCACCACTGCGACTGGCCCTCCTGGCCGGGCATGGGCGGGACGACGGCGGCGACCGCCTTGCCGTTCGAGTAAGCCTCGGTGTAGTTGCCGAACTCCGTCGACGCCTCGGCGAAGGTCCAGCCGAGGACGTCTCCGTAGAAGCTCTTGGCCCCTTCGAGGTCGCTGAACATCGCGTCGGCCCAGCACGGGGTACCTTCAGGTTGCACGGCCATGACCACGGCCCTTCCGAATGAGCGGATAGTCCGTTTCCTCACGCTAGTCACCCGCGGACCGACCCGCGCGCCGAACGGGCGGTTCCGGCGCAGACTGGGCAGGGGCCTTCGTGAGGACCGGGAGCGGCGGGATGGCGGACGGGACGATGCGCGCGTGGTCGGTGGTGCGGCCGGGCCCGGTCGAGGAGGGGTCTCTGCGGCTGGTCGAGAAGCCGGTGCCGGTGCCCGCGCACGACGAGCTGCTGGTGCGGGTGCGCGCCTGCGGTGTGTGCCGCACCGACCTGCACGTGGCGGAGGGCGACCTGCCCGTGCACCGGATGGGTGTCACGCCCGGTCACGAGGTCGTCGGCGTGGTGGCCGGGGCGGGCGCGGCGGTGCGCGGCTTCGCGGTGGGTGACCGGGTCGGTGTGGCCTGGCTGCGCCGGACCGACGGCAGCTGCACGTACTGCGCGCGCGGCGCGGAGAACCTGTGTCCCCGCTCCGAGTACACGGGCTGGTACGCCGACGGCGGTTACGCGGAGTACACGACGGTGCCGGCGGCGTTCGCCCACCGGCTGCCGGACGGCGTGCCGGACGTGGCCCTGGCTCCCCTCCTGTGCGCGGGCATCATCGGCCACCGGGCGCTGCGCCGGGCCGGGCTGCCGCCCGGCGGACGGCTCGGGTTGTACGGCTTCGGGGGCAGCGCCCATCTGTGCGCGCAGGTGGCGCTCGCCGAGGGCGCCACCGTGCACGTCATGACGCGCGGTGCGGCCGCCCGGCGGCTGGCGCTGGAGCTGGGCGCGGCCTCCGCGCAGGACGCGTACGCCAGGCCGCCGGAGCCGCTGGACAGCGCGATCCTGTTCGCCCCCGCCGGCGAACTGGTCCCGGTCGCCCTGCGCGCCCTGGACCGCGGGGGCGTCCTGGCCGTCGCCGGCATCCACCTCACCGACACGCCTCCACTGCACTACGAGACCGAGCTCTTCTACGAGAAGGAGCTGCGCAGCGTCGCCTCCAGCACGCGCGAGGACGGCCGCGAGTTCCTGACCCTCGCGGCGAGGTACGGCGTGCGCGCGACCACGCATCCGTATCCGCTGTCGCGGGCCGTGGCGGCGCTCGCGGATCTCAAGGCCGGGCGGTTCGACGGGGCGGCGGTGCTGGTGAACGACTTGTCGTGAAGTGTCTTCCCCTCGGGGTCCGGCTGTGCTTGCCTGGTGAGCCGTTTCACCGGCCCGGGGCGGGGGTTGCCGTATGCGCAGACCGTGGATCGTGGGGGTGCTGGTGGCGGGGTTGCTGCTCGGCGCGTGCGGCGATCCGTCGTCCGGGCCCGGGACTCCCCCGCCGTCCGCCCCGGACGTGTCCGCGACCACACATCAGCGGGCCCCCGCCTCCCCCAGCGCACGGACCCCCGGGAGAGCGCCCACCGTGCTGTACCTCGGCGACTCGCTCGCCATGGAGAACCACGAGGTCCTCGGCCAGGAACTGCGCCGGGACCTGCGCGCCGAGTACACGAGCGCCCCCTACTCGGGCACCACCCTGTGCGACTACCTGGAGGGCACGGCCGAGCGGTCCCTCGTCCCGGCCCGGGACAAGGCGGCCGCCCTGGTGCGGTCGCTGCGTCCGGACTTCGTGGTGTTGCAGTTCTGGGGCAACGCCTGGGACTTCACCTGGTGCATGGACGGGATCACGTACGACGGTTCGCGGGAGCGGTACTTCGAGCGGTACGAGGCCGACGCGCGCAGGCTCGTCGAGCAGATCGCGACGGCCGGCGGCTCCCGCCGGCCGCGGATCGTGTGGGTGCTCCAGGGCCCGGATCCGATCACGCCCGACCGGGTGCGGCGGGTGAACGGACTGTACGAGCGGCTGGCCGCCACGTCGGGCGGCATCGTCGCCGACGCCGGGAGAACGGTGAGTCCGGGGTCGGACCGCTACGTCTGGACGCAGTACCTTCCGTGCACCGACTTCGAGCGTGCCCATCCCGACTACTGCACTCAGCCGTCCCGCGACCGGACGGCCCTGCACCGGGACGACGACTACCTGCACTTCTGCCTGGCGCCCACGACGTCCACGCCGAAGCCCTGCCCGGTCCGCTCCCCCGGCATCCTGCGCATCGCCCGGGAGATCACGAAAACCGTTCGCCAGTCGGCGAGTTGACCGCTCCTGGAGTCCTCCGAGACGGAGAAGCCGCCGAGGTGCGCGGCGTCTTCCACGATGCCGAGGATCCTGGCCGAGTCCCGGTAGGGGCGGAAGGGGTTTCCGCCCCTGTCCGGGGGCGCGTCACTCGCCGGCGTACGCCTTGTCCAGGGCCGCGATGTCGAACTTGCTCATGGCCATGAACGCCTGGGTCACGCGGGCCGCCTTCGCCGGGTCCGGGTCGGTGATCATGGCGTCGAGCCGGTCGGGGACGACCTGCCAGGACACGCCGTACCGGTCCTTGAGCCAGCCGCAGGGGCCGGGTTCGCCGCCGTTCTCGGTGAGCTTGGTCCAGTAGTGGTCGATCTCCTCCTGGTTCTCACAGAAGATCATGAAGGAGACCGCCTCGGTGAACTTGAACTCGGGGCCGCCGTTGAGTCCGAGGAACCTGTGGCCGTTGGCCGTGAACTCGACGGTCATCACGCTGCCCGCGGGCTGGGGCGCGCCCTCGGGGTAGCGGGCGATCTTTCCGATGCTGGAGTTCTTGAAGACCGAGACGTAGAAGTGGGCGGCCTCCTCGGCCTGGCCGTCGAACCAGAGACACGTGGTGAAACCGTCGGATGCCATGAGTACCTCCTGGGGCGTGGATCGCTGTCATCTGTGTCGACCGGTCCACGCCGGGAAACTCATCGGCCGGACGACCGGAATTCTCGGCGGGGCGGCGTCCCGGTCCCCCCTAGCATCGCGGTCATGACGACGTCCACGCACTCCGACAGCGGCATCCGGCCCTTCCGCCTCGCCGTACCGCAGAGCGACCTCGACGACCTCCACGACCGGCTCGACCGGACCCGCTGGCCGGACGAACTGCCCGGCACGGGATGGGCGTACGGCGTGCCGACGGCGTATCTGCGCGAGCTGGTCCGGTACTGGCGGCACGAGTACGACTGGCGGGCCGCCGAGGCGCGGCTGAACGAGTGGCCGCAGTTCACGACCACCGTCGACGGCGCGACCGTCCACTTCGCCCACGTCCGGTCCCCCGAGCCGGAGGCCACGCCACTGATCATCACCCACGGCTGGCCCGGCTCGATCGTGGAGTTCCTCGACGTGGTCGGCCCGCTGTCCGATCCCGTCGCGCACGGGGGTGATCCCGCCGACGCGTTCCACGTGGTGGTGCCGAGCATCCCGGGGTTCGGGCTGTCCGGGCCGACGCGGGAGACGGGCTGGGAGGGCGGCCGGGTCGCCGACGCGTGGGCCGAGCTGATGCGGCGGCTCGGCTACGAACGGTTCGGCGCGCAGGGCGGCGACTGGGGTGCGGCGATCACCCGCGAACTGGGGCGGGCCCATCCCGACCGCGTGCTCGGTGTACATCTCAACCTGCTGCCGGGCAGCCAGCAGGCCACCGAGCCGACGCCGGAGGAGCTGGACGCGCTCGGCCCCGAGGAGCGCGAGCGCGCCCTCACCTCGTGGCGGCGCTGGCGCGACCACACCAGCGAGGGCACGGGGTACGCCGTGCTCCAGTCGACCCGGCCGCAGACCCTGGCGTACGCGCTCACCGACTCACCCGTCGGCCAACTCGCCTGGATCGTCGAGAAGTTCCGGGAGTGGTCGGACTCGGACGAGCTGCCGGAGGAGGCGGTCGACCGGGATCGGCTGCTCACCAACGTGATGCTGTACTGGCTGACCGGGACGGCGGGTTCGTCCGCCCGGATCTACTACGAGCGGGCGCACGCCACGGGCCGCGCCGCCCGGCCCGCCGAGCCGTCGGTCGCGCCGACGGCACTCGCCCTCTTCCCGGCCGAACCGCAGCTCCCCCTGCGGCACAAGGCGGAGCGCACCGAGAACCTCGTGCGCTGGACGGAGTTCGACCGCGGCGGGCACTTCGCGGCGATGGAGGAACCCGACCTGCTGGTCGGCGACGTGCGGGCGTTCTTCCGGGAGTTGCGCGCGAAGGGCTGAGACGGCCGTACGGGCGCGGGCTCTGCCGGGAGCGGATCTGCCGAGGGCAGAGAATCCGTCCCCGGGCATCGTCCGAGGTCAAGAGTGGAGTCGACGGCACATCCGCGGCCCGTCCGCGGCCTTCCTGCCACGACGAGGAGAACCGATGACTCCACTCACGACACTCGCCCCGCGGGCGGAGGAGGGCGACACCCCTCCGACCCGGTTCGACGACCATCTGGCCGCCCAGCTGCTCGCACAGCGCATCGTGCTGCTGGGCACGCAGGTGGACGAGGTCTCCGCGAACCGGGTCTGCGCCCAGTTGCTGATCCTCTCCGCGGAGGACCCGCGCACCGACATCAGCCTGTACATCAACAGCCCCGGTGGGGGGGTGCACGCGGGGCTCGCCATCTACGACACGATGCGGCTCATCCCGAACGACGTCTCGACCCTGGCGATGGGCTTCGCGGCCAGCATGGGCCAGTTCCTGCTCAGCGTCGGCGCGCCGGGCAAGCGCTACGCCCTGCCGAACGCGCGGATCATGATGCACCAGCCGTCGGCGGGCATCGGCGGCACCACCGCCGACATCGAGATCCAGGCGGAGAACCTGGAGTTCACCAAGCGGACCATCGAGCGGATCACCGCCGAGCACACCGGCCAGAGCCCGGAGACGATCTCCCGGGACGGCGACCGGGACCGGTGGTTCACGGCCGAGGAGGCCAGGGAGTACGGGATGGTGGACCGGGTCGTGGAATCCCTCGCGGACGTCCGCCCGGCCACGACGCGACGCAAGATGGGGCTGCAGTGATGGGGAGCTACACGATTCCGAACGTCATCGAGCGGACCCCGCAGGGCGAGCGGTCCTTCGACGTCTTCAGCCGGCTGCTCAACGAGCGGATCATCTTCCTCGGCACCGAGATCGACGACGGCGTCGCCAACGTCGTCATCGCACAGCTCCTGCATCTGGAGTCGTCGGCGCCGGAGAGCGAGATCTCGGTCTACATCAACTCCCCCGGCGGCTCGTTCACCTCCCTGATGGCCATCTACGACACGATGTCCTACGTGAGGACGCCGATCTCGACGTGCTGCGTCGGACAGGCGGCCTCCACCGCGGCCGTGCTGCTGGCCGGCGGGGACCCCGGGCGGCGGTTCGTGCTGGAGCACGCGCGGGTGCTGCTCGGCCAGCCGGCGACGGGCGGGCAGCGCGGCATGGTCTCCGACCTGGCGCTCCAGGCCAAGGAGATGGTGCGGATCCGCTCCCAGGTGGAGGAGGTGCTGTCCCGGCACACCCACCACGACGTGGCGACCCTGCGAGCCGACATGGACCGCGACAAGGTGTTCACCGCGCAGGAGGCGGTGGGCTACGGGCTCGCCGACGAGGTGCTCAGCCGGCGTCTCGTGCGGGTCTGAGGCGCCGGCCGGCCCACCGGGCTCAGGCTGCCATGCACAGTCCGTCGTACGACGAGGTGGACGCCCCGCGGCGACTGCCGCCCGTGTACCGGGAGGTGACGCGGGTCAGTTCGCCCTGCGCCCTCGACAGCAGGTCGCCGAGGCTCAGTCCGAGGGCGTGGGCGGCGGCCGCGAGGACCTCCGAGGAGGCCTCCTTGCGGCCGCGCTCCACCTCCGACAGGTACGGCATGGAGATCCGTGCCTCGTCGGCGACGTCCTTCAAGGTGCGCTCCTGCGCGAGGCGTTCGCGCCGCAGCACGTCACCGACCAGGTCGCGCCACAGGGGCTCCTTCGGGGCGGGGGCCGGCGGTCCGTGGCGTGGCGGAGCGGTGGCCGGACGGGCGGCCTGGGGGCGCGCGCCGGACGGGCGCAGGGGGATGACGCGGGCTTCGTTCGGCACGTGGTTGCTCACTTCTCCAGCCTAGGAGCCGTGGTCGCCAGGGGAAGGGGGCGGCGTTCCGCTCTGGGTGGAATCGCCGAACGGGCCGTACGCCGGGCGGCGTTGGGCGACCGTGGCTCCGCCCGCCGCTCGCGGGAAAAGCTCCCTCTCCGCGATTTTCCGCCGCTCGGCGGATCGCCGCGCATGTGTAGCACGGAACCGGGTACCCGCAACCCGGAAGCACCTAGGCAGATGTCCACCGTGACGCTCATGGGGAGAGGTAATGGAGACCGCCGTGATCCGGTCGCAGGCACAGGTCGTCGAAGAGAACGCGGAGGCCGGCACGGGTGACGGAGCGCTGCCGGGAGTCGTGGACCCGCGCTCCGTGGCTCCGCGGGACGCCAGGGAGCTGTCCCGTCAGTTCTTCCAGCGCCTGACGGAACTCGAAGAGGGCACGCACGAGTACCAGTACGCGCGCAACACGCTGATCGAGATGAACATGTCGCTCGTGCGGTTCGCGGCCGGCCGGTTCCGGGGCCGCGGCGACGACATGGAGGACATCGTCCAGACCGGCATGATCGGTCTGATCAAGGCCATCGACCGGTTCGAACTGTCGCGCGAGGTCGAGTTCACCTCCTTCGCACTGCCGTACATCGTCGGTGAGATCAAGCGGTTCTTCCGGGACACGACGTGGGCGGTGCACGTACCGCGGCGGCTTCAGGAACTGCGCGTGGAGCTGGCCAAGGCCCGCGAGGAACTCGCCAGCCGGCTGGACCGCGAGCCCACGGTCACCGAGCTGGCCACCCTGATGAACATCTCCGAGAAGGAGGTCGTCGAGGGACAGATCGCCGCCAACGGGTACAACTCGTCGTCGCTGGACGCCGCGCTCACCGGCGACGGTCCGGAGGGCGGCGAGGCGGTGCTGGCCGACTTCATCGGCGTGGAGGAGGACGGGCTGCGGCTCGTCGAGGACTTCCACTCGCTGGCCCCGCTGATGGCGGAGCTCAGCGAGCGCGACCGGCAGATCCTCCACATGCGGTTCGTGGAGGAGGCCACCCAGGCGGAGATCGGGGAGCGGCTGGGCTGCTCGCAGATGCACGTCTCCCGCCTGATCAAGCGGATCATCACGCGACTGCGCGAGGGCATGCTGGGCGAGCTCGGCTGCGCCTGACGCGGCCGGCGGACCAGCGGGTGCCGTCCCCACATGCGGGAGTGGGACGGCACCCGCCGCTGTCCCGGCTCCGTGGATCCGCGGCTCCGGACGGCTCATCCGCCGGTGGACGGCTCAGTCATCGGTGCCGTCGGTGAGCGGCAGCACGGCGCGTACCCGCTTGCCCACCGGCACCCGCTCCACGCTGACCTGCTCCGCGAGCGCGTGGACGATCTCCAGGCCGTGCCGCCCGACGCGCTCGGGGTTGCGCGGGAAGATGCGGGGCAGTGCGGAGCTGCTGTCGTAGACCGACACCGTCACCGCGGTGTCCGTGCCGACGAGCTCCAGGATGTACGGCCCGTTGCTGTGCCGGTCGGCGTTGGTGACCAGCTCGCTCACGACGAGCTGCACCGCCCCGCAGGCCCGGTCGTCGATGCGCGCGCACCACTCGGTCCTGAGCTGGTCGAGAAAGAGCGCGGCGAAGGACCGCGCCTCGGCGATGCAGCCCTGCTCGCCGGTGTAGTGTGCCGCCCGCCTCAGCGGTTCCACGGGCACGTCGAAACCAGTCGGTATCACTGCCCCGTCCAGGTGGTCGATCATTGGTTTCTCTCTGGGAAGCCGGACTGGCCGGACGCTCTGCACAGTGCTCGTACCCCGAGCCGGGCTTCGCAGTCCTGACAGGTCTTCGGCCCGTCCGGTGCCCCGGGCATTGTCCCCTGTCCGTGGGGCACCCGGTAGGAACCGGGTCCGGCGTCCGGCGCCGGGGACGGTCATCGCGGTACGGGCCCGCCCGGGGAGGTCGTGCGATGAACGAGCTGAGGGCGGCACGGAGCCTGACGACCCTGCCGGTGGTCACCCTGGGCGGCGACGTCGTGGCCCAGGTCAAGGACACCCTCTTCGACACTGCCGCCGGGCGGGTCACCGGCTTCACGCTCAGCGGCCGGGGACTGCTGTCGGGCCCGCTGAAGCAGAGCCTGCCCTGGACGGCCGTGCACTCGCTGGGCCACGACGCGGTCATGATCGTCGACGCCGGTGCCCTGGCGGAGACGACCGTCGCGGTGGCCCGCCGGGAGGCCCAGCAGGGCCGGGTGCTGCACGCGAAGGTGCTGACCGACGAGGGCGCCGAGGTGGGCACGGTCCTCGACGTGGTCGTCGAGGGCGGCACCAGCGGCCGGGTCGTGGGCTTCCGGATCGCCGCGGGCAAGGGGCTCGCCCAGGGCTCCGGGCGGCGCCGGCACCGGGTGTACGTGCCGCGGGGCGAGACGCTCACGGTCACCGGCCGGGCACTGGTGATCCCGGCGGACGCCACCCGCTACGTGGCCGACGACCTGCCGGCCTTCGCCGCCCGGGTCGGGGCCTTCCACGCTGGCCGGAAGGGGACGCCGCCGTGATGCTGTTCTCGCAGGCCCGGGGGCTGCCGGTCCTGACGCTGACCGAGTCGGACGAGATCGGAGTCCTGAAATCCCTGACGGTCGACGCCCCGGCCGGTGTGGTCACCCACGTCCGGGTGCGCCGCAGGCACTCCCGCAAGGAGTCCGTGCTGGCCTGGGGCGCCCTGCACGCCGTCGGCCCGGACGCCGTGCTCGTCCGCTCGGCCGCCGCCCCGTCCGAGGTGCCGCCGCACCACGAGCTGCCGGGCCTGAGGATCCTCACCGAGACGGGCGACGGGCTCGGTACGGTCCAGGACGTCGTGTTCGAACCGGAGACCGGCCGTATCGAGGCGATCCGCACCGCCCACGGCGACCTGCCGGCTGATCACCTGCTCGGTCTCGGCGACTACGCTCTGGTGGTCCGTGCCAGTGCCGGGTGAGCCGGGCCGCGTCAGGAGGACGGGGCCTGGTCCGTCGTGTCACCCCCGGTGCCGTCCCCGGGCGGAGGCGGAGGCGGCGGCTGCTGCGACGTCCCGGTGTCCGAGGTGGGCGGCTCCGACGACGTCCCGGTGTCCGAGGTGGGCGGTTCCTCACTCGTGGGCGGCTCCGTCGAGGTCGTGTCGGCGGGCGACGTCGGTGTGGTGACGCTCACGGACGGGGAGGGCTTGTCGGGCTTCTCGGTCTTGCGGTCCTTCTCGCCCGTGTCGCCCTTGTGGCGCTCGAACCACTCGCCGTCGGGCTCGCACATGACGAAGACGTCGACCGGCTTGGGGGCGGGCGTGACCGCGACGACGTTCGACTGCTTGTACCCCGGCCACGCGTCGCCCGTCGTCTTCGGCGCGCTCTGCTGGGCGACCGGCGCGGACAGCGGGTTGCCGCACGCGCAGCGCACGCGGGGCATGCCGCGGTCGTCGACGAGAACGGCCGTGCCGGCCTGGAGGACGGCCTGGTAACCGGTCGCGCGGCCGTTGCTGTAGCCGTGGTTGGTCACGCGCGTGTCGATGCGCAGCACCACGGGCGTGAGCGAGCGCAGGTAGGCGGGCACGTCGGGCGGGTCGACGCGGGCGACGGAGGCGAACGCCCGCTGCTTGTCCGGAGCCCCCTCGAAGTACGTGATCTGCTTCTCCACGTCACAGCTGGCGACGTTGCGGGTGCCGCCGTACAGGCCGGGCGCTCCGCCCTGGACGCCCCGGACGGCGTTCTGCGTGGCCAGTTCAGTGGGCGAGGGCGAGACCGGTGAGGCCGAGCTCTCCTTCGCCGTGGACTCGGTGAACGGGTCCGGCCCGGTGTCGGCCGCGGGCTGCAGGAAGACCTCGCCCTCGGACGTGCCGGTACCGCCGTCGGACGCGCCGGTGCCGCCGCCGTCGGGCCGGGTGAGCACCACGGCCAGGATCACGGCGGCCACGACGGCGGTGGCGATCAGCGCCACGCGAGGTACCGACCCCCACCAGGGGCGGCGCGGCTCCGGTGCCTGTCCTCCCCCGCTCGGCGGCTCGGAGGGCGGCCCGCCTCCCGACGGTGGCTGGGAGGGGCCCGACAGCGGGCCCGAGGGAGGTCCTGTGGGGCGGCCGGACGACGGCGGTTCGACGCTCACGAACTCTTCTTCCCGCGTGGGTTCTCTGCGGCCTTCTCACACCCGGGGCGATTAGTCCCGGTGTATGCCGCTTTTTCACGACGGATTCATTGTGTGCCCCGGCCCCGTACGGCTCGCAAGCCGACGCGGACGGACCTCCCGGCGGGCGTCCGGCGCGGGTGCTGCTTAGCGTGGCAGCGTGAGTTCGCGCACCTCCTCCGGCCAGGCACGTACCTCCGGCGAGCGGACCGTGGCCCGCCACGGCTGGGCGCATGCCCTCGTCACGGTGGTCGGCGGGCTGCTCGCCATGGCGGTGGTGTCCGCGCTGGGCCTGTGGGCGGCCGGGGCGGCGGACCTCCCGGACGGCGCGTTCGCACCGGTCGTCGCGGCGACCGTGGTCACCGCCGTCGGGGGCACCGTGAAGCTCTCCGGAAGCGCAGGGGACCTCGCCGACACGCAGGCGGGCCTTACCGTCATCCCGCTGTCCGTCACGCTCACCGGGGCGCTGGTGATCGCCTGGGGCTTCCTGCGGCCCCTGCGGCACCGCGCGGTCGCCGGTACGGCGGAGCTGGCCGGCTGGGCCGCCAGGATCGCGGCGCTGTGGCTGCTCGCGCTGATCGGTCTGACCCTCGCCGCCCGCCACACCTTCGCCATCTCCCTCGGGAACGACGCGCTGGGCGAACTGGGCGAACTGTTCGGCGCCTCTCCGAAGATCGGTTTCACCACCGACGTTCCACTGTCCGTGTTCGTCGGCATGGTGTGGCTGGCCGGTGTGCTGGTGCTGGCCCTGCTGGTATCGCGCGGCGCCCCGTTGCCGGCCGGGCTGCTGCGCTTCCAGACGTCGGTGCGACCGGCCGGCTACGCGATGGTCGCGCTGCTGCTCGCCTACGTCGTCATCGGCGTCGTCGTCGCCCTGGTGGTCGCGGCGACGCGCGGGCACGCGGCGGAGACCTTCGCCGTGATCCTGCTCGGCATGCCCAACCTCGTGTGGCTCGCGCTGACGATCGGACTCGGCGCCACCTGGAACGGCCGGGTGGAGGGGCCGTTCGGGCTGCCGATGCCGCATGTGCTCGACGAGGTGCTGCGCACCCCGGACATCTCCGAGCTGAACCTGCGCACGCTCTCCGAGCACGACGGCAGGGTGTGGTGGCTGCTGGTCGTCGACGTGGTGCTGCTGCTCGCGGCCGCGTTCGTGATGGCGGCCCGGTCGCCGGCCCGGATACGGGCCTGGCAGCACGCCGTGCACATGGCGGTGGCGCTCCTGCTCACGGTGTTCATGATCTGCCTGGTCGGGCGCATCTCCGCGCACTACGGCCTGTCCGTGCTCGGCATCGGCGACCTGGGCGGCGGCCTCGCGGGCGAGCTGTTCCTCAGACCCCGGCTGTGGGGAGCCGTGGGCCTGGCGATCCCGTGGGGGCTGGTGACCGGGTTCGCCGGGGCGCTGCTGGCGCGGCACGTGCGGCGGCGGGGTGAGGTGCGCGCCGAGTCGGCGGGCTGACGCCGGGCACACCGGCCGCCCCGCGGCGCTGTTCTACGTCCGTTCCACGAAGACCGGTTCGGCCCAGCGTGGGGGCGGCTTCGGCGCCTCCTCCCCCGGCGGCCGGCCCATCCGGGCGGGGGCGGGCCCGGCGCCGGCTCCGCCACCGGCCGTGGCGGCGCGCAGCGCGGCGACGAAGGTGAGGCAGGAGGGGTAGCGGTCGTCGGGGTTCTTGGCGAGGGCCTTGGCGAACACCGGGTCCATCCGGGGTGGGAGGCCGGGGCGGGACTCGGTCAGCGGCGGCGGGTCGTCGTACTGGTGAGCCCACAGCAGGGCCATGTCGTCGTCCCGGAGGAAGGGCGGGTGGCCGGCGAGGATCTCGAAGACGACACAGGCGAAGCCGTACACGTCGCAGCGGGCGTCGACGGGCTTGCCGGAGATCTGCTCGGGGGCGACGTAGTCGAGCGTGCCGACGAACTGGCCGACCGTGGTGAAGCCGGTCAGCGACAGCGACTTCTTGGTCAGGCCGAAGTCGGTGAGGTAGACGTGCTCGGGGTGGTCGCTGTCGGTGCCGCGGGAGACCAGGATGTTGCCGGGCTTGACGTCCCGGTGCACCAGGCCGTGCTCGTGGGCGGCGTCGAGCGCGGAGGCGACCTGGGCGGCGACGCGTACGGCGGTGGCGGGCGGCAACGGGCCCTCCCGGTCCAGGAGATGACGCAGGTCACTGCCGGCGACGAACCGCATCGCGATGTACAGCACACCATCCGTCTCGCCCGCCTCGAAGACCGGCACGATGTGCGGGTGGTCGATCGCGGCGGCGGCCCGGGACTCGTGGGTGAAGCGGCGCCGGAACGTGTCGTTGCGGGCGAGCTCCGGGGCGAGCAGCTTGAGCGCGACGGTGCGCTCCAGACGCAGGTCCCTGGCCCGGTAGACCACGGCCATGCCGCCGCGCCCGATCTCCTGCTCGATCCGGTACCCGGCGATCTGCTGCCCGACCAGCTCGGAGGGCCGCCCCGAGAACAGACTCGTCTCGCGGCTCAACGGACGTCACCCTCGGGCGACACGATCCGGGTGGGCTCTGACTCCACGACCCGTGTGGGCGGCGCCTCGCCGGGCCCGGCGGCCTCCTCCGAAGCCGACTCGCGGTCCCCCTCGGGGGACACGACCCCTGTGCGCTCGGGCGCCTCAGGTGACACCACCCGTGTGGGCTCGGGAACCTCAGGAGACACGAACCGCGTCGGCTCGGTCGCCTCACGAGGTGGCTCGGTAACCTCCGGTGACACCACCCGCGTCGGCTCCGGCGCCTCACGAGGCGCGGGCCGCGGTGGTGCGGCCCGGGTGGGCGGTGTCTCGGTCGGCGGGGTCGGCCGGCCCGGCTGCTGCTCCCGGGGCGTCTCCTCGATGGCGTCCGCCGGCACGACCCGCGTCGGCGTGCGCGCCGGGGCCGGGGGCTCGGCCGGGCGGGGTTCCGGGTCGGACCGCGGCGTCTCGTCCGTCGCGTACGTGGTCGCCCGGGTGCCTTCGGCGTACACCCAGTGCCCGTGCGCGGCGTCGTAGAGCCACACGGACTCGCCGTCGACGACGACGCCGATCCGCAGCCCGCGGGTGCGGACGTGGAAGGACTCCCGGTCCGCACCGGCCGCGAGGTCCTCGACCGCGGACCGGTAGCGCGCCAGGGCCTCCTGCGCCCGGCCCAGCAGCGGACGCGGATCGGCGCTGCGGGTGAGCGGTCCGTCCGCGGCGGGCGGATCCTGCGGTACGGGGACCAGGCGGCGGCCGTCGACCCACGCCGACCAGCCGTTGAAGCACAGCACGTGCCCCCAGTCGCCCTGCCGCTCCAGCAGCTGCACCGGCAGCAGGGGGTCCAGGTCCACCGTGGGCCGGGACGGGTCGGGGGCCTCCCAGGCCGGCATCCCGTTCTGCGGGACGACGTGCGTGGGGCGGAATCCAGGAGTCGTCACAGGCGCTGCCTACTTCCGCATCACGGCCGGTTCGTGCCGGCGCAGCAGCCGGGAGACCAGGAAGCCGAAGAGCGCCGACAGCACGAGCAGCATCCCGACGTCCAGCAGCCACGTGCCCGCCGAATGCTCGAAGAGCGGGTCCTTCGTCAGGTCGTCCGGCACGATCCGGGCCAGCCCGACGGTGCCGGCCATCGCGGCCAGCGCCCAGCGCGCCGGGACCAGCCAGCCGAGTTGTTCGAGCCCGGGCACTCCGTCCAGCTTCAGCAGGGCACCGCAGAAGACGACCTGGACGATGGCGATGAGCACGAGCAGCGGCATCGTCACCTCCTCCTTGCGCACCAGCGCGGAGATGAACAGGCCGAGCATCATGGCCGTGAACGCCAGCAGGGCGACGGCGACCGCGATTTCCACCAGGGGCGGCATCAGCACGCCTTCGCCGCCGGGTGCGTTGAGGTCCACGCCGAGCAGGGCGACCAGGGTCAGCACCACCGCCTGGAGCACGGTGATGACGCCCAGGACGACGACCTTGGACATCAGGTACGCCGATCTGGACAGGCCCACCGCCCGCTCCCGCTGGTAGATCACCCGTTCCTTGACGAGTTCCCGCACGGCGTTGGCGGCCCCGGTGAGCACCGCGCCGACACACAGGATGAGCAGGGCGTTCATCGCCGTGTCGAGCGTGAGTCTGCCGCCCGCCAGGGCGCGCGCCATCACGCCCATCACGAACGGCAGGGCGATCATGATGATCAGGAAGGTGCGGTCGGCGCTGAGCGCGGCCGCGTACCGCCGCACCAGCGTGCCGAGCTGGGCGGCCCGGCTGCGCGGCCGGGGCGGCGCGGTGATGACGACGGGTCCGGACCGGGGCTGCCGGGGCTGGGCGGTGGCGTCGGCGACGTACCGGCCGTGGAAGGGCGAGGCTGTGTAGTCCCCGGCCCAGTCCCGGTCCGCGTCCCGGTCGAAGGCCTCGAAGGCCTCCGGCCACTGCTCGAAACCGAAGTACGGCAGGGCGTCCTCGGGAGGCCCGTAGTAGGCGATCCTCCCGCCGGGTGCGAGCACGAGGAGCCGGTCGCACACGTCGAGGCTGAGCACGCTGTGGGTGACCACGATGACGGTCCGGCCGTCGTCGGCGAGGCCGCGCAGCATGTGCATCACCGAGCGGTCCATGCCGGGATCGAGTCCGGAGGTGGGCTCGTCGAGGAACAGCAGCGACGGCTTCGTCAGCAGCTCCAGAGCCACGCTGACGCGCTTGCGCTGGCCCCCGGACAGGCTGTGCACGGGCTGCTCGGCGCGCTGTTCCAGGCCCAGTTCGCGGATCACCTCGTCGACCCGGGCGCGCCGTTCGGCCTTGGCGGTGTCCTGCGGGAAGCGCAGTTCGGCGGCGTAGGAGAGGGCTTTGCGGACGGTCAGCTGGGCGTGCAGGATGTCGTCCTGCGGGACGAGGCCGATGCGCTGGCGCAGCTCGGCGTAGTCGCGGTAGAGGTCGCGGCCGTCGTAGAGGACGGTGCCGTGGCCGGCGGGCCGCTGGCCGGTGAGGGCGTTGAGGAGCGTGGACTTCCCGGCGCCGCTCGGGCCGACGACGGCGAGCAGGCACTTCTCCCCCACCGGGAACGACACGTGGTCGAGCAGCGCCTTGCGGCCCCGGTCGACGGTCACCACGAGGTCCTGCACGTCGAGCGAGACCTCACCGGTGTCGACGTACTCCTGGAGCTGGTCGCCGACGAGGCAGAACGCCGAGTGGCCTATGCCGACGATGTCACCCTGCCCGACCGGGGCGCTGGTGACGCGGCTGCCGTTGAGGTACGTGCCGTTGTGGCTGCCGAGGTCGGTGATCTCGTACGTGCCGTCGGGCAGGGCGCGCAGCTCGGCGTGCCGGCGGGAGACCACCAGGTCGTCGATGACCAGGTCGTTGTCGGTCGCGCGGCCGATGCGGACGGTGCGGGCGGGCAGCGGCCGTACGGTCGTGGGCTGCCGGTAGGTGCTCGTCATGGCCGGCATGGAGACGGCGGAGGGGCGTTCCGGGGCCGGTGCGGGGTGGCCCTTCACGACCACGCGCGGTCCGTCGGCCGGGTTGCCGAAGCGGATGACACTGCCGGGGCCGACGTCCCACTCGTGGATGCGGCGGCCGTCCGCGTAGGTGCCGTTGGTGCTGTTCTCGTCCTCGATGGTCCAGTGCCCGTGGTCGGGTCTGAGTACCGCGTGGTGCCAGGAGACCCGGTCGTCGTCGATGACGATGTCGCTCGACGGGTCGCGCCCGACGTGGTAATCGCGGCCCGGAACCATCACGGTAAAGCCCGTCTCGGTCTCCAGGACGAGCTCGGGTGTCACCGACGACCGCGCCATGACCAAGATTCTACCGATTTGCCTGATGTATGACTCGGCGAGCCGCTCAAGCCACGGGTACATCCAGGGAGGGGGCCGTCCGCTGCATCCGCAGGGCGTCCACGGACTCCGCGAGCAGTTCGTACTCGGTGGTGTCGTCGCTGGTGGCGATGCGTACCAGCCGTCCGGCCGCCAACTCCTCGGCGACCCGCTCCTGCCGGTCGGGGTCGGCGCACCAGGCGCGCAGTTGGGTGGGCACGTCGGGCACGGTCTCGGCGACCGGCACGAGCGCGCCCGGCGGTAAGTGCTCGGCGTCGGGCTGGGGGTCGAGACGCTGGGCGATCCAGGAGGCGCGGTCGCGCAGCCACCACAGGGCGAGGGCGAGGGTGGGCGCCCGGTAGGTGCCCAGCGGGACCCCGATGCGGCGGCCGTCGCAGACCCCGTACGCCGTGACATGGCACAGAAACTCGTCGTGCACGTGCCCCTCCCCCGTTGCCCTGCCCGCCTGCCGGCCCGGCCTCGCCTGTCGTGCGGCTCGCGTGCTGTGCGTGAGGGCGCCGTCGCTGGATGTGAAAGCGCTCTCGCTGGTCAGTATGTTCACTACTGAAACACTGTCACCATGTCTTTCCGGCCAGTCTCTTGGCATATTCACACCCCGAGTTGGCCGAAACGCGGCGGGCGGTCGCCGGGGGGCATGACTCCGGAGGTAATCGACGGTCCCGCCGGGCGCGGGCAGGGTGGTCCGTGCCGGTTCGCCGCGAGCGGTGATCCGGGGTCTGACCAGCAGACACGACCTTTCGGAGGCCGATCGCCCATGTCCGCACCCGCCCACCGTTACGAGGACGCCGTCGCCCGCTACTTCGAGGCCTGGAACGCCGAGGACCCGGCGGCCCGGGCGAAGGCGGTCGCCGCCGCCTGGACCGAGGACGGCGGCTACACCGACCCGCTGGCCGACGTGCAGGGCCACGATCAGATCGCCGCGTTGATCGCGGCGGCCCGCGAGCAGTTCCCGGGGTTCGTGTTCCGGCTCGCCGGCGCCGTCGACGGGCACCACCACACCGCGCGCTTCTCGTGGGAGCTGGTGAGCGAGACCGACGGCTCGGCGCCGGTGGCCGGGTCGGATGTGATCACGCTGGACGGGCAGGGCCGGATCAGGACCGTGCTCGGCTTCCTCGACCGGGTGCCCGCCGGGGCGTGAGACCGGCTCCGGCGATGAGTTCTCCGGTGTCCGGCGGTCTGTGTGAGGGAGAGGCCGCCGAGCACCGGAGGACATCATGGCCACGACCGGAGAACTGGACGCGGAGTTCACCGCGGTCCTGCGCAAGAGCCCGGCCGAGGGCGGCTGGACCTACCTGGTCTGGCCGCGGTCGGCCGAGTTCTTCGGCACCCGCGGCCTGGTCAAGGTCCGCGGGACGATCGACGGGCACCCGTTCCGCAGCTCGTTCATGGCACTGGGCGACGGCACGCACAAGCTGCCCGTGAAGGCCGACGTCCGCAAGGCCATCGGCAAGAAGGAGGGCGACACGGTGACGGTGCGCCTGGAGGAGCGGATCGGCTCCTAGGACCCAGGGCCTTCCCGGGGGGCCGCCGCCCCCTCGGGAAGGCGGGGGCGGCTACTGCTTGACGACCGCGTCGATACGGGCCAGCTCGTCCGCGTCGAAGTCCAGGTTGCCAATGGCTCCGACGCTGTCCTCCAGCTGCTGCGGGCTGCTCGCGCCGACCAGCGCGGAGGTCACCCGGCCACCGCGCAGCACCCAGGCCAGTGCCATCTGGGCCAGCGTCTGGCCACGCGACTTGGCGATGTCGTTCAGGTCGCGCAGCCGGCCCACCAGCTCCTCGGTGACCGCGTCGGAGTTCAGGAAGGGGCTGTCGCTCGCGGCCCGGGAGCCCTCGGGGATGCCGTCGAGGTAGCGGGCGGAGAGCAGGCCCTGCTCCAGCGGGGAGAAGACGATGGAGCCGACCTGGAGCTCGTCGAGGGCGTCCAGCAGGCCCTCGTCCTCGGGGCGGCGGTCCAGCATCGAGTAGCGCGGCTGGTGGATCAGGAGCGGGGTGCCCAGCTCGCCCAGGATGCGGGCGGCCTCGCGGGTCTGCTCCGCGGAGTAGTTGGAGATGCCGACGTACAGCGCCTTGCCCTGCTGCACCGCCGAGTGCAGCGCGCCCATCGTCTCCTCCAGCGGAGTCTCCGGGTCGGGGCGGTGCGAGTAGAAGATGTCGACGTAGTCCAGGCCCATCCGCGTAAGGCTCTGGTCCAGGGACGACAGCACGTACTTGCGCGAGCCCCACTCGCCGTACGGGCCCGGCCACATCAGATAGCCGGCCTTGGTGGAGATGACCAGCTCGTCGCGGTAGGCCGCGAAGTCCGACTTCAGGAACTCGCCCAGCGCGGACTCGGCGGCACCGGGCGGCGGGCCGTAGTTGTTGGCGAGGTCGAAGTGGGTGACGCCGAGGTCGAAGGCGCGGCGCAGGATGGCTCGCTGCGTCTCGACCGGCCGGTCCGGGCCGAAGTTGTGCCACAGGCCGAGCGAGAGCGCGGGGAGCTTCAGGCCGCTGCGTCCGGTGCGCCGGTAGGGCATGTCCGCGTAGCGGTCGGGGTGTGCGGTGTACAACGCGACTCCAGAGGGGTTGGCACGGTCGGGAAGAAACCGGTGTCCACTCTGTCGTGACCTGCGCCCATGCGTCCAACAGAAGAATCCGATGGAATTCAGCGGTTACGCTTCTCAGTCATGGAACTGCGCCACTTGCAGCACTTCGTCGCGGTCGCCGAGGACCAGCACTTCACGCGGGCGGCGGAACGACTCCTGGTGTCCCAGTCGGGCCTGTCCGCCTCGATCCGGGCGCTGGAGCGGGAGCTCCAGACGCCGCTGTTCGTGCGCACGACCCGCCGCGTGACGCTGACCCCGGCCGGGCGGGCGCTGCTCGGCGAGGCGGAGCGGATCCTGGCGCAGGTGCGCGCCGCCCACGAGGCGGTGGCGGCGGTGCAGGGCGTACTGCGCGGCATGCTCGCGCTCGGCAGTGAGCAGTGCATCGCCGGGGTGCATGTCGCGGGGCTGCTCGCCACCTTCCGGCACCGGCATCCGGACGTGGAGATCTGCCTGCGGCAGGCCGGGTCGGGCGCGCTGGCGGAGGAGGTCGCGGCCGGGCGGCTCGACCTGGCGTTCGCCGTGCGGACGCAGGCCGACAGCGACCAGCTGCGGTCGGTGCCGCTGAGCAGCGAGCCGATGACGCTGCTGTGCCATTCCAGCCACCGGCTCGCCGCCGCCGGTGCGGCCGTCACGCCGGAGGAACTGGGCGGGGAGGTGTTCGTCGACTTCCACCCGGACTGGGGTCCGCGCCGCACCACCGACACGGTGTTCGCCGCCGCCGGCGTACGGCGGACCGTGGCCCTGGAGGTGAACGACGTGCACACCCTGCTCGACCTGGTCGACGAGAACCTCGGCGTCGCCGTCGTGCCGCGGCACTTCGCGCACAAGCGCGCCTCCCTGACCGCACTGCCGGTGAAGGGAACGGGCGAGGCGGTCTACGAGACGGTGGCCCTGCTGCCGCCCCGGCAGGCCACCAGCCCGGCCGCCCGGGCGCTGATGGCGCTGCTGGAGGCCACGGGCACGTCGACGGGGAGCACGAGCACGTCGACGGGGGCCACGGGCGGGTCGCCCGGGGCCACACGAGCGACACCGGGGGCCGCGAGGACCTCGCCCGAGGCCACAGGCGTGACACCGGAGACCATGGGCGCGTAAGGCGCACAGCACAGGCCGTCACACCGGAGATCACGAGCGCGCAAGCGCAGACCACAGCCGCGACACCGGAGACCACCGGCGTGTGAACCGGGGCGCACGGGGCGCGGCGATGCGCGATGGTGGAGACATGCATGCGAAGGACATCCTCATCGACGGCTACAACCGCATCCGGGAAGAAGTCCACGCCACCGTCGAGGGCCTCGGGCCCGACGAACTGAGCGCCCGCCCCTCCCCCGACACCAACTCCATCGCCTGGCTGGTCTGGCACCTCACCCGTGTCCAGGACGACCACGTCGCCGACGCCTTCGACCTCGACCAGGTGTGGCTGTCCCAGGACTGGGAGAAGCGCTTCGGCCTCGGTCTGCCCCGGCACGACACGGGCTACGGCCACAGTCCGGCCAAGGTCGCCAAGGTCCGGGTCGACTCCGGCGAGCTGCTGACCGGCTACTACGACGCCGTGCACGACCAGACCCTCGAAGCCCTGCGCGGTCTGGCGGCCAAGGAGCTGGAGCGCGTCGTCGACGAGCGCTGGGACCCGCCGGTCACCCTGGGCGTCCGGCTGGTCAGCGTCCTGTCCGACGATCTCCAGCACATCGGACAGGCCGCCTACCTCAGGGGACTGCTTCAGAGCGCGGCCTCGTAACCGGGCAGGACCACGTCCCGGATCAGCGCGTTCCGCTCGTCGAACGGGAGGAACGCGCTCTTCAGGGCGTTCACCGTGACCGTGCGCAGGTCCTCGACGGTCCAGCCCGCCTGCTCGACCAGCAGGGACATCTCGCGGGTCATCGTGGTGCCCGACACGAGCCGGTTGTCGGTGTTCAGGGTGACGCGGAAGCCGAGGTCCTTCAGGGCGGTGATCGGATGCTCGGCGATGGAGGTCGCGGCGCCGGTCTGGAGGTTGGAGGTCGGGCACATCTCCAGGGCGACACGCCGGTCGCGCACCCAGCCCGCGAGACGGCCGAGCTTGCCCGACGCGAGGTCGGGGATGTCGTCGGTGATGCGCACGCCGTGCCCGATGCGCTGGGCGCCGCACACCTGAAGGGCCTGGTGGATGCTGGGCAGGCCGTGCGCCTCCCCGGCGTGGATGGTGAACGGCACGTTCTCGCGGCGCAGGTGCTCGAAGGCCGCGAGGTGGTCGGCGGGCGGGAAGCCGTCCTCGGCGCCGGCGATGTCGAAGCCGACGACACCGGCGTCCCGGAACGCCACGACCAGATCCGCGATCTCCCGGCTGCGGTCGAACATCCGCATCCCGCACAGCAGCGTCCCGACCCGCACGGGCGTCCCGGCGGCCGCTGCCTTGGCCATACCGGCCGCGAGCCCCTCCTGCACCGTCTCGACGACCTCGGGCAGGGTCAGTCCGCCCCTGACCATCAGCTCCGGCGCGTAGCGCACCTCGCCGTAGACGACACCGTCCGCGGCGAGGTCGAGCACGTACTCCTCGGCGGTGCGCAACAGGCCCTCCCGGGTCTGCATGACGGCGAGGGTGTGCTCGAAGGTGGCTATGTAGCGCACCAGGTCGCCGGAGTTGGCGGCCTCGTAGTACCAGGCGGCGAGTTCGGCGGCGTCGGTGGTGGGCAGCGTGTGGCCGACCGCGTCCGCGAGCTCCACCACGGTCGAGGGGCGCAGGCCGCCGTCGAGGTGGTCGTGCAGCACGGCCTTGGGCAGCCGGCGGAGGGTGTCGGTGTCGGTGTCGATACGGGGCGCGGTCATGTGCGTGTTCCTCGGCAGTGCGTGTTGCGGTCGGCGGCGGGCGGTGTCAAAGGGCGGCGGGCTGGAGCAGGTCCCAGCGGTTGCCGTACAGGTCCTGGAAGACGGCGACGGTTCCGTACGGCTCGTGCCGCGGCTCCTCCAGGAACGTCACGCCGGCGGCGGTCATGCGGGCGTGGTCCCGGGCGAAGTCGTCGGTGTGCAAGAAGAACCCGACCCGGCCGCCGGTCTGGTCCCCGACCCGGTCGGCCTGCGCCGCCCCCTCGGCACGGGCGAGCAGCAGACCGCTGCCCGTTCCCGAGGTCCCGGGTTCGACGACGACCCAGCGCGACCCGTCGGGCCGGGGAGTGTCCTCGGCGAGCCGGAACCCGAGGGCCTCGGTGTAGAAGCGGATCGCCTCGTCGTAGTCGTCGACGACGAGGGTGACCAGGGCGATACGTCGCATCAGGACCTTCCGGAGCGTGTGGTTGACGGGAGAGGTTATACGTAACACCCATGGGATGCAAAACCCCCCTCGACGCTCGGAGGACCTAGGTCTCCGGCCTACGACGCCGGCCCGAGGTGGTCCGCTCTGCCACGCGCTAGCGTCCCGGCCATGAAGATCAGCGAGCCGCCCCGCACCCCCGCGCAGCGCAAGGCCGACCTCCTGAACCGTATGGAGCGGGAGATCGACATCTGGGTCGCCACGGCGGACACCGAGGGCGTGCCGTGCCTGGTCCCGCTCTGGTTCGTGTGGCACGACGAGGCGGTGTGGCTGTGCACACGGCTGACCAATCCCACGGGCCGCAATCTGCGGGATGGCCGGCGGGCCCGGCTGGCCCTCGGTGACACCCGGGACGTCGTGCTCGTCGACGGTGAGGTGGAGACCTTCACGATCCCCGAGGTGCCGTCGGCGGCGGCCGAGGCCTTCCGTGTGAAGACCGGCTGGGATCCGCGCGGGGACCACGCGTCCTACGCGTTCTTCCGGGTGCGGCCGCGCGCGGCGCAGGCGTGGTGCGAGCAGCACGAGCTGCCGCGCCGGCACCTCATGCGGGACGGGGCCTGGGTGGTCTGACCGGTCAACCGGCCGCCGGGCGCGGCGTGTTCAGCCGGTCCAGTTCCCCGTCGGTGAGGCGGATCGCGCCCGCCGCCACATTCTCCACGAGGTGGCCGGGGTTGCCGGTGCCGGGTATGGCGAGCACATGGGCGCCTTGGTGCAGGGTCCAGGCGATGCGGATCTGCGCGGGGCTCGCGCCATGGGCACGGGCCACGGCTCGCACCGCCTCGTCGTGGGCGGTGGTGGCGCCGTGCTCGCCGCCCTCGCCGGCGACGGCGTAGAACGGCACGAACGCGATGCCCTGTTCGCCGCAGGTCCGCAGCAGTTCGTCGGTGGCGGGGTCGGGGCGGTCGAGGGCGTACCGGTTCTGCACGCAGACCACGGGGGCGATGGCCTGCGCCTCGGCGAGGTGGCGGGGCGTGACGTTGGAGATGCCCAGGTGCCGGATCAGGCCTGCCTCGCGCAGTTCCGCGAGGGCCCCGAAGTGCTCGGCGATCGAGTCGTACTTCGGCATCCGGCGCAGATTGACCACGTCGAGGTGATCGCGGCCGAGCTGGCGCAGGTTCTCCTCCACGTGCCCGCGCAGGTCCTCGGGGCGGGCCGAGGTGCCCCACTGCCCGTCATAGGTCCGGTGGGGGCCCACCTTGGTGACGATGACCAGGTCGTCGGGGTACGGCGCCAGCGCGCTGTTGATGAGCTCGTTGGCGGAGCGCAGCGACGAGAAGTAGAAGGCGGCCGTGTCGATGTGGTTCACACCGAGGTCGATCGCCTTGCGCAGGACGGCGATCGACCGGTCGCGGTCACTCGGGGTGCCGAGATGGAAGGCGGCACTGCCCGTCAGCCGCATCGCGCCGAAGCCGAGGCGGTGGACGGGCAGGTCGCCGAGTTTCCAGGTGCCCGCGGCGTCCGCGGTGATCGTCTGTGAGCTCATCGACGGAGTCTCACACACGCCTCGCCGTCAGCAGTAGAGGTTCCCGCCGGGTGACGTGCCGAGGATCTGCGTGAACCGCTGGTAGTTGGTCACGCGGCTCTGCACCTGCGCCGGGTTCTTGCCGTCGCACTCCAGGGAGCCGTTGATGCTGCGGATCGTCTGGCCGAATCCGGCGCCGTTCACCATGGCGTTGTGCGGGGTCATGGTGCCGGGACCGGTCTGGGTGTTCCAGTACCACAGGGCCGTCTTCCAGGCGACGGCCGCGTCGTTCTGGACCAGCCAGGGGTTGTTCAGCAGATCGATGCCGAGCGCGTCGCCCGCGGCCTTGTAGTTGAAGTTCCAGCTCAGCTGGATCGGGCCGCGCCCGTAGTAGGCGGCCTGGCCGGCCGGGCAGCCGTAGGGGCGGCTCCAGTCGCAGTAGTGCGGGTAGTTGGCGGTGTTCTGCTCCACCACGTGCACCAGGCCGCCGGTCTCGTGGCTGACGTTGGCGAGGAAGGCGGCGGCCTCCTGCTTCTTCACCGTGTCGCTGCCGGTGTTGGCGAAGCCGGGGTAGGCGCTCAGGGCCGCCGTCAGCCCGCTGTAGGTGTAGAAGGGATTCCGGTTCGGGAACATCTGGTTGAACTGCGCCTCGGTCACGACGAATCGGGCGGCCGGCGTGCCCGGACCGCTGTCGCAGGCGTACGGCTCCCAGTACCAGGTGCTGATGGTCGGGTCGTAACCCGGGTTGGCGTGCTCGGCCACGTACGCCTTGCCGTCGGTGTAGCGGACGATGTCGCCGGCGGCGTAGGACCTGCCCGCCACCCAGTCGGGATAACTGGAGCACGCGGCGGCGGAGGCGCTGGCGGCCGGCAGGAGTACCGGTGCGGTGCCCGCGAGGGCGAGGGTGGCCAGGACGGCGGAGACACGACGTCTCGTCATGGGATCAACTCCTTTGCGGAGCACGGCCGCACCCGTCGAGGGCAGGGCGAAGCAGAGCCTTCACCGCACGCACCGGAGGACCGGTCACGGCGTGGGCGCGGCCGTGGTGGGGGGTTGCGGAGGCACACTCAACCGCGTTGGTCTGTACCAGTCAAGGGTGTAGACCAGTCATGCTCACACGCGTGCCGACTCCGCCAGCGTCGCGGCCAGCCGGACCAGCAGGGACCGCAGCAGTTCGTCGTCGTCCTCGCCGAGCGCGGGCCAGCCGGCGCGCACCGCGTGGTCGAGCCGCTGCCCGTACTCCCGGCCGCGGGGGGTGAGGTGGGCGAGGACGCGGCGGCGATCGAAGGGGTCGACCCTACGGTGCACGAGGTTCTGGTCGACGAGCTGGTCGACCAGCTTGGTCAGCGTCGGAGGCGGCAGAAACGCGGCCTCCGCGATCGCCGTCATATGGTGCCCCTCGCCGTCCGACAGCAGCACCAGCACCCGCCACGCGTCGAGCGAGCAGCCCTCCTTCTCCAGCACGGCCTGCAACCGCCGCGCCGCCAGCCGCTCGGCCCGCGTCAGCAGTTGCACCAGGTCGTCGGGCCGCCGCGGGACAGGGGTGGGCATCTTGCTCCTAGTTCGACAAGAGGTGCGTCCATCCTAGGAGACGCACTGGAGTTCGTCCGGCGGAGCCGGAATCATGACGCCATGGTCCGGCACGATCTCCCCGCGCCCGAGTGGTTCACGGCCGACGACTCCGTCCTCGGCGTGGCGCTCGTGTTCCCCTTGCAGGGGCCGGCCGGGATCTTCGGGCCCGCCTGTGAGCTGTGCGCGCGGCTGGCGGCCGAGGAGGTCAACCGGGACGGCGGCGTACTCGGCAGGGAGCTCCGGCTGGTGCCGGTCGACGGCTCGAAAACGCCCCGCGAGGTCGCCGGCCATGTCGAGGCGCTGGTGGACCTGGGTGTCGTGCAGGGCGTCACGGGCTGGCACATCTCCTCGGTGCGCCAGGCGCTGGCGCCGCGGATCGCGCACCGCGTCCCGTACGTGTACACCGCGCTGTACGAGGGCGGTGAGGACACGGCGGGCGTGTTCCTGACGAGCGAGACGCCGCGGGACCAACTGCGGCCCGCCATGGACCTGCTGGCGCACGAGCGCGGGGTGCGGCGGTGGTTCGTCGTCGGCAACGACTACGTGTGGCCGCGGCGTACGGCACGGGCGGCCCGCGGGTACGCGCACGCGTCCGGCGGGTCCGTCACCGGCGAGGTCTACCTCCCGCTCGGCACCGACGATTTCGAGCCGGTGCTGCGCCGCATCGAGCGCTCGGACGCCGACGGGGTGCTGATGCTGCTCGTCGGCAGCGACGCGGTGCGCTTCAACCGGGCGTTCGCGGCGCACGGCCTGCACGCGCGCTGTCTGCGGCTGAGCACGCTGATGGACGAGAACATGCTGATGGCGAGCGGCCCGGCGGCAACCGAGGACCTCTACAGCACGGCCGGGTTCTTCGCCTCGCTGGCCAACCGGGACACCCTCGACTTCCACGGGCAGTACGCGGCCCGGTACGGCGTCGAGGCGCCCGCCCTCGGCAGCCTCGGCGAGTCCTGCTACGAGGGCGTGCTGTTGCTGGCCGCGCTGCTGAAGCGCGCCGGGACGCTGAACGTGTCGGCGATCGGGGCGGCGGCGGGCGCGGTGTCGTACGAGGGCCCGCGCGGCCTGCTGCACCTGCGGGACAGTCATGTGCGCCAGCGCATCTACCTGGCCCGCGCCGACGGCCTCGACTTCGACATACTGACGGAACTGGGCCCGCGCGGGGCGCGCAGCTGACGGGGCCGGGCGAACGACACGCCCCGGGAGCGGCATCCCGCGTCGCGCGACCGGGAGAATCTGTCCCATGAGCTCCACGCCCCTCGCCTCCCCGCCCCACCCCCTCGTCACCAGCGCCCGGCGACTCGCGCGCGATCTCCTCGTCCCGCACGCCGAGCGCGTCGACCAGGAGGAGGTGCCGGCGAGCCACATCGAGGCGGTGAGGCGGTCGGGGCTGCTCGGGCTGGGCGCGCCGGAGGAGTACGGCGGGGCGGACGCGCCCGTCGCCGTGGCACGGGAGATCGCGGAGATCCTGGCCGGGGCGTGCTGCTCCACATGGTTCGTGCAGACACAGCACCACACACCGGTGAAGCTGCTCGCCACATACGACTCGCCGGTCCGGGAGAGGCTGCTGCGCCCGCTGGCGACCGGCGAGTCGCTGGCCGGCATCGCGTTCGCCCACGTCCGTGCCTTTCCCCGCGTGCCCGTGCGGGCGATGGCCGAGCGGGGCGGCTGGCGCTTCGAGGGCACGGTGCCCTGGTACACGGGCTGGGGCCTGAACGACGTGATGCTGCTGGCCGGTGTGACGGACACGGCCGAGGTGGTGTTCGTCGTCGCCGAGGCCCGCGCACAGCCGGGGATGCGTCCGTCGGCGCCGATGCGGCTCGCGGCCCTCACCGCAGCCCGTACGGTCCCTGGAGCTGGACGGCCTGTGGGTGCCGGAGGAAGCCGTGGTGCTGCGCGTCTCACAGGAGCGGTTCGCCCTGGTCGACCTGCCCAGGGCCGCCAACACCAGTCCGGCCGTGTTCGGGGTGGCGAGCGCGGCACTGGACCTGGTGGCGGACGCCCCGGACGGCCAGGAGCCGGCCCGGGTGCTGCGGGCCCGGCTCGACGAGGTCAGGCGAGAGGCCTACGCCCTGGCCGACCACCCGGTCCCGCACGAATGCGTCCCGGAACTGCTGGCGGTGAAGACAAGGGCGTACGACGTGCTGCGGGCGGCCACGACCGCGGCGATCGTGGCCGGGGGCGGCCGGTCCATGGCCCTGGGCAGCAAGGCGCAACGGCTGGCGCGCGAGGGGATGTTTCTGCTGGTGCAGGCCCAGACGGCCGAGGCACGCCGGACGCACCTCGGCGCGCTGGCGTCCGGCTAGCCGAGCCGGGGCAGCGCCGACGGCTTGTCCGTGCGGGACGGGGCCCTGCCGCAGAACTCCGCTTCGATCACGTTGATGTAGAGCGACGGGTCCGGGAGCCAGTCACCGTTGATGTTGAACGTCAGCTGGTGCTTCCCGTCCTGTGTGCCGACCATCGCGGACAGGGAGCCGTTCGTCCGGCCGCTCTTGCCCACGACCTTCACGCCGCAGGACAGCTGCGCGGACTCGACCCCGAGTCCGTACCCGAGCCCGCCCCCCGCGGGCACCTCGTCGAGCATCTTCTCCATCTGCTCCGGGGGCAGCAACTCGCCCTTGATCAGGGCCCGTTGGAAGCGGTTGAGGTCACCGCTGGTGGAGATCACGTCACCGGCCGCGCCCAGCCAGGTCATGTTCTGCTCGGTGGCATCGTGGATTCGGGCGTCGGGTGCCTCCTGGTGCAGCCGGGAGTAGCCGACGGGGTGGGGTTTCGGCATATGGGGTGAGGTGCCCGGGAACGACGTGCCGCGCAGCTTCAGCGGTCGGACGATGCGGCGGGTGATCTCCTGCGCGTAGGAGCGGCCCGTCGCCTCCTCGATGACCATCCCCGCGATGACGAAGTTGGTGTTCGAGTACACCGGCGTCGTCTCCGGGTCGGGCAGCGGCGGGTACTTCAGCGCGATCGCCACGAGTTCCCCGGGCGTGTGCGTGTCGTACCGGTGCTCCGGAAAGCCGGGCCCTGCGGCGTCGTTGGCGAATGCCGGGTCGTCGGTGTAGTTGGCGATGCCGCTGGTGTGGTTGAGGAGCTGACGCAGAGTGATCTCGTCGCCGTCGTAGCCGTTGCCCTGCACCAGGCCCGGCAGCCATCGCTCGACGGTGTCGTCGAGGCTCAGTCTGCCTTCCGCCTCAAGCTGGAGCAGGACGGTCGCGACGAAGGTCTTGGTGATGCTGGCCCCGCGGAAGTGGTCGCCGGGAGAACGCTCGCGGCCCGTCGCGGTGTCGGCGTGACCGGCCGCCGCGAACCAACTCCGCCTGCCCTCTTGGACCTTGGCGGCCACTCCGGGCAGTCCGCCCTTCTCCACGAGAGCACGCAGTGCGATCCGGGTCGCCTCGTGGTCACGCTGCGGCTGTGCCGCGTGCGCGGACGGGGCGAGTGCCGCCGTCCCGGCGGATAACGCCACGGCCAGGCCGAATGAGACGGTGCGTGAAGCCCGCTGCTTCATGATGTGTGCCTCCCGTTCACCGAGGGGCGGGGCTGCCCCTCGGTGCGGATGACGCCCGACGCGGGCTCCGGGGTTGATCGTCGGGGCGGGGAGGCCGAGGCGCCCTAGCTCGCGAAGGGCGCGAACACGGCGGGTTCGGTGGGTGCGCTGGGTGAGATCGGCTCAGCGGATGCGGCGTGCCGGCCCGAGGGGTGCCGCCACAGTCCTCGTGCGGCGAGGCGCGGCAGGACTCCCTCGCCGAACCAGTACGCCTCTTCCAGGTGGGGGTAGCCGGAGAGGACGAACTCGTCGATACCGAGGGCGTGGTACTCCTTGATCCTCTCGGCGACCTCGTCGTGGCTGCCGACCAGGGCGGTGCCCGCGCCACCTCGTACCAGGCCGATGCCGGCCCACAGGTTGGGGTGGATCTCCAGGCGGTCGCGCCGGCCGCCGTGCAGGGCGAGCATGCGCCGCTGGCCCTCGGACTCGCTGCGGGCCAGCCCCGCCTGCACCGACGCCACGGTCTCCGGGTCGAACCCGTCCAGCAGCCGGTTCGCCTCGGCCCAGGCCTGCTCGGCGGTGTCCCGGGTGATGACGTGCAGCCGGATACCGAAGCGGAGCGTGCGTCCCTCGGCGGCAGCGAGTGAGCGGATCCGGTCGAGCTTCTCGGCGACCTGGGCGGGCGGTTCGCCCCAGGTGAGATAGACATCGGCGTGCCGGGCGGCGATCTCACCGGCGATGGGCGAGGAGCCGCCGAAGTACACCTGGGGAACGGGGTCGGGCACACGAGCGAGCTTCGCGTCCTGCACCCTGAGGTGCTCACCGTGCAGGTCGACCGTACCGCCTTGCCACAACTCCCTTACGACGTGCAGGAATTCTCCGGTCCGACGGTACCGGCTGTCCTTGTCGAGGAAGTCTCCGAAGGCCCGCTGTTCCTGGTTCTCGCCGCCGGTGACGACGTTGAGCAGCAGCCGTCCGCCGGTCTGCCGCTGGAAGGTGGTGGCCATCTGCGCGGCGAGGGTGGGCGAGATCAGCCCCGGCCGGAAGGCGACGAGGAACTTCAGGCGTTCGGTGTGCTGGCTGACCATCGCGGTGGTGAGCCACGCGTCCTCGCACCAGGCGCCGGTGGGGGTGAGGGCACCGGCGAAGCCCACTTCCTCGGCGGCGCGGGCGATCTGGCTCAGGTAGGCGACCGTGGGGGGCCGGTCCCGGCCGGATGCGGTGGCCGGGGTGCCGTGGCCGCCGCCGACGACATGGCGACTGTCGCCGTTGGTGGGCAGGAACCAGTGGAAGGTGAGGGACACGGGGAGTCTCCGATCGATGGGGAACGTCCGGCGGCGGCGGTGAGTGGGTGTCAACCCGCCACGGCCAGCAGCGGGGTGCGGCCGAGCGCCGTGGAGAACTGGTCGACCACCTGGGTGAGCGCCTCGGCGGCGGCCGGTGCGACGCTCAGGGACCCGTCGTCGTGCACGGTGATGTCCTTGTCGAGGGTGAACCAGCCCTGCACGGTGTGCGCCGCACCCATGGAGGTCAGCACCGGGCGCAGGGCGTAGTCGATGGCCAGGACATGGGCGATGCTGCCGCCGGTGGCGAGCGGCAGCACGGTCTTGCCGGTGAGTGCGTACTGCGGGAGCAGGTCCAGCAGTGCCTTGAGGACACCGGAGTAGGACGCCTTGTAGACGGGCGTGCCGATGACGACGCCGTCGGCACGTGCGAACAGGTCGGTGGCCTCGACGATCGCGGGGTGCCGGAAGTCCGCGCCGAGCAGGGCGTCGGCGGGGATGGTGCGGACGTCGAGCGGGATCACGTCATGGCCCTGTGCGGTCAGCCGCTCGTCCAGGTGGCGCAGCAGTCGGCTGGTGCGGGAGGAGGCGGAGGGGCTGCCGGAGACGGACAGGACGGTGGCCATGGGGTCTCTTTCCGGGAGGGGGCGCGAATGCGCGTGGCAGGCCGAATTCGAAGGACGCCGCGTTCAACGGGCGTGACTGAGCGCCGAATTCAGGCGTGAGGGAAATGCACCGCGCATGACGTCCGGTCGGCGCGGCGGTGTTCGGCCGACGGCGAATACGGCGGTGGGGAGAAGCGGCGAGCCGGGAGACTCAGGCTGCGGCGCGACAGGAAGCGCTGGAGACGCGTGCGAGGTCGACGTGGCGTCGCCGCGTGAGGTCCAGTCGCATGGTCATGCCATGGATCGTGGCAGCGGGAGACGACGGCCGTCAAGGAAATCGCGGCTCATCTCGCATCCCGGACCATGGTTTTCGGGACTGTGGATTTCGGACGGTGATCTCGGACGGTGGTTCTCGGACTGTTTGATTTCCGGGATTTCGGCCGTCGATGCCGTTCAGTCCTCGTCCGACGGAACCACCACGAGGAAGGCGTCCGACTCCAGGTCCATCACGACGGTGGCGGGCTCGCCCTCGGCGCGGCGGCGTGCCGCGTACTCCTCCGCCGGCCATGATCCGCGCGGAGCTCCCGCCGGGAACCGCTCCAACACCTTCGCGCCGATGGCCGCAGACACGTCCGCTGCCCTCCCCTGTCCCGCGCCGCCTGCCGGCGACGTCGATCGGTCACTGTCGTACACATCCGCTTGCCCCCGATCCCCCCGGACATGTACCGCCCGGTAGAAGTCCACGCCTCTACCAACCTCTACACATAAAGGAAAAATAAGAGCAGAATGGGCTTACGCGGCACTTACCGCATACCTCACCAGCCGCGGTCGCCCTGCAAGACGAAGGAGACGAGTCATGGCCAACGTCTCGCCCACCAGAGGTGACATAACCAGCCACCCTGATGCCTCCGAGATGCGGGATCGGTACGCCCGCGTGCTCGGTGGTCGCGATGTGGCGCTCGTGGACGGACCGGTGTTCCTGCTCGGTCTGTACTGCGCGGCCTCCCCGTGGATAGTCCACTACACGACCAGCCAGCCGCCGCTCGTGACGCACAACCTGATCATGGGTATCGCGATCGGTCTGCTGGCGCTCGGGTTCACTCGCGCTCCGGAGCGCATGTACGGCCTGAGCTGGGCCATGTGCGCACTCGGGGTGTGGATGATCATCTCGCCGTGGGTCGTCGGTGACAGCCCGGACGCCGGCGTCGTGTGGAACAACATCATCATCGGTGCACTGGCCGTGATTCTGGGTCTGGCGTGCGCCGGCACTGCGGCAAAGGCCTCCACGAGGCCCTAGACCCACCGCAGGGAAAACCGAAGGCCGGTCCGCGCCCCGGACCGGCCTCTCCATGTCCGCACCGGAGTGTCCCGTCCGTCAGGGGGCACAAGCACTACAGCGGGGGACCTGAAGAAGAGGGGCGGAGATGGAGATCGACGGCGTCATCAGTGCCATCGTGATCGGCATCGTCATCGGCGTCCTGGGCCGGCTCGTGGTCCCGGGCCGTCAGCGGATCGGAATCCTGTGGACGATCCTCGTCGGCATCATCGCCGCGTTGGTCGGCTCCGCGATCGCCGCCGCGTTCGACGTCGCCGACACCAAGGGTGTCGACTGGGTCGAGTGGCTCATCCAGATCGGCCTCGCCGCGCTCGGCGTCGCCGCACTGGACCGCTCGAAGGCACGCCGCTGACGGCGCAGGACAGCGACCGCGCAGCGACAGCCACAAACGGTTCAGCCCATGCACACGTGCGACACAGAATGACACCCGGCACCCGGCATCAGGGGCTCGCCGACCGCAGCGCGGCGAGCCCCTCGCGGCTGGACGGGTACAGCGGCGTCCAGCCCAGCTCGCGTTCCGCCTTGGCGCAGGACACCACCAGCCGCGAAGACATCACGGTGTGCGCGTACGACATCGGTCTCATCAGCCACAGCGGTACGGTCATCGGCTTCGGCAGTCCGAACGCCCCGGCCACGTTCTCGACGTGGGCGCGGAAGCCGAGCGGGGTGCGGTCGGCGATGTTGTACGCCTGCCCGGGGCGGCCGCGTTCCACCGCCGCGACCACCGCGCGGGCCGCGTCGGTGAGCTCCACCCACGGCAGCACCCGACCGCGGTCGGCGGGCACTGGCAGCTGCCGCCTGCGCAGCAGGGGCAGCAGCGCCTCGGTGCCACCGGGGCCGTAGAAGAGGCCGAAGCGGAGCGCGATGCCCTCCAGCGCCTCCGTCTCGAAGGCCAGCCGCTCCTTCGTCCGCATGGCCGCGATGTGCCGCTCCAGCTGCGGGGTCGTGCCCCGTGGGCCGAAGGGGTCGTCCTCCGTGACCGGGCGGTCGCCGTGGTCCCCGTAGCCGTAGCCGAAGACCATCGACTCCACGACGAAGCGTCGGGCACCGGTGACGCGGGCCGCTTCGACGAGGTGGGCCGTGCCCTCGGTGCGCAGCGCGTCGGTCGCGAACATGTCGCGGTCACGCATGGGGGGCTTGCGCAGGGCGGTCGCGGCGTGGATCACGGTGTCGAAGTGGTGTCCGTCGACGGCGCTCAGCAGCGCGTCGCGGTCCATGAGGTCGGCGCGGACGCCGTTGTCCGGACCCCGCCCGAGTCCGGTGACCTTGTGGCCCGCCTCGGTCAGGGCGCGGGTGACGTGCCGTCCGAGGACGCCGCTCGCGCCGGCGAGGAGGATGCTCTGGTTCTTCTGGATCGTCGTCATGACCGTGCGACGGATCGGACGGGCGCGGATGTGACATCCAGGCGGGGCGGCCTGCTACGGCGTGTAGACGTACGGCGTCGTCGTGGTGAGCGGTGTGAAGCCCAGGCGTTCCAGGATGGGGCGGCTCTGGCTGGAGGCGTCGACCTGGAGGTAGCGGTAGCCGCGTGCCGCGGCGGCGTGAGCGCGGTGGGCCACCAGGGTGCGGTAGATGCCGCGGCCGCGCCAGCCCTCGACGGTGCCGCCGCCCCAGAGGCCGGCGAACCGCGTGCCGGGCACGAGTTCCATGCGGGCCGCGCTCACCGGCTCGTCGCCGGCCATCGCCACGACGGCGACGACGGTGTCCGGGTCATCCGAGAGCCGGGCGAGGAGCTGGTCGCGCAGCCAGGCGCTGTCCGCGCCGAACGCCTTCTCGTGGACGTGGGCCACGAGATCCACGCCCCGCGGATCGGTGACCGGCACGACGCGGACGCCCTCGGGAGGTTCGGCGTCCAGGGAGAGGGTCGCGACCTCGCCGATCATCAGCGTCTCCTCGGATTCGGGCCTGAACCCGGCCGCAAGCAGCCGCTGCCCGAGGTCCGCCGGCCGGTCGTGCCCGTACAGCTTCCACTCGAAGTCGAGGCCGAGCCGGGTGTAGTGGGCGATCTGCTCGGCGATCGCCGCGTCCACCGCCGCCTCGTCGAGGGCGGACCACAGGACGCCGTTCCAGCCCTGCGCGGTGGCGACCTGGCGCACCACGCCGCCGGTCCGCTCGACGCGGACGCCGGGGCCGTCCGGCCGCGCCCCCTCGCGCAGCTCACGGTCGAACAGGGTGAGCAGCGCGGTGTGATCGACATGAGTCATGGGCACACCCCAGCACGCGCCGGGCGGCCGGACAACGCGTTTTACGGGTGCGGCCGAACGCCCCGGCGGCCGTACAGTCCTGTTGATCACGTCGTCACCAGGAAGGGCCCGGCACCATGGTCGTGAAGGACGCGGAACTGCCGTACCTGCGCCGCTGCGTGGAGCTCGCGGCGGAGGCGCTCGAAGCCGGGGACGAGCCGTTCGGTTCGGTCCTGGTCGGCGGGGACGGCACGGTCCTCGGCGAGGACCACAACCGGGTGGCCTCGGGTGATCGCACGCGGCACCCCGAGTTCGAACTGGCGCGCTGGTCGGCAGCCCGTCTCACGCCCGAGGAGCGGGCGGCGGCCACGGTCTACACCTCCGGCGAGCACTGCCCGATGTGTGCGGCCGCGCACGCCTGGGTCGGTCTGGGACGCATCGTCTACGTGGCCTCGTCCGAACAACTCGCATCCTGGCTGAGCGAGTTGGGGGTCGCCGCGCCGCCGGTGCGCACACTCCCCGTCCACGAGGTCGCACCGGGTGTGGTCGTGGACGGACCGGTGCCCGAGCTGACGGAACGGGTGAGGCAGTTGCACGTGCGGTTCCACCGGGGACGCGACTGAGACACCCGGGCGGTCCCGGCCTGCCGGGGCCGCCCCCACCGGGGCTTCGTGAGGCCGGCCGCCCGAGATGCAGGGGCGCGCGGTCAAACTTACGATCGAATTCAACAGGCCAGGCGTACGCCTCGGTCTCCCCGACGGGGGGAGGCGCGTGTCCTTGCTGTCAGCACGTCGGCTGATGGCCGCCCACATCGCCCTCGTCACGGTCGCCACCGTCGTGTACATGACCGTCCCGGCGGCGGACCCCGCCCTGTGGGCCGCCATCGGGCTGGCGGGCGTCGTCGCCGTGGTGACCGGCATTCGTGTCCACCGGCCCGCCCATCAGTGGCCCTGGTGGGTCCTGGCCGGCGGACTGCTCACCTTCATCGCGGGCGACACGTACTACAACGTGGTGGAGGAGTACTTCGGCGCCGACAATCCGTTCCCCTCCCCCGCCGACGCCTGCTACCTCGCCACCTACCTGTTCTTCGCGGTCGGGCTGTCGGGGCTCGTCCGCCACCGGTGGGCCGACCGTGACCTGCCGAGCCTGCTCGACGCGCTGATCATCACCGCGGGCCTCGCACTGCCCGTGTGGGTGTACGTGGTGCAGCCGCTGACGGTGGTGGAAGGGCTGACCTGGCAGCAGCGCGCCACCAGCATCGCCTATCCCCTCGGCGATGTCCTCGTACTGGCCCTGCTGGCCCGGCTGCTGACCCCGAGTCCGCTCGACGGGCCCAACCGGGCCGTGCGGCTGCTGGTGGTGGGCACCGTGACACTGCTCGGCTTCGACATCGCGTACGGGATCCTGCAACTGAAGGACATGTGGCAGACCGGCACCCCGCTGGACCTCGGCTGGATCGCCTTCTACACCGCCTGGGGCCTGGCCGCCCTGCATCCCTCGATGGTCGCGCTGACCGCGTCCGTGCCACAGCGGATGTCCCTGCTGCCGCCGCCTCGCCGGCTGGTCCTGCTCACCGTGACCACGCTCATCGCGCCGGGGATCCTGCTGTACGAGGGGCTGAGCCGGCAGACGCGGGACGCCGCCGTGATCGCGGTCTTCTCGGGCGTGCTGTTCCTGCTGGTGATACTCCGGCTGGCGGGAATGGTCGTGGCCCATCGCCATGCGGTGACGCGGGAGCTCGCACTGCGCGAGGCCGCCGCCTCGCTGGTCTCGGCCTTCCGGCAGGAGGAGGTCGACCAGTCCTGCCGTGCGGCGGTCGACCGGCTGCTGGGGCCGGACGTACCGCACCGGACCCTGCTGCTGCCGACGGATCGCGCGGGGAACCTCGGCGCGCACGGCACCCACGTGGTGAGCCCGGCCGCCCTCGAACCCGGCGTCGCCGCCGGACTGGACGGCCTGCCCTCCGTCCTGGTCTGCCCCATGACCCGGCCCGACCGTCCGGCCGGGGGCGTCCCTGGTGTCCTGCTGGTCGCCGCCCCCGAGCGGCAGCTCAGCGAGACCTGGGGCTCGCTGGAGATCCTGGCGTCGCACGCGGGCCTGGCCATGGAGCGGGTCACGCTGCGCCAGGAGGTCGTCCGGCGGGAGAACGAGGCGTACTTCCGCACCCTGGTCCGCAACGCCTCCGACGTCATCCTGATCCTGGAGGACGACGACAGGATCCGGTACGCCAGCCCGTCCGCGCGGTCCGTCTTCGGCACCGACGACCTCGTCGGCGTCCCGCTGCCGGAGCTGGTGGATCCCGGGGACCGGGAGCGGGCCGCGCGGGAGCTGGCCGCCGTGCGGGAGAGGGGCGCGCGGGCCGGACACGACCACTGGTGGGTGCGGCGCCAGGAAGGGCGTGTCGAGGTGGAGGTGCGGTGCAGCGACTTCCGGGACGAGCAGACCGTGTCCGGCCTGGTGGTGACGCTGCGGGACGTGACCGAGCAGCGGCGGCTGGAGCAGGAGCTGACACAGCGGGCCTTCCACGACTCGCTGACCGGTCTGCCCAACCGGACGCTGTTGCTGGAGCGGATCGAACGCGCCTTGTTGCGCGGCCGCCGCGAGTCGTCCCTGACCTGTCTGCTCTACATCGACCTGGACGACTTCAAGCTGGTCAACGACACGCTGGGGCACCGGGCGGGCGACCAGCTGCTGATCGCCGTCGGCAACCGGCTGTCCCGGGCGCTGCGGCGGACCGACACCGCGGCCCGGCTGGGCGGGGACGAGTTCGCCGTGCTGATGGAGGACGCCCGGCAGCCGCTCGACGCCGAGCTGCTGGCGGCCCAGGTGATCCAGACGCTGGGGCGGCCGTTCGACCTGGCCGAAGAGTCGGTGACGGTGTCCGCCAGCGTGGGTGTGGCCACCGCGCGCGACAGCACGGACGCGGAGGAGCTGCTGGGGCACGCCGACCTCGCGCTGTACTCCGCGAAGGCGGCGGGCAAGCGGCAGTGGCGCCGCTTCAGGCCGCTGCTGCGCAGCCGCATGGTCGAGCGACACGACCTGCAGTCCCAGCTGGCGCAGGCGATCGCCGACAAGTCGTTCGCGCTGCGCTACCAGCCCGTCGTGGACATCACCGGAGGCGAGGTCGTCGGGTTCGAGGCCCTGGTCCGCTGGCCGCACGAGCACCGGCCGCCCGTCGCGCCCGACCAGTTCATCAGCCTGGCCGAGGAGACCGGGCACATCGCGCCACTGGGATCGTGGGTGCTGGAGAAGGCGGTCAACGACATCGCGGACCTGCAACGGCTGCCCGGCCCCGCCCGTCCGCCGTACGTCAGTGTGAACGTCTCCGCCCGCCAGTTCCGTGACGCCGGCTTCGTCGAGCAGGTCGAGCGGGCGCTGAGCACGCCCGGGCTGGAGCCCGGTTCCCTGCAGCTGGAGCTGACGGAGACGGTACTGCTGCACCGCGACGACCGCCTCCAGACGGTGCTGCACACGCTGAAGGAACTCGGGGTGCGCATCGCGGTCGACGACTTCGGCACCGGCTTCTCCTCACTGCGCTATCTGCGGGACTTCCCCATCGACGTGCTGAAGATCGACAAGTCGTTCATCGACGACATCGCCCACGACGCCCAGCAGGTCGCCCTGGTCGAGGGCATCGTACGGATCGCCGACACCCTGGGCCTCCAGGTCATCGCGGAGGGCATCGAGGACACCGCGCAGCGGGACCTGCTGGCCGGGATGGGCTGCCGGTTCGGGCAGGGGTACCTCTTCGCCCGGCCCCTGACGGTGGAGCAGAGCGCGCACGTGCTGCGGGAGCCGAGCGCCCGCCCCTTCGCGCCGACCCGGACGTGGCGGCCGCGTCTCGACGCCGCCCGGGGCCGCCGGGCGGCGCGCTGGCCGGATCTGGAGCATCTGCGGCGCACCAGCCCGATGAGCGACGCGGTCCTCGACGAGGTGCGCGGCCGGCACATCCGCAGCGGCGACCACTGGCTGATCGACTTCGCGTCCTGCAACTACCTGGGGTTCGACTGGGATCCGGAGATCATGGAGGCCGTCGATCCCGCGGTGCGCGAGTGGGGGACGCACCCCAGCTGGTCGCGGCTGCTGGGCAGTCCGCGGCTGTACCCCGACATCGAGGAGCGGCTCGCCGCGCTGCTGGGCGCGCCGGACACGCTGCTGTTGCCGACGCTGACGCTGGTGCACGCCTCGGTGATCCCGGCGATGGCCGAGAACGGGCACGTCTTCGTGGAGGCGACCGCGCACCGGACCGTCTACGACGGCTGTGTGGTGGCCCGCGCGCAGGGCGCCACCCTGCACCGCTTCCACGCCGAGCGGCTCGACGAGCTGCGCGCGCTGCTGGCCCGGGTGCCGCCGGGCACGCCCCGGCTCGTGTGCCTGGACGGCGTCAACAGCATGAGCGGCAACATCCCCGACCTGCCCGCGCTGGCCGCGGTGTGCCGGGCCGAAGGAGCGACGGTGTACGTCGACGACGCGCACGGCTTCGGCGTGATCGGGGAACGCGGGCCGGGCGAGACCTGCCCGTACGGCATGCGCGGCAACTGCTTGGTGCGGCACACCGGGGAGTCGTACGACGGGATCGTGCTCGTGGCGGGTTTCTCCAAGGCGTACTCGTCGCTGCTCGCGTTCCTGGCGCTGCCGTCGGAGCTCAAGAACCACCTCAAGACCGCCGCGGGCCCCTATCTCTACTCGGGGCCGTCCCCGACGGCGTCGCTGGCGACCGCGCTGGCCGGGCTCGACGTCAACGAGCGGCGGGGCGACGCCATCCGGGCCGACCTGTACCGCACGACGGTCCGGGTACTCGATCACCTGGACAAGCTGGGGGTGAGCACCCTCAACACGGACCGGCTGCCCATCGTGGAGATCCCGCTGACGGACCCCGCGGACCTGGACGCGGTCGCCGCGTACCTGTGGGAGGAGGGCATCTACGTGACGCTCGCCGCCTATCCGCTGGTGCCCCGCGACCAGGTCGGCTTCCGCATCCAGCTCACGGCGCTCCACTCGGACGACGACATCGACCGCCTCAACGGGACCCTGACCCGGCTGTCCGAGCGCTTCCCCCTGCGGCCGAAGGGCTAGAGAGCGATGACGACGCACAACGACGACGTGGACTGGGACCGCTGGCCGGTCGCCGACTATCTCCGCGAGAACTACCGCGAGGTGCATCCCGCGGACACGGCGGTCATCGCGCACCACAGCGCCTTCTACCGTCGCTTCCGTCCCGGCGCCATCGCCCGCTCGGTGGAGTTCGGGGCGGGTCCCAATCTCTACCCGCTGATCCTCGCGTCCGCCGTGAGCCGCAGGATCGACGCCGTGGAGGCGGGCGCGGGCAACGTCGCCTACCTCCAGGACCAGATCTGTCACCGCCTCGACGCGAGCTGGCTGCCCTTCCACGCGCTGTGCCGGCGGCTCAACCCGGATGTGCCGGCGACCCTGGCCGGGGCGCTGGCGCCGGTGAACGTCGTGCACGCCGACGTCCGGACCCTGCGACCCGGCTCGTACGAACTCGCCTCGATGCACTTCGTCGCCGAGGGCGCGACGGAGGACTTCGCCGAGTTCGCCGACTTCTGCCGCACCTTCGTCCGCACGGTCGAGCCGGGCGGCCACCTGGTCGCCGCGTTCATGGAGAACATGCCGACGTACCGCATCGGCCCGGCGTCCCGCTGGCCCGGCTGCCCGGTCGACCCGGCGACCGTGACCGAGGTCTTCACCCCTCTGACCAGCGACCTGGACGTCACTCACATCGACACCGACCCGACCCTGCCGGACTACGGCGACTCCGGGATGGTGCTGCTGACGGGGGTGGCGGAGGCGGTCTGAGGGCACCGCCTCCGTGACTGCTCCGGCAGGGCGCGCGCCCCAAGCCGTCCCTTCAGTCGTCCGTCCCCGGGCGGAACCGGCGGCGCAGGACGACTCCCCCCAGCACCAGTGCCGCGCTCGCCGCGACGGTCTGGAGGGCGTGGTCCGCGCCCGTGTGGGCCAGGGCGCCGGTGGCGTGGGGGGCGGTGTGCGCGGCCGGCTCGGGGGCGGGGTGCGGCCGAGGCGGGGTCGGCGGCTTCGGGACCGGCTTCGGTGGGTGGTGGGGGCGGACCGGGCGGTCGCCGGGGGTGTTCGAGGACTCGTTGCCGGTCGAGGCGTTGCCGACGCCGACCACGTTCACGCTGTTGCCGGTGACGTTGACCGGCAGGTCGACGGGCAGGTGGACGCCGTTGCCGGAGACCACGCCCGGTGAACCCTTCGCGCTGCCTTCGGCGGCCGCGCCGCCGGGCTTGCCGGTCCGGCCGGCCCGCCCGTCGTCCTTGTTCGCGCAACTGTTGCCGACGGCGGGATTGAGGAGCCCCACCACGTTCACGGTGTTCCCGCACACGTTCACCGGGACGTGCACCGGCAGCTGGACGGTGTTGCCGGAGACCACCCCCGGCGAACCGGCCGCCGAGCCCTCCGCTCCGGATCCGGCGTACGCGGGGACGGTCAAGGCCATCGCGCCCGAGGCGGCGGCGACGGCGATCACACCGTTTCGGGTAACCCGTTTCATAGGTTCCCTGCCTTCCAGACATCGTCGCGGGCACTCACCCGCACGAGATAAAACGCCGACGGCCGATCCGAGTTATGGCTTATCGGCCTTTCACCCCATCGAGCGGCCCGGTTGTCGAACGAGCGGTAAAGCCCTTCGTATGCGCGACGCGGCCGCGCAGGATAAGGCCCCCCGCCCCCGCCCGCTCGTCCGGAGGCGCGGCCTCCGGTGCCCGCTTATGGTGAGCGAGGGCGCCGGTCCCCGGTCCGCTGTGGGCGCCCCTGGAGGCATCGATGCTGGCCAAGCTGTCCATGCGCCCCTGGGTGAGGCGCTGCGCGGTCCCCTGTGCGGCCGGGCTGGCCCTGCTGGGCGCGGGGCTGCCGGCCGCGGACGACCCCGTGCCGGGCCTGGCGCGCTTCTACGACCAGAAGGTCAAGTGGTCGGCGTGCGAGGGCGAGGACATGCCGAAGGACCTCCAGTGCGGCAAGGTCACCGTCCCCCTCGACTACGCCCGCCCCGGGGAAGGGACGCTCGATCTCGCCCTGGCCCGCTACCGGGCCACAGGCAGGTCGCGGGGCTCGGTGCTGCTGAACTTCGGCGGCCCGGGCGGTCAGGGCGTGGGTCAACTCGCCGTGGCCGGCAAGGACTTCATGGGCCTGACGAACGGCTACGACGTGGTCGGCTTCGACCCCCGGGGAGTCGGCCGCTCCTCGCCGGTCAGCTGCGGCAACGCCTCGGACGACCCACTGGCCGCGACGGACGGCGTCGCGGCCGTGGCCGATCCGCAGGCCGTACTCGCAAAGCTGCGCCGCGCGGCGGCCGAGTGCGCCGAGCACTCGGGCCCCGTCCTGCCCCACATCGGCACGGTGAACGCCGCCCGCGACCTGGACGTCATGCGCGACGCACTCGGCGACGGCAAGCTCAACTACCTGGGCTTCTCCTACGGCAGCCGGCTCGGCGCGGTGTACGCGGCCCAGTTCCCCGACAAGGTCGGCAGGATGGTGCTGGACGGCGTCGACACCCTCACCGAGCCGCTGTCCGAGCAGGGTGTGGTGAGCGCACAGGGGCAGCAGACCGCGCTGGAGAACTTCCTCGCCTGGTGCACGGAGGACATCGCCTGCCCGTTCGGACAGAACCCGCGCGAGGCCAGGGAGCACGTCGTCGAGGTGGTCGAGTCGCTCGACCGGGACCCGGTGCCGACCGACTTCGGCGAGGCGTTCTCCGGCCAGGACTTCGCGGGCGCCCTCGCGCAGGGGCTGTTCAGCAGGGAGCTGTGGCCCTCGCTGCAGCGGGCCGTCGCGCAGCTGCTCGAGGACGGCGACACCAGCCGCCTGGAGGCCTTCGCGTCCGGGGGTGTCGCCCACCCGCCGTGGCGGGCGGCGCACCGCGGGCTCACCGACCCGCAGGACGTCCCCTTGGACAACCTGCCTGCGGCCCTGATGGCGGTGAACTGCGCGGACGATCCCGACCGCCCCGCCGCCGAGCAGGTCGGCAGGGACCTCGGCCGGCTGCGCGCCCGGTACGAGCGGGCATCACCGGTCTTCGGCCGGTACCGGCTCACCCAGGTGCTGATGTGCTACGGCCGCCCCAAGGGCACCGACTTCATCCGTGAGGAGGTCAAGGACCTCGACACCCCGAAGATGCTTCTCGTCGGCACCCGGGGCGACCCGGCCACGCCGTACCGCTGGACGGTGGAGACGGCCGAGCGGCTCGGGTCGTCGGCCGTGGTGCTCGACAACCGGGGCGAGGGCCACACCGGCTACGGCTCCTCCAAGTGCGTGCACCGCAAGGTCGACGCGTTCCTGCTGTACGGCACCCTCCCGCCGGACGGCAGCTCCTGCGGCTCCGACCACGACACCGAGTGAGCCGGGTGCGGTCACAGGCCCCGGTCAGGCGAGTTGGACCTCGGGTGCGTAGAGGTCCAGCCACATCGCCAGGTCGAGGGTCCGTTCCAGGCCCCTGCGTGCGGCCTGGCTGCTCACTGGCGTGTCCCGGTGCGCGACCTGCCGTAGCCGCTCGGGGTCGACGAGGTCGAAGACCGGGTGGTCCGGCCGTGCCAGGAGGTCCTTCGCCTGGTCCCGGAGGGCCACCGCGTACTTCGGGTCCTGCGTGGACGGGTAGGGACTCTTGACCCGGTCGTACACGGACCGCGGGATCAGATCCGCGGTCGCCTCCCTGAGCAGGCTCTTCTCCCGGCCGTCGAAGGACTTCAGCGCCCAGGGAGCGTTGTAGACGTACTCGACGAGCCGGTGGTCGCAGAACGGCACCCGGACCTCCAGGCCGACGGCCATGCTGGCGCGGTCCTTGCGGTCGAGCAAAACCCGTACGAACCGGGTCAGGTGCAGGTTGCTGATCCGCCGCATCCGGAACTCGAAGTCGCTCTCGCCGTCGAGGCGCTGCACACCGGCGACGGCGGAGCGGTAGCTGTCGGCGACGTAGGACTCCAGGTCCAGGGCCTTGACCAGCTCCGGGCGCAGGACGTCGGCGTCCTCGCCGAAGTGCCGGCCGAGGCGCACCAGCCAGGGGAAGGTGTCGGCCTGGCGGGCCTCCTCGTCGAAGAACTGCTGGTAGCCGCCGAAGACCTCGTCGGCGGACTCGCCCGAGAGGGCCACCGTGGACCGTTCACGGATGGCCCGGAAGAGCAGGTAGAGCGAGGCGTCCATGTCGCCGAGACCGGCCGGCAGGTCCCGGGCCCTGATCACCTTCTCCCGTACCGCGGGGTCGGCGAGGGCGTCCGCGTCCAGCACGATGTCCTGGTGATCGGTGCCGGCGTCCCGGGCCACGTCGTGCACGAAGGGGGTGTCGGGGGTGGCGCGCAGGTCGTCGGCGACGAAGTTGTCGGCTTGGCCCGCGAAGTCGACGGCGAAGCTGCGGACCCGCTCGCCGTGCGCGGCGAGCTGCCGGGCGGCGAGCGCCGTCATGGCGGAGGAGTCGAGGCCGCCGGAGAGCAGGGTGCAGCGGGGTACGTCGGCGACGAGCTGGCGGCGCACGATGTCGTCGAGGAGCGAGCGGACGGTGGCGATGGTGGTGTCGCGGTCGTCGGTGTGGGGCCGCGTGCGCAGTTCCCAGTAGACGCGACTGCGCACGCCCGTGCGGTCGACGGTGACGACGGTGCCGGGCTCGACCTCGCGCATGCCCTCCCACACGGCGTGTCCAGGGGTCTTGACCATGGTGAACAGCTCGCGCAGGCCGTCGAGGCCGACGCGCCGGCGGGCCAGCGGGTTGGCGAGGATCGCCTTGGGCTCGGACCCGAACAGGACGCCGTCGGGGGTGGGGTGGTAGTAGAGGGGCTTGATGCCCATGCGGTCGCGGATCAGCAGGAGCCGGTCGGTGCGGCCGTCCCAGACGGCGAAGGCGTACATGCCGTTCAGGCGCTCGGCGACGGCGTCGCCCCATTCGAGGTAGCCGCGCAGGACGACCTCGGTGTCGGAGCCGGTGGTGAAGCGGTGGCCGCGGGTGGTGAGCTCGCCGCGCAGTTCGGTGAAGTTGTAGGCCTCGCCCGAGTAGACGAGGGCGACGGTGCCGTTCGGGGTGGCGGCGGTCATGGGCTGGCGGCCACCGGGCAGGTCGATGATCGCGAGCCTGCGGTGTCCGAGGCCGGCGGGCCCCTCGGTCCAGACGCCGCGGTCGTCCGGGCCGCGGCAGGCCATCGTCTCGGTCATCGCGTCGAGGGTCGCCGCCTCGGCACTCAGGTCGCGGTCGTAGGAGACCCAGCCGGTGATGCCGCACATACGCGTACCTCCCGCAAATAAGTTGTACGAACCATCTATATTTCGAGCCTGTTACGCCCGCGGTCATGGGTCAACTCGTCGGCGGCGCGAGCGACCCCGGCCACCCCTGAAATCCAGCCACACTTTGCACACGCAATATCCGCGGACCCGCCGCACCACGGGGGATCCTCGTCGAAAATCGGCCAGCGGCAAAAACTTCCCCAACTCCCGGACGACGACGACTCCGCAGGGGGCACCGAATGCCCCGAATGCCCTCATGGTGAATCCGCTCTATCGTGCTGTCATGGAGCACGTTCTGAGTCCCGCGACCCTTGCCGAGCTGCGGCGCCCGCGCCCGTACCCCGCGGTCTCCGTGCTGACGCCGACCCACCGGCGCGATCCCTACAACGCCCAGGACCAGGTCCGGCTGCGCAATGCGGTCGCCGAGGCCAAGCGGCAACTGGAGGCCGATCCGGCGGTCAGCCGCGAACGACGGGCCGAGGTCGCCCGGCACCTCGACCAGGCGCTGTCCGAGGTCGATCTGACACACGCCGAGGACGGCCTGGTGATCTTCGCCGCCGCCGGTGAGCACCAGGTGTGGTCGCTCGCCCGGTCCGTGCCCGAACGCGTGGTGCTCTCGGACACCTTCCTCACCCGCAACCTCGTCTCCGCCCAGACGGCCAAGCGGCCGTTCTGGGTGCTGTCGCTCGCCGCCGACCGCGCGACCCTGTGGAACGGCGGCGTCGACCGCGTCGCCGAGCAGCGCGCCGACGGCTTCCCGCTGACCCGCCGCGTGGAGAACTTCGACCCGGAACGGCAGGAGAGGGTCGGCGACATGCCGAGCGCCTTCCGGGAGGAGCGCACCCGCCAGTTCCTGCGCGAGATCGACACCGCGATGAGCACCGTCCTGCGCGAGCACCCGCGACCGCTGTACGTCACCGGCCCGCCGGCCGCCCTCGCCCTGCTGGACGAGGTCGGCAGCGCCACCAAGGGGGCGGTGCACGTCCCGCACGGCGGCCTCGCGCACGGGACACCCGAGTCGGTGTGGCAGGCCATCCGGCCGGTGATCGAGACGGAGGCCCGCAGGGACACGGACGCCGTGGCCCGCGCCCTCGAAACGGCCCGGGGACGCCGGGAGTTCGCCGCCGGCGTCGACGAGCTCTGGCAGAGCGCCCGGGACGGCCGCGTCCGGCTGCTGGCCGTCGAGGAGAACTACCGCGTGAGGGTCAGCGACGCCGGGGATCATCTGATCCTCGCCGAGAGCGACGACCTCGGGTCCCGTGAGGACATCGTGGACGAGATCGTCGAGCAGTGCCTGGAGACCGGAGCCGACGTCCGCTTCGTACCGGACGGCACACTCGGCGAGGCGGACGGCATCGCCGGCGTCCTGCGGTACTGACACCTTCGAACACAGGGCCGTCGAACGCGCGCAGCACCCGGGGCCGCCGTCCCGACGGATCGTCAAACCCCCTGTGTAATCTACGACTTGACCCTTCGGAGGGGCCGCTCCACACCTACCTCGGAGTAACTCCGTGAGACCGTGGCATATGCCAGAAGCACCACCGTATCGTGTGTTGCCAAATCCCTTACAGGGCGTCGCGGGCTGTGCGACAGTCGTAACGGTCCCTCCGTCCGCCTTGGTCGTACCGTCCCCGCATCGGAGTGCGTCATGCCGTCCCACCTCTCCGCGGACCGCCCAGCCGCCCAGCCGCCCGGACGCGGCTCGGTCGACGCGCTGATAACGCAGACGCGGCGGCTCAAGGGCGACGTGGACGCCGTGCGGCGCGACGCCGAGGGAGCGGAGTCGGACCACCCCCGGGGACGCTGGCAGCGCGCCCTGTACGACCTGGCCCTGCACCAGCTCAACGACCTCGACGAGCACCTGGCCCAGCTGCGGGACGGCCCCCTGCCCGCGGCGGCCCCGGAACCCGCCGTGCCCGCACCCGGTTCACTGCTCAGCCGGGTCGGCAGCGCGGAGTGGAACCTGCTGACGGACGAGGCCAGTTGGTCCGGGGAGCTGTACCAGATCCTGGGCCGCGACCCCGCCGCTCCCCCGCTCACCCTCGACGAGCTGCCCTCCCTGGTGCTCGACGAGGACCGGCCGAAGCTGACGGCGATGGTCACGAACTGCCTCGTCGACGCCCGGCCCATCGACGGCGAGTTCCGTATCGCACGCCAGGGCGGCGACGTACGGACCGTGCACATGATGGGCGAACCGGTGCTCGACACGGACGGCAGCACCGCCTCGATGTGGGCCGTGCTGCGGGACGTCAGCGAACTGCGCCGCAGCCAGCGGGCGGTGAGCGAGACCCGTGACTCGCTCCCCGACGGGCAGGACGCACGGACCGGGCACCGGCTCGCGGTCGAGTTGCAGGAGGCCGTGCTGCCGCCGTGGCTCGGCTCCCTGCGGCTCCCGCACCGGGGTCCCAGGACCCTCGACCTCGCGGCCCGGCGCCTGCCGGCGGCCACGAACACGCCGATCGGCGGTGACTGGTACGACGCGCTCGAACTGACCGACGGCGAGACCCTCCTCAGCGTCGGCGACCTCACCGGACACGGCGTCGGTGTCACGTCGAACATGACGATGCTGCTCGGTGCCGTACGCGGCATGGCGATGGCCGGCGCCCCGCCCGGCCGGCTGATGGCCTGGCTGAACCAGTTACTCGACGCCACCGTGCAACCCGCCCTCGGCAGCGCCGTCTGCTGCCGCTACCGCCCCGGGACCCGCACCCTGGTGTGGGCGCAGGCCGGACACCCCGCCCCGCTGCTGTTCCGCGACGGGACGGGGCGTGTGCTGGACGCACCGGACGGCGTCCTGCTCGGCGCCACCTCGGGCGCCGTCTACGGGCAGACCGAAGAGACCCTCGAGGTGGGCGACCTGCTGCTCCTGCACACCGACGGGCTGGTACCCGGGCACACCGGAACGGCGGCCTCGAACCTCCTCCTCGACCTGGCGCCGCGGCTGACCGGGACCGCCACCGCACAGGACTGCGTACGGACGGTGGTCCAGGAGTTCGGCGAATGCGAGCGCGCGGACAACGCCTGCGTGCTCGTCGCCAAGGTCACGTCATAGGAAACTCAGGCCTGTGCGTTGTTGCCGCCCCTGCCCTTCGTCTTCGGCAGGGCGAGCTTGATCTCCTCCCGCAGCTCCTGGATCTTCGGGTAGCCGGAGTACTGGGCGGTGAGCCGGTACATCTGGCGCAGCCGGTCCCAGGTGCGATGGGAGGAGTTGGAGCCCATCGACACCAGTGCCAGTCGCGCGTACCGGTCGGCCTGTTCGGGGTCGTCCGCGATGAAGCACGCCGAGGCCATCGACAGATAGTCGAAGATCTTCGACCGCTGCCGGCCGTCGACCCGCAGGGCGAGCGCCTTCTCGGCGTAGTGCTGGGCATGCGCGGCCGCGTCCGGCTCGAACTCGGCGAGCGTGCGGTAGGCCAGGGCCTGCATGCCGTAGAGATCCTCCTCCTTGAAGGTCTGCATCCAGTCCGGTGGTGGTACGTCGGCCTTGTCGGAGACGAACAGGTCCTCGGCCTGCCCGAGCGTGCGGCGCATGGCCTGGCCCTTGCCCATCGAGGCCTGTGCCCAGGCCTCGATGGTGCAGAGCATCGCCCGGGTGCGGGGCAGCACCTCGTCACCGGAGCCGGACGTGGCCAGCTTCATCAGGTCCAGGGCCTCGTCCGGCTTGCCCAGGTGCACCATCTGGCGGGCCGCACGGGAGAGTGCCTCGCCCGCGCGGGGCCGGTCCCCGCCCTCTCTCGCCGCGTGCGCGGCGATGACGAAGTACTTCTGGGCCGTGGGCTCCAGGCCGACGTCGTGCGACATCCAGCCCGCGAGGACGGCCAGGTTGGCGGCGACGCCCCACAGGCGCCGCTGGAGATGGGGTGGGTGACGGTAGGCGAGCATGCCGCCCACCTCGTTGAGCTGGCCCACCACGGCCTTGCGCTGGAGCCCGCCGCCGCGGGCCGCGTCCCAGGCGCGGAACACCTCGACCGAGCGCTCCAGTTCCTCGATCTCCTGCGACCCGATGGGGGCGGCCTCGTAGCGGTCGAACCCAGCGGGGTCGGCGTGCAGGGGATGGTCGAGGTCGGGAGCGTCGGCGGTCAGGGCAGGGTCGGTGTGCAGCCAGTCGTACATGGCGCTGCTGAGTGCGGATCCCGCGGCGAGCGCGGCGCCCGCGCCCACCAAGCCGCGTCGGTTGAGCATGAGGTCCATTCCCGTGAATTCGGTGAGGACCGCGGCGGTCCGCTCGGGCGCCCACGGCACTCCGTCGGGAGACTCCGCGCTCCCGCCGCCCTGCCGCTTCCCCGCACGCCCGTGCCGGACCAGACCGAGGTCCTCGATGGTCACGACACGGCCGAGACGCTCGGTGAACAGAGCCGCCAGCACCCGCGGCACCGGATCGCGCGGGATCTCTCCCATGTCGATCCACCGCCGCACCCGGGAGGTGTCGGTCGCCAGCTGGGGATGGCCCATGGCCGCCGCCTGCCGGTTGACCAGCCTCGCGAGTTCGCCCTTGGACCAGCCGGCCAGGCCGAACAGGTCCGCGAGCCGGGTGTTGGGTTGTCCGCTCACGTCAAGCCCCCAGGTTCTCGGCTGAGTTGACAGTAGCCCGGGGAGACTTGCCGGGCGACTATTCGCCAGGGTTCGCCAGGGTGCGCCAGATGGTGTGCCACTGGTCATCGGGTGTCAGGTAGGAACGCGCCACCCCGACCCGGTCGCCGCAGGGACATTCCCCAGGGTGCTCCCGGGAGTCCGGGCCGGGTGGTGCGCTGTCGTCGCAGGCACACGAAGGGATCTGTCTCGCCCATGTACGCAGCATCGTCCTCCGTGTCCGCACCGCCCCGGTCGCTGCACCCCCGTCCCACGGACAGCGGCCCCTACCTCGCCCCCGCGCGGCCGGCGGCCCCCGTGCTCGGTGCGGGCAGGGCGCGGCGCGGCGCGGTCCTCGGCACCCAACCGCTCAGCGGGAGACTCGACTTGTCCGGCCCTCAGGGCGCGCAGCTGCGCACGGCGATCGCGTCGGTGCACCGCATCTGCCCGGAGTTCGCCCCGGTGCAGGTCCTGCGCCGCAACGGGCGGTCCGTGCTCCTGGTCGGCACGACCGGTCGCAGCTCGGCCGTCGCCAAGTGTTTACTGGACCACTCCCCCGCCTGGTCCGAGCGGATCCGCCACGAGATAGCGGCGTACCGCTCGTTCGTCCGGCACCGCCCTCCGGTGCGCGTGCCGAGACTGATCGCGGCGGACCCGGACAACTGCACCCTGGTGATCGAGCGGATGCCGGGGCGGGTTGCGGCGCTCCAGCGGCACCCGGCCGAAGCGCCGCCGCGGGCGGACATCAGGGCGGCACTCGGCGCGATCTGCCGGCTGAACGCCTGGCGGCCGCCGGCGGGCACGTTCGACGCCCCGCTGGACTACGCCGCCCGGATCTCCCGGTACCACGAGCTGGGCCTGCTCACCGACCGGGACCTGGGCGATCTCCAGAAACTGCTGCACGGCATCGCGCAGGCGGCCGGGCGGCAGGGCATGGGCCAGTTCTGCCACGGCGACGCACTGCTGTCGAACATCCTCCTGTCACCGGCCGGTCCAGTGCTGGTGGACTGGGAGCACGCGGGCTGGTATCTGCCGGGGTACGACCTGGCGACGCTGTGGTCGGTGCTCGGGGACGCGCCGGTCGCCCGTCGTCAGATCAGCCAGATCGCACAGTCGGCGGGACCGGCGTCCAGGGACGCCTTCCTGGTGAACCTGATGCTGGTGCTGACCCGGGAGATCCGGACGTACGAGACGGCCGTGCAGCGTTCGATGCACGACACGACCCCGGCGGCACCGGGTACGGCCCACCCTGGTGCTGCGCCGTCCGGCGAGGAGCAGCGGCTGCTGCTGCGGCGGCTGCACGACGACTGTCAGATGGCCCGGCGGGCCGTGCGCGCGGCGGTCGGCACTCGCTGACGGGGACGAAGGGGCCGCTGTGTGCCTGGACAGGCACACAGCGGCCCCTTCGTGTGTGCGGCGCGCCGCCCTTCGGTTCAGCCCTGCTGGAACAGCTCGGCGGGCAGCGGTTTGAGGAGGGCGTACAGGTCGTCCGTGATGGGCCGGTCCCAGGCGGCGATGGTCACCAGGACGTTGTCGCTGCGGTCGAACTGCACGCAGGAGATGCGGCCCTCGGAAAGCTTGACGCGGCGCACGATCAGGAGGTTGTCGCCCTGCATCACCGGCACGTCCTCGGTGCCGACGACGGTGACCTCCTCGTCGTTCTCCAGGGCCAGCAGCAGCTGCGCCACCTCGAAGGGGACCTGCCCCTCGGGGACCTCGCGGGCCGGGGAGCCCTCCGGCAGGTTGCCGATGATCATCGCGGGACCGCGGCCGCCGAACAGGTCGTAACGCAGGAAGACGCCCTGGCAGGTGCCGTCGGGCGCGGGCAGCAGTCCCGCACCGAGGTTGCCGGGCCAGTCGCCCGGGTCCATGGCCAGTACGTCGAAGTCGGGCCCGGCGGGCGTGGCGCTGCGGCGGCGGAGGAACGACATGCCGCCATGGTACGTGGCCCGGCCTGCGAAGTGTCGCGAGGGCGGCGACCCGATCGGCCCTACGCCGTCGTCCGGTGCCGTCGGTGGTGGCGGGCCACCCGGGCGCGGTTGCCGCAGGACGGATTGCACCACTCCTGGCGCGGGTGGTCCTTGAGGAAGTACCGCACGCAGCGGGGCGCGCGGCAGGCCCGCAGCCGGTCGCGGTCGGGGCTCGCGAGGAACGCGATCACGGCGTGCGCGAGGGCGGAGGTCAGGTCGTCGCCGCCGCGTACGGGCCGCTGACGGACCTCGGGTCCGGTCCCCTCGGGCCAGTTCAGGACGGGCACGGTGGGGGTGCGGGCGGCTGCCTCGTTGAGGCGCCGTACGGCCTCGGGTACGGGCAGGAGACGGGCCGCGTCGGCGGGGCTCGGCTCGCCGGGGCGCACGGCGCGGGCGAAGAGTGCGCGGACGGCGGCCCGCAGGTCGCGGACGGTGGCGAGCTGCGCGGCGTCGGCCGTGAAACGGCCGGCGTCCGGCAGGGCCTCGGAGTGTGTCCGGACCCAGGCGGTCAGGCCTGCCGGGTCGGTCAGGTCGTCGGCGACACCGCCGTTGCCGTCGTGCCGGATGGTGAGGGCCAGCTCCAGGGCGAGCCGGGCGTCCCTGCTGATCGGTTCCCGCATGGGCCTAATGATAGGCCGCCCGGCACCCATTACATCGGGGTCAGTCCTCCGGTGGTGCCGGCGGGACCACCGCGACGGGGCTCGCGGCGTGCAGCAGGACGGCGTGGGTGACCGAGCCCATCATGCGGGCGGGTGCCAGCAGGTGCCGCCGGTGACGGCCCACGACGACGAGGTCGGCGCCCGGCGAGGCCGCCACGAGGTGTCCGGCGGCGTCGCCCGCCGCCGGAACCGTCTCGACCGCGACGTCGGGGTGCCGTTCGCGGTAGGGGGCGAGGAATCCCTCGGCGAGGATCCGGGTCTCGTCCTCGATGACGTTCTGGTCGACGATCGGCGGGGGCAGCTCGCCGGGCATCATCCAGGGCTGCGCGGGCCACGGGTAGGCGGCGACCGCCTGGAGCCGGGCGCCGCGCCGGGTGGCCTCGGCGAAGGCGAACTCGAGTGTGGCCTCGTCGGGACCGTCCACCTTCAGGCCGACGACCACGCGGGAGCCGGGACCGGGCCGCGTCTCACCGTGGACGTCGCGCCCGGGCCGGGGCACCACCACGACGGGGCACTCGGCGTCGCGGGCGGCGGCCATGCCGTTGGAGCCGAGCAGCAGGCTGGCGAAACCGCCGCGGCCCCGGGAACCGAGGACCAGCAGCTGGGCGGAGGAGCCCAGTTCGGGCAGGACGGCGCCGGGGGCGCCCTCCAGGGCGAGGTACTCCGTGTCCGGCCGGGCGGAGAGGCTCTCCAGGTGGGCGCGGACCCGGTCGAGCACCGGGTCGTCGTGCGGGTCCGGCGGTCCGGCGGCCAGCACCTCGGGCTGCGCCCAGTGGGCGTACTGACGTACATGCACCACACGCAGGGGTGCCGAACGCCGGCGGGCCGCGTCGAGGGCCCACTCCAGGGCGCGCAGGCTGTCGTCCGAACCGTCGACCGCCGCGATGACCGGCAGGGTGCTCATGGGTTCCTCGCCTTCCGGGATACGACCGTGCCTCCGGGGCCAGCCTGGCTCAGGCGCGGGCCGGGGGAGGATGTCTCAGGTCGCGTGTTTCGGAAATGCGGGCGGAACACCCCCGGATCGGCCGTGGGGTCACGGCCGGTCCGGGACGGTTCCCTGGGTGCCGCGGTCGTGGTCGCGCGGCGTCGCGGTCAGGTGAGGTCGAACTCCCCTTCCCGCGCTCCCGACACGAACGCGCCCCACTCGGCGGGCGTGAAGATCAGGGAGGGGCTCTCCGGACGGGCACTGTTCCGCATGGCGATGAAGCCCTCTACGAAGGCGATCTGGACATCCCCCCGCCCCCGGCTGCTGGACTGCCACTGTGCGTTGGTGAGGTCCAGCTCCGGCTTGTCCCAGCCCGTGAGCGGGCGCTGCTGGGTGGTGGTCTCGGCCACGTCCGTGCTCCTCCCGGTTCGTCGTCCGCGGCCAGCCTAGCGATCGTGTCCCACCGCCGACAGGGCACGTGAGGGGGACCCTGTCAGGAGTCCGGCGGCTCGGCTCCCACCAGCCACATGGAGAAGAACTGCGAGCCGCCGCCGTAGGCGTGCCCGAGGACCCTGCGGGCGCCTTCCACCTGGTGTTCCCCGGCCTGTCCGCGCACCTGGAGGGCCGCCTCCGCGAAGCGGATCATGCCGGAGGCGCCGATGGGGTTGGTGGACAGCACGCCGCCCGACATGTTGACGGGCAGGTCCCCGTCCAGTTCGGTCACGCCCGCCTCGGTGAGCTTCCACCCTTCGCCCTCGCCGGCGAAGCCGAGGTTCTCCAGCCACATCGGCTCGTACCAGGAGAACGGGACGTAGATCTCGGCGCCGTCGATCTCGCGGCGCGGGTCGGTGATCCCGGCCTGCCGGTAGACGTCGGCCGCGCAGTCCTGCCCGGCCCGCGGGGAGACGAAGTCCTTGCCGGCGAAGAGGGTCGGCTCGCTGCGCATCGCGCCGCCGAGCATCCAGGCGGGCGGTCGCGGCGCCCGGGCGGCTCCGGCGCGGTCGGTGAGGACCATGGCGCAGGCGCCGTCGGAGGAGGGGCAGGTCTCCGAGTAGCGGACCGGATCCCACAGCATGGGCGAGGCCATGACCTTGTCGAGGGTGATGTCGTGCTCGTGCAGGTGGGCGTAGGGGTTCCGCAGGGCGTTGCGGCGGTCCTTGTAGGCGACCAGGGCGCCGATCGTCTCGGGGGCGCCGCTGCGCCGCATGTAGGCGCGGATGTGCGGGGCGAAGAACCCGCCGGCTCCCGCGAGCAGGGGCTGCTGGGCGGGGATGGGCAGGGACAGCCCCCACATGGCGTTCGACTCGGACTGCTTTTCGAAGGCGAGGGTGAGGACGGTGCCGTGGACGCGGGCCGCGACGAGGTTCGCGGCGACGAGGGCGGTGGAACCGCCGACCGAACCCGCGGTGTGCACCCGGAGCATGGGTTTGCCGACGGCGCCGAGCGCGTCGGCGAGGTAGAGCTCCGGCATCATGACGCCCTCGAAGAAGTCGGGCGCCTTGCCGATCACGACGGCGTCGATGTCGGCCCAGGTCAGCTCGGCGTCGTCCAGGGCCCGTCGGGCCGCCTCCCGGACGAGTCCCGCGATCGACACGTCCCGGCGTGCCGCGACGTGCTTGGTCTGGCCGATGCCGACGACGGCCACGGGCTCCTTGCTCATCGGCGTTCCCCTTCGAGTACGGCGACCAGGTTCTGCTGGAGGCAGGGGCCGGAGGTGGCGTGGGCGAGGGCGCGGTCGGAGGCGCCGCGGTGGATGCGGGCGGCGGCCTCGCCGATGCGGATGAGTCCGGCGGCCATGATCGGGTTGGCGGCGAGGGCGCCGCCGGAGGGGTTGACGACGACGCCGTCGTCGAGGCGGAGGGCCTTGCGCAGGACGATCTCCTGGGCGGTGAAGGGCGCGTGCAGCTCGGCGGTGTCGACGGGCCGTTCGAAGGCGCCGGCCCGCTCGGCGGCCAGGCGGGTGGACGGCGAGTCGGTCAGGTCGCGCACGCCGAGGCCGTGGGCCTCGACGCGGTGGTCGATGCCGCGGATCCAGGCCGGGCGTGCGCACAGGTCGCGGGCCCGCTCCCCCGCCGCGAGGATCACGGCGGCGGCCCCGTCGCCGATGGGCGGGCAGTCGCCGCTGCGCAGGGGCTGTACGAGGTAGTCGCCCTGCGGCACGGCTCCTCGCAGCTGGGCGTGCGGATTGGTGGCCGCCGACTCCCGGTTGCGGGCGGCGACGGCGGCGAGCGCCGGTTCGTCGGTGTCGCCCACGTCGATGAGCGCCTGCGCCTGGAGGGCGGCGAGGGCCACGGAATCGGGCCACAGGGGTGCCACGTAGTACGGGTCGAGCTGCCGGGTGAGGACGTCGCGGACGGGACCGGGCGAGGACTTGCCGTACGCGTAGACGAGGGCGGTGTCGGCGTCGCCGGTGAGGAGCTTGGTCCAGGCCTCGTACAGGGCCCAGGCGCCGTCCATCTCGACGTGGGACTCGGAGATCGGCGGCCAGGCGCCGACGCCGTCCAGGGCGAGGGTGAACGAGAAGGCGCGGCCGGCGAGGTAGTCGCTGGAGCCGGAGCAGGTGAAGTCGATGTCGGCGGTCTTCAGGCCGGTCCGGTCGAGGACCTCGTGCAGCACCGGCATGAGCATCTCCACCTCGGAGAGCTCCTCGCTGGTGCGCCGGTGGGCGGTCTGGGCGAAGGCCACGACGGCGATCTGGCGGTCCCCCGGTGCGCTCGTCACAGCAGCTCCTTGTAGGTGTCGTAGTCCGCGTCCGGTTCGCCCGTGGGCCGGTAGTGGTCGGGATAGCGGCCGCCCTCGGTCCACACGGGCTCGACGCGCAGCCCCATGCGGACTTCGTCGTACGGGATGCCGCCGATCCGGCCGTGCAGTGCGAGGTCGGCGCCGTCGAGGGCGATGTGGGCGTAGACGTAGGGCACCTCGATGTCGAGATTCGCCGTATGCGCAGCCTTGATGTTGACGATGCAGAAGGTGGTCACCGTGCCGCGCGGCCCGACCTCGACCTGCTCCGATGTGGCCACCCCACAGGTGGGGCACGCACCCCTCGGCGGGACGTACACCTTGCGGCAGGCCGGGCAGCGCTCGCCGACGGTCCGGCGGCCGGAGAGGGCGTTGATGTAGGCGGTCTGGGCGCGGCCGGGTGAGTAGGTGTAGTCGAGGCGGGCGGCGGCGACGATGCCGGTGACCGGGTCCTCGAACACGCCGGTGTGCCCGGCTGGTTCGCCCGGGGCGCCGTCGTACGGCTCGAAGCAGGCGATGTCCGTGATGGCTCCGGTGCGTTCCGCCGCCCAGCGGACGCGGACGCGCATGCCGGTGCGCACGGCGTCGGGGCCGGGGGTGTCGAGGGCGTGCAGCAGGGCGGTGTCGGCGCCGTCGAGACGGACCAGGGCCCAGGCGAAGGGGGTGGTGAGGGGCTGGCCGCGGCGGGGGGCGTGGTTCCAGGCCCAGGTGGTGACCGTGCCGGTGGGGGCGACCTCGACGAGGTCGCGGACCTCCTCGGCGGTGACGGGGTCGTACTCGACGGGCGGGACGGCGACGCGGCCGTCGCTCGCCCGCACCCCCAGGACGACACGCTCGCGCAGGCCGGTCAGGAAGGCGCTCTGGACGGGGCCGAGGGAGCGGGTGAAGGGGAACTCGACGACGAGAGGGGCTTTGAGGACTTCGGGCATGCCGGAGGGCTCCTTCGGTCAGGCGCACACGGTCAGGCGCGCTTGTAGACGGGCGGTCGCTTCTCCGCGAAGGCGCGGGCGCCCTCCTTGGCGTCGGCGGTGCCGAAGACCGGTTGACCGCGGGTGAGTTCGGCAGCGAGACCGTCGGACTCGCTCATGTCCGCGGTCTCGTAGACGGAGGCCTTGACGGCCTCGACGGCCAGCGGGCCGCAGGAGTTGATCTGTTCGGCGATCTCCAGTGCCCTGGCGAGCGCCGTGCCGTCGGGGACGACATGGCCCACCAGGCCGATGGCGGCGGCCTCGCGGGCGGTGTAGGGGCGGCCGGTGAGGAGCATCTCCAGGGCGTGGGTGCGCGGGATCTGGCGTGGCAGCCGGACCGTGGATCCGCCGATGGGGAACAGACCGCGCCGCACCTCGAACAGGCCGAAGGTCGCGGACTCGCCGGCGACGCGGATGTCGGTGCCCTGGAGCATCTCGGTGCCGCCCGCGACGCAGTACCCCTCGACGGCCGCGATCACCGGCTTGCGCGGGCGGTGGTGGCGCAGCATCGCCTTCCAGTGCAGGTCGGGGTCGGCCTTGAGCCGGTCGCGGTACTCCTCGCCCGCCATGCCGTTGCCGGCGAGGGCCTTGAGGTCCATGCCCGAGCAGAACGAGCCGCCCGCACCGGTGAACACGATCGAGCGGACCGAGTCGTCGGCGTCGGCCTCCAGCCAGCCGTCGTAGAGGCCGACGAGCATCGGCAGCGAGAGCGCGTTCCTGGCTTCGGGCCTGTTGAGCGTGAGCACCAGTGTGGCGCCTTCGCGCTGCACGGTGAGGTGTTCCGTCCCACCCATGGCCAACTCCCCTCTCGTGAACGTGAACAGGTTGCAGTAGGGAGGGAGGCACTTCAAGGGTTTTCTGACAGTCAGTCAGATTTCTTCGTGCGGGCCCTTCACAGTTGGACCGCCCTTTGCTCTGATGACCGGCGAACCGTCCGATGCCAGGCACGTCCCGGGGTCAGGAGGAGCGGTGGAGTACAACCTTGCCGACCTGTTCGAGTCGGTCGTCGACGTGGTTCCCGACCGTGAGGCGCTGGTGTACGTCGACCATCCGGGCACGGGCGCGGAGCGCCGCCTGACGTACGCGGAACTGGACGCGGCGGCCGATCGCGTCGGCCACCATCTGCTCGACAGCGGGATACGGCCCGGTGAGCACCTCGGGCTCCACCTCTACAACGGCGTGGAGTACCTCCAGACGGTACTGGGCTGCCTGAAGGCGCGGATCGTCCCGGTCAACGTCAACTACCGATACGTCGAGGAGGAGTTGGTGTACCTCTACCGGGACGCGGATCTGGTGGCGCTGGTCTTCGACGCGGAGTTCACGGACCGGGTGGCGGCGGCGCGGCCCCGGGCGGAGAGGCTGCGGCATCTGATCCGGGTCGGCGCGCCGGCGCCGGGAGCCGCCCACGTGCCCTGTGCGGAGTTCGCCCAGCTGGAGGCCGCGGGGTCGCCCCGGCGCGGCTTCCCGGCCCGCTCGCCCGATGACCAGTTCATCATCTACACCGGCGGTACGACCGGCATGCCCAAGGGTGTGATGTGGCGGCAGGAGGACCTGTTCTTCGCGGGGCTCGGCGGGGGTGCTCCGACCGGGGAGCCGGTGAAGAAACCGGAGGAACTCGCCGAGCGGGTCGCGGCCGGGGGCACGGGGATCACCTTCTTCCCCACGGCACCGCTGATGCACGGCACCTCCACCCTCACGGCGTTCATCGGCTTCAACTTCGGCCAGCGGGTGGTCATCCACCGCAAGTTCGTGCCCGAGGAGGTGCTGCGGACCGTGGAGAAGGAGAAGGTCAGCAGCATCTCGCTGGTGGGGGACGCGATGCTGCGGCCGCTGATCGACGCGCTGAGCGGTCCGCTGCGGCACATCGACCGCTCGTCGCTGTTCAGTGTGTCGTCGTCCGGCGCGGTCCTGTCGGACACGGTGCGACGGCAGTTCCAGGACCTGGTGCCGAACGCCATGCTGCTGAACAACTTCGGCTCGTCGGAGTCCGGTTTCAACGGCACGGCGACCGAGGACTCGGGGCCCGAGCGGGGCTTCCGGGTGCGGGTCAACGCCCGTACGCAGGTGGTGGACCCGGCCACCTACGAACCAGTGGCGGCCGGTGAGGCGGGCCGGATCGCCCAGTGCGGGCATGTGCCGCTCGGCTACTACAACGACCCGGTCAAGACGGCCGCGACGTTCTTCGAGAAGGACGGCGAGCGGTGGGTGCTGCTGGGCGACATGGCCACCGTCGACGAGGAGGGCGTGGTCACCGTCCTCGGCCGCGGCTCGCAGTGCATCAACACCGGCGGCGAGAAGGTGTACCCGGAGGAGGTCGAGCAGGCCCTCAAGTCCCACCCGGACGTCTACGACGTGCTGGTGGCCGGGGTGCCGGACCCCCAGTGGGGCCACCATGTGGCGGCGGTGGTGCAGTTGCGGGAGGGCGCGGCGCGCCCGTCGCTGGAGGACATCCGGGCGCACTGCCGCGACCGGCTGGCCGGTTACAAGCTCCCGCGCCAGCTGGTGATCACGGAGTCGGTCCAGCGGTCGCCGAGCGGCAAGGCGGACTATCGCTGGGCGCGGGAGGTGGCGGTGGCCGCGGACCGCTGAGCCATGGCGGCCAGGCCGGTGACGCGCCGGCCTGAGGGGCGGTCACGGCCGGAATCCGTCTTCCGGCGAAGGGGACTCGGCGGGCCAAGAAGCCAAGAACCCGCCCTGCGGCCGTCCCTGCCGATCGGGCCTACTCCTCCCGCGCGATCCGCGAGCACCCTTGGTCGACGCGGCGTCCGTGCCGTTGTCCCGCAGCCTGCACCCAATGGGCCACCGTCTGTTGCGAGGCAGCGCCGGGGGGCGCCCGCCCGGCTCGGGCGCCTCACGGGCCGGGTATGCCGGCTCCGGCAGGACCACAAGCCCGGGCCGGCCCGCCCGCGCCCGATTCTGGGCCTGCCCGCCCGCGATCCGGCCTGTGGTGAAGGCGGGACACTCCCAGATGACGTCTCCTCAGCTGTTCACTCACGGAAACCGTGCCGCGCTTATCATCTTGTGACACGTTGGCACTTGCTCCGGGTGGGGAATGGCTGTGGAGATCCACGTCACCGTAGAGACGTCAGGCACCGCAGACGCGCACGACCTGCGGCGGTGGCTCACCGCACAGCCTCGCCTGCGGGGCCGCGTGACACGGGCGGACGCCTCCGCGCCGCCTCCCCCGGGCACCATGGGGCTCGCCGCGGACGCCCTGCTCGCGCTCTTGGCCCCGGGCGGTGTGGCGAGCGTGCTGGCGGGCGCCGTCATCGCCTGGGTGCAGAGCCGGAAGGGCGACCAGTCGGTGACCCTGACCCGACCCGACGGCACGCAGATCAGCGTGACGTCCACCCAGGTGCGCTCGATGGACCCCACACAGGTGGAGGCGCTCGTCAGCCAACTCGCCGCCCAGCTGGATCCGGCGCAGGGTACCCCCGTCGCCGATCCCGAGCGACGGCAACCGGATGCCGGCAGCGGCGGGGACGGGACACCCGGCCCGGCGCGGTGGTCGGCCACCACCCCGACTGACGCCGCCCGACCCTCGGGCACGGGCCCGGACGGCGGGACGCCGGCCCTGTGACGGCCCCGGGACAGGCGCATCCGGGTCCGGCCGGATCGGGGCTCTCCCTCGCCGGCGCCCGCGCCGTGCTCACCGGCACCGGGCGCCACCGGAACGGCTCGCGCCTGGCCGACCTGCCCGGAGTCGACACCACCCTCGACGACCTGGCCCAACTGCTCCACGAACTCTGCGGGATGCCCCGGGAGCATGTCCTGCGGGTACCCTCCGACGCCGGCCCGGAGGCCGTCGTCGAGGCGGTCACCCAGGCATGCGAAGAGGCCGACGGCGTCGTGCTCTTCTGCCACGTCGGGCACGGGCTGCTGGGACCGGCCAACAAGCTGTATCTCGCGACCCATTGGTCCATGGACGCCCAGCGGGTCACCGCGGCAGTCCCGTACGAGACCGTCAAGGGCCTGCTGGAGGAGGCGCCCTTCGGTAGTGCCGTCATCCTGGACTGCTGCTTTTCCGGCATCTCCCAGGCGCCGCACGGCTCGGGCGCCGTCGGTCCCTACGTCCAGGTCCGCCCGTCCGGCAGCTTCCTCCTCGCTTCCGCGTCGTCCTACGCCCCGTCCTTCGCTCCGGAGGGGCAACGGCACACGCTCTTCGGCGGCAAGCTCATCAGCCTGCTGCGTGACGGCGACCCGGCCGGGCCGCCGATGCTCACCCTGGAAGGGCTCCACCGCGGCATCGAAGAGAGGTCGGACGACACCACCCGCCCCCACGTGTCCAGCGAGGGAACCCTCGGCGGACTCGTCATCGCGCCCAACCGTGCCTACCGGTTCCCCGGTCCGCCCGCCGCCGACCCGCCGGCCCCGCTGCCCTGCCCCTACTTCGGCATGAGGCCGCTCGGGCCGAAGGAGAGCACCTGGTTCTTCGGCCGGGACCGTGAACTGGACCAACTGACCGAAGCGGTCGAGGCGCCGGACGCGGAGCGCCGACCCGTCATCGTCATAGGAGCCTCCGGCTCGGGCAAGTCCTCCCTCCTCGGGGCCGGGCTGCTCGCCCGGCTGGACCATCACCACGCGACGGGACGGACGCGCACCTGGCCCGTCTTACGGATGCTGTCGCCCGGCAGGACCCCGCTGCACTCGTTGGCGAGCCAATGGGCCGCGGCGACCGGGCTGCCGCCGGACACGGTGCTGGCGGAGCTGGCCGCCGGGCGCTTCCCCGCCCCGCCGGCGGACGCCCCGGGCGACCACGAGCAGGCCCGGCGCCCCGCGGGCGCCGTACCCCGAGTGCTGGTGATCGACCAGTTCGAAGAGGTCTTCACCACTGCGGCGAAGACCGAGCGGGCGGACTTCCTCCGCCTGGTGTCCGGCAGCCCCGACTGTGATCGATCCGGGCCGGACGACGCCCGTCCCCGGATCGTGCTCGCCGTCAGAGCCGACTTCTACGGCGAATGCCTCGCCGACCCCGGACTGCGCGCCGCCCTCTCCTCCACCTCTCCGGTGCACTGTGCCCCTCTGGACGGCCAAGCGCTCAGGGACGCCATTGAGGGTCCCGCCGAGCGGAGCGGGCTGGATCTGGAGCCCGGACTGGTCGACCGCATCCTGTCGGACCTGCGACGGCCGGACGGGGAGACGCCCGTCGAGGAGCGGCCGGCCGCGGCCCTGCCGCTCCTGGCGCATGCTCTGCAGCGGACCTGGGTGAACCGTTCGGGCGCCAGGATGACTCTGGCCGGCTACCAGGCCACGGGCGGCATCTGGAATGCGGTCACGGAGTCGTGCAAGACCCTGCACGACAACCTCACCCCCGCCGAGCGCCGATCGCTGCGGACGCTGCTGCTCAGCCTGGTGCACCTCACTCCCACCGGCGAACCCGTCGCGCGCCGCGTCACCTTCGAGGACGTGCTGGCGGCCCACGGACCTGACGAGCGGGAACGTCTGCGCGTCGTCTGCGAGTTGCTCCGGGAGAAGAGCCTCATCACTCTGGACCAGGACGGCTTGCGCATCGCCCACGAGGCACTGCTGTACGCCTGGACCGACCTGCGCACCTGGATCCTGGGCGCCCGCGCCCGCCTGCTCGCCCGGCAGCAACTGACCGAGGCCGCCCACGCCTGGGACGTCGGCCACCGCCATCGGGACTATCTGTACACCGGCAACCGCCTGTCCGCGGTCCGCGCCTGGGCCGGACCGGGCAACGGGCCGGACACCGCGAAGCGTCCGCCCGCCCAGCGGACGCTGCCCGAAGTCCCCTCGAATCCGCTCGCGTCGGGGACCGTCACCACGGACGAGGAGGACACCGGCGGCGACGCACCCCCTGTACTCACCGCCCTTGAACGGGAGTTCCTGCACAGCAGCCTGCGGGCCGACCGCCGACGCAAGCTCACCAGGGCCCTGCTGACCGGCGGCGTCCTCGCTCTCGCCCTCCTCCTCACCGTCGTCGGGACGCTCGCCTACACGGAACGCGCCAAGTCCCGGGAACAGGCCGCCGTCCTGGCCTCCGAGCGGATCGCGGCCCAGGCCGACGTGCTCCGCGCCCAGGACCCGGCGGCCGCGCTCGACCTGAGCCTGACCGCGTACCGGACCTCGCCCACCGAGGAGGCGAAGGCCAGCCTGGTGCGCTCCGCTCTGGCTCCGGTCCACACCAGCATTGCCGGACACACCAAGGGCGTCTACTCCGTCGCCTACCGCCCGGACGGCGCGGTGCTGGCCAGTTCCAGCCGGGACGGCACAGTGCGGCTGTGGCACACCGGCGACCGGTACCGTCCTCGCCCCGGCCCGGTGATCCGCGTGGGTACGAACTCGTCCGTCTTCTGGGCACCCGACGGCCGCCACCTGTACGTCCAGACCGTCAAGGATCTCCAGGTCTACGACCTCCGTCAGATCGACCGCCCTCGTCGCACGGCCCGCGCGACCACCGAGGGCCTCGAACGGCCGTACCGGCCCGCTCTCAGCTCGGACGGCACGACACTGGCCGTTCCGCTGGCCCGGGGCCGCATGGTGCTGTGGGACCTGCGCGATCCGACCGCTCCGGCTGCGCACACCGTGCGGATGTCCGACGGCTCCCGCGACCTGCTGGCGGTCGCGTGGCGGCCCGACGGGAAGCTGCTCTCCGTCACGGCCGCGGCCACCAAGCCCGGGGGACGGGACAGGGTCCAGCTCTGGGACACCACCGATCCCACCAGCCCCCGGCTGCGCACGACCCTGCGGAGGTCGGCCATCGCGACGGTCTTCAGCGCCGACGGCCGGTCGCTGACCACCGCCCTGCCCGGCCGCGGAATCGTGACGCTCGACGTGTCCGACCCGGATCGGGTGAAGGAGCCTGAGGGATTCAAAGCCCGGGGCAACCCCGCTGACGGCCTCTACTGGCAGCTCGACCGTTCCCCGGACGGCCGCCACCTCGTCGGGGCGGGCTCCACGGACGGCAACGCGTGGATGTACGAGAACAGCGCCGCGACAGCTGCACCGGATGACTTCATGAAGGGCGAAGTGCTGCCCGGCAACGTGCCGCTGGTCGCCGTGGCCTACCGGCCGGACGGGCGGGGCGTGGTGACCGGTGACGAGAAGGGTGGGGTCCATCTGTGGAGTCCGCCGCCGCACAGTGTGGACGGGGCCTATACCAGCGCAGGTCGGTTCAACCCTGGTGACTCCTTCGCGCCGGAACATCGTCTTCTCGCCACCGATGACGAGGAATTGAGAACCACCATCTGGCGGCTGACCGGAACCACGTTCCGGAAGGTGGTCACGGTGCCCGAACCGTGGCGATCCGTCGCCTTCCTGCCCGGCGGGTCGCTCTTCCTGGCCCGGGACCCGGACGGCCGGCGGACCGGCCTGTGGGACCTGTCCGGCGACCGGCCGGAACTCCGGCACGTGTTCACGGGAACACACGGTCCCACCGCCATCTCGGCGGACGGTGACCGCCTGGCCCTCCAGACCGGCGAGGACGGCCCTTTGGTCATCTGGGACGTCAGCCGCCCAGACCGGCCACGCCGCACCGGGTCGGTGCCGGTGGACACCAAGGGCACCGTCACCCCGGCGTTCACCTCGCCGGACGTCCTCGCGGTCGCGTCCGCCGAAGGCACGCAGTTGTGGAGAATCGACCGGCCGGACAGCCCCCACCGAGGGCAGAAAGTGCCGGGTACCGCCTCGTTCTCCCTGTCTCAGGAGGGGAAGCAGCAGGCCTTGCTGCTGGTGAAGCCGGCCAAGGGCCCCAGTGCAGACGAACGTTTGGCGGTCTACCGGCTGTCTTCCACGGCGACGGCCCACAGGCTCAGGGACGACGTGACCGTCGACCGTCAGCGGGCCACTGTCGCCTTCACCGTCCTGGACCACCGCTTCGTGGTGACCCTGCCCGCCAAGATCGGGCAGCCCCGCGTGTGGGACCTCGACGAGCCCGCGTCCAACGGCAGCAAGGACCCGCCGGCCGGCCTGCCCGGCTCACACTTTCTCATGGAGGGCGTCATGGCGGGTGACACGCGGCAGGGCGGGGTGGTCGCCGCCTGGCAGGAGGAGACCGGGGCTCGTGATCTGGCCGTCTGGGCCTTCACGGCCGACGCGTCGTCGGACGCCCCGCGCACCGGGCACTTCGAGCTGATCTACGACGTCCCCGCCGTCACGGAGGGAATCGGCGGCTTCTCCGTCCGACAGGTCAGCCCGAACGGAGACGACCTCGTCCTCTCCACCGGCCCCGGCCCCATCGATGGGCTCGGCGGCCAACTCGTCCTGCTGCCCACGGATCCCGACCGGCTGGCGGGACTGCTCTGCGCGGTGCGGCCCGGCACCGTCCCGCGCGGTGTCTGGACGAAGGCCTTCCCCGACCTCGAGTACCACGACCCGTGCGGCTGAGCGGGCAGCTGTACGCGTACGGCCTCGGGCGGCCCCCGGCTTGCCCAGCGTGCTGGTGAGCGCGGACGACCGTGGAGTCGACGGACACCGTCCAGGTAAGTACGTACGCGCTGCTGCGGGGACAGGTTCTGAAGGAGATCGCGTCCATCCACCGAGCCCGGGGCGACCAGCAGTCGGCGTCTGCCCGGCCGAGCATGCCCTGGAGGTCCACCGGTCCACCGGCCACCGCATCGGTGAGGCAAGGGCGCTCCGCGTTCTGGCCCACAGCCGGTTCATCCTCGCAGGCACTGCACCTGTCCGAGGAGTGCGGAGCCACGGCCGACGGGGAGGAACTGCGCCGCGCCGCCGGAACGTTCTGCTGTTCTGGCTCCCGGCGTACTCTTTGCGCGCGGTTGACCTTCGTCGTTGAACAGGCGGTGACGGTCGGCCGTACGGAGCATGACGGACCCGGCCCTACGAAGCTGATCCGCCGCGCCAGGCAGCAAGGCCATGTACGGAAGGAACCTCCGCGTGTCGCACCACACGCCGTCTCGTCATCTGCCCGACACCGACAGGGAAGCCGACACCGCCGCGGCCGACCCGGCGGACGACGGCACCGAGCCCGCGGCCGTCGCGGAAGAAGCAGCGGCATCCGAGACGGAGCCCCGGGACAGCGGCGACACGGCTACGGATGTGGCCACACCGGCCACCGCCCGGGAACATGGCCGACGGCGTGGATGGCGGGCAAGGCATCCAGGCGCGGCACGCTCCCTGAGCGTCGGTACGACCGTCCTGGCCGGCGCGCTCGTGCTCTTCGCGCTGCTGCTGCCGAACCGGATCGAGCGGATCGAGTTCGCCTCGTTCGTTCGTATCCCCGCCGAGGGTGTGCTGCTCGCGGGTCTGCTGCTCGCGCTGCCGCCGAGGCCCCGGCGGATCGTGGCAGTCGTCTCGGGCCTGTTCCTCGGGCTGGTCACGGTCCTGAAGTTCGTCGACATGGGCTTCTACCAGGTGCTGGCCCGGCCCTTCGACCTGGTCCTGGACTGGATTCTGATCGAGAACGCCACGGACTTCCTGCGGGAGACGTTCGGCCGTACCGGCCAGGTGCTGGCGGTGATCGGGGTGATCGTGCTGCTCGTCGCGGTGCTGGTCCTCACGACCCTCGCCGTGGTGCGGCTGACGAACCTCATGGTCCGGCACCGTCCTGTCGCCGCCCGTACGACGCTGGTCCTCGGCACGGCGTGGATCACCTGCATGACCCTGGGCGTGCAGATCGGCACCGTGCCGATCGCCACCAAGGGCAACGCGGAGTTCCTCGGCAACCGCGTGGACCAGGTGCGTGCGGGGCTGAAGGACGCGCGGGTCTTCCGGAAGCAGGCCGCCGTGGACGCCTTCGCGAAGACGCCGCCGGACCAGTTGCTCACGGGCCTGCGCGGCAAGGACGTCCTGTTCACCTTCATCGAGAGCTACGGCCGGGTCGCGATCGACGACCCGGCGATGGCGAAGCAGACCGACGCGGTGCTGAAGGAGGGCACCGCGTCGCTCAAGGCGGCCGGGTTCGAGTCGCGCAGCGGCTGGTTGCAGTCGCCGGTGACGGGCGCGGGCAGCTGGCTCGCCCACTCGACGTTCCTGTCCGGCCTGTGGATCAAGAACCAGCAGCGGTACCGCAGCCTGACCACCAGCGACCGCATGACGCTGACCAAGTACTTCGGAAAGACCGGCGCCTGGCGGACCGTCGGCATCGTCCCGGGTGTGCGCCGGGCCTGGCCGGAGGGCAAGTACTTCGGCCTGGACCACATCTACGACTCCGAGCACCTCGGTTACCACGGCCCGTACTTCAGCTGGACGCCCGTGCCCGACCAGTTCAGCATGGAGGCCTTCCAGCGCCTGGAGCACGGCAGGAAGGACCGCGAGCCGATCATGGCGGAGATCATCCTGGCCTCCAGCCACAACCCCTGGTCCCCCATCGCCCACATGATCGACTGGGAGGACCTCGGTGACGGTTCGGTGTTCCACCGCATCAAGAAGGAGGGCACCAACCCCACGGAGGTCTGGAAGGACCCGGAGAAGGTGCGCACCGAGTACCGGCGTGCCATCGAGTACTCGATCCGCAGCCTGACCGAGTGGGTCGAGCGCTACGGCGACGAGAACACGGTGCTCGTCTTCCTCGGCGACCACCAGCCGGTGCCGACGGTCACCGCGGGGGACACCGGCAAGGACGTGCCGGTCACCATCGTCGCGCACGACAAGAAGGTCCTGGACCGGGTCGCCGACTGGGGCTGGACCGACGGCCTCAAGCCGGCCCCGGACGCGCCCCGGTGGGGCATGGACAAGTTCCGCGACCGTTTCATGACGGCGTACGGTCCGCAGGGCTGAGGAACTCCCCCACCGCCGCGAGGAACTCCCGGGGCCGTGCCTCGTGCACGAGGTGCCCGGCGTCGATGGTGACGCGCCGGGCATCGGGCAGCAGCTCGGCGAGGGCGTCGATCTGCTCCTGGGGGATCAGGCTGGTCGGCCCGCCACCGATCAGCAGCGTCGGCATGGTGATCCGCCCCATGTCGTCCCACCACACGGGGTCCGGGGCGTTGCGCTGTTCGTCGGTGGCGAGGATCATCGCCCAGTCGTACGGCAGGTCCCCGCCCGGATGTTCGGCGGGCGGGCGCGGCGGGTCCAGCGGGAAGGGCGCGGGGACGTCCTCCAGGACGAGCCGCCGTACGAGCCGCGGGCTGTGCTGGGCGAGCAGGCAGGCGACGGCGCCGCCGAGCGAGTGGCCCACGACGTCGGCGCGGGCGATGCCGAGCGCGCCGAGGAAGGCGTGCACGTCGTCGCGCATGGCCGCGTAGGCGTATCCGCCGGGCCAGTCGCTGCGGCCGTGTCCGCGCAGGTCGGGGGCGTACACCCGGCGGGGCCCGGCGGCCAGCGCGGGGGCGATCTCCGCCCAGTCGGCGCCGTCGGTCCCGCGGGCGTGCAGGAGGACGACGGGCGGCGCGTCCGCCGGCCCCCAGACGCGGTAGGCCTGGGTGATGCCGTTCGCCCGTACGGTGCGTGGTTCGGTGTCCATGCCGGGCACGGTAGCGGGGTGCGGACCGCGGGCCGGGCCCGCTCTGCGGACAGCAGAGGATCTCAGTCCCGGGCGCGGAAGAAGCGTGCGACGCGTCGCACGAACCACTCCGGGTCGTCCAGCCACGGGTAGTGTCCGGCCCCCGGCTGCACCGCGACCTCGACCGCCGGGAATGCCTCGGCGGCACGCCGGGCCAGGCCGGGGCGGGGGCCGCCGTCGACCTCACCGGCGAGGACGAGCACCGGGGCGGTGACGCGGGCCAGGGCGGTCCGGGTCGCGTCCGGGTCGTAGGCGCCGTCCGCGCCGTAGCGGTCCGCGGCGAGGTCGTTGGTCTCGTCCTCCTCGCGGTCGGCGTGGGCCCGTGCGGTGTCGTCCCAACGGCCGTAGAAGAACGGCAGGAACACGGGGTCGAAGTCACCGGTACCGGACAGCCAGGCCTCGAACGCCGGGAACGCGTCGGCGAACCAGGGTTCCGCCGCGCGCAGCCGGGCCGCCGCGAGCCGGTCCTCGGCCGTCGCCGGCAGGCCCAGCGCCCACGGGATGGCGGTGATGAGCGCCAGCCGTCCCGTCCTGTGCGGATACCGAGCCGCGTACAGCAGGGCGAGACTGCCGCCCGCCGAGTGTGCGAGCACGTCCATCCGCTCCAGGCCCAGGTGGCGGCGCAGCGCCTCGACGTCGTCCACGAGCCGGTCGCAACGGTAGGTCGCCGGATCCTCGGGCACCGCGGACTGTCCGGTGCCGCGCAGATCGAGGAACACCAGCTGGCGGTGGGCGTCCAGTCCGCCCAGGTTCCCGAGGTACGCGGAGGCGCGCATGGGCCCGCCGGGCAGCACGACCAGCGTCTCACCCGCTCCGCGCAGGTGACAGGCGAGCCGGGTGCCGTCCGGGGCGGTGAAGATCGGCATGGCCCCGATCCTCACGCTCTCGGAGTCTTCGGCGCAACGCGTTTCGTCGGGGGACGGCGCGGCGTCATCCGTCCGAGGCCGCGAGACCCGGCCCGCCCCCGAGGCCTTTCCGGAGCTCCCGCTTGAGGATCTTCCCGCTGGCGTTGCGCGGGAGGCTCTCCACGAACACCACCCGCTTCGGAGCCTTGAAGGGGGCGAGCTTCTCGCGGGTGTGGGCGATGAGTTCCGCCTCGGTGACCTCGCCGCGTGGGACGACGACGGCTGTGACGGCCTCGATCCAGCGTTCGTCGGGCAGGCCCACGACCGCGGCCTCGGCGACCTGGGGATGGGTGTACAGGGCGTCCTCGACCTGGCGTGAAGCGACCAGTACACCACCGGAGTTGATGACGTCCTTCACCCGGTCGACGATCGTGTAGTAGCCGTGCGCGTCCCGTACCGCGAGGTCGCCGGAGCGGAACCAGCCGTCGCGGAAGGCCTCGGCGGTCTCCTCGGGCTTGTCCCAGTAGCCCTCGCACAGTTGCGGAGAGCGGTAGACGATCTCGCCGGGGGTGCCGTCCGGTACGTCCTTGCCGTCCTCGTCGACGACCCGCGCGTCGACGAACAGCACCGGACGGCCGCAGGAGTCCATGCGCCCCTTGTGTTCCTCGGGGGCGAGGACCGTGGCCAGGGGGCCGATCTCGCTCTGCCCGAAGCAGTTGTAGAACGCCAGTTCCGGCAGGCGTTCCTTCAGCCGTTCCAGTACGGGGACCGGCATGATCGACGCCCCGTAGTACGCCTTGCGCAGGCCGCCCAGGTCGCGGGTGGCGAAGTCGGGGCGGTTGGACAGGGCGATCCAGACGGTGGGCGGGGCGAACAGGCTGTCCACGCGGCCCGCTTCGACCAGGTCGAAGAGCCGGTCGCCGTCGGGTGCGTCGAGGATGATGTTCGTCGCGCCGACCGCGAGGTAGGGCAGCAGGAAGACGTGCATCTGCGCCGAGTGGTAGAGGGGCAGCGAGTGCACGGGACGGTCGCCCGCACTGAGGTCGAGGGCGGTGATCGCGCTCAGGTACTCGTGCACCAGGGCACGGTGCGTCATCATCGCGCCCTTGGGCAGGGCGGTCGTCCCGGACGTGTACAGCAGTTGCACGAGGTCCTCGGTGCGCGGCTCGGGGCCGTCGTACGGGGGCGCCTCGGTGAGCCGGGCGAGGAGTGAGCCGTGGGCGTCGCGCAGGGGCACCGTGCGTACGCCGTCGGGGAGTCGTGCGGCGAGGTCCGGGTCGGTGAGGACCAGGGAGCTGCCGGACTGGCCGACGATGTAGGCGAGGTCGTCGCCGGTCAGGTTCTGGTTGACGGGTACGTGCACCAGGCCCGCGCGGGCGCAGGCCAGGAAGGCGATCAGGTAGGCGTCGGAGTTGTGGCCGTACGCGCCCACCCGGTCGCCCGGGGACAGCCCCAGGGCGAGGAGGACGCTCGCCGCGCGGGAGACGGCGGTGTCCAGCTCGTCGTACGTCCAGGTGCGGTCGCCGTACTCGACCGCGACGCGCGCCGGGGTGCGCCGGGCGCTGCGTCGCAGGACTCCGTCGACCGTGCTGCCGTGTCCGGGCGTCGTCATGACACCTGATCCTCGGTTCACCTCCGGTCGAGGTCAAGGACCGACCGGCTCAACCCTGCCGCCGCCCGAGGCGTCCGAGGTCATGGTACCGATGTGCGAACGCGGCACGTCCGTACCCTCAAGTCCCCTTTCCCTCACTGATATTGGAGGGCACGATGCGCAGCCGCCTGAGACGACTCGTTCTCGGGGCCACGGCCCTGTTCACGGCCGCGTCCGCGTTACCCGCGGCCGCCGCCCCTGGCCCGGGACGGGCGGAGCAGCACCCGTCCCGCGACGGCCTGTCCGCCGTCATCCGCTACACGGAGTACGGCATCCCGCACATCCTCGCGAAGAACTACGCCGATTTGGGCTTCGGCACGGGCTGGGCGCAGGCGTCCGACGAGGTCTGCACGCTCGCCGACGGGTTCGTGACCCTGCGGGGCGAGCGCTCCCGGTACTTCGGCGCCGGCACGGCCGCCGACGGCGCCCTCTCCGGGGCCAGGACGAATCTCGCCAGTGACCTGTACTTCCGCGGGGTCCGTGAGACCCGCACGGTGGAGAAGCTGCTCGCCGAGCCCGCGCCCGCGGGGCCGAGCCGTGAGGTCCGGGACCTGATGCGCGGCTGGGCGGCCGGTTACAACGCCTGGCTGAAGCAGAAGAAGATCACGGATCCCGCCTGCGCGGGTGCCTCCTGGGTCCGTCCGGTCACCGAGCTGGATGTGGCCGCCCGCGGCCTCGCCATCGCCTCGCTCTCCGGCGAGGGTCGCTTCGTGGATACCATCACGGCCGCCCAGCCACCGACCGGGAACGGCACCACCGCCGACAATCCGGCCTCCCCGCTCGCCGCCCGCGCGCCGGACGCGAAGTCCGTGGCGAAGGCGGCCGACGAGCTGTGGGGCGACCCCGGCATGGGCTCCAACGCGGTCGCCTTCCGCGGCGACACCACGGCGAACGGCAGCGGTCTGCTGCTGGGCAACCCGCACTACCCGTGGCAGGGCGGACGCCGGTTCTGGCAGTCGCAGCAGACGATCCCCGGCGAGCTGAACGTCTCCGGTGGCTCTCTGCTCGGTACCCCGGCGATCTCCATCGGGTTCAACGCACATGTGGCGTGGAGCCACACCGTCTCGACCGGCATTCCGGCCAACTTCCACCAGCTGAAGCTGGATCCGGCCGATCCCACGACGTACCTCGTGGACGGCGAGCCGGAGCGTATGAGGAAGCGGACCGTGACGGTCGCGGTGAAGGACGGCGCGCCGGTGACCCGCACCCAGTGGTGGACCCGCTACGGCCCCGTCGTCACCTCTCTGAACGCACAGGTCGCGCTGGAGTGGACCGGTACGACGGCCTACGCCCTGCACGACCCGAACGCCGCGAACCTCCGCTTCGCCGACACCTCGCTCGGCTTCGGCAAGGCGCGCAGCACGGACGACGTCCTCGCGTCCCTCGCCCGGCACCAGGGCATCCCCTGGGTGAACACCATCGCCGCCGACCGCGCGGGACATTCCCTCTACACCCAGTCCCAGGTACTTCCGCGCATCACCGACGAGCTGGCGGAACGCTGCTCGACGGCGCTGGGCAGGACCACGTATCCGGCGTCCGGTGTCGCGATCCTCGACGGCTCGCGCGGCGACTGCGCCCTCGGCAGCGATTCCGACGCGGTGGCGCCGGGCATCTTCGGGCCTGCTCGGATGCCGACGCTCCGGGACGCGCCGTACGTGGAGAACTCCAACGGCACCGCGTGGATGACCAACGCCGACCGGCCGATCACCGGATACGAGCGGGTCTTCGGCACGGTGGGCACGCAGCTCGGCCTGCGCACGCGCGGCGCGATCGAGGACGTGGCGGCGATGGCGGACCGGGGCCGGCTGACCGTACGGGACCTGCAGCGGCAGCAGTTCGCCAACCGGGTGCCGGCGGGTGATCTCGCCGCGACGGACGTGGCACGGGCGTGCGCCGCGCTGCCCGGCGGCACGGCGACGGGCAGCGACGGCAAGGCCGTCGACGTGTCGGAGGCCTGTGCCGTGCTGACCGGGTGGGACCGCACCATGGACACCGGGAGCCGGGGGGCGCTGCTGTTCGACCGGTTCTGGCGGAAGCTGGAACGGACGGTGCCGGAGGTTGAGTTGTGGAAGGTGCCGTTCTCGGTGGCGGACCCGGTGCGTACGCCGAACACGCTGAACACCAACGCTCCCGGCCTCGCCGTCGCGCTCGCCGACGCGGTGGCGGAGCTGCGCGCCGCGGGCGTCGCGCTCGACGCGCCGCTCGGCGCACACCAGTTCGTCGTCCGTGGTGATGAGCGCCTTCCGATGCCTGGTGGCTCGGGGAGGCTCGGCGTGTGGAACGTGCTCGAACCGACGTGGAACGCGGCCCAGGGCGGCTACACGGAGGTGCCGTTCGGCAGCAGTCACCTCCAGGCGGTGGGCTGGGACGGCGGCCGCTGTCCGGTGGCCCGCACGCTGCTGACGTACTCCCAGTCGTCGAACCCCGAGTCGTCGCACTTCGCCGACCAGACCCGGCTCTTCTCCGGGGAGAAGTGGGTGACGTCGCGCTTCTGCGAGAAGGACATCCTGTCCTCGCCGAAGCTGAAGGTCGTGCGGGTGCACGAGCGCCGCTGACCGGGGCTGAGGGGGTGCCGCTCCCGGTGGGGCGGCACTCCCGTTCATTCGTCAACCCCGGCCGGCCCGGGGCCCGTACATCAGCCGGCGCAACACCGCTTCGGCCGGGCCCCGGCGACCGGCCCGCTCCAGGGCGTACGCTCCGGCCACGGTGACCAGCCAGACGGCGATCGCGAAGAGCGCCATGGTCGTGCTGCCCAGGTGCGCGCCGAGGCCGAGTCCCCAGGCGGCCAGCACCGGGGCGAACAGCAGCGAGTGGGCGAGGTAGCAGGACAGGGACCGTTTGCCGACGGAGGCCACCGCCGTCACCGCCGTCGCGCCGCGGCGGGGCCCGCGGGTGGTCCACCAGTGCGCGAAGAGGGCGACGGCCGCGACATAGCCGAGGCCCGCGGCGTTGCCCGTGATGTCGCGCAGGGCCGTGAGCGCTCCGGACTCGCTCTGCGTGTCGTCGGGCACGTGCAGGACGCCGGTGTGGGCGAGGGCGGCGGGCAGCGCGCCGAGCCAGCCGGCCGCGATGCCGATGACCGCCGTCCGGCGCAGCAGCCCGCGGTGGCGGGCCGGTTCCTCCAGGATGCGGCGGCGCGCGGCCCAGAAGCCGAGCAGGAAGAGGATGTACCCGCCGCCGACGAGGGTCAGCGGGGCGGCGGCGAAGGTGACGAACAGGCCTGTCTGGAGCCGGGTGCCCGCCGCGGTGAGCCAGCTCTCCTCGTGCGGCGCGTACGCCTTGAAGCCCGCGTCGCCGTCGGCGTCGCCGAAGGTGCCCAGCTCGCCCTGGAGCAGCGCGGAGATGACGGGTCCGGCCGTGACGAGGAGCAGCAGGGCGACTCCGATCCAGATCCACCACGTCAGGGCGCGTTCGCCGCGCCGCAGGAAGGCCAGGCCCAGGATGAGGCTCAGGACGCCGTAGAAGCCGATGATGTCCCCGGACATCAGCAGGGTGGCGTGCGTCAGGCCGATGACGATCAGCCAGAGGCTGCGCCTGCGCAGGACCTTCGCCGCGTCGCGCCCGTCGGTGCCGGCGGCGGTCTGCCGAAGGTAGACCTGCATCATGCCGTAGCCGAAGAGGAAGGCGAAGAGCGGGTAGATCCGCAGGTCGAGCACCACGATCATGGTGAACTGCACTGCGTGGTCCAGCCACGAGCCGTCCACGGGCTGCCATCCGGAGGGCCCGCGCCGGGCCGCCCACAGGTGGAAGGCGGTGTTGGACAGCACGATGGCCAGCAGCATGATGCCGCGGGCGAGATCGGGGGCGAGTGCCCGTTCGCCCGGCCGTACGCCCCCACGCCGCAGTGGTCCCTCTTCGGTCGCGATCGTCATGGCTTCACGCTAGGAAGGCGGGGCCCGGCCGGACATCGGCCCGAGGGCGGCCGGGCGCCGACCAAAGGATGACGCCCGGGCCCACCGTCGCGACCAAAGCCGCACCGCCGCCTCACACCGGCCGGGTCCGGCCCTCCCAGTACGGCTCCCGCAGCCGTCGCTTGTACAGCTTGCCGTTGGGGTCGCGGGGCATCTCGGTGATGAAGTCGACACTCCTGGGCCGCTTGTAGCCGGCGAGCCGGTGCGCGCAGTGGTCGAGGAGGTCGGCCGCGAGGGCGGGCCCGGGCCGGTGTCCGGGGGCTGGTTCGACGACGGCCTTGACCTCCTCGCCCCAGTCGTCGTGCGGGATGCCGAAGACGGCGGCGTCCGCGACGGCGGGGTGGGCGAGCAGGGCCGACTCGATCTCGGCCGGGTAGATGTTGACCCCGCCGGAGATGATCAGGTCGATCTTGCGGTCGCGCAGGAAGAGGTAGCCGTCCTCGTCGAGGTGGCCGAGGTCGCCGACGGTGAAGAAGTCGCCGATGCGGTTCTTGCGGGTCTTGGCCTCGTCCTTGTGGTAGGAGAAGCCGCCGGTGTTCATCTTCATGTAGACGGTGCCGAGTTCACCGGGCGGCAGCCGGTTGCCGTCGTCGTCGAAGATCGCGAGTTCGCTGATGGGCCAGGCCTTGCCGACGGTGCCCGGCTTCTTCAGCCAGTCCTCGGCGGTGGCGAAGGCGCCGCCGCCCTCGCTGGCCGCGTAGTACTCCTCCACACAGGGGCCCCACCAGTCGAGCATGGCCCGTTTCACGTGGTCGGGGCAGGGCGCGGCGCCGTGGATGGCGTGCCGCATGGAGGAGACGTCGTAGCGGTCCTTCACCTCGTCGGGCAGGGCCAGCAGGCGGTGGAACTGGGTGGGGACCATATGGGTGTGGGTGCAGCGGTGGCGGTCGATGAGACGGAGCATCTCCTCGGGTGTCCACTTGTCCATCAGGACCAGCCGGTGGCCGATGTGCAGGGACGCGCCCGCGAACTGCAGGACGGCCGTGTGGTAGAGCGGCGAGCACACCAAGTGCACGTTGTCGTCGAACGGCCGGATGCCGAAGATGCCGAGGAAGCCGCCGAGATACGCCTCCTCGGGGGGTTTGCCGGGCAGCGGGCGGCGGATGCCGCGGGGGCGGCCGGTGGTGCCGGAGGTGTAGTTCATGACCCAGCCGAGCGTGCGGCCGTCGGGCGCCGACTCGGGCTGCCCGTGGAGGAGTTCGGCGTACGGGCGGAAGCCCTCGACCGGGCCGACGGCGTACCGGTGGGTGGCCGGGAGGCCTGCCTCGTCGGCGGCGTGGCGTGCCGCGTCGGCATAGCGTTCGTGGACGAGGAGGACCTTGGCGCCGGAGTCGGAGACGATCCAGGCGATCTCCGGTCCGACCAGGTGGTGGTTGACGGGGACGAGGTAGAAACCGGCCTGGCCGGCGGCCAGGTACGCGGTGAGGAACTCGACGCCGTTGGGCAGGACCACCGCGAAGGTGTCACCGCGTTCCAGCCCGGCCGCGCGCAGACCGTGGACGAGCCGGTTGGCGTCAGCGTGCAGGCGGCCGGCGGTCCACTCCTCGCCGTCGGGGGCGACCAGGACCGCGCGGTCGGGTTCGGCGGTGGCCTGGGCGTAGAAGCCCGCGGGAACGCTGTTGTTCACTGGCCGCTCCTTCCGGCGATGCGGTTGATGCGGTCCACGGCCTGTTCGAAGCCGCGGGTGAGGTCGTCGAAGACGGCTTGGACGCTGCGTTCGCTGTTCATCCGGCCGACGATCTGCCCGACCGGGGTGCCGAGCAGCGGGTCGACCTCGTACTTCTGGATGCGCGAGACGGCCTCGGCGACCAGCAGGCCCTGCAGCGGCATGGGCAGCGGGCCGGGCCCGGCCGGGTCGTCCCAGGCGTCGGTCCACTCGGTGCGCAGTTGGCGTGCGGGCTTGCCGGTCAGCGCGCGGGAGCGGACGGTGTCGCCGGAGCCGGCCGCGAGCAGCTTGCGGGTGAGGGCGGGTGAGTGGAGGTCAGCTTCCGTGGTGGTGAGCCACAGGGAGCCCAGCCACACGCCTTGAGCGCCGAGCGTGAGTGCGGCAGCCACCTGCTGTCCGCTGCCGATGCCGCCGGCGGCCAGCACGGGCAGCGGGGCGACGGCGTCGACGACCTCGGGGGTGAGCACCATGGAGGCGATCTCGCCGGTGTGGCCGCCGGCCTCGTAACCCTGCGCCACGACGATGTCGATCCCGGCGTCCTGGTGCTTGCGGGCGTGCCGGGCGCTGCCCGCGAGGGCGGCGACGAGGACGTCCTGGTCGTGGGCGCGGGCGATGACGTCGGCGGGCGGGGAGCCGAGGGCGTTGGCGAGGAGCCGGATCGGGTAGTCGAAGGCGACGTCTAGCTGGGTGCGGGCGACCTGCTCCATCCAGCCGGTGATGCGCCAGCCGGACGCCTCGCCCTCGGCGAGTTCGGGCACGCCGTGCTTGGCGAGGGTCTCCCGGACGAACTGCCGGTGGCCCTCGGGGATCATCGCCTCGACGTCGGCCTCAGTGACGCCCTCGACCTTCTTCGCCGGCATCACGACGTCCAGGCCGTAGGGCCGGCCGTCCACGTGCGCCTCGATCCAGTCGAGGTCGCGTTTGAGCTCGTCGGGGGAGGTGTAGCGGACCGCGCCGAGCACGCCGAAGCCGCCGGCCCGGCTGATGGCCGCGGCGACGGCGGGGAACGGCGTGAAGCCGAAGACGGCGTGCTCGACTCCCAGTTTCTGGCTCAGCTCCGTCTGCATGGGCGCAGGATGCCGGAGTCCTCCGGAGGACGGAAGGGGTTTTCTGATACACCGTCAGATTTATGGGCGGGGCACGGGGACATACTGTCCGGGACGTCCAGGGCGGATCGGCGGAAGGATGCACGGTGACCGAAGGCACGGCTGAAAGAACGACGACGACCGGCGGGCTGACCCGCAGGCGCGCCCTGGTCCTGGGTGGCGCCCTGGCCCTCGCCCCCTTACCCGCCGAGGCCGCCCCGGTCACGGGGCGCCCCACGCTGCGGCACGGCTCGGCCGCACGCGCCGGGCTGCTCCCCACCCATCTGCGTCGACTCGTCACCGACGCCGAGGCGTTCCTCGGCCCCTCCCCCGCGCACCCCTGGTACGCGGGCGCCGTCCTGCTCGCCGGACGGGGCGGCACCGTCGCCCTGCACCGGCCCATCGGCATGGCGGTGCGCTACCGGGCCTACGACGAGAAGACCGACACCGGCGTCGAGTTCCCGGCCGGCGAGCAGATCCCCATGGCCGAGGACACCGTCTTCGACCTGGCTTCGGTGTCGAAGCTGTTCACCTCGATCCTGGCCGTGCAGCAGGTGGAGCGGGGCGGGCTGGAGCTGGAGGCGAAGGTCGCCTCGTACCTGCCGGACTTCGGTCGTGCGGGCAAGCAGGACATCACGATCCGTCAGCTCCTCACGCACACGTCGGGCTTCCGCGCGTGGATCCCGCTGTACAGCGCGCCGACGTACGAGGAGAAGCTCCAGCTCATCTGGGACGAGGCGCCGGTCAGCGCGCCGGGCACGGCGTATCTGTACTCGGACCTGAACCTCATCTCGCTCCAGCTCGTGCTGGAGCGGATCACGGGCCGCTCCCTGGACGTCCTCCTCCGCGACGAGATCACGGCGCCGCTCGGCCTGCGCCGCACCCGTTACAACCCGCCCGCCTCCTGGCGGCCGAAGATCGCGGCCACGGAGGACGCACGTGCTCCGTGGTCCGGGCTCGACCGCGGCCTGGTGTGGGGGGAGGTGCACGACGAGAACGCCTTCAGCCTCGGCGGGGTCGCGGGCCACGCGGGCGTGTTCTCCGACGCGTGGGACCTCGCGGTCCTCGGCCGTACGCTGCTCAACGGCGGCGTGTACGGGCGGGCGCGGATCCTGACGCCCGAGTCGGTGGAGCTGATGTTCACCGACTTCAACACCGCGTTCCCCGGGGACGAGCACGGCCTCGGCTTCGAGCTCTACCAGCACTGGTACATGGGCGCGATGGCCACACCGCGCAGTGCCGGGCACACCGGCTTCACGGGCACCTCGCTGGTGCTCGACCCGACGACCGACTCGTTCCTCGTCGTCCTGGGCAACTCGGTGCATCCGGTGCGGAGCTGGCGCTCCGGGTCGGCTCCCCGGGTGGCCGCCGCGAACCACCTGGCGCGGGCCGTCCCGGTCCGGCCGGTGCGAGGGCGCAGGGCCTGGTTCTCCGGCATGGCGGTCTCCGCCACGGCGACGCTCACCCTCCCCACGCTCGACACGTCGTCCGGCCGGGCGAGAATGCGCTGCGCGCTGTGGTGGGACACCGAGCCCAAGGCCGACGTCCTGGTCCTGGAGGCCACGACCGACGGCGGCACGAGCTGGCGGCCGGTGCCCTTCACGACGTCCCGCCGGGACGAGGGCACCCGGCCGCACCCGTCGGGCTCGGTCACGGGCTGGTCCGGCCGCGTCTGGCACGGGCTGACCGCCGACCTTCCCGCCGCGCGCCGACTCGCCCTGCGGTGGCGGTACGCGACGGACCGGCTGTACGTCGGCCGCGGGGCCTATGTGGACGGGCTGCGGGTGGACGCGGCCGACGGCGTCCTCTTCGACGAGGCACGCCCCGCGGACGCGTCGCGCATCGAAGCGGTGGGGTGGACGCCGTCGGCCGACTGAGACGGTCGGGTCACTGGTTGAAGACGGCCTTCTGTACCTCGTTGGGGCCGTCGAAGCGGTCCTCCTTCAGGCCGTCGAGAGTCCTGACGACCTTCTCGTCCGCGTGATTGCTGCGGGCACGCTCCACCAGGTGCTGCTTGTCCGTGGGGTAGTCCATGCCCTTGAGGGCCTTCTGGAGGTCGGTCGGGCTGAGCTCGGCCATGGGAGCCTCCCGTGGGGGTGGTGCGACCGTCCGCGCGGGGCGGCCGGCTGTACGGATGTCTTCGTCCTGTCGGAGTGCCCCTCGATGGAGCAGCGATTCAGTCGTTGCGGGTTTCCAGCACCGCCATCGCCGCATTGTGGCCGGGCACCCCGCTGACCCCGCCCCCGCGCACCGCGCCGGCCCCGCACAGCAGCACGTTCGTGTGCCGGGTCTCCACGCCCCAGCGGCCGGTGCCGTCCTGGGCGTGGGGCCAGCTCAGTTCCCGGTGGAAGATGTTGCCGCCGGGCAGCCCGAGGTCCCGCTCCAGGTCGAGCGGGGTCCGGGCCTCGATGCAGGGCCGTCCGTCCGCGTCGGTGGCCAGGCAGTCGGCGAGGGGCTCGGCCAGGTGGGCGTCGAGCTGGGCGAGTGTCGACTTCAGCAGCTCCTCGCGTACGGCGTCGTTGTCCCGCTCGAACAGGCGGGCCGGGGTGTGCAGGCCGAAGAGGGTGAGCGTCTGGTAGCCCTGGTCGGCCAGGTCCGGGCCGAGGATGGTCGGGTCGGTGAGCGAGTGGCAGTAGATCTCGGAGGGCGGCGCGGCCGGGAGGTCACCGGCGGCGGCCTGGGCGTGGGCGGTGGCCAGCTGCTCGTAGCCCTCGGCGATGTGGAAGGTGCCGGCGAACGCCTCGCGCGGGTCAACGGCGCTGTCGCGCAGCCGCGGCAGCCGCTCGAGCAGCATGTTCACCTTGAGCTGGGCGCCCTCGGCGGGAGCCGGGGGTGTGTCGCCGGTGAGCTCCGCGAGGGCCTGTGGGGAGGCGTTCACCAGGACGTGCCGGGCGGCGACGGTGCCCTCGGCGTCGGCCGTGCGGTAGGTGACCTCGGCCGTGCGGCCGTCCGTGGCGATGCGCAGCGCCTCGTGGCCGGTGGCGAGGACCGCGCCCGCGGCGCGTGCCGCGTCGGCCAGGGCGTCGGTGAGTGCGCCCATGCCGCCGACCGGCACGTCCCAGGCGCCGGTGCCGCCGCCGATCACGTGGTAGAGGAAACAGCGGTTCTGCTTCAGCGACGGGTCGTGGGCGTCGGCGAAGGTGCCGATGAGCGCGTCGGTGAGGACCACGCCGCGCACCAGGTCGTCCGTGAAGTGCTCCTCGACGGCGACGCCGATCGGCTCCTCGAACAGGGTCCGCCAGGCCTGGTCGTCGTCGAGGCGGCGGCGCAGTTCCTCGCGGGTGGGCAGCGGCTCGGTCAGGGTCGGGAAGACCCGCTGGGCGACGCGGCCGGTCATGCCGTAGAACTCCTGCCAGGCCCGGTACTCGCGGTCGGAGCCGGTGAGCCGGGCGAACGCCTCCCTGGTCCGCCGTTCCCCGCCGCCGACGAGGAGCCCGGTGGGGCGGCCGTCGCGTTCGGCGGGCGTGTAGGAGGAGACGGTCCGGGTGCGTACCCGGAAGTCCAGGCCGAGGTCCCGCACGATCTTTTTCGGCAGCAGGCTGACCAGGTACGAGTAGCGCGACAGCCGGGCGTCCACCCCGGCGAAGGGCCGGGTGGACACCGCCGCGCCTCCGGTGTGGTCCAGCCGCTCCAGCACCAGCACGGAACGGCCGGCCCGGGCCAGGTAGGCGGCGGCGACCAGGCCGTTGTGGCCGCCGCCGACGATGACGGCGTCGTAGGTCCGGTGTGCGCGGGGTCCCTCGGGTGCGGTCATGGTTCTTCGTAACACGGGGTGATCCGGGTCGGCCAGACGAACGGCTGCCGGGCACGCCGACGTGGCAGCACGGCCCCGCGAACGCCTGCCGGCCGCGCACGGTCACCCCCGGCACACCGGGCGTGCCTGCGGTGGCCGACGCCCGTCACCGCCCGACCGCCGCCCCCTGCCCGCGCAGGGCCGCCACCCTGCGGTACAGCGCCACTGCCTCCTCGCTACGGCCCAGTTGCTGGAGGCAGTGTGCTTCGTCGTTGCGGCTGGCGAGGGTGTCGGGGTGGTCCGCGCCGAGGACGCGTTCACGGGCGGCGGCCACCCGGCGGTACTCGGTGAGGGCGTCGGCCCAGCGGCCCAGCCAGCCCAGGCCGACGGCGACCTCGCGGCGGCTGACCAGGGTGTCCGGGTGGTCCGGGCCGAGGACCCGCTCGCGGACGGCGCTCACGTCACGGGACTCGGCGAGGGCCTCCTCCCAGCGGCCGAGCCGGCCGAGGTTGACGCAGCGGCCGTGGCGGGCGCGCAGGGTCTCGGGATGGGTGGGGCCCTGGACCCGTGTGCGGTCGCCGGTCAGGGCGCTGTAGAGGTCCAGGGCCTCCGCGCTGCGGCCGAGGCGGCCCAGGCTGATGCCGATCTCGTGCCGGGCGGCGAGCGTGTCGGGGTGGTCGGGGCCGAGGGCGCGGCCGCGGGCCTGGGCGACCTCGCGGTACGTCTCCAGGGCCTCGGCCCAGCGGCCGAGCTGGCCGAGCGCGTAGGCGACTTCGTAGCGGGTGACCAGGGTGTCGGGGTGGTCCGGTCCCAGCACCCGGGCGCGGGCGGCGGCCACCTCTCGGGCCATGCGGTAGGAGTCCTCCAGGCGGCCGAGGCGGCTGAGGTTGAAGGCGAGGTTGTGCCGGCAGCGCAGGGTGTCCGGGTGGTCGGGACCCATCGTGCGCTCCCGGGCGGTGAGCACGGACGTGTACACCCGGTGCGCGTCGAAGGGGCGGCCGAGCTGGCCGAGCACGTAGGCCATCTCCTGGCGGGCGGCGAGCGTGTCGGGGTGGTCGGCGCCGAGGGTGCGGATCCTGGCCTCGGTGACGTGCTTGTACTCGCGCAGGGCGTCCGGGGCGCGGCCGGTGCGGCTGAGGGTGAAGGCGACCTCGTAGCGGCTGGCGAGGGTGTCCGGGTGGTCGGGGCCGAGGAGGTGCTCGCGTTCGGCTGCGACCGCCCGGTGCACCTCCCCCGCCTCCGCCCAGCGGCCGAGCCGGCCGAGGCTCAGGCCCGCGTTGTGCCGGCCGGCCAGGGCGGTCAGGACCTCCGGGGGCGGGGCGGGCCGCTCCTCGGGGGCGGGTTCCTCGACGGGGCCGGCGGCGGGCCGCGCGATCCACTCGCCGGACAGTCCGGCCGCCGGGTCCGGCGGCGTGCTGCGCAGTCCGGTGCCGGCCGCCTTGTGGCCGGTGGTCATGCCGCGGGTCCAGGACGGCAGCCGGCCGGTGTGCGCCGGCTCGTCCGGGGCGGGCCGGGCCGCCACCACGCTCGGCACGTAGGCGGGCGCGGCCCGGTGCGCGCTGATCCGGCGGGCCAGCTCACGGGCGTCGCCGGGTCGTTCGTCGGGTTCCTTGGCGAGCAGGTCCAGGATGACCCGCTCGAGGTACGCGGGCAGTTCGGGGCGGTGCTCGCGCGGCGGGCGGGGCGGGGTGTCGCGGTGGCCGACGAGGATCGCCCAGGCGTCGTCGAGGTCGAACGGCGGTACCCCGGTGGCGATCTCGTACAGCACGCAGCCGAACGAGTAGAGGTCGCTGCGCTGGTCGACCTCGGTGCCGCCGATCTGCTCCGGGGACATGTAGTGCGGGGTGCCCATGGCGATGCCGGTGCCGGTCAGCCGGGACGTGAAGCCGATGTCGTGGCCGAGCCGGGCGATGCCGAAGTCGCAGATCTTCACCGTGCCGTCGCCGATCCGCACGATGTTGGCGGGCTTCAGATCGCGGTGGACGATGCCCTGTTCGTGGCAGTAGGCGAGGGCGGCGGCGACCTGCTCGGCGATCTCCACGACGTCCGCGACCGGCAGCGGGTGCTGCTTGTTGTCCTCCAGGAGCTGGCTGAGGTTGCGGCCGTCCAGCAGCTCCATGACGAGGTAGAGGACGCCGTCGGACTCGCCGAAGTCGTGCACCACGGTGATGCCCCGGTGCTGGAGCGCGGCGGCCACCCGGGCCTCGCGGCGGAACCGCTCCCGCAGCACCCGGGTGAAGGCGTGGTCGTGGTTCGGGCCCAGCGGTTTGAGGCACTTGACGGCGACGTGCCGGCCCAGCGACTCGTCCCGTGCCCGCCACACCTCGCCCATGCCGCCGCGCCCGATTCGGTCGAGCAGCCGGTACCGGCCGTGGATGAGCCTGGTCTCCCCCATCTCGCGCGACGCTCCCCCCGGTAGCTGTTCGCCCGCCCCTCCCCTGCCCCACCCAGTATGGCGGCCTATCGTCCGAGTTTGTACGGCGCAGGGCGCGCGTGCGGGCCGAGCCTCGCCATGGCGCGCAGGATGTGTTTGGGCGGGAGTTGCCACCGCACACGTGCGGGAACGCGGCGCAACAGGAGGCCGGTGAGACGCAGTTGCCGGGTGACGGTGGCGGGTGTGGGGGCCGGTCTGCCGTACAGCTCGTGGGCGTACGGAGGCAGGGAGGCGTACGCCAGTTGTGCCACGCGCCGCCACAGCACCTCGCGCAACGGTACGAGAAGGGGATGCGTCGGCGGGCGGAGCAGGAAGTCGTCCACCTCGCGCGCTTCGGGACCGGCGGCCAGTTCGGGGCGCACCTTCTCGAAGTACGCCGCCAGTTCGGCCCTGTCGGCGGGTACGGTGCCGGGGTCGAGGCCCACCAGGCGTGCGCTCTGCCGGTGTTCGGCGACGTAGCGGTCGGCCTCGGCGTCGGTGAGCCGGAATCCGGACCTGCGCAGGACGTCCAGGTAGGAGTCGATCTCGGCGCAGTGCACCCAGCGGAGCAGACCGGGTTCGTCGACGCCGTAGTGCTCGCCGGTGTCCGGGTCGGTCGCCGTCAGCATGCTGTGGATCTTCCGGACGCGGGCGCCCACCCGCTCGGCGGCGTCGGTGGTGCCGTAGGTCGCCGTGCCGACGAAGTTCGCGGTGCGCATCAGGCGGCCCCAGGCGTCACGCCGGAAGTCTGAGTTCTGCATGACGCCGCGTACCGCGCGGGGGTGCAGGGCCTGGAGGTAGAGGGCCCGGATGCCGGCGATCCACATCATGGGGTCGCCGTGCATCTGCCAGGTCACCGAACGGGGACCGAACAGCCCGGGGTCCGCGCCGGTCATGCGCCTCACCTCCACCCGGCGCCCACGATGGCACAGTTCGCACAGCCGGTCGACACCGTCGGTCACGCGCCCCCTGCCGTCCGGTTGTTGAGATTTCACCCACCCGATGCGGAGTTTGGTAAGGCTCTCCTTATATGCTGACGCCGCCGATCAAGCCCTCCCACCGGGCCGCTGCGGCATGCCCGACCTCCGCACGACAGGACTGACATGCGCATCACCTCCCGCGGCCTCATAGCGGCGCTCGCTCTCACCCCTCTGCTGGCCGGCTGCTTCGCACCCGGCGACAGCGGCGGCGGCACGGGGGCCGCAGCGGGATCCGGCGGGCGGCTGCGGGTCGCGCTGGCCGTGCCGCCGGTGCAGGCGCTGTCCCCGTACAGCAACGACGCCACCGTGCTGAGCAAGCTGTCCGTCGCCGAGGGCCTCACCGCCCTCGACCGCAACGGCACGGCCAAGCCCGCGCTGGCGAAGTCCTGGAAGCAGGACGACGACACCACCTGGACCTTCGAGCTGCGCAAGGCCGAGTTCCAGGACGGCACCGAGCTCACCGCCCAGTCCGTCGTCAACGCGCTCGACCACGCGAGTGCGGCCAAGCCCAAGCCCCGCGTGCTGAGCGACGTGGCCCTGACGGCGAAGGCCGACGACGCCGACACCGTCACCCTCACCACCAAGTCACCCGACCCCGTGCTGCCGCTGCGGCTGGCCAGCCCCGCACTGGCGATCCTCTCGGCGAAGGCGTACGCGAAGGACGGCGCCGTCAGCCCGGTCGGCACCGGCACCGGCCCGTTCGAGATCACCCGGCTCAGCGGCAAGACCAAGGCGACGCTCGACCGCTTCGACGGCTACTGGGGCGGCAAGGCGAAGGCGCCCGGCATCGACGTGAGCTGGATCGCGGACGGCACCGCCCGCGCCAACGCGCTGCGCAGCGGCGAGGCCGACATCGCCGAGTGGATCCCCACCGCCCAGGCGAAGTTGCTCGACAAGGACACGCGGCACGAGGTGCCCTCGGTGCGCACCGACAGCCTGATCCTCAACACCGGCAGCGGCATGTTCACCGACGCCGGGCTGCGCGCGGCCGCCCGGGAGGCCGTCGACGGTTCCGCCCTGGTCGATTCCGTCTTCGGCGGGTACGCCGACCCCGCGCAGGGCCTCTTCGGGCCCGCCGTGCCGTGGGCCGCCGGCCGGCGGGTGGACGTGACCGGCCGCGCCGAGGCCGACACCGCAGCCGAGGTGAAGGCCGCGACCAAGGGCAGGACGCTGCGGCTGGCCACCTACACCAACCGGGCCGAGCTTCCCGAGGCCGCGACCGTGCTCCAGCAGCAGCTGGAGAAGGCCGGGTTCACCGTGAAGCAGGACGTGCGCGAGTACACGCAGATGGAGGCCGACCTCCTCGCCGGGAAGTACGACGCCCTCGTCTTCTCCCGGGTGACGCTCCTCGACACCGGTGACGCGGTCGACTACCTCGCGAGTGACTTCACCAGCGACGGTGTCTACAACATCGCCGGGCTGAAGGACGGGGCGGTGGACAAGGCCATCCGGGCCGCCGCCGCGGAGCGCGACACGCAGCGCCGCCACGAGAAGATCATGCGGGCGGAGGCGGAGATCCTGCGCACCGATGCCGTGGTGCCGCTGGTCCACGAGCAGGCGGTGCAGGGCATCGCCACCGGTGTCGAGGGCGTGATCCTCGACCCGCGCGAGCGCTCCCTCATCGACGTCGACACGCACGTCGGGTAACGCATGAGCGTCGCCCACGCCCCGGCCGCCCGCCCGTCCCTCTGGCCGGCGGCGGCCGGCCGGGTGCTCGCCGGAGCCGTACTGCTCGGTGCGGTGGCCCTGCTGCCGTGGCTGACCGGCGCGGACCCGGCACGCACGGTGCTGCGCGCCCGGTCCGCCGACCAGAATTCGACAGCCGCGGAACTCGCCGCCGTACGCGAGCAGTTGGGGCTGGACGAGGGGCCGCTCGCGCATCTCGCGCACTGGCTGGGCGGCCTGCCGCGTGGGGACGCGGGCGTCTCGTGGGTCTCCGGCGAACCGGTCATGCCGCAGGTGGAGACCGCCCTGTCGGTCTCCCTGACGCTGATGCTGGGCGCGCTCGTGGTGACCGCGCTGGTGGCCGCGCTGGTGTGCGCCCGCACCGTGTTCCTCGGCTCCCGGCGCCGGCTGCGGCGGGACCGGGCGGGCGCCACGGCCGCCGTGCTGGCCGCGCTGCCGAAGTTCCTGCTCGCGTCGGTGCTGGCCACCGTGTGCGGCGTCTGGTGGGGGTGGTTCCCGTCCAGCGGCTGGGACGGGCCGCAGTCGATGGTGCTGCCCTCGCTCGCCCTCGGCATCCCGTCGGGCGCGATGCTCGGCGGGCTGCTCGACCAGGCGCTGCCCGCCGCCTTCCACGAACCGTGGGCGCGCACGGCGTACGCCGTCGGACTCCCGCCCGGCCACATCGCGCGCAACGCGCTGCGCCGCACCCTGCCCGGCATGCTGCCTCAGCTGCTGCCGACCGTCGTGGCCCTGGTCGGCGGTGCGGTCGCGGTGGAGAAGATCTTCAACATCCCCGGGCTCGGCCGGCTAGCCCTGGAGGCCGCCGTCGCGCAGGACCTCCCGGTGCTGCAGACCGCGACCCTGGCGCTGGTCCTGCTCGGCGTGAGCGCCGGCATCCTGATCCGGGCCCTGCGTCAGGCGCTCCTCGGCCGGCCTCTGCGCGACGGGGCCCTGCCCGCCCTGCACCGCCCCCCGCTCACCGTGCCGCGGTCCCTGCGCTGGATCACGGTGGCCTGCGCCCTCGTCCTGCTCACCCTGGTCACGGCGGGCCTCCTGCGCGACCCGCTCCAGGTCGACACGGCGGCACGGTTGCTGTCCCCGTCCCTCGAACACCCCCTGGGCACGGACGCGCTGGGCCGTGACCTGCTGGCCCGGCTGGGCCACGGGGCGCTGCGCACGGCCGGTGTCGCCCTCGTCGTGACGGCGGTCAGCGCCGTCATCGGACTGTTGCTGGGCATGGCACCGCGGGCGAGCGCAGGCCCGACGGAGGTCGTGTCGACGCTGCCCGCCGTCCTAGCGGGCCTGCTGATCGCGGGCGTGACCGGGCCGTCGGTGTGGGGTGCGGCGTGCGCGGTGTGCGCGGTCGGCTGGAGCCCGTACGCCGCCCAGACCGCGGCGCTGCTCGAACAGGAACGGGCGAGCGGGCACATCGCCGCGTCCGTCGCACTGGGCGCCGGGCGGCTGCACCTGTTGCGCCGTCACCTGCTCCCCGCCGTCCTGCCGGCCGTCCTGCGCAACGCGCTGTTGCGGCTGCCCACCACCGTCCTCGTCCTGGCCTCGCTCGGCTTCCTCGGCCTGGGCGAACAGCCGCCCACGCCCGAGTGGGGCCGGCTCCTGTCGGAGAACCAGCCGTACGCCGAACTCGCCCCCTGGACGGTGCTCGGCCCGGCCGCCGCGCTGGTGGTGCTGTCCGTGCTGGCGGTGACGGGCAGCGCGCTGGGACGCCAGAAAGGCGAGTAGCAGGCACCCCGGCCGGTGGAGTCCACGGACCGGGGTGCCTGCTGCTCGCCCTTCAGACGGGGGGCGTCTCGTCGACCACGTAACCCCGCCGCTTGTCCACGACGTTACGCAGAGGGCGACCCTCGATGTGCCGGGTGAGGTTGTCGAGGAACACCTCGACGAGCGCCTCCCGCTCGCTGGTGGTCTCGCCCGCCGTGTGCGGGGAGATCATCACACCGGGCATGTCCCACAGGGGTGATTCAACCGGCAGCGGCTCCTGGCCGAAGACGTCCAGGGCGGCGCCGGCGAGCCGGCCGGCGGCGAGGTGGTCGATGAGCGCCTCCTCGTCGACGAGTCCGCCCCGGCCGACGTTGATCAGCCGTGCCCCCGGCTTCATGGCCGCCAGCACGGAGGCGTCGACCATGCCCCGGGTGCCCTTGGTGAGGGGCGCGGCCAGGACGACGTAATCCGCCTTCCCCAGGGCCGCAGTCAGGGTCGTCGAGCCGTGGACCGTGCCGAAGTCGGGATCGTCCGTGCGGGCCTTGCGGCCGGCGCCGCAGACCCGCATCCCGACGGCGCCCAGCAGCCGGGCGATGGCCCGGCCGATCGGCCCCGTCCCCCAGACCAGCACCGTGCGTCCGGTGATGCCGTCGCTGAGGCGCGGACGCCACTCGCGACGCCGCTGGTGCTCCCAGGTGCCGGGGAAGTCCTTCGCGAGGGCGAGGATCAGACCGAGGACGTACTCGGCGGTCGGCTCGTCGTACACCCCGCGGGCATTGGTGAGGACGACGCCCGGATCGTCCACCAGGGCGGGGAAGAGGAAGGAGTCCACGCCCGCGGAGGACGCGTGGACCCAGCGGGGTGCCTTCTCGGGGTTGTCGGGCCAGGCCTCGCGGACGGCCGGGGTGATGGTGACCCAGGCCAGGAGGGCGTCGGCGCCGGGGAGGAGGTAGGGCAGCTCCTCCTCGGTGGCGTAGACGGTGTCCGCGAGGCGTTCGATGAGCCCGGTAGCGGGTGGACGGTTGCCCCGGTAGAGGACGACGAGTCGGTCAGGCATGTCATGCTCCGACGGGCACGGCGATGTACTTGTACTCGAGGAACTCGGCGATGCCGACGCGTCCGCCTTCGCGGCCGAGGCCGGACTGCTTGACGCCGCCGAAGGGGGCGGCAGGGTTGGAGACGAGGCCGGTGTTGAGGCCGATCATGCCGCTTTCGAGGCGTTCGGCGACGCGCAGGGCACGGTCGAGGTTCTGGGTGAACAGGTAGGCGGCCAGGCCGAATTCGGTGTTGTTGGCGGCGGTGACTGCCTCGTCTTCGTCGTCGAAGGTGAGGAGGGCGGCGACGGGGCCGAAGACCTCGGTGTCGTTGATGGCGGCGTCGGGGGCGATGCCGGTCAGGACGGTGGGCGGGTAGAAGCAGCCGGGGCCTTCGGGCAGTTCGCCGCCGGTGAGGACGGTGGCGCCGCGTTTGACGGCGTCGCGCACCACGTCGTGGGCCTTGCTGCGGCCGGCCTGGTCGATGAGCGGTCCGACGTCGGTGCCCGGTTCGGTGCCGTCGCCGACCTTCAGGGCCGCCATGCGGGCGGCTAGGCGGGTGGCGAACTCCTCGGCGACGGAGGTGTGGACGTAGATGCGGTTGGCGGCGCAGCAGGACTCGCCCATGTTGCGCATCTTGGCGACCATGGTGCCTTCGACGGCGACGTCGAGGTCGGCGTCGTCGAAGACGATGAGGGGGGCGTTGCCGCCCAGTTCCATGGAGGTGCGGATGACGGTGTCGGCGCATTGGGCCAGCAGGATCCGGCCGACCTGCGTGGAGCCGGTGAAGGAGAGCTTGCGGATCTGCCCGCCGCGCAGGAGCGGCTCGACGACACCGGCGGCGTCGGTGGTGACGACGACGTTCAGGACGCCGTCGGGCAGACCGGCTTCCTTCAGGATCGCGGCCAGGGCGAGGCTGGTCAGGGGGGTCTGGGGGGCGGGCTTGAGGACCATGGTGCAGCCGGCGGCGATGGCCGGGCCGATCTTGCGGGTGCCCATCGCCAGGGGGAAGTTCCACGGGGTGATCAGCAGGCAGGGCCCGACCGGCTGGCGGGTGACCAGGAGGCGGTTCCTGCCGTCGGGGGCGGTCATCATGCCGCCGTCGATACGGACGGCCTCCTCGGAGAACCAGCGGAAGAACTCGGCGCCGTAGGCGACTTCGGCACGCGCCTCCGCCAGGGGCTTGCCCATCTCCAGCGTCATCAGCAGCGCGAGGTCCTCGGTGCGCGCGATGATGATGTCGTAGGCGCGGCGCAGGATCTCACTGCGCACCCGGGGCGGGGTGGCGGCCCAGGCCGCCTGCGCGGCGACCGCCGCCTCGACGGCACGCCGGCCGTCGGCCGGGGAGGCGTCGGCGACCCGGCACAGCTCCTCACCGGTGGCCGGGTTGTCGACGGACAGAGTCCGGCCGGACTCCGCGTCCTGCCAACTGCCGCCGATGAAAAGCTGCTTGGGAACATCGTGGACAACAGCCATCTCGAGGTCTCCTTGTATGCGTAGAGGTGCGCTGCCGCACGGTCAGCGGATGCGGTCCAGCGTCTTGTAGTAGGCGCCCGCGAAGGGCAGGAACCAGGCGGTGCCGTTGTAGAGGGGGATGCGGGGCGGGGCGATGTCGCGCACGGGGCTGACCTCGGGGTGGCCGTCCATCACCTCGGCCATGACCTGACCCATGTGCGTGGCCATCTGTACGCCGTGGCCCGCATAGCCCATGGAGTAGTAGACGCCGTCCTCGGTCTGCCCGGCGTGCACGATGCGGTCCATGGCGAAGCCGACGGAGCCGCCCCACACGTACTCGATCTTCGTCCGGGAGAGCTGGGGGAAGATCTCGCACATCTCACGGAACAGGACGGCTCCGCTCTTCTTGTCCGAGGTGGGATCGGACGGCGCGAAGCGGGCGCGGCCGCCGAACAGCAGCCGGTTGTCCGGAGTGAGCCGGAAGTAGTGACAGAGGTTGTTGGAGTCGACGATGAGACGGGCCTTGGGGATGATGTCCCGGGCGAGTGCCTCGCCGAGCGGCTCGGTCACGATGATGAAGCTGCCCAGGCAGACCTGCTGGCGGCGCAGCCACGGGAAGTTCTTGTCGGTGTAGGCGTCGGTGGCCATCATGACCTGCCCGGCGCGGATCACACCGCGCTCGGTGCTGACCTCGTAACGGCCGGCTGCGGTGCGCCGGACGCCGATGGCCGCGTTGCGCTCGTGGATCTCGACACCGGTGCGCTCGCACGCCTCGGCCATGCCGCGCACGAAGCGGCCGACGTGCAGTGCGGCGCTGAACGGGTCGAGCAGGCCGCCGTGGTAGGCATCGGATCCGATCTCCGAACGCAGCTCGGACTTGCCGATCAGTGTGGTCTCGTGACCGAAGTACTTGGCCAGGTCGCGCTGTTGGGCCCTCTTGCTCTCGAAGTGCGCGGGGCGGGAGGCCACGCCCAGGCGTCCGACGCGACGGAACTGGCAGTCGATGGACTCCTCGTTCACGAGCCGCTCGACGGTGTCCACGGCCTCGCCGTAGGAGTTGTAGATCTCGCGGGCCCGCTCGAGTCCGTACCGGCGGATGGCCTGGTTCACGCCGATCGTGAAGCCCAGGTTCGCCATGCCGCCGTTGCGCGCCGAGGCGCCCGAGCCGATCTGGCCCTTCTCGACGAGGGTGACACGGGCGCCCTTGCGGGCGGAGTGCAGGGCGGTGGACAGACCGGTCAGGCCGGCGCCGACTACCACCAGGTCGGTGTCCTCGGTCAAAGGCTTGCCGGACCGGTCCGGGAACGCCCCGGCGGTTTCGATCCAGTAGGGAATCGTCTTCATTGCGGGTCTCCTGCGAGGAAGTTTTCGGGGGGATGCCGACCGGGAACCCACTGGGGCCCGGCTGACGGCGCTGTCAGCGGTGGGCACGGCCCGTGCCGGCACACGGCTCAGGTGAGGGGTTCGACGGGGAGGACGCCGCCTTGGCTGTTGCGGTGTCCGCCGAGTTTGCGGACGGCGGCGACGAGGGCGAGGGCGAGGATGGCGAGTGCGATGAGGACGGCGCTGACCGCGGTGACGGTCGGGTCGACGTCGAACTGGAGGGCGTTGAAGACGAGGACCGGCAGGGTGCGGGTGTCGGGGGTGGACAGGAACTGGGCGATGAAGAACTCGTCGAAGCTGGTGATGAAGGAGAACACGGCGGCGGCGATCAGGCCGGGTGTGGCCAGGGGGAAGGTGATGCGCCGGGCGATGGTCATGCGGCTGGCGCCCATGCTGGCGGCGGCGTCTTCGAGGCGTTCGTCGATGCCCTTCAGGGTGGAGATCATGATGAGGACCGCGATGGGTGCGGCGAGCACGGTGTGCCCGAGGGCGATAGCGAGGGGGCTGCCGAGCATGCCGGCCGGTTCGAAGAACAGGAACAGCCCGAGCGCGATGACCACTTGGGGGATGAGCATGGGGGCCAGGACCAGTCCGTAGACCGCCGCGTGCAGGGGCAGCCGGCCGCGGGCCAGGGCGGTGGCGGCGGTCACGCCCAGGATCAGGGAGAAGACCGTGGTGAGTGCGGCGATGAGGCTGGACAGGGCGATGGAGGTGGCCCAGTCGCTGCCGGGTGCGGCTATCTGCTCGTACCAGCGGGTGCTGTACTCCTTCGGCGGGAAGGTGCCGATGCCGTCGGCGCCGAAGGAGGTGACCAGGATGATGACGATGGGCATGGCCAGGAACAGCAGGATCGCGGTGGCGCTCAGGGCGCGGCCGATGTGTCCGGCTCGGGTGGCGGGCAGTTCCATCATGAGCCGCTCCTTCGTGCGGCCGCCTTCTTGCGGCGGAGCTTGGCCAGACCGAGGACACCGAGGCCGGCGAAGGTGAGCAGCAGCAGGATGACGCCGAAGGCGGCGGCGGAGTTCCACTGGTCCTGCTTCATCACCTGCTGGTCGATCAGCGCGGCGACGACGGTCTGCTTGTCGCCGCCCATCAGGGCGGGGGTGATGTAGTAGCCCAGGCACAGGATGAAGCTGAGCAGGCCTGCCGTACCCACACCGGGGGCCACCAGGGGCAGGTAGACACGGCGGAAGATGGTCAACCGGCTTGCGCCGAACCCGGCGGCCGCGGCCAGCAGCCTGCGGTCGACACCGCGCATCACGCCCTGCAGGATCAACACCGTGTAGGGGAGCATCACCGAGGTGGTGCCGATGACCACACCGGTCTCGTTGTAGAGCAGCGAGTACGGCGCGCCGGGGGCGTGCACGGAGGTGGCCAGCGTGTTGATGAAGCCGTGATCACCGAGCATGATGATCCAGCCGTAGGTGCGCACCAGGGCGCTGATGAAGTGCGGCACGACCACGATCAGCATGGCCAGGGCGGCGAAGACGGGCCGCATCCGGGCGATGGCGTGCGCCAGCACAAACCCCACGAGCAGGCTGAGCACGGCGGTCTCCGCGGAGATGCGCAGGGTGGAGATCAATACGGAGAGGTTCACGCCGCTGAGGGCGTCGGTGTACCAGTGCAGGGTGAAGCCGCCGGTGTCGCCCTTCAGGCTGAGGGAGAGCACCCCGATGATCGGGTAGACGAACAGCACCAGCAGGAACACCGTGACGGGGACGGCGTTGACCAGCGCGATCCGCGAGCGGTGCCCGCGCTTCTCGGACGTCTTCACACGCACCTTGCCGGGTGCGAGAGCGGTGCCGGCCACGGCTCACCCCCCGTCCGTCGCGTCGAAGACACTGACGTCCTCACGCTCAGCGGTCACACAGACCCGCTCACCGACGCGCGGCGGAGCGACGGCGGTCTCGATCCGCAGCGGCGGCGTCCCCGGAGCGGCGCCGTCCAGACGGACCGAGATCCGGGTCAGCGAACCGACGTACACCGCTGTTTCGACCGTGCCGGTACAACAGCCTTCCTCGGCACTGACCAGGCGGAGCTTGCCCGGCCGGACCGCTGCCCGGACCCGCTGCCCCGGAACACAGGGGTGCTCTCGGGCTGTGAGCACGCCGCCGGTGTCCAGGCGCACGCGGGTGCAGCCGTCCGCGGCCGGCTCTTCCACCTTGCCGTTGAGGAAGTTGGCGGCGCCGAGGAAGTCCGCGACGAACGGGGTGCGGGGGTGTTCGAACAGGCCGCGCGGGGTGTCGAACTGCTCGATCCGGCCGTCCTTCATGATGGCGATCCGGTCCGACAGGACCAGGGCCTCCTCCTGATCGTGCGTCACGTAGACGACGGTCAGGCCCAGTTCGCGCTGGATGGTCTTGATCTCGGTCTGCATCTGGTCGCGCAGCTTCTTGTCCAGCGCGCCCAGCGGCTCGTCCATCAGGACGATCGGCGGGCGGTAGACCAGCACCCGGCACAGGGCGACCCGCTGCTGCTGACCGCCGGACAGCTCACGCGGCTTGCGGCCGGCGAACTTCGACAGGCCCGCCGCCTGCAGCGTCTCACCCACCCGGCGGCGGATCTCCGCCTTGGACACCCCACGCAGTTGCAGCGGGAAGGCGACATTCTCCTCGACCGTCATGTGCGGGAAGAGCAGGTACTGCTGGAAGACGAAACCGAAGTCGCGTTTGCCGGGGTTGAGGCCGGTGATGTCCCGGCCGTCGACGCTGACGGTTCCGGAGTCCGGCTCGGTGAAACCGGCCAGCATCATCAACGTGGTGGTCTTGCCGGAACCGGAGGAGCCGAGGAAGGTGACGAACTCACCCGCCGCGATCTCCATGTCCACACCGTCGACCACCGTCGTCCCGCCGTAGGACTTCCGCAGCCCCGTCACCGACAACGACTTCCCCGTCGGTGAGGAGGAGCGCGGGGCCAGGGCGGCGGCGAGGTCGTCGGCGGACAGCTTTCCGGCGGTCAGACTCTGGGTCCGCTCAGGCATCGGCCCACTCCTGCCAGCGCTTGGTGACGGCGTCACGGTTCTTCTCCCACCAGGCGACATCGGCGTCGAACCCGGTTTTGAGGTTCTGCGGCGAGGTCGGAAGCGTGGCCAGGACATCCTCCGAGAGCAGCTTCGTCGCCGCCGGCACGACCGGGCCGTGCGGGAAGAGCTTGGCGAACGCCGCCTGCACCTCGGGACGCAGCGAGAAGTCGATCAGCTTGTAGGCCGCGTCGGTGTTGTCCGCGCCCTTCGGGATGCCCCAGCCGTTGGTCATCCTGCGGGCGCCGTTCCACTGGTACGCGACCGGCTGCCCCTGCTTGATCAGCTCGTCCGCGCGGCCACCCCACAGGCTGGTCGCGACGACCTCCTTGCGGCCCAGCAGCACCGCTGGAAGGGCACCGGTGTTCCAGAACTTCTTCACGTCGCCGCGGATCCGCGACATCGCCTTGAAGGCCCGGTCCACATCCAGCGGGTACAGCTTGTCCAGCGGCACACCGTCGGCCAGCAGCGCGAACTCCAGCTCAGGCAGATCCACCTCCGCGCTCTGCAGGGAGCGGGAGCCGCTGAAGGCGTCCGTGTTCCAGAAGTCGGCCCAGCTCTTGGGCGCCCGCTTCAGACTGTCGGTGCGGTAGGCCATCAGGCTCGCCCACACGTTCTTGCCGACCGCGTACTCCGGCAGGTTGTGCTCCGCGATCCCGGCACCCTTAATACTCTTCAGCCGGTCATGGTCAATGGGCTCCAGACACTCCTGCCCCACCATCTTCTGGAAGATCAGCAGTGAGTTGTCCATCAGGTCCACCTGTGGGCGGCCCTGCTTGACCTGGGCGATGATTTGCGCCGACTGGTAGTTGACCGTGGTGACCGTGATGCCGGTCTCCTTGGTGAACGGCTCGTAGATCGCCTTGGTGAGGGCGTCGTTGTAGGTGCCGCCGCTGTTGCTGACGACGAGCCGCTTCTTGCCGCCGCCCGAGGCGCGGCTTTCGCTGTTGCCCATGAGGGTGCCGCAGCCGGTCACCGCGGTGGCGGCGGCCAGCGCGCCTGCGGTACGGAGTACGGTTCTGCGTCCTATCCGGTTGGCTTCCATCGGGGCGCCTCCTGGTGATGGATGGGATTCGGGGGAAGGGAAAACGCTGGGGGGTGGGGTGGGGCCTTCGGGGCTGTCCGTGCGGGACGGTGTGCTTCGTGCGTCAGATGCCGAGCATGGTGTTGAGCTCGTCCAGGGACTTCACCGTCACGTAGTCGTAGCCGTGGGTGACCGGGTCGTATCCGCGGTCCAGCAGGACGAGGTTGCGGAAGCCCATGTCGTGCATCGGCATGTGGTCGTAACGGGTGTGCGAGGCGACGTGTACGAAGTCCTCGGGGGAGGCGTCGAGCTGGTCGAGCATGTACTCGAACGCGGCGTAGCGGGGCTTGTAGTAGCCGGCCTGCTCCGCCGTGAACACCGCGTGGAAGTCCGCGCCGAGCCGGGGCACGCTCTCCGCGAGGAAGGAGTCGTCGGCGTTGGAGAGGATCACCAGCTTGTAGTGCTCGCCCATCTTCTTCAGCGGCTCGGGCACGTCGGCGTGCGGGCCCCAGCTGCGCACGCCGTCGGCGAGCCGCTTGCCGGCGTCCGGGGCGGCCTTCAGGCCCCACTTGCGGCAGACCCGCTCGAAGGAGTCCTGCAGTACCTGCTCGTAGGGGTAGTACTCGCCGCGGACCTGGTCGTAGCGGTAGCCGCGGAACTCCTTGACGAACTGGTCCCAGTGCTCGGCGGGGATCTGGTCGCCGACGAGTTCACGCGTGATGGGGGTCATCGGCCACTCGATCAACGTGCCGTAGCAGTCGAACGAGACGTACTTCGGGCGGAACTGAAGCGAGGGAATGGGCATGAGGATGCTCCTGTCTTGGCTGCGGGGAGTTGGTGATGGCCGGTGCGCCTTTTTCGGGCACGCCTGAGGCGGACTTGCCGGAATGGAAGGGGAGGTTGCTGGATTCAGGCGGCGCCGACGCCGGCCGGTGCGAGGAAGCCGACGGGGTGGTCTGTGGTGCCGTCGAGCGCCAGGTCGGCGGCGATCTCGCCCATCGCGGGCGAGAGCTTGAAGCCGCTGCCGGAGAATCCGGCCATGACGATGATGTCGTCCTCGCCGGGGAGATGACCCACGAGCGGGTTCCCGGACGCCGTATAGCCCTCCATGTAGACCGACAGCCTGATGGGGTCGGGGTTCAGATCGGGCATCAGCTCGCCGATGAGCTCCCGGAAGGTGGCGAGTTCCTCCGGGCAGACCGTGCGGTCGACCCGTTCGGGGTCGGGTACCGGCAGATAACGGGCGAGGGAGAGGCCCAGCTTGACGGAGATGCCGTCCGGCGACGGGAGCCCGTAGCAGTCGTGCGGTGTACTGCGCACGAAGGCGGGGGCGCCGCCCGCGAACCAGTCGTGGCGGGTGGGGATGTGCCAGGAGCTGATCAGCCGGCGGATGTCCACCGACCGTGGGAGGTCCGGGAGCAGGGTGTTGATCCAGGGGCCCACGGTCACCACGGCGGTGTCGACGCGGTCCGTGCCGTGGTCGGTGACGATGTGCACCCCGCCGCCCGCCGCGGGGACGATCTCGCGCACCGGGGTGTAGCGGTGCAGCCGGGCTCCCAGCTGCTCGGCGCGGGCGGCGGCGGCCTGGACCGACGCCTCGGGCCTGATGATGGCGCCCTCGCGGTCGAGGACGGCGGTGTGCCCGTCCGGGAGGCGGTGCTGCGGGTAACGGCGGGCGAGTTCCTCGCGGTCCAGTACCTCGTGATCCAGCCGGTGGGCGGAGCTGGCGGAGAGGAGGAGGCGCATCGACGGCGAGGCGGTCTCGCCCATCACCAGGCATCCGCTGCGGCGTCGCAGCGCGAGGCCGGTTTCGCGCTGGAGCCGGTCCCACATCCGGTCGGCGAGCCCCAGCAGCGGAATGTACCCGGGGTCACCGAGGTGCACGGCGCGGAAGATGCGGCTCTCGCCCCCGGCCGCGCCACGGTCGTGCCCCGGCGCGTACCGGTCGTAGCCGATGACCTCGGCCCCGCGGGCGGCCAGTCGCCACATGACCTGGCTGCCCATGCTGCCGGCACCGATCACGGCGACGCGCTTCGGGATGCGCATGAGGTCGCTCCTTTCACCGGGTGCGGCCTGGGTTTCAGTGATGTCCCGGCACGGTGGGGACACCGTGCGGACCCCTTCGATTCGGGTCCCTTGGGGATGGCGTTCACTCTCGACCCAGGCGAACACGCAGGTCAAGCCACACTCTGTTCCGCCTCGGGACCTTATCGAGACGATGTGTCACGGGAAGCTCGCCGGCCACGGAAAGTGCCTTGCCCCTCTTGTCACGATGATGTGCCGGTGCGAAGGTGACCCCCGACCCTTCGGACGAAAGCACTCCCTATGCCGCCCAGACGTCCCGCAACCGGGCACTTCCCGACCATCACGGAGGTTCTGCGCCTCCCTGTGCTGGCCGAGGGGATGCCGCGCGTTCTGGCCGGTGAGTCACAGCTGAACCGTGCGGTGCGCTGGGTGCACGTCACCGAACTGCTCAACCCCGCCGATTTCCTCGAGGGCGGCGAGCTGGTCCTGACGACCGGCATGCCCTATCCCGAGGACGCCTCCGAGCTGCGTGGCTACGTCGACCAGCTCGCCGACGTCGGCGCGGCCGGCCTGATCGTGGAGCTCGGGTACCGGTACCAGAAGGTGCCCGACGAGCTGGTGGCGGCCTGCCGTGCCCGTGAGGTGCCGCTGATCGAGCTGGCCCGCGGCGTCCGGTTCATCGACGTCACACAGGCGGTGCACGCGCTCATCCTCGACGCCCATGGGGCGCTGCTGCGCCGCGGGCGTGACATCCAGGACATCTTCACCGCCCTGACCCTGCGGGGCGCGGACCCCGAGGAGCTGGTGCACACCACCGCGGAGCTCACCGGAGCCCCCGTGGTGCTGGAGGACCTCACCCACCGGGTCCTGATGTGCGAGCTGCTCGGCCGGCCGTACGAGCCGGTGGTGTCGGCCTGGTCGCGGCGGTCCCGGGCCGCGCCGACCCCGGAGAAGATCACGCCGAGCGGCCCGGAGGGATGGCTGATCGCGCCCGTGCAGGACCATCAAGGGCCGTGGGGGCGGCTGGTCCTGCTGGAGGGCCGGCTGAACGCGGAGCCCGACCCGGAGCACGTCCTGGTCCTGGAGCGCGCGGCGGTCGCCCTGAGCATGGCGCGGCTGGCCGGGCCGGCCTGGTGGGAGCGCCGGGCCCACCGCTCGGTGCTGCGGGACCTGTACGAACGACGCTTCCGCTCCCCCGCGGACGCCCGCGCACGTGCCGAGGCACTGGGGCTGCCGACCCTCGGGCACCGCCTCTTCGCCGTGGTCATCCGCCACACGCACACCGGCACCGGCGAGCACCTCGACGAGCGGATCGCGAAGGCGATGGCGCAGACCGGCATCCGCGCCCTGGTCGGCGAGACGGCCCCTGGCCGGATCGGTGTACTCCTCGCCCTGGCGCAGGCCAGCGCCTGGCAGCCGGTCGCGGAGCGGATCGGCCGTATGTGCCGCGAGGAGCTCGGCCCGAAGGCCGTGGTCGCCGTCGGCCCCGGTGTGACCGACCTCTCCGGGATCGCCCGGTCGTGGCAGGAGGCCGAGCAGACGGCCGAGGCCATCACGCCCGCCTCACCCGACCGCTGGTTCTACGTCGCCGCCGATGTCGGGCTTCCCGAGCTCCTGGGTGTGCTGCGGGAGGACACGCGGCTGCAGCGGTACGCGGAACGGCAGCTGACGCGTCTCATCGAGCACGACGACCGCAACGGCGGTGACCTGCTCCCCGCCCTGCGCGCCTATCTGGCGGCAGCGGGGAACAAGTCGGTCGCGGCGAAACAGGCCGGCATGTCCCGGCAGGCGTACTACCAGCGCCTCCACAGCATCGAACGGCTCCTCGGCTGTGATCTGGAATCGGGCCTGCAGTGCACGTCCCTGCACGTCGCGGTGCTGGTGCTGGACGCGCGGGCCGCGGCAGTGCCCGGCGTGTGACACGTCAGGCGTCGCGCAGGGCGTCGTGGATCTCGCTCAGCGAGCTGGTGAGCCGCCCGTAGTCATCCGGTGGCACCGGCGCGACGAAGTACCGTTCGACGACCCGCGCGTGCACGGCGGCGGCCCGCAGGAAGACCGTCCTGCCGTGATCGGTCGACTCGACCAGGACGCTTCTGCGGTCCCCCGGGGCCGGCGCTCGCCGCACCAGCCCGGCTCCCTCCATGCGGTCGATCAGCCGGGTGATGCCGCTGCTGGTGAGCGTGAGGTCGTCAGCGAGCTCGCGTTGTGAGACAGCCTCGTCCGGCTTCCTGCAGAGCCGAATGAGGACCTCGAACATCGTGTGGCTGACTTCGCACTCCTGGCGCAGGGCGGTGTCGATCCGCTGCTCCAGGCGGGTGGCGGCCTTGATCAGCAGCCCGAAGTCATGAACGAGCGGGCTGCCGGCGGCGCGGACGGCTTCGTCGTTGTCTCGGTTCACGGGGTTCACCCGGCCGACTTTACTGCCTCTTCACCTACTGCTGAGTCAATTGCTGACTAATCAATTGCTGAGCGCTCAACAAAATCCTATGGTGGGCACAGCACTCACCACTCGGAGCAGGAAAGAGGGAGATCAGTGGACCTGCAGCACTGGCTCGGCCGGGCCGAGGACGCGATACAGCAGTGGGCCGACGGCTTCGGGCCCTACGAGCGGCACCCGTCCCTCCTCGTCGACGACGACCGCTTCGCCGCCGCCTTCGAGGAGTTCACCGGGCGGCTGACGGACAACTACCCCTTCTTCCACCCGCACTACGCGGGACAGATGCTCAAGCCCCCGCACCCGGCGGCCGTGATCGGCTACCTGACCGCCATGCTGATCAACCCCAACAACCACGCCCTGGACGGCGGCCCCGCCACCGCCCGCATGGAGCGCGAGGCCGTCGCGCAGCTCGCCGCGATGTTCGGCTACGACACCCATCTCGGCCACCTCACCACCAGCGGCACGATCGCCAACCTCGAAGCCCTTTTCGTCGCCCGCGAGCTCCACCCCGGCCGTGGCATCGCCTACAGCGCGGACGCCCACTACACCCACGGCCGCATGTGCCGTGTGCTGGGCATGGAGGGGTACGCGGTCCCCGCGGACGACCGGGGGCGCCTGGACCTCGACGCGCTGGAGGACCTGCTGCGCAGCGACCGGGTGGGCACGGTCGTACTGACCGCCGGAACCACCGGGCTGGGGGCCGTCGACCCGGTCCACGAGGCCCTGCCCCTCAAGGAGCGTTACGGCGTCCGACTCCACGTCGACGCCGCCTACGGCGGTTTCTTCACCCTGCTGGCCGGCGCCGAAGGACCCGAGGGCCTCGCCCCCGAGCCCTGGCGGGCGATCGCCCGGTGCGACTCGGTCGTCGTCGACCCGCACAAGCACGGGCTCCAGCCCTACGGCTGCGGTGCCGTCCTCTTCCGCGACCCCGAGGTGGGCCGCTTCTACCTCCACGACTCGCCGTACACCTACTTCACCTCCACCGAGCTCCACCTGGGAGAGATCAGCCTGGAGTGCTCCCGCGCCGGTGCCTCGGCCGCCGCCCTGTGGCTCACCTTCCAGCTGCTCCCGCCCACGCCCGACGGTCTCGGCCGGGTCCTCGGGGCCGGCCGCCGGGCCGCCCTGCGGTGGTCCGAGCTGATCAGCGCGTCCGACGCCCTGGAGCTGTACCAGGAGCCGGAGCTCGACATCGTCACGTACTTCCCAGCGGTGGAACCGGCAGCCCTCACCTCCGTCGACGCGGCGTCGGCACGCGTTCTGGCGGACGGCATGGCCGATCCCGAGCCGGTGTACCTGAGCACCCTCAAGGCGGACCGCGAGGCATTCACCGCACGCCACCCGAAGGTCACCGCGGACGCCGACGGCGCGCGCGTCCTGCGCAGCGTCCTGATGAAGCCGGAGTCGGAGCACCACGTGGCGCGCCTGCACGACCGGGTCGAAAGGCTCACCCGGGCACAACCGGCGTGAGGGGCTGCGCAGGATCGTCCTCCAGGCAACAGGCCGGACCGGGCGCTGGTGATGGTGCCGTTCGGGAGGGAAGGGTGCGAGCGGGACGGCGGCCTTCAGCGACGGCCGCCGCTCGGCCGCGCTGATGGCGCCGCCCCCTCCCATGTTGGTGTCGATACCGATGACGACGAACCCGAACGAGGCGAGCCACCGTCGGGTAGTAGATCTTCCCGCCGTGCCGCTCCGCACCTACTGGGTCAGCGTCGTACCCGCGGCATCCCCAGGCCGAGCCACGAGATGATCTCCCGCTGGATCTCGTTGTTGCCGCCGCCGAAGGTGAAGATGACCGCCGAACGGTAGCCGCGTTCCAGCTCACCGTGCAGGACCGCGCCCGCCGAGCCCTCCTTCAGCGCGCCGGGAGCGGCGACGATCTCCATGAGCCAGGCGTAGGCGTCGCGCCGGGCCTCGGAGCCGTACACCTTGACGGCGGAGGCGTCCTGCGGGGTGAGGGTGCCGTCCTGGACCGCGCCGACCATCCGCCAGTTGAGCAGCTTCAGCGCGTCCAGCCGGGCGTGGGTCCGGGCCAGGAGGCGGCGCACCCAGGGCAGGTCGGCGACGCGGCGGCCGTCGGCGAGCTTGGTCTCCATCGCCCAGCGCTGCACGTCGTGCAGGGCGCGGATCGCCATGGTGCCGTGGGCGGCCAGGGTCACGCGTTCGTGGTTGAGCTGGTTGGTGATCAGCCGCCACCCCTGGTTCTCGGCGCCGACCCGGTGGGAGACGGGGACGCGGACGTTCTCGTAGTAGCTGGCCGTGGTGTCGTGCGAGGCGAGGGTGTTGATGAGGGTGCAGGAGTAGCCGGGGTCGGTGGTCGGCACCAGGAGCATGGTGATGCCCCTGTGCGGCGGGGCGGCGGGATCCGTACGGACCGCCAGCCACACCCAGTCCGCCGTGTCGCCGTTGGTCGTCCAGATCTTCTGGCCGTTGACGACGTACTCGTCGCCCTCCCTCACCGCGCGGGTCCGCAGTGACGCGAGGTCGGTGCCCGCGCCGGGTTCGCTGTAGCCGATGGCGAAGTCGATCGCGCCGGAGAGGATCCTCGGCAGGAAGTACGCCTTCTGCTCCTCGGTGCCGTACTGCATGATCGTCGGGCCGACGGTGTTCAGCGCCATGAGCGGCAACGGGACGCCGGCCTGGGCGGCCTCGTCGAAGAAGATGAACTGCTCCATCGCGGTCAGGCCGCGCCCGCCGTACTCCTCGGGCCAGCCCACCCCGAGCCAGCCGTCCGCGCCGAGCCGCCGGATGGTCTCGCGGTAGAACCGCTTCTGGGCGGCCGGGTCGCCGTGCCGGGCGTACGCGTGGTCAGGGACCAGTTCGGCGAAGTAGGCGCGCAGTTCGGTGCGCAGCCGCTGCTGCTCGGGCGTGTATTCGAGGTGCACGGCGCCTCCAGGCTCCCAAGGCCGGTCCTGTCGGCGCACACCGTAGAACGTGTTTCAGAAATTGGGAATGGCGAGCGTCGGGTCACGTCCCCGATCCAGCCCGATGCGTGCGGCCTCCTCAGTTCAGCGTCGCGAGGAAGTCCGTGCACGCCCGCGCGCACGCACGGCACGCCGCCGCCGAGTCCTCCGCCCCCGCCTGCCGGTCGAAGACGTGTGCGGCCTCCAGGCACACGGTCCGGCACCACTCCACCTGGACGCGGATGCTGGTCTCGTCCACCTGGTTCTGCTCGGACAGCACACGGCAGGTCGCGTCGCAGACCTCCGCGCACATGATGCCCTTGCGTCGTACGAGTTCCTGGTTCTCGGTGCCGTCGGGATCCACGAGGCTTGCGCGCAACGCGCACGCCCGAGCGCACTCGGTGCACGCCTGGGCACAGGCGAAGCGGTCCTCCAGGAACCGGAACAGCTCCTGCTGGGATGTCGTCACACCGCGCGGGTAGCCCCGCCGATGCCGGTCAAACCCGGTGTCGCCAAGGGTTCCGTGCGGTTTTCGGCCCCATCGGCCGGGCACCCGGCAGGCCCGGGAACGACGACGCACGGAGGTGAGTCACATGCCCGGGCGACAGGAACTTCCGTCGACCCTGGAGCGGTCCGCCGAGGAGGCGCAGCGCACCTGGATCAAGGCGCACGACTCGGCCGTGGAACAGTACGGCGAGGGCGAGCGCGCGCACCGCGTGGCCTTCGGGGCGCTGAAGCACACTCACGAGAAGGTCGGCGACCACTGGGAGCGCAAGGAGGGCGGCCGCAAGGCACCGTCGGACCCGCGCTCGGCCCGGCCCCGGCAGCAGGGCGGCCGCAGCGGCGAGGGCGTCGACGAACGGGCCTCGAAGGAGCACCTGTACGACCTGGCGAAGCGGCTGGGTGTCGAGGGGCGGTCGCGCATGTCGAAGGCGGAGCTGCTGGACGCCGTCCGCAAGGAGAACCGCTCGCGGACCAGGTCCTCGCAGCCGTCCTCGCGGTCGTCCTCGCGTTCGTCCGCACGGTCCTCCTCGGCGTCCAGGTGAGCCGGTTCATGGTGAGGACCAGGGGTACCCGCGTGCCATGACTAGCGCATGGATGGAGATGGCCGCGGGCCGCGGGGCCCTCGGCATCGGGCTGATCGTGGCGGGTGTGGTGGTCGTGGCCCTGTTGCTGGGGGCCTTCGTCCTCGGCGTTCGCGTCAAGCGCAGGGAGCTGCCCACACCGAAGCCTGACGAGCAGCCGCGACTGCCCGACGGCGGCCCGGTCCGCGAGACGAGTGAGCGCCGGGAGCCCGAGGAGGTGCCGAGAAGCCAGGACCGTCTGACGCCGCACGAGCTGAAGACGCACGGCAACCAGAGCGACCGCAGGAGCGCGACCCAGGAGCGTCCCCGCTGGAACGAGGGCAGCAGCGGCTCGTTCGGCAGCGGCGGCCCGGGCGGCCGCTGATCACCGCTCCCCGCGGACTTGCGCTCCGTACCCCACGTCGTACGTGAACACGCCGCATACGTCGTACACAGGGAAGTGAGAACCATGGCCGATCCCGCCCGCAACACGCTGCCGCTGCCGGACTACGACCACCTGCCGATCGGCGGCCTGGAGAGCCGTGTGCGGTCGCTGTCCGCGGACGAGGTGGAGGAACTGCTGGCGTACGAGCGGTCGCACGCCGACCGGCTGCCGGTGACCGAGCTGCTGGGGTCCCGCCTCGAGCAGTTGCGCGAGGGAGCGGAGCCGACGTCCGGTGATCCGGGCGCCCTGCGTCCCGAGTCGGGCGAGGGGCACGGAGGCTCTCCGGTGTCGCCCGCCACGTCCCCGCAGCCGTTCAGCCCGCCGCCGCACGGCACCCCCGACCAGCGGGGCAAGCCGAAGGGTGACCGCACGTAGGCGTCCCGCCGGACACAGCTGACCAGAAGGGCCCGTGCCTGTGCACGGGCCCTTTTCGCGCGGCCGCCGACTCCTTCGAGGAGTCATCGGTGTCCGGGTGGTGCTGATGGTGCTCGGGGCGCCGCGAAGCGCGCCGGGCATCCCATGAGATGCCTCCGAAACATTCCCTTCACGGAGGAAGTATTTAGGGGTAACGACCACTGCCTACCGTGCCTGCCTTGTCAGTCCCCAACCCGCAGCAAGGAGGCGTGGCATGAGTACCGAGCCACGACTGGCCGAGGTCGCCGAGCCGGGACCCGCGCAGAAGGCAGCACCGGGCGCCGACCAGGCCGTCAAGGAGACCCTCGAGGACTACACGCTCCGCTTCGCGCCGCGCAGTTACCGGCGCTGGACCCCGATGGTGGTGGCGACGACCGCGCTCGGCGGCATCGCCTACATGGCCGACTTCTCCATCGGCGCCGGCATCGGTCTGGCCCACGGGACGGGCAACGCGCTGCTCGCGATCGCCGTCGCCGCCGTCGTCATCTTCGTGACCGGCTTCCCGCTGGCCTACTACGGGGCCCGCTACAACATCGACCTGGACCTGATCACGCGCGGCTCGGGCTTCGGCTACTTCGGCTCGGTGCTCACCAGCGTCATCTTCGCCAGCTTCACCTTCATCTTCTTCGCCCTCGAAGGCTCGATCATGGCCCAGGGCCTGAAGCTGGGCCTCGGACTGCCGCTGTGGCTGGGCTACTTGGTGTCCACGCTCATGGTGATCCCCCTCGTCATCTACGGCATGACGGCGCTGAGCAAGCTCCAGGTGTGGACCACCCCGATCTGGCTGCTGCTGATGGTCGGCCCGCTGGTCTACCTGGTCGCCACCGACCCGGGGACCGTCGACCGCTTCCTCGCCTACGCGGGCACCGACGGGGACGGCGGTGTCAACACCGCCTCCGTGCTGCTGGGCGCGGGCGTGTGTCTGTCGCTGATCGCGCAGATCGGCGAGCAGATCGACTACTTGCGCTTCATGCCGCCCAAGACCCAGGCGAACAAGCGGAGTTGGTGGACGGCCGTGGTGATGGCCGGCCCGGGCTGGGTGGTGCTGGGCGCGCTGAAGCAGGCCATCGGGGTGTTCCTCGCGGTCTACATCATCGCCGAGGTCGGTCCCGCTGCCGCGCCCGAGCCGATCCAGCAGTTCAAGCACGCCTTCGACGCGATGATGCCGTCCTGGCTCGTCCTCCCGCTGGCCGTGGCCCTGGTCGTGATCAGCCAGATCAAGATCAACGTGACGAACGCGTACTCCGGCTCCCTCGCCTGGACCAACTCCTTCACCCGGGTCACGAGGCGCTACCCGGGCCGGATGGTGTTCGTCCTGGTCAACCTGGGCTTCGCGCTCGCCCTGATGGAGGCCGACATGTTCAGCTTCCTCAACAGCATCCTGGGCTTCTACTCGAACTGCGCGATCGCCTGGGTGGTCACCGTGGCCACCGACATCGGCATCAACAAGTACGTGCTGAAGCTGTCCCCGCACGCCCCCGAGTTCCGCCGCGGCATGCTCTACGCCGTCAACCCGGTCGGGGTCGTCGCCTTCGTCGCGGCCTCCGGGCTGTCCATCGCCATGTACTTCCACGCGCTGGGCGACACCCTCCAGCCGTACTCCCCCGTCGCGGCGGCCGTCATCGCGTTCGTCCTCACCCCGCTGATGGCCGTGGTGACCAAGGGCAGGTACTACCTGCGCCGCACCGACGACGGCATCGCCGAGCCGCTCCTGGACGAGGACGGCAACCCCAGCGCCGTCACCTACGAGTGCCACGTGTGCCGGCAGCGGTTCGAGCGGCCGGACGTGGCCGCCTGCCTGACACACGACGCCGTCGTCTGCTCGCTCTGCCTGAGCACCGACAAGGTCGGCGACCACGTCCTGCCGGAGGCACCCGCCGTCGTCTGACACCCGTGGGGGCAGAGGCCGCGAGCGCTTCCGCCCCCACGGCGCGCTCCCCGCGGCGGCTCCGCTGCCGCCTGCGCGCCGCAGCCGGGCCTCATCGCACACAGCGGTACCGAGTCGGTCCCGGACGCGCTGCGCGAGCACCCGTGAAGGGGCGGCCTCGCACACCGGGCGGCATACTGATCTTGCATTGCGCAGTGATGCGCGGCGCGGTGATGCGGGCCGATGGCCGGAGAGGAGATGACGGGACGTGACCACCGAAGGGCCGGGCGGCGGACGGGGAACGCCCGACGAGCCGGACGGCACTCCCCCGATCCCGGACGGCGTGTGGCTGAGGTTCCTCACGGACAGCGAGCAGGCCATACGTGCCTCCGCGCCCAGGGAGCCCTCCGCGCAGGAGCGGGCGGCGGGACGGCGGCTCCAACCCCCGTACGCCGTCGGTGACCTGTGGCAGCCGGAGGACCTGTGGGTCCGCGTGCCCTGGCGCGACCTGGACCGCCGTGCCAAGGCCCGGCGCGTGGGACGGGTCGCCGCCACCGCCGCCGCCGTGGCTCTGGCGCTGGGAGCGTGGTCCCACTTGTCCGCCGGCGCGGGCACGGGCACCCGGCCGGGGACGGGCACCGTGCGGCAGGTTGAGGGGGCGACCGCGAGGCTGCCCACGGCCACTCCCGTCCCGTCCGGATCCCCCGTCCCGGCGCCCTCCAGGTAGCACATGCAGGACGGGTACGGTCCCGCACGGCCGCCTAGGATGAGCTCACAGGCCGGATCTGGGCGCTCGTCCGGGCGCGGCCCCCGCAGGCGAGTCATCGGGAACGCGCACGCCGACCGAAGGGGGAAGACATGAGCGCGCCACGCCTCAGCAGTACGCCGTTGCCGGGCATAGGTGTCCGCTACGACCTGACGACCCGGGACAGCCGCCGCCTGTCCGTGGTCGCCCACCGCGACGGCCACCGGACGATCAGCGCCTACCGCGAGGACGACCCGGACGCCTGCGACCTGTCGGTGCGTCTGACGACGGAGGAGGCGGCGACGCTCATCGACGCGCTGATGCCCGCGCACCACACGCCGAACCTGCTGTCCACCACCGACCTGGGGCTCGTCGCCGAGCGGATCGAACTGTCCGGCTCCTCGCACTGGAACGGCCGGCTGCTGGGCGAGTCCCGGATCCGCACCGACACCGGCGCGTCCATCGTGGCGGTGCTGCGCAGGGCCGAGGCGATCCCCTCCCCCACGCCGGACTTCCGGCTCGCCGGCGGTGACACGCTCATCGTCATCGGGACCCGCGAGGGCGTGGAGGCCGCCGCCGAGATACTCGGGCGGGAGTGACCCCGCCATGCACTCCTCCGCGGTGTTCCTGATCGAGTTCGGCTGTCTCATCCTCGGGCTCGGGCTGCTCGGCCGCCTCGCCGGGCGCTTCAGCTTCTCGCCGATCCCTCTCTACCTGCTGGCCGGGCTCGCCTTCGGCGAGGGCGGACTGCTGCCGCTGGTCGCCAGCGAGGACTTCGTCGCCATCGGCGCCGAGATCGGTGTCATCCTGCTGCTGCTCATGCTGGGCCTGGAGTACACGGCCACCGACCTCGTCTCCAACCTCAAGACCCACTATCCGGCCGGGGTCGTCGACGCCGTCCTCAACGCCCTGCCCGGTGCGGTGCTCGCCCTGCTGCTCGGCTGGGGCCCGGTCGCGGCCGTCGTGCTGGCCGGTGTCACCTGGGTCTCCTCCTCCGGCGTCATCGCCAGGGTCCTGGGCGAACTGGGGCGGCTCGGCAACCGCGAGACCCCGGCCATCCTGAGCATCCTGGTCCTCGAGGACCTCTCCATGGCGGTCTACCTGCCGATCGTCACCGCCCTGCTGGCCGGGGTGGGTCTGGCCGCGGGCGCCGTCACGCTGGCCATCGCCCTGGGCGTGGCCACGCTCGTGCTCGTCCTCGCGGTGCGCTACGGCCGCCATGTCTCCCGCTTCGTCTCCAGCGACGACCCCGAGAAACTGCTGCTGGTGGTGCTCGGCGTGACGCTGGTGGTCGCCGGGCTCGCACAGCAACTCCAGGTGTCCGCGGCCGTGGGCGCCTTCCTGGTGGGCATCGCGCTGTCCGGCGAGGTCGCCGAGGGCGCGACGAGCCTGCTCGCGCCGCTGCGGGACCTGTTCGCCGCGGTGTTCTTCGTCTTCTTCGGCCTGCACACCGACCCGGCCAGCATCCCGCCCGTGCTGGTGCCGGCCCTCGCCCTGGCGGCCGTCACCACCGCGACGAAGATCGCCACCGGCTACTGGGCCGCGCGCCGCGCCGGGATCGGGCCCAAGGGCCGCTGGCGCGCCGGCGGCACGCTCGTGGCCCGCGGCGAGTTCTCCATCGTCATCGCCGGGCTCGCCGTCACGGCCGGCATCGAGCCCTCCCTCGGCCCCCTGGCCACGGCGTACGTCCTCATCCTGGTCCTCCTCGGCCCTCTGACCGCGCGCTACACCGAGCCCGTGGCCACCGTCCTGACCGGCCGACTGCGCCGCAAGGGGACCACCCGCGCAGCATCGGCACCTGTTCCACCGAGCGCCCACGAGACCATCGACGACCAGGACATCGTCGGCCGCACGTGACCGGCGGCGGACCCGCGCACGGACACGAGCGAAGTTCGGGGGACCTTGGGGCTGACGACGGGAGCGCCTGCCTGGCGGGCCGCCTGGACCTGCGGGAGCGCGGTGCTCGGCAGACCTCGCGGGCCGACGGGGTAGAGCTGCGCTCCCATCGCCGCCGTTCGTATACCCCGCGCGCACCCGCACACCGGCGGCGCACGGCCGGGTGTGCCCACCCTACGAAGGCCCGGCGCGCGGCAGACTCCGCGAGCCGACGAGTACGGCTGATCTCTCTTCCCCCGCCACGCAAAAGCGCCACGGGCCAGCGGCGCACGGCCGTCCCCCGGCCAGCCACGCGGAAGCGTCGGGCGAAAGTCCCCACGGGACGACGGCATACAGCCGCACTCCCGCGCCCGCCACACGGAGGCCGGCATCCGGCAGACTTCGTCGGCCGGCGGCGCACGGCCGCACTCGCACTGCCCGCCACGCGGAAGCGCGACGCAGGCGTCACCGCCGGTGCCCGGTCAGCCCGTCTTCCAGCCGCGGCGCGTGTCGATCCGCTCCCATTCCGCGTCCCACTGCGCCATCCGCCGCCGGTCCAGGGACAGTCGTGTCAGCCAGGCGGCGCCCAGCACCATCCCGCCCGCGAGGACTCCTGCCAGACCGCCGCCCACGGTCGTGTGCAGCCAGGCCTCGCCCCCGGACACCGGTGGGGTCGTGAGGTCACCGCTCCTGTTCACCCACACGGGAATCGTGCTTCCGACGGGAGTGCGGGGCGGCACCCGTGCCTGCTCCGTGTGCGTCGAGCCGTCCGGCGCGGTCCACCGCACCTTGGCCCACACCCGGTGGTCGCTCGCCGCGCGGGCCGGTGACGGGCCCGGCGCGTCCTCGACGGCGACCGCGGAGACCCGACGGCTCTCGGCCTGCTGCTTTTCGACGGCCTGCCCGACCGCGCCCGCCGCCATCAGGCCCGCGCACACACCGCCGAGCAGGGCGAGCACCCAGCCGGCGAGCACGACCCAGGCTTCGACGACGTCGATACGCCGCTTGAGCGCGTTGCGCCGCCACCGCCACCACCGCACGGTCACACGTTCTGAGGTTCCCATCGCCGACACCCCCTCGTGAGCACCGGCAGCACCCTTCCAGTGTGCGCCTGAATCGGGCCCCTGTCGGCGTATCACTCAGCCGGAAGACGCGGCGATCCGCACCCGGTCGCTCTCGCCGCCGGACAGGAAGGACGCCAGCGCCCGTCCTTCCTCGCCGACGGACTCGCGGTCGGCCCGTGAGAAGCGGCGCAGCGGGGTGACCAGGACGGTGTCCGTCTCGACGCTCCAGGTCGCGGCGACCCGGCCGTCGACCAGGACGACGCGGGCGCCTTCGACCGACAGGCCGCGGTGGGCGTCGTCGATGATCCGGCCGCGGTCGTGGTAGCCGAGGATCGCGTTGTCGAACGCCGGCAGGAACCGCACCGGAGCGGGGGTGTCGGGGTCGGGGCGCGGCGCGTCGGGGAGGTCCAGCAGTTCCCGGCCGCGCTCGTCCCGGAAGGCGACCAGTTCCTCGCGCAGGGCGGAGACCGCGGCCGGCAGTCCCGCCAGTCCGCACCAGGCGCGCAGATCGGCCGAGGCGGCGGGTCCGAACGCGGCCAGGTAACGCCGTACCAGCGTCTGCCCCACGGGATCGGAGTCGTCCGGCACCGGGGGGTCGATCTCGCGGCCCAGCCAGGAGGAGACCGGGGCGTAACGCACTCCCGCCGTCGTGCGCCACAGCCCGCGCGGCGGCAGCTGCACCATGGGCAGCAGGCCGGCGACCAGCATTTCGCCCAGTGGCCGGGGCCCTGCCGCGGGCCAGTGGCCGGCGACGGCTCGCGCTAGGTCGCCCATGGAGCGGGGTTCGCCGTCGGCCATGACCGCCCGCCCCGCCGCCGCGAGTTCGCCGAGGTCCACTCCCTCCAGCTCGCGGCGGTACGTTCCGAGCACCCGCTGGCGCAGCATCGCGTCGTGGCGGGCCCGCCAGGCCACGAGGTCGTCGGCGGTGACGAGGTGGACGGTGCGGCGCATGAGATGGGTCCGCACCACTCGCCGCCCGGTCAGCAGTTCCGACAGCACCACGGGGTCGAACGCCCGCAGCCGGGACCAGAGCCCGATGAACGGCTCCTGCGGTTCCTGCGCCTGGAGACCGCACAGGTGCGCGACGGCGTCGAGGACCGGCAGGTCGGCGCGGTCGAGGAGCAACTGCCGTGCGAGGGCGGCGCGGTTGAGCGCCCGGGCGTCGAGAACGGTCAATGCAGCACCTCGGCCTTCGAGTCGTGTGCCGACCCGTGGTTCGAGGGGCCCGGGCGGCTTGCCCGATCACCGTCGCAGGCGATGCGGTCAGGTTGTGACCGCGTCCGACGAGTACCTCTTCGACGACGTCGAGCCGGGCGTCGCCCTGGCGGCTCACCGGCGTTGCCATTCCTCCGCGAGGAGCCGGTACGAGCGCACCCGGTCGGCGTGGCCGTGGGTGATGGTGGTGACGAGCAGCTCGTCGGCGCCGGTGGCCTCCCGCAGTTGTTCGAGCTGGTCGGCCACGCGCCCGGGCGAGCCGACGAACCGGGTGTCGACGCGGTCGGCGACCAGGGCCCGGTCCTGCTCGGTCCAGTCGTGGGCGCGGGCCTGTTCGGGGGTCGGGAAGGCGATGGCGCCCTCGCCGGTGCGGATGCCGTGGACCCACAGGCCGTAGCCGGTGGCCAGTTCGCGGGCGGTGTCGTCGTCCTCGGCGACGACGACGTCGGCGGAGACGCTGACGTAGGGCTTGTCGAGGTGGTCGGACGGCAGGAACGCGGCCCGGTACCCCTCGGCCGCCTCCAGTACGGTGGCCGGGCTGACGTGGTAGTTGGCGGCGAAGCGCAGGCCGTTGCGGCCCGCGACGTCGGCGCTCTCGCCGCCGCTGCTGCCGAGGATCCACACCTGCACGTCGGCGCCTTCTCCGGGGACGGCGTGTGCTTCGAGCCCGTCCGCCGAGCGGTAGTCGCCGCGCAGCAACGCGAGGATGTCGCCGATCTGTTCGCCGTAGTCCTGGTGGCGGGCGCCCGGTTGCCGCAGCAGGTGCTGCTGGAGCCTGAGGCGTGGTGAGTCCCGCAGGTGGTCGGGCGAGAACCGGGGCGGGATCTTCAGGCCGTTGGGGGTGCGCCCGTCGACGACGGGAGTGGCCGTCGGGCGGGGTGCCGCCGGCTGTCCGGGGGGACGTCCGCCGGAGCGGCCGAGGCCCAGGTCGAGTCGCCCCGGGTGCAGGGCGTCGATCAGGCCGAACTCCTCGACGGTGGACAGGGCCGTGCGGTGGCCGAGTTGGACGGCGCCGGAGCCGATCCTGATCGTGGAGGTCGCGGCGGCGGTCAGGGCCAGCAGCACGGCCGGAGAGGTGCCGGCCACGCCCGGGTTGAGGTGGTGCTCGGCGAACCAGTAGCGGCTGTAGCCGAACCGCTCGGTCTGCCGGGCGAGGTCGACGGAGTGGTGCAGTGCCTCGGCGGCTGTGGAGCCGGACGGGATCGGGACGAGGTCGAGTACCCCGAGAGGGACGTCGGACATGGTCGGGTGCTCCTCAGCGGTCGGTGGGCAGGACGGCGGGCCGGCGGACGGCTAGCCACCGGTCTTCGGCAGGCCGGGCGGGTTGGTCTCCGACCTGGTCACGGCCTCGCCGGACAGGCCCCAGCGCTTCAGCACCTTCGCGTACGTGCCGTTGCCGATGATGTGGTTCAGCGCGTCGGCGAGCGGCTCGGCCAGTCCGCTGTCCTTCTGGGTGGTGTCGCCGACGTCGTACTTGCCGCTCCCGAGGGCGGGCAGGATCGTTTCGAAGGAGGCGTCCTGCCGCACCGGCTTCACGCCGAGGACCTTCGCCACCGCGTCGGTGATGTCGATGTCCTGGCCCGCCGGTGCCTTGCCGGGCCCGTTCGGATAGTAGGCCCCGGGCGGGGACCCGACGGAGCTGCCGATCCGCAGCGTGCCCGACCTGCGTACGTCGGCGGGCAGCAGGGCGGCGACGGAGTCCACCGTGTGTACGGCGGCGACCGGGTCGGCGGTCGGTGCGGGAGACTGCGCGCCCGCCGGACCGGTGCCGGTGGCGCCGCCGGAGCCGCACGCCGTCAGGGCCAGGGCTGGCAGGAGCGCGAGGGCGGTGGTGCCGCGCGGACGGGTCCTGATCGTGCGGGTCTTCACTGGTCGCGGCCCTCTCGGAGGTGTTTCTCGAACGGCAGCGGGCCGATGGACTCCGGGTCGGCCTCGGTGTCGAACAGGGGGGTGTAGCCGGCGGCCAGATACAGGGCGCGGGCCTCGGGCTGGCGCGGGCCGGTCGTGAGGAAGATCCGCCGGTAGCCGCGCAGGGCCGCCTCGCGCTCCGGCTCGGCGACGACCCGCCGGGCCAGACCGCGCCGCCGGTGGCCGGAGTGGGTCCAGATCCGCTTCAGCTCGGCCGTGGCCAGGTCGTACCGGCGGAAGGCGCCGCCCGCGACGGGCTCGCCCCGCTCCAGCAGCAACAGGAGCAGTCCGCCGTGCGGTTCGGTGAACTCGTCGTCGGGGTAGCGGGCGATCTCGGCGTGCGCGTCCTTGCCGTAGCGCTTCGAGTACTCGTGGCCCAGCTCGCGCAGCAGCGGTTCGACGCGGGGGTCGGAGACGGGGACGTGAATGAACGTCAGTTCCGGTGCGGAGGTCACCCGTTCACCGCCGTGAGGGTGTGTGTCCCGCGGGCCGCCCGCTCGGCGTCGCGCTTGGCGACCTCCTCACGGACGACGGGGATCACGTACCGGCCGAAGTCGATGGCGTCGCCCAGCAGGTCGTAGCCGCGGGCGGAGAGGATGTCGACGCCGAGGTCGTAGTAGTCGAGCAGGGCCTGGGCGACCGTCTCCGGGGTGCCGACCAGGGCGTTGGAGTTGCCCGCGCCGCCGGTCGCGGCGGCCGTCGGGGTCCACAGGGCGCGGTCGTAGCGCTCGCCCTCCTCGGCGATGGCGATCAGCCGCTGCGAGCCCGTGTTCTGCGGGGCGCCTGTACGGTGGCGCCGCTTGAGCCCGGCCGCGCCCCGCTCCCTGATGGCGCCGACCGTGCGGTGGGCCTTCTCCCAGGCCAGTTCCTCGGTGGGGGCGATGATCGGGCGGAAGGCGACCTGGATGCGCGGCACATCGGTGCGGCCCGCCGCCTTCGCCGCGGCCTTCACGGCCTCGATCTGCTCGGCGGTCTTCGCCAGCGGCTCTCCCCAGAGGCAGTAGACGTCGGCCTCGGCTCCCCCGGCGGCGTACGCGGCGGGCGACGAGCCGCCGAACGACACGTTCGGGCGGGGCTGCTGGACCGGGAAGACGTCGCTGACGAAGTCGTGGAAGCGGTAGTGCTCGCCCTCGTGGTCGAAGGGCTCGTGCGTCGTCCAGATCTTCTTGACGATGCGGATGTACTCGCGGGTGCGGGTGTAGCGGTCGTCCTTGCCGAGGGTGTCGCCCTCGCGGCCCTGTTCGTGGTCGTTGCCACCGGTGATGAAGTGCACGGTCAGGCGGCCCTCGCTGATCTGGTCGAGGGTCGCGAAGGTCTTGGCGGCGAAGGTCGGGTACGAGACGTTGGGCCGGTGGGCGAGCAGGATCTGGAGACGGTCCAGCCTGCTCGCGACATGGGCGGCGGCCGGCGCCGGGTCGGGTGATCCGGAGCCGTAGGCGAACAGCACCCGGTCCCAGCCGTGGTCCTCGTGCGCCCGGGCGAGCCGGAGCGTGTACTCCTTGTCGAAGGCGGCGCCGGAGCGCTGGGTGGTTTCGGAACCGTCGTTGGTGGCGGCGATGCCAAGGAACTCCACGGGCATGGGTATGGCCTTTCCTCAAGTCCTCTGGTGCCGTGCCGGGTTCGGCGCTGGGGCAGGAAGGCACGGCGGGGCGGCCCTCGGCGCGGTCGGGTCCGACGCGCCTCAGGGCAGGGGAATGCGGGTGAAGAACAGGTGTGATGACGCCGGGGTGCGGGCCCCGGACGAGGTGGGGCGGCGGCAGCGTGTGTCAGAGGGAAGACTCGGCCCGCGACGGGGGCACCGAGGCAGGGAAGGGCCGGTCAGACGGCCCGCTGCCGCGTCAGGCGCAACACGCCGCGGACCACACCCGACCGAAGTCGATGTGGCCACGGGTGACCAGGCGCTGCTCGGCGTTCATGCGACTACTTGAGCAGGACGACTCACGTTCCGTCAACCACGGCCCGGATGGCGGACGGGAGTTGGGGGCCCTGGGTGTGGTTGACACCTGTGTGCGTCGGCCCCATACGATCAGGGGCACCGCGTTGAGGGACGTGGCGAGCGTGATGACGCCCTGACCGGACTCCGGCCCCGTATCCACGCCGTGCTTCCCTCCCTGGAGAGCCTTCTGCTGGTCTCGCCGTCCGGCCTCACTCCGTGCCGCCGTGCTCGACGGGCTGCTGCTCACCCTGTGGCTGACCGGGGTGGTGATGGTGCTCGGTTTCCTGCTCGGCATTCCGCTGGCCGTGCTGCGGCTCTCCGCCAACCCGGTGCTGAGCACGCTGAGTTGGGGTTATGTGTGGATCTTCCGGTCCACTCCCCTGCCGGTGCAGCTGCTGTTCTGGTTCAACATCGGCGCCCTCTACCCGACGCTCGGTCTCGGCATCCCGTTCGGTCCGCAGTTCGTCACCGTCAAGACGGTGAACCTGCTCGGTCCCGCCCTCACAGCCGTCATCGGCATGACCCTGCACGAGGCCGCCACGCCGCCGAGGTGATACGCGGCGGGATCCTCTCGGTGGACGCGGGGCAGACGGAGGCCGCCCAGGCCCTGGGCATCGGAAAGGCGCGCACCCTGCGGCGGATCGTCGTGCCGCAGGCGATGCGCTCCATCGTGCCGACCGCCGGCAACATGCTGATCGGCACCCTGAAGGGCACGAGCATCGTCAGCGTGCCGGCGGTGCACGACCTGCTGTACTCGGCGCAGTTGGTCTACAACCAGACCTACCAGGTCATCCCGCTGCTGATGGTCGCCACTCTCTGGTACATCGCCGTCACCACCGTGCTCGGTGTGGGGCAGTCCCATGTCGAGCGCCACTACGCGCGGGGCGCCGCGCGGGCCCTGCCGCCCACACCGGTGCAACGGCTGGCCGCGGCGGGGCGAGCGCGATTGGCCACATATCGCCGTTCCCTGCGCTCCGCCCGTTCCCTACTTTCCCTATAGAATTACTAGGAAAGCATTGACGGCACCCGGCACCGCTGCAGAGGATGACGTGCGTGCCTCAGCCATCGACTTGAGGAGACCTCTGCCATGGGCGTTGCCCCTGCGCCGTCCGGCTGCGACGCGGAGTCGGCCCGGACCGGGCCCGGGAGTGCTCACTGGCTGCGCGTGGCCCGCGAGACCGCGGACGACTTGGCCACGGACGCCGTGGCCAGGGACCAGGCGGGCAAGCCCCCGTTCGACGAGGTGTCCCGGCTGCGCGAGTCGGGGCTGCTGACACTCCTCGTACCGGCCGGGCTCGGGGGCGGCGGCGCGGACTGGCTCACGGCGTACGCGGTGGTCCGGGAGATCGCCGCGGCCGACGGCGCGATAGGCCAACTGCTCGCCTGTCACTACTTCATGTCGTGGAGCGCCCGGTTCTTCACCGAGCCCGCTCTCGCCGCCCGGCTGGAGCAGCGGTCCGCGGCGGAGGAGTGGTGTTGGGGCGGTGCCCTGGCGCGCCAGGAACCGGCTCTGACCCTTGTCAGGGACGCGCACGGGTATGCGCTGACCGGCCGGCAGAGCTTTGCCGCCGGCGTCCTGGTCGCCGACCGCCTCGCCGTGCGGGCGGTGCGGGCCGACACCGGCGAACCACTCGCCGTCGTGGTCGATCCCGCTCTCCCGGGCGTGGTGATCGACGGCGACGCCGACCCCTTCGGGCAACGGCTCGCGGCCGGCGGAAGCGTGGAGTTCGACGCCGTGCGGATCGCCGCCGACGACGTCCTGGGCTCGCTGGCCGCGGACGAGGACGTTCTGTCCCCGCTGACCGCTCTGGTGTCGCCGGTCGGGCGTCTCCTTTCGGTGCAACTGCGTCTCGGCATGGCGGAGGGAGTGCTCGCCGAGGCCCGTGAGTACAGCAGGACCGGCCGGTCCCTCTGGCACCCGGACTGGCCGGTCGGCTCACCTCAGGACCCGCAGGTGCTGACCGTGTACGGGGAACTCACCGTGCTCACCCGCTCCGCGTCCGCCCTCGCCGACCAGGCTCGGGAAGCCGTGCACGGCGGGCTGTCCCGTGGTGACGAACTCGGCTACGACGAGTACGCGGAGATCTCCGTCCTCGTCGCCATGGCCGAAGCCGCCGCGTCCAGGGCCGCGCAGGAGTCCACCGCCCGTGCCCTCGACATCATCGGTGCCCGCTCCGCGTCCTCACGGCTGGGCTTCGACCGTTTCTGGCGCAATGCCCGGACCCACACCCTGTACGAACCCGTGGCCCACCGGCTCCGCGACGTCGGGGATTACTTCCTCAACGGCGCGCACCCTCCCTTCGTACTCCCCGTCTGACCCCGGACCCTCAGCCACGTCCTCGAAGGCGACGACGCTCCCACCACACCCTGCCGTGGCCTGAGCCGTCGGCAGAGGACACGTACCCCCTGCCGACGACTCCGGCGTTCCGTCAGGCGTCGGCGCCGACGCGCGGGAGCGGGCCGTCGCCCGGGGCCGTCCTTCCGGCGTCCGACCACTCCTCGGAGAGCTGCTCCATGCCGCTGGTGTTCTTGAGCGGCTTCTCCTTGATGAACAGCACGGCGATCAGCGCGAGCACCGCGAACGGGGTGCGACGCGAGGAAGAGTTCGGCGGTGGCGACCCCGTAGGCGTGCTCCACGACCACGACGAGGTAGGTCTTCCACCGGCCGGTCGCGCTGATGATCTGGCCCGCGACGGTGGAGGAGACCAGCAGGCCCAGGATCATCGGCAGGCTCATCAGACCCGCCATCGTCGGGGACTTGCCCAGGGAGCCTGGAAGTACTGCGACAGGAAGACCGTGCCGCCGAACATGGCCACACCGACAAGGAGGCTGGCGACGGTCGTCAGCGCCACGGTCCGGTTACGGAAGATGCCGAGCGGAATGACCGGCTCGGCGACCTTCGCCTCGACGAGGACCGCGAGGACCAGCAGCGCCACTCCCCCGCCGGTCAGCGCGGCGGTCTGCCACGACGCCCAGGCGAACTCGTTCCCGGCGAGGGTGACCCAGATCAGCAGCGCGCAGACACCCGCGACGATCAGGAAGGCACCGAGGTAGTCGATCTTCGCCTCGCGGCGGACGGTGGGCAGGTGCAGTGTGCGCTGGAGCAGGGCGATGGCGAGCAGGGCGAAGGGCACGCCGATGAAGAAGCACCAGCGCCAGCCGAGCCACGAGGTGCCCACCAGGACACAGCTCGTCGGCACGCGGCTCACTCGGTGTACCCCCAGAGCTGGTTGAACCGCTTCTTCTGTTCGGCGAGGCGGAACTTGCGCGCGTCCAGCGTGGTCCGGGCGTTCCCGTGCAGGACGTCCGTGTGCACCTCGTAGCACAGCGCGGCATCGAAGATGACGACGTCGCGTATCTCCCTGGGGGCGTTGGGCGGCAGATCCGACATGGCCACCACCCGGGCGTCGATGCCCAGGTCCCTCTGGCGTTCGCAGATCTCGGTGAGCTCCTCGACGATCTCCTCGGCCTGCGCCACGATGAACAGGCGCCTGACCGTCACTCCTCGCTCCTTGATCGCGTCGTCCTGGGCCGCCAGATAGCGGTCGGCCGGGTCGCTGTGCCAGAAGGCCCTGTCGACGAAGCTGCTGGTGGCGTCGATGCTCCTGGTGGCGCAGGTGGTGAGGTCCATGAGCCAGTCGTGGTTCTCCCCCGGGCAGTCGGCGGTCATCCCGGTGAGGTTCTCCATCAGCACCGCGAGACGGCTGATCTCCTCCAGCGCGAAGTCACGCAGGATGTCGGAGCCCAGTGCGCCCACCTTGGTGGCAGCGCGAGCCAGCCGCGCCACGCCGTCGGAGCGCAGCAGCGAACGCTCCACCTCGCTGAAGAGTTCGGTCGCGTCGCTGATCCGGGAGAAGCTCAGCTCCACCAGGTGGCTCAGATCCTGCTGATGGGTGGTCAGCGCCTCCTGGACCTCGCGTCGCTGCTCGTCCTGACCCGACTGCACCAGCCCGAGACGCCTCTCGAAGTCCACCAGGTACTGGACGATGAGGGCCGCACCGCCGATGACGATCGAGACGGCGAGCTTCCACAACTCGCCCTGGTCCTGGTCGATCAGGTTGGTGATCACGTAGGCGATGGTGGCCACCACGAAGGTGACCAGCGTCTTCAGCAGGAGCGGGGGGACGCGCAGGCCCCCTGTCGTCCCCGTGGTCGGTGCTCCTGGCGCTCCGTCCATGTCCTGCCTCTCCCCCGTCGGGATCGTTCCTGGGATGAGCCGCTCAACGCGAGGCCAGCGCCTCACGCAGCAGTGGAATCGCCTGGAGGGCGAGCTGGTCCCGAATCCGCTGGACCAGCGTCTGCCACTGCCGGCTGAAGCCGGGGTGCTGTTCGAGCACCTCCCACAAGGGGCCGAGGGCCCGGTCGACCCGTGCCCTCGGCATCCACAGGTGCAGCAGGTGGTCGACGGCCGGGCGCAGTGCGAGCACGGCGGCCGGTCCCTCCAGCGACCCGAGCCGGCTTCCGTCGAGCATCCGGACGACCGTGGTCAGGAGCCAGTCGTGCAGCGCCAGATCCTCGCAGAGGCCCACGACGGCGGACGGCCGTACGGTTGCCGGGACGCGCAGTTCCACGGTCCGCAGGTCCTCCTCGGCGAGCACGAAGCGCACCATCGAAGGGCCTTCGCCCTCCGGAGCTCTCAGCGCCGCCCAGCGCAGCCGGGTGTGACGTGAGGTGAAGGGGACCTGCTGGTCGAGCAGAGGGTGTCGGAGGATCCGGGTGAGCAGGCCGTCTGCGATGTGGCCGATGTCGAGCTCGCCGGGCCGGCCGCCGGTCAGCGTCCCCTGCGCGACGGACCGTTCGGGCATCCTGCCGAGCGGCTCCACGACCCCGGGGCGCACGAGATAGTGCCCCCACGGCTGCCGCTGGTCCGGCCCGGCGGCCGGGGCCCGGAAGTGCGCGGTGGTCTGCAGAACCCGGCCCTCGGTGAGCGCCGCGCGGGCGGCGATCGTCCCGACCGCACGCAGCTTCGCGCCGTTGGAGGTGGGCAGCCGGCAGTCCACACCGGTGAGGGTGTCGGGTGAAAGGGCGTACAGGTTCGGGCGTTCGGAGGTGCGGACCCGTTCGTCGGGCCGCAGCCGCAGCAGGTGCGCCGCGGCCCGGATGTCCAGCGGCTGGAAGGAGGGCAGCAGACAGGTGCGCACTTCACCGCACGCCAGTACCGCCTCCGTCGTGCCGGTCGGGGCCGTCACGGTCACAGCCCCGAGTAGAAGGCGTAGGAGACCCGGTCCGCCACGGCGTCCGGCACGGTGACGCCCTCGCGGGCGGAGCGCTCGGCGACTTGCCCGAGCGCGCCCGCGTCCACCTCGGTCTGGTCGAGGATGACCCGTACGGCGTGCTCGACCGGCAGGAAGCGGTGCGGCAGCACCGAGCAGGTGCGGTAGGCGCTGAAGGCGGCGGCGGAGGCGTTGAGCTGGACCAGCGGCGCCAGCTCGTCCCAGTCGTCCGGCAGCAGCTCCGTGTTCCCCGGGCGCGGGGTGAGGGCGGCCTCGCCCTCGTTGCGCAGCAGACCGAGCCTGGCCAGCTGCCATACCGCCGCGAGGAGGGGGCAGGACCAGACCCGCCGGCCGTCCTTGTCGTCGCTCCACAGCTCGACGTCCACGAAGACGGAGTGCCGACGGGCCGAGGTCTCCCGGGGCGGGTGCCAGGCTCCGGCTCTCCTCATGGCCTGGGCCGTGCGGGTCACGGGGGTCCGTTGCCCGTTGGCGAGCCAGCCCGTCTCGCTCACGGGTGGGCGCAGGCCGTTGCTGCCGGGTGGCGGCGATTCGACGAGGCGGGCGACCACGGACTCGGCGAGCGGGATCTTGTCCGCGACCGCGCAGCCGGACTCCCTGGCCAGGTAGTCGATGACGAGGCCGACCCGCTCGGCCTCCGCGATGAGGAACGGTACGACTTCGGCGGGCGAGGAGAAGCGGGTGAAATAGTCGTCGACGAGGAAGCAGGTACTGATCCGCGGGGGTTTCCCGCCCGCCCGGGCGGCGGCATCGGCGCGAACCGCGTCCGCCCAGGGTCTGACCCGCTCGAAGTGCCGGCGCAGCACTTCCGGGCCGCCTTCGAAGTCCTCCATGTACAAGTGCCCGAGCTCCAGCGAGAGATGGGACAGCGGCACCGACTGGGTCCGGGGTTCCGCGGTGGTCTCCTGGAATACGGCTTCCGTCACGGCTGCCCCCAGTAGGTGTCGTCGGTCAGCCTCCGGGCGAGCTCCTCCAGAGCCTCGAAGGTGTCCTTGTTGGCGATCTGGTTGGAGAACACGTCCTCCTCGGTGACCAGTTGCTCGCGCCACTGGAGGACGGGTTCGAGGGGCACCGTTCCGAGCACCCTGCCGCCACCGACCCCGAGACGGGCGGCGAGCCTCGCCAGTTGCTTGTCGCACCAGCGCATCCACGCCGCCTGTGCGGGGGACACCTGTGACCACAGCAACGACTCCAGGTCCGGGACGGCGGTGCGTACGAAGCGGATGGCCCCGCTGAGCCCGTTGCGGTCGTGTCCCCTGTCCTCCCCGGTGTGCAGGATGCCGTGCCGGTCGAAGACCAGACCGTGGGCGGCGGTCACGTGCTGGCGGGTCCAGCGGTGGAAGACCAGCCAGCGGGCCTGGATGTTCCGCATCGCCTGGCGGGCGGTCGCTGCCAGCACCATGTCCATCGCGTAGCTGCGTCCCGCGCTCAGGTCCACGATGACCAGGGCGAACTCGCTGTTCAGCTTGAGCAGGAGGTCGACACACCGGCTCAGGTTCTCCTCGTCCGTGGCGAACTCCCCGCCGTTCGCGTCACCGGGTAACAGAACGAGGCGGCCGGAGCCGCGCGGCCTGCTGAGCAGCACCGGATGCTCGGTTCGCTGCCAGACGTCGAGACGCAGCGGTTCACCGCCGTCGCCCTCCAGATAGGAGTGCAGGCCGCCTTCCGCCACACCGTGATCCGCTTCCGGTACGTCGAAGACGGCGGCCGAGGTCGACGAGCCGAAGTCGAAGTCCACGTAGCACACGTCGTCACCGCAGAGCGCCCGCTGATAGGCGAGGTTCGCGCTGGTGACGGAGCGACCGGTGCCCCCCTTGTCGGAGGCGGCGAAGACGAGCACGGTCACACCTCCCAGGACGCCGCGGCGTCGACGAACTCCCGGGCGTGGCGGAGCTGTTCGGCATCATGTTCCTGCCGGCTGTCCAGCAGGCGCCGACGTGGCTTGATCCGCATTCACCAGCCCCCTCGGATCATTCCTCCCCCGGCCGGGGTGAATCAGGAGATACCCAGATCACGGAATCCGCAAGCAACGATCATTCCCGTGTAGCCCGCGCGCACTTCATCCGGTCGACCGAGATGATGCGTCTCCAGTTTTCCCGCGAGACCCGCCATGCAGTCGTACACCTGTGATTCGCTCACGTCACAGGCAGGGAATCGCTGCCCACCCACCTCATAGCCCTGGGAATGTTCCATGAACGCGGCCGCGAACGGCGCACCAGGGGCGAGAGCGCGCAGGAAACACTCCACACCGTGCTGGAACTGCTCATGGGAGGTGGAGAGGGATTCGGCCACGAAGAACATCGTCCCCATCGACCAATGCCTCTGACGGTCGATCAGATTGAAGAGATCGTTCTGCTCGACCCGGACGATGTCCCGGAACCTCTCCTTGCGTTCGCCCCTGACGGCGGCGTACGCCTGATGCCGGCTCAGGATGGCCCAGAACTGATCCCACTCATGGTCGTAGGCGTGCCGCTGTTCTTCGAGGTAGCAGTAGTTGTTCCAGGAGCGGTCGAGAAGGGTGATCTGTTCGCACCAGGGCAGCATCGCGAGCGCCGGGTAGAGATTCGCGCCGGCTCCGACGTCGATACCGCGCGCCGGGCGGTCCGGATTCCTGGAGAAATGATCGGCGAAGTGGTCACGGACCACCGATATGATCTCTGCGTCCACATCGGAAACCCGCATGTAATGCTGCTCGATGTAGGCCCGTGTGTCGAAACGGTCCCAGGGCGCGTCCGCGTTCAACTGCGGGAGGGATCCTGGTGATCTCGATTCCATGCCCCAAGATATCAACGCGGTCGAGCCCGACACCCTGTCTTCACTCGATCCTTCCCGCAGGCGGTGGCAAGGGGGGCGCATTGCAGCAGCCGACGACAACGGCCCGTCCGCTCTCTTGAACGGTCGTGTCGCGCCACGCAATGCTGGGCGGATGCCAGCTCTGCCGAGAGATCGTTTCTCATGGTCCGCCGACTCGCCGCCGCCCCTTCCGCCCCACGGCTCGTCCCTGCGGATACGAACGGTCCAGGGCGAAGACCTGGCTGAACTGGAGCGCGTCGACACGGAGGCCTTTCCGAAAAACCCTTACTCGTATCTGGTTCTCCGGCAGTTCTTCGACGCACACCGCGACGACCTGCTCGTGCTCGCGGACGGGTCGGCCCTGCACGGGTACATCCTCGTCAGCCGACCGGTGAACGGGTGCAGTTGGATCCTGAGCCTCGGGGTCGCCCGTGACCGTCGCAGGCAGGGACTCGGCCGGCAGCTGATGGTCGAGGCCCTGCACCGCCTCCACGCCGACGGTGCCGGCGAGGCCCGCCTGGCGGTCGACCCGGCGAACGAGGCGGCTCTCGGGCTGTACGGCTCGCTGGGTTTCGTCGCGGAGGGGAAGGTGCACAAGGACTACTACGGCCCGGGCGAGGACCGCCTGCTCCTGCGTCTGCTCCTCTGACGTCTTGGTCGGCTGCGCCACGGCGGTCAGTCGCCGTCGCCCTGGTCGAAGCCCGGAGGATTAGGGCCGGTCAGGCCGGGAACGCGGTGCGCTGAACGAACCCGAGGCGAGGCCGGTGCCGCGATGACCGAGTACGAACGTTCACGCACGATGCCCGCACAGCCCGAGCACGTCTTCGACCAGGCCGCGAACATCGGCCAGCTGGACACCTGGCTGCCGGAGGCCCTGCACGTCGAGGCCGGGGATCTGCCAGCGGTCACCGTGCACGAGGACCGCACCGACGAGGACACCTCCGCCTTGCTGCGTGCCCAGCGCGACCAGATGCGGCTCGAATGGGGCACCCGCGACCAGGGCAGCTACACGGGCTGGCTCCAGGTCGCCGGCATCGGCGGCGGGGCCAGTGAGGTGACGGTGCACCTGTCGTTCTTCGACGACAGCCACGACCCGGGCGAGACGATGGTCCGCGACGCGCTGGACACCAGCCTGCGACGCCTGGAGGAGCAGGTGCGGCTGCGCGTCGACCACGCTGCCGGCTGATCGAGGGCCGCACGCCATGGCACGCGTCAAGCAGTACGCCGTCGCGGCGTCCGGGCAGTGGACCGACGAGGAGGAGGGTCGCCGCCGCCTGCCCTCCGGAGAGGTGCACGCCTGGGAGCCGGGGCTGAACCAGACCGTGTGCGGACTGTCCCTCAGCCGCTCCCGGCTGGTCCGCTTCCCCCACGTCACCTGGCCGGACACCTTCCCGGAGTCCGGCGGTGCGGCGGACCGGGTACAGCGCCAGTGCCCCCGCTGCGCCTCGGTCGCCGGGCGCCGTGGCCAGGACGCACGCCCCCGGTGGCAGCGCACGAACCCGCGGCCGTGACCGCCGTACGGCCGCACGGCCGTGGCGCGGCATCCTGAGGACGACCGGCGGCCTGCCCCCTCGCGTCCGCCCCGCCCGAGCCGGACGCCTCCCGCCCGCCTCCGCGGTGCGATCACCCGGCACCACGCGTCATCACAGCATCACGTTTTGTCATGGTTTGCCATGCCGTGGCCGCGGCACTCGGGGCACGCGCGAGCGTCGAGCCGACAGCGTCCGGCCGACGCCATCCGCCCCGGCGACGGGGCAGAACAGAGGGTGACCGATGACGACGATCGGTGTGGAAGAGGAGTACCTGCTCCTCGACCCGGTTACCGGGTTGCCGGTGCCCCTGGCCGACAAGGTGCGGGCCGCCGCGGGTCTGGCGCATCTCGTGGCCGACCAGGAGGTGCAGTGCGAGCTGCTGCAGGCGCAGGTCGAGGTGGCCACGCCGGTGTGCGGAACGCTGGAGGAGGCAGGGGGACATCTGCTGCGGCTACGGCACGCCATCGGCGCGGCGGCCGAAGCGCACGGCTGCCGGATCGCGGCCTGCGGAACGCCCCCGCTGCGCCATCGTCACCCGGTGGCCGTCACCGACCAGGCCCGTTACCGGGCCATGCTCACGCAGGCTCCCCAGCTGGTGGCGGAGCAGCTGGTCAACGGCATGCACGTACACGTGGCCGTGCCCAGCCGGGAGACCGGTGTGCAGGTCCTGAACCGGATCCGGGTCTGGCTGCCGACCCTGACGGCCATGTCGGCGAACTCCCCGCTCTGGGACGGCCACGACACCGGCTTCGCCAGCTGGCGCACCGTGATCTTCGGCCGCTGGCCGGTCAGCGGCGTGCCCCCGTTCTTCCGTGACGTGGCCGACCACGACCGGCGCGTGGCTCAACTGCTGGAGAGCGGTGTGATCTCGGACAGCGGGCAGTTGTACTGGCAGGCCCGCCTGTCGGCCCGGTACCCCACCGTCGAGGTGCGCTGCCTGGACGTGCAACTGCGCGCGGACGACGCGGTCATGCTCGCGGGCATGACCCACGCTCTCGTGGACACGGCCATCAGGGAGACGGTCGCCGGGGCGCCGATGCCCGACTCCCCGCCGGAGCTGCTCCAGGTCGCTCTGTGGCATGCCGCCCGGCACGGCCTGAGCGACACCCTGGTCTGCCCGAACGGCCGGCCGCGCCGTGCCGGGGACGTGCTGTACCAGCTCCTGCGGTACGTCGCTCCGGCACTCGAGGCGTCCGGCGCGACCCGGCAGGTGACGGCCTTGGTCCACCGGCTGCTCCAGAACGGGACCGGAGCGGACAGACAGCGCGCCGCTCTCGCCGAAGGCGGCATTCGGGCCGTCACGGACCTGATCGGCGCGGAGAGCAGCATGTCGTGACTCCCTGGCCGACCCCCGGTCGGGCCGAGGCTCCGGACCGCACTTGCCCTGCGTCATGCCCTGCGTCACGTCCCCGCATCAGGCAGGAGGCTGGGACGGGAGGGATTCGGGGCTGACGCGATCGACCTTGGCTGCGTCGGCGAGGGCCGCGGCAGCGGCTTTCGCCGCCTGTGCGGCGTCGTCGGCGGCCTGGGCATCCATGTCGTCGGTGGGCTTCTCGCGGGTGGCCGGCGACGGGGGCAGCGCCTCGCTGAAGGCGCGGGACACACCCTGGAGTGCGGAGGTGACCTCACTGGGGATCACCCAGAACGTGCTGCCCGCCCCCTGCGCCAGTTGGGGCAGCGTCTGGAGGTACTGCCAGGCGAGCAGCTTGGGGTCGGGGTCGTTGCGGTGCACTGCCTGGAACACCTCGTCGATGGCCCGGGACTGGCCCTCGGCCTGGAGGATCGCGGCGGTACGGTTGCCCTCCGCGCGCAGGACGGCGGCCTGCTTGTCGCCTTCGGCGGTGAGGATCTGTGACTGGCGTTGCCCCTCGGCCCCGAGGATCGCGGCCCGCTTGTCCCGCTCGGCTCGCATCTGCTTCTGCATCGCGTCCTTGATGGACTGCGGGGGGTCGATGGCCTTGATCTCCACCCGGTTGACCCTCAGCCCCCACTTGCCGGTGGCCTCGTCCAGGACACCACGGAGCTGGCTGTTGATGGTGTCGCGCGAGGTGAGGGTCTTTTCCAGGTCCATGGATCCCACGACGTTGCGCAGCGTGGTGACGGTCAACTGCTCGACCGCCTGGAGGAAATTCGCGATCTCGTAGAAGGCCGCGCGCGGATCGGTGACCTGGAAGTAGAGGACGGTGTCGATCTCGACGACCAGGTTGTCCTCGGTGATGACCGGCTGCGGTTTGAAGGAGACGACCTGTTCCCGAAGGTCGATCACCGGATGGACCCGGTCGATGTACGGGATGACGAGATTGAGGCCGGGATTCAGGGTCCGGTGGTAGCGGCCGAGTCGCTCGACGTTGCGAGCACGGGCCTGGGGAACGATACGGACCGCCCGCACCACGGTGAAGACCGCGAACAGTGCGACGAGCAGGCCGGCGATCAAGAACGCGGAGGTTTCCATGATTCTCAGTCCCGTGGGTAGACGATCGCGGTGGCGCCACTGATCTCTATGACGTCGACGGTCTTTCCTGCAGGAATCACCAGCGTCTCGTCGAAGGCGCGGGCCGTCCACTCCTCACCGTCGATACGGACCCTGCCGCCCAGGCCCGTCACCTCGGAGACGACGTAGGCAGCCCGGCCGACCAGGGCGTCCACGCCGAACCGTGCCGCCTGGGGCTGGAGGACGTGGCGCAGCGCGAAGGGGCGCACGAACAGCAAGGTGACTGTCGCCACGGCTGTGAAGACCAAGAACTGGAACGGCAGCGGCAGTCCGAGCGCGGCGGAGCCCGCCGTGACCAACGCGGCCGCACTCAGCATCCCGAGCGCAGCGGTCAGGGTGAAGATCTCCGCCACGGCCAGCACGGCCGCGATGATCAACCAGATCAGCCACGGATCCATTGCGCGCCCCCCTCTCAGCGGTATGGGCACGGAAGGGTCTTTTGCATCCGATTTACCCACATCGCGAAGATCCCTACTCCAGAGACGGCTCCCCGTGGTGGAACCGCCCCTCTCCACCGGTACCGCGAGGTGCACTCCGCCCGCTGAGTCGTTGACGGCGGGCTCCGCGACGGCCGGCAGACCGTCGCGCTGCATCGGGACGACCTCGACGGTGTTCTTGCCCCACCTTCCGGGAACTCCCCACCGGATTCGATGACTTTCCGGTCCTTGAGCCGCTGTCCTTCCTTCTGGGACTCCCTCGAACAGGACACGACCTGCACACCTGACGATCCGTCGGCCGAGTCGGCGTGGGGCGGCATCAGTGCCGTCGCAGCCCGCTGGGGACGGCCGTGAACACCCAAGATCGACAACTGGTCAAGCCCGAGGCGGCCTGCGAGGATGAAGGCCAGAGGCGCACGTACCAGTCTCACCAGGAGGTACCCGTGAAGATGCTGATCAACGTCCCGGAGACCGTGGTCGCGGATGCGCTGCGTGGTCTGGCGGCTGCCCACCCGGAGCTGACCGTGGACGTGGAGAACCGGGTGATCGTGCGGCGGGACGCCCCCGTGGCCGGGAAAGTGGGGCTGGTCTCGGGCGGTGGCTCGGGACACGAGCCGCTGCACGGGGGTTTCGTCGGGCCCGGCATGCTGTCGGCCGCCTGTCCTGGCGAGGTTTTCACCTCCCCCGTGCCCGACCAGATGCTGCGCGCGGCCGCCGCCGTGGACAGCGGGGCCGGGGTCCTGTTCATCGTGAAGAACTACACCGGTGACGTGCTCAATTTCGACATGGCCGCCGAGCTGGCCGAGGACGAGGGCATTCAGGTCGCGAAGGTACTGGTCAACGATGACGTGGCGGTGACCGACAGCCTGTACACGGCCGGGCGGCGCGGTACCGGCGCGACGCTGTTCGTGGAGAAGATCGCGGGCGCCGCCGCTGATGAGGGCATGCCACTGGAGCGGGTGGAGGCCATCGCCCGGCAGGTCAACGAGAACTCCCGCAGTTTCGGTGTCGCGCTGAGCGCGTGCAGCACGCCGGCCAAGGGCAGCCCCACCTTCGATCTGCCGCCCGGTGAACTGGAGTTGGGCATCGGGATCCACGGCGAACCCGGCCGGGAGCGGCGGGCGATGATGACGTCCGGCGAGATCGCCGAGGCCGCCGTCGAGGCGGTGGTGGAGGACCTCCGGCCGCGCAACCCCGTGCTGGTCCTCGTCAACGGCATGGGGGCGACGCCCCTGCTCGAGCTGTACGGCTTCAACGCCGAGGTGCACCGCGTGCTCGCCGCCCGGGGCGTCCCCGTCGCCCGCGTCCTCGTGGGCAACTACGTCACCTCCCTGGACATGGCGGGCGCCTCCCTCACCCTGTGCCAGGTGGACGAGGAGATGCTGCGGCTGTGGGACGCGCCGGTGAAGACGCCGGGTCTGCGCTGGGGCGTGTGACGCGGAAGGGGTAGAGGATCACCACGTACCTACCAGGCAAGGAGACCCAGTGCTCGACGCCGATTTCTTCCGCCGTTGGATGACGGCGACCGCCGCGTCCGTCGACCGTGAGGCGGAACGGCTCACCGCCCTCGACTCCCCCATCGGGGACGCCGACCACGGCAGCAACCTCCAGCGTGGCTTCACGGCCGTGACGGCGGCCCTGGAGAAGGAGGATCCCGGCACGCCGGGCGGGATCCTGACGCTGGCCGGGCGCCAGCTGATCTCGACGGTCGGCGGCGCCTCGGGGCCGCTGTACGGGACGCTGCTGCGCCGTACCGGCAAGGCGCTCGGGGATGCCGCCGAGGTCAGCGCGGAGCAGCTGGCCGAGGCGCTGCGGGCCGGGGTGGACGCGGTCATGACGCTGGGCGGTGCCGCGCCGGGCGACAAGACCATGATCGACGCGCTGGTGCCGGCGGTGGACGCGCTGGGCGACTCGTTCACGGCGGCCCGGACCGCCGCGGAGGAGGGCGCGGTGGCGACGACGCCGTTGCAGGCGCGCAAGGGCCGGGCGAGCTATCTGGGTGAGCGCAGCATCGGTCACCAGGACCCGGGTGCCACCTCGGCGGCGCTGCTCGTCGCCGGACTCGCGGAGGCCGCCGGTGAGTGACGAGCGGCTCGTGGGGATCGTGCTGGTGTCGCACAGCGCGGAGGTGGCCGCGTCGGTCGCCGCGCTGGCGAAGGGCCTCGCGGGCGGCGGCCCGGCGGTGCCCGTCGCCCCGGCGGGCGGCACCGAGAGCGGCGGGCTCGGCACCAGCGCCGAACTGATCGCCGCGGCGGCCGCGTCCGTCGACCGGGGTGCCGGCGTCGCCGTGCTGGCCGACCTGGGCAGCGCGGTGCTCACCGTGAAGGCGCTGCTCGCGGAGGGAGACGAACTCCCGGAGCAGACGCGGCTGGTGGACGCTCCGTTCGTGGAGGGGGCCGTCGCCGCGGTCGTCACGGCGGCCACCGGGGCCGACCTGGCGGCGGTGGAGTCGGCCGCAGCGGAGGCGTACACGTACCGGAAGGTGTGAGACCGGGCCGGGCACGCCGGATCGGCGTGCCCGGCGCCCATCGGCCGCCGGGCGGCGGAGGGGCCCCTGACGTTCCGTCAGTGCTCGGCGTCGCCCGGTCGGTCACTCCACGGCTCTCCGTCGAGCACTTGGTCGCCGACGAATCGCCTCGCCAGCCGCTCCCCCGCCGCCTCGGCCGCCGCGTGGTCCTCGATGGGTGACACGCGGGCGTTCTTGAAGACGATGTAAGTGACGCCGGAGGGTGTGCCGCCGCCCCGCGGGTCGGCGCGGACACCGAGGGCCTTGGCGGTCGCGTGGGACGCCTCTCCGATGATGTCCTGCGGGCCCGTGTCGCCGACGACCGCGTACTGCACACGGTCGCGGTGGACGACGGCCACGACGGAACCGCCGCCCACGCCGTGCTCCCGGTAGTCCCAGATGCGGCTCGGGGCGGGCACGACGATGAAGGGGAGGCGTTCGGCGCTCAGGGGACGGCCGTCCGACTGCGCGTAGGCGGTGCTGCCGGAGAAGTGGGGGTCCGTGCGGCGGTTGCAGCGGGGTCCGGGGCGGCCGTCGCAGTCGATGTCCATGTCGGCCTTCCAGAACACGGCGTCCTGGGTCCCGCAGACCGGGATCTTCGCGGGTGCGCCGCTGTCGCTGCGGTACCGGCCTCGGGAGACCGGAGCACAGTCCCGTACCTTGGCCAGCAGGTCGGCGGCGCTGACGGGGTTCTCGCGCCACACCACCGGCCGGGGCGGAGCGGCGGAGGGCGTCGTCGGGGCGAGCAGGGCGGCGCTGGCCGCGGCCAGTGTGAGCGACTGGACACGCACGATAGGTGAGCCTCTCCTGGGGAACCTGACGGGCACTCAGCCCAATCTGACCCCGGGGTGATCACCCGGCCACCGGTGGAGGGCCGGACGGTGCACGGCCCCAACCTCCGACAGCGGCCGGGGGCCTGAGTCCGTGTAAGAACCCAGGCGGGCCCCGGCCACCAGCGCCGGCGCGGGATCTGCGACGACAGCGGTCCGCGCGACAGGCCCGAACTTCCCGGTGTCCGCCAGGAGTTCGGCCGTGAGGACCTTCAGCATACGTAACTCTCCCGGGTGGTCACGAACGGCGGGGGGGTGACGCGGGCCCTCGCCGCGACCGGCGACACCACCGCCCTCTTGATGTCGTCGCGTCAGCCACGCCATATTGGTCCGGACCATTCCCGAGTTTCGGCCCCGGGAGGCAGTGCCGTGCGAGGCGTTTCCGTTTCCGTCCCGGCTCGTCCGCTCCGCCGCCTCGCGCTCTGCGGGGCCCTCGCGCTGGTCGCCTCCTGTGGTGCGGCCGGATCGGGCGAAGGGGACGCCGGCGGTCCGCCGGGAGCACCGACGGGTGTCACCGCTGCGGCGGGCAGCGCGACGAGCGTGCATGTCATGTGGAGCGCGACCGCACGGGCCGAGACCTACGAGGTGTATCGCGGCCCCCGTAAGGTCAAAGAAGTGCTGGGTTCGGAGCACATGGTGGATGTCACCAGGCTCCGGCCCGCCACGGTGTATGTCTTCACCGTGCGGGCCCGGGGCGCCGACGGGCGGCTCGGGCCGCCCAGCCGTGGGGTCCGGGCGAGGACACCGGCGGCCGCCGCGGACGACCACCGGGCACCGACCCGCCCGGCGGCGGCCCGCGGCCGCGCGGCCGGAAGCCGGGCGGCCCAGCTGTCCTGGTCCGCCTCGACGGACGACCGGTACGTGGTGTCGTACGACGTCCACCAGGGCGGCACGAAGATCCACAGCGTGGGCGGGGGCCGGACGGCGGCCGTGGTCACCGGGCTGCGGCCCGGCACGTCCTACTCGTTCACCGTCCGGGCCAGGGACGCGGCCGGCAACGTCTCCCCCGCCAGTCCCGCCGTCCGCCTCACCACGCCGGGCACGGACGACGGCCGCGCCATGGCCCCGACCTCCTTGCGGGCGACCGGCCACCGGGAGGACGGGGCCTACTACGTCGACCTGAGCTGGGTGCCGCCCCGCGTGGACGGCGAGGTCACCGAGTACGAGATCCATCTCGACGGCCGTCGGGCCACGTCCCTCGTGTTCGGCGGGAGCGCGCCGCGCGACCGGGCGACGTACAGCTTCTACGTGGGGCGGGCCGCCGGTGTCACCCATCGGGTCCGTGTCCGGGCGATGCTGCCGGACGGCACGTGGGGAGGCTTCTCGGCGGAGCGGACGGTGACGACGGGCGCGGGGAAGTGACGTCGTTCGTACGGATCCCGCGTGCGGTCCCCCGTCGGCCGCCCGAAGGAACCAGTCACCTGCACGGGGGCACCCGGCGTGCGGCCGGGCCCGGGGGCGCCTTGGCTGACCCTGAGGCAGCACGGGCGTTCCCCGATCCTCGGCGGCGCAAGGGATGTACCGCCAACCGTGCCGCCGGAGGGCAGTCCACATGCGCAACTCATCGCCAGTTCTCCGCTCCGGCCTGACCGTGGCCGCCGCCGCGCTGCCCCTCGCCCTGGCGGCGGTTCCCGCTGCCGCGGGTCCGGGCATCTCCGTGAGCACGACCGGGTCCACGGTGTCGGTCACGACCAGCGCGTGCACGCAGATCAACGGCAGCTGGGGCACCGCCTCGCTCCTCACCAGCAGTCAGGGCAGCTTCGCCCAGGGACGTCAGGTGACCCTGTCGGGAACGTCGACCAGTCAGTCCGCCGCCTGGTCGAACGTCTCGCCGGGGACGTTCACCGTCATCGTCATCTGCTCGGACGGCACCACCGCGGGCACGCAGTCGGTCGTCGTCTCCCCCGCTCCCTCCCCCACGAGGTCGCCGTCTCCCTCGGCCTCGCCGTCCCGCGGTGTCATGGGCGGGGTCGGCGGGAGCGCCACCGACTACGGCACCGTCGCGCTCGTGGCAGGCGGCGCGCTGGTCGGGACCGGCCTCCTCGCGACGGTCTGGTACCTGCGCCGGCGCAACAGGCCGTACCGGCTCTGATCCGGTACGAAGGGCGGCCCGCCCTCCCGAAGCGCTCCGGTCGGGCGGGCCGCCGTGACACCCCGGTCAGGCCGGGCGGGTCGGCTCGCCGTCCGGGAGTTCGGCGAGGTCCGCCAGGGCGCGCCTGAGCCACTGGGTCCAGAACGTCTCCAGGTCGATTCCGGCCTGGAGCACCAGATGCCGCAGCCGGTCCTCGGTGCCGTCCCGGCCGGGCGGGAAGTCACGCTTCTCGATCTCCTGGTACTCCGCCAGCTGCCGCTCGTGCAGCTCCAGGTGGCGTCGCAGATCGGCCTCCAGGCCCGCGGTGCCGACCACGGCCGCAGCCCTCAGCCGCAGCAGCAGCACGTCGCGGTGCGGCTTGGGGTCCTGGGAGGCGGCAGTCCAGCGGGCCAGTTCGGCGCGGCCCGCCGGCAGGACCTCGTAGCTCTTCTTCTGGCCGCGCGTCGGCTGCTCGGCGGGCAGGGCCCGGATCAGGCCGTCGGTCTCCAGCTTTCCCAGCTCGCGATAGATCTGCTGGTGCGTCGCGGACCAGAAGTACCCGATCGACCGGTCGAAGCGCCGGGTCAGCTCCAGCCCCGACGACGGCTTCTCGAGCAGGGCGGTGAGGATCGCGTGCGGGAGTGACATGGCCTCATCCTAGGGACGGGTTTCCGCACTACAGGGCGGCCGCAAGCTCGGTGCCCTGCTTGATGGCGCGCTTGGCGTCCAGTTCCGCGGCCACGTCGGCACCGCCGATGAGATGGGCGCTGCGTCCGGCTGCGACCAGTTCCTCGTACAGGCCGCGGCGCGGCTCCTGGCCGGTGCACAGCACGATGGTGTCGACCTCCAGCACGGTGCTCTCACCGTCGATCGTGAGGTGCAGTCCGGCGTCGTCGATCCGGTCGTAGCGGGCGCCCGGGACCATGGTGACGCCGCGGTGCTTGAGCTCGGTGCGGTGGATCCAGCCGGTGGTCTTGCCGAGGCCGGCGCCGACCTTGGAGGTCTTGCGCTGGAGCAGGTGGACGGTGCGCGGCGGGGCGGGCCGCTCGGGCGCGGCGAGGCCGCCGGGGGCGCGGTAGTCCAGGTCGACGCCCCACTGGCGGAAGTACGTCGGCGGGTCCTCGTGCGCCTTGTCGCCGCCGTCCGTGAGGTACTCGGCGACGTCGAAGCCGATGCCGCCCGCGCCGAGGATCGCGACCCGGTCGCCGACTGGTGCGCCGTCGCGCAGGACGTCGAGGTAGCCGAGGACGCTCGGGTGGTCGACGCCGGGGATGTCGGGGGTGCGCGGGGTGACGCCGGTGGCGACGACGACCTCGTCGAAGTCGTCGACGTCGCCTGCCGTGACGGGTGTGTTCAGCCGTACGTCGACACCGTGCCAGTCGAGCTGGGTGCGGAAGTAGCGGAGCGTCTCGTCGAACTCCTGCTTGCCGGGCACCCTGCGGGCGACGTTGAGCTGGCCGCCGATCTCGCTCGCCGCGTCGAACAGCGTCACCTCGTGCCCGCGTTCGGCGGCGGAGACGGCGCACGCCAGTCCCGCCGGCCCGGCGCCGACGACGGCGACGCGCTTGCGCAGCCGGGTCGGGGAGAGCACCAGCTCGGTCTCGTGGCAGGCGCGCGGGTTGACCAGGCAGGAGGTGATGAGACCGCTGAAGGTGTGGTCGAGGCACGCCTGGTTGCAGCCGATGCAGGTGTTGATCGCCTCGGGCCGGCCGGCGGCGGCCTTGACGACGAAGTCCGGGTCGGCGAGCATCGGGCGGGCCATCGACACCATGTCGGCCGCGCCGTCGGCGAGCAACTCCTCGGCGAGCTCGGGGGTGTTGATGCGGTTGGTGGTGACGAGCGGCACGGACACCTCGCCCATCAGCCGCTTGGTGACCCAGGTGTAGGCGCCGCGCGGCACGGAGGTCGCGATGGTGGGGATGCGGGCCTCGTGCCAGCCGATGCCCGTGTTGATGATGGTGGCGCCGGCGGCCTCGACGGCCTTGGCGAGGGTGATCACCTCGTCGAGCGTGGAGCCGCCCGGGACGAGGTCGAGCATGGACAGCCGGTAGACGACGATGAAGTCCTCGCCGACCGCCTCGCGCACCCGCCGCACGATCTCCAGCGGGAAGCGCATGCGGTTCTCGTACGAGCCGCCCCAGCGGTCGGTGCGCTGGTTGGTCTGCCGGGCGATGAACTCGTTGATGAGGTAGCCCTCGGAGCCCATGATCTCGACGCCGTCGTAGCCCGCGTGCCGAGCCAGGCGGGCGGCGCGGGCGTAATCGTCGATGGTCCGCTCGATGTCGGCGTCGGTGAGCTCGCGGGGCGGGTAGGGGCTGATCGGCGCATGGAGCGGGCTGGGCGCGACCAGGTCCTGGTGGTAGGCGTACCGGCCGAAGTGCAGGATCTGCATCGCGATCCGCCCGCCCTCGCCGTGCACCGCGTCGGTGATGACCCGGTGCTGCTCGGCCTCCGCCTCGGTGGTGAGCTTCGCGCCGCCCTCGTAGGGGCGTCCCTCGTCGTTGGGCGCGATGCCGCCGGTGACGATCAGACCCACTCCGCCGCGGGCTCGGGCCGCGTAGAAGGCGGCCATGCGGGCGAAACCGCCCTCGGCCTCCTCCAGACCGACGTGCATGGAGCCCATGAGGACCCGGTTGGGCAGGGTCGTGAAGCCCAGGTCGAGGGGGGTCAGCAGGTGCGGGTAACGGCTCATCGGGCCCTCCGTGCGCGGTGTCGTGTCTGTAGTTGTAGAGGACCCCCGACCGTTTATGCAACTAGTTGCACAAGGTGATGGAGGGCACAGTAGGTCCATGACCGGGGATCTCGGCCTCTCCTGCGTGGTGGAGCTCGCCGACACCGCTCGTCCGCAGTCTGACCGCCGTACCGGCCGGCCGGCTGAGTGCGGGCAGCCCGCCGCCGTGCTCTTGGGCACCTCAGCGGGTGGGGGGCCGCGGGCGCGGCTGCGGGTGCGGGCGAAGACGTCGAGCCCGTCGACCATCGGCGTGCCGACGGCCGAGGGCATTCCCGCCACAGCCGGCTTCGGTCTGCCGTACGAGGGCCTCCACGGCGTGGCCGAACGCGCCCACCTCGCGGACCCGCCCGTGGCGCACGCCGTCTACCGGCGGCCCGTCCTCGGCCTGCTGGACGCGTGAGGGGCGGTCACCGGCTTTCGAGGCGCACGTGCAGTTCCGTCTCCTGGTCGCCGGAGACAGTGCTGAGGTCCCGCACCTCGAACAGCGAGTCCAGCCTCATGCGGAACTGCTCGATCGCCCAGTAACCGCCGTGCAGGTCGGCGTCGACGGAGGACGACAGCCGGGCCGGTCGCGCCCCCTCGTGCCTGTCGGCGACGTCGAACGTGCCGAGCCACACCGTCGGGCGCGTCTCGTGCAGATCCTCGGGCACGTCGTCGGCGCACCGGTCGGACTCGAAGCAGGCGCACAGCGTGTCGAACACGATCCGGGCGTCCTGCTTGCTGCACCCGCTGATCTCCACCGAGACGGAGTGGGGATGCGGTCGCTCACGGTCCATGGTGATCGCTCCTCTCGTGGCGTATCCGCCCCTACCCCAGCAAAGCACCACCTTCTGCCAAGCACTACCGGCGGTGCCCCTGCCGTGATGACGGGTTTACGGAGCGGGCGGCTCCGTGTTGGGCGATGGTGGAAGGTGACGGAAGGGGCCTCGGATCGACGGCTCCGCGCGGTAGAACATGGGGTGTCGGCACCGTGACGGCGTGCCGCGAGAACGGCGAAGGCGGGGCATGGGATGAGTGCAGCCGGGTCTCCCATGGCCGAGGGCGACGAGCCGGCGCGCGCGCCGGTGCGGCCGAGCGGGCTGCTCGACGTCCTGCGCGTGGCCTCGGTGGTCCTGGACACCGAGGGCCGCATCGTGCTGTGGAGCCCCCAGGCCGAGGAGCTGTTCGGGTACGAGGCGCGGGAGGCGCTGGGGCAGTACGCCGCCCGGATCATGGTGCACGAGCAGCACCTCGATCTCGTGGTCAAACTGTTCGCGGACGTCATGGGCACCGGGCAGAGCTGGGCCGGGGCCTTCCCCGTCCGCCGCAAGGACGGCACCACGCGGCTCGTGGAGTTCCGCAACATGCGGCTGCTCGACGACCAGGGCGACGTCTACGCGCTCGGTCTGTGCGCCGACCAGTCGACCGTGCACCGGCTGGAGCGCGAGGTGGCGCTGTCGACGCGGATGATCGCCCAGTCCCCGATCGGTCTGGCCGTGCTGGACACCGACCTGCGGTACGTCTCGGTCAACCCGGCGCTGGAGGAGCTCAACGGCGTGCCGGCCGAGGAGCACCTCGGCCGCACGGTCCGTGACGTGGTGCCGCGGATGGACGTCGACGCCCTGGAGGCCGCGGCGCGCCGGGTGCTGGACACCGGGGAGCCGGTCGTCGACCAGTCCACGATCGGCCGCACCCCGGCCGACCCGGACCAGGACCACGCCTGGTCGATCTCGCTGTACCGGCTGGAGAACGCCTTCGGGACCGTGCTGGGCGTGGCCGTCTCGATCGTCGACGTCACCGAGCAGTACCGGGCGGGCATCGAGGCCGAGGCCGCGCGGCGCCGCCTGGCCATGATCGCCGACGCCTCCGGCCGCATCGGGACCACGCTGGACCTGGACCGCACGGCCCGTGAGCTCGCCGACGTGGCCGTGCCGGAACTCGCCGACATCGCGGCCGTGGACCTGCTGGACGCGGTGGTGCAGGGCCGGCGTACCAGCCTCGACCCGGCCGAGGCGGCGGTGATCCGCGCGCTGGCGGTCCAGGGCTACGACTCCGCCGAGGCGCTGGAGGCGGCCGACCCGCCCGGGCAGGTGGCCCGGTACGCGCCCGACCGGCTCGTCACCCAGTGCGTGCGCACGGCCAGTCCCGTGCTGCTGCCGCACGTCGAGGACGAGGACCTGGCCCGCATCGCCCGGTCCCCGGAGGCGGCCGGGCTGCTGGGCCGGGCCGGCGTGCACTCGTATCTGGCGGTGCCGCTGATCGCGCGCGGCGAGGTGCTGGGCGCCCTGGACCTCAAGCGCACCCGCAACCCGCTGCCCTTCACCGAGGACGATCTGCTGCTGGCCCGCGAGCTGGCCGCGCGGGCCGCCGTGCAGATCGACAACGCCCGCTGGTACCAGAGCGCCCGCGAAACCGCGCTCACTCTCCAGCGCAGCCTGCTGCCGAGCCATCCGCCCGTGACGGGCGGGCTGGAGGTCGCCTCCCGCTACCAGCCGGCCGGGGCCACGAGCGAGGTGGGTGGCGACTGGTTCGACGTGATCGGCCTGGAGGGCGGCAAGACCGCGCTCGTCGTGGGTGATGTGATGGGCAGCGGCATCCCCGCGGCGGCGGCCATGGGGCGGCTGCGCACGGCGACCAACACGCTGGCCTCCCTCGACCTCGATCCCGCCCTGCTGCTAGAGCACCTCGACAGGATCACCGCAGGGCTGGAACAGGCCATCGCCACCTGCGTCTACGCCATCCACGACCCGCATCTGCGGCAGTGCCGGATCGCCAACGCGGGTCATCTGCCGCCGGTGCGCGTCCGGGCCGGGCGTCCTCCCGAACTGCTCGACCTGCCGACCGGGGTGCCGCTCGGCGTGGGCGGTGTCGCCTTCTCCACGACGACCGTCGACCTGGAGCCGGGCGACCGGCTGGTGTTGTACACCGACGGCCTCGTCGAGACCAGGCGCGACCCGCTCGACGAACGGCTCGACACGCTGCTGTCCCTGCTCGAAGGGCCCGACCGCCCGCTGGAGGAGGTCTGCGACCTGCTGCTGCGCACCCTGCACGAGCCGGACAACTTCGACGACGTGGCCCTGCTCATCGCCCGGGCGACAACACCGGACTAGGGCACTCGAGCTCATATCGGCTGGTGGCTCGGCGCGGTGTCGCCCGCAGCTTCAAGCAGGTACGGCCACCAGTGACGCGTACTACGATGTGGGGGACTGGGGGACGGCGTCGCCGCAGGGGCCCCTACGGAAGAGCAAGGCACCGAACTCATTGAAACGGCGCACAATCTAGCGCTGCAAATCCGCGACCTGGGCCACTTGAGGGCGAGTTCTTCGAGCACCTCGTCGAAAGGTGCGCGGGAGCCCCGGACAGGGGAGGGTGGGAACAGGCCGCACGGGCCCAGGCTTGCGTCACAACTTGCCCAACCCGTGCGGACCTTCGCCTGTAACGGTCAGGGCGCCTGCCATGATCGTCACCATGGGGATACGCATCGCACCGGCCGCGGTGGCCGACTTCCATCAGGTCCTGGCTGATCACTCCCGTTACTGGGGCGAACGCGACCTTCGGTCGCTGCACCTTCTGGCACTGGTGCAGGAGTTCGGTTCCACATGCTTGGTTGCCCGGGCCGAGGACGGAATCCGCGGGTACATTTTCGGGTTCGTCACCCCGGAGGGCACCGGGTACGTGCATCTGATCGCCACGCGGGATGATGTCCGTGGCACCGGTCTCGGGCGTCGTCTGTACGCGGCGTTCGCTGAAGCAGCGGAATGTCACGGTGCACGGAAGTTGAAGGCGATCACGTCAGTCGAGAACGCCGGCTCGATCGCCTTCCATCGCAGCCTCGGCTTCGACACGAAGATCGTCGACGACTACAACGGCCCCGGCCGGGCTATGGCCGTCTTCCACCGAGATCTGCCGCTCAACGTCCCGCGGCCCTGACCCACCAACCGTCACCGGTAATCGCTCCCCAGGCCATTGGTCGCGTGATGATCTCGGTTCGTGGCACGTGGAGACCTGACGGACGAGCAAGGGGCGGTGCTGCCTCGCGGTCTGCTACGAGGCTGCCGTCCTCGTTGCCGCCATCAACGAGTGGTTGTGACGTACTGGTCCGACGACAACTCGAACACCCGCACTCGCCGACCGCCGGCGGGATTGACGGTCTCACGGAACAGATGCATCCCCAGTTTGGTCATGATCCGTTCGGAGGCGTCGTTGCCCACCTGAGTGATGCTGACGATCCGCTCCAGCCCTCGCTCTTCGAACCCGAACCGTACAGCGGCCGCAGCGGCCTCGGTGGCCAAGCCCTGCCCCCAGTGGGAACGTCCCAGCCGCCAGCCCACCTCAACCGCCGGCAGTACCTCCGGCAAGTAGTTGGGCACCGAAAGGCCCGTGAACCCTGCCAGCTCGCCAGTGGACCGGATCTCCACGGCGAACAGACCGAAGCCCTGCGACTCCCACTCGCTCTCCCACGCTCGGACCCGGCCGCGAGTCTGCTGTTCGTCAAAGACGCTGCCGTCACGGATCCACCGCATGACCTCGGGGTCGGAATTGACGGCGGCCATGGGCGCAACTTCTTCCTCGCGCCAGCGACGCAGGATCAAACGGGGAGTCTCAAGCGTGACCATCCAACCATTCTGGATCACAAATGGGCTCTCACTCACCTCACCAGGCACTTTCGATACACGCCCTGAGGGCCGCCGCCGGCGTTGGGCTGCGCGCTCCGACCGTTACGGTGCGACGCCGATCACGACATGGGCGTACAGCTCATCGGAGACGGCCAGGTGTGCCGTCAGGCCGTTGCGTTCGAAGGCCTCGAGGGCGGTCGGTGTCTGTTGGCGGCTCGTCTCCACGAGGACGCAGCCGCCGGACGCGAGCCAGCGGGGCGCCTCGGCCGCGACCCGGCGCAGGACGTCGAGGCCGTCCACGCCGCCGTCGAGGGCGACCAGCGGCTCGTGGGTGCGGGCCTCAGGGGGCAGCAGGCCGATCTCGTCGCTCGGTACGTACGGCACGTTGGCCGCGAGGATGCCGACGCGGCCCCGCAGGTCGACGGGCAGCGCCTCGAACAGGTCACCCTGGTGGACGTGACCGCCGGCGGCGGCGATATTGCCACGGGCGCAGCGCACCGCGACGGGGTCGATGTCGGCGGCGTGCAGTTCCACGCTGCCGAGTCCGGCGGCCAGCGCCGCCCCGACGGCGCCCGAACCGCAGCACAGGTCCACGACGACGCCGGCGCCGGGCGCCCGGGCCAGGGCCTGCTCGACCAGGAACTCGGTGCGGCGGCGCGGCACGAAGACGCCCGGGTCGACGGTGATGCGCAGGCCCCGGAACTCGGCCCAGCCGACGACGACTTCGAGGGGCAGGCCCGCGGCACGGCGTTCGACCATGGCGGCGGCTTCGGCCGGGGTGCGAGCGGTGGCGAGGATCAACTCGGCCTCGTCCTCGGCGAAGACGCAGCCGGCGGTGCGCAGCGCGGCGACGACGGAGCCGCGGGAGGACGGTGGAACGGGAGACACGGAGGGCATGGAAGCCAGGAGCCTTTCGAGATTCGAAGGGCGCTCCGGCGGTCGCCTACGGCCGGCGATCCGCGCGACATCGAGGAGAGAGCACCCGGGCTGACACAGCGGTAATGGGTCTCACCTCCTCGGTTTTCGACGGCCGGGTCCGTCCACAGCCGGACGGCAACACTACCCGACGGCCCGGCCGACCGGTACGGCACCGGGTCCATCGCCCCGTCGGCAGGCCATGGGACAGGTGGTTGGGTCATGCAACCATGGAGGACGGGAAGCCGACGTGGTGAGGGAGGTCCGATGAAGTCCGCCGACGCCGTGGAGACCATCCAGCGGGAGATGACGGTCTTCGCCCGCCGCGCCCGTGCCGCGGCGGGGCGGATGCACCCGGAGCTGTCTCTGGTGTCGTACACACTGCTCGGGCACCTGGAGGAGAGCGGCGGATGCCGAGCCACGGACCTGGCCGTCCACTACGCCCTGGACAAGTCCACCGTCAGCCGTCAGGTGGCCGCCCTGGAACGCGCCGGTCTGATCGAACGCCGCCCCGACGCGGAGGACCAGCGCGTCCTGGTCCTGCATCTGACGGAGGCCGGCCGGCGCATCCTGGCCCAGGTCACCGAGAGCCGCCGCGCGGCCTTCCGGGAGCGGCTGGCGGACTGGCCGGCCGAGGACCTGGCGCGATTCGCCGACTACCTCGTGCGCTACAACGCGGGCCCGGCTCCCGGCCGGCACGACCAGGGTCGCACCGCACCTACGGACGACCAGGCGCGCACCACACCTGCGCACGACTAGGTGCGCGCCGCACGTACGGTTGAATACGCAATCACTGAGACGCCGGCCGGCGGGGCACCGCCGGCCCGGCCCGGAGGCACACCGCATGCACATCACCCGAGGCTTCACCGGGCGCCCACGCGGGGACGACCCCGGTCTGCCGCCCGGCCAGTACGACGCGGGCGACGACTGGCCCGTGCTGTCCGCCGAGGTCACGCCGGACCTCGCGCCGGCCGACTGGACGTTCCGTATCGACGGTCTGGTGGACGAGCCGCGCACCTGGGACTGGGAGGAGGCGCACCGGCTGCCGCCGTCGGCCTACGAGGGCGCCATCCACTGTGTGACGAGCTGGTCGAAGTTCGGGGTGCGGTTCGCAGGGGTGTCCCTGGACGCGTTCTGGGATGTGGTCCGGCCCCATGGGTCGGCCACCCATGCCGTCGCCTACTCGCACACCGGCTACACCACGAACCTCCCGCTCGCCGACCTGACCGGCGGGCGCGCCTGGATCGTGTGGGAGTACGACGGCGGGCCGCTCGCCCCGGAGCACGGCGGCCCGGCGCGGCTGCTGGTGCCGCACCTGTACTTCTGGAAGAGCGCCAAGTGGATAGCGGGCCTGCGGATCCTCGACCACGACGAGCCGGGTTTCTGGGAGCAGAACGGCTATCACGAACGGGGCAACCCCTGGCAGGAGCAGAGGTACTCCGGTGACTGAGACGTTCGCGCCCCCCACGCGGTTCGCCGTGCCCGGGCGCATCGCCGTGAGCGAGCAGGCCGCCTCCGCGTGGCGGACCGCCACGCTGACCGGGATGCGCCGCGAGACCGCGCGTGCCGCCACCTTCCGGTTCGCCGTGCCCGGCTGGCCGGGGCACCTGCCCGGTCAGCATCTGATGGTGCGGCTGACCGCCGAGGACGGCTATGCGGCCCAGCGTCACTACTCGATCGCGTCCGCGCCGGACGACTCCGGGCACGTCGAGCTGACCCTCGATCACGTCGAGGGCGGCGAGGTCTCGGGCTGGTTCCACACCGTCGCCCGGCCCGGTGACCAGGTCGAGGTGCGGGGCCCGGTGAGCGGCTTCTTCGCCTGGCCGGGCGACCGGCCCGCGCTGCTGATCGGCGCCGGCTCCGGCGTCGTGCCGCTGATGTCGATGGTCCGGCACCACCGGGCGCGGAACCTGGCGGTTCCGCTGCGGCTGCTGGTGTCCGCGCGCAGTCCCGAGGAGCTCATCTACGCCCGGGAGTTCGGACCCGAGACGACGCCCGTGTTCACGCGGAGCGCGCCGGAGGGTGTGGCGGTGGGACGTATGGCGGAAGCACATGTGGCGCCGCTCCTGGCCGAGCAGCCTCCCGGCGGCTGGGAGGCCTATGTGTGCGGCTCCAACTCCTTCGCCGAGCACGCCTCCCGGCTGCTCGTGACGGCGGGTCAGCCGGTGGACCGCATCCGGATCGAGCGTTTCGGCTGACCTCGACGGCGGCTCCTCCCCGGTGGTGACAGGCCTCCCCGGTGGTGACAGGCCCTTCCCGTTGGTGACAGGCTCCTCCCCCCCCGGTGACGGCACAGGGAGTGGCGTACGGCTCGCCACAGCGCGCCCCGGTGTTTCACCGCGGCGCGCCCGGGCACTCCGGCCGAAGAGCTCCGGCACGCGACGACCCGGGCCGTGCCGAGCGATCGATGTGTGTCGGAGGGGGTACCTGACCCGTGTGGGCACTCGCACGCGTGACGTGACGCGGACGGAGCGGCGGCGCCGCCACCGCACGACCGGTCCGGCCCTCCGGCCGCGGTGACGGCGAGGAGGTCGACATGGGAACCCGGGTGCGCGGCTGGCGTTGGCGGCACAGTCCGCTGCGGCGCCGGTCGGATGTCGTCGAGGCGTGGACGGTGCTGGTGGTCGCCGTCCTGATACTGGTGGGCGCGCCTCTGGCGGGCGCGGCCGCCGCCTGGTGGGCCCATGGCGAGGCGCGGTCGGTCTCCGCGGAGCAACAGGCCGAGCGCCACCGCGTCCGTGCCGAGGTCGTCGGCCGGAAGGGCGACACGCCGCCGTCGGTGCAGGCAGACGGGCGGCACACGTACCGAGCCACCGTGCGCTGGACCGAGCCGGGCGAGGGCGCGCGCACCACTACGGCGCGGGTCCCCGGGGGCACCCGGCCGGGTGAGGTCGTGGACGTGTGGTTCGACTCCGAGGGTCGTGTCGTGAGCCCGCCGGTGGACGGCACGGCGGTCTGGCAGCACACCCTCACCATGGGCACGTGCGCCGCGGGCGGTGTGGTGCTCGTGGTGCTCCTCGGCCACTCCGTCGTGCGCCGGGTCGCGCTGCGCCGCCGGCTGGCCGAGTGGGAGCGGGAGTGGGCCCGTACTGAGCCGGAGTGGACGCATCGCGACGCGTGACACGACCGACAAACGGCAGGTGAATGGCGGCGGCAAAAGGCCTGGCGGCCCCTCCGACCGCCCCCGTAGTGTGATCATCCGCACTGTCTCCGCAGCCGTTCCTCACCCAAGGCGGTCCTACATGGCCCTGTTCGACCTTCCTCTCGACGAACTCCGCGAGTACCGCAGCGCGTCCACCGAGCCCGAGGACTTCGACGCGTTCTGGTCCAAGACGCTCCAGGAGGCACGCGAGCACGACCTGGACGCCCGCTTCGAACCGGTCGACACGGGACTGTCCACGGTGCAGGTGTTCGACGTGACGTTCGCCGGGTTCGGCGGCCACCCCGTCAAGGGCTGGCTGATACTGCCGGCGGGGGCGGACGGCCCGCTGCCGCTGGTCGTGGAGTTCATCGGGTACGGCGGCGGACGCGGGCTGCCGCACGAGCATCTGCTGTGGGCGTCCACGGGCCGGGCGCACTTCGTGATGGACACCCGCGGGCAGGGCAGCGCCTGGGGAGCGGGCGGCGGCACGGCCGACCCGGTGGGCGGCGCCCCCGCATACCCCGGTTTCATGACGCGCGGTATCGACGCGCCGGAGAACTACTACTACCGCCGGGTGTTCACCGACGCCGTGCGTGCCGTGGAGGCGGCCCGCTCGCACCCTCTCACCGACCCGGCGCGCACGGTCGCTGTCGGTGGCAGCCAGGGCGGCGGCATCACGATCGCGGTCGGCGGCCTGATCCCGGACCTGGCGGGCATCGCGCCGGACGTGCCGTTCCTGTGCGACTACCCGCGCGCGGCGACGATCACGGACCGCCACCCGTACCGCGAGATCGGCCTGTACCTCAAGACGCACCGCGGCCGTACCGAGCAGGCCCTGCGCACGCTCTCCTACTTCGACGGCGTCCACTTCGCCACCCGCGGCGGGGCTCCCGCGCTCTTCTCGGCCGCCCTGGAGGACCAGACCTGCCCGCCCTCGACCGTCTTCGCGGCCTTCAACGCCTGGAACCACGAGGACAAGACGATCGAGGTGTACGACTTCAACGACCACGAGGGCGGGGGCCCCTTCCAGGAGGCGGCCAAGCTGCGCTGGATGCGTTCGTACATCTGATCCCGCCGCCGGCCGGCGACTGATCCGGCCGTTTCAGCGGCGGCAGGCTTCCACCAAGTCCGACCAGTCGGTACGTTCTTCGCGCCCGGGCCGCTCCTCTGCGGCCCGGCCCGGCGAAGTGGTGGAGGGGCCATGTCCGAGAACGAGGCACAGGTGCGCGGTCACTGCGACCCGCGTTTCACGGCGGTACGCAGCGCGTTCGAGGAGAACTTCCGGGACCGGGGCGAGCTGGGTGCCGCGGTGGCCGTCACCGTCGGCGGCGGGACGGTGGTGGACCTGTGGGGAGGCTGGGCCGACGCGGCACACACCCGGCCGTGGGAACAGGACACGCTGGTCAACGTGTGGTCCACGACCAAGGGGCCGGTGGCACTGTGCGCGCACATCCTCGCCGACCGGGGGCTGCTGGACCTCGACGCGCCGGTGGCCGTGTACTGGCCGGAGTTCGCCGCGGCGGGCAAGGAGAAGGTGCTCGTACGGCATCTGCTGTCCCACCGCGCCGGTCTGGCCGGGTTGCGTGAACCGCACTCGCTGGAGCAGCTCTGCGACTGGGAGTTGACCACACAGCGGCTCGCGGCGACGCAGCCCTGGTGGGAACCGGGAACCACGTCCGGCTATCACGCACTGACCTACGGCCATCTGGTGGGCGAAGTCGTGCGGCGGGTGTCGGGGCTGCTGCCGGGGGCCTTCCTGGAACGGGAGGTGACCGGGCCGCTCGGCATCGACTTCCGAATCGGCCTGCCGGAGAAGGACTACGGGCGGGCGGCCGAGCTGGACCAGCCGCCCGTCGCGACGAGCAGTGAACAGGCCGCCGTCTTCGCCCAGTTGGCACCCGCGGCGATCGCCGCGCTGACCAACCCCGCGGTGTCCGCCGCCGCGGCCGGCACGCCCGGGTGGCGGGCCGCCGAGATACCCGCGGCGAACGGGCACGGCACCGCGCGTGCGGTCGCCGAGCTCTACGGCGTCTTCGCGGGAGGCGGCTCGTACGGGGGCCACCGCGTCCTGTCCCCCGCAGCGGCGGAGCGGGTGCGCGAGGGACAGGGCAGATGCCGGGATCTGGTGCTCGGCGCCGGGTTCGAGGGCGAGACCGAGGCGGCGCTCGGGCTGTGGCTCAGCGGATCCAACGGCTCCTACGGACCCAATCCGCGCGCTTTCGGTCACGACGGCTTCGGCGGCTCCTGCGGGCTCGCGGACCCGGAGGCGGGGGTGTCGATGGGCTACGTGATGAACCGGATGGGGCCTCATATCGCGGACGACCCGCGGAAGATGGCGCTGATCGACGCTTTGTACAGCGCACTCTGACGGTCGGTGCGGGCGGGCCGGTTTCGGCCGAACCACCCGCCCGCCCTTCCCGGCTGGTTTAGACCAATGCTAGACCTGGTGGCGCAATGAGCCCGCACGGCTACCGAACGTCACCAACAGGAGGCGCGGCATGGCCCGCACCACCCCGCACGACCACCCGCCGACCGAAGGAGAGCCCCTGTACCGGCGGATCGCCACGGAGTTGCTCGGCGAACTGCGCGACGGCACGGTGCCGCCCGGCGAGCGGCTGCCGGGCGAGCGGCGGCTGGCCGGACACTTCGGGGTCAGCCGGGAGACGGTACGGCAGGCGCTGGAGCTGCTGCGTCACGACGGCCTCGTCGCCACCGACCGGCGCGGCAGCCACGCCACCCTGCCCGGCCGGCCGGTCGAGACCCCGGCCGCGCTCACCTTCCCGGTCGGCGCCGGGGCAGCGACACCGGGCACGGTCGCCCGCGCCACCGTGGCCTGGGAGCCGCCCCCGCCGGACCACGCCGAGGCCCTGGGCCTGGCCCCGGACCGGCCCACCCTGATCCACCGCTACCGGTATGCCACCGCCGACGGACGCGGACTGCGTACCGCCGTGACGTCCTTCTCCGCCGTGGCGCTCGCGGAGGTGGAGGAGCTCGCACGCTACCGCGACCGCGCCGACGGCACCGCCGCCGCGCACCTGCGGCGCGCCTACGACTGGATGCGGCGCGCCGGTCTGACCCTGCACCACCGCGACGCCATCACCCCCCTCGCGAGCACGCCGTCGGTGCGGGTCACCCGGCGCGTGCACGACCAGTACGCGCGTCCGCTGGAGATCACCGACCTCGTGGTGGACGCCCAACAGGACGCGCTGGTCTACGAGTTCACCCTGCCGGGCCGGGCGCCTACGCCCGCCACTGCCGGGGCGTCACGCCGTACGCGGCCTTGAATCGGCGCGCGAAGTGGCTGGGATCGGTGAAACCCCAGGCACGGGCGACCGAGGCGATGGTCCGAGTGCGTCCCACCGGGGAGACCAGGGCGGCGCGGGCACCTTCGAGGCGCTGCTCGATGATCCACTGCTCCAGGCTCAGCCCGGCCCGCGCGCACAGGCGGTACAGGGCGCGCACGGAGATGTTGTGGGCGTGCGCGACACGGGAGGCCGTGAGGTCCGGTTCCGTCAGATGGGTGCGGGCGTAGGCGAGGACGCGCTGGAGGAGGGACTCGGCCGGGACGGGCCGGGCGTCGGCGTCCACTCCGGCGGCGGAGGTGAGCAGCGCGCGCACGAGTTCCACGGTGGCCGTGCCGAGGGCGGCCGCACCCGGGTCGCCTTCGAGGGTGTCGGCGTCGGCGTGAAGGCGGGCGATGTGCACGCGGACCATGTCGTACAGAGGACTGGCCCGCAGCCGCTCGGCGCCCCGGCGGACGATGTGCGGGGGCACGCCGAGGAGGTCGTACGGCACCTGGAGGGCCCGTGCGCCCCCGCGGCCCGACCAGGCGAACTCGTAGGGGATCGTCAGGTCGTTGAGCATCAGCTCGCCTGGTTCGACCAGGTCCTGCCGGTCCGACTGGCCGAACCGGCCCGTGCCGTGGACCTGGAGGGACAGGGAGACCATCGACGGACCCTCAAGACGCAGACAGCGGGGGCTACGGGTCACTGCCCAGCCGGAGGAACTGCTCGTGAAGAGCATGAGCTCGCCGAAGTGCCAGCGCTCCATCCGCGCGAACACCCGCTCCCCGCTCTCCTCCATGCGGACGCGCGACGGCACGGACGAACTCAGCAGGGCGGCACGGAAGGCCTCCACGCGCTCGTCCGCCGCCAGCTCCGCCGTGTCCAGAAGGATCATCCCCAGCCCTCCCCGCCCCCGGCACGGTGAGTCGAGGACCGGACACCGTGAGCCGATCCGTCCACCGCTTCCGCTGCCAGTATCGGCCAGAGGCGAACGCCCTGCGCGTGTCCGGGGCGACCGAGACCGAGTTTCAGGGGGGAACGACCGAATGAGCACACCTGACGAGGAGCTGATCGAGCGGGCCAACGCCGCCGGCCGGACGCCCGTCGTCTTCGTCCACGGCCTGTGGCTGCTGCCGAGCAGCTGGGACCGCTGGGCGCAGCACTTCGAGCGGGCCGGGTACGCCCCGGTCTCGCTGTCCTGGCCCGACGACCCCGGCACCGTCGAGGAGGCCAACCGTCACCCGGAGGTCCTCGCCGGCAAGACGGTCGGGCAGGTCGCCGACCACCTCGCGGGACTGATCGGCGGCCTGAAGCGCAATCCGGCGGTCATCGGTCACTCGTTCGGCGGACTGCTCACCCAGATTCTCGCCGGGCGGGGCCTGTCCGCCGCGTCGGTCGCGATCGACCCGGCGCCGTTCCGGGGCGTGCTGCCGCTGCCCGTGTCGTCGCTGCGCTCGGCGGCGCCGGTGCTGACCAACCCGGCCAACCGCAACCGTGCCGTGCCGCTCACCTTCGACCAGTTCCGGTACGCCTTCGCCAACGCGGTGAGCGAGGAGGAGGCCCGGCAGCTGTACGAGACGTTCGCGGTACCGGCACCGGGCGCGCCGCTGTTCCAGGCGGCCACGGCGAACCTCAACCCGTGGACCGAGGCGAAGGTCGACACCGAGAACCCGGAGCGCGGTCCGCTGCTGATCATCTCGGGCGAGAAGGACCACACCGTGCCGTGGGCACTGTCCAACGCCTCGTACCGGCGCCAGCGGCGCAATCCCGGGATCACGGAGATCATCGAGATCAAGGACAGGGGCCACGCCCTGACCATCGACCACGGCTGGCAGGAGGTCGCGGACACCGCTCTGGCGTTCGTGCGGCGTTTCGTCTGATCTCGTCCCACGCACCGAGAGGATTCCCCATGAGCACGTTCACCACGTCCGACGGAACCGAGATCTACTACAAGGACTGGGGCGAGGGTCAGCCCGTGGTCTTCAGCCACGGCTGGCCCCTCAACGCGGACGCCTGGGACGGGCAGGCCCGTCTGGTCGCCGAGCACGGGTTCCGGGCGATCGCGCACGACCGCCGCGGGCACGGCCGCTCGGGTCAGCCGTGGCAGGGCAACCACATGGACCGGTACGCCGACGACCTGGCCGAGCTGATCGAGGCGCTGAACCTCGGCGACGCGGTCCTGGTGGGCCATTCGACCGGCGGCGGCGAGGTGGCCCGGTACATCGGGCGGCACGGGACCGCGCGGGTCGCCAAGGCCGTGCTGCTGGGCGCGGTGCCGCCGCTGATGCTGCGGACGGAGGCCAATCCGGAGGGCACCCCGAAGGACGCCTTCGACGGGATCCGCGCGGCCGTGGAGGCGGACCGCTCGCAGTTCTACTGGGAGCTGAGCGAGAGTTTCTACGGCTTCAACCGGCCCGGGGCCGCCGTGTCGGAGGGTGTGCGGCGGGCGTTCTGGATGTGGAGCATGCAGGCCGGGCTGAAGGGCGCCTACGACTGCGTCGCGCAGTTCTCGGAGACCGACTTCACCGAGGACCTCGGGCGGATCGACGTGCCGACGCTGGTCGCGCACGGCGACGACGACCAGATCGTGCCGATCGGCGCCTCGGCCCAGCGGACCGCCCAGCTCGTCAAGGACGCGACGCTGAAGGTGTACCCGGGCGCCCCGCACGGTCTGGTGGGCGACTTCGAGAAGGCGTTCAACGACGATCTGCTGAACTTCCTGCGCGGCTGACTAACCCGGAGTCCGGGCGACGACCAGCCGCACCCGCGGGCTGCCGTCCCGCCGTCGGCCGAACTCCGGCAGCGCGTGGAGATCCACCCGGAAGCCGGCCCGGGCGAGTTCACGCCGTACGTCCCCGAAGCGGAACGCGCGGTAGTACATGACGAACGGAGGCCGCCACAGCGCGTTGCGCACCCGCATCACCGCGTCGAAGCCGAGCAGCATCCAGTAGCCGAGCGAGCCCGGGCGGGGCGGAGCCACCAGCGGAAACGCGAAGCAGCCGCCCGGCCGCAGGACGGAGCGGACCTGCGCGAACAGCCCGGGCAGCTCGCGGGGCAGGAAGTGCCCGAAGGCCCCGAAGCTCACCACCAGGTCGAAGGCGGACCCGAAGGGCAGGGCGCGGGCATCCGCGCGGACGAAGGAGACCGGCGGCCCGGTCGGCCGGACCCGCTCCCGGGCCACGTCGAGCATGCCGGCGCTGAAGTCGACACCGACGACCCGCTCCCGGCACACCCCTGCCAGCACACCGACGCCCGCGCCGGTTCCGCAGCACAGGTCGAGCCCGGCGTCGAAGGGTCCCGTCCGCCGCAGCGCCGATTCGACGGCGTCGAGGACCGCGTCGGGCGTCCGGAAAGGGGTGTGATCGAACTTCGGCGCGAGGAGGTCGTAGCCGCGCTCGACGGACGACAGCGCCTGGGCGGCGAGCTCGCGCAGGCTGGGGCCTTCGGGGCTGAACATCGGCTCAGCCTAGGGCCTGTCCGGCAGATGCCCGTCGTCCGCCCGGAGGGCGGGCTCCGCGACGTCTGGTGCGTGCGCTCGCGGCGAACGTGCGTGCCGGACGCCGCGGAGCAGGCGGGGGTTGTCAGACAGGCCCTAGGGGAGCTCGCTGCTTCAGGACGGTGAGTACGCGCGCGCACCAGCGGAGGTTCTCCTCCTCGAAGGCGATGCCTCCCATCAGCGTGAGGTACGGGCCGATGCGGTCGGCCTCCCGCAGGTACTCCTCCTCGCTGCGGCCGGCCAGGAGGCGTTCGCGGACGCGCTCGTAGCGGGCGAGCTTGCCGCGGGACCACGCCTCGCGTTCCTCGACCAGCGCACGGGTGGCCTCGGGGTCCGTTCCGTCCATGGCCTGGATCTTGATGAGGAGTTCGTCGCGGATGGCGGTGGGCCGGCGGGGCGGCGTGACGGCGAAGGCGCGCAGGTCCTGACGGCCCGCCTCGGTGAGCGTGAACATCCGCTTGTCGGGCCGCCGTTCCTGGCGCACCACCCTGGCCTCGATCAGCCCGTCCTGCGCGAGACGCTCCAGTTCCCGGTAGAGCTGCTGCGGGGTCGCGGCCCAGAAGTTCGCGAGCGACACGTCGAACACCTTGGACAGCTCGTACCCCGAGGCCTCCCCCTCCAGGAGGGCGGCCAGCACGGCGTACTTGAGTGACATGTGGACAGCGTAGCAACGGTTGATTAATCTAATCCGCACCTACTCAATTAATTGACCAAGGCGGGGTTCGATGCGTGCATTCCGTGAGGCGGTCGAGGCACTCGACCTCGACGCCGTCGAGGCGCTGCTGGCGCCGGACGTCGTCTTCACCAGCCCGGTCGTGTTCAAGCCGTACACCGGCAAGCCGATCACCGCGGCGATCCTGCGCGCCGTCTCCGGTGTCTTCGAGGACTTCCGCTACGTGCGCGAGATCAACGACGCGAACGGTCGTGACCACGCCCTGGTCTTCACCGCCCGCGTGGGCGACCGGGAGCTCAACGGCTGCGACTTCATCCACGTCGACGAAGACGGGCTCATCGACGAACTGACCGTGATGGTGCGTCCGTTGTCGGCGGCGCAGGCGCTGGCGGCGGCCATGGGCGCGCAGTTCGAGCGGATCGCCGAGGAGGCACGGGCGCACTCGATGTGAGCGACACGTCCGAGGTCCGTTTCCCGCGTTCTGCCGCCGTTCGCGGCGCGCCGACGGTTGGATGTCCTCATGACGTCCGTCGATCACGACCGGCTGATGCGGGCCAACCAGGCGAACTGGGACGCCCGCACGCCCGTCCATCTCGCCAGCCGGTTCTACGGTCTCGACCAAAACCCCGACCCCGAGCGCTGGTTCGCGCCCTGGGAGTGGGAGGACCTCGGCGAGCTGGCCGACCGTGATGTGCTGCACCTCCAGTGTCACCTCGGCACGGAGACGATCGCCTTCGCACGGCGCGGCGCCCGGGCCGTCGGCCTCGACTTCTCCGAGGCGTCCGTGGCGGCCGCGACCGGCATCGCCGCGCAGGCCGGCGCGGACGTGACGTACGTCCGGGCGAACGTGTACGACGCCCACGAGGCCCTGGACGGGCGGCAGTTCGACGTCGTCTACACCGGCAAGGGCGCCCTGTGCTACCTGCCGGACCTGCACCGGTGGGCGGAGGTCGTCGGTCGGCTCCTGCGCCCCGGCGGCCGGTTCTACGTCGTCGAGTTCCACCCCCTGCTCAACTCGCTCGGCCCGAAACCCGCTCCGGGTGAGGGCCCCGAGCTGCTCCTGCGCCACGACTACCTGGGCGGCGGCGGTCCCGTGCACCGGGACGCGACCCACACCTACACGGACGGCCCGGCCGTCGAGGGCGCCACGGACAGTTACGAGTGGATGCATGGAATGGGCGAGGTCGTCAACGCGTTGACGGAGGCGGGACTGACCGTCCGGCGGCTGCGGGAAAGCGACGAACTTCCCTGGCCGCGCTGGCCGCAGATGGTCCGTACGGAGTCCGGCTGGTGGCGGTTGCCCGAGCCGCGGATCCCCCTGCTGTACGGGCTGCTGGCCACACACTGAGGTACATCTCTCTCCCCCGGTGCCCCATCGGGTGGTAACCTGCGAAGAGCACTTGTGCACGCCCCTCTCTGTGGGCGCCGGTGCGATTCTTCCTCTCTCCATCATTCCCGGCATCTCGACGTGCTCTGTCGTACCCGAGGTGCTGTTCCCCGCCGCCGGAGGCGTGCCCCAGGCCCTCCCCTCGCGGCCCTCTCCCCCTCCCTTCGCATGTCTCATGCCTGCCGTCCGTGAAAGGACACACCACCATGACCACCACACTCGACACCGCTCCCGCCCAGCGGCAGTCCGGGCCCCGGACCGTCCTCGGCGTCCTCGACATCGACGCGAGCGGGAAGGGGCAGCTGCGCGGCGAGAACTGCCGGCCCACGCCCGACGACCCCGCCGTCTCCCCCGCCCTGATCCGCCGCCACGGCCTGCGCAAGGGCGACCTCGTCGAGGGCACCCTGGGCGACCGGCGCGGTCTCACCGACGTCGCACGGGTCGACGGCCGTACGCCCGCGGAACTGCGTGGCCGTCGGCACTTCCGGGACCTGACGCCCCTGCATCCCCACGAGCGCCTGCGTCTCGAGCACCCGGCCGCCGGACTGGCCGGCCGGGTCGTCGACCTGATCGCACCGGTCGGCAAGGGCCAGCGCGGGCTTCTCGTGGCCCCGCCCAAGACCGGCAAGACCGTCCTCCTCCAGCAGCTCGCGGCCGCCGTCACGGGCAACCATCCCGAGTGCCGGCTGATGATGCTGCTGCTCGACGAGCGGCCCGAGGAGGTCACCGACATGCGGCGCAGCGTGCGGGGCGAGGTGTACGCCTCGACCTTCGACCGGAGCGCCAGGCAGCACATCGCGCTCGCGGAGCTCGTGATCGAGCGGGCCAAGCGGCTCGTCGAGGCCGGTGAGGACGTCGTGATCCTCCTCGACTCCCTCACCCGGCTGTGCCGGGCGCACAACAACGCGGCCGCCTCCGGGGGCCGCATCCTCACCGGGGGCGTCGACGCGTCCGCGCTGACCGGCCCCAAGCGGTTCTTCGGCGCCGCCCGGTCGGCCGAGGAGGGCGGTTCCCTCACGATCCTCGCGACGGCGCTGGTGGAGACCGGTTCCCGGGCCGACGACTTCTACTTCGAGGAGCTGAAGAGCACGGGCAACATGGAGCTCCGCCTGAGCCGCGAGCCGGCGTCCCGCCGCGTCTTCCCGGCCGTCGACATCATCCCCTCCGGCACCCGCCGCGAGGAACTCCTGCTCCCGCCGGGCGAGTTGGCGGCCGTGCACGGCCTGCGGCGCGTGCTGCAGAACCGGGACGGGCAGGGCGCCCTGGAGACCCTTCTGGAACGCATGCGCGAGACCCCGGACAACGCGACGTTCCTGCGGCGCGTCCAGCCGACGCTGCCCTCGGTCTGAGGTGCGGCCGTCGCGTCAGCCGGGCCTGCCCGTGCCGGCCCGGAGCAGGGACGCCCCGGCGGGCGTGGCGATCGGCACCGGTCGGCCGTGCGTGCGGCATCCGGGTGCTCGCGCGTGATGTCCGGCCCGGTCGTCGCGGTGCGGAGGACATCCGTTTCTACGTTGATCATATGATCAACGGAATCTCTTCCCGGGTGGCCGCGTCGACCTGTGTGCTCTGTGCGGCAGGGCTGCTGGCCCTGATGCCCGCCGCGGCGGCCGGTCCCGGCAGGGCGGAACCCAGTCCGCCGGCCGGGCCGAGGGCGGCGGCCCCGCACTCCTCGCTGCTGCACCGCCCCGGCACGCAGGTCCGCCCGCGCGCCGGGGCGCCCCGCCTCCCGGAGACCTCCGCGCTGTCCTGGCTGGTGGCCGACGCCCGCACCGGCGCGGTGCTCGCCGCCCACAACGCGCACCGCCCGCTGCCCCCGGCCAGCACCCTGAAGACCCTGTTCGCCCTCACGGTGCTGCCCACCCTGCCGGCCGGCATCCGGCACACGGTCCGCGGGGAAGAGCTCCGCGGCATCGGGGCCGGCAGCAGCATGGTCGGGGTCACCGAGGGCCGCACCTACCGCGTCGCCGACCTGTGGCGGGGTGTCTTCCTCAACTCCGGCAACGACGCCGTGCGCGTCCTGGCCGAGCTCAACGGCGGCTGGCGGGCCACGGCTCAGCGCATGCAGGCCAAGGCCCGGTCCCTGGGCGCCCGCGACACACACGTGGTCTCCCCGGACGGCTACGACGCGCCGGGCCAGGTGTCGTCGGCGTTCGATCTGGCGGTCTTCGGCCGGGTCGGGCTGCGCAACCCCGACTTCGCGCGGTACTGCGCCACCGTGGAGGCCAGGTTCCCCGGCGGCGGAGGCTGGTCGTACCCGATCCGCAACACCAACCGGCTGCTGAGCGGCGCCCGCGGTGTGAAGCCGTACCGGGGTCTGATCGGCATCAAGAACGGATACACCAGCAAGGCGGGCAACACGCTCGTCGCGGCGGCGCGACGCGACGGGCGCACCCTCGTGGTGACGGTGATGAACCCTCAGGAGGGCGGCGGCTCCGCGGTGTACGAGGAGGCCCGCTCACTGCTCGACTGGGGTTTCGAGGCGGGCAGCCGGGTCGAACCGGTGGGTTCGCTCGACGTGTCGGGGGCTGCCGCGCGACCGGTGGCACCGACTCCGCCCGCCGTCGCGGCCACCGTGCCGAAGGAAGCCGGCTCCGGCTGGACGGAAGCGGGGCTGATCGCGGGTGCCGCCGGGTTGGGCGCGGCGATCGTGGTGCTGGTGCTGCGGCTGCCGGTCCGCCGCTCCGGAGGCTGACCGGCCGGCAGCCACAGCAGCAGGCCCAGAGTGATCCAGGCGTAGGTGTTGCTGCCCAGGAACCCGTCGACGCCGGACGCGTCGTCGAACCACAGCCACACCACGCTGGTGCACAGCACCGCGTACAGCGCGCCCGCGATCCGGGCGTGCCCGGTACGGAGCAGCACGGCGAAGGACGGCAGCAGCCACACGAGATGGTGCACCCAGGTGATCGGGCTGACGAGACAGGCGGCGAGGCCGGTCAGGGCGAACGCCGCCGTCCAGTCCCCCGCGGCGACCGCCCGGCGGGCCCGCAGCGCCCAGATGCCGAGCACCAGCAGAACCGCCACCGCCCACACCGCCCGGTCCGCCTCCCCCAGTCGGGCCAGGATGCCCTGTACCGACTGGTTCGAGACATAGCCGAGGCGGCCCACCCGGTTGGTGTCCCACAGCGCCTCGGTCCAGTAGTAGCGTGATGCGTCGGGATCCACCGACGCCGCGAGTGCCGTGGCACCGAGGGTGACGGTCGTGGCGACCGCCGCCGCGCGCCACCTCCCGGCCAACAGCAGCAGACCGATGAACAACGCCGGCGTGAGCTTGATCGCGGCCGCCAGCCCGATGCCGATGCCCGCCCAGCGTGTGCGTCCGGTGGCGAGCAGCGCCGCGTCGGTGAACACGAGAGCGAGCAGCAGCAGATTCACCTGGCCGAAGCTGAAGGTGTCGCGGAGCGGTTCGAACAGGGCGAGGACGCAGGCGGTCAGGGCCCAGCCGTACCAGCCGTGACGCCGCCAGGACGGGCCGGCGAGCAGCCGCAGGATCAGGGCCAGGGCCGCCAGGTTGAGCAGCAGGGCGGCGGCGATCGCGGTGCGCAGATCCAGCAGGGCCATCGGCAGCATGACCACGGCGGCGAAGGGCGGGTACGTGAAGCCGTACGGCGTGCCGGGGACCCGGTAGTCGTAGATCCGGCCGCCGTGGTGGACCCAGCTGTCGATGCTTCCGTAGTAGACACGCAGGTCGAACCAGTCGCGCAGGAGGGGCACGGTCGCGGTGAAGACCGTCACCACCGTGGCGAGGGCGAGCACGAGCAGCAGCCGGCCGCGGTCGGTGCGCGGCGGGGCCGGGGTCATGCCGTGCGTCCCAGTGCCGGTGCCAGCTCGGCCTGGTGGGCCTGCCACAGTACGACGACCGCGAGCGCGCCGCCGGAGACGGCCAGCACGAGTTGCCCGGTGTCGGCCGGGCCGCCGCCGGGCAGCACGCAAAGCGCGAGCACGCCGGTCACGGCCGCCATGCGGTGGCGTACGGAGGTGCTGGGCGCGGCGGCGGCGATGAGGAACAGGCCCCACAGGGCGTACCAGGGGCGGATCGCCGGGCCGAGCGCGGCCACCGCCGCCAGGCTCAGGCCCAGCGCGTACAGCGGTCGCGGGCGCAGCCGGAGCCATATCAGGACGATCGCGCCCCCGGCCGCCACGATGCCCAGAGTGTGCCAGACGGGCACCGCCAGGGGCGCGAGATCGCTGCCGAGGTGTTCCAGCAGGGCGCGGGTGGCGCGGCCGAGCAGGGTGGTCAGGGCCCAGTTCTGCGGCGAGACCGGGGTGTTCAGGGCGCCGATCCAGCCGTATCCGGTGCCTGCCGCGGCCGTGGCCGCGACGGTCGTCCCCGCGGCCGCGACGGCGGTCGTCACGAGGGCCTTCGCCGTACCGCGGCCCGCACGGACCTGGAGGACGACGACGGCGGCCAGACCGAGCGCGGCGGGCGCCTTGACCAGCGCGGCGAGCGTGACGAGCACGGCGCCGAGGAACGGCCACCGGCCGAGCGCCGCCACCAGGCCGGCGCCGAGCAGGCCCAGCATGACGGCGTCGTTGTGCGCGCCCGCGACCAGGTGCAGCAGGACGAGCGGGTTGAGGGCGCCCAGCCACAGCGCGGCGGACGGGTCGGCGCCGCTGTGGCGGGCGAGGCGGGGCAGCGCGGCCGCCATCAGGGCCACGCCGGCCAGTGCCACGAGCCGCATCCCGAACAGCCCGGCGGGCAGTTCACCGCGCGTGAGGGCCGACAGGGCCGCCGCGACGGCGAGGAACACCGGGCCGTACGGGGCGGCGGTGTGCCGCCAGAGCGGGGCGACCTCACCGGCGAGCGGGCCGCCGAGCTGCGACGGCCCGTGCGCGTAGACGTCCATGTGCGCATCGACCATCGCCCCTTGGGCGAGGTAGCTGTACACGTCCCGGCTGAACAGCGGCGGGGCGAGCAGCAGCGGGGCGGCCCAGACGGCGAGGACGAGCAGCAGGGCGCGGGGAGCGGGCGGTCTGGGTCCTCGCACCAGCCGGCCCAGCAGCGCCCAGGCCGCGATCAGCAGGACGAGTCCGAAGTACACCGCCACCATGCCGAGGGCGGCGGGCGCGGAGGCCGGGTGGAGGAGGTCCCGTACGGGCAGGGCTCCGGCCGTCTCACCGCCTGCCGCGAGGAAGGCGGTACCGGCCAGACCGAGTATCTGGCAGCGGCGGAGATCGACGGGGAAAGCCATGGCCAACACTCGGGCAGCGTGTCAACGTGGGGTGGCTCGAAGGCGACGTGGAGTGCTCCGGTGGGAAGCCGAAGGGTGACCGGCCGGTGATCAGGTGCGGGATGTCCGGTCCGTCAGAACACCGACAGGCCCGTCAGCGTCGTGAATCTGTCCAGGGCCGCGACGCCGGCCACCGAGTTGCCCCGTTCGTCCAGGCCCGGGCTCCACACGCACAGCGTGCAGCGGCCCGGGACGACCGCGATGATGCCCCCGCCCACGCCGCTCTTGCCGGGCAGGCCCACGCGGTAGGCGAAGTCGCCCGCCGCGTCGTACGTGCCGCAGGTCAGCATGATCGCGTTGATCTGCTTGGCCTGGCTGCGGGTGAGCAGGCGAGTGCCGTCGGCGCGGATGCCGTGCCGGGCGAGGAAGGTGGTGGCGAGGGCGAGGTCGGCGCAGGACGCCGCGATCGAGCACTGCCGGAAGTACTGGTCGAGCAGGACCGGCACCGGGTTGTCGATGTTGCCGTAGGACGCCATGAAGTGGCCGAGGGCGGCGTTGCGGTCGCCGTGGGCGGTCTCGGAGGCCGCGACCTCCTCGTCGAAGGTCAGCTCCGTGTTGCCGCTCTCCGCCCGCAGGAACTCCAGCAGTTCGCCCGACGCGTCGCCGGTACGGGTGTGCAGCCGGTCGGTGACGACGAGGGCGCCGGCGTTGATGAACGGGTTGCGCGGGATGCCGTTCTCGTACTCCAGCTGGACCAGGGAGTTGAAGGGGTTGCCGGAGGGCTCGCGGCCCACGTGTTCCCACAGGGCGTCGCCCTCGCGGGCCAGGCCGAGGGCGAGGGTGAAGACCTTGGTGATGGACTGCGCGGAGAAGGGCCGCCGCCAGTCCCCCACGCCGTACACCGTGCCGTCCGGCTCGGCGACGGCCATGCCGAAGCTGCGCGGGTCTCGGGCGGCGAGCGCCGGGATGTAGTCGGCGGGCCGGCCCCGGCCGGGCGTCCGCTCGATCTCCTCGGCGATGCGCTCCAGGACCGGCTGGAAGGTCGTCGACGACGTCATGATCCGATTGTTCCTCCCTGCCGGTCCCGGTGCCTCGCGTCCGTCAGGCCACCGGAGCCGGGCCGTTGCCGGCCAGGACCTCCGGGCGCAGCAGGCCGGCGAGCGTCTCGGCGGGCAGCAGGCCCTTCTCCAGGACGAGTTCGGCCACGCCCCGGCCGGTGGCGAGGGCCTCCTTGGCGATGTCGGTGGCGGCCGTGTAGCCGATGTGGGGGTTGAGGGCGGTGACGAGGCCGATGGAGTTCTCGACGGTCGCGCGCAGCGCCTCGGTGTTGGCGGTGATGCCGGCCACGCAGCGTTCGGCGAGCGTGAGGCAGGCGGCCCGCAGGTGGGTGACGGATTCCGACAGGGAGTGCAGGATGATCGGCTCGAAGGCGTTGAGCTGGAGCTGTCCGGCCTCGGCGGCCATGGTGATGGTCACGTCGTTGCCGATCACCTCGAAGGCGACCTGGTTGACGACCTCGGGGATCACCGGGTTGACCTTGCCGGGCATGATGGACGAACCGGCCTGCACCGGCGGCAGGTTGATTTCGTTCAGACCCGCGCGCGGGCCGGAGGACAGCAGCCTGAGGTCGTTGCAGCTCTTGGAGAGCTTGACGGCGATGCGCTTGAGCACGCCGGACATCTGGACGAAGGCGCCGCAGTCCTGGGTGGCCTCGACCAGGTTGGCCGCCGTCACCAGGGGCAGCCCGGTGATGGCCGCGAGGTGGCGGCGGGCCGACTCGGCGTATCCGGCGGGGGCGTTGAGGCCGGTGCCGATCGCCGTGGCGCCGAGGTTGATCTCATGGATCAGCTCGACGGCCTCGGCAAGACGGGACCGGTCCTCGTCGATCATGACGGCGTACGCGGAGAACTCCTGACCGAGCGTCATCGGCACCGCGTCCTGCAACTGTGTACGGCCCATCTTGAGCACGTCGCGGAACTCGACGGCCTTGCGGGCGAAGGCGTCCTGGAGGACGGACATCGCGTCGAGCAGGCCGCGCACCGCGAACACCGTCGCGATCTTGACGGCGGTGGGGTAGACGTCGTTGGTGGACTGGCCGAGGTTGACGTCCTCGTTCGGGTGCAGGAACCCGTACTCGCCCTTGGCGTGGCCCAGCAGTTCCAGCGCCCGGTTGGCGACGACCTCGTTGGCGTTCATGTTGGTGGAGGTGCCGGCACCGCCCTGGACGACGTCGACGACGAACTGGTCGTGCAGCTTGCCGTCGCGGATCTCCTGGCATGCCTCCACGATGGCGGCCGCCTTCCTCGGCTCCAGCAGGCCGAGTTCCTCGTTGGCGAGGGCGGCGGCCTCCTTGACGGCGGCCAGGGCGTCGATCAGGTGCGGGTAGGCGGAGATGGGCGTGCCCGTGATCGGGAAGTTCTCCTTGGCGCGCAGGGTGTGCACACCCCAGTAGGCCTCGGCGGGAACGTCACGGTCACCGAGCAGATCGTGTTCGGAACGGGTGGCGGCGGTCATGAGGGTGAGGGATCCCTTTTCTGAGGAGTGAGGGTGGGTGGGCGCCCCCTCAGGGGCGCGGGGAACTGCGCGATCAGCCACAGGGGATCCGCAGCCGCCGGACGGGAGAACCCGGCACGTCGTCAGGCGCGGGCAGCACCGGCGAGCGGCTCCAGCGAGCGAACGGGCCGCACCCGCCCGACCTCCCGGCCACCGCCCAGCAGCGGCTCGCCCTGGAACTCGGTGAGCAGCTCCGGGTCGACGCCCGCCCGGGCCAGCGCGGCGGCAGCCACCGGCACCCGGGCCCGGTTCGCACCATCCGCGATCTTCACCGCGACGGCCCGCCCATCGGCCAGCGCAGCTACCTGCACGCCCTCGAACCCGTCCTTGGACAACAGCCCTGGCACGGCCCGCATCAGCGCGGCGACGTCCCGGCCGGAGCCGGAGGCCATCTCGGCGTGCTCGCGCATCGCGTCGGCGACGCGGGCCTCGGGCGTGCCCGGCGCAGCCGAGGCGATCCGGGCGGTGGCCCGGGCGAGGCCGTGCAGGGAGATGGAGAACAGCGGCGCGCCGCAGCCGTCGACGGTCACCCCGGCGATGCGCTGCCCGGTGAGGTCCTCGACGATCTCGGCGACGGCCTGCTGGAGCGGGTGGCCGGGGTCGAGGTAGTTCTCCAGCGGCCAGCCGTTGAGGGTGCAGGTGTAGAGCATGGCCGCGTGCTTGCCGGAGCAGTTCTGCGCGAGCCGGGAGGGCAGCCGGCCCTTGTGCACCCAGGCGTCCCGGACGACCGGGTCGAACGGCAGGTCCGGGACGTTGCGCAGGTGGTCCTCGGTGAGCCCGGCGAGTTCGAGGATGCGCCGGGTGCCGGCGAGGTGGCGTTCCTCGCCGGAGTGGCTGGCCGCGGTCAGCGACAGCAAGTCGCCGTCGAGCGGTAGTCCGGCCCGGGCCATGGCCACGGCCTGGACGGGCTTGATCGCGGAGCGGGGGTAGAAGGCGGCCTCGATGTCTCCGATCTGGAGCTGGACCTCTCCGTCGGCGCCGAGGACGACGACGGAGCCGTAGTGGATGCCTTCGACGATTCCGCCGCGTATGAGGTGGGCGACGGGTGCGTGGACGGGTTCACGGACCAGGGGTGCGTCCGCGAGGGAACTGCTGTGCATCACTGCCTGCTTCTCGTGGAGCGGCGCGTCTCTCACGCGTCGGCTCCGGTGGTGGACTTGCGCGCGATACGGCCGCGGATGGCGAACCATCCGGCGACCAGTGCCCCGACGATCAGCGGCAGGCACAGCACGGTGGTGCGTCCCGCGCCGCCGTCGGCGTACATGAGGACCAGGACGGAGGCGAGGAACGCCAGCGTCACGATCTCGGTCCAGGGGGAGCCCGGCAGCCGGTAGCCCGGGCGGGTCAGCTCGCCCTTCTGGGTCTTCTGCCAGAAGAGGAGGTGACAGATCATGATCATGCCCCAGGTGGCGAGGATGCCGATCGCGGCGAAGTTCAGCACGATCTCGAACGCCTCGGCGGGCACGACGAAGTTGAGGCCGACGCCCAGGACGCAGATGCCGCTGGTGAGCAGGATGCCGCCGTAGGGGACCTGGCTGCGGCTCATCACCGAGGTGAACTTGGGCGCCGATCCGGCCATGGCCATGGAGCGCAGGATGCGGCCGGTGGAGTACAGGCCGGAGTTGAGGGAGGACATCGCGGCGGTGAGGACGACGAGGTTCATCACACCGCCGGCCGCCGGGACGCCGATGTTGGACAGCACCGTGACGAAGGGGCTCTCGCCGGCCGTGTACTTGTTCCACGGCAGCAGCATCGACAGCAGGACGACCGAGCCGACGTAGAAGAGGCCCACGCGCCACATGATCGAGTTGATCGCCTTCGGCATGATCTTCTCGGGGTTCTCGGTCTCGCCGGCCGCGACGCCGACGAGCTCGACGGAGGCGTAGGCGAAGACGACGCCCTGGATGATCAGCAGCATGGGCAGCAGGCCGTGCGGGAAGACGCCGCCGTTGTCGCTGATGAGGGACGGTCCGGGGCTGTGGCCGTCGACGGGGTGCTGGGTGACCAGCAGGAAGATGCCTATGCACATGAAGACGACGAGTGCGCCGACCTTGATGATCGCGAACCAGAACTCCAGCTCGCCGAAGATCTTCACCGAGATCAGGTTCACGGTGAGCACGACCGCCAGCGCGATGAGCGCGATCACCCACTGCGGGATGTCGGAGAACATGCCCCAGTAGTGGGTGTAGGTGGCCACGGCGGTGATGTCGGCGATGCCGGTGGTCGCCCAGTTGAGGAAGTACATCCAGCCCGCGGTGTAGGCGCCCTTCTCCCCCATGAACTCCCGGGCGTACGACACGAAGGCGCCGGAGGAAGGCCGGTACAGCACGAGTTCGCCGAGGGCGCGGACCACGAGGAAGGCGAAGAGGCCGCAGACCGCGTACGCGATGAAGAGGGAGGGGCCGGCGTCGGCGAGGCGGCCGCCGGCGCCGAGGAAGAGGCCGGTGCCGATGGCGCCGCCGATGGCGATCATGTTGACGTGCCGGGACTTCAGGGACTTGCTGTAGCCCGCGTCTCCGGCGTCGACATGGCCGATTCGTTTCTGCACGCCTTCGTGCAGGGACTGCTCGCTCACGCCTCGGGTCCGCCTTCCGTGGGGGTGTCCGTGCGCGAGGGGCGCACGATGTCGGTGAGGGTCGTCTCGACGCGGTCGAGGTGGTGGGCCATGGCCTCCACGGCGTCGTTCTCGGAACCGTCGATCAGCGCCTCGACGATCGCCCGGTGCTCGCGGTTGGACTGCTCGCGGCGGCCGCCCAGCTCGTTGAGGAAGGCGGACTGGCGGGCCAGCGCGTCCCGGATCTCCTCGATGACCCGGCGGAAGACCGGGTTCTGGGCGGCCTCGGCCACGGCGAGGTGGAACAGCGTGTCCATAGCGACCCAGGCGGTGGTGTCCGTCTCCTGCTCCATCCGGTCCAGCAGGTGGGCCAGATGGTCGAGGTTCTCCGGGGTGCGGCGCCGGGCCGCGTACCCGGCGACCGGGATCTCGACGTGGCGGCGCACCTCCAGCAGGTGGCTGGCCGAGTAGTCACCGAAGGTGGGGTCCTCGACGGTGCTGGCCACGACGAAGGTGCCCTTGCCGGTCCTGGAGACGGTCAGCCCCATGGTCTGGAGCGCCCGCAGCGCCTCGCGCAGCACGGGCCGGGAGACCTCCAGGGTGCGGCACAGCTCCGCCTCGGAGGGGAGCTTGTCGCCGATCGCGTAGTCGCCGCGCTCGATGGCGCCACGCAGATGCGCCAGCACCGCTTCCATGGCGCTGACGCGCCGCACGGGCTGTCCGGCTGTCCGGCTGTCTGACAGGTTCACGGTGGCGATCCTGCGGGTCGCGGGAGGCGCCTGTCAAGGGGTCGCAACGAAACGTTCAGGGGGCCGGAAGCCCGCGTTCACGCTCCCCGCCCCCTGGTCCCTGCGGCCGGTCAGCTGGTGAGCACACCCGTCCCGAGCAGGCCGAACAGCAGCACCCCCACGACGATCCGGTAGATCACGAAGGCGTTGAACGAGTGCTTGGCGACGAACTTCAGCAGCCAGGCGATGGAGCCGTAGGCCACCACGAAGGACACGATCGTGCCGACGGCGAGCGGGGCCGCGCCCACGCCGGTGCCCAGGGCGTCCTTGAGTTCGTAGAGGCCGGCGCCGGTCAGGGCGGGGATGCCGAGGAAGAAGGAGAGCCGGGTGGCGGCGACGCGGTCCAGGTCGAGGATCAGCGCCGTGGACATGGTGGCGCCGGAGCGGGAGAAGCCGGGGAAGAGCAGGGCGAGGATCTGGGAGCTGCCGACGAGCATGGCGTCCTTGAAGGAGGTGTCGTCCTCGCCGCGCTTGTGCCGGCCCATCTGGTCGGCCGCCCACATCACCCCGCTGCCGACGATCAGCGAGCCGGCCACCACCCAGAGCGAGGCGAGCGGGCCCTGGATGAGCGGCTTGGCGGCGAGTCCGACGGCGACGATCGGGATGGTGGCGTAGATGACCCACCAGGCGAACTTGTAGTCGTGGTGGTAGCGCTCCTCGCGGTGGAACAGGCCCCGGCCCCAGGCGGAGACGATCCGCACGATGTCCTTGAAGAAGTACACGAGCACCGCGGCGATCGCGCCGACCTGGATGACGGCCGAGAACCCGATCACGGCGTGGTCGTCGACGGGGATGCCCATGAGCCCTTCGGCGATCTTCAGATGGCCGGTGGAGGAGACGGGCAGGAACTCGGTCACCCCCTCGACGGCTCCGAGGACGACGGCCTGACCGACGTTGATGACGCTCATGGGATCCAGTTCTGTGCGGGAAGAGGCGGGCGCGGAGAGGACCGTCTTACTACACGCGGGCGAGAACGGATCTCACAGACGCGCGAGCGTCACCCCCGCGAACGCCGCCCCGAGACCGGCCGCCAGGCTCGCCGTCACATTGAGGACGGCGTAACCGCGGGCCCCCGTCTCCACCAGGCGCAGCGTCTCGTAGGAGAACGTCGAGTACGTCGTCAGGGCCCCGCACAGACCCGTGCCGAGCAGCAGTTGGACGTGTCCTGCGACGCCGGTGAGCAGGCCGAGGATCAGGCAGCCGGTCACGTTCACCGCGAAGGTGCCCCAGGGGAAGACCGAGTCGTGCCGGGACTGGACCGCGCGGTCGGTGAGGTAGCGCAGCGGGGCGCCGACCATCGCGCCCCCGACGACCAGCAGCCAGTTCACAACGACCTCTTACCCTTCACGTCCGTTTCACCCGGAGTGTCCTCCCGGCCGGTGTACCTGATGACCTCGCAGTCGTCGAGGGTCACCAGGCCCTCGGTGACGAGTTCGTCGAGCTGGGGCAGGAAGGCCCGGACGCGTGGCTCGGTGTCGACGATCACGACGGCGACCGGCAGGTCCTCGCTCAGGGACAGCAGCCGCGAGGTGTGGATCAGCGAGGAGGCGCCGAACCCCTCCACGCCCCGGAAGACGCTGGCGCCCGCGAGGCCCGCCGCATGGGCCCGGTGGACGATCTCCGAGTACAGGGGCTTGTGGTGCCAGGTGTCGTTCTCGCCGACGAAGACGGTCAGGCGCAGGGCCCTGCCGGTCAGCCGTGTCATGGCTGCCTCCACTTCAGGACACGGCGGGTCGACCAGGCCGCGAGCCACACCGCCGTGAGCGCCGCGAGCGGGGTCGCGGCGAGGTAGGTCAGGCCGGTGCGGACGTGGCCGCTGTCGGCCAGCTTCTGGATGTCGACGGCGTAGGTCGAGAAGGTCGTGAAACCCCCGAGCACGCCGGTGCCGAAAAAGGGGCGGACCAGGCGGTGCGCGGCCCGGAACTCTGTGATGACCACCATGAACACGCCGATCACGGCGCAGCCCGCGACGTTGACCCAGAAGATCGTCCAGGGGAAGCCACCCGTGTGCGCGGGCCACCACAGCGACGCCGCGTAGCGGGCGGCGGCCCCCGCTCCCCCGCCGAGCGCCACCACCGCAACGACCGGTGCCTGGGCGCGCCAGGCGGAGGGGTGTGGGTCAGCGGGCCGGATGCGGAGGCTTTCCGCCTCGGGGGCCGTCATGGTCGTCCGTCTCCTACTCGCCGGGGCCCGGGATCGTGCGGGCGCGTGCCGTCGCAAGTAGGGACCGTTGGCGGCGTCCGTGCCGCGGTTCGGGTACGGCGGGCCCCACCGCCGCGCCGCGAGAGGTGTCGCGGCCGGGGTTCAGACTAACCCCCGTGGCGAACCGGCGTCACTTCGGGACGGGTGCCTCGCAGACCGCCACGCCCGGCTCCCAGAGGCTGCCCAGCACGAGGTGCCCGGCCGCTTCGCACACGCTGGTGACCATCCGGTATCCGGCGTGGCGGCGGGCGAGGTGGTGGACGACGCGGCCCGCGTCGTCGAAGGCCAGGACCGCGATCGTGCCGGTGGGGCGGAAGGGAGCGCGCACGGCCATGCGGCCGGCGGCGCGGCGGACCGCTGGTGCGCTGCGGTGGAACAGGTCGAGGGCGGGGACGCGGGGCCCGGCCAGCGCGACCCAGACCGGTCCGTCCGGGGCGCCGCGCCAGAGGTTGTCGGGCATGCCCGGCAGGTTCTCGGCGAAGGGCTCGCTCCGGCCGGCCCCGGGCCCGGTGAGCCGGTAGCGGATGAGCCGGCGGGCGCCGGTCTCGGCGACGACGAGGAACGACTCGTCGGCTCCGGCGGCGAGCCCGTTGGTGAACTGGAGGCCGTCCAGCACCACCTCGGGAGTGTCCGCGCCTGGGGCGAGGCGCAGCAGGCGCCCCGTCCCGGTGTGCTCGACGATGTCGCTGATCCAGTGGTCCAGGGGGTGGCGGCGGCTGGAGACGGTGAAGTACACGCTGCCGTCGGAGAGGGACACGACGTTGCTGGCGAACCGCAGCCGCTCCCCCGCCACCTTGTCGGCGAGGACGCGGACGGTGCCGTCGCCGGTGCCGACGCGCAGCAGTCCGCGTTCGGCGTCGCACACCAGCAGGTCGCCGTCCGGGAGGAGTTCGAGCCCGAGGGGCCTGCCCCCGGTCTCGGCGAGCACCTCGGTACGGGCCGTCACCGGGTCCCCCAGGCCGTCCAGGCGCAGGATGCGGCCGTCCGCCAGGCCGGTCAGCACGCGGCCGCGCGGGTCGGCGACCACGTCCTCGGGGCCGGGGCCCACCGCGACGTAGTGGCGCGGGAGGAGTGCCGTGGGACGTTCCATCGCGTGCGTGTCCTTCACCGTCGGAGGGATGCCGCTGGGTTCCGCTGTACCGGGTCGCCTACCAGCCCTTCTCAAACATCCGGGCCACCTCTGCGATCCGCATCTCGTCGCGGTGGTAGTGCACGCGGCCGGCGGACCGGCTGGTGCGCAGCATGCCGGTGGCATGGAGCAGCCGGAGGTGGGTGACGGCGACCGGGCGGGGCATCGAGAACCTCTCGGCGACGGCGTCCGCGGTGACGCCGTGTGCGGCGGGGCCGGGTTCCTTGAGCCAGGCCAGGATGCGCAGGCGCGTCTCGTCCGTGGGAGTCCTCAGCATGTCGTGCCCCTGCCTCGCGGCTCTGGTCGTCTGCCCCCTCTTCCCACTGTCTCGCAGTCGAAGCCGCCGCGTCCCGGACTCGGCGTCCTTGACCGATACCGGACCGACGTGGGTTCACGGGTGAGTTCGGGAACGGGCGAGGGCCCGGCCGCGGGTGTGCGGCCGGGCCCCCTCCCCGTGTGGTCAGCGGTGGCGGAACCAGGACATCGACGAGAGTGCCCGGTCGTCGTAGCCGAACAGCGCCTGGTTCTCCCAGGCGTTGCCGGAGGAGGCGTCGGTCGGGTCCCAGCCGTTGCCGTTCACGGCGGTCCAGGTGGCCTCCCAGTAGAAGATGCCGAGGCCGCGGCCGTTCGGGACGGCCTCCACGATGCTCGCCACGTCGTTCATCCACCGGGTCTGGCCGGCCACGCTCGCCGGGTAGCCGGAGACCAGCTCGCCGCTGGTGTCGATGATGTTCTGGTGCGAGTCCTCGCTGTCCAGGCGGAACGGATAGGCGGTCTCGGCGACGAAGACCGGCTTGCCGTAGCGGGCGGCCGCGTCGTCGAGGGTCGTCTGGAAGTCGGCCAGCGTGCCGTGCCAGTAGCCGTAGTACGACAGGCCGATCGCGTCGAACTTCACGCCGTGGGAGCGCGCGCTGTCGAACCACCAGCGGGTGCCCTCCAGGTCACCGCCCTCGGCGAGGTGCAGGGCGACGGTCGTGTTCGCGTTGACCGCCTTGACCGCGTCGTAGCCGGAGTTGAGCAGACCTGCCAGCTGCGTCCAGTTGGAGGTCGATCCCTCGTTCCACAGCATGCCGCCGTTGATCTCATTGCCGACCTGGACCATGTCGGCGGTGGTGCCCTGCGCCTTCAAGGCGTTCAACACGTCGTAGGTGTGGTTGTACACGTCGGTCTTGAGTTGACTGTACGAGTGCCCGGCCCAGGCGGCGGGTTTGTCCTGGCGGCCCGGGTCGGCCCAGAAGTCCGAGTAGTGGAAGTCGACCAGCAGCTTCATGCCCTGCGCCTTGACGCGCTTGGCCGTGGCGAGGACGCGCGCCTTGTTGTTGTAGCCGTCGGCCGGGTTCACCCAGACCTTGAGGCGCGCGTAGTTCATGCCGGACGACTTGAGGATCGCCAGGGCGTCGCCGGCCGTGCCGGAGCTGTTCCGGTAGACGCCGCCCTTGGCCTCGCTCTTGGCCAGCGAGGAGATGTCGGCACCCTTGATCGACGTACTGGACGTGCCCGACGTGAAGGTCAGGTCGTCGACATTGATCCAGTTGCCCGCGTTCGCGTCACTGTTGACGCTGATCGTGCACTGGTTGTTGCTCACATTGACCGGCACGACGATCCGGATCCACCCACTGGCCGAGACCGGCAGGTCGGTGCGCTGCTCGGCTCCGCCGCAGTTCTTCAGCGCCATGTACGCGGACTTCTGTCCGCCGCCGGAGCGCACCCATGCGGTGAGTTTGTAGGTGCCGTTGGTGAGTCCGGACAGGTACTGGTACGTCTCCACCTTGTAGGCGGTGGAGGACCAGTGGCTGAGGCGGTAGCCGCCGCCGTGGCCGCCGGACTCGGTGAACGAGGCGCCGGTGTCGCCGTACTCGGACCAGCCGCCCGGTGTGGCCGCGCCCGCGCCGTCTGCCTCGAAGCCGCCGTTGGTGAGCGTGCTCGCGGCGTGGGCGGAGGTGGCGGGCAGGGCGGTGAGGGCGAGCCCCGCCGCGAGCGGGAGCAGCAGGGTTCTGAGCGTGCGTCTGGGATGGAACATCGTCGTCCGTCGTCCCTTCGACGTGGGGATTGGGGGTGCCCCTCGCCCGTAGGTGAGGCGAGAGAGCCCCTCCGCCCGCGGCTCGTGGCTCGCGCGGGCGGAGGGAGTCGGTTCAGCCGTCGAGCCGGACGACCCGGACGGCTCCGGCCGGGACCGGCAGCCGGCCCACGGCGCGTTCACCGGTCAGCAGCTCGGTGCCGGGGGCCTCCAGCGGCACCTTGGCGTCCGAGCCGGTGTGGTTGACGGCGAACAGGTAGGTGCCCGACTCGCCGGTGCGGCGGACCACTTCGACGTCCCGGGGCAGGTCGGCGCGCGGGGCGAGCCGCGCGTCCTCGACCGCCCAGCCGAGCAGCGCGTCGAGACCGTCGGCTGCCAGCCGGGTGGAGACGTACCAGGCGGTGCCCTCGCCGCGGCGGTGCCGGGTGACGGCGGGCCGCCCCGCGGTGAGGCCGTCGGCGTACGTCAGGACGGTCTCGGCGCCGCGCGGCACCACGAACTCCGTCCACACGTCGGCGCCCAGCTCGGATCCGTCGGGGCCGCTGACGCGCACCCGTTCGCCGGGCAGCAGCGGCGAGAACTCCTCGACGGTGAGGCCGAGGACGTCCCGCAGCGGGCCCGGGTAGGCGCCCTCGTGGACGGCGTCGTGCTGGTCGACGATGCCGGAGAAGTACGAGACGACCAGCGTGCCGCCGTTCTCGACGTAGGCCGTGAGGTTGTTCCCAGCCGCCTTCGTCATCAGGTACAGGGCCGGTACGACGACAAGGGGATACCTCGACAAGTCGGCTTCCGGGTGGGCGAAGTCGACGGTGAGGTGGCGGTCGTAGAGGGCCTCGTAGAAGGCGTCGGCGCGCTCGCGGGCGTCGTGGTCGACGCTGGGGCGCCAGTCGAGGTTCTGCGCCCACCAGGAGTGCCAGTCCCACAGCACGGCCACGTCGGCTTCGGTGCGGGTGCCGCGGATCTCGCTCAACGCGTCGATGGACGCGCCGAGTTCGACGACCTCGCGCCACACACGGGTGTCGGTTCCGCCGTGCGGGACCATCGCCGAGTGGAACTTCTCGGCGCCGCGGCGGGACTGGCGCCACTGGAAGAACATGGCGCCCTCGGAGCCGCGCGCCACGTGCGTGAGGGAGTTGCGGGCCATCTGGCCGGGGGCCTTGGCGGGGTTGCGGGGCTGCCAGTTGACACCCGAGGTGGAGTGCTCCAGCAGCAGCCAGGGCGCGCCGCCCGCGACGGAGCGGGTGAGGTCGGCGGCCATCGCCAGGTTGACGTGGGTGCGGCGGCCGTCGGTGATGAGGTAGTGGTCGTTGGTGACAATGTCGACCTCGCGGCCCCAGGCCCAGTAGTCGACGGAGTCGCACTGGCTCAGCGCCGTCATGAAGTTGGTGGTGACCGGGACGCCCGGTGAGAGGCGGTGCAGGATGTCCCGCTCCGTCACGAAGTTCTCGCGCATGGTGGCGTCGGCGAACCGCTTGTAGTCCAGCGCCTGGCCGGGGTTGACGGCCGCGGGGGTGAGCCGGGGCGGGTTGATCTGGTCGAAGTCGGTGTAGCGCTGGCCCCAGAAGGCCGTGCCCCAGGCTTCGTTGACCGCGTCGACCGTGCCGTACGTCGTCGCCAGCCAGCGGCGGAAGTGCGCGGCGCACGAGTCGCAGTAGCAGGCCGAGACGGGGACGCCGTACTCGTTGTGCACGTGCCACATCGCCAGGGCCGGGTGGTCGCCGTAGCGTTCGGCGAGCTTCGTGGTGACGGCCGCGGCGGCCACCCGGTAGTCGGCGTTGCTGTGGCAGATCGCCGCGCGGGAGCCGAACTCGTAGCGCACGCCCTCGCGGGTGACCGGCAGGGCGTCGGGGTGGGCCCGGTAGAACCAGACGGGCGGCACGACGGTGGGGGTGCCCAGGTCGACGCGGACGCCGTGCTCGTGCAGCAGGTCCAGGAGCCGGTCGAGCCAGCCGAAGTCGTAACGGCCGGGTGAGGGCTCCAGCAGCGCCCAGGAGAAGATCCCGACACTCACCATGGTGACGCCGGCCTCCCGCATCAGCCGGACGTCCTCCTGCCAGACGCTTTCCGGCCACTGCTCGGGGTTGTAGTCCCCACCGAAGGCGAGCCTGGTGAGGCCCCTGGGGGTGGTCTCCGGCATGGATGGTCTCCCGGTCGATCGATCAAATGGGAACGTGCACACACAGTGAGGCAGTGCAGAGCCCAACATAACCGCACAGCAACAACCATTGACAAGTGTCCGGGATGTTTCTCTACTGTGAACGCTCACAGAAGCATGGCAGGTTCTCGCACCAGGCGAGGACCCCAGGTCAGGGGAGAGATCCATGCCGTACACGAAGCGCCGCCGCCTCGTGACATCCGCCGTCGCCATCGTGCTCGGCGCCACCGCCCTCGCCGCCTGCGGCTCGGGATCCGGGGACAGCGAGACCGAGTCGGGGCCGGTCTCGCTGACGTACTGGACCTGGACCCCCGGCATGGACAAGGTCGTGGACCTGTGGAACAAGGGGCCGGGCAAGAAGGACCGGATCACCGTCACGGTGAAGAAGCAGGCGTCCGGCGACACGCTCGTCACCAAGATCCTGACCGCGCACAAGGCGGGCAAGGCCCCCGACCTGGTGCAGGCCGAGTACCAGGCGCTGCCCACGCTGGTCAGCAACGACGCGCTGGCGGACATATCGAAGACCGTGGGTGACGCGAAGGGCAGGTTCGCCGACGGTGTCTGGCAGCAGACGACGCTGGGCACGGACGCGGTCTACGCGGTCCCGCAGGACATCGGGCCGATGATGTTCTACTACCGCGAGGACCTGTTCAAGGAGTACGGCCTGACGGTCCCGACGACCTGGGACGAGTTCGCCGAGACCGCCCGCGAACTGAAGAAGGCGGCCCCCGGCAAGGACCTCACCACCTTCTCCGCCAACGACTCCGGCCTCTTCGCGGGCCTCGCCCAGCAGGCGGGCGCCAAGTGGTGGACGACCTCCGGCGACCGGTGGAAGGTCTCCATCGACGACGCGGCGACGCGGAAGGTCGCCGAGTTCTGGGGCGGCCTCGTCAAGGAGGGCGCCATCGACAACCAGCCGATGTACACCCCGGCCTGGAACAAGGCGATGAACACCGGCAAGCAGATCGCCTGGGTCAGCGCCGTGTGGGCACCGGGCACGCTGACCACGGCCGCTCCCGACACCAAGGGCAAGTGGGCCATGGCGCCCCTCCCCCAGTGGTCCGCCAACGAGAACCGCACGGGCAGCTGGGGCGGCTCCTCCACCGCCGTCACCACGGACTCCAAGCACCAGGAGGCCGCCGCCGAGTTCGCCGCCTGGCTGAACACCGACGGCGACGCCCTGAACGCGCTGGCCAAGGAGAGCGGCATCTACCCGGCCGCCAAGAACGCGCAGACCAGCGGCGCCTTCCTCAAGCCGCCGGCCTACTTCTCCAATCAGGCCGACTTCTACACCAAGGCCGCCGACATCGCGGAGACCACGGCGCCCTCGGCGTGGGGCCCGAACGTGAACGTCGCCTACACCACCTTCAAGGACGCCTTCGGCGCCGCAGCGAAGAACAAGTCGGACTTCGGCGCCGCGCTGGACAAGATGCAGGCCGACACCGTCGCCGACATGAAGAAGCAGGGCTTCGAGGTCGCGGAGTGAAAAGCACGGCACGCCGGCAGTCGTACGGGGTCAAGGGGGCCCCGTACGCCTTCCTTGTCCCCGCCACCGTCCTCTTCGCGCTGTTCTTCGCGCTGCCCATCGGCTACGCGATCTGGCTCAGCTTCCGCAAGGTGAAGGTCTCGGGCCTGGGCCTGGGCTCCGGCGCCCGCAAGGAGGTCTGGGCCGGTCTGGAGAACTACACCGACGCCCTCACCGACAGCGAGCTGGTGAACGGGGCGCTGCGCGTGCTGGGTTACGGCTGCATCGTCGTCCCGGTGATGCTCGGCCTGGCCCTGCTGCTCGCGCTGATGCTGGACGCCGAGAAGGTGCGGCTGGCCCCCTTCACCCGGCTCGCGATCTTCCTGCCGTACGCCATCCCCGGTGTGGTGGCGGCGCTGCTGTGGGGCTTCCTGTACCTGCCGGACGTCAGCCCCTTCTACTTCGTGCTCGACAAGCTCGGGCTGCCGCAGCCCGACCTGCTGGACGGCGGGCCACTGTACCTGGCCCTGTCGAACATCGCGGTCTGGGGCGGCACCGGCTTCAACATGATCGTCATCTACACCTCCCTCCAGGCGATCCCGGCGGAGGTGTACGAGGCGGCGAAGCTCGACGGCGCCACCCCGCTGCAGATCGCGCTGCGGATCAAGATCCCGATGGTGGCGCCGTCGCTGGTGCTGACCTTCTTCTTCTCGATCATCGCGACGCTCCAGGTGTTCAACGAGCCGACCACCCTCAAGCCCCTCACCAACTCCGTGTCCACGACGTGGAGTCCGCTGATGAAGGTGTACCGGGACGCGTTCGGCGAGGGTGACATCTACGGGGCCGCGGCGCAGGCCGTGATCATCGCGTTCGCCACGCTCCTGCTGTCCTTCGGCTTCCTGCGGGCCGCGAACCGTCGTCAGAAGCAGGAGGCAGCTCGATGAGTTCCCTTGCCGTCCGCCAGGCCGAGCCGGTGGCGGGCAGCACGCCCGGTACCCCCCAGGGCCGCCCGCCGCTGCGCCGCCGGATCGCCCTGATCCCCACGGTCACGCTGTTGCTGGGCGCGATCTACTGTCTGCTGCCGGTGGCCTGGGTGGTCATGGCGGCGACCAAGTCCGGCCGTGAGCTGTTCTCCACGTTCACGTTCCTGCCGGGCACGGGCTTCGCCGACAACGTCCGCGATCTGAGCGCCTACCGCGACGGCGTCTACTGGGAGTGGATGGGCAACTCCGCGCTGTACGCCGGTCTGGGCGCCCTGCTGTCGACGTGCGTGTCGGCGATCAGCGGCTACGCCCTGGCGACCTACCGCTTCCGCGGCCGCGAGACGATCTTCAACGTGCTGCTCGCAGGGGTGCTGATGCCGCCGGTGATCCTCGCCATCCCGCAGTACCTGCTGCTGGCGAAGGCCGACCTCACCGACTCGTACCTGTCCGTCCTGCTGCCGCAGATCCTCTTCCCGTACGGCGTCTACCTGGCGCGGATCTACGCCGCCGCCGCGGTGCCCGCCGACGTGGTCGAGGCGGGGCGCATGGACGGGGCGAGCGAGTGGCGGATCTTCACGCGGATCGCGCTGCCGATGATGATCCCCGGCATGGTGACGGTGTTCCTGTTCCAGTTCGTGGCGATCTGGAACAACTTCCTGCTGCCGTACATCATGCTCAGCGACGACGAGAAGTTCCCGATCACCCTCGGCCTGTTCACCTTGCTGGAGCAGGGCGCCAACACCCCGGCGCTGTACACGCTGGTGATCACGGGCGCGCTCCTCGCGGTGCTGCCGCTGGTCGCCCTGTTCCTGGTCATCCAGCGGTTCTGGAGTCTGGATCTGCTCTCCGGAGCCGTAAAGTCATGACCATGAACGCTTCGGGGGGCAGGCGCAGGCCGCCCACGATCCACGACGTGGCGCGCGAGGCGGGGGTCTCGCGCGGCACGGTCTCGCGTGTACTGAACGGCGGCCACTACGTCAGCCCGGCCGCCCAGGAAGCGGTCAACGCGGCCATCCGCAGGACGGGTTACGTCGTCAACCGGCACGCCCGCTCCCTGATCACCGGGCGGTCCGACTCGATCGGCTTCCTGCTCACCGAACCGCAGGAGCGGTTCTTCGAGGACCCCAACTTCAACGTCCTGCTGCGCGGCTGCACCCAGGCGCTCGCCGCGCACGACATCCCGCTGCTGCTGATGCTGGCGGGCACCGAGGACGAACGGCGCCGCCTCACCCGGTACATCACCGCCGGGCATGTCGACGGGGTGCTGCTGGTCTCCAACCACTCCGGTGACCCCGTCGCCGAGCAGTTGCGTGAGGCCGGTGTGCCGCTGGTGGCGTGCGGGAAGCCGATCGGGCTGGGCTCGAAGGTGAGTTACGTGGCCGCCGACGACCGTGACGGCGCCCGCGACATGGTGCGCCACCTGCTGTCGCTCGGGCGGCGCCGGGTGGGCATGGTGACCGGGCCGCTGGACACGCCCGGCGGTGTCGAGCGTCTCGCCGGCTACCAGGAGGTGCTCGCCCAGGCGGGCCTGGAGTACGACGAGCGCCTCGTCGTCTCCGGCGACTACAGCCGCGCCAGCGGCGAGGCGGGTGCCGAGCGGCTGCTGGCGCAGGCCCCGGACATGGACGCCGTGTTCGTCGCCTCGGACCTCATGGCGCAGGGCGTGCTGGCGGCCCTGCACCGGGCGGGGCGGAGCGTGCCGGGGGACGTCGCGGTCGGCGGTTTCGACGACTCCCCGGCCGCCCTGGCCTCCAGCCCCGAGCTCACGACCATCCGGCAGCCGTGGGACCGCATCAGCGCCGAGATGGTACGGGTGCTGCTCGCGCAGATCGGGGGTGAGGATCCGGCGGCCGTGATCCTGCCGACGGAGCTGGTCGAAAGGGAGTCGACGTAGGCTCCCGCCGCCCGGCGAGGGACGTGCACTGCATGCACGGTCATTGAATGCCGCACCGGTGTTACCGTTCACATATGGCGTCGAAAACGGCTGGTGCGCGGCTCGAGGAACGGTGGCGGGACATCTTGTCGGCGCACGCGCGCACGATGTGCGAGATCGACCGGGTGCTGCATCCGCACGGCCTCGGCGCGTCCGACTTCGAGGTCCTGGACATCCTCGCCACGGCGGCGCCCGAGGAGGGCGAGCAGTGCCGGGTGCAGAACCTGGTCGGACGGGTCCATCTCAGCCAGAGCGCGCTGTCCCGCCTCATCGCCCGGCTGGAGAAGGACGGGCTGGTGACGCGTTCGGTGTGCGTGGAGGACCGGCGCGGGGTGTGGGTGGCCCTGACCTCCAAGGGCCGTGACCTGCACGCGCAGGCACTGCCGCTCCAGCGGGCCGCGCTGGCCCGGACCCTGGGCGCGTAGACCGCCCGGGGCCCGGCCCGGTCCGTCCTACGGACGTGCCAGCAGGGTGCGTACTCCCTCCGAGGTGAGCGTCAGGCGGTGCTCCGAGCTGCCGTCTATGGTGAGCGACAGGTCGTCGGCCGGCCACTGGGCGGCCAGGGCGCCGAGCGGCACCAGGCGGTAGCGGGAGACGAACGGCAGCAGCCCGGCCATCTCCACCTCGGAGGTGAAGACGGGCACCACCGGCTCGCCGCCGGGCTGCTCCAGCACCGGCAGCGCCACCGCCGAGGGGTTGGCGGCGTCGGCGTCGTTCGCGTCGTCGGGCACGGGGATGAGCACGTCGCTGTTGGCGAGCGCGTCCAGAGCCGCCGCGTCCTCGGTGTTCTCGGTGAGGACGTCCAGAGCCCGCTGGGCGGGCGTGGGCGTGGGGTCGTTTGCGGGTGTCTCCATGGCAGATTCCCTGGTAGCGGCGGTCGTGCGGCCCGCCCGGGGCAAGATCCGCCCCGGACGTGGTGCTGCTCGCGTACCCGATCGTGCCCGGGGCAATCCTGCTTGATCTCCGAGGTTCAGGGGATCAGCGGGATGAGGTTCAGGGGATCAGTGGGAAGACCTACCGGGTCCCGGGCCACCGACAGGGCAGCGCACGCTCACTCACGCCACCACCCCCGGCCGGCTCCACCCGGTACACCCCGGCTCCCCGCGTCCGGGTGACGGCCTCCGTGAGCACACCGTCCGTGAACAGTGCCGCGGCCCCGTCCTCCACCGCCCAGCCCGACGGCAACCGCCCCGCTGCCACGGCCGCGCGGTAGGACGGTCGACGGCCCGGTTCACTGTCGTAGTGCGGGCAGACGGAGCCGGGCAGCAGTCCCAGGCCGTCGGGGAGGTACGTCAACGGCCCGAAGGAGTCGGTGTGCGAGCCCTCGGCCCAGCAGTTGGCACCGGCGCTGATGCCGCACAGCAGCGTGCCGCGGCCGTAGGCCTCCCGCAGCAGCCGGTCCACGCCGTGGGCTCGCCATACCGCGAGGAGGTTGGCCGTGTTGCCACCGCCCACGTATATGACGTCCTGGGCGAGCAGGAAGGAGCGCAGTGCGTCGTCGTCCAGTTCGCGGCGGAACAGGTGCAGGACGGAGGGTTCGCAGGCGGGGCGGTTCCCGTACGCCGTACGGAACTGTTCGATGTAGGCCGGCGCGTCTCCGCCGGCCGTGGGTACGAAGCACACCTTGGGGCGGGGCACGCGTGCCCGGGCCAGCACCCAGTCGTCGAGGACGCCGTCGTCATCGGTGGAGAAGCCGCCTCCGAGGAGGGCGATGCGCTGCGGGGAGTCGACGGCCACGGCTGTGCCTTCCTGGACGGGTGCGGGTGAACGTGCGTCTGCCGGTGGAAGCGTCAGCTGTTGCGATCGAGTGCTGCCCGGATCCGGCTGAGCCACTCCGTGCCCAGCCGGCGCCCGTCGGGGAGTTGGTCGTCTCGGTCCCAGCGCCACGTGGTGATCATCGCCAGCACGAGGATGCGGCACGCGCGCAGCAAGTCGTGATCGACACCCGGATAGTGCTCGCCGACTTCGTCGGGCGCGTGGGCGAGGTCGAACTCGACGGGTCCGCGGCAACACGTCTCAAGGTCTATGAACAGCAGTCCGTTGTGCGTGGTGAGCACGTTGCCCGGGTGCGGCTCGCCGTGCAGCAGCTGCTCGGAGCCGCCGCGCTCGCCGATCACTCGTCTCAGGCTTCGCAACGTGTCGCCGAGCAACTCCCGGTCCGCGTCGGCGAGCGCCGGTGTGCGGTCACGGTTCGCCACGAGGCGTTGAGCCTCCTCGACCCGGTCCGTGAAGTGCGGCGTCGGGACATCGAGCGTGCGCATGCCGGCATGCAGCCGCGCGAGCGCATCGGCGTAGCCGGCCGGCGGGGCCTCTTGAGGTGTCACGGGTTCGTAGTAGGTCCACAGTGTGATCGCGAATCCGTCACGCTCATGGACGCGCGGCTCCACCCGAGGCTCGAGAGCGGCCACCGGGCATCCGGATTCGGTGAGCCGCTGAGCGAGATCGACTTCGAACTGTGCGACCTGCTGCGCTACAGGTGCCACCCGGGCCAGGACGTCACAAGGCAGCAGACGCAGAGTGAGCTTGTTCGAGTCCTGAAGAACGATCGCGTCGTCGACCGACAGGCCGAGTGAAGAGGCGGTCGACATGGCCGCGGCCATCGCACGCCGGAACTCCGGCACCTGCATCGTCGTCTGGCCCCTCTAGGTCCGCGGGCCGGTGTGCAGAACGGCGAAGACCCCGCGGGTCCGGGTGCCGTCCGGGAGTTGCCAGGAGCCGGTGACCTGGCCGGTCGCTCCCTGGGGCGGCGCGAGCGGGCCGTCCGGGGCAGGTCGCAGGACCCGGTGCAGCTGGAGGGTCGTGCCGTGCGGCGCGGTCAGCCGGGTGCCGTCCCGGTCGTCGGTGACGACGAAGTCCGTGGGGACGGAGCCTTCGCCGGTCCGGGAGGCGACGACCTCCCGGTCGAGGGCGTCGCTGACGCTCTGGGCCTGAGCCTGCACCCGGCCCTCGATCAAGGCACCCAACTGGGCGACCAGCACCGGGTCGTGGCAACCGTCGTAGGCCCAGCGCTGCCCGAGCACCCCGTGCTCCATGGTGCCCACGAGGGCGTGCTCCGCCCCGTCGAGCGCGGCACCGCGATAGGTGAGCGGCACCGAGTAGGTGACGGGGTGAGGGCCGGAGGTGTCGGTGACGACGATGAACTCGATCCCGACCTCGCCCTGCGGGTCGTCCAGCCGGAACCCGCCGGCCTTGGCCAGCTCCGGTTCGGCTGCGCCACCGCGGTACCACGGGCGGGACGGCAGCCAGGAGGTGAGCAGTTCCAGCTTGGTCGGTTTGACCCAGGTGCGGTGGATGACAGACATGCCGAAGGTTCCCTTCCGTTACGCCGGCCCGAAGGGCGCAGACGGCCCGTGCGCGTATTAGATCAGCCACTGCACCCGCTTGACCACGCGATTACAGGAGGGGGCGCGGCAGCGCGAAGCTTGCGCGGACTTCTCGTTCGTGCCGTCAAAAAGGTGTTCCCGAGCCTGATGTTACCGGTAACATCACCATGGTCCGCCCTTGCTTCGAGCCTTACGCGATGTGTCCTCCGCCCGCCCCCGTCCGGCCGGCCGTCCCCCCGGAGTCCGCGTGACCGACCAGCCCACCGCGCAGCGCGCGGTCACCCTCTCCCCCGCGCCGTCGGCCCCGGTGTTCAGCGGGGCCGCGGTGGTCGCCTCCTGTGCGGGCTTCGTGCTCATCGGCGCGTTGCAGGCCCTCTACGGGCCGGCGATCCCGGGCTTCCGTGCGGAGTTCGGGCTCTCGCCGTCCGCCGCGGGGCTGGGGCTCAGTGCCCACTTCGTCGGCGGCGTGGCGGGTGTGCTGCTGTTCGACCGGCTCTACGGGCGGGTCGGCAACCGGCACATCCTCGGCAGCTCCTACCTGCTGATGGCGGTCGGCGCTGCGGGCTTCGCGCTGGCGCCCGGCTGGCCCACCGCCCTGGCGGCGGCCCTGCTCGCCGGGCTCGGTTTCGGCGGCATCGACTACGGGCTCAACCAGCTGTTCGCCGTGGGCTTCGGCCACCGTTCGACCGCGATGCTGAACATCCTCAACGCCCACTTCGGCATCGGCGCCATCCTCGGCCCCGCCCTGATCGGCGTGGTCGGCTCCGAGCACTACCCGGCGGTCTTCCTCGGTTTCGCCCTCGCCAACCTGCCGTTGCTGCTGTGCCTGAAGGGCGTACGGAACGACGCGCCCGTCCCGGCCGGGAACTCGACGAGCGGTGGCGGGGCCCTCCGGCGGAGCCTCGCCTCGGTGCTCGCCGTCTTCGTGGCGCTCTACGTCCTGCACGTCGGCATCGAGGCCGGGGTCGGCGGCTGGGAGCCCACGCATCTGGAGACCGTCGGCTACGGCGCGGGTGTGGCCGCCACCGCCACCTCCGTGTACTGGCTGATGATGACCGTCGGCCGCTTCCTGGTCGCGCCGCTCGCACTGCGTTTCTCCGCCCAGACGATCATCGCCGTCTCCTGCGCGGGCATGACGGTGTGTCTGCTGGCCGCGTCCGTGCCGGCGCTGGCGCCGTACGCGTACGCCGGTGTCGGTCTGTTCATCGCGCCGATCTTCCCGACCGGGCTGCCCTGGCTGAACCGGGCCGCCCCCAGGGCCCGGAGAGCCGGTGCCCTGGTCATCGCGGCGTCCATGGCCGGCGGTGTCGCGGCCGGTCCGGCGCTGGGCAAGGCCATCGAGTGGTCGGGGGTCCGCGCGGTGCCCCTCCTGCTGTGCGGTGTCTCGGCGGTGTGCCTGGGCGCCACGCTCTGGCTGATCCGCGTCACCCGCTCTCACTGAACCGACTCCCGTCGACTCCCATCGCCCGCACCACCGACTTCAGCCCCTCTCCCGAAGGGAAGCTCCCGCATGCCCGCCCTGACGACGACGTCCGACGGATTCCTGCTGCACGGCGAGCCGTTCCGGATCATCTCCGGTGCGCTGCACTACTTCCGCGTCCACCCGGGCCTGTGGTCCGACCGGCTGCGCAAAGCGCGGCTGATGGGCCTCAACACGGTGGAGACGTACCTCCCGTGGAACCACCACCAGCCCGATCCCGAGGGCCCTCTCGTGCTCGACGGCTTCCTCGACCTGCCCCGGTTCCTCCGCCTCGCCCAGGACGAGGGGCTGCACGTGCTGCTGCGCCCCGGTCCGTTCATCTGTGCCGAGTGGGACGGCGGCGGCCTGCCCGACTGGCTGACCTCCGACCCGGACATCCGGCTGCGCTCCAGCGATCCGCGTTTCACCGGGGCCGTCGACCGCTACCTGGACCTGCTGCTGCCCCCGCTCCGGCCGCACCTGGCCGCGGCGGGCGGTCCCGTCATCGCCGTGCAGGTGGAGAACGAGTACGGGGCCTACGGCGACGACAGCGCGTACCTCAAGCACCTGGCCGACGCGTTCCGTTCCCGGGGCGTCGAGGAGCTGCTGTTCACCTGCGACCAGGCCGACCCCGAGCACCTGGCCGCCGGGAGCCTGCCGGGCGTGCTGACCGCCGGCACCTTCGGCAGCCGGGTCGAGCAGTGCCTCGGACGGCTGCGCGAGTACCGACGCGAAGGCCCGTTGTTCTGCGCCGAGTTCTGGATCGGCTGGTTCGACCACTGGGGCGGTCCGCACCACGTCCGGAACGCGGCCGACGCCGCCGCCGATCTGGACCGGCTGCTGTCCGCCGGGGCGTCCGTCAACATCTACATGTTCCACGGCGGCACCAACTTCGGCTTCACCAACGGCGCCAACCACAAGCACGCCTACGAACCCACCGTGACGTCGTACGACTACGACGCCGCGCTCACCGAGTGCGGCGACCCGGGCCCGAAGTACCACGCGTTCCGCGAGGTCATCGCCCGTCATGCCGGGGTCCCCGACGAGCCCGTCCCGGCGCCCGGTCCCAAACTGCCGCCGACCGGGGTCGAGTTGGACGGCCGGGCACCTCTGCTTCCGCTGGCCGGCGCGCTCGCCGCTCCCGTCCGCACCGACGACCCGGTGACCATGGGCGAGCTCGGGCAGCGCACCGGCTACGCGCTGTACCGCACCGTCCTGCCCGCCCCCGGTGACGGTCTGCTGCACTTCGCCGACGGGGTCGGCGACCGTGCCCAGGTCTTCGTCGACGGCGCACCCGTCGGTGTACTGGAGCGCGAACGCCACGACGAGACGCTGCCGGTGCGCATACCTCACCCGGGCGCCGAGCTGGAGGTGCTCGTCGAGAACATGGGCGGTGTCAACTACGGGCCCCGCATCGGCGCCCCGAAGGGCCTGCTCGGTCCCGTCTCCTGCAACGGCACCGTCCTGCGCGGCTGGGAATGCCACCCGCTGCCGCTGGACGACCTGGACGCCGTGCCGTTCGCCCCGGGCGACGGGACGGCGGTCACCGTGCCGGCCTTCCACCGCGGCACGTTCGAGGTGGACACGCCCGCCGACGCCTTCCTCTCCCTGCCCGGCTGGACGAAGGGGCAGGCCTGGATCAACGGCTTCCACCTGGGCCGCTACTGGAACCGCGGCCCCCAGCACACGCTGTACGTCCCCGCGCCGGTGCTGCGGCCGGGCTCCAACGAGCTGGTCCTGCTGGAACTGCACGGCACCGCCGCCACCCGCGCCCAGCTCACCGACACGCCCGACCTCGGCCCGGAGAACACCTGGTGACCCCGCACCGGCTGCGCGTGCCCGCGCCCTCCGCTCCCCCGCCGACCGGCCACCTGCCCTTCACGGACGCACCGGGCGTGCCCGACCCGATCGAGGTCACCGGCCGCTGGCTCACCCGTGGCGGCCGCCCCTGGTTCCCGGTCTCCGGCGAGTTCCACTACTCCCGCTACCCGGCCCGGGAGTGGCAGGAGGAACTGCTGAAGATGAAGGCGGGCGGGGTGACCGCCGTCGCCTCCTACGTCATCTGGATCCACCACGAGGAGATCGAGGGGCGGATCCGCTTCGACGGCGACCGCGACCTGCGTCGCTTCGCCGAGCTGTGCGCACGCCACGGACTGGACTTCATCCCGCGCATCGGCCCGTGGTGCCACGCCGAGGTACGCAACGGCGGCCTGCCGGACTGGCTGCCGGCCCGCGTCCACGCGCCGCGCAGCGACGATCCGGCCTATCTGGAGTCCGTACGGGTCTGGTTCGCGGCCGTCGCGGACCAACTGCGGGGTCTGGACCGGGCGCACGGCGGCCCGATCGTCGCGATCCAGATCGAGAACGAGCTCTACGACCAGCCCGGCCATCTGCGGACACTGAAGCGCCTGGCACAGGAGGCCGGACTCAGCGCGCCGCTGTGGACGTCGACCGCCTGGGGCGGGGTCCAGCTCCCGGGTGACGAACTGCTTCCCCTGTACGGCGGCTATCCGGAGGCGTTCTGGACGGAGGCGGACGGCGGCTGGCCCGACACCTGCCGCAAGCACTTCTTCTTCACCCACGAGCGCGACGACGAGGGCATCGGCGCCGACCTGCGGCCCACGACCGTACGCGGCTCGGACCCGGCTCCGACGGACCGGTTCCCCTGGGCCACCTGCGAGTTGGGCGGCGGCATGGCGGTGGCCTACCACCGGCGGCCCCGGGTGGAGGCCGCCGACGTGGGCGCGCTGGGGCTCACCAAGATCGGCTGCGGTTCGGTCTGGCAGGGCTACTACATGTTCCACGGCGGCACGAACCCGCCCGGTGAGCTGACGGCCCTTCAGGAGTCGCACGCCACCGGCTACCCCAACGACCTGCCTGTCCTGACCTACGACTTCCAGGCCCCGCTCGGCGAGTACGGCCAGGTGCGTTCCTCGTACCACGAACTGCGGCTCCAGCACCTGCTGCTGGACTGCTTCGGGCACCGGATCGCCCCCATGGAGTCCGTGCTGCCCGAGCGGCAGCCGGCCGGGCAGCACGACCGGGACACGCTGCGCTGGGCCGTCCGCACCGACGGCACGTCGGGGTTCCTGTTCGTGACCAACCACCAGCCGCACGAGCCGCTGCCCGACCACCCGGGCACGGCCTTCGCGGTCGACTTCCCGGACGCACCGTCGCTGACGCTGCCGAGCGCTCCCGTCACGGTGCCCTCCGGCGCCTGCTTCTGCTGGCCGCTGCGGCTCGACGTGGCCGGGCTGCGGCTGGAGTGGGCGACCGCGCAGCCGGTGTGCACCGTCGAGGCGGGCGGGCGCACGGTCCTGGTGCTGGCCGCGACCGACGGCATCGCGCCCGAACTCGTCCTGGACGCGGACACGGTGGCGTCCGTCGCGGCACCGTCCGGGGAGGTCACGCCGGTCGCCGGCCGGGTCCTGGTCAGCGGAGTGCGACCCGGCACCGACGCCCTGGTCGAGGTGGACGCGACCGACGGTTCACGCGTCGGACTGCTGGTCCTGGACGCGGCGACGGCCCGCACCGTCTACCGGGGTGACGCGTGGGGAGCCGAGCGGCTGGTGCTGTCCGGGGACGCCGTCGTCTTCGACGGTGCCGAGGTACGGCTGCACAGCCCGGCCGCCGAGCCGTCGTTCGCGGTGCTGCCCGCGCCGGATTCCGCCCCGGTGGTGGCCGGGACACGGGTGCGGAAGGCGGCGGACGGCGTGTTCACCCGCTACACGATCGAGGCCGCGCCCCTCACGTACAGCGCGGTGCCCGTCACCCTGGTCAGGCCCGCCGGTCCGGCGCCCGAGCCGGTGACCGGCGTGCGGGGCCGGGCGAGCGTGCCGGCGGACAAGCACGTCGAGGCGGTGGCCGCCGAGTACCGCGTCGACGTACCGGAGGACCTGCTGGCGGCGCCCGCCGGTGTCCTGCTGCGGCTGCACTGGACGGGGGACCTGGCCCGGGCCTACGTGGGGGACGTCCTGGTCGCCGACCAGTTCTACTCGGGCCGGGTCTGGGACATCGGCCTGGACCGGCTGCCTGTCGAGGAGGTGCGGGCGCGGGGCCTGCGGCTGAGGGTGCTGCCGCTGGCCGCGGACGCCGCGGTGCATGTGCCGGGGCAGGTGGGTGACGCCTGGCGGGCGGCCGGGGTGCGGCACGCCGAGTGGGTGGTCACGCGCTCGTGGGTGCTCCGGACGGACCGAGGAGCCCTTGCACGATGAACACCCGCGTCGCGCTGCCCTCTGTGGCTCCGCGGTCCCGCGTACCCCGCCCGGCCTATGCTGTGCTCCTGCCGGGCGGGGTCAGGACCGCCGCAACCGACGTCGAGGAATCACCCGCCATGACACCCAGCGCCACCGACAGCCCCGTGCCCAGGGGCCGCAGCCGGCGCAACTTCGCGGGGGCGCGACCGGTGATGGCCGACGTGGCCCGGCTGGCCGGCGTCTCCAAGCAGACCGTCTCCCGGGTGCTCAACGACCATCCGGCCGTCCGCCCGGAGACGCGCGAGGCGGTCCTGGACGCCATGCGCACGCTCGGCTACCGGCCCAGCCGCAGCGCGCGGTCGCTGGCCAGCGGCCGGACCCGGATGCTCGGGGTCATCTCCTTCGACGCCGCCCGGTACGGGCCCGCCTCCATCCTGACCGCCATCAACACCGCGGCCCAGGAGGCCGGTTACCTGGTGAGCTCCATCGCGCTCGACACGGCCGACCACGACACCGTCGTCGAGGCCGTGAACCGGCTGTCGGCCGAGGGCGCGGACGGCGTCATCGCGATCGCCCCGCAGCAGTGGGTGGGCCAGACCCTGGCGCGGGCCGACCTCGGGACTCCCCTGGTGGTCCTGGAGAACGCCCTCGACGACAGCACACCCCTGGTCACCGGGGACTCCCGCACCGGTGCCCGCAAGGCCACCGAGCACCTCCTCGGCCTCGGGCACGCCACCGTCTGGCACATCGCGGGCCCCGCCGGCTGGACCTCCGCCGACCACCGGCTGGCGAGCTGGCAGGCGACGCTCCAGGCGGCCGGTGCCGACGTCCCGGCCCCGCTCGTCGGGGACTGGAGCGCCGGCTCCGGTTACGACCTGGGCCGTCGGCTGGCCCGGCGTCCGGAGGTGACGGCGGTGTTCGCCTCGAACGACCAGATGGCCCTGGGCCTGCTGCACGCCCTGCACGAGTCCGGGCGCTCCGTCCCCGGGGACGTCAGCGTCGTCGGCTACGACGACATCCCCGAGGCCGCGCATCTCCTGCCGCCGCTGACCACCGTCCGCACCGACTTCGCCGAGATCGGCACCCGTTCCCTGCGGCTCCTCCTGGACCGCATCGACGGCCCCGGGGAACGGCCCCGGGTCGACACGCTCGTCCCCGTGGACCTGGTCGTGCGTGCCAGCAGCGGCCCGGCCCCGGGGCGCTGACGGACGGTCCGCCGGCAGCTCAGCCGGTGCCCTCGGCGGCAGCGCGCTGCCAGGCCGTCTCCCGCAGCAGGCGCAGGCCGTTCAGCCCGACCAGGACCGTGGAGCCCTCGTGGCCCGCGACGCCCAGCGGCAGCGGCAGGTTTCCGGCCAGGTCCCAGACGACCAGGCCCGCGATGAACACCCCGGCGATGACGAGGTTCTGCACGACCAGCCTGCGCGCGCGGCGGGAGAGGGCGACGGTGGTGGGGACCGCCGCGAGTTCGTCGCGCACGATGACGGCGTCGGCGGTCTCCAGGGCGAGGTCGGATCCCGCCCGGCCCATGGCGATCCCGGTGTGGGCGGCGGCCAGGGCGGGTGCGTCGTTGACGCCGTCCCCGACGACCAGCACCTTGCGGCCCGCGCTCTCCATCTCCTGAACGGCCGCCAGCTTGTCCTGCGGCAACAGCCCGGCGCGCACGTCGTCGATGCCGGCCTCGGCAGCGAGGTGTGCGGCGGCCCGGGGGTTGTCGCCGGTGAGGAGCGCCGGGGCGGTGCCGGTGAGCGTGGTGAGCGCGGCGACGGTGGCGGCGGCGTCCGGGCGCAGCCGGTCGGCGATGCCGAGCAGTCCGGCGGGGGCCCCGTCGACGAGGACCAGGACGGCGGTGCGGCCGGACTCCTCCAGTTCCCCGGCGACGGCGGCGGCCGTGCCGCCCGAGTCGTCCAGCAGGCGTGCCGGGGCACCGACGGCGACCGTACGGCCCTTCACGACGGCGGTGACTCCCACGCCGGGAGCGGAGGTGAAGTCCTCCGCGCCGGGGAGGTCGAGACCGCGCTCGCGGGCCGCGTCCACGACCGCCCGGGCCAGCGGATGCTCACTGGGCCGCTCGGCCGCCGCCGCCAGCGTCAGCAACCCGCCCTCGTCCAGGGCGGATCCGGCCAGCGGCCGGACATCGGTGACGCGCGGGCTGCCCTCGGTCAGCGTGCCGGTCTTGTCCAGCGCGACCGCGTCCGTCTGGCCGAGCCGCTCCATCACCACGGCCGACTTCACCAGCACACCGTGCCGTCCGGCGTTGGCGATGGCCGACAGCAGGGGCGGCATGGTCGCCAGCACGACCGCGCAAGGCGAGGCCACGATCATGAACGTCATGGCGCGCAGCAGGGAGTCGGTGAGCTGTGCGCCGAAGGCGAGCGGCACCAGGAAGACGGCCAGGGTCGCGGCCACCATGCCCAGCGAGTAACGCTGTTCGACCTTCTCGATGAACAGCTGGGTGGGTGCCTTGGTCTCGGACGCCTCCTGCACCATCCGGACGATCCGGGCGATCACCGAGTCGGACGCGTCGCGCTCGACGCGGATCCGCAGGGCGCCGGTGCCGTTGAGGGTGCCGGCGAATACCTCGTCGCCCGGTTCCTTCGCCACGGGGAGCGGCTCGCCGGTGATGGTCGCCTGGTCCACGTCGCTCGCCCCGTCCAGCACGCGGCCGTCGGCGCCGACGCGCTCACCGGGGCGGACGAGGACGGTGTCGCCGACCGCCAGCTCCTCGACGGGAACGGTCTGTTCGCCGCCGTCCGGGGTCAGCCGGGTGGCCGTGGCGGGGGCGAGGTCGAGCAGGCCGCGGACGGAGTCGGCGGTGCGGGCGGTGGCCAGCGCCTCCAGCGCGCCGGAGGTGGCGAAGATGACGATGAGCAGGGCGCCGTCCATGACCTGCCCGATCGCCGCCGCGCCCAGTGCGGCGACGACCATCAGCAGGTCGACGTCGAGGGTGCGCTCCTTGAGCGCCTTGAGCCCTTCCCAGCCCGGCTCCCAGCCGCCCGTGACGTACGACAGGGCGTAGAGCGGGCCCCAGGTCCAGGCGGGTGCGCCGGTCAGCTGCAAGGGCAGCGCGAGCAGGAAGAGGACGGTGGCCGCCGCGGCCCAGCGCGCCTCGGGGAGCGCGAGCACACGGGTACGCCGCCGGGGCACGGTCCCGGTGCGCGGGGGCTCCGCCCGGTCGACCGGCTGCGGCGTGAGGGTGGAGGTCATCGAGGGTCCTTCAGGCGGGGGCGCGTGCCTCCCCACCATACAGGAACACATGAAGACTGATTCATGTCTTCATTCTCGATCGGGCGTGCGGTGCCTCCGTCAGGGCTCGCGCACCAGCCCGGTGAGGTGCGTCAGCCGCCCCGGACGCCGACCTCGTAGAGGGAGTAGCCCCAGCCGGTGCCGCGTTCCAGGCCCTGGACGCGTACGTACCTGGCCGGGGTGCCGGCGAATCTCGCGGTGTCCAGGCCGCCGTCGCCCGCTGTCGTGGACCAGGCGGTTCGCCACTTCACTCCGTCGGCGGAGAGCTCGACGCGGTACGACTTCGCGTACGCGCGCTCCCAGTCGAGGGTGACCCGCTCGACGAGCCGCGTGGAGCCGAGGTCGAGCTGGTACCACTGGTCGTCGCTCCAGTCGCTCGCCCAGCGGGTGCCGCGGTCGCCGTCGACGGCCCGGTGCGGTTCGTAGCTCGTGAACAGGCTCCACTCCGAGGAACTGGCCGACGCGGTGGCGCCGCGCGCCAGATCGACTCCGGCCTTGTGGTTCTCCGAGGCCTTCCAGGTGTCGAGGTAGGACTCGGCGCCGCGGAAGAGGTCGTCGACCACGTCCCGGCCGCCGACTCTGCGGATGTCCTCGATCCAGTCCGGGACCAGACCGTAGTGGGCGGCTCCGTCGGTGTTCAGGTCCCAGGTGCGCTCGCCGGTGGTCTGCCGGTCGATGACCGAGCCCCCGTCGACGCTCTTGAAGGGGTACGTGACCTTGTCGGGGGCGTCCGCGCCGCGCGGTCCCGGCCAACCGCCGACGCCGTTCATGTCGGTGCCGTACCCGTAGCCCACGCCGTACTTGTCGCGCAGCGCCTCCGTGCGCTTCGCCTCCGAGACGAAGCCCTCGGAGCCGTGCATGTACTGGGCGATGAAGCCGCCGAGGCCGTAGACCCGTTCGGTCCAGTCCAGGTCCATCCAGCTGTGCGAGGAGAGCACGCCGGGGTAGGACTCGGCCTCGAAGATGTCGAGCACCCGGCCGGTGGCCTTGACGCTCATGTGGTCGATCTCCAGCATCATCCCGCGTCGCATCATGCCGCGGACGGCGTATTCGCCGAGTCCGGTGAGTCCGCGGACGTTGCACTGGGCGTCCGCGTTGTAGGAGGGGACCCGCACACCCTCCGGGAGCTTTTTCTCGGCTTCGGCCGCCGCCGCGTTGCCGATGGGGTTGTCGGCTTGCGGTCCGGCGCACTTCTCCGTCCTCCAGAAGGTGCCGGTGGACAGGAACTGGCCGACGTTGATGGCCGTTCCGAGGGTGCCCGAGTCGAAGCGGACACCGCACAGCGCGTTGTCGAACTTGTGGCACAGGAACATGCTGCGCACGCCCAGCGCGTACAACTCGTCCAGGCCCTTGTCGATGTCGGCCCTGCTGCACTGCGCGATGTCCAGGACCTGCTTGCAGCCGAAGGGCTCGGAGGTCTCGACGCCGAGGACGACCGCGAGCTTGCCCTGCTCGATCACCTCACGGGCCTGCGCGCTGTCGGTGACGATCCGGAACCAGCCCTTGCCGGGCCCGCCGTACATCCTGTCCACGAAGGACTGCATGTCGTACGTCAGTTTGGCCTGCAGCCGGATGGACGTCATCTCGTCGCAGCCGCGGTCCTTGAAGAAGTACACGGAGCAGATGACGCCGTTGGTGACGAGGTCGTTGACCAGTACCCGCTGACCGCCGCGCCAGGCCCGCTCCACCCAGGCGTAGTAGTTCTGCTGGTGGGTCAGCGAGTCGTGGGCCGGCCAGTCCTCGAAGGTGGGCCAGCCGACCGGGTCGTGTTTGCCGTCGCCGCCGTTGGTGATGAAGTCGAAGATCGCGAGCGAGCCGTCCGGGTAGTGCTCCGGGCAGTCCTTGAGCGCGTCGGCGACGCCCCGCTCGGAGAACGGCTTGCCGCAGATCAGACGGCCGCCGAAGGCCTCGTTGGCGAAAATGTGGTCGTGCGCGTCGACGAAGCCGCGCACTTCGCCGCTCGCGTCGGTGCCGGTGAAGGGCTCGCCCGTGACGTTGATCCGGGAGTCCGGGGCGGGCCGTGCGGTCGGGTTCCACCAGTCGGTTCCGGCCGCCGAACTCGGCGTCGGGCCCAGCGCGACGGCCAGCACGAGCAGGAGGAGCGACACGACGGTGACGTTCTTGCGTCTGCGGTACGGGCGTCCGGCACTGGTCACAGCCACGTCCTCGGTCGGCGGGATGGCGGGGCCGACGTACCGGCCGTCCGCGACCGCGAAGGCCGGGGAACGACGGCCGGGTTGTCATGACCTCATCCAAGGTGCGACGAGGATGGCCACTACCGCTTCACGAGTCAAGGGCCCGGGACGGACGACCTACTGACGGGTCATCAGCCACCGGTGCCGGAGCCGGTTCGCCCCGGGACCTCCGGAGGTGGCCCCGAACCCCCCGGCGCGACCGGCACCAGGGGGCGTGACGCCGTCATCGCACCGGCACCGCGACGTACTGGTACTCCAGGAACTCGTCGATGCCGACCCGCCCGCCCTCACGGCCGAGCCCGGACTGCTTGACCCCGCCGAAGGGCGCGGCCGGGTTGGAGACGAGGCCGGTGTTCAGGCCCACCATGCCCACCTCCAGACCTTCGCTGACGCGCAGGCCGCGGTCCAGCCCCTGGGTGAAGACGTAACCGACGAGACCCCAGGGCGTGTCGTTGGCCCGGCGCAGGACCTCGTCCTCGTCGTCGAAGGTGAGGATCGCGGCCACGGGTCCGAAGATCTCCGTGTCCATCAGGCGGCTCTCGGGAGAGACGTCCGTGAGCACGGTCGGCGGGTAGAAGCAGCCCGGCCCTTCGGGCGTACGGCCGCCGACGAGGACCCGGGCGCCGCGCTCCACCGCGTCGGCGACGAGTTCCGCGACCTTGGCGCGTCCGGCGGCGTCGATCAGCGGGCCGACGTCGACGCCGTTCCGGGTGCCGGGGCCCACCACCAGCGCGCCCATCCGCTCGGCGAGGCGGCGCCCGAACTCCTCGGCCACCGAGCGGTGCACGAAGAAGCGGTTGGCGGCGGTGCAGGCCTCGCCCATGTTGCGCATCTTGGCGACCATCGCGCCGTCCACGGCCACGTCCAGATCGGCGTCGTCGAAGACGATGAACGGCGCGTTGCCGCCCAGCTCCATCGACGTCCGTACGACGGTGTCGGCGCACTGGGCGAGCAGGATCCGGCCGACGGCCGTGGAGCCGGTGAAGGACAGCTTGCGGATCCGGCCGCCGCGCAGCAGCGGTTCGCAGACCTCTCCGGCGCGGGAGGTGGTGACGACGTTCAGCACGCCGTCCGGCAGCCCGGCCTCCTTGAGGATGCCGGCCAGGGCGAGGCTGGAGAGCGGGGTCTGCGGGGCCGGCTTGAGGATCATCGTGCAGCCCGCCGCGATCGCCGGGCCGATCTTGCGGGTGCCCATGGCCAGCGGGAAGTTCCACGGCGTGATCAGCAGGCAGGGCCCGACCGGGCGGCGGGAGAGCAGCATGCGATTGCGCCCGTCGGGCAGCGTGCCGCACCCGCCGTCGATGCGGACGGCCTCCTCGGAGAACCAGCGGAAGAACTCGGCGGCGTACGCCACCTCTCCCCTGGCCTCGGCGAGCGGCTTGCCCATCTCGGACGTCATCAGGTGGGCGAGCTCGTCGGTGCGCTCCAGGATGAGCTCGTGGGCGCGGCGCAGGATCTCGCTGCGTGCCCGGGGCGCCGTACGCGCCCACTCGGCCTGGGCCTGGACGGCGGCCTCCTCGGCGAGCCGTGCGTCCTTGGGGCCGGCGTCGGCGACGTGGCAGAGGATCTCGCCGGTCGCGGGGTCGTCGACGGGCATCGTGGCGCCGTCCGCGGCGTCCACCCAGGCACCGCCGATGAACAACTGGGTCAGTACCTCGGTCATGATGTCTCTCCTGTGTGATCGGCGGCGGGGTCGAGGAGTTCCGCGAGGTGCAGGGCCCGGGTGCCCTGGGCGCCGGCGAGGTGGTCGATCTGGGTGGCGCAACTGAAGCCGTCGGCGACGACGGGGCGTCCGTCGAGGGCGTCGAGGCGGGGCTTGAGGGCCAGGTCCGCGACGGCCATCGAGGTGTCGTAGTGCTGTGCCTCGAAACCGAAGTTGCCGGCGAGTCCGCAGCAGCCCTCGGCCTCGTCGACATCGCGGACGCCGAGGCGGCGCAGCAGGTCGGCGGGGCGGCGGCCCTTGAAGGTGGCGTACTCGTGGCAGTGGGTCTGGAGCACGACGTTCCCGGGCAGCGGCGGCGGGCTCCAGCCCTGGTCGGCCAGGTCGGTCAGGGCTCCGGTGAAGGTGTGGACGCGGTCGGCGACGCGGCGGGCGGCATCGGTGCCGAGCAGTTCGGGCACGTCGCGTTTGAGGGCGGCGGCGCAGCTGGGTTCGGCCACGACGATGGGCCGGTCGTCGCCGTCGTCGAGGGCGTCGACGGTTCGGGCCATGATGGTGCGGGCGGTGTTCAGCTGCCCGGTGCTGACCCAGGTCAGTCCGCAGCACAGGCCGTCCCGGGGCGTGCAGGGGACGCCGGCGTCGGCCAGGACGCGGCTGGCGGCTCCCGCGACCTCGGGGCGGAAGGCGCGGGTGAAGCTGTCCACGAACAGCACCGCCTTCGCCGGCCCTGCTGCCTTGGACGCGCGCAGGATCCGGCGCAGGGCGCGCCGGGAGGCGAAGGCGGGGATCCTGCGCTTCGTCGTGACGCCGCCGAGACGGGCGAGCAGCGTGCCGAACGGTCCGCGCAGCAGGGCGTTGATCGGTCGTGCGGCGTATCCGGCCAGGGCGGACGTCCTGGGCAGCCAGCCCAGTGAGTAGTGGGAGCGGGGGCGCAGGCGGCCCTTGTAGTGCTGGTGGAGGAACTCCGCCTTGTAGGTGGCCATGTCGACACCGACCGGGCAGTCGCTGGAGCAGGCCTTGCAGGACAGGCACAGGTCGAGGGCATCGCGCACCTCGGACGAGCGCCAGCCGTCCTGGACGGCCTCGCCGCGCACCATCTCCTGGAGCAGCCGGGCCCGGCCGCGGGTGGAGTCGTTCTCCTCGCCGGTGGCCCGGTAGCTCGGGCACATCACCCCGCCCGCGTCACTGCGGCAGCGGCCCACACCGACGCAGCGGCGCACGGCGCCCGCGAAACCGTCCTCGTCGTGCGGGAAGCCGAACGTCGTCTCCACCAGCGGGAGTTCACGCAGAGCGAGATCCGCGTCCAGCGGGGCCGGGTCGACGATCACGCCGGGGTTGAGCAGCCCGTCGGGGTCGAAGGTCTGCTTGAACGCGGCGAACGCGGCGATCATGCGGTGGCTGTACATGACCTCGAGCAGCTCACTACGGGCGCGGCCGTCGCCGTGCTCACCCGACAGCGTGCCGCCGTGCCCGACCACCAGCGCCGCCGCCTCGGTCAGGAACCGGCGCATGACCGTCCGGCCCGTCTCGCTGGCGGGATCGAAGTCGATGCGCACGTGCACGCAGCCCGCGCCGAAGTGCCCGTACAGCACGCCGGTCAGCTGGTGCGAGGCCAGCAGTTTGCGGAAGTCGCGCAGGTAGGAGGCCAGGTTCTCCGGCGCGACGGCCGCGTCCTCCCAGCCCGGCCAGGACTCCCCGCCGTCCACGAGCCGGGCGGCCAGCCCGGCCCCGTCCTCACGCACCCGCCACAGCGAACGGCGCTCTGCCGGGCTCTCCACGACCCGGCCGCCGGTCATCCGCCCCCGGGCCCTGAGCACATCCAGCAGCTCGGCGGCGCGGGCGTTCACCGCGGCCTGGTCGTCGCCTTCGAGCTCGACGTACAACCAGGCCCGTCCCTCGGGCAGCCCGGTCACCGAATCCGCACCACGGCGGGCGCGCATGGTGGCGACGATCGCCTCGTCCATGCCCTCCACCGCACTGGGCGACCAGCGCAGGATCTCCGGTACGTCCTCGGCCGCCTCGACCACATCCTCGTAGCCGAGGGTCAGCAGCGTGGATGCCTGTGCGGTCGCCACCAGGCGGACCGTCGCGGCGGTGACGACCGCACAGGTGCCCTCAGTGCCCACGAGCGCGCGGGACACGTCGAAGCCGTTCTCCGGCAGCAGATGATGCAGCTGGAACCCGGACACCTGACGCGGGATCCGGCCCAGCTCGGTACGGATCAGCGCCAGGTTGCCCTCCACCAGCCGCCGGAGGTCCGCTTCGAGCCGGGCGACGCGCCGCACAGCCTCCGCGTCGCCCGGCTCGGCGGCCCGCAGCCCCGAGTGGTCGGCCACGGCCCGCACGCCGTCGGCCGTCACGATCTCCAGGGCCTCGACGTGGCCGCTGGTCCGCCCGTCGCGCACGGACCGGTTCCCGCACGCGTCGTTGCCGATCATGCCGCCGAGGGTGCAGCGGCTGTGCGAGGACGGGTCGGGTCCGAAGTCGAGCCCGTGCGGGGCGGTCGCGCCGCGCAGGGCGTCGAGGACGACGCCGGCCTCGACGCGTGCGGTGCGGGCCGCCGGGTCGATGTCCAGGATCCGGTTCATGTACCGGGAGAAATCCAGCACGACACCGGGCCCGACCGCGTTGCCGGCCATGCTGGTGCCACCGCCCCGGGCCGTGACCGGAACACCCGTCTCGCGGCAGGCCCGCAGCACCGCGACCACGTCGTCGGCGGTGCGCGGGTAGGCCACGGCCCGGGGCGGCACACGGTAGTTGGAGGCGTCGTAGGCGTAGGGGCCCGTCGCCCCCGGGCCGGTCTCCACCCGCAGGCCGGGCGCGATCTCGGCGATACGGGCCGTGAGACCCGCCAGGTCGCGGGTGGTGGTGGTCATCGGCCCGCCGCTCCCGAGGTGCCGGCCTCGACGGCGTTCGCCCAGGCCTGGAGGCCCTCGTCCACGCCCGTCTCGTCGATCACGAGGGCGGGGATCATGCGGACCACCTGGTTCCACGCGCCGCACAGCAGCAGGAGCAGGCCCTCGTCGACGGCGGCGCGCTGCACACGGGCGGCGGTCTCGGGGTCGGGGCTGCCGTCCTCGGTGACGAACTCGGTGGCGAGCATGAGGCCGAGGCCCCGGACGTCGCCGATGCCCGGGGTCCGGTCGGCCACCGCCTCCAGGCCGTGGCGCAGCCGCTTGCCCATGGCTTCGGCGTTCTCGACGAGCTTCTCGTCGCGGACGACGTCGAGGGTCGCGCAGGCGGCGGCGCAGGCGACGGCGTTGGCGCCGTACGTGCCGCCCTGCGATCCGGGCCAGGCCTTGGTCATGAGTTCCTCGGAGGCGGCGATGCCGGAGAGGGGGAAGCCGCTGGCCAGGCCCTTGGCGGTGACGAGGATGTCCGGGGTGACGCCGAAGTGGTCGTGGCCCCAGAAGCGCCCGGTGCGGCCGACGCCGGTCTGCACCTCGTCGAGGATCAGCAGGAAGCCGTGCCGGTCCGCGCGCTCGCGCAGCCCTTCCATGAAGGCACGGTTCGCGGGCACGTACCCGCCCTCGCCGAGCACCGGCTCGACGATGATCGCGGCCGTGTCGGCGGGCGACGAGATCGTCTGCAGTGTGTAGTCGAGCTCCTTCAGCGCGAAGCGGGTGGCGGTCTCCTCGTCCCAGCCGTAGCGGAAGGCCGTCGGGAACGGGGTGACGACCACACCGCTCATCAGCGGGGAGAAACCGGACCGGAAGCGGGTCCCTGAGGTGGTCATGGAGGCGGCGGCGACCGTACGGCCGTGGAAGCCGCCGTGGCAGACGATGACGTTGGGCCGGCCGGTGGCCTGGCGCGCCAGCCGCAGCGCCGCCTCGACGGCCTCGCTGCCGGAGTTGGTGAAGAACAGGCTGTCGAGACCGGCCGGCAGCACCTCGCCGAGCTTGTCGACGAGGCGGCGCAGCGGCTGGTGCATGACGGTCGTGTACTGGCCGTGGATCAGGGTGCCCACCTGCTCCTGCGCCGCCGCCACGACCTTGGGGTGGCAGTGCCCGGTGCTGGTGACGCCGATACCGGCGGTGAAGTCGAGGTAGCGGCGGCCGTCCTCACCGTAGAGGTGGACGCCTTCGCCCCGGGCCGCCACCACGGGTGTGGCCTGGCGAAGGTGCGGCGACAGTGCGGTCATGTTCGTCTCCCGGCCTACGTCGAGGTCTGATGGCTTGCTCAGCTCCGGTAACCGAGCATCCAAGCCACCGCGAAAGGCGACAACGCGTGATCTGTCCAGCCGGAACGCGTTGTTCGGACGTTGTGTCAACCGCCGGACCCCTCGGGTCCCGCCCGCCCCTTGTGTGGGCAGCTCTTGCGCAGGTCAGTGCCGCTTGTCAGAGTGACCGGGCAAGCAGGGAGACACCGTGAACGAGAACCATCCGACGGCCCCGGCCGGTCGCGCGCCGACCGTCGGCGACGTCCTGGCCCTGCCCGTCCTGGCCGCCGGACAGCCCCAGGTCGTCACCGGGCTGGCGCAGCTGGACCGGCCGGTGCGCTGGGTGCACATCACCGAGCTGACGGACCCGGCCTCCTTCCTCAAGGGCGGCGAGCTGGTCCTGACCACGGGCATGCCGCTGCCCGAGGACGCCGCGGGCGTCCGCCGGTACGTCGACGAACTCACCGAGGTGGGAGCGGCCGCGCTGGTCATCGAGCTGGTACGGCGCTACCACCGCCCGCCCGACGCCCTCGTCCAGGCCTGCCGTGCCCGGGGGCTGCCCCTGGTGACCCTCGCCCGGGACGTCAACTTCCTGGAGGTCACCCAGGTCGTCCACGCCCTCATCCTCGGCAACCAGGCCGAAGCGATGCGCCGGACGCAACGCGTCCACGAGGCGTTCACGGCCCTGACGTTGCGCGGCGCGGGCCCTGCGGACGTGGTGCGCGCGGCGGCGGAGATGAGCGGCCGGACGGTCGTCCTGGAGAACCTGGTGCACCAGGCGCTGATCTGCGAGCCGTCGGGCAGCACGGTGGAGGAGGCGCTCACCGACTGGGAGCAGCGTTCCCGGGCCACCGCGCCCGGTGATCACACGGAGGTGGGCGGCCCGGAGGGCTGGCTCACGGCACCGGTCTCCTACCAGGGCGAACGCTGGGGGCGCCTGGCCATGCTCCCGTCCCCCGGTGAGGATCCGGGCTTCGGGCCGGAGCACATCACCGTCCTGGAGAGAACGGCGATGGCCCTGACCGTCGCCCGGCTCATCCACTCCACGCCCTGGGAGCACGCGGCCCATCGCAGCGCCCTGCGGGAGCTGGCGGAGCAGCGCCACCACTCCCCCGAGGACGCCCGCGCCCGCTGCGCCGCGCTCGGCCTGCCCACCCGGGACAGCCGCTTCCTGGCGATCCTCGTCGACCTGGGCGCCGGTGCCGGGGGGAGCGAGCCCGAGACCCGGCTGCACGCAGAGCTCAGGTCGGCGGGGGTCCCGGCGCTCGTCGGGGAGCTCTCCCCCGGCCGCCTCGGCGTCCTGCTGGCCCTGCGCCCCTCCCAGCCGTGGCGCCCCGTGGCCGAACGCCTGAGCCGCACCGCGCTGAGCCTGGTCCCCGAGGCGATCGTGAGCGTCGGCTCACCGGTGGCGGAACTCGCCGACACCGCACGCTCCTTCCGGGAGGCGGCCCGGGTCACCGAGGCCACCCCGCCCGGCCAGGTCCTCCCCGCGGACCGCTCCTTCCACGAGCTGCCGGACATCGACCTGCGCCGCCTGCTGTACGCCCTGCGCGGGGACACCCGCGTCCAGGACTACACCGAACGGCGGCTCGGCCGGCTCATCGACCACGACACCCGGCACGGCACCGACCTGCTGACGACGCTGGGCCACTACCTCGACGCCGCCGGCAACAAGACCACCGCGGCCCGCCGCGGCGGCCTGTCCAGGGAGACCATGTACCAGCGTCTGCGCACCATCGAACGCCTCCTCGACACCGACCTCGAATCCGGTGAACGGCGCACCGAACTCCACGTGGCGCTCACGGCCTTGCGCGTCCTGCGCACCGAGTGAGCGTGGGTCGGCCCGAGGCCCCGCCCGCCGGACCAGCCGCCATTCCTGTGAGCCGTCCGCGGCCTCGTGCTGGAGGGTCAGCGGCGCCCCTGGGGACGCGCCGGTCAGGTACAGGTCCGGGTTCTTCGCCGCCCGGAACCCGCCGCGATGAAGCTGCCCAGCACCTCGGCCGGTCTTCCTCCGTACACGGCCCCTCCACCGTCGGAGCCGTCACATGACTGCGCAGTCGCTCAGGTGTCGAAGTCCACCGTCAGGGTGTCGGAGACGGGGAACGACTGGCAGGTGAGGACGTAGCCCGCGTCGACCTCGGCCGGTTCGAGGGCGAAGTTGCGGCGCATGTCGGCCTTGCCGTCGGTGACCAGGGCGCGGCAGGTGCCGCAGACCCCGCCCTTGCAGGCGAACGGCAGGTCGGGGCGGGTCTGCTGGGCGCCTTCGAGGATGGTCCGCTCGCGGGGCAGGGCGGAGGTGGTGGAGCGGCCGTCGAGGGTGACGGTGACCTGGCTGACCGGGCCGGAAGGGCCGGCCTCGGCGTGCTGGACCTCGCGTACGGGTTCGTCGTCGGCGTAGAACAGCTCCTGGTGGACGCGGTCGCCGGGGACGCCGAGGCCGGCCAGCACCTGCTGGGCGGCGCGGACCATGCCGTGCGGGCCGCACAGCCACCAGTGGTCGGCGGACGGTACGTCGACCAGCGCGTCGACGAGCGCCGAGAGCCGGTCGGCGTCGAGGCGTCCGGAGAGCACCTCGGCCTCGCGGGGCTCGCGGGAGAGGACGTGGGCGAGCTGGAACCGCGTCGGGTAGAGGTCCTTCAGGTCGGCCAGCTCGTCGGCGAACATCACCGTGCCGGTGCGGCGGTTGCCGTAGAGGAGGGTGACCGTCGAGCGGGAGTCGGCGGCCAGGACGGATTCGGCGATGGAGACCATGGGCGTGATGCCGGAGCCGGCCGCGATCAGGACGTGGTGGCCGGGGGTGGTGAGGTCGGGTGTGAAGGCGCCGGTGGGGGCCATCACCTCGACGGTGTCGCCGGGGCGCACCTCGTGCACCAGCCAGGAGGAGAACAGTCCGCCGGGCACGACCCGGACACCGATGCGCGGTGCCGTGCCGGCGGGTGAGCAGATCGAGTAGGAGCGGCGCTCGTCCCGGCCGTCGATCTCGCGCCGCAGGGTGAGCGACTGGCCGGGCTCGAAGACGAACTCCTCGGCCAGCTCGGGCGGGATGTCGAAGCTGACGGCCGCCGCGTCCTCGCACAGCGGCTGCACGGCGGCGACCCGCAGGGGGTGGAAGACCGGACGTCGGCGGGCTCGCGCGCGCGGCGCCGGGGCGGGGGCCGGCTCCATCAGGTCCTCCATCAGATCTCCTTGACGTACTCGAACGGCTCGCGGCAGGCGAGGCAGCGCCACAGCGCCTTGCAGGACGTGGCGGCGAAGCGGGAGGTCTCCTCGGTGTCCGCGCTGCCGCAGCGGGGGCAGGGCACCGAGCGGCGGGTCGGCGACAGCACGAGCGGGACCGGTCCGGCGGCGCGCGCGGGTGCGGCCCCGGGCGGGGCGATGCCGTGTTCGGCGAGCTTGCGACGGCCGGCCGGCGTGATCCAGTCGCTGGTCCACGGCGGGTCGAGGACCGTGCGGATCTCCACACGCGGGTAGCCGGCCGCCTTGAGCCGGGCGGCCACGCCGGCGCGCATCTCGGCCATGGCCGGGCAGCCCGAGTAGGTCGGGGTCAGGCTCGCGACGACCGTCCCGTCCGGATCCAGGGACACCTCGCGCAGCACCCCGAGGTCGGCCAGCGTGAGCATGGGCAGCTCCGGGTCGGGCACCTGCTCGGCGATGCGCCGGGCCCGTCGCGCGTCCAGAGCCGTCGTCACCATGTCGCCCCCGGATGGGCGCGGGCCACGCTCTGCAACTCGGCCAGCAGCGGGGCGAGATGCTCGGTGTGCTCGCCGGCGCGGCCGGAGCCGGGCAGCGGCCGGTGGGCGGGCATGGGCAGCCCGGCCGCCTCGGTGACCTGGCGCAGGACCGCGACGACCTCGTCCCGGGCGTCGTACGCCGTGAACAACTCACCCAGGTAGGGCGCCACCTGCTCCAGCGCCCTGCGCGTGCGGCGGTGGGACTCCTCGGTGCCGTCGCCCAGCCGCACCACCCACTCGGCCGCGTACTGCCGGTGGTAGGCCAGTTCCTTCACACCCTTGGCCGCGATCGCCGCGAGCACCGGGTCGGGGTGGGTGGTGAGCCGCTCGAAGTGCGCGAGGCGCCAGCCGGAGAACACCAGCAGTCGCACGATCGAGAACGCGAAGTCGCCGTTCGGCAGTTCGGCCAGGCGTACGTTGCGGAACTCGTCGGCGTCACGGAAGTAGGCGTAGGCGTCCTCGTCGCGCCCGGTCCCGTCGACCCGGCCCGCGCGGGAGTACAGCAGGCGGGCCTGGCCGAGCAGATCGAGGCCGATGTTGGCCAGCGCCACCTCCTCCTCCAGCTCGGGCGCCCTAGTGGTCCACTCGGCCAGCCGCTGGGCCGATACCAGGGCGTCGTCGGCCAGGGTGACGCAGAGGGCGGCCAGCTCCCGGGCGTCGACATCGTCGGGGACGGTGGTGTCCACGCCGTGCAGGGGGTCTGCGAAGCCGGTGCCGTAGGCCCAGCGGGTGTCGTCCTCGTGTCCCTCGGCGAGGGTCATGTAGACGTGGTCGTCGCTCATGCCTGTTCCTCGATGGCCTCGGCGGGACTAGATGTGCGGGACGTCGTCGGGGATGTCGTAGAAGGTCGGATGCCGGTAGACCTTGTCGGCGCTGGGCTCGAAGAAGGGGTCCTTCTCGTCGCGGGTCGAGGCGGCGATGTGCTCGGAGCGCACCACCCAGATGCTCACGCCCTCGTTGCGCCGCGTGTACAGGTCACGGGCGTGGGTCAGCGCCATGCGGTCGTCGGCGGCGTGCAGCGAGCCCACGTGGACGTGGTTCAGCCCGCGCTTGCCCCGCACGAACACCTCGTACAGCGGCCAGTTCTGCCTGTCGGCGGTCATGCCACCGCTCCCTTCTGCGCGCGGGCCGCCTGCTTGGCCGCGTGGGCGGTGGCCGCCTCACGCACCCAGGCGCCCTCCTCGTGAGCGGTGCGGCGCCGCTCCATCCGCTGGGCGTTGCACGGGCCGTCGCCCTTGATGACCCGCATCAGCTCGTCCCAGTCGGGCGTGCCGAAGTCGTGATGCCCGCGCTCCTCGTTCCAGCGCAGCTCCGGGTCGGGCAGTGTCACGCCGAGCTTCTCGGCCTGCGGGACCGTCATGTCGACAAAACGCTGACGCAACTCGTCGTTGCTGTGCCGCTTGATCTTCCAGGCCATCGACTGCGCCGAGTTGGGCGAGGCGTCGTCGGGCGGGCCGAACATCATCAGCGACGGCCACCACCAGCGGTCCACCGCGTCCCGCACCATCTCCCGCTGCGCCTCGGTCCCCCGCATCATCGTCATCAGCAGCTCATAGCCCTGCCGCTGATGGAACGACTCCTCCTTGCAGATCCGCACCATCGCCCGCGCATAGGGGCCGTAGGAGCTGCGGCACAGCGGGACCTGGTTGCAGATCGCCGCCCCGTCCACGAACCAGCCGATCACACCGACGTCAGCGAAGGACAGCGTGGGGTAGTTGAAGATCGACGAGTACTTCTGGCGGCCTTCGATCAGCCGCTCGGTCAGATCCGCGCGGTCGGCGCCCAGCGTCTCCGCCGCCGAGTACAGATACAGCCCGTGTCCGGCCTCGTCCTGGACCTTCGCGAACAGAATGGCCTTACGGCGCAGCGACGGCGCACGGGTGATCCACTCACCCTCCGGCTGCATGCCGATGATCTCCGAGTGCGCGTGCTGCGCGATCTGCCGCACCAGCGTCTTGCGGTAGCCCTCCGGCATCCAGTCACGCGGCTCGATCCGCCGATCCCGCGCGATCGTCGCGTCGAAGTGCTGCTGGAGAACCGGCTCGGCGCCGTCCGCCCCCGGGGGGCTGGAGTGTGTCGTGTCCATCCGTCCCACTTCCCAACCGACCATTCGTTCGGTCCATCATAGAACGACCCCGCGCGCCGTGGTAGACCCCGGCTCTTGACAGGCCCGGAGGCGGCTGGATTACTTGGCGACGCCGAAGCTAACCGAATGGTCGGTCGGGTCACAAGATGATGCGATCGAACTACAAGGCGGTGCGAGAAGTGACTCATACCGGTGACGTGACGCCGACCGCGGAGGCGATGTTCGCCGCGGACCAGGCCTCCCGCGGCCTCGGCGTCGAGCTGCTGGAACACGGTGAGGGGACCGCTGCCCTCCGGATGACGGTGACCCCGGCGATGGTGAACTGCCACGGCATGGTCCACGGCGGCTATGTCTTCCTGCTCGCCGACAGCGCCTTCGCCTGCGCCTGCAACAGCCACGGCCCGATGACGGTCGCGGCCGGGGCCGACATCACCTTCGTGGCTCCGGCGCACGAGGGCGATGTCCTCGTGGCGCGGGCCGAGGAACGCACCCGGTACGGCCGCAGCGGCCTCTACGACGTGACCGTCCTGCGGGGCGACACGGTGATCGCGGAGTTCCGGGGCCGCAGCCGCAGCATCCGGGGCACGACGTCGAAGGAGTCGGGATGACCAGCGAGACGACGGCCGCGACGACCCCGGCGGCGGCCGGGCAGCGGCGGGGCGAGCCCCTCCCCCACGGCCTGCTGGACGACGGAGAGCGCCTGGCGCGCGAGGAGCTGCGCGAGCTCCAGGTCGACCGTCTGCGCCGGAGCCTGCGCCACGCCTACGACAACGTGGAGACGTACCGGAAGAAGTTCGACGAGGCCGGTGTGGGACCTGACGACTGCCGGACCTTGGCGGACCTGTCCCGCTTCCCCTTCACGACGAAGGCGGATCTGCGCGACACCTACCCGTTCGGCATGTTCGCCGTCCCCATGGACCAGGTCCGCCGCGTCCACGCCTCCAGCGGAACCACCGGCCGCCCCACGGTCGTCGGCTACACGGAGAACGACCTGTCCATGTGGGCGGACCTGGTCGCCCGCTCGATCCGCGCCGCCGGCGGACGCCCCGGGCACAAGGTGCACATCTCCTACGGCTACGGCCTGTTCACCGGCGGTCTCGGCGCGCACTACGGGGCCGAGCGGGCCGGGTGCACCGTCATCCCCGCCTCTGGGGGCATGACCGCGCGCCAGGTGCAGATCATCCAGGACTTCCGGCCCGAGATCATCATGGTCACCCCGTCCTACATGCTCACGCTCCTCGACGAGTTCGAGCGTCAGGGCGTCGACCCTCGGTCCACCTCGCTGCAGGTGGGGATCTTCGGTGCCGAGCCGTGGACGGAGGAGATGCGCCGCGAGATCGAGGAGCGGACGGACATCCACGCCGTCGACATATACGGCCTGTCCGAGGTGATCGGCCCCGGTGTCGCCCAGGAGTGCGTGGAGACCAAGGACGGCCTGCATGTGTGGGAGGACCACTTCTACCCCGAGGTCGTCGACCCGCTCACCGGCGAGGTGCTGCCCGACGGCGAGGAGGGCGAACTGGTCTTCACCTCCCTCACCAAGGAAGCCCTGCCGGTCGTCCGCTACCGCACCCGCGACCTGACCCGGCTGCTGCCCGGCACGGCCCGGCCCGCCTTCCGCCGCATCGAGAAGATCACCGGCCGCTGTGACGACATGATCATTCTGCGTGGGGTGAACGTCTTCCCCAGCCAGATCGAGGAGATCGTGCTGCGCACGCCCGGCGTCGCTCCGCACTTCCAGATCGAGCTGTCCCGGCGCGAACGGATGGACCACATGACCGTCCGCGTCGAAACCCGCCCCGGCACGCCCGCCGGCCTGCGCGAAGCCGCCGCCCGCGCGATCGCGAAGGACGTCAAGGACGGCGTCGGCGTGACCGTCGACGTGTCGATCGTCGAGCCGGAGACCCTGGAGCGCTCCCTCGGCAAACTCCGCCGGGTCAAGGACCTGCGCGGAAAGCGGTGACCCGCCCTCACAGGCAGCACCGGGCCGCGGGAACCGTGCCGGGAGCGGTCACCTCGGGCAGCCCTGCTTCGGATGCGGCCGGTTTGCGGATCAGGAGCAGGGCCGCGTCGTCGTGCAGCCGGCCGCCCACATGGGCCAGCAGCTCGTCGTGGAGCGCGCCGAGGGTGCGGGCCGGCTCGTGGGACACGTGTCGCTCCAGCCCTTCGGCGAGCGGGTAGAAGGCCTGTCCGTGGTCCCGGGCTTCGGTGACGCCGTCGGTGTACAGCAGCAGCTGGTCACCGTCGGCGAAGGGCAGCACATGGAGGCTGGGCCCGTGACCGGCGAGGGCGCGCAGCCCGAGGGGCGGGGACGGATGAGCGGGTTCCACCGGCGTGACGCTCCCGCAGGCGCGCACCAGCAGCGGAGGCGTGTGCCCGCAGTTCACCACCTCAAGGTGCCCGTCCTGCGGGTATCCGGCGACCACTGCGGTGACGAAGTCGTCGTGCCCGAGGTTGCGCGCCAGACTCCGCTCGATCCTGTCGACCACGGCGAGGAGGTCGGGCTCGTCGTGGGCGGCCTCGCGGAAGACACCGAGCACCAGCGCGGCGGTCCCCACGGCCGGCAGCCCCTTGCCGCGCACATCGCCGACGATCAGCCGCACTCCGTGCGGGGTCGGTATCAGGGCGTAGAGGTCCCCGCCGATCCGGGCCTCGGCCGCCGCGGCGCTGTAGCGGACGGCCGCCTGGAATGGTCCGACGGTCGACGGCACGGGCTTGAGCAGCGCGTGCTGGGCGGTCTCCGCGACCGAGCGGACCGCCGCGAGCACGCGCTCCCGGCGCACCCGCAGGACGCCGGCCAGACCGCTCGCGAGGGTGACGGCCACCAGCGCCGACAGTACGGCGGCCAGTTCCCGGCCCGGCATTCCGTCCCGGATGCCGAGCGTCACGCCGACCGCGACGGCAAGGAAGCCGATCCAGAGGACTCCGCGGGGCCCGTTGGTCGTGGCGGCGAGGGCGGGACCGGCCGCCAGCAGGGGCAGCCAGATCATCCCGGCTCCACCGGTGAGGTCGACGAGCGCGATGACGGTGACGATCAGCACCGGCAGGACGGGCGTACCGGCGGCCAGCTGTGCGGCGACGCGTCTGCGCGCCGAGGTCCCGGCACCGGCCACTCGGTTGCGATACGGCCGTACGGCCCAGTGGTCGTCACCAAGGTCTCGGGGGTGGCTCATGTCTGTGTCCGTGGTCCTCACCTGTGAGCGGGGGCGCGGGGCGGAGGGCGCATCCCTGAAATGTCTGTTTCATCCAGAAAACGAGGTGAGCCGGGACACCGGCAAGGAGCGGATTTTCAGATAGTGAGCGAGAGGCTCCGCGTCACGCGGCTCGCGGTCGGGAGCAGCCGCGTGCTGATCTCCGGCAGCCGGGAGAGCCGGTTCGCCGGCAGCGAGACGCCGAGGGAGCCGAGTGTGTCCCCGCTGTACACCGGGACGGCGACGCAGACCGTGCCGAGGGCGTACTCCTCCAGGTCCGTGACCGCCGGGGCCAGGGGCGAGGTCGCCAGCCGCCGGAGCAGTTCCGGCCGGCTCGTGATCGTCCGCGGGGTGAGGTCGGCGAGGTGGTGGCGGGAGAGGTAGTCCTTGCGGGCCTCCTCGTCCAGTTCCCTGAGCACGGACTTGCCCAGCGCGGTCGCGTGCCCCGCGTCCTCGAAGCCCACCCAGAGATCGACGCGGGGCGTCCCGGGGCCGTCGACGATCTCGGCGACCCGGATCTCGCCCTCCTCGTAGAAGGTGAGATAGGCGGGGGTCGCGAGCTCGTCCCGCAGCGCGGCGAGCGTGGGCCGGACGCGGCTGAGCAGCGCCTGCGCACGGCCCGTGGTCCGGAGGGTCTGCAACTTGTCACCGAGGACGAACCCGCCGTCATCCAGCTTCCGCACGTACCCGTCGTGCACCAGCGTCCGCAGCAGGTGATAGGCGGTGGCCAGAGGCAGCCCGGTCTCACGCGCCAGCTGCTTGGCCGGCGCGCCGTTCTGGTGCGCGCTCACCGCCTCCAGCAGCCGCATGGCCCGCTGGACGGAGGTGATGAGCGTAGGGCCCTCTTGCCCACCCATAGGACCAGCCTGCGCCAGCGGTACGGCGCGGGCAAGACAGGGACGGGACCGGCTCGCCGGACCGACGACAACTGCCGCCCGGCGGCTACCGGGATTGCGGCTCCCGGGGCGGCGGAGGCGCGGTCGAGGCGCGCACCACGAGTTCGACCAGGGGGTCGTTCGCCGGTGGCAGTGGCGCGTCCGGCTTCTCGATGGCCTGCACCAGGAGCCGGAGTCCCTCTCGCGCCACGTCGTCGAACGGCTGGCGCACCGTGGTCAACGGTGGGGTCACGTACGCGGGGCGACGGGGATGTCGTCGAAGCCGACCACGCTGACGTCGTCCGGCACGCGCCGCCCGGCCTCGGTCAGGGCGCGGATCACGCCGATGGCCATGCCGTCGTTCGCGGCGAACACGGCGGTGACGTCAACGTCGGCGGCGAGCGCGCAGCCCGCCCCGTGGCCCGACGCGGCCGACCAGTCGCCGACGAGCACGGCCGGCTGCTCCGCGCCCCGGGCGGCGAGGGCGCTGCGCCAGCCCTCCCGGCGGTCCCGGGCGGCGAACCACCGTTCGGGGCCGGCGACGTGGTGGACGGTCGTGTGGCCGAGGTCCAGCAGGTGTTCGGTGGCGGTGCGCGCGAGGAGTTCGGCGCCGACGCCCGTGGCGACGGTCCGGGTGCCGCCGAACGCGGCCGGCGCTCCGAGGACGAGGACCGGCACGTCGACACTGAGGGAGACCGTTCCCCCGTCGATGGGCTCGGAGACGACGATGCCGTCCACGCCCTGCTCCAGCAGCGACTCCACGGCGCCGACGACACCTCCCGGGTCGCCTTCCAGGGTGTTGACCACCCGGAGCGCGTATCCCGCGTCCCGCGCGGCGTGCTCGACGCCGACCAGGAGCGACGCGGGCCCGTAGAGGGCGGTCCCGAGCGTGACCACGCCGATGGAGCGGGTCCGCCCGGAGGCCAGCGCCCTGGCCGCGCCGTTCAGGCGGTAGCCGAGTTCCCCGGCCGCCTCCAGCACCCGTCGGCGCGCCTCGTCGGAGACGCAGCGCTCCCCGTTGAGGACCCTCGACACCGTCTTCTGTGAGACGCCGGCCGGCCGGGCCACGTCCACGCTGCGCGGCGCCGGACCGCCGGCCCGTGCTCCCACTCGCGTCATGCGTCTCCCCTCGTGTCCTGCCGGACTGCGCCGTCAAACGCACGCAGTGAAGCGGGCCGCGTCAAGAAGCCGGGCGTGCGGGTGACCGCGCGGCCGGGCGAGTGGCCCGGCCGCGCAGGCGGTCCGGATGGCGGAAGAGACCCGCGGAGACCGGCGAAACGCCGCCGTGGTCCTTCTCGGGTCTCCCCCGAGCGGCGACCATGCCATGTCATGGACATCTTGCTCGTCGCCAGCGCGTTCAACAGCCTGTCCCAGCGTGTCTACGCGGAACTGTCGGACCAGGGCCACCGCGTGGACGTCGTCCTCGCCTCCCACGGCGCCGACGCGGTCCGGGCCGCCGTCAGCGAGGTGCGTCCGGAACTGATCGTCGCGCCGATGCTGAAGTCGGCCCTGCCGGAGGACGTGTGGCAGGTGCACACCTGTCTGGTCGTGCACCCGGGGCCACCCGGCGACCGGGGCCCGTCGTCGCTGGACTGGGCGATCGCCGAGGAGGCGCCCGAGTGGGGCGTGACGGTGCTCCAGGCCGAGGCGGCGATGGACGCCGGTGACATCTGGGCGGACGGGTCCTTCCCGGTGCCGCCGGTCGGCAAGGGCGACCTGTACCGCAACGAGGTGTCCGACGCCGCCGTGGCCGCCGTGCTGCTGGCCGTGCGGCGGTACGCCGACGGATCGTTCAAGCCGCGGCCCCAGAGCGATCCCGGGACGCGTGTGGTGTGGCGGGACTTCTTCCGCCAGGAGCAGCGGCGGATCGACTGGGAGAACGACAGCACGGAAACGGTGCTGCGCAAGCTCCGCGGGGCCGACTCGCAGCCGGGCGTCCTGGACGAACTCTGCGGCCGGGAGGTGTTCCTGCACGGCGGGCACCCCGAGGACCGGCTGCGCGGACGGCCCGGCGAGCTGCTCGCGACCCGGTCCGGCGCGGTCTGCCGGGCCACCCGGGACGGTGCGGTGTGGATCCCGGAACTGCGCCCCCGCAAGAGCTCCGGCGACCCGGCACCGTTCCGCCGCCCGGCGGCCTCGGTCCTCGCCTCCTTCCCCGCCCCGCCCGGCAGCGGCCCCGGCATGCCGAGTTCGACCCCCCGCCCGTACTGGCTGCCGGAGATCGCCGCCCCGCTCGAACTGCCGCCGAACCGCACCACCTGGTCCGACATCCGCTACCGGCAGCGGGACGACATCGGCTTCCTGTCCTTCTCGTTCCCGAGCGGGGCGATGAGCACCAACCACTGCCGCAGGCTGCTCGCCGCCTACCGGTACGCGCTCACCCGCTCCACGTCGGTGCTGGTGCTCGGCGGCGCCCGCGACTTCTTCTCCAACGGAATCCACCTCAACGTCATCGAGGCGTCGAGCGACCCGGCGGGCGAGTCCTGGTCCAACCTCGTCGCCATGAACGACCTGGTCGAGGCCGTGCTGTGCACCACCGACCGGCTGGTGGTGGCGGCGCTCGGCGGCAACGCGGCAGCCGGCGGTGTCATGCTGGCCCTGGCCGCCGACGAGGTGTGGTGCCGCACCGGCAGCGTCCTCAACCCGCACTACCGGAACATGGACCTGTACGGATCGGAGTACTGGACGTACTCGCTGCCGCGCCGCGTGGGAGCCGAGACGGCCGAGCGGCTGACGAGCGAGGCGTTGCCGGTGAGCGCCGCCACGGCTGAGCGGATCGGGCTGGTGGATCGTCTGGTGCCCGTCCCGGCCGGGGAGTTCCCGAGCGAGGTCGAGCGCCTGGCTGCCGATGTGGCGGGCGACCCGGATCTCGCACGCCGGATCACCGCCAAGGCCACGGCACGTCACGCGGACGAGCTCCAGCGCCCCCTCGCCGAATACCGGCGGACCGAACTCGCCCGCATGCGTGCCGTCTTCTTCGACCCGCAGGCGCCGTACCACGCCCTGCGGTCCGCCTTCGTCCGCAAGAACCCGATCGGCTCCGCCCGGCCGCTGGCCCACGGGGGCGCCGGATGAGTGCGCGGCTGCTCGTGGCGGGCGTGGGCAACATCTTCCTCGCGGACGACGCCTTCGGCCCCGAGGTGATCCGCGCCCTGGAGCAGCGCCCGCTGCCGCCCGAGGTGAGGGTAGGGGACTTCGGGATCCGCGGCCTGGACCTGGCCTACGCACTGCTCGACGGCCACGACACGGCCGTCCTGGTCGACGCGGCCGTACGGGGACACGAGCCGGGCACCCTGTCGCTGATCGAGCCGGACCTGCCCGACCGCGCCACGGCCGGCGCCCCGCCCGAGGCACACGGCATGGACCCGGCGAAGGTCCTCGCCCTGGCCGCCCACCTGGGCGACGAGCCGCTCCCGCGCGTGCTCGTCCTGGCCTGCGAGCCGGAACTGCGGGCACCCGCCGACGAGGACATCGCCCCGGGTGTCAGCGGGACGGTGCGCGAAGCGGTCGGACGGGCCGTCGCGGCCCTGCACACCATGGTTCCGGTGCTGCTGGCGGACCCCGCGGCCACGCCCCGGTTGAGCCACCCGGACGAATCGCCCGCCCTGTCCCCGCCGGGCTGCCGGGCACCGTGAAGGACGGCGCCGAGGATCGGTGGCGGACCGTTTTCCCCATCGACCGCGAGGAGCGGCGCCCATGTGCGATTCCGTGGACGAGGTCACTCAAGCCGTCCTGGCGAAGAACGACGGTCTGGCCGCGGGCCTGCGCGACGAGCTGGCCCGCCGCGCGGTGAGCGTGGTCAATCTGCTGTCCAGCCCGGGCAGCGGCAAGACGGAACTGCTCGGGCGGGTGCTCACCCGGGCGGTGGAGCGCGGCCTCCCGGTGGCGGCGCTCACCGCCGACCTGGCGACCGAGAACGACGCCGACCGGCTGGCCCGTTCGGGAGCCCCGGTGAAGCAGCTGCTGACGGACGGACTGTGCCATCTGGAGGCACGGCAGCTGCGCGGCCATGTGGAGAGCTGGCTGCCCGAGGAGACCTCGCTGCTGTTCGTGGAGAACGTCGGCAACCTCGTCTGCCCGGCGTCCTACGACCTCGGCGAGAGCCTGCGGATCGTGCTCATGGCGGTGACGGAGGGCGAGGACAAGCCGCTGAAGTACCCGACGGCATTCGGGTCCGCCCACCTGGTGGTGCTGACCAAGACCGACCTGGCCGAACCCGCCGGGTTCGACGAGACGGCCTTCGACACCCACGTCCAGCGGGTCAACCCGGGGGTGGAGGTGCTGCGGTCCTGCGCCCGCACGGGCGCCGGCGTCGACGCTCTTCTGGAGCGGGTGCTCGCCGCGCGGGACGGGGCCGCGGTGCACCGGCCTCCTCTGGCGCCCCGCCCGCACAGCCACACCCGTGAGGGCGCCGAAGCCGGTCTCGTCTCGTGACAGCGCCCGCAACACAGGCGGTGCGCCGCCGCGTCACCGTGCGCGGCACCGTGCAGGGCGTGGGGTTCCGCCCCTTCGTGCACCGCCTGGCCACCGGTCTCTCGCTCGCGGGGTTCGTGAGCAACACGGCGAACGGAGTCCTCATCGAGGTGGAGGGCCCGCCGGAACGCGTCGCCGACTTCTGTGACCGGCTGGCCACCCAGCCGCCGCCGTTGGCCGCTGTCACCGACGTCGGGGTCGAGGAGCTGCCCGTCAGCGGCGCCGACGACACCTTCGCCATCCGTGCCACCGACCACTCCCCCGGCCGCACCCGTCTCCCGCCCGACACGGCGACCTGCTCCGACTGTCTGCGGGACCTGACCGATCCGGCCGACCGTCGGCACCGGCACCCCTTCGTCACCTGCACCCACTGCGGCCCCCGCTTCACCATCGCGACGGGCATGCCGTACGACCGGGCGGTCACGACCATGGCCGGCTTCCCGATGTGCGCCGACTGCGCCCGGGAGTACGGCGATCCCCTCGACCGCCGCTTCCACGCCCAGCCCGTGGCCTGCCCCGGCTGCGGTCCCCGGCTGCACCTGGTTCCCGCGCCCGGCAGCGATGTCCGTCCGGCGCGGGACGCGGGCGCCCTGGCGGCGGCACGGGCGCTGCTGGCCGCCGGGCGGATCGTCGCCGTCAAGGGTCTCGGCGGCTACCACCTGGCGTGCGACGCGACCGACGCGCGGGCCGTCGAAACGCTGCGCACCCGCAAGGCACGCGGCGGCAAGCCGTTCGCGGTGATGTGCGCGGACCTGGACACCGCACGACGGATCGCCGTGCTCTCCGCGCCCGAACTGGCCGCCCTCAGCAGCCCCCGGCGCCCCATCGTCCTGCTCCGCAGACGGGCAGAGCAGGCGGCCCTCGCACCGGGCGTGTGCCCCGGCAGCCCCCGTCTCGGCGTGATGCTGCCCTATACGCCCTTGCACAGCCTGCTGTTCGGCCTGCCCGGCGATCCGCCGGGACCGCGCGTGCTGGTCATGACCAGCGGCAACCGTTCCGGCGAACCGATCGTCACGGACGACGACGAGGCACTGGTCCGGCTCGCGGGGCTGGCCGACGCGTGGCTCGCCCACGACCGGCCCATCGCCTCGCCCTGTGACGACTCCCTGCTGCGGGTGCGCGCAGACGGCACCGAGCAGGTGCTGCGCCGGTCCCGGGGGTACGTGCCCCGCCCGTTGCGGCTGCCGGTGCCGGTGCGGCCGGCGCTCGCCGTGGGCGGCGACCTGAAGAACGCCCTGTGCCTCGGCGAGGGCGACCACGCCTGGTTCGGTCCGCACATCGGCGACATGGGCGATCTGACCACCCTGGAGGCGGCCCGGCGGGCGGAGACGCACATGCGGTGCCTGACCGGCGTCACCCCCGAAGTCGTCGCCGCTGACCGGCACCCTGGATACCATTCGGCGAGTTGGGCCACCCGACTTGCCGGGCACGCCCCGGTGCTGGTCCAGCACCACCACGCGCACATCGCCTCGACGATGGCCGAGCACGGTCTCGAGGGCACCGCACCCGTGATCGGAGTCGCCTACGACGGCACCGGCTACGGTGACGACGGCACCGTCTGGGGCGGCGAGATCGTGCTCGCCGACTACAGCGGCTTCCGGCGCTACGCCCGTCTCGCCCCCGCCCCGCTGCCCGGCGGCGACGCGGGCGTGGCCAACCCCTGCCGCCTGGCCCTGGCCCGGCTGTGGGCGGCGGGGCTGCCGTGGGAGGCGGACCTGCCCTGTGTCAGGGCCTGCGCATCCGACGAACTCACCGTGCTTCACCGGCAGTTGGAGCGTGGCCTGGCCTGTGTGGCCACCTCCAGCATGGGTCGCCTCTTCGACGCCGTGTCGTCGCTCGTCGGCGTGTGCCATCGCGCCGGATACGAAGCGCAGGCCGCCCTGGAGCTGGAGGCCACGGCCGCTGCGGCCTGGGACGCCGATTCATCGCCGTACGCCTTCGGCTTCGCCGCCGGTACGTACGACCCGGCCCCGATGCTGAGGACGCTGGTCGCCGACCTGCGGCGCGGTGTCCCGGCCGCCGTGCTCGCCGCCCGCTTCCATCGCGGGGTGGCGCGGGCCGTCGCGGAGATCTGCCGGCGTGCACGCCGCGACACCGGCCTGGCCACGGTCGCCCTCAGCGGCGGGGTCTTCGCCAACGCGCTGCTGGAGGAGGAGTGCACGCGGCTGCTGGCCGACGACGGCTTCGTGGTGCTCCAGCACGGCGAAGTCCCCCCGAACGACGGCGGATTGGCCCTCGGCCAACTGGTGGTCGCGGCGCACCTACGACAGGAGGAGTGACCCATGTGTTTGGCAGTGCCCGGCAAGGTCGTGGCCATCGACGACAGCGCGGATCCGCTCACCGGGCTGATCGACTTCGGCGGAGTCCAGAAACAGGCGTGCCTGGAGTACGTGTCCGATGTGCGGGTGGGCGAGTACGTCATCGTGCATGTCGGCTTCGCTCTCCAGCGCCTGGACGAGGAATCGGCCCTGGCCTCGCTGAAGCTGTTCGAGGAACTGGGGCTGTTGGAGGAGGAGTTCGGTGACGCCTGGGAGCAGGCGGCGAAGGAGGCTGGACCGGCGTGAAGTACATCGACGAGTTCAACGATCCGGGCCTGGCCCGGCGACTGCTGGACGAGATCCGGGCCACCGCGACCCGGCCGTGGGCCCTGATGGAGGTGTGCGGCGGGCAGACCCACTCGATCATCCGGCACGGCATCGACCAACTGCTCCCCGAACAGGTTGAGTTGATCCACGGCCCCGGCTGCCCCGTATGCGTCACACCGCTGGAGGTCATCGACAAGGCGCTGGAGATCGCGTCGCGGCCCGGGGTGATCTTCTGTTCCTTCGGTGACATGCTCCGGGTGCCGGGCACCGGCCGCGACCTGTTCCGGGTCAAGGGCGAGGGCGGCGACGTACGCGTGGTCTACTCGCCGCTCGACGCCCTGGAACTGGCCCGCCGCCACCCGGACCGGGAAGTGGTGTTCTTCGCGATCGGCTTCGAGACCACGGCCCCGGCCAACGCGATGGCCGTGCACCAGGCGCGCAGACTGGGTCTGGACAACTTCAGCCTGCTGGTGTCGCATGTGCGGGTGCCTCCGGCCGTCGAGGCGATCATGACGGCTCCGGCCTGCCGGGTGCAGGGTTTCCTGGCCGCCGGACACGTGTGCAGCGTGATGGGCACGGCGGAGTACCCCGAGCTGGCCGAGCGGTTCGGTGTGCCGATGGTGGTGACCGGGTTCGAGCCACTGGACATCCTGGAGGGCATCCGCAGGGCGGTCCGCCAGCTGGAGCGTGGCGAGCACCGGGTGGAGAACGCGTATCCGCGTGCCGTGCGCGAGGAGGGCAATCCGGCCGCCGTGCGCATGATCGAGGAGGTGTTCGAGGTCACCGACCGGTCCTGGCGCGGTATCGGGCGGATCCCGGCCAGTGGCTGGCGGCTGCGTGACGCCTTCCGCGCGTACGACGCCGAGCACCGCTTCGATGTCACCGGGATCCGCACCGAGGAGCCCGCCGAGTGCCGCAGCGGTGAGGTGCTCCAGGGCCTGATCAAGCCGACCGAGTGCGCCGCGTTCGGCACCATCTGCACCCCGCGCACACCGCTCGGCGCCACCATGGTCTCCAGTGAGGGCGCCTGCGCGGCCTACTACCTGTACCGCCGGATGAACTCCCCGACCCCGCAAGCGGGCGGGGCCGCACACGAGGAGGCGGCTCCCGTTGCCTGAACGACTCGCCGGTGTGGTGGACCCGGCCGACTGGACCTGCCCCGCCCCACTACGCGACCAGGGGGTGGTGGTGATGGGGCACGGCGGAGGCGGAGCACTGTCGGCGGAGCTGATGGAGCAGGTCTTCGCGCCCGCCTACGGCAACGCCACGCTCGCCGGTCTCGCCGACTCCGCCGTCCTCGAACTGGGCGGCGCGCGGCTGGCCTTCTCCACCGACTCCTACGTGGTCCGGCCGCTGTTCTTCCCCGGCGGCAGCCTGGGCGACCTCGCGGTCAACGGCACCGTCAACGACCTGGCGATGAGCGGTGCGCGGCCCGCGTTCCTCTCCGCCGCGTTCGTCCTGGAGGAGGGCGTGGAGCTGACCGTCGTCGAGCGGATCGCGCGCGCCATGGGTGCGGCGGCCGAGGCCGCCGGGGTCACCATCGCCACGGGTGACACGAAGGTGGTGGAGTCCGGGCACGGCGACGGTGTGTACGTCACCACCGCCGGTGTGGGGCTCGTCCCGGACGGGGTGGACATCCGTCCCCAGCGTGCGCGGCCGGGAGACGCCGTGATCGTCAGCGGGCCGATCGGTCTGCACGGGGTGGCGGTCATGAGCGTGCGGGAGGGGCTTGAGTTCGGGGTCGAGGTCACCAGCGACACCGCGCCGCTGGCGGATCTGGTGACGGCGATGCTGGCCGTCACCCCGGACATCCATGTGCTGCGCGACCCCACCAGGGGTGGCCTGGCTGCGTCCCTCAACGAGATCGCCCGCGCCTCGGGGACCGGGGTCCGGCTTCAGGAGCGCGCCGTCCCGGTGCCGGACGCGGTGGCGAACGCCTGCGGGTTCCTCGGCCTCGATCCCCTCTACGTCGCCAATGAAGGCCGGCTCGTCGCCTTCGTGCCCCTCTCGGCGGCGGACGAGGTCGTCGCGGCGATGCGAGCCCACCCTCAGGGTGCCGGGGCCACGCTGATCGGCGAGTGCGTCGCCGACCATCCCGGCATGGTCGTGGCCGCCACCGGCCTCGGCGGCACCCGGGTGGTGGATCTGCCGCTCGGCGAGCAGTTGCCGCGCATCTGCTGATCCGGTCCGGACGTGAGCGGGCCCCGCCCAACACGTCGGCGGGGCCCGCTCACGCTATGCCGGGGCCGGTGACGGCTCGATCCCGGTGATCTCCAGTTCGCGGCCGCTGCGCAGGTCGTTGGAGGGGCGGTCGCAGCGCGGGCACCAGAAGAACGGGGGCATGCCCAGCGGGAACTCCTCGGCGCACGGGCCGCACCAGGCCTGCGCGGGGACCTGCTCGACCACGAGCCTGGCCCCGGCCAGGGCGGTGCCGTCGCGGGCCACCTCGAAGGCGAAGTCCAGGGCGTCGGGGACGACGCCCGCCAGTTCGCCGACCCGGACGGTCACCGCCGCGACGAAGCCCGTCCCGTCCGCCCGGGCCATCTCACCGGCCCGCTCGATGATCGCGTTCGCGATCGACAGCTCGTGCACGGCCGGGCTCAGGGATACCGGCGGCCCGCGCGGAACCCGCCGGCCATCCGCCAGATCCGCATCTCCCGCCTGAGGCTGGGGAACTCCCAGCACAACAGTGCCAGGGCCAGACCGCCCACGAGGACGGCCTCGGCCTTCAGCACCCGCTGTCCGCTCATCTCGGCTCTTCGGCGCGAGGCGGGCCTTCGTGCTCGTTGGATCTTCATTGCGGCGACTCCCTGCTGTCTGTCATCCCGGCGAGATGTTCGGCATGGTCTCCGCGAGCGCGTCATGCCGCTTCCAGTGGATCCCGGTGGAGCGGCGCGCATCGGCGGTGCCGTCCTCGTGATGCCCTTTCTGGTCCTGGTACCGTCCCTTGTTGCCCTGGTGCATGCCGGCGACGTGGCCGGGTGTGTCGGGCTTCGCCTGGGGCCGGCCCACTCTGATGTTGCCCATGGGTTGTTCTCCTTCCTCGCCTCCGACCTTGCGGAGTGTGTACTCAGGGCCGCTCGGTGAGGTCCTCGAAGAACCGCTCGACGGCCGGCCAGACCCGGCCGCCTCCGGACAGGCCGCGCCACTCACGGCGTACGACGGCGACCATCCGGTAGCAGTCGTCGATCGGCACGATCCAGTGGTGGTCGAGCCCGTGCACGGTGTTCACCAGCAGGGCCTCCACCTCGGGTTCCACGGTGGCGAGCCGCGGACACGTCACGGCCAGCTCCTGCCAGGCCGCCGCGTCCACGTCCCACCGCATGGCCCCCGCCGGGCTGGGGCCCTGGGCGGTGACGGTGCCGTCCTCCCGGGGCACGAAGAAGACCAGGCCCACGGGTACGCCCAGCACCCCTGTGTCGACCTTGGGCAGCCGCACTCGGCGGCGGGGCACCAGCCGGTAGTGGCCGTCCCCCGCCCCACCCTGGGCGAACAGCACCGAGCAGGGGCCGCAGACGCAGCGCACCTCCTCCTGCCCGGTGTCGTACAGGTGGGCGTGCTCGTCCGGCACGAGCGCGGCGCACAGGTCGCACACCTCCGCCTCGGCCTCCGCCGCGCGGTCGGCCGAGGAGCGGATGAGGCGGGCCAGCGCTCCGTCCGTTGTCATCGTGCGCCCCGGTGCGTCAGCGTGGCCAGTGGTACGAACGCGGGTGCCGACTGCCGGTCGGAGGCGGTCGGCAGGGGCTCCACCGCCGTCAGCTCCGGAGCGGCGGCCAGCACCGCTTCCCGGACCACGTCGGTGACCTCGTTCGATCCGCCACCGCACCCGGAGCCGCACCCGCCGCCCGCCTTCAGGCGCACCCGGGCCACCTGTCCCTGCACACCGGCCCACTCCACGTCACCACCACGTTCCTGGACGGCGGGCCGCAGCCGTTCGACCGCGCGGGCCGCGCGGCGCTCGGCGGGCTCGGGGTGGACGTCGTGCAGCACCATCAGGTGCCCCAGCAACTCATCCTCGGCCAGACGTTCGGCCAGCTGCCCGTCGGCGTGGTCCAGGACGCGGGCCAGCGCCTCGCCGTAGACCTCGGTCAGCAGCCGTACGGCCTCGGTCGCGGAGCGCGTGGTGGGGCCGGGCGCGGCCTCGAGTCCTTCCAGTACCTCGTCGAGCCGGGCGAGCCGGGCCTCCACATCCGGATCCGCCAGCCGTTCGGCGGTGGCCTCAGCCATGGTTGGCCCCGTACGTCGGCGAGTGCAGGGTGGTGAGCGTCTTGCCCTTGCCGACGTACATGTGCACACCGCACGGCAGGCAGGGGTCGAAGCTGCGAACCGTGCGCATGATGTCGACGCCCTTGAAGTCGTCCGGTCCGTTCTCCTCGAAGACGGGCTGGCCCTGCACGGCGTCCTCGTACGGGCCCGGGGTGCCGTACATGTCGCGGGGGCTGGCGTTCCACGGGGTGGGTGGGTACGGGTGGTAGTTGGCGATCTTCTTGTCCTTGATCACCAGGTGGTGGGAGAGGACACCGCGTACCGCCTCGTGGAACCCGCAGCCGATCGCCTCGTCGGGCACCTCGTAGTTCTCGAACACCTTGGTCTCGCCCGCTCGCACGAGTCCCATGGCCTCTTCCAGGAACTGGAGGGCCATGGCGGCCGCGTAGGCGATGAAGTACGGCCGGGCGCGGTCGCGTTCGATGGTGTTGCTCCACTGCGGGATGCGCCACTCGAGTGTGGTCTCCGGCAGGGCCTCCCCCTTGGGCAGGGAGATGCGCACGCTGTGGCCGGTGGCCTTGACGTACGGGGTGTCGACCAGGCCGCTCAGCGCGGTCGACCAGAGCCGGGCGAGCGGGCCGCCACCGGTGTCGAGGGCGAGGTGCTGGTCGGTCCTCTTGTCGTACCAGCGCGGGCTCATCACCCAGCTGTACTTGCCGTCGAATTCGCGCTTCTGCGGCACCGGGACGGTCGTCTGGTTCCAAGGGTGGCGCATGTCGACGGGGTTGCCGAGCGGGTCGTGCGTCACGAAGGGCTGTTCGTTGACCCAGTCCTCGTAGTACGAGCTGCCGAGCAGGATCCGCAGGCCGAGGTTGATGTCGACGAGGTTGTTGGTGACCAGTTCGCCGTCGACGACGATGCCCGGGGTGACGTACATGTCCTTGCCCCAGGAGTTCATCGTCTCGTACCGGTAGTCGACCGTCTTCGGGTCCTGGAAGGCACCCCAGCAGCCCAGCAGCACGCGACGGCGGCCGACCTCCTCGTAGCCGGGCAGCGCCTCGTAGAAGAAGTCGAAGACGTCGTCGTTCATGGCGACGGCCTTCTTGACGAAGTCGATGACCCGCATCAGCCGGCTGAGGTAGTCGGTGAAGGTGTTCGGCTGCGGCATCGTGCCGACGCCACCGGGATAGAGCGTGGACGGGTGGACGTGCCGTCCCTCCATCAGACAGAACATCTCGCGGGTGACCCGGCTGACCTTCAGGGCCTCCTTGTAGACCTCGCCCTCGAAGGGGTTGAAGGCCCGCATGATGTCGGCGATCGTGCGGTAGCCGTGGATCTCGCCGCGGGGCGCCTCTGTGCGCTCGGCGCGGGCCAGCACGCCGGGGTTGGTGGCCTTGACCATGGCCTCGCAGAAGTCCACGAACACCAGGTTGTCCTGGAAGATCGTGTGGTCGAACATGTACTCGGCCGCTTCACCGAGGTTGACGATGTAGTCGGCCAGCGGGGGCGGCTTGACACCGTAGGCCATCTGCTGAGCGTAGTCGGAGCAGGTGGTGTGGTTGTCGCCGCAGATGCCGCAGATGCGGGACGTGATGAAGCCGGCGTCGCGCGGATCCTTGCCCTTCATGAACACGGAGTAACCGCGGAACAGCGACGAAGTACTGTGGCATTCCACGACTTCCCGGTTTGCGAAGTCGATCTTCGTGTAGATGCCCAGGTTCCCGATGATCCGCGTGATGGGATCCCAGGACATGTCCACGAGCTGTGGCGGCTTGCGCCCCGTGGGCCGGGCCTCGGTGGTGGTCATCTGCGGTGCTGCCCCTCGCTGTCGGTGCTGCGTCGACGGATGGTGGAGTGCGTGGCGTGCGCCATCAGGCCCGCCAGTGCGGGTCGTAGCCGCTGGTGAGCTTCCGCTTGTTGTGGCGCCACTTGGGCTCGTGGTTGACCAGCTCGTTCGTCATGCCGCGCAGTCGGCGGATGACCGCCCCGTACGGCTTGATGGCCAGTGAGGACAGCGTGCCGCCGGGGGGCTCGTCCATGAACGGCATGAAGGCGTCGGGGAAACCGGGCATCGTGCACCCGATGCAGATGCCGCCGACGTTCGGGCAGCCGCCGATGCCGGCCATCCAGCCGCGCTTGGGCACGTTGCAGTTGACGACCGGGCCCCAGCAGCCCGTCTTGACCAGGCACTTGGGTGAGTTGTAGTCCTTGGCGAAGCTGGCCTGCTCGTAGTAGGCGCCGCGGTCGCAGCCCTCGTGGACGGTCTTCCCGAACAGCCACTGCGGACGCAGCATGTGGTCCAGCGGTGGCGGGGGTGCGGAGCCGGCGGCGTGGTAGAGGACCCAGACCAGGGTTTCCATGAAGTTCTCGGGCTGGATCGGGCAGCCGGGCACGTTGACGACCGGCAGACCGCCCTGGGAGGTGAAGTCCCAGCCCAGGTAGTCGGCGAGGCCCATGCAGCCGGTCGGGTTGCCGGCCATCGCGTGGATGCCGCCGAACGTGGCGCAGGTGCCGGCGGCCACCACCGCCCAGGCCTTGGGGGCCAATTGGTCGATCCACCAGTTCAGGGTCTGCGGCTCGCCGGTCTCCGGGTCGTTGCCGAAGGACGTCCAGTAGCCGTCGCCCTCGATGATGTTCTGGTTGGGGATGGAGCCCTCGATGACGAGGACGAACGGGGCCAGTTCCCCGCGTGCCGCCGCCCGGTAGGGAGCGAGGAAGTCCTCGCCGCCCAGGCTCGGGGAGAGCACCTTGTTGACGAGGTTCACCTTCGGCAGGCCCGGGATCAGACCGAGCACCAGGTCCTCGATGGACGGCTGGCCGGCCGCGGTCAGGGAGACGGTGTCGCCGTCGCAGCTCATCCCCTCGGAGATCCAGAGGATGTGGATCTCGTCCATGCCCTGCCGGTCCTCGGCCTGACTGGGCTCTTTGCTGACTTCTGCGGTACTGCTGTGCGTCGTCATGTCATCGGCCTCCGCTGCTGCGGGTCTCGGAGTCGGTCGTGTGCCGCGCCGGGGCTGCGGCGGGAGCCGGTGTCGGCGGCTCGTGCCGGGGTTCGGCGGGCTCGAGGGGTTCGAGCTCGTCGGGCCGGAAGTAGTGGAAGCGGCCGTACCAGGTGTGCAGTTCGGCCGCCGGGTCGTCGTCGAGGGTGACGGCGAGGTGCACGGTGCCGTCCACGTCGTGGAAGACGGCCGCGACCTCGGCGGTGCGGCCGGCCAGGAACATGTCCTGGGCGTCGGCGCCGCGTCCCCGGGGACGGAGCCGGACGCGGCTGCCGCCGCCGAGCGGGATGCCGTCGACGAGCACCGTGTCGGTGGCCGGGGAGAGACCGTCGTCGGCACCCTCCTGCCACCAGGCGGGGCGGCCGGCGGGGGCAGGAGTATCGGGCGCAGGGGTGGCGGGGGCGGCCGGTGCGAGGGAGCGGACGGCGCCGTGGAGCCGTTCGAAGACCTCCTGCGGCATCGTGTCGACGCGGTCGAGGATCTCCGCCGCCCGCAGGTCGGTGGCCCGCGCCTCGCGCTTCTCCTCGTCGGTCAGCAGCATCGTGCGCAGCGTGAGGATCTCGTCGATCTCCGCGGCGTCGTGCAGGTCGCCCGGGCTCTCGGGGGCCACTTGTGGGTGGTCGGGCAGGATGATCGGCGCGGAGACCAGGACGTGGCCGTCGCCGCCGAGGACGGGGAAGGTGAACTCGTTGCGGCATGAGCGGGCGGGTGTGCGCAGCTCCGTCGGCGGGTCGATCAGCGAGACGAACTCCACCCCGTCGCCGCCGATGAGGGTGTGGGTGGCGATGAGGGCGCGGCGCAGTGCCTCGTCACGAGCGGCCCGCGGTGCCGGTGGCGGCCCGGTGTTCGTGGTGCGCACCCGGAGCCTGCAGAGATCGTCCGCCAGTCGTTCGGCGGTGACGGTGACCTCGGCCCGGACCTCGTCGCGGTGCCGCACCACCCGCCCGGCGTGACCGGGCAGCGGTTCGACGTCCACGCCGGCCGGCGCGACCACGGGAACGGTGCGTCCGCCGTGCAGGAGGTCGTCGAGCGGGACCTCGACCTCGCGCTCATGCGGCACGGCCTCGTCGAAGGTCAGGTGCGTCGTGCCGTCGGCTGTGCGCAGCGACTCGACGGCGTGATGACGGCCGTCCCGGATCTCCTCCACCTGCTTGCGCTGCAGCTGAAGGTGACGGATCCGCACACGTACGGAAGCACTGCCGGGCCGCCGGATCCGCAGCAGGCACTCGGTCTGCTGGTACCAGGAGTCGGCGGAGCCGGAGACGCCGGGGACCACGGGGCCGTCCGCCTCCACCCAGCCCCGCGGGAACAGGACCCCGAACTGCCATCGGACGCGATTCTTGGCCGAGGACCGGCGGTAGGGGTAGAGGAGGTAGCCCTCGTAGAGGACGGCGTCGGCGACGGCGCTCACCTGCTCGAAGGCGTCCGGGGACGGGTCGGCGGGCGGGTCCTCGCCGCCTCTCGTGGCAGCGCGCGCCGTGCCGCCCTCGGCCAGTCCCTTCGCCATCGCGCCTCCTCGCCCGGTGAGCACCCGCGTCCAAGGGGTGCACGTGCATCCCTTCCACCACAGTCACACCACTCATCCACGGTCGCCCCTCCGGCGCAGTGGCCTTGGACCGTTCGGGGCAGTCGCGTGCTGCACGACGACGGCCCGTCGGCGGTGGGCGCGACGGGCCGGTGTCGGGATCCTGGGAGCCTCAGGGCGTCACCTCTGCACGTGGGACAGCCGCCGTGCCACCAGCGGGATGATCACCGCTGCGGCCACCACATGCGACAGGGCGAGGACGATCTGGGTGGACGCGGCCGTGTGCGGGGCGACGGCCGGGCCGGCGAGGGACACCGCGGTGAGGACGACGGTGGTCACGGTGAAGGTGCGGGCGGGCCGCCCGGCCCACCGGGCGAGCGCCACCGCCAGGACGATCCCGGCGACCGACCAGAACACCACGCCGCCGCCGAAGCCGCCGACGGGGATCTCCGCCGCCTCCTTCGCCCCCGGGCTGGCCGCCTCCATCGGGACGCCCGCGGCCCGGGCGACGAGAGCGAACGCCTCCGTGACGACGGCACCGGCGAGCGCCGCCAGGACGCCGACGAGCCACACGGGGCGGGTGGAAAGGAAGCCGGTGGTGCGCCGGGACTCGGTGCGGGCCTGCGTCTGAGGGGTCGTCACGCTCATGTCGCCTTCTCCTGCTCGGTGTTGGGCTCGGTGCGCCGTACGGAGAGGTAGACCGGGCGACGCGCCGGAACTCATCGGTGGACCGAGGGCCGGCACGGCCCTTCGGCCGAACAGTGCAAGTCGCCTGCACGAACCGGCGAGTCCAGGGAAGGCGTCACCCCATGGACCAGCCGAAGACCCAGCACCCCCGCACGACCACCAGCCCCGGCGTCACGACCCTGGCCGACCCGCTGGTCAACAAGGGCACCGCCTTCAGCCGGCAGGAGCGCGCCGAGCTCGGCCTCGACGGGCTGCTGCCACCCGCCGTGGAGACCCTGGACGAACAGGTCGCCCGCGCCTACGAGGCGTTCCACGGCTACGACAAGCCCCTCAACCGGCACATCTACCTGCGCCAGCTCCAGGACACCAACGAGGTGCTCTTCCACCGCCTGGTCACCGAGTACCTGGAGGAGCTGCTGCCCATCGTCTACACGCCGACGGTCGGTGAGGCCTGTCAGCGTTTCAGCGAGATCTACCGGCGGCCGCGCGGGCTGTTCCTGACGTGGGAGGACCGGCACCGCTTCCGGGACATCCTGCGCAACCGCCCACACCGCGACAAGGACGTGGACGTCATCGTCGTCACCGACGGGCAGCGCATCCTCGGCCTGGGCGACCAGGGCGTCGGCGGGATGGGCATCCCGATCGGCAAGCTCAGCCTCTACACGGCGATCGGCGGCATCCACCCCGCCCGCACCCTGCCGATCCTGCTGGACGTCGGCACCGACAACGAGGACCTGCTCGGCAACCCGCGCTACCTCGGCCGGCGCGCCCGCAGGCTGACCGGCGCGGACTACGACGAGATGATCGAGGCCTTCGTCTCGGCGGTGGAGGCGGAGCTCCCCGGCACGCTCCTGCAGTGGGAGGACTTCGCCACCGCCCACGCGCACCCGATCCTCGCCCGCTACCGGGAGCGGCTGCTCACCTTCAACGACGACATCCAGGGCACGGCGGCCGTCACGCTCGGCGCCCTGTCCACCGCGGCGAACGTCTCCGGCACCCCGCTGCCCGACCAGCGCCTGGTGATCCTGGGGGCGGGGTCGGCCGCCATCGGTGTCGCCGACATGATCCGGACGGCCATGATCGAGGAGGGCCTGTCCGAGGACGAGGCCACGGCACGGTTCTGGATCCTCGACGTCGACGGCCTGCTGGTGCGGTCGCGCACGGAACTGACGCCGCAGCAGCGGATGTTCGCGCGCGACGACGGCGAGGTGACCGACTGGGACGGCACCGGCCTCGCCGAGGTGGTGCGCCGTGTCGGGCCGACGGCGCTCATCGGGCTGTCGACGGCTCATGGCGCGTTCACCGAGGAGATCGTGCGGCAGATGGGCTCGACCTGCGAACGCCCCGTCATCTTCCCGCTCTCCAACCCCACCTCCCACTCCGAGGCCGATCCGGCGGATCTCACCCGCTGGACCGACGGCCGGGCGCTGATCGCCACCGGCTCGCCCTTCCCGCCGCTCACGGTGGACGGGCACGAGGTGCCGGTGGCGCAGTCGAACAACGTGTACGTCTTCCCGGCCATGGGCCTGGCGGTGACGGCGAGCCGGGCCACACGCGTCACCGACCGCATGATGGTGGCCGCCGCCCGGGCCGTCGCCGAGTGCGCGGTGCGGGCGGCACACGGCGCGGACGGTCCGGTACCGCTGCTGCCGCCCCTGTCCGGGATGCGCGAGTCCGCTCGCGAGATCGCCCTGGCCGCGGCTCTCGCCGCCGTCGAGGACGGAGTGGCCCCGGGGGCGACCGAGGAGGAACTGCGTGAGGCGATCGCGAAGACGCAGTGGACCCCGCGGTACGAGGCCTAGACGGACGCCGGCCGGGCGCGTCGTCCGGAAGCGGGTACGCCGTGGACGGGGTGCCGGATGCGAGCGCGCCGGGGGACGTACTGTCTGAGGCACGACGGTCGACCGCGGAGGCATCGGCAGCATGGACCAGGGACAGCCCCTCACCGACGGCGCGCTGGGCGCGGCGGCGGACGCGTTCGAGCGCCAGCGTCCACGGCTGTTCGGTATCGCCTACCGCGTTCTGGGCAGTGTGTCCGAGGCCGAGGACGTGGTGCAGGAGGTATGGCTGCGCTGGCAGGACGCCGACCGGAGCGCGGTGCTGGATCACGGGGCGTTCCTGGCGAAGATCACCACGCGTCTGGCGATCAACGTGGCCCAGTCGGCGCGGGTCCGCCGCGAGGCCTATGTGGGGCCGTGGCTGCCGGAGCCGGTGGACACCAGTGTGGATCCGCAGGTCGGCGCGGAGCGGGGCGAGGCGCTGGAGCTGGCCGTGCTGCTGGTCCTGGAGCGGCTGAACCCTGTGGAGCGGGCGGCCTATGTGCTGCGGGAGGCGTTCGACTACGCGTACGACGAGATCGCGGGCATGCTCCAGCTGAGCCAGGCCAACACGCGGCAGATCGTCAGCCGGGCCCGCAAGCGCCTGTCCGCCGAGCGCCGTGAACCGGTCGACTCGGCTCAGCACCGGCGCCTGCTCGAAGCCTTCGTCGCCGCCGCGCGGCACGGTGATGTCGCGGCGCTGGAGGACGTGCTGTCGGCCGACGTCGTCGCCTACGCGGACGGCAACGGCATGCGCGGCGTGGCACGTCTGGAGATCGCGGGGCCCGAGCGCGTGGCCAGGGTCACCGCCTTCGCCCGGAAGTTCTTCCCCGGAGCCGAGTACGTCATCGTCGAGGCGAACGGGCGGCCCAGCCTGCTGCTCGCCCGGGACGGGGCCGCCGTCGCCCTGGTGAGCGCCACCGTGGGGCCCGGTGGCATCGACGGGCTCTACTGGGTCCTGACACCGGAGAAGCTGAGGGCGTACGAGCGGTCGGCGCGCAGGCTCACCGACCGCCCGTAGCCCCTTGGGTCAGTTCTGCTTGAGCCACTCCTCGTAGCGGGTGGACGCGTGGTGCGCGGTGCCGTCGCCGGTGAGCACGTCGGGCATGCCCGCGAAGAGGCCGGCGGTCTCGTCGGTGACGACGGTGCGGCCGTCCGGCTTCGCGGCCAGGGTGAGCTCACCCAGCCGGTCGAGCCCGTGCACTTCGGGTCCGGCGATGTTCCGGATGCCGTTCGACGGTGCGCCCTGGGCCGCCTCGGCGACGGCCGCCGCGACGTCGGCGGAGGCGATCGGGCGCAGTCGCGTGGACGGCAGGCGCACCTGAGTGCCCTCGGTGGACATGTTCATCACCGGGGCGACGAACTCGAAGAACTGGGTGGCGCGCACGATGCTGAAGGGCACGCCGCTGCCGCGCACGGCGTTCTCCTGGGCGACCTTGGCCTGGTAGTAGCCGTAGCCGGGCACCTGGTCGACACCGACGATGGAGAGCCCGACGTGGTGGCGGACGCCGGCCTCCTTCTCGGCGGCGAACAGGTTCCGTGCCGAGCGGGTGAAGAAGTCCAGCGCCGGCTCGGTGTCGAAGGACGGCGAGTTCGACACGTCCACGACCACGTCCGCGCCCTTGAGGGCCTCGGCCAGTCCCTCGCCGGTGAGGGTGTCGACACCAGTGGAGGGAGCGGCGGCCACGGCGTCGTGCCCCTTTTCGCGCAGCAGCGCGACGACCTGCGAGCCGATGAGCCCGGTACCGCCGACGACCACGATCTTCATCACTGTCTCCGTTTCGCTGAGGGGTTGACTCACCAGAGAGACAGGGCAGGGCCCGGGCCTGTGACAGCCGGCTCCGAGGCGGCGGGGCCGGAGCCGATCGCGGGCCTGCCGGGAAGGGCAGCGGGTCAGTCGAGCGCGACGCCCGTGTGCCTCTCCAGGGCGTGGACGAGCTGGGCCTGGAACCGTTCGTCCCGCGTGGCGGGGTGTGGCGTCCGGGTCTGCCGGTGGTACCAGTAGCCGCCGGTGCTCGGGGTCACGTCGTGGTGGGTGGCGAGCCATGCCTGTGTCTCGTGCCCGGCGGTCAGATCGTCGGGTGCGCCGCGACCGCCCATACGGGTGGGGACCCACCCGGGGTCGACCGCATGGCTGGAGGTTCCTTCCCAGCGGGAGGCGACGGCGAGCGCGAGAGTGGTGACCCAGAGTTTGGTGTCGTCGTAGGAAGCGGATCCGACGGCCAGACGTCGCAGGTCGGTGGAGCCGGTGCGGTGCATGGAGCTGCTGAGGTAGATGAGCCGGGCCGGCTTGTCCATCAGGGCCGTCAGCATGTACGGCGCGACCGTGTTGACGGTGACGTCCTCCGGGCTGTGCATGACGCCGGCGTTGTGGATGACGGCGTCGAAGCGGCCGAACCCGGCGGCCTGCCGGGCGACGCCGCGGATCTCGTCCAGGTCGGCCAGGTCCCCGGTGACGACGCCCGTCCACCGGGCGGTGTCGTCCGCGTCGGTGAGCCGGGCCCGGTTGCGGACGTGGACGACCACGTCGTGCCCCCCGGCGGCCAGCGCGTCCGCCGTGTTGCGCCCGAGCCCGCCGGCCGCCCCGGTCACCAGAACCAATGCCATGTCCGTCCCATCTCCTTACGTCGTCCACACCATGCTCGATGCCCTCATCGAGTCGTCCACCCCGCTCCGGCGATGTCGCCGTCAGCATCGGCCCCGCCAGGAGCCGTCCACGAAGACGGTCACCGGTTGTGCCGTTGCTGTCATGTCCGGTCTCCCGGCTCAGCGGATGGTCGTGCCGTCGGGCTCGTCGAACAGGCCGAGTTCGTCCTGCGTCGGCAGGCCCTCCCAGTCGCCCCGGGTGGCGACGGCGAAGGCGGCGGTGGTGACGGCCCGGTGCAGACGGGCGGGGATGTCCGCGCCGGCCAGGAGTCCGGACAGGTATCCGGCCACGAAGGCGTCGCCCGCACCGACCAGATCGACCGCCTCGACCCGTCGGGCGGCGCGGTCGGTCGCCCCGTCGGCGGTGAAGCTCGTCGCGCCCCTCGCGCCCCGCTTGACGACCACCTCACGGACGCCAGCGGACAGGAGACTGTCCACGGCCTCCGACTCGCCCGCGTCGGACCGTTCCAGCACCAGCGGCAGTTCGTCCTCGGAGGCGATGAGCAGGTCGACGTGGGCCAGTATCGACCGCAGGGCCGTGCGGGCGCGGTCGGCGGACCACAGCCGGGAACGGTGGTTGACGTCGAGGCACACGGTGATGCCGGACTCGCGCGCTGCCGTGGCGGCGGCCAGGGTGGCCTCGGCCGCCGACGGGCCGAGCGCCGGGGTGATGCCGGTCAGATGCAGGACGCGGGATCCGGGCGCCAGTGCGGGCAGTACGTCGGCCGGGGAGAGGGCCGAACCCGCCGAACCGGCGCGGTAGTAGCTGACGCGGGTGAGGGTGCCCAGGCGGGGTTCGGTCAGGAGCAGACCCGTGGGGCGGCCGGTGTCGTCGGTGACCGCGTGGCCGGTGTCGATGCCCTCGGCGCGGAGCGTGCGCAGCACCAGCGCGCCGAGTTCGTCCGCACCGACCCGCCCGGCCCAGCGCACCCGGTGTCCCAGCCGGGCGAGGCCGATGGCGACGTTGGACTCGGCTCCCGCCACGGACAGGCCGAGACTGCCGCCGAGACGCAGCGCGCCCTGGGCCCGCAGCGCCGCCATCGTCTCGCCGAAGGTCACCACGTCGGGCGGGGTCCGGGGCTCCGGTGCCGTCACGGCGTCTCCCCCGCGATCACCTTGCGGAACACGGCCGTGCGGGCGCGGAGTTCGTCCACGTCGCCGCCGTCGGCCGCGTCCCCGACGAGCGGTGAGCCGACACCGACGGCGATGGCGCCCCGGTCCAGGTAGGCGCGGGCGGCTGCCGCGTCCACTCCGCCGACGGGCACGAACGGCACCTCGGGGAACGGGTCGCGCAGGGCCCGCAGATAGCCGGGGCCGCCGAAAGAGCCGGGGAAGAGTTTGATCGCGTCGGCGCCCCGCGTGAGGGCGAGTTCGATCTCGGTCGGTGTCAGGGCGCCCATCAGCACGGGTATGCCGTAGGGCTCGAGTCCGTCGACCAGTGCCGGGGTGACGAGGTACGAGGCACCGGCGTCCACGGCTCGTTCGGCGTCGGCGGCCGAGCGGACGGTGCCGGCGCCGAGGAGTGCGTCGGGGCCCAGTTCGGTGCGCGCCTGCCGGATCACGGTCAGGGCGTCGGCGGTGGTCAGCGAGACCTCGACGGCCGCGATGCCCTCCGCGGCGAGGGTCCGGACGGTGCGCAGTGCCGCGGCGGGGTCCTTGCCGCGCACGATCGCCAGCAGGCGGTGGGCGCGGAGCGATTCCACCAGGTTCATGTGAGGGGGCCCTCCTTGGGGCGTGGGGTGCGGTGGCCTGGTGCTGCTCACCATTCGGTGAACGCGCCGTCGGCGCCTCGCCATACGGGGTTGCGCCAGCGGTGTCCGGCTTCGGCGGCGCGGCGTACGGCCTTCTCGTCCATCTCGACGCCGAGACCCGGGCGGGACCCGCGGACGGCGTGGCCGCCCTCGAAACGGAAGGGTTCGGGGTCCATCACGTACTCCAGCAGGTCGCACTGCTGGTTGTAGTGGATGCCCATGCTCTGTTCCTGGATGAGGAAGTTCGGCACGGAGAAGGCGATCTGGAGGCTGGCGGCCAGGGCGATCGGGCCGAGCGGGCAGTGGGGCGCCAGGGCGACATCGTACGTCTCGGCCATGGCCGCGATGCGGCGGACCTCGGAGATGCCGCCGGCGTGCGAGAGATCGGGCTGGGCGACGGCGATGCCGCTGGTCATGACCTCGCGGAAGTCCCAGCGGGAGTAGAGGCGTTCGCCGGTGGCGAGCGGGATGCTCGTGGACTCTACCAGGCTGCGCAGGTGGCCCGAGTGTTCCGGCAGCACGGGCTCCTCGACGAACAGCGGGTGCAGGGGTTCCAGCAGCGGCAGCAGGCGGCGTGACGTGGCGGTGGAGACACGGCCGTGGAAGTCGACGGCGATGTCCCGCTCGTCGCCCAGCACTTCGCGGACGGCCGCGACCCGCTCGACGACCTCGGCGGTGCGGGCCGGGGTGTCGATCGGTGCGAGTTCGGCCGAGGCGTTCATCTTCACGGCGGTGAAGCCGGCCTTCACCTGTTCTCCGGCGAGCTCCGCCACGTCGCTCGGGCGGTCTCCGCCGATCCAGGCGTACATCCGGACGCGGTCCCGTACCGGGCCGCCGAGGAGGCGGTGCACCGGGACGCCGTAGGTCTTGCCTGCGATGTCCCACAGGGCCTGGTCGATGCCGGCGACGGCGCTGGAGAGGATGGGGCCGCCGCGGTAGAAGCCGCCCTTGGTGAGCACCTGCCAGTGGTCCTCGATGCGCAGCGGGTCCCGGCCGACGAGATAGTCGGCCAGTTCGTGGACGGCCGCGCGCACCGTCTCGGCGCGGCCCTCGATCACGGGCTCGCCCCATCCGGTGATGCCCTCGTCGGTGGTGACGCGCAGGAACAGCCAGCGCGGAGCGACGAGGAACGTCTCAAGTCCGGTTATCTTCAAGGAGCTTCCTCCGGCTGCGTGTCGTGTGCATCGTCCTGATGTTCGCGCGCCCGTACGGCCGCCAGGTCTTGGGCGGCGTCCGGGTCGCCCGCTGCGACCGCGCCCCGCCGTCCTGCGGCATTCCGTCATCCCGCGCCTCTCCCCTCCGCTGCCTGCGCTCGACCTGCTGCACCCACCGTAGCTGTTTAAATTAATAATGAATATATCTTCACTCAAGTGCGCCGGGCTGTCAGCGCAGCGCGGCGGACAGCCGGTACCGCCCGGACGGCAGGCGGTAGGTGCAGACCCCGTCGGCGGCTCCGAGGAAACGCACTCCGGGCACCCGGGCCAGCGGGGTGCGTCCCTCGCGGACGGCGTCGGCGGAGACCGCCGGAAGGCGCAGGGTCGCCTCTGTGTTGGCGGGCACGGCGGCGTCGTACACCAGGGTCCGGCCCTCCTCGACGACCTCCCACGCACTCCTGATCTCGCCGTACGGCGACTCGTGGGAGCCCGCCACCCGCCTGATCCTGCCCGTGGGGTCGAGGTGGGGCCGGAGCAGGAAGTGCCGGAAGCCGGGGCTGTCCGGGTCGGGGGCGATGCCGGCCATGTGCGTGTACATCCACTCCATGATCGCGCCGTAGGCGTAGTGGTTGAAGGAGTTCATGCTGACCGGGCCGAAGCCGGCGTCGTCGGAGTAGGAGTTCCAGCGCTCCCAGACCGTGGTGGCGCCGTTGCGCACCGAGTACAGCCAGGACGGCAGGGCGTCCTGGTGCAGCAGCCCGTAGGCCAGGTCGACGCGGCCCTCGTCGCTGAGGACGGGGGCGAGGACGTTGACGCCGAGGAAGCCCACGGACAGGGTGTTCTCGGCATACCGGACCCGGCTGCTGTCCGGGTGCGCCGCCTTGTAGGCCGCGTCGTTGCCGATGTTGTCGGCCAAGTGCCCGATGAGTGCCCGGCGTTGTTCCTGCGTCTCGTAGAACCCGAGCTTGAGGACCCACAGCAGCGCTGTCTGGCTGTTGTCCTCCGTCTTCTGGTCGGGGTCGGCGCCCGGCTCGATCGGGGAGGCCTCGCCCAGGCTGGACCGCACCGTGACCCGGCCGTCCGAGGTACTCAGGTACGTGCTGATGAACGCCTGCCTGATGCGCCCGAAGAGGCGCTGGTACTCCTCCGCCTCCGCCGTCCGTCCGATCGCCCGGGCCATCTGTGCCATCAGCCGCGCGGAGTAGCCGTAGTAGACGTCGCTCATGAGCTGGGCGCTGGTCTTCTGCGGTGCCAGCCAGTCGCCCGTGAGGGAGCCCTGTCCGGCGTAGGTGTCGCCGGTCTGCTCGTGGATCCAGTCCAGGTAGCGGGTCATCGCCGGCCAGTTGTCCTCGACGATGGTCGCGTCACCCGTCATCTGCCACACGGTCCACGGGACGATCACACCGCAGTCCGCCCAGCCGCTGCCGCCCCCGGGGAAGTTGTACCGGCCGCCGGGAGCCACGCCGGTGAACTGTGCTCCGTCCGTGCCGTAGCCGGCCTGGGAGTCGACGACGGTGTCCTGGAAGTGGCCGAGGAAGGCGCCGGCGTCGGCGTTGAACAGGCCGGTCGTGGCGAAGACCTGGGTGTCGCCGGTCCAGCCGAGGCGTTCGTCGCGCTGCGGGCAGTCGGTGGGCACCCAGAGGTAGTTGCCGCGCTGGCCCCACCGGATGTTGCTCACCAGCTGGTCGATGTCGGGATCGTCGGTGGTGAGGGTGCCGGTCTCGCGGATCGCGGACGTGGCGACCTTGCCGGTCAGACCGGTGATCGTGACGGTGTCCGTCGCGGTGACGGAGACGTAGCGGAAGCCGTAGAAGGTCAGGGCGTCCTGATGGGTCTCGCCGTGCGGGTCGCCCTTGAGGATGTACGTGCTGGTGGCCTTGGCACTGCGGAGGTTGGCCCGGTAGACGGAGCCCTCGGGGCCGTCCGCGCCGGCGCTGTCGTCGTTGAGCATCTCGCCGAACCTGAACTCGACCCGGGTTCCGGCCGGGCCGCGCAGGCCGTAGCGGGCGACGCCGACCATGTTCTGGCCGAGGTCGAAGACGGCGGTCTCGCCGCTGCCGATGGTGACGGAGGCGGAGGCCGCCCGCTCCGGGTCGGTCACCGTCCGGGCGGGGTCCACGACGATGCGTCCCTTGCCGTTGGGGCGGCCGTCCTGGCCGGTGACTCCGGTGGCGACGGTGATCGACCGCGGCCTGCGGTCCCACTGCGGCATCAGACGCGCCGTCTCGGCCGGGTAGGCGATGAGCCGCGCGTCCGAGTACCTGTCGTCGAAGGCGACGCGTTCCACGTCCGACCACGCGCTGTCGTCGAATCCGGGCGCCGTCCAGCCGGGCAGTTCCCTCCGGGCGTCGTAGGTCTGGCCGTCGTAGATGTCGTCGGCCCGGTAGGGGCCGGTGTCCGTGGCCTTCCAGCTTCCGTCCGGCTCGGTGACGACCGTCTGCTCCGTGCCGTCGGTGTACCGGACGAGCAGCTTGGCCTTCACCGCCAGCGCGTTGCCGTCCTGCGAGTAGTACGTGCTGCCCTCGGAGACACGGCCGTTGTACCAGCCGTTGCCCAGGACGAAGGCGAGGGTGACGGTCCGCTGCCGCGTCACGAGGTGCGTCACGTCGTACGTCAGGTAGCTGACGCGCGCGTCGTAGTTGGTCCAGCCCGGGGGCAGCAGTTCGATCGTCGTGCCGCCGTCCTGCGGAACGGTGACGTGCTCTCCGTTGACGTGGGCGTCGTAGACACCGAGGGCCGAGGCGTAGAGCCGGGCCTCGCGCACCTGCCGCCGGCCGTCGGTCGTGAGGGGTGTCTCGTTCCGCAGCAAGGGAGCGCCGGCCGAGCCGGGGGCTTTCCCCTTCATGCCGATCCATTGCGCGCCGTCCCATCCGGTCACGCCGTCGGTGCTCATCAGGCCGGTCTCGAAGGTGGACGGGGACGCGACCCCGACCGGACGGTCCTCGGTGTCCCAGACGGTGACGGTCCAGTGGTAGCGGGTCGAGGCGCCGAGCGGCTCGCCCTCGTAGCGGACGGCCACGGAATCGGAGGAGCGGACGCGCCCGCTGTCCCAGAGGTCCGCGCGGGCGGTGGAGAGCTTGTCGGGCGAGCTCGCCACGAGGATCCGGTACGCCCCCTGGCTCCGGCCGCGGGTCTCCGACCGCATGCGCCATCCGAAGCGCGGCCTGTTCGCGTCCATGCCGAGAGGGTCGGTGCGGTGTTCGACGGTCAGCCCCCACACCGTGCCGCGTTCCGGAGGGCGGGACGACTCCGCCGCCGCGCTCGTGCCGGCTCCCGTGGCACCGGCCCCTACCGACACGGCACCGGCCGCCGCGGCGAGCACGGTTCGACGACGCACCGCCACGCCGTGCGCGCGGGGAAGCTCTCCCGCGCCGGCCTCTCGGTCGGCGCCGTCCGCACTGCGCTCCTCATGCCTCACACCTGCTTCCTTTCGGTTCTCCGGTCATCGGCCGGGAGGGTCGAAGACCGGCTGGGCACGGCAGTCTCTCTGAATCGATTCAAATCGGCGTTTTGGGTAACGTTTCCCAAAGGCGTGGTGGCCCGACCCTAGGGAGAGGCCTGAGTGACGTCAAGAGGCCCGGCACGCTGCGCGGCGCCTACGGCACCCAGCCCCCAGATGCGCGCCGAGGTGCGCCGGGCGATCGACGAACTCGGCTACCGGCCGCACGCGCAGGCGGAGGCCCAGGTCACCGACGCGGTGATCGACCGCGGCACTCCGCTGTACGACACGGTGGCGGACGGCGACGCCGAGGGCGCCTCGCTCGAAGCCGTCACCGAGGCCGGACCGCCGGTCCCCGGTGACATCTCCGTCGCCGGATACGACAACACCACCTTCGCCGCCCTCGGCCCCATCTCGCGGATCAGCGTCGACCAGGCGGGGCCGGACCCGGCCCCGGCCCCGGCGTAGGCGGTCCCACCGGGCCGGGGCACGCGTCCGACGGCCGCCAGTCGACGCGTATCTCGGCGTGTTGCAAGCGGTACTTGGCCGTCTCGTCGACGGCGGGGGCGCCCAGCCCGGTGGCGCGCAGGCGCAGACAGCCGCCCCTGGCGGAGGTGAGGGTGTCGGTGACCCAGTCGGCGTTCTCCGGGGTGAGTTGCTGGTCATTTCGCGGTCCAGGGCTCGGACTCCGCGGCGGACGCCGCCGGTTCGCCGGCGGGAGAGGTACTGCATCGAGGGGACCGTCACGGAGTGCGGCGAGGAGGGGAGAGGAGAGGGACTGCGCGGATCGAGCTTCCGGAGATCTGCTTGAATCGATTCAATCTCGGGTGTGCAGGCGGGATCTTCAGCCCCGACGCCGCTGAGGGACCTCCGCAGGGAAGAGGTCGATCGGCGTCACGAGCCCTCGATCGACGCCAGGACGAACGTCAACGGCAGTGTGGCGGCGGCGAGGGCGAGCCCCGCGGCCGCCATGCCCGCACGGATCTCCCGGCTGCCGCGGACCCCCAGGTATGCGGCGATCAGCGGCAGGAGGAGCCCCAGGAGAAGGCTGAAGCGCCAGCCCTCTTCCTTCATGAGGAAGACCGTGGCGCCGAGACAGGCCGGCACCGAAGCGACGGTCAGGACGCGGCTGCGCGAGAGGAAGAGTTCAAGGTCGTCGACCCCGCCGAAGAAACTCATGACCGGACTGTCTTCTCCTTTTCCGCGGGTCAGTCGTCGCCGACGGCGCGTCCCTCGCCCCCGGCCGTCCGGTCGTCGTCTTCCTGCGCCGGGCCCAGCAGGACCTCGATGCCCGCGCGCAGGTAGCGCTCCAGCGTGGCGTCCGGGGCCGAGACGAGGGCGGGTGGGCGTATCTCCGTGCGCATCAGGCTGGTGCCGAGCATCCAGGCCGCCAGGAGTTCCGCCCTCAGGTCGGCGTCAGGGCCGTCGAGGCGGGCGGCCAGACGGCGGGAGAACACTTCCGTGAAATCCGCCCGCAGCCGCGCCACCGCCTCGTCACGACCGGAAGACCTCAGCACGGACAGCACCGGATGCGGGAAGTCGCCCTCCCTCGGCTGCCCCATGAGCAGCGCGCAGAACCAGTCGGGGATCGCCTCGACCGGCTCGTTCAGCAGCGGCTCGAACATCTTGCCGGTGCCCGATACGTCGTTGAACAGCGCTTCTTTCGAGCCGAAGTAGCGGTAGACGAGGGCGGCGTCCACCCCCACGTCGCCCGCGATGTCGCGCACGCTGGTGCCCTCGTAGCCGTACTTGCCGAAACGGAAGGCCGCTGCGGCCCGCAGCGCGGTGCGCGTCGCCGAGGCCGAGCGTTTGTGGGCGGGCCTGCGGGCCACCGCCTTGGCCGCCTCGCCGTTCTGTACTCCGGTCACGTACCGCACCTCCGTGGTTCACGGCCCTCTGGCCATCCGCCCATGTTCCAGTCTGCGGCGACTGTCTCAAAGTCACCGACCGATGTCATCAATCGTTGACTTACGTTCTCGCCCCATGCGATACCTGACTCAGGTCAACGATCGATGACTTGAGTCCTCGCTCTGCCCGGGCCGTACGACGGAGTCGGCCCTTCCAGGTCCGCCGCACGACGCGATCGAGCGCGCCCTCGCACGTTCCTCGGCCGTCGCACGCGGGCGCCCCCACCGACCGGAAAAAGGTGATCCTCTGTGCCTGCTCGACGTGTCGCCGTGATCGGAACCGGCTACGTCGGACTGACAACCGGCGCCTGTCTGGCCTCCCTTGGGCACTCCGTGGTGTGCGCGGACGCCGACCCGCACAAGGTCGAGCGACTGCGCGAGGCCCGCGTGGACATTCTGGAGCCCGGTCTGCCCGGGACCGTCCGGGACGCCCTGGACGCCGCCCGGCTCGACTTCACCGGCGACACCGCGGCCGCCGTGGCCGAGGCCGAGGTCGTGTTCCTGTGCCTGCCCACGCCCATGGGGGCGGGCGGCGCCGCGGATCTCGCCGCCGTGGAGGCCGTGGCCGCGCAGATCCGCGACGTGCTGCCGACCGGCTGTGTCGTCGTCAACAAGTCGACCGTGCCGGTCGGAACGAGCGAGCGAGTCGCCGCGCTGCTCGGCCGGGACGACGTGGCTGTGGTGAGCAACCCGGAGTTCCTGCGCGAGGGCCGCGCCGTCCAGGACTTCCTGCACCCCGACCGGATCGTGATCGGCGCCGCGGACCGGGACGCCGCCCGGCGCGTGGCCGATCTGTACGCCGGACTGGACGCGCCGCTGGTGCTCACCGACCCCGCCAGCGCCGAACTGACCAAGTACGCGGCGAACTTCTTCCTCGCGATGAAGCTGTCCTTCGCCAACAACCTCGCCACCGTCTGCGAACGCTTCGGCGCCGACATCAACGATGTCACCGAGGGCATCGGCCGGGACCCGCGCATCGGCTCCGCGTTCCTGCGGCCCGGGCCCGGCTGGGGCGGTTCCTGTCTGCCCAAGGACACCCACGCCCTGCTGACCGTGTGCGAGCTGGCCGGGGTCGACTTCCCCCTGCTGCGCGCCACCATCGAGACCAACGTCACCCACCAGCAGCAGCTCGTCGAACGGGTCGCCGCCGCGTGCGGACGCGGCGGCGACGGCTCGCTGCGCGGTGTACGACTGGCCCTGTACGGCCTGACCTTCAAGGCCGGCACCTCGGATCTGCGCGACTCCCCCGCACTTTCCGTCGCCCGGCTGCTGCGCGAGCGCGGCGCCGAACTCACGGCGTACGACCCGGCGTTGCGCGAGGAGCGGCCCGACCTGAGCGATCTGGTCGAGCTCGTCGACGACCCGGTGCGGGCGGCGGAGGGGGCAGCGGCCTGTCTCGTCCTCACCGAGTGGCCGGAGCTGCGCGACCTCGACTGGGCGGCGATCGCGGCGCGCATGTCCGGCCGGGAGGTCCACGACTTCCGCAACCTGCTGGACGCAGACCGGCTCGCGCGGGCCGGGCTGCGTCGGCAGGGCATCGGGCGCGCGGAGGCACCGACGCGGGTGGCGTGACATCTCCTCCCCGCCTCGGAAACGGGTTCAGAGCAGTCCGCCGGGCCGAAGGCCGCCGGAATGGGCGAATCCCAGAAGAAGAGTCCGAGAAGAATCCAGAGAGAAAGGCTCACCCCATGCGGGTTCTGTGCACCACGCTCGGCAGTCCCTCCCACGGCCGCGCTCAGCTTCCCCTGCTGCGCGCCCTCGCCAAGGCCGGGCACCAGGTGCTGGTGGTCACCACCGAGGCCCTCGTCCCCGTCTTCCGTGACGACGACGTGCAGGTGAACGCCGTTCTACCGGAGTTCGATCCGCTCGCCGCGATGGGCCCGTACCTCGCCGAGCTCGACGAAACCCCCGACCTGACGGAACCGACGGACGCGCTGGCCCGGCTGCTGATGCGCAACGTGGCCGGGCCGGGAATCAAACCGCACCTGGACATCCTGCTCCCCCTCGCCCGGGACTTCCGGCCCGATGTGATCCTGCGGGACGGTATGGACATGGCCGCGGTGCTCACCGCCGAACTGCTCGGCGTACCGCAGTTGCCGACGCCTTCCGGGTTCAGCAACGTCCTGGACCCCGCCGAGGTGCTGCCGCAGCTGAACCAGCGGCGCGAGGAGCTGGAACTGCCCGTGCGGGACGACCCGCTGTCCCTCGTGCCGCACGGGCGTGTCGACTACGTGCCGTCCGCCTTCTCGTTCGCCCGGCACCTGCCCAGGACCTGGGCGTACCGGCAGACGGTGGACGTCGAGCGCGGCGTGGTGCTGCCGGAGTGGGCCGCCGGACTGCCCACGGACCGGCCGCTGGTGTACGCCGCGATCGGTACCGCCCTGCCGAAGATGCGTGCGCGGATGGAGGACCGCGAAACGACTCTGCCCGTGAAGCTGCCGGACGCCGCCGAGAGCCTGCACGCGATCGTGAGGGCGGCGGCCGAGCTGGACGACTGCACGGTGGTCGTGTCGACGTCCGGGCTGGCGGTGGACACCGAGGGGCTGCCCGGGCACGTCCACGTCGCCGAGCGGGTGCCGCAGCCGCTGCTGCTGGAGTCGGTCGACCTGTTCATCACCCACGGCGGCTTCAACAGCATCCGCGAGGCCATGCGCACGGGCACGCCGCTGGCGGTCCTGCCGCACTTCGGGGACCAGCCCGCCAACGCGGAGCGCGTGGAGGAGCTGGGCCTGGGCCGTCACATAGCGGACCGCAGCGCGGCCGGCATCGCCGACGTGTGCCGCAAGCTCCTCGCCGATCCCGAGCCCCGGGCGCGGGCCCGGTCGGCCCAGCTCGCGATGCTGACGCTGCCGGATGTCGAGCAGGCGGTCGACGACCTGGCCGGCCTCGCCGGCTAGCCGCCCCGGCCGGCCGACCCCGGCCCGGCGCGGGCCGCCCCGGAACCCCGGGGCGGCCCGTGCCCGAGCGCCGTACCCGCCCCCACCCCGAGGACGACACGTGACCTTCTCCGACACCCAAGAACAGGGCGCGGCCGGGGACCTGCCCCCGCGGCTCAGTCACCGGCAGATCACCACCGTCATGTCCGGGCTGGTGCTCGGCATGTTCCTGGGGGCGCTGGACCAGACGGTGGTCTCGTCGGCGCTGCGGACCATCGCCGACGACCTGCACGGGCTGACCGCCCAGGCATGGGTGACCACCGCGTACCTCATCACCGCCACCATCGCTACGCCGCTCTACGGCAAGCTCTCCGACATCCACGGCCGCAGGCCCGTCTACCTCGCCGCGATCGCCCTGTTCACCGTCGGCTCGCTGCTGTGCGGATGCGCCACGTCGATCTACGAACTCGCGGCGTTCCGCGCCGTACAGGGTCTCGGCGGCGGCGGGCTGATGTCGCTGGCGATGACGATCGTCGCCGACATCACCAGCCCGCGCGAAAGGGGTCGCTACCAGGGCTACTTCATGGCCGTGTTCGGCGGCGCCAGCATCGTCGGGCCGCTGGTGGGCGGCGCGTTCGCGGACCGGGCCGACCTGCTCGGGACAGCCGGCTGGCGCTGGATCTTCCTGATCAACGTGCCGCTCGCCGCCGCGGCCGCGGTGGCGATCGTGCGCGTGCTGCGCTTCCCGCACCGGCGGGTGCGGCACCGGCTGGACTACGCGGGGGCGCTCGCCCTGGCCGTGGGACTGGTGCCGCTGCTGACGGTCGCCGAGCAGGGCCGCACCTGGGGCTGGGACTCGCCCCGGGCCCTGTCGATGTACGCGATCGGCGTGGCGGGGCTGGCGGTGTTCGTCGTGGTGGAGCGGCGGTCGGGCGACGCCGCGCTGCTGCCTCCGCGCCTGTTCCGCATCCGGACCTTCCGGCTGGGCGTCGGGCTGCACTTCGTCGTCGGCATCGGCATGTTCGGCGCGATGACGACGCTGCCGCTCTATCTCCAGCTCGTGCGCGGCATGAGCCCCATCGAGGCGGGCCTGGCCACCCTGCCCACGGTCGCCGCGAACCTCGCGGTGACTCTGCTGACGGGCCGGATGATCGCCCGGACCGGCCGGTTCAAGGTCCATCTCGTCGCCGGTGTCGGCTCGTTCACCGCCGCGATGCTCGTGTTCGCCACGCTGCGCGTGGACAGCCCGCTGTGGCACCCGGCGCTCGGCATGGTCCTGATGGGCGCGGGGCTCGGCGCGTCGATGCAGACGCTGACCACGCTCGCGCAGAGCGAGGTGCCCCGTACGGACATGGGCGCGGCGACGGCGTCCGTCAACTTCTTCCGCTCCAACGGCGGCACGGTCGGCACCGCGGCGTTCCTGTCGATCCTGTTCACCACGGCGGCCGGCAGCATCGCCGGGCGGCTGGCCGAGGCCCGCCGCGACCCGGCCTACCGCCATCTCCTGGCCCAGCCCGACAACGCGCACGCCCTGACGGGCGTCCTACGGCCCGGTGGCGGCGTCAACCTGGAGGACTCCGCCTTCCTGCGCACCCTCGACCCGAGCGCGGCACTGCCGTTCCTGGAGGGCTACGTCACCTCGATGCGCCTCGTCTTCCTCACCGGCGCCGCGGTGTCCCTGGCCGCCTTCGCGCTGGCGGCCTGGCGGGTCCCCGACCTCACGCTCTCCGACGAGTAGCGTCCGGTCGACGTCCGGCCCCGGCCCCCTCGCGGGTAGGCGTCTCGTCATACTTCCGGGGGACGGGCCGGCCCCCGGTCGCACTTTCGGCCGTCCCGGAAACGGGCATGCGGAGGGACGCCCTGCGGATCATCGGCGCGGAGGATGGTGGGGCCCTCGAAGCACAGTGCCCGACAGGAGCCCCCCGTGATCACCACACCCACCGCTCGCCGCGCCACCGCGGTGGCCGCACGCGCCGCGGAGCTGTCCAAGGTGTACGGACAGGGCGAGACCCGGGTGGTCGCCCTGGACCACGTCACCGTGAACTTCCACCAGGGCGAGTACACCGCGATCATGGGGCCGTCGGGCTCGGGCAAGTCGACGCTGATGCACTGCGTGGCCGGGCTCGACACCTTCACCGGCGGCTCGGTCCGCATCGGTGACACCGAGCTGGGCTCGCTCAAGGACAAGCAGCTCACGCGGCTGCGGCGGGACAAGATCGGCTTCGTCTTCCAGGCGTTCAACCTGCTGCCGACGCTGACGGCCCTGGAGAACATCACCCTGCCCATGGACATCGCGGGGCGCAAGCCCGACGAGGAGTGGGTGCGCAGGGTCATCGACAGGGTGGGCCTGTCCGATCGGCTGGGTCACCGGCCCGCGCAGCTCTCCGGCGGTCAGCAGCAGCGGGTCGCCGTGGCCCGCGCGCTGGCCTCCCGGCCCGAGATCGTCTTCGGTGACGAGCCGACCGGAAACCTGGACTCGCGCTCGGGCGCCGAGGTGCTGGGCTTCCTGCGCAGCTCCGTACGGGAGTTGGGGCAGACCGTGGTGATGGTGACGCACGACCCGGTGGCGGCCTCCTACGCGGACCGGGTGATCTTCCTCGTGGACGGCCGGATCGTCGACGAGATGATCCGGCCCACGGCGGACCGCGTACTCGACCGCATGAAGGAGTTCGACGGCAGGGGCCGCACCATCTGAGCCTGCCGGGGCGCGGCGGGGCGCCTCCACGCGGGCGGCCTGCATAACGTACGGGAGAGATCACGACCTGCCCGGGAGCTCCCATGATCCGTCCCCGCCGAAGAAGGCCGTCGGACGCCCTCGAGGCGATCGAGCCGCCGGGCAACCTCGAACTGGCCGTCGGCGTGGTCTCGGTGACGGCCCTGGTGGAAATTCTCGGCACCCTGTCCGGGTCCGCGGTGTGGCTCCTCGGTCTCCTGGTCTTCCTTCCGGGTACGGCGTCGGCGCTGTGCACCGTTCAGCAGACGAGGTTCGTCGCCACATGGACCACGGTCATCGTCACCCTCACCGTGCTGCTGCGCGGCAGCGAAGTGGGGAGGTGGCTCGACCGGGCCCTGCTGGTCCTGCTCACCCTCGCCCTGGGAGTGACCTCCGTCTACGCCTGCCACCGCCGCATCAGGCGCGAGCACGAGATGCTCCGCCTGCGCTCCACCGCCGCCGCCATGCAGCGGCACATCCTGCACCCCCTGCCCCTGGTCACCGACGACGTCCTGGTCAACGGCGTGTACGAACCCGTGCAGGAGGACCGGCTCGTCGGCGGTGACATCTACGAGGTCATCGCCTCGCCCTGGGGGACCCGGGTGCTGATCGGTGACGTGCAGGGCAAGGGACTCGCCGCTGTGGGGGCCGCGTTCGCCGTCATCGGCGCCTTCCGCGAGGCGGCCCACCGGGAACCCACGCTCACCGCGCTCGTCGACGCCCTGGACGCCTCGGTCGTCCGACACAACTCGTACGCCGAACAGAACGGCGACGACGAGCGGTTCGTCACCGCGCTCGTCCTGTCCGTCGACGCCCATACCGAGGCGCAGGTCGTCAACTGCGGGCACATCCCGCCCCGGCTGATGCACGACGGCGTCGTCGCCGCACCGCCGCTGGAGTCCGGCGTGCCGCTCGGTCTCGCCGAGCTGGCCCTGGAACCCACGACCGTGGGCTGGTTCGACTTCCCGGCCGGTTCCACACTGCTGCTGACCACCGACGGCCTCACCGAGACCCGTGCCACGGACGGCACGTTCTATCCGGTCGACGAACGGCTGACGGAACACCTCGCCCTCTCCCCCACCGAACTGCCCCGCGCCCTGTACGAGGACGCCCGCGCCTTCGCCGGCGACGGTGACCAGCACGACGACGTCGCCGTCCTGACCGTCCGCCGCTCTCCGTACCGCTGACCGACGCCCCGAACCCCCACCGTTGTGAGCGACATCACACGATGCAAATCACTGTCGTCAGGTCATCATATGACCTGATCTCCTCCGGGGGCCGGAGCCGACCCTCTGGACGACACAGCAGGACGAGGATGGGCATGGACGACGAGAACGAGACCGCACGTCCGCCTGTGGGCGTGGTGGGACTGGGAGCCATGGGCCTCGGGATGGCCCGCGCTCTGCGCGACGCGGGCTACGACGTGGGGGTCCACGATCTGCGACCGGAGGTGGCCGCGGCCTTCGCCCGCGACGGCGGCACGGCGTTCGGCTCCTGCGGGGAGCTGGCAGCCGCGGTGGACGTCCTGGTCGGCGTGGTGGTCAACGCGGAGCAGGTCGAGTCCGTGCTGTTCGGCGCTGACGGGGCGGCCGGCCGGCTCCGCCCGGGCTCCGTCTTCGTGATGTGCTCCACGGTCGACCCGGGCTGGTCCGCGGGGCTCGAAGGCCGCCTGGCCGAGTCGGGGGTGCTCTACCTGGACGCTCCCATCTCCGGGGGCGCCGCCCGTGCGGCGTCCGGCGAGCTCACCATGATGACGTCGGGCTCCGCCGCCGCGTACTCGGTCGCCGACCCGGTGCTGGAGGCCATGAGCAGCACCGTCTACCGACTGGGCGACCGCGCGGGACTCGGCTCGAAGGTCAAGATCGTGAACCAGCTGCTCGCGGGCGTGCACATCGCCGCCGCGGCCGAGGCGATGGCCCTCGGCATCAGGTCCGGCGTTCCCGCCGAGGCGCTCTACGAGGTCATCACGCACAGCGCCGGCAACTCCTGGATGTTCGAGAACCGCATGGCCCACGTGCTCGCCGGTGACTACACCCCCCTTTCCGCCGTCGACATCTTCGTCAAGGACCTGGGGCTCGTCCTGGACGCCGCCCGCCCGGAACGGTTCCCGCTCCCCCTCGCAGCCACCGCCCACCAGATGTTCCTCCAGGCATCGGCCTCCGGCCTGGGGACCGAGGACGACAGCGCGGTCATCAAGATCTTCCCGGGGATCGACCTGCCCGAGCCGGTGGAGGCGTGACATGGGAATTCGCCTCGGGTGCATCGCGGACGACTTCACCGGCGCCACCGACCTGGCCAACAACCTGGTGCGCGCGGGCATGCGCGTCGTCCAGCTGATCGACGTGCCGCCGGCCGGCGCCGAACAGGCGGTGGACGCCGACGCCGTGGTCATCGCCCTCAAGTCGCGGACCGTTCCGGCCGCCGACGCCGTCGAGACGTCGCTCCGGGCACTGGCCTGGTTGCGGTCCCTGGGCGCCGAGCAGGTCTACTTCAAGTACTGCTCCACCTTCGACTCGACACCGGCCGGCAACATCGGACCGGTCACCGAGGCGCTGATGGACGCGCTGGGCACCGACTTCACGGTGGCGACGCCCGCGTTCCCCGACAACGGGCGCACGGTCTTCAAGGGCCATCTGTTCGTGGGTGACGTGCTGCTCGGCGACAGCGGCATGCGCCACCACCCGCTCACCCCGATGACCGACTCCAACCTGGTCTCCGTCCTCGGTGCGCAGACCACCCGGGCAGTCGGCCTCATCGACCACACGGTCGTCGCCGGCGGCGCCGAGGCGATCCGAGCCCGCATCGACGCCCTGCGCGAGGACGGCGTCGGGATCGCCGTCGTCGACGCCGTCTCCAACGACGACCTGCTGCGCCTGGGTACGGCGGTCCAGGGGCTTGCGCTGGTGACCGCCGGTTCGGGTCTGGCGATCGGGCTGCCCGCGAACTGGGGTTTCAAGCCGTCACGTGCCGCCGCGCAGCTGCCGCCTCCCGGCGGCCACCGGGCCATCGTCTCGGGATCGGTCTCCGTCGCCACCAACGGCCAGGTCCTCCGGTACCTGCGCAGCGGCCGGCCCGCGTTCAGCGTGGATCCGCTGCGTGTCGCGGCCGGTGAGGACGTGGTCGGGCAGGCGCTGGCCTTCGCCGAGTCACACCTGGACGTCGGACCGGTCCTGGTCTACTCCACCGAGTCGGCCGACACGGTCCGCACCGTCCAGGGCCGGCTCGGTGCCGCCGAGGCCGGCGAGCTCGTGGAGCGGACGCTGGCGCGCGTGGCGCAGGGACTCGTGGAACGTGGCGTCCGCCGGCTCGTCGTCGCGGGCGGTGAGACGTCGGGAGCGGTCGTCCAGGCGCTCGGTGTCACCGGGCTGCGGATCGGACCTCAGATCGACCCCGGTGTGCCGTGGTGCGCGGCCACCCTTCCCGGTGGGGACACGCTCCACATCACGCTCAAGTCCGGCAACTTCGGCGGCCCCGACTTCTTCACCTCCTCCTTCGCACTCCTGGACGAGGAGGCCGCATGACCCAGCAGCCGGGCACCACCGCCGGGACAGGCCACGACGAGGCCGTCGACAAGGCGCGCCACGAGATCGTCCGCGTGGGCACCAGCCTGTTCGCCCGGGGCTACGTGCACGCCAGCGCCGGCAACATCAGCGCCAAGGCCGGCGACCACCACCTGATCACTCCCACCGACGCCGCCCTGGGGTTCCTCGAACCCGGCCGCCTCGCCCTGGTCGACGCCCGTGGTGAACAGATCGCGGGCGACCGCGCCAGCAAGACCCTGACCCTGCACCGACGGATCTGCTCCGCCGACCCCACGGCCCGGTTCGTCATCCACACGCACTCCACGCACCTGGTCGCGCTCACCCTGGCCGGCGTGTGGAGCGACGACGACGTGCTCCCTCCCCTCACGCCGTACTACGTGATGAAGGTGGGGCACGTCCCGCTCATCCCCTACCACCGGCCCGGCGACCCGCGCGTGGCCGACCTGGTGACCGCCCGCATCGCCGCCCACGCGGCGAGCCGTACGCCCGTCAGGGCCGTGCTGCTCGAAAGGCTGGGCCCCGTCGTCTGGGGACCCGACGCGGCCACCGCCCTCGCCGTCCTCGAAGAACTCGAGGAGACGGCACGTCTCTGGCTCCTGACCGACCGTCGCCCCGAGCCCCTCCCGTCCCACGCGCTCGACGAACTGAGGTCCGCGTTCGGCGCCGCGTGGTGACCCGCTCCGCACCCTGTCAGAGAATTCCCCCGAGCCGCACGAGGGATCACCCATGTCCATGCCCATAACGGCGTCCACCTCCACCGACGTCGCCCGTGAGAACGCCGTCTTCCGCAAGGTCGTGCGACGTATCGTCCCCTTCCTCGTCCTGTGCTACGTCGTCTCCTACCTGGACCGGGTCAACGTCGGCTTCGCCAAGCTCCAGATGTCCGACGACCTCGGCTTCAGCGAGGCGGCGTACGGCCTCGGCGCCGGCCTGTTCTTCATCGGCTACTTCCTCTTCGAGGTGCCGTCGAACCTGATGCTCCAGCGCGTCGGCGCCCGCACCTGGATCGCCCGGATCATGATCAGCTGGGGCCTCGTCTCGGGAGCGTTCATGTTCGTCCACAACGAGGCGATGTTCTACGTCCTGAGGTTCCTCCTCGGTGCCGCGGAGGCGGGTTTCTACCCGGGCGTGATCCTTTACTGCACCTACTGGTTCCCCTCTCACCGCCGTGCCCGGGTGATCGCGCTCTTCATGTCCGCCATCCCGGTGGCCGGCATCTTCGGCAACCCGCTCTCCGGCTGGATCATGGACCGGTTCCAGGGCGTGAACGGCTGGCAGGGCTGGCAGTGGATGTTCCTGCTGGAGGCGATCCCCGCCCTCCTCATCGGTGTGGCCACCCTGTTCTACCTCGACAACAGCGTGCGCGCCGCCAAGTGGCTCACCGACGAGGAGAAGGCCGTCGTCGAGCGGGCGATCGCCGAGGACGCCGCGCACCAGACCGTGCACGGCCGGGTCTGGGACGCCTTCCGCGAGCCCAAGGTGTGGCTGATGTGCCTCATCTACTTCTGCTTCGTGATGGGCCAGTACGCCCTGACCTTCTGGATGCCCACGTTCATCGAGTCCACCGGCATCGAGGGCAACCTGGCGATCGGCATGCTCAGCGCGGTGCCTTTCCTGGCGGCGCTCGTCACGATGAACCTGTTCGGGCGTTCCGCGGACAAGCGCCGTGAGCGCCGCTGGCATCTGGTGGTGCCCAGTCTCATGGGCGCGGTGGGCTTCTCGCTGGCGGCGGGCTGGGCCGGGTCGACCGCACTGTCCCTGGCCGCGCTTTCCTTCGCCGCGGCCGGCGTGCTGACCTGCGCGCCGCTGTTCTGGTCGCTGCCCACCGCGTTCCTCGGCGGCACCGCCGCCGCGGTCGGCCTCGCCGCGATCAACTCGGTCGGCAACCTCGCCGGCTTCGTCAGTCCGTACATGATCGGCGCGCTGAAGGACGCCACCGGCTCGACGTCACTCCCGAGGTACGTCCTGGCGCTCAGTCTCGTCATCGGCGCCGCCGCGGTGCTCACCACCGACAAGTACGTCGTCAACCGCTGACCGGGCCCCCGGTCCCCACACAGGAGCCAGCATGCCGAGGTTCGCAGCGAACCTGTCCATGATGTACACCGAGCACGATTTCCCCGACCGCTTCGCCGCGGCCTCGGCGGACGGCTTCACCGCCGTCGAATACCTCTTCCCCTACGCCTACGACGCCACGGAGCTGCGCCGCCGGCTCGACGACCACGGCCTCAGGCAGGTGCTGTTCAACGCGCCTCCCGGAGCATGGGAGTCCGGAGAACGCGGGACGGCGGCGCTGCCCGGCCGGGAGGCGGAGACCCGCTCCTCGATCGACCGGGCTCTGCGGTACGCCGCCGCACTGGACTGCCCCCGGCTGCACGTGATGGCCGGGCTCGTGCCGCCCGACGCCACGCCGAAGGAACGGGCCGAGCACCGCGACACCTACCTGGCCAACCTGGGCTGGGCCGCCGAGCGCGCAGCCGCGCAGGGCGTCGACATCCTCATCGAGCCGATCAACGGCCGTGACATGCCGGGCTACTTCCTGTCCAGGCAGGCGGAGGCGCACGAGGTCGTACAGGAGGTGGGTGCCCCGAACCTCAAGGTGCAACTCGACCTCTACCACTGCCAGATCGTCGAAGGCGACCTCACCACCACCCTGCGCCGCGATCTGCCGAGCGGCCGGGTCGGTCATCTGCAGATCGCGGGTGTGCCGGACCGCCACGAGCCCGACCGGGGCGAGCTCGACGTGGGCCACCTGTTCCGCGTCGTCGACGACCTGGGCTTCGAGGGGTGGATCGGCTGCGAGTACGTCCCCCTCGCCGGTACGAGCGAAGGCCTCGGCTGGCTGAACGACTACCGAGGAGACACCGCATGAGGATCGTCATCACGGGCGGCTTCGGCTTCCTGGGGCGGCAGGTCACCGGCACCCTGCTCAGGACACGGACCTTCCGCGGTGCGCCGATCGACCGGCTGGTGCTCGCCGACCGGATCGTGCCGGCCGGGGCTCCGGAGAGGGCCGACCCCCTCGTGGAGACGGTGCGGGGGGATCTGGCCGAGTGCCTCGACGACGTGTTCGCCGAGCCGGTGGACGTGCTGATCCACCTCGCCGCCGCCGTTTCGGCCGAGTGCGAGGCCGACTTCGACCTGGGCATGAGCGCCAACCTGGACACCACCCGCGCGCTCCTCGAAGCCGCCCGGGCGCAGTCGGCCGCCGGCGGGCCCCCACCGCGCCTGGTGTTCGCCAGCAGCGTGGCGGTCTACGGCTCCGACCCGGCACTGCCGCTCCCGCCGGTGGTCAGCGAGTCGACGCTGCCCACGCCCCGGTCGAGCTACGGCGTCCAGAAACTCGTCTGCGAGCAACTCGTCGCGGACTACACCCGCCGGGGCTTCCTCGACGGACGCGTGGCCCGCCTGATGACCGTCTCGGTGCGGCCCGGCAAGCCGAACGCGGCCGCCTCCGGCTTCCTGTCCGGCATCATCCGCGAGCCGCTCGCGGGCCTCCCCGCGACCTGTCCCGTGCGTCCCGACCTGCGGGTGGCCCTGGCGTCGCCTCGGCGCACGGTCGAGGGGATCCTCCGCATCGCGGAGGCCGAGCGCGGCATGGGGAGGGGCCGGTTCGAGGGCGGACTGCCGGTCAACCTCCCGGGGCTCACGGTCTCGGTCGCGGAGATGCTGGCCACGCTGCGGCAGATGGCCGGCGACGCCGTCGCCGACCTGGTGACGATCGCGCCCGATCATGAGGTCGAGGCCATCGTGGGTTCGTGGCCTTCCGTCTTCGACAACACGCGGGCCACGGCACTCGGGCTCCAGCCCGATCCGGACTTCGCATCGGTGGTGCGGGACTACGCCGCCGACCACCGCGACGCGGTCCTGGTCGACTCGCCGCTCACCGCGGGACAGCCGAGCGAGGGTCTATAGACTGAAAACCATGTTTTCCAAGGTGCCCGGTCCCGTCCGGCTCGCCGACCAGGTCGCCGCGACGCTCTCCGAGGAGATCGAGTCGGGGCGGCTTGCCGAGGGTGACCGACTGCCGACAGAGGTGGAGCTGGTCAGGCAGCTGGGCGTCAGCCGCACCGTGGTGCGCGAGGCCCTGTCGAGGCTCCGCAACGCGGGCCTGGTCGAACCGCGGCAAGGCATCGGCGTGTTCGTCCTGCCCCGGCGCACACGCCCGCTCGACCTCGACGCCGCCGACACCAAGGCGAAGGTGCTGCAGATCGTGGAGGTACGCCGGGCCATGGAGGGCGAGGCAGCCAGTCTCGCCGCCACCCGGGCCACACCGCGCGACCTCGCGCGCATGCGTCAGGCACTGGACACGATCGACTCGGCGGTGGCGGCCGGCGGCGACGGCGTGGACGAGGACCTGGCCTTCCACCGGTCCATCGCCGAGTCGACCGGAAACGCCGTGATGGTCTCGACTGTGCGGTACCTGGGCGACGTGTCGCGCAGCGGTATCCGCGTCACGCGTGCGAACGAGGCACGCCGGAACGACTTCATCGAAGCGGTCCGGGACGAGCACCACGCCATCCTCGCCGCCATCGAGGCAGGCGACCCCGAAGCGGCACGCGCCGCCGCACGCCGCCACATGCAGCAGGCCGCCGGCCGGCTCCAGGATGCCGACGACAGCTTCTGGACGCAGACCGAGGACCTCGCCGTGGACCTCGACGCCGCTCCCTGACAGGGAGCGGGCCGCCGCCAGAGCCCCCGTGGGGCCAGGTGAGGCCCGGCTACTCCGAGAGTGCTCGCATCGCCCGGTGGAGCAGCACGGCCAGGGGAACGGTGCCCTCGCAAGCCACCCACCCCATGGCGGCCACGTCCAGGCAGGCGAGCGCGGCGGCGGCCAGTGCGCTCGGCCTGGTGTCCTCCGGCCGGTCGGGGCCGACGCCCAGTCGCCGGGCGACCTCCGGCACCAGCAGTCCCTGCCAGAGCAGTTGCTTCTCATGGTGGCCCGCGCGCAGCGACGGGGTCTCCTGGAGCACGCGCAGATAGGTGAGTGCCTGGCTCGGACGCCTGCTCGTTCATCCGCGTCGGGACGTCGAAGGACCGGCGCAGCGCCTCCCAGGGCCGCTCGTCGTCAGGGGCGGGCGGCGAGCGCCTCCGCGATTGGGCGACCGGATTCCTGCAAGCGTCCGAGGACGATTTCTTCCTTAGTGCCGAAGTACCGGAACAGGCTGGCGCGCGACAGACCACCTCGGCGGCGATCTGGTGGACGGTCGTCCGGTCGAACCCCTGCTCGGTGAAGAGCCGGTGCGCCACCTCGACCACTTCCGCCCGGACCGTCGCACGCATGCGCTCACGCAAGCCTGGCGGCTTGCCTGCGGACTGGGCAGAGGGACGGGCGGTCTCGGTCACGCGCGACCCACTGGACGATCGCCGGCAGAGCCGTTTAGATTCTAGGTCCAGGCTTGGACAGCCAGTCCAATAGCCGAGGCCACCCCCACCCACGTCTGGGCCCTGGCCGTTCTCAAGAGGATGGACGTCTCCCGGTGAACACCCCCGCCCCCGCCGCCAACCCGAGCACCACCCGGACCCTTGCCGGCCCCGACACCCCGTTCGCCGTGGTCGACGTCCACAAGGCCCGGCGCAACATCGAACGGCTGGCAGCCAGGGCCGGCCGGCTCGCGGTCGCCCTGCGCCCTCACGTGAAGACGGCCAAGAGCCTCGACGTCGCCGCCCTGCTGCACGACGGCTCCCCCTGCCCCATCACCGTCTCCACCCTCGCCGAGGCCGAGGCGTTCGCCGACGGGGGCTACACCGACATCACCTACGCCGTCGGCATCGACCCCCGCAAACTCCCGCGCGTCGTCGCACTGCTGCGCCGCGGCGTCACCCTGCGCGTCCTGCTGGACAGCACCGCCCAGGCGGAGTTCGTCGCCGAAGCCTCTCGCCAGGCCGGCGTTCCCGTCCCGGCCCAGATCGAGATCGACTGCGACGGCCACCGCGGCGGCGTCGAGCCCGGCGCCCCTGCGCTCTGCGAAATCGGCCGCATCCTGCACGATGCGCGCTGCCTGGACGGAGTGCTGACGCACGCGGGCAAGTCCTACTTCGCCTCCACCGCGGAGGAACAGCGTCTGGCGGCGAGGAACGAACGCGACGCCGCCGTCACCGCGGCCGAGCGGCTGCGCGCGGCAGGCCTGCCCGTGGCCACCGTCAGCGTCGGCTCCACCCCCACCGCCCACGCCGCCGAGGACCTCACCGGCGTCACCGAACTGCGCGCCGGCACCTACGTCTTCTTCGACCTGGTCATGGCCGGCCTCGGTGTCTGCGGCATCGACGACCTCGCCCTCTCGGTCGTCGTCACCGTCATCGGCCACCGCTCCGAGTACGGCTGGATCGTCACCGACGGCGGCTGGATGGCCATGTCCCGCGACCGTGGCACCGCCGCCCAGACGCAGGACCAGGGATACGGCCTGGTCACCGACCTGGACGGCACGCTCGTGCCGGGACTGGTCATGACGGCCGCGAGTCAGGAGCACGGCACCCTCACCGCCCGCGACGGCGCCCGACTGCCCGAACTGCCCATCGGCACCCGCCTGCGCATCCTGCCCAATCACGCCTGCGCCACCGCCGCCCAGCATCAGGGCTACCAAGTCATCGACAGCGCCCGGGCCTCGGACCCCGCACCGGCGATCCAGACCTACTGGAACCGCGTCACCGGCTGGTGACCTGATACTCGGTACCAGGATGAGTCGCGGGCCCGATGCTGTGCGCTGCTCGGCATCGGCGAGGTACGTTGACGACCGGAGGACAGAGATGTCTTCAGACGTGGCCCACGGTGACCGAGTGACGTCCGGAACGGCAACTCGAGGGACTGATATCCCATCGCCGGCGATCGAGCAGCTGGGCATCGAACGCGAAGAAGTCCGCGACGCCTGAGCAGCCGGGGGCGCCGCAGAAGCCCGCCTCGTTCAGCGCCAGGAGCACTGTCGTTTGGGATCAGGTCGCAGGGAATCGGCGGCGCCTCGCGTCTGCGACCTGATCCAAACGACAGGCCCTAGCACTCCGCGAGGTTCGCGCGGGTGCCGAGGCGGTCGTGGATCCAGTCGTGGAACTCGCCGATGTGGTGCTCGCTGGGCACCAGGACGCCGCCCTTGGCGTACAGCCGGGAGCTCATCGCGGGCTGGCAGCGCTCGCAGGCGTCGAAGTCCTGACGGTTGACGCGGTCGAACAGCTCGACCGACCGGCTGACGTCCCGGCCGCCGGCCACCACGTCCTTCAGGTATAGCCAGTCGCACTCCACGATCGTGCGGTCGACCGCCACCGGGAACATCCGGTGGAAGATCACGTGGTCGGGGACCAGGTTGATGAACACCTGAGGGCGCACCGTGATCGCGTAGTACCGGCGGTCCTGCTCCTCGGAGACCGTGGGGATACGGTCCAGGCCCTGCGAGCCGTCCACGGTGAAGCCCTGGACCTCCGAGCCGAACTCGGCGCCGTGTCCCACGTAGTACTGCGCCGCGTAACCGTCGGCGAACTCCGGGAGGACCTCGGTCAGCTCGGGGTGGATCGTCGCGCAGTGGTAGCACTCCATGAAGTTCTCGATGATGAGCTTCCAGTTGGCCTTGACGTCGTAGACGATCCGCCGGCCGACCTCCAGGCTCTCGACGTCGTACCGCTCGATGGACTCCACGTCGCCCAGGCGCGCGACCACGTCCGCTATCACCGACCGCTCGAACGAGGGCGGGTTCTCGGCCAGGCACACCCACACGTAGCCGAGCCACTCGCGCACCGCCACGCTCGCCAGGCCGAACTCGGTACGGCCGACGTCCGGCATCCTGGTGAGGTTCGGGGCCGCGACGAGCTTGCCACTGAGGTCGTACGTCCAGGCGTGGTACGGGCACTGGAAGGCCCGCTTCACCTCGCCGGACTCCTGCGTGCACAGCTTCGCGCCCCGGTGCCTGCACACGTTGAAGAAGGCCCGGACGGAGCCGTCCCGCGACCGGGTCACCAGGATGCTCTCCCGCCCGACGTCCACGGTCCGGAAGGCGCCCGGCTTCGCCAGTTCCGACGCGCGCGCCGCGCAGAACCACATGGATTCAAAGATGTGTTCCTGCTCCAGGCGGAAGATCTCCGGGTCCGTGTAGTGGTCACCGGGGAGGGTCGCGATCAGGCTCTCCGGCAGGCCGGTCGTCGTCATGGTTCACCTCGGAGTGAAGCGCCTCGGGGCGGCGAGTGGTTGCCTCATAAGCAACGAGCTTCTTGCTACGCAACTCACGGTGCAGCCCGCCCGAAGCACTGTCAAGCCCTTGACCGCAGCCCGCTGCAGCCAGGACCATGTTGCGTATCAGTCAGCTCGTTGCGTAATGCGCACTTCCTCTGGGAGGGCTCCGTGTCTCTTGGACCCACAACCGGCCGCGAGTTCGTCCTCACCCTCTCGTGCCCCGACCGCTCGGGGCTCGTCCACGCCGTCACCGGCTTCCTGGTCGAGCACTCCGGGAACATCCAGGAGAGCCAGCAGTTCGACGACCGGCTGCGGGACCGCTTCTTCATGCGGGTGCACTTCGACGTCTCGGACCCGGGCACGTCACTGGAGGACCTGAAGTCCGGCTTCGCCCAGGTGGCGGAGGCGTACCGGATCTCCTGGCAGCTGTACGAGGCGTCGACGCCGACGCGCACGCTGATCATGGTGTCGAAGTTCGGGCACTGCCTGAACGACCTGCTCTTCCGCTGGCGCACGGGCGCGCTGAACATCGAGGTGCCGGCGATCGTCTCCAACCACCGGGACTTCGAACCGCTCGCCGAGAGCTACGGGATCCCCTTCCACCACGTGCCCGTCACCCGGGAGACGAAGCCCGAGGCGGAGGCGCGGCTGCTGGAGCTCGTCGACGAGCTGGGCATCGACCTGGTGGTCCTCGCCCGCTACATGCAGATCCTGTCGAACGACCTGTGCAAGCAGCTCGAAGGCCGGGCGATCAACATCCACCACTCCTTCCTGCCGAGCTTCAAGGGCGCCCGACCCTATGTCCAGGCGTACGAGCGCGGCGTCAAGCTCGTCGGAGCGACGGCCCACTACGTCACGCCGGACCTCGACGAGGGACCCATCATCGAGCAGGACGTCATCCGCGTGAACCACTCACAGGGGCCTGACAGCATGGTGGCCCTGGGACGCGACGTCGAGGCGCAGGTCCTGGCGCGGGCGGTGGAATGGCACAGCCAGAGCCGCGTCATGGTCAACGGCAACCGTACGGTCGTCTTCCGCTGAGGAAAATGACCTCCACCCCCTCACACCTGTTGACCATTTCACCTAGGGTTTCGCCATGAGCAACTACGGCGAGTCCGCAGGCGCTCCCAGTGGCGGAGTGCAGTCCGTTGACCGTGCTGTCGCCGTGCTGGAGATCCTCGCCCAGCACGGCGAGGCGGGCGTGAGTGAAGTGGCCGCGGCGATCGACGTCCACAAGTCCACCGCGTTCCGTCTGCTCGGCGCGCTGGAAGCGCACGGGATGGTCGAGCAGGAGAGCGAACGCGGCAAGTACCGGCTCGGCTTCGGTGTCGTGCGCCTCGCCGGCGCGGTGACGGGCCGCATCGCCGTCACCAGACACGGGCGCGGGATCTGTGAGCGTCTCGTCGACGAGGTCGGCGAGACGATGAACATCGCCGTGCTGGAGTCCCACCACGCGATCAACCTCTACCAGGTGCGCGGTTCGTCGGCCATCGCCGCGCAGAACTGGGTGGGACGGCTGACGCCGTTGCACTGCACGTCGAGCGGCAAGATCCTCCTGGCCCACCTCGACCGCGAGGACCGCGACGAACTCCTCGCCGAGGCCGGACTCCCCCGATTCACACCGCGCACGGTGACCTCCAGGAAGAAACTGGAGGCAGACCTGTCCGAAGCCCGTGAGCAGGGCTATGCCATCACGGTGGAGGAGTACGAAGAGGGCCTCAACGCCCTGTCCGCCCCCGTCCGTTCGGACGACGGCGAAGTCGTCGCCGCCCTCAGCGCGTCGGGGCCGGCCTTCCGGCTCACGGTGGAGCGGATGCACGAACTGGCGCCCCTGCTGGTCGCGGGGGCGGACGAGCTCAGCCGCCGTCTCGGCTATGCGGGCTGAGGTCCGCAAGGCCCGGCTCGGTCGCTTCGGTCGTTGACCAGGGCAGGACCAGCCCGACGAGCGGCGGGCGGTGACCCGGTATCCGGATCACCGCCCGCCGCTTGCCTGCGGCCCGCGTCAGCCCGTCCACTCCACAGCCGCGTCCAGCAGCCAGTCCGTCAGATAGTCGGCGAAGGACGAACGGACCAGCACCCAGAACCCGGCCCTGGGGTCGTCACGGGCGACCAGGACGACCTGGGCGCGGCCCAGGTTCGTCTGTGCGCAGCGCCCCGGGCCGAAGACCCGTGGGTGAAGGTCCAGCGAGCACCCGTGGGCCAGCACGTCACGGGCCCGGGGACCCGCGACGAGGAGCGTGGTGCGCTGAGCCGAGACGTCGATGACGGACACGGGCTCACCGCCCGCGGCCTCACGGATCCGGCTCTCCAGGCCCTGCCGACCGCCCGGCGGGCCCACCACGAGCCACTCGTCGGGGCCGAGCCACAGCGCGGTCAGTTCCCCGGCGCGGACCACGGTGTCGGGTTCGACGGGAAGTGGGAGGCCCAGCGCCAGCCCCACGGTGTCCGCCGCCGCTCCCTTGGGGTCGAGACGCACATTGAGCTGGGTCAGGAAGGGCAGTTCCGCCAGCCGGACCGCGCCCCCGGAGGCGCGGGTCGCGGCGGCCAGCCGGCCGGCGGCGTGCGCCAGGGGGCTGCGGAGCGGGGTGGTAACGGCGGTGTCAGCCATCGCGGCGGGCTCCCTCGGGGTCGTAGAGGACGGGGCTCGCGACGGTCACCGGGACCAGCCGGTCGCCCACGGGGGCGTAGAGTCGCTCACCGATGCGGTCCCGGCCGCCCTTGACCAGCGCGAGGGCGAAGGTCCGGCCGAGGGCCGCGCTGCGGTAACTGGACGTGACGTGGCCGAGCATCGGGACGGGCGGCGCCGGCAGCGCACTGCCGGCGACCAGGTGCGTGCCCTCGGGGAGGAACGTGCCCGGGTCCTCCGGAAGCAGCCCGACCAGGTGCTTGCGGTCGGGGCGGGCGGTGTCGGCACGGGCGTGGGACCGCTTGCCGATGAAGTCCCGCTTCTTCTTCGACACCACCCAGCTCATGCCGAGGTCCTGCGGTGTCACGGTGCCGTCGGTGTCCTGGCCGACGATCGGATAGCCCTTCTCCGCCCGCAGGACGTGCATGGTCTCCGTGCCGTACGGGGTGATGCCGTACGGGGCGCCGGCCTCGTACAGCGCCTCCCAGAGGGCGAGGGCCTCCCACGGTGACACGTTGATCTCATAGGCGAGTTCACCGGAGAAGCTGATCCGGCACACGCGCGCGTCGACACCGGCGACGGTCGTCTCGCGCCACGCCATGAACGGGAAGTCGTCGTTGCTCACGGCCAGCCGAGGCGCGAGCGAGCCGAGGACCTCGCGGGAGCGCGGGCCGACCAGGGCCACGGTGGCCCACTGCTCGGTCACCGACGTGCAGTGGACGCGCAGTTCGGGCCACTCCGTCTGGAGCCACTCCTCCATCCAGTCCAGCACGGCGGCCGCGTTGCCCGTCGTGGTGGTGACCAGGAAGCGGTCCTGGGCGAGGCGGATGACGGTCCCGTCGTCGAAGACCATCCCGTCGGGGCGGCACATCACGCCGTAGCGGATCATGCCGACCTTCAGGGTGCTCATCATGTTGGTGTAGAGCAGGTCGAGGAAGACGCCGGCGTCCGGGCCCTGGACGTCGATCTTGCCGAGGGTGGAGGCGTCCATGAAGGCGACGCCCTCGCGGGCGGCGGCGCACTCGCGCAGTACGGCCGTCTCCATGTCCTCACCGTCCTGCGGGTAGTACCAGGGCCGCTTCCACTGGCCGACGTTCTCGAACAGGGCACCGTGCGCGACATGCCACTCGTGCAGGGCCGTGGTGCGGATCGGGTCGTGCAGGGCACCGCGGTGCCGGCCGGCGAGAGCGGCGAAGGAGACCGGCGTGTACGGCGGCCGGAAGGTGGTGGTGCCGAGCGCGGAGATGTCCACGCCGAGCAGCTCGGCGACGACGCCACTGGCCAGGACGCCGGAGGTCTTGCCCTGGTCGTTCGCCGTGCCGGCCGTGGTGTACCGCTTGGTGTGCTCGACGGAGCGCATGCCGGCGCCGGTCGCCCGGCCCAGGTCGTCGACTGTGACGTCGCGTTGCAGGTCGACGAAGCGCGGGGCGCCTTCCCGGCCCGGGACGGTGAAGGCCCGCATCGGCGGCGTCTGCGGCAGCGTGGCCACCTGTGGCAGGCGGGCCTCCTCCGGGGTGTAGCCCTCGGCCTCGATCGCGCGGGCTCCGGCGGCGGCCCCCTGTGCGAGAACGCGCGCCAGGTCGAAGACGCCGCTCGCGCCGCCCGCGACCTCGACCGCCTGGCGGCAGGTGTCGGGGACGAAGGTGCCGAGTTCCTCGTCGTGGCGCAGCTTGCCTCCCGCCTGGCTGAACAGGTGCGCGACCGGGTTCCAGCCTCCGGAGACCAGGAGCAGGTCGGCGGCGAACTCCCGCTGGCCCGCGGTGTGTCCGTACGGGGCGACGGTCACGGAGGTGAGCCGGGGGGCGCCTTCCGTGGCGGTGACCGCGTGGCCGGTCAGTACCTCGATGCCCGCCCGCCGGGCCCGTGTCGCCCACTGCCCCGGCTCGGTGCGGGTGTCGACGACCGCCTCGACGGTCACGCCCGCCGCCATGAGGTCCAGGGCCGCCGGGTAGGCACTGTCGTTGGTGGTGAAGACGACCGCGTGGCGCCCGGGCAGGGTCCCGTACTTGTTGACGTAGGTGCGGGCCGAGGCGGCCAGCATCACGCCGGGGCGGTCGTTGTCCGCGAAGGCCAGCGAACGTTCGTGCACGCCGGTTGCCAGGACGACACGGCGGGCGCGGATGCGCCAGACGCGTTCGCGGGAGACGTTCTCGGGCGCCTGGGCGCCGAGGTGGTTCGTACGGCGCTCCACGGCGAGGAGGTGGTTGTCGTCGTAGTAGCCGAAGACGGTGGTGCGGCGCAGGACGCGTACGTCGGGTGCGGCGTCCAGCCGGGCGGTCGTCTCGCTCACCCAGTCGAGGTGCTCGCCGGTGCCGAGGAGACTGCCGCCGGGTTCCGGCTGGTCGTCGGCGAGGATGACGCGGGCACCCGATCGGGCGGCGGCTGCCGCTGCGGCGAGGCCGGCCGGGCCCGCGCCCACGACCAGGAGGTCGCAGTGGGCGTGTACGGCGTCGTAGCGGGAGGGGTCCGGTTCCGTGGCGAGGCGGCCCTGGCCCGGGAGGCCGGTCGCGACGAGGCCGTCGTAGAGCTCGACGGTGGTGGCGGGAAGCATGGGCTCGGGGAACGGGGCCTCGATCTGGACGACCGCGTTGGGTTCCTCGACGCCGGCCGAGAAGATGCCGCGTGGGCGGCCCAGCTTGATGCTGGTGCCGGTCTGGATGACGCCGTTGGCGAGGAGGGCGGAGGCGAGGGTGTCGCCCTCGTAGCCCTGGTATGCGGTGCCGTCGAAAGTGAAGGTGATCGGGGTGTCGCGGTGGATCCGGCCGCGGGTGGGGTGGCGGAACGGCTGGGTTGTCTCGCCCTCGCCGCCGCTACCCGTCCCATCCTCCAGGGGCTCCGCCCCTTCGACCCCGCTGGGGGCTGCGCCCCCAGGCCCCCCTTCGGCCTGAACGGCCTCGTCCTCAAGCGCCGGACGGGCTGATTTCAGCGAGCGCGCCTCGATGGCGGCCGGGCGCTCCTCCCCCGCCCGGTACACCGTCAGGATCTCGTTCGTGGATGTGTCCCGCACCGCGTTGAACCAGCGGCGGCAGCCCGCCGCGTGGCTCCAGCGCTCGGCGAAGGGGCCCCTCGGGTTGTCCCGGAAGAAGAGGTAGCGGGCCCACTCCTCGTCGGTGAGCGACGCCGGGTCCTCCGGGTACGGCACGTGGGCCTGGCCGCCGTAGTGGAACTCGGACTCGTCACGGGGCCCGCACCACGGGCAGGGGATCAGCAGCATGGGGTCGGCTCCCTGATGGTCCTAGTGGGCCACCGCGGCCGCGCCGTGCTCGTCGACGAGCGCGCCGGTGGTGAAACGGTCGAGCGAGAAGGGGGCGTTCAGCGGATGCGGTGTGTCGTGGGCGATGGTGTGGGCGTAGACCCAGCCGACCCCCGGGGTGGCCTTGAAACCGCCGGTTCCCCAGCCGCAGTTGAGGTAGAGGTTGTCGACCGGGGAGAGGCCGATGATCGGTGAGGCGTCGGGGCTGACGTCGACGATGCCGCCCCAGGTGCGCAGGACGTGGGCGCGGGCGAAGACCGGGAAGAGCTCCAGGGCCGCCGACATCTGCTCTTCGATGATGTGGAAGGCGCCGCGCTGGGTGTAGGAGTTGTAGGAGTCGATGCCCGCGCCCATGACCAGTTCGCCCTTGTGCGCCTGGCTGACGTACACGTGGACCGCGTTGGACATGACGACCGTCGGGTGCACCGGCTCCAGCAGCTCGGAGACCAGTGCCTGCAACGGGTGGCTCTGGACGGGGAGTTCGATGCCCGCCATGGCCGCCAGGACCGAGGTGTGGCCCGCCGAGCACAGGGCGACCTTGCCCGCCGCGATCGGGCCGCGGGTGGTCCGGACTCCCACCACCCGGTTGCCGACGACGTCGAGGCCGGTCACCTCGCAGTTCTGGATGATGTCGATACCGGCGGCGTCGGCGGAGCGGGCCAGGCCCCAGGCCACGTGGTCGTGCTTGGCGATGCCCGCACGCGGTTGGTAGGTAGCGCCCAGGACCGGATAGCGCACGTCCGGGGAGGTGTTGACGATCGGGCAGACGTCCTTGACGCCGTCCGCGTCGAGCCACTCGGCGTCCACGCCGTTGAGCCGGTTCGCCTCGACTCGGCGCACGCTGTCGCGGACGTCCTGGAGGCTGTGGGCCAGGTTCAGCACGCCTCGCTGGGAGAAGAGGATCGGGTAGTCGAGCTCCTCCGCCAGGCCCTCCCACAGCTTGAGCGCGTGTTCGTAGATGCCGGCGCTCTCGTCCCAGAGGTAGTTGGAGCGGATGATGGTGGTGTTGCGGGCCATGTTGCCGCCCGCGAGCCAGCCCTTCTCCAGCACGGCGACGTTGGTGATGCCGTGGTTCTTCGCCAGGTAGTGGGCGGTGGCCAGACCGTGGCCGCCGCCGCCCACGATGACGACGTCGTACGAGCGCTTCGGCTCGGGGTTGCGCCAGAGCCAGTCGGGGTGTTCGGGGAGCTCGGCGCCGGGGGTGCGGGGGCTCATCGGGCGTCTCCGTCCTCGGACAGGTGCGGGTAGAGCGGGTGCTGGGCGGCCAGGGTCTCCGCGCGGGCGCGCAGGGCGGCCACGTCCGGCTCCGGCTGGAGTGCGAGGGCGATCACGTCCGCGACCTCGGCGAAGTCCTCCTCGGTGAAGCCGCGGGTGGCCAGGGCCGGGGTGCCGATGCGCAGGCCCGAGGTGACCATGGGCGGGCGCGGGTCGAAGGGCACGGCGTTGCGGTTGACGGTGATGCCGATCTCGTGGAGGAGGTCCTCGGCCTGCCGGCCGTCCAGCTCCGAGGCGCGCAGGTCGACCAAGACGAGGTGGACGTCCGTGCCTCCGGTCAGGACCCTCACCCCGGCCGCCGCCGCGTCCGCCCGGGTGAGGCGTTCGGCGAGGATGCGGGAACCGGCGAGGGTACGGGCCTGTCGCTCGGCGAACTCCGGTGACGCGGCGACCTTGAACGACACCGCCTTCGCGGCGATGACGTGCTCCAGGGGGCCGCCCTGCATCCCCGGGAAGACCGCCGAGTTGATCTTCTTGGCGAGGTCGGCCTCGTTGGTGAGGATGACGCCGCCGCGCGGCCCGCCGAGCGTCTTGTGTGTCGTCGTGGTCGTGACGTGGGCGTGCGGCACGGGGTTGGGGTGCAGTCCCGCCGCCACCAGGCCGGCGAAGTGCGCCATGTCGACCATCAGCAGGGCGCCCACCTCGTCGGCGATCCGGCGGAAGGCCGCGAAGTCGAGCTGCCTCGGGTATGCCGACCAGCCCGCGATGATCATCTTGGGGCGGTGTTCCTTGGCCAGGTGCTCGACCTCGTCCATGTCGACGAGGTTGTCGGCCTCGGACACGTGGTACGGCACGACGTTCAGCATCTTGCCGCTGTAGTTGATCCGCATGCCGTGCGTGAGGTGCCCGCCGTGCGCGAGGTCGAGGCCGAGGACGGTGTCGCCCGGCTGGAGCAGGGCGAAGAAGACGGCGGTGTTGGCCTGCGCGCCCGAGTGCGGCTGCACGTTGGCGAAGCCGGCGCCGAAGAGGGCCTTGACGCGCTCGATGGCCAGCCGTTCGGTGACGTCGACGTGTTCGCAGCCGCCGTAGTAGCGGCGGCCCGGGTAGCCCTCGGCGTACTTGTTGGTCGCGACCGAGCCCTGGGCCTCCAGCACGGCGGAGGGCGCGAAGTTCTCGGAGGCGATCATCTCCAGGGTGGACTGCTGGCGGTGCAGTTCGGCGCGAAGCGCGGCGTGGACCTCGGGGTCCAGTTCCGCCAGGGGGGTGTTCAGCGCGTTCATACGGCGTTCGCGTTCCTCTCGGCGGCCTCGACGACATTGGCGAGCAGCATGGCCCGGGTCATGGGGCCCACGCCCCCGGGCATCGGCGCCAGCCATCCGGCGACCTGGGCGGCGTCCGGGTGGATGTCACCCACCAGCCCCTGGTCGGTGCGGGTGATGCCGACGTCGAGGACGGCCGCGCCGGGGCGCAGCATGTCCTTGGTGATCAGTCCGGGCGAGCCGGCTGCCGCGACGACGATGTCCGCCTCGCGCACGTGCCAGGCCAGGCCCTTGGTTCCGGTGTGGCACAGGGTCACGGTGGCGTTCTCGGACCTGCGGGTGAGCAGCAGTCCGATGGGCCGTCCGACGGTGATGCCCCGGCCGATCACGCACACCCGCGCTCCCGCGAGCGGCACGTCGTGGCGGCGGAGCAGTTCGAGGATGCCGCGCGGGGTGCACGGCAGCGGGGCCTCGACGCCGAGGACGAGCCGGCCGAGGTTGACGGGGTGCAGTCCGTCGGCGTCCTTGGCCGGGTCCATGCGTTCCAGTACGGCGCCCGCGTCGAGGTGGCGCGGCAACGGGAGCTGGACGATGTAGCCGGTGCAGGCCGGGTCGGCGTTGAGTTCGTCGATCGTCTCCTCGACCTGGTGCTGCGAGGCGTCGGCGGGCAGCTCCCGGCGGATGGAGGCGATGCCCGCCTGGGCGCAGTCCCGGTGCTTGCCGCCGACGTAGGCGTGGCTGCCGGGGTCGTCACCGACCAGGACGGTACCGAGGCCCGGCGCCCGGCCCGTGGCCGCAGTCAACTTGGCGACCCGCTCGGCGAGTTCACGGCGGATGACGGCGGCAGTGGCCTTGCCGTCGAGGAGTTGTGCGGTCACCTGGAGTGTTCCTTCCAACGACGAGGACTCAGCCACGAAGACGGGACATCGCCGGATCGAACAAGGGCTCCTCGGCCACGACCGCCTCGACGGACTGGTCGAAGTACCCGATGTGCACGACGGTCCCCGGCTCCGCAAGCTCCGCGGGCAGCCACGCGTAGGCGATGCCCTTGCCGATCGTGTAGCCATAGGCCGCACTGGTGACATAGCCGACCGCGCAGTCACCGTCGAACACCGGCTCCTTGCCCATCACGACCGCCCTCGGGTCCTCGATCGTGAGACAGGTGAGCTTGCGCCGCACATCGGCCTTGCGCCGCTCCAGCGCCGCCTTGCCGATGAAGTCGTCCTTGTCGAGCTTCACGGCGAACCCGACCCCGGCCTCGTAGGGATCGTGCTCGTAGGTCATGTCGGTACCGAAGGAGCGGTAGCCCTTCTCCAGGCGGAGGCTGTTGAAGGCACCGCGGCCGGCGACGATGCCGCCCAGCGGTTCGGCCGCCCGCCACAGGGTGTCCCACAGCTTCCGGCCCAGGTCGGCGGTGGTGTACAGCTCCCAGCCGAGCTCTCCGACGTACGACAGGCGCATGGCCGTCACCGGGACGGAGCCGATGTGGGCACGCTGGGCGCGGAAGTACTTCAGACCGTCCTTGGAGAAGTCCGCGTCCGTCAGGGGTTGCAGGACCTCGCGGGCGAGCGGCCCCCACAGACCGATGCAGCAGGTGCCGGGGGTGATGTCACGGACCTGCACCGTACCGTCGGCGGGGAGGTGACGGGTGAGCCAGTCCAGGTCCAGGTTGCCGTTGGCGCCGACCTGGAAGCGGTCGCGGGCCAGCCGGGCGACGGTGACGTCGCTGCGGATGCCGCCGTCGTGGTCGAGCAGCAGCGTGTACGTGACCGAGCCGACGGACTTGGCGACCTTGCCGGTGCACAGCCGCTCCAGGAAGGCGGCGGCACCGGGGCCGCTCACCTCCAGGCGCTTGAGGGCGGTCATGTCGTACATCGCGACGGTCTCGCGGGTGACCTGGGCCTCGGCGCCCACGATGGGCGACCAGTACCGCGCGGCCCAGTCGTTGGGGGTCGGGATGGAACGGCCTTCGACCAGGCCGGCGTTGGCCTCGTACCACTGGGGGCGCTCCCAGCCGTTCGCCTCCAGGAAGAAGGCGCCCAGCTCCTGCTGGCGGGCGTGGAACGGGCTCGTGCGGATCGGGCGCGGGTCTCCCGAGGGCTGGAGGGGATGCAGGATGTCGTAGACCTCGACGAAGTTCTGGCAGTCGCGGGCCAGCACGTACTCCGGCGAGAGCTGGTGCGGCTCGAAGCGGTTGACGTCGCACTCGTGCAGGTCGAAGGAGGAGCAGTGGCCGTCGACCAGCCACTCGGCCATGGCCCGTCCGACTCCCGCGGAGTGGGTGACCCAGACCGCCTCGGCGACCCAGAAGCCCTTGACGTCCGGGGATTCGCCGAGCAGCGGCAGGCCGTCGGTGGTGAAGGAGAACAGGCCGTTGATGCCCTCCTCGACCTTGGCGTCCTGCGTCGCGGGGAGCAGCGACCGGGTCTCGCTCCAGGCCTCCTCGAAGTCCTCCTCGGTGAACTTCAGGACGGACGGCATCTCGTCGGCCTCGTCCACGGAGAGGATGTCGTCGGCGGAGACCGGCATCGGGCGGTGGCCGTAGTAGCCGATGCCCAGGCCGTCGAAGCGGTCGCGGTAGTAGAGGTCGGCGTCCTGGTGGCGCAGGATCGGGCGGACCGCCTCCTGCGTCTGGCCCGCCAGGGCCGGCACCGGGCCCGTCCAGGCGAGCTGGTGGGCGAGCGGCGTGAGCGGGAGGTTCATGCCGACCATGCGGGCGATCTTCGGGCCCCAGATGCCGGCGCAGCACACGACGATGTCGGCGGGGATCTCGCCCTGGTCGGTGAGGACGCCGGTCACCTCACCGTCCGCCCGCTGGACGTCGAGCACTTCGTGGCGGGCGAGGAAGCGCACGCCGCGCTCGGTGGCCCGACGGATCTGCGCCTCGACGGCGAGGACCGCCTTCGCGAGGCCGTCCGTGGGCACCAGGAGGCCGGCGAGGACCTTGTCCGGGTTGACGAGCGGGTGCTGTTCGACGCACTCCTCGGTGCTCAGCAGGCGGGACTCGATGCCCCAGGAGGTGAGCCAGCCGTGGCGCCGCTGGAGTTCCTTGACGCGCTCCGGGCTGGTGGCCACCTCCAGGCCGCCGACCTGGAGGAAACAGGGCCGGCCGTCGACGTCGAGCGAGCAGAACTTCTCGACGGTGTAACGGGCCATCTCCGTCATGGTCTTGGAGGGGTTGGTCTGGAAGACCAGACCCGGGGCGTGTGACGACGATCCCCCGGTGGCGGGCAGCGGGCCCTGGTCGACGACGGTCACTTCGGTCCAGCCTCGCGCGGAGATCTCATCGGCGAGCGCTGCCCCCACGACGCCCGCTCCGATGATGACCACCCGGGGTCCCGCCATCGCCGCACCTCCGACGTTGAAAGCGATGCAGTTGCTGTGTGCGCAACAGAGTTCAGGTTGCGCAACTCAATGTGCCCGCCGTGGACAGGCGTGTCAAGGGGTCCGCGACGCCGGAAAAGCCCCCGGACGCGGCAGGGAGGAATCACCAGAAAACGGCGAGGCCCGGCAGGCTGACGACACAGCCTGCCGGGCCCTTCCGGCGGGGTTCACCAGGGCGGTCGCGCGCCCTACTTGATCCAGGCGTCGACCTTGGCGCGGTTGGCCTCGACCCACTTCTTCGCCGCGGCCTCGGGCGCCATCTTGTCCACCGCGATGTACTTGGCCACGGTGTTCTGGTCGTCGTTCGTCCAGGTGAAGTTCTTCACCAGGTCGTAGGCCGGGCTGCCCGACTTGGCGAACTTGGCGCTGACTATCTTGTCGAGGTCGTACACCGGGTAGTCGCAGGCGACCTTCTCGGCGTCGGTGTCACAGCCCGTCTTGTACTCGGGCAGGCTGACCTTCTTCAACGGCACCTCGGACAGGAACCACTGCGGCTCGTAGAAGTAGCCGATCACCCATTCCTTGTTCTTCTCGGCGTTGCGGTAGGCCTGGATGAGCGCGGTCTCGCTGCCCGCGTACACCACCTTGAAGTCCAGCTTGAGGTTCTTCACCAGCGCCTCGTCGTTGGTGACGTACGAGGGGTCGCCGTCGAGGAGCTGCCCCTTGCCGTCCGACTCCGAGGTCTTGAACTTCGACGCGTACTTGTTCAGGTTCTTCCAGTCGGTGATGTCCGGGTGCGCCTTCGCCAGCCACGGCGGCACGTACCAGCCGATGATGCCCTTGTTGCCGGTCGGGCCCGCTTCGACGGCGGTCTTCTGCTGGGTGATGTACTTCTTCTTCAGATCGTCGTGACCCCAGTTCTCGACGACGGCGTCGACCTCGCCCGTCCCGAAGCCCTGCCAGGCGATCTCCTCCTTCAGGTTCTTCTGCTCGACCTTGCAGCCGAGGTCGTGCTCGGCGACGTAGGCGAGGACCGCCGCGTTCGCCTCGTAGCCCACCCAGGGGTTGATCGCGAGGTTGAAGGTGCCGCACTTGCCCGAGCTGCCCGAGTCGCCCGCGCTGTCGTCGCCGACCTTCGCGCCTGAGCAGGCCGTGAGGGTGAGGCCGAGGACGGCCAGGCCGGCCGCGCCGGTTCTCCAGTGTCGTGCCATGGTGTGGTGCTCCTTATGCGCCGGCGCGGCGAGCCGCTGCCTGAGTGATCCGGTCGAACATGACTCCGAGCAGGACGATGGCGAGCCCGGCCGCGAGTCCCTTGCCGTACAGCTGGCCCTGTGAGAACCCGGCCACGACGTCGTAGCCGAGGGCGCCCGCCCCCACCAGGCCGCCCACGACGACCATCGACAGCACGTAGATCAGGCCCTGGTTGGTCGCGAGGGTCAGGGCGCCCCGGGACATCGGCAGTTGGACCTTGGTGATGATCTGCCAGGTGTTGCACCCGGTGGACGTCGCCGCCTCGACGGTGGTCTCGGGCACGGCCCGCACCCCGTCCGCGATGATCTTGATGGCGACCGGCGCCGCGTAGACGACCGCGGCGACGATGGCCGTGAACCGTGTCGCGCCGAACAGCGCGAGGAACGGCACGAGATAGACGAACGGCGGCATGACCTGGGCCGCGTCCAGAGAGGGCCGCAGCAGCCGGTCCACGAGCGCGCTGCGCCCCATCCACACCCCGAGGACGACGCCGAGCAGCATCACCAGCACCGTCGCCACCGCGGTGGACGCCAGCGTCGTCATGCCGTCCGACCAGACACCGGTACCGACCAGCAGGCCCACGCACACGGCGGTGGTGGCCCCGGCACGCCATCCGCCGAGCACCGTGCCGACCGCGACGAGGGCGGCGCCGACGAGCCACCACGGGGAGTCGGTCAGCAGGGTCTGGAACGGATTGAGCAGGCCGTTGGTGAGGGCGTCGCGGAAGGCGTTGGTCAGGCCCGAGAGGTTGTCCTGCGCCCAGGTGGTCACATCGGCCGCCGTCCTGGCGATGGTGCTGCCGGTGCCGCCCTCGCCGGGGAACTCGGCCGCCCACACGTACGTGTGCGACAGATACGCCAGCACAACCGCCACCACCGCACCGGCCGCGAGCAACGGCCGCCGCCACTTGTGGAAGGGGCTGTCCGAGCCCCGGGCCGTCTCCGCCCGTCCGGCCGCCGCGGTGGTGACCCGGTCCAGCACGATGGCCATGACGACGATGGCCAGACCGGCGTTGAAGGCCGTGCCGACGTCCAGCGACTGGAGGGCCTGGACGACGGTCTTGCCGAGGCCGGGCGCGTCGATCAGGGCCGCGATGGTCACCATGGCCAGGGCGGCCATGATGGTCTGGTTGACGCCCATCACCACGGTCCGCTTGGACATCGGCAGCAGGACTTTGAGCAGGGCCTGTCGCCGCGTCGCGCCCATCGAGTCCGCCGCCTCGACCGTGGTCCGGGGTACGGAGCGGATGGCGTGCGCGGTGATGCGGATCGCCGGTGGCGCCGCGTAGATGGCGGTGGCGATGGTGGCCGAGGCGGGACCGATCAGGAAGAACAGGGTCAGCGGTGCCAGATAGACGAAGGTCGGCATCGTCTGCATGAAGTCCAGCAACGGCGTCACGATCCGGTGGAACCGGTCCGACAACCCGGCCCACACGCCCAGGGGAATCGCGAACAGCAGTGCCACGAACACCGCGGAGAGGGTCAGCGCCAGGGTGTCCATGCTCTCCTGCCAGAGCCCCTGCAGGCCGAGGAAGGTGAAGCCGGCCACGGCCAGCAGCGCCACCCGCCAGTTGCCCACGGCCCAGGAGACACAGCCGGCGACGCCGACGACACCGAGCCAGCCGATCTGCGGAACCGGGCGGTCCCCGGACGGCTGCGAGATCAGCTCCTGCACGAAGGTCACCAGGGAGTCGATGACCAGGCGGATCTCGTTGAAGAAGTAGAGGAAGAGGGGGTTGGAGTTGCGGTTGGCGCCGATCGAGTCGTTGACGTCGTTGAACCACCGGTGCAGATCGGTCAGGTCGGCCGCCGCGAGGGACAGGGTCTGCTTGCCGCGCAGCACGGCGAAGAGCACCAGCCAGACGAGCAGGATCGCGGCCACCACCCCGGCGCGGCCGACCCTGCGCACGCGCCGGGCGGGAGGGGGCGGCTCCACGATCCGGGTCTTCTCCGGCTTCTCCATCGCGACGGTCATCACGCGTCGCCTTCCCGCCCGGCGACCACCGCGAGGATCTCCTCGTCGCCGACGATGCCGAGCAGCTTGCCGTCCTCGACCACCTTGACCGGCTTCTCGGCGGCGAGCACCGCCCGGGTGGCCTCCTTGACCACGACGTCCGGGCCGAGCTCGGGACCGTCCAGGGGGTCGTCGGGCTCCGCCGGGCGCATGATCCACCGCAGGGTCAGTACGTCACCGCGGGGCACGTCCCTGACGAAGTCGCGTACGTAGTCGTCGGCGGGGGCGCCGACCAGTTCGTCGCCGGTGCCGCACTGGACGGTCCTGCCGTCGCGCATGATGAGGATGCGGTCGCCCAGCTTGAGCGCCTCGGACAGGTCGTGGGTGATGAACACCATCGTCTTGCCGACCTCGTGGTGCAGACGGATGACCTCGTTCTGCATGTCACGGCGGATCAGCGGGTCGAGCGCCGAGAACGGCTCGTCGAAGAGGAGCACGTCCGGGTCGCCGGCCAGTGCGCGGGCGAGACCGACGCGTTGCTGCATCCCGCCGGAGAGCTGGTCGGGGTACGAGTTCTCGTATCCGGAGAGGCCGACGAGCTCGACGACCTCAAGGGCCCGCCTCGTGCGCTCGGCCCGGCTCATGCCGCGGATCTCCAGCCCGAACGCCACGTTGTCGACGACCCGCCGGTGCGGCAGCAGCCCGAAGTGCTGGAAGACCATGGAGAACTTGCTCCGGCGCAGTTCGCGCAGACGGCCCGCGTCCGCGTCGCGGATGTTCTCGCCCTCGAAGAGGATCTCGCCGGCGGTGGGTTCGATGAGCCGGGTCAGACAGCGCGCCAGGGTGGACTTGCCGGAGCCGGACAGGCCCATGACGACGAACACCTCGCCGGCGGCGACCTCGAAGTTCACGTCGCGCACGGCGGCGGTGCATCCGGTACGGTCCATCAGTTCGCGACGGGTGAGCCCGCGCAGGTCCTCGGACACCGGCACCTGGTCCGCCTTCGGCCCGAACACCTTCCACAGCTCGCGCACGGAGATGACCGGGGTGGGTCCCGAGTCCTTCGGCGTGCCGCGCCGCTGCGGCACCTCGGTCGTTGCTGGGGTCATGTTCGACCTCTTTTCGGCGTTCAGCCGCGGAACCAGTGCTGCGGCCTGGGTTGGATGTTCTGCCAGATGTGTTTGGGCTCCCGGTACTCGTCAAGGCCGGTGGGACCCAGCTCCCGGCCCACGCCGGAGTGCCCGAAACCGCCCCATTCCGCCTGCGGCACATAGGGGTGGTAGTCGTTGATCCACACCGTGCCGTGGCGCAGCCGGCGCGCGACCCGCTGGGCCTTCCCGGCGTCCTGCGTCCACACGGCCCCGGCGAGCCCGTATTCGGTGTCGTTGGCGATGCGTACGGCGTCGTCCTCGTCGGTGAAGCGCTCCACGGTGAGGACGGGTCCGAAGGACTCCTCGTGCACCACCCGCATGCCCTGACCGCACTCGTCGAGCACGGTGGGCGGGTAGAAGTGGCCGTCGGCCAGTGCCGGGTCGTCGGAGCGTTCGCCACCGCAGCGCAGGACGGCGCCCTCGGCGAGTCCGGCCGCGACGTACGCCTCGACCTTCGCCAGGTGCTGCGCGGAGATCAGCGGACCGGTCTCGGCCCTCGGATCGAAGGGGCCGCCGAGCCGGATCCGCCGGGCGCGGCGGACCACCTCGTCGACGAACCGGTCGTGCAGCGAGTCCTCGACGATCAGCCGGGCGCCGGCCGAGCAGACCTGGCCCGAATGCAGGAAGACGGCCGTGAGCGCGAAGTCCACGGCCGTCTCGAAGTCGGCGTCGGCGAAGACGACATTGGGGTTCTTGCCGCCGAGTTCCAACGCGACCTTCTTCACCGTCGCGGCGGCGGTGGCCATGATGCGCCTGCCGGTGTCCAGGCCGCCGGTGAAGGAGACCATGTCGACGGCCGGGTCCTCGGCGAGCGGTGCGCCCACCTCGGGACCGGTCCCCAGGACGAGGTTGGCGGCACCGGCCGGGAGCCCGGCCTCCGCCAGCGCCTTCATCAGCAGGACGGACGTCGAGGGGGTGAGCTCGCTGGGCTTGAGGACGATCGTGTTGCCCGCGAGGAGAGCGGGTGCGACCTTCCAACTCGCCTGGAGCAGCGGGTAGTTCCACGGGGTGATCAGTCCGCACACGCCGATCGGCCCGTACTCGACGCGGCTGACCGCGTCGTCGCGGCCGGTGTCGATCACCCGGCCGGCGTCGGTGCCGCCGAGCCCTCCGTAGTAGCGGAAGCAGGAGACGACGTCGGCGATGTCGTACTCGCTCTCCACCAGCCGTTTGCCGGTGTCCAGCGATTCAGCTCGGGCGAACGCGCCGGCCTCGCGTTCGAGGACGTCGGCGGTGCGCAGGAGGAGGGCACCGCGCTCGCGCTCGGGGGTGTGCGGCCAGGGCCCTTCGTCGAAGGCCCGGCGGGCCGCGGCGATGGCCGCCTCGGCGTCGGGGCGCGTTCCTTCGGACACGGTCACGGAGAGCGTGCCGTCGGCGGGGCAGCGGATGTCCCGGTGGCCGCCGGCCACGGGATCCCGCCATTTTCCGTCCACGTACAGGTCTGCCACGTCGAGTGCCCTTCGAGCGAATCGCGTTGCGCATCGTGCACCGCATTGCTTGTGGTGGAACACTCTGGAGAAGGCCGCAACCCACGTCAAGGGGTTGACCGGTGACGGTTTCGCCAAGGAGGCACGCGCGAGGACGCGACGCCTGATCGGCCCGGAACGCCTTGCTTCCGGGCCGATCGGCTGTCTGAAAACTGCTCGTTACGGCACGGGACGGTGCCGGTAATACGCGGCGGAGGACGGCGGCAGCGGGTCCTTCCCGAGGATGAGGTCGGCCGCCTTTTCCGCGATCATCATCACCGGCGCGTAGATGTTGCCGTTGGTGATGTACGGCATCACCGACGCGTCGACGACCCGCAGCCCCTCCACCCCGTGCACCCGCATACTGGCCGGATCCACGACAGCCATCTCGTCGGTGCCCATCTTGCAGGTGCAGGACGGATGCAGCGCGGTCTCGCCGTCCTTGGCGACCCAGGCGAGGATCTCCTCGTCGGTCTCGACGGACGGCCCCGGTGAGATCTCCCCGGCGTTGTAGGGGGCCATGGCGGGCTGGTTGAGCAGCTTGCGGGCGACCCTGACGGCCTCGACCCACTCGCGGCGGTCCTGCTCGGTGGACAGGTAGTTGAAGCGCAGCGCGGGGTGCTCGGCCGGGTCCTTGCTCTTGATCTTCACCGAGCCGACGGCGTCGGAGTACATGGGGCCGACGTGCACCTGGTAGCCGTGTCCGCCGGCGGGCACGGAGCCGTCGTAGCGGACCGCGACGGGCAGGAAGTGGAACATCAGGTTGGGGTAGGCCACGTCCTCGTTGCCGCGGACGAAGCCGCCCGCCTCGAAGTGGTTGGTCGCGGCGGGGCCGGTGCGGAAGAGCCACTGGAGGCCGATGAAGGGCGCGCGCCACTTGGCGAGGTACGGCTGCATGGAGACGGGCTGCTTGCAGGCGTACTGGATGTACACCTCCAGGTGGTCCTGGAGGTTCTCGCCGACGCCCGGCAGATCGTGTACGACGTCCACGCCGAGCGCGCTCAGTTCCTCGGCGTTGCCGACGCCCGAGAGCTGGAGCAGCTGCGGGGAGTTGATCGCGCCTCCGCAGAGGATCACTTCGCGGGCACGCACCCGCTGGGGTCTGCCACGACCGCGCCGGTATTCGACGCCGACGGCCCGCTTGCCTTCGAAGAGGACGCGGGTGACCAGGGCACGCGTCCTGACCGTGAGGTTGGGGCGCTGTCGCACGGGCTTGAGATAGGCCTTGGAGGCCGAGAGACGGCGGCCGCGGTGGACGTTGCGGTCGAACCGGGCGAAGCCTTCCTGCCGGTAGCCGTTCACGTCGTCGGTGGGAGCGTGGCCCGCCTCCTCGGTGGCCTTCAGGAAGGCCTCGAAGAGCGGATTGGTCCCCGGGCCGCGCTCCAGGACGAGAGGGCCGTCGTGACCGCGGAACTCGTCGTCCGGACCGGCGGCGAGACAGTCCTCCATCCGCCGGAAGTACGGCAGGCAGTGCGCGTAGTCCCAGGTCTTCATGCCCGGGTCGGCCGCCCAGCGCTCGTAGTCCATGGGGTTGCCGCGCTGGAAGATCATGCCGTTGATGCTGCTGGAACCGCCCAGCACCTTGCCTCGCGCGTGGTAGACGCGCCGGCCTCCCATGTGGGGCTCCGGTTCGGACTCGTACCTCCAGTCGTAGAACCGGCTGCCGATCGGGTAGGTCAGTGCCGCGGGCATGTGGATGAAGACGTCCCAGGGGTAGTCGGGCCTGCCCGCCTCCAGGACGAGCACCTGGTTGCCCGGATCCGCGGAGAGCCGGTTGGCCAGTGCACTGCCGGCCGATCCACCACCGACGATGACGAAGTCGTACTGCAAGTGAGCCATGGGGCCTCGTCTCGCTCGCGCCGTTGAGAATGCGCGGCATGCTAGTACTCGTATCACTATGCGCACCAGGTTGCGAACCGCGCAACTTCTTCGAAACCTGCACAAGGCCCTGACCTGCAGCGCTGCCTGCTATGTTTAACGCCCGTATAGTTGCGTTGTGAGCAACTACCATGCAGATACCGAAACGACAACTGCGCCGACCGGTGGCGTGCAGTCCGTCGACCGCGCCATCACCGTGCTGGAGATCCTGGCCCGGCGCGGCGAGGCCGGAGTCAGCGAGGTGGCCACCGAGATCGATGTCCACAAGTCCACCGCGTTCCGGCTGCTCGGCGCCCTGGAGGTGCGCGGCCTGGTGGAACAGGCAGGCGAGCGCGGCAAGTACCGCCTCGGCTTCGGCCTCGTCCGCCTCGCCGGCGCGGTCACCGGCCGCATCGACATCACGCAGCAGAGCCGACCGGTCTGCGAGCGTCTCGCCGAGGAGATCGGCGAGACCGTGAACCTCGCCGTGATGCAGGAGCAGTACGCGATCAACCTGTACCAGGTGCGGGGCCCCGGCGCTGTCACGGCGTTCAACTGGGTCGGCCAGCTGACGCCGCTGCACGCCACCTCCAGCGGCAAGATCCTGCTGGCCCACATGCCGCCGAAGGAGCGCGCCGCGCTGCTGTCGGAGACCGGCCTGAAGAAGCTGACACCCCGCACCCTGACCGCGAAGACGAAGCTCGAGAAGAACCTCGCCGAGGCGCTCGAGCGTGGCTACTCCTGGACCCTGGAGGAGTTCGAGGTGGGACTGCACGCCATGGCCGCGCCGGTCCGCAACAGGGACGGCGAGGTCATCGCGGCGATCAGCGCCTCCGGACCGGCGTACCGCCTCACCGAGGACCGGATGCACGACCTGGCTCCGGTGCTGGTCAAGGGCGCGGACGAGATCAGCCACCGCATGGGCTATCTCGGCTGAGCCCGCCGTGAACCGCCGCTACTGCGGCCGTCCCACGCCCAGACGCTCCTGGACGAAGGCGTGGAACTCGCCGATGTGATGCTCGCTGGGCACGAGGACGCCGCCCTTGGCGTACAGCCGGGAGCTCATCGCGGGCTGACAGCGCTCGCACGCGTCGAAGTCCTGCCGGTTGACTCGGTCGAAGAGCTCCACCGACCGGCTGACGTCCTTGCCGCTCTCGACGACGTGCTTGAGGTAGAGCCAGTCGCACTCGACGATGGTGCGGTCGGCGGCGACCGGGTACATCCGGTGGAAGATCACGTGGTCGGGCACGAGGTTGATGAACACCTGCGGCCGGACGGTGATCGCGTAGTAACGGCGGTCCTGGTCCTCGGTCACGCCCGGAATGCGGTCGAGGCCTTCGGAGCCGTCGACGGTGAAGCCCTTGATCTCGGAGCCGAACTCCGCGCCGTGTCCCACGTAGTACTGGGCGGCGTACCCGTCGGCGAACTCGGGGAGCACCTCGGTCAGCTCGGGGTGGATCGTCGCGCAGTGGTAGCACTCCATGAAGTTCTCGACGATGAGCTTCCAGTTCGCCTTCACGTCGTAGACGATCCGTGCACCGACTTCGAGGTTGTCGATGTCGTAGTGCTCGATCGACTCCGTGTCGCCCAGGCGTGCGACCACATCCCCCACCACCTCGTCGAAGGGGGGCGGGTCCGCCGCGAGGCACACCCACACATAGCCGAGCCATTCCCGTGTGGCCACTGCTGCCAGGCCGTACTCGGTGCGGCTGACGTCGGGCATCTTGGTGAGGTTGGGTGCCGCGACGAGTTTGCCCGTCAGGTCGTACGTCCAGGCGTGATAGGGACACTGGAAGGCGCGTTTGACCTCGCCGGTCTCCGCCGTGCAGAGCTTGGCGCCGCGGTGCCGGCAGACGTTGAGGAAGGCCCGGACGGAGTTGTCCCGTGCACGGGTGATCAGGATGCTCTCGCGGCCCACCTCGACGGTGCGGAAGGCACCGGGCGCGGCGAGGTCGGCGGAGCGCACGGCGCAGAACCACATCGCCTCGAAGATGTGTTCCTGCTCCTGGGCGAAGATCTCGGGATCCGTGTAGGAGGAGCCGGGGAGGGTGGCGATCAGGCTTTCCGGCAGGCCGGTCGAGGTCACAGTGCACTCCTCGGGGAACGTCGTGGGTCGGGCATGCACGCGCCGGGACGAGCGGCACCGGACGTCGTGGAGCGACGGTGGCTGTGCGAGCGAGGTCTGCGCCCTGTCAGGGCGTCTTGGTCGCGAGTTGCTTGCGCCAGCGCGTGAACAGCTTCGGCTGGTTCATCCCGAGTACGGCGACCGGGTGTCCGGCACGCCGGTAGACGGCCAGGACGTTGCGATCGTCGGCGGTGCCTTCCTCGATCGTCACGCCGTCGGCGCGGGCCGCGTTGCCGGCGAACTGGATCTTCACGCCGTACTGGTCGGACCAGAAGTACGGCGGCCGGGGTATGCCCGGTTCGCACTCGCCCCAGGACAGCAGGGCGGCCACGGCCGCGTCGGGACGTTCCCGGGCGCCGGTCCAGTGCTCGACGCGGCGGTGGGTGCCCGCGCGCGGGTCGTACCAGGAGGCGCAGTCGCCGACCGCCACCACCCCGGCCAGGCTGGTGCGGCCGTCCGCACCGCACTTGACGCCGTCGTCGAGTTCGATGCCGGATCCGGCCAGCCACTCGACGCAGGGACGGGCCCCGACACCCACGACGACGATGTCGGCGGGGATGCTGCGGCCGTCCTCCATCAGGACGGCTTCGACGCGGGTCTCGCCGCTCAGCCCCTTGACGCCCACGCCGCACAACAGCCGTACACCGTGGTCGGCGTGGAGGGCGGAGACGATGCGCCCCATGGCCGCGCCGAGCGGACCGGCCAGTGGTGTGGGCGCCGCCTCGACGATGGTCACGTCGAGGCCGAGAGCGGAGGCGGTGGAGGCGACCTCGGCACCGATGAAGCCGCCGCCGATCACGACCAGGCGCCCGCCCCGGGCCAGTTCGTCCCGCAGGGCGCGGGCGTCGTCCAGGGTGCGCAGGGTGTGCACACCGGCCAGTCCGTCCATGCCGGGCAGGGTCCGGGCGGCGGCGCCGGTGGCGATGACGATGCCGTCGGCCCGCACCTGGCGGCCGTCGGCGAGCCGCACGGCGCGGGGCGTGGTGTCGAGTCCGGCGGCGCGGGCACCGAGCAGCCACTCCACTCGCAGGTCCTCGTCGTCCGGCTCCAGTGCGAGGTCGGCTTCGCCGATGCTGCCGGCGAGGAACTCCTTGGACAGGGGCGGCCTGTCGTAGGGGCGATGGACTTCGTCGCCGATGACGACCAGCCGTCCGTCGTACCCCTGTTTGCGCAACGAGCGCGCCGCGGACAGGCCCGCCAGCGACGCGCCCACCACGGCCACTGTCCTCACGCGACGCCCTCGGCGAGCCGGGCGGCGATGCAGGGGGGCAGGTTCGGGGCTGCCGTGGACAGCCGGACGTAGATCATGCCGTCCTCGACGAGGACCTCGTGCGTGCGCACCGGGAGCTTGGCCGGCGGGGCGTCGACGGCTCCGGTCTTGAGGTTGAACTTCGAGGCGTGCAGCGGGCATTCGACCTCACAGCCCTCCAGCCAGCCGTCGGCGAGCGAGGCGTCCTGGTGGGTGCATGTGTCGTCGATGGCGAAGAGTTCGCCGTCGTCGGTGTGGAACACCGAGACCGGCGGGTCGATGTCGAGCCTGTGGGCCTCGCCTCGGGGCAGATCCACGAGACGGCACGCGGCAATCATCATGACACCTCGGTGCGTATAGCGAAACGGATTGCGGTGAACGCAACGCCAGTTTGAGGGCGCCTTCAAACCCTTGTCAAGGAGTTCGCGGGACACCTGACGCCCTCAATTTCTGTTTCACATCATGAAACGATCTGCATCATGAGAAACGCAGGTCGGAGCGGAGCACCTCGCGGGAGTCACCAGCCGCGGGCGGCCCACTCCTGCAGGTGCGGTGCCTCCGCCTGGACGGTCGTCGTCTCACCGTGTCCGGTGTGGACGACCGTCTCGCCCGGGAGGGTCAGCAGCCGGTCACCGATGGAGCTGATGATCGTGCCGAAGTCGCTGTACGAGCGCCCGGTCGCGCCGGGTCCACCGGCGAACAGCGTGTCACCGCTGAACAGCGCACCCAGCTCGGGCGCGTACAGGCACACCGCCCCCGGAGCGTGTCCCGGCGTGTGGAGGACGCGCAGGCCGATGCCCGCCACCGTGAGTTCGTCACCGTCGGCGAGCGGCCGGTCGGGCCGCCGGCCGGGATGCGCCATCTTCCACAGCACCTGGTCGTCAGGGTGCAGGAGAATCGGCGCGCCCGTGGCCAGAGCGACGTCCGGCGCGGCGCGCACATGGTCGTCGTGGGCGTGGGTGCACACGATGGCCGACAGCCGGCGGTCACCGACGGCCGCCAGGACGGCGTCGGAATCGTGGGCCGCGTCGATGACGACCACCTCGTCGTCGTCACCGATGAGCCAGACGTTGTTGTCGACGTCCCAGGTCCCGCCGTCGAGGCTGAAGGTCCCGCTGGTGACGAGGCGTTCGATGCGCGGTGCGCCGGCCATCACAGCACCACCACCGAGCGCAGCACGTCGCCGCGGTGCATCTTCTCGAACGCCTCCTCCACGTCACCGAGGCCGATGGTCTCGGAGACGAAGGCGTCCAGGTCGAAACGGCCTCCCAGATACAGGTCGATGAGGGCCGGGAAGTCGCGCGAGGGCAGGCAGTCGCCGTACCAGCTGGACTTCAGTGAGCCGCCCCGCCCGAAGACGTCGAGCAGGGGCAGCTCCACCTTCATCTCCGGGGTGGGCACGCCGACCAGCACGACCGTGCCGGCCAGGTCGCGGGCGTAGAAGGCCTGGCGGTACGTCTCGGGGCGGCCGACCGCCTCCACGACGACGTCCGCGCCGAAGCCGCCCGTCAGCTCGCGCACCGCTGCCACGACGTCGCCCTTCGCCCCGTCGACCGTATGGGTGGCCCCCATGGCCATGGCCCGGTCCAGCTTGCGCCGGTCGATGTCGACGGCGATGACCTTGCTCGCTCCGGCCAGCCTCGCCCCCGCCACGGCGGCCATGCCGACGCCGCCGCAGCCGATGACGGCGACGGAGTCGCCCCGGCCGACGGCACCGGTGTTCACGGCCGCGCCGAAGCCCGCCATGACACCGCACCCGAGCAGACCGGCTGCCGCCGCCGGGGCCGCCGGGTCCACCTTGGTGCACTGCCCGGCGGCGACCAGCGTCTTCTCCGCGAACGCGCCGATGCCGAGCGCCGGCGAGAGCGGGGTGCCGTCGAGCAGTGTCATCGGCTGTGTCGCGTTGTGGGTGGCGAAGCAGTACCAGGGCCTGCCCCTGCTGCACGCCCGGCACTGGCCGCACACCGCACGCCAGTTGAGGATGACGAAGTCACCGGGCTCGACGCCGGTGACCCCCTCGCCGACCGCCTCGACGCGACCTGCCGCCTCGTGCCCGAGAAGGAAGGGGAAGTCGTCGTTGATTCCGCCCTCGCGGTAGTGGAGATCGGTATGACAGACGCCGCAGGCCTCGACCTCGACCAGCGCCTCACCCGGTCCGGGGTCGGGGACGACGATCGTTTCGACGGAGACCGGTGCGCCCTTCTTACGGGCGACGACAGCACGAACCTCGTGAGCCATGAGCTGCTCCTCAAGCGGGAAACCCTCGCCAGTGCGTTGCTCCATTCGCGACACGCACCGCTATGCGCAACCGAGCATCCCGGAGGGGCACGCCGAGGGTCAAGGGCCTGGTTCCAAACCGGGCAGTCAGGGCGCGTGCCGGAGTTCGTGGGCTTCGGCGAGGAGGAGGTAGGCGGCGGCGGTCCAGGTGTAGGCGCGGTCGCGCAGGCCGCTGCCGGTGAGGGCGTCGAAGTTCTCCGCGAAGCCGTGCGTCTCGCACAGGGCCCGGAAGCGGGTGCTGATCTCGTCGGCGAGGCGCTGGTGGCCGGCGCGGCGCAGGCCGTCCTCGACGAGGACGGTGGCGGGGGCCCAGATCGGGCCGCGCCAGTAGCCGTCGGCGCGGTAGTGCGGTGAGGTGGGGAGTTCGGTGGCCAGTCCGTACGGGGTCAGGTGCGCCTCGATCCGGGCGGCCAGGGTCTTGGCGACGTTCTCGGGCAGGTGCTCGCCCAGGGCGATGGGCATCAGGTCCAGCAGGCTGGAGCTGCTCCAGGTGTCGCCGCTGCCGGCGCCCCGGGCGACGAACCGCTCCCCCGCCCACAGCTCGTCGAGCATGGCCGCCCGGGTCTGCTCCGCGCTGCGTCTCCACGCGTGGGCGTCGTCGGCGAGACCGAGTTCCGTCGCCAGGGCGGCGAGCTCGTGCAGTTGGAGGGTGAGGAACGCGGCGAGGTCGGCGGTGACGACCACGCGCTCGGGGTCGAAGGTGGTGGCGTTGTCCCAGCCGCTGTCGTTGCCGTGCTGGTAGTGCGGCAGAGCGGCGCCCGGCGCTCGGCGTGCCGTGAGCCAGAAGTCCGTCCAGCGCCGCAACCGGTCGTAGATCTGGGTGAGCTCGGCGTGGTCGAGGGGTTCGGGGAGGCGTCGGCGCAGGCGGCCCAGGGTCCAGCCGTGGATGGGCGGCTTGACGAAGTTGCGGAGGACCTCCGAGTGGGTCACCGAGTCGGGCAGGGCCCCGGTCTCGTCCTGGTGGTCGAAGGGCAGCGCGAACTGGTCCCGGGCCAGCGCGGGATCTCCGGATGCCAGTGCGAGGGCGTTGAAGCAGTGGTCCCAGCTCCAGACCTTGTCCATCCAGTGCTTGGACATCAGCACGGCGGGCCGGGTGACGAGGCCGGCCGGGTCGACCGTCGCCGACCACAGGACGTACGCGGCGAGTCCGGCCGCCGGGGTGCGGGAGGAGCGCCAGGGGGCCACCGCGTCGGCGAAGGCGGTGAAGGCGTGTTCCGCGGCGGTCACGACCTCGCCGAACGCCGTCCGGGCGGTGTAGGGGCGGCGTGCGGTGTCGAGTTCCTCGATGGCGGCCTCCCAGGTTCCCCCGGCGTCCGCGCCGATCGTGAGACCGCGGTCGGCGCTGCCCAGGTCCTGGCCGCCGGTGGCATCGGTCACGGCCCCCGACAGCACGGTGATCCGGTAGCGGCGCCCGGTCTCGTACGAGGTGAACACGTACGCTCCGTCGGCCGGGTCACGGAAGAAGTACGTGCCCGTGAAGGGTGTCAGGGTCCGCGCCACCGCGGTGACGCGCAGGCTGGTGCCCTCCCCGCGCAGGCGTACGGTGTCCTGCGACTCGTAGGCGAGGTCGACGCGCCCGCTCTCGTGGGTCCAGGTCAGCAGACCCGGCGTCGCCGTGATCCGGGTCCCGGCCCGATCGCCGCTCGTGGCGTCGACGGGGACGAGGCGCAGGACCGGGTGCATGCCGTTCTGGTGGGAGACCAGATGGAGGTCCTCGGCGTAGGTGTTCTCGGCCAGGACCGGTGAGATGTCGAACCAGGATCCGCGCGTGCTGAACGGGATGTCGTGGAGGGAGAAGGCCGGGCCGGTCGGGGCGGCGGTCATGACGGGTCACTCGTTTCTTGAGCAGGGAGCACCAGTGGTGTGCCGGAGGTCAGTCCTTCACGGCTCCGGCGGTCACGCCGGCGGCGACGTAGCGCTGGGCGAGGACGAGGATCACCGCGGCGGGCAGCGAGGCCACGACGGCGGTGGCCATGATGGCGTTCCACTCCTGGTTGTTGTTGCCGATGTACTGGTAGATACCGAGGGTGATCGGCTCGTGCGCGCCGCCGTTGGCCAGGGTGCTGGCGAAGACGAAGTCGGACCACGACCAGAGGAACGCGAACAGCGACACCGTGACGACGGCGTTGCGGCTCATGGGCAGCACGATCGACCAGAAGGTCCGCAAGGGGCCGGCCCCGTCCGTCCTCGCCGCCTGGAGGAGCTCCTCCGGGATGCCGGACATGAAGGCGGTGAAGATCAGCACCGCGAACGGCACGGCCAGCGTGGAGTCCGCGACGATCAGTCCGGGCACCGACTGCAGGAGCCCGAGGCTGAGGTAGATGGCGTAGAAGCCCATCGCCATGATGATGCCGGGGATCATCTGGGCGACCAGGAAGAGGAAACTGAGCACGCCGCCGCCGCGCGGGCGCAGTTTGGCGAGGGCGTAGCCGGCGGGGGCGGCCAGGGCCACGGTGAGCACGACGGTGCCCAGGCCGATCACGAGGCTCGTGCCGAGATACGGCAACTGCTGGTCCAGGACGGCTCGGTAGCCTTCCAGGGTGCCGTGCGTGGGGAACAGGTCCGGCGGGCTCTTGCGCATGTCCTGGTCACGGGTGAACGACACGTTGAGCATCCAGTAGACCGGGAAGAGCATGATCCCGGTGAACAGGAGACCCGTGGCCGTCTTCCACCACGTCGTCGTCCGTGCCAGGCGCGGGCCGGGTGTGGTCGTGGGTGTCGTCATGAGGCGTACTGCTTTCGCTGGACCCTGAGGTACACCAGGCCGAAGACCAGCGCGGCGACGACGAGCAGATTGCCGACGGCCGCGCCGGGGCCGAAGGCGGGCAGCAGGTTGCCGAAGCCGAGCCGGTAGGACCAGGTGGCGAAGGTGGTGGACGAGTCCGCCGGGCCGCCCTTGGTCATGATCCAGATGATGTCGAAGACCTTCAGCGTGTAGACGAGCCCCAGGAGCAGGGTGATCGCGGACACCGGCCGCAGGAGCGGGAACGTGATGTGCCAGAAACGTCGCCAGGCGCCCGCGCCGTCGAGAGCGGCGGCCTCGTAGAGGCTGCGGGGGATGGACTGCAGGCCGCTGTGGAGCACGACCAGGTTGAACGGGACGCCGATCCAGATGTTGGCGATGATCACGGAGGTCAGTGACCACGACGGGGAGGTCAGCCAGTTCACCGGGTCGACGCCGACGACGCTCAGGGCCGCGTTGACCACGCCCGAGTCGCTGTTGAGCATCCACGACCAGGTGGAGGCCGACACGATGAGCGGCAGCAGCCACGGCACCAGGAACAGGGCCCGCAGGGTCCCGGAGAGCCGGAAGTTCTGGTTGAAGAAGACCGCGAGGGCCAAACCGATGGCGTACTGGAAGGCCAGGCACACGCCGGTGAACAGCACGGTGTGGGTGAGCGCCGGCCCGAAGGTGGGATCGTCCAGGACGGTGCGGTAGTTCGCCAGGCCGGTGAAGGGCGCGTCGCCCTGGACGAAGGAACGGACGGTGTAGTTGCGCAGGCTCAGATCGAGGTTGCGGTAGAGGGGATAGGCGTAGAAGAGGACGAGGTAGAGGGTGACCGGGGCGAGGAAGGCCCAGGCGGCCCACTGCTGGGAGGTCGGGCGGCGCCGTGGCGCGGGGCGGGCCGGGGGCGGGGCGGCGGCGGCCGCCCCGTTCCGGTCGGGTGCGGGCCGGTGGTCCGGCGGGTGTGTCGTCTGCTTCATCGGAGCCACGTCACTTGACTGCTGACTGCGCCGAAGTGAGAGCGTCCTTGGGGGACTTCGCTCCGCTGAGTGCGGACTGGACCGCCTTCCACATCTGCTCCGAGATCTTCGGGTACTTGGTGCCGAGGTCGTCGCTGGTGCGGCCCTTGGCCGCCTTGACCGCCTCGACCCAGGGCTTCAGCTCGGCGTTCTCCGCGACCTGCTTGTCCTGGACCTCGGCGGTGGGGGCCACGTAGGACAGGGTGGTGTCGGTGGCGTGGAGGTTCTCGGTGCTGGTCAGGCAGGTCACCAGCTTCCGCGTGGTGGCGTAGCGGCCGGTGTCGCCCTGGACGGGGACGGTGACGAACTCGCCGCCGGTCGGGGCTGCCGCGTTGCCCCCGCCGGAGGCCGGGATGGGCAGGACGCCGTAGTCGAACCCGGCCTTCTCGGCGTTGGCCAGTTGCCAGGTGCCGTTCTCGGCGAAGGCGTAGTCGCCGCCGGCGAACTCCTGCCAGCTGGTGGTCTGGGTGTTGTTGATGACCGAGTTGGGGGCGTAGTCCTTCTTCAGCCAGTCGGTCCACAGGGACAGGGCCGAGACGCCCTCGGCGGAGTCCAGTCGGGTGAGCTTCGCGCCCGCGCCCCAGAACCAGGGCAGGAACTGGAAGCTGCCCTCCTCGGTGCCGATCGCGGAGAAGGTGATGCCCTTCTTGCCGGCCTTCTTCACCTTCTCCAGCGCCGCCGTCAGTGACGTCCAGTCCTTGATGGAGGCGACGTCGACGCCCGCGCTCGCGAGGACCTTCTTGTTGTAGTAGAGGGCGAGGGTGTTGGCGCCGATCGGGGTGCCGTACGTCTTCCCGCCGGACTGGCCGGCCGCGAGCAGGTTGGGGTCCACCTTCGAGGTGTCCAGCTTGTTGTCCTCGGTGGTGGTGAGGATCCCGGACTCGGCCAGGGTCGACACCACGGGGTTGTCGACGATGAGCACGTCCGGGGAGTTGTCCTGCTGCGCGGCCAGGAGCACCTTGTTCGTCAGGTCGCTGGTGTCGAAGGCGGTCCGCTTGATCTTCACGCCGGCCTTGGTGCCGCAGTCGTCGAGCAGCTTGGCCCACGCCGAGTCCTTGGCGAACTGGGGGTACGGGTCCCAGATGGTGTAGGTGCCGCTGTCGCTTCCCTTCGCGGACGAACTGCCGCCGGACGAGCAGGCGGTGGTGCCGGTCGCGAGGGCGACGACGGTCAGGGTCGCGGCGGTGAGCCGCCGTCGGGTGAGTCTGTTCATGGCACGTTCCTTTGTGATGTCGGCACGTCGAGGCAAGGGCATGCCGAGGAAGCAGGTGCGAACGACCGGGCGGGGCCGGTGAGGGAGCGGTGTGGTGGGCGCGGGGGGAGGGTGAGAACCGTGAGTGTCAGACCGGCGAGCCGCAGCCGGGGTCCGTCGCGGCGTGCGCGGGCCCGGTGCTGGTGCGCAGGGAGATGGGCGGCTTCAGCAAGTGGTGGCGGGGTGCCGCCTCGGGCTGGTCGAGCCGCTCGACCAGCAGTTCGACGGCCAGGCGCCCCATCTGCTCCGCCGGTACGTCGGCCGCGGTGAGCTGCGGGGTCACCGTCTCCGCCCACCGGCCGGCCACGACCCCGGTGACGGAGAAGTCACGCGGTACGTGGCGGCCCGCCGCCGCCAGGCCCCGGTAGAGACCGCCCAGCGCGGCCTCGTTCAGGGTGACCAGTCCCGTGGTGGCCGGGTCGTCGTGCAGGATCCGCTCCAGGCACGCCTGGCCCGAGGGAGCGTCGTCGCCGCAGCAGTACGTGCGCACGGTCAGCCCGCGCTCGGCCGCGGCCTTGGTGAAGCCGTCCAGTCCGCGGTGCGCCGACTCGTACCCGGCCCGCAGCAGGTGCTCGGGCCGGTTCACGAAGGCGATCCTGCGATGGCCCAGGTCGGCGAGGTGGTGGACGCACGCCTCGACCAGCGCGGTGTGGTCCAGGCCGACCCACCAGTCGCCGTCCGGCTGCGCGGTACGGCCGATGCAGACGGCGGGGAAGTTCTCGGCGACGAGGTGGTCGACACGGTCGTCCTGGAGCCTGATCTCCATCAGGATCGCGCCGTCCACCCGCCGCTCGGCCAGCAGCCGCTGGAACGAACGGTCGCTGTCCACACCGCTCGGGGACAGCAGCACGTCGTAGTCGTAGGACGCCGCCGCCTCCACCACGCTGCCGATGAAGTCGAGCTGCATGCCGGTGTAATGGTTTCCGGCCGGCGGGAAGACGAGACCGAGGGTGCTGGTCCGGCCGTTGGCCAGGGCGCGGGCGCTCGCGTTGGGCCGGTAGCCCAGTTCGTCGATGACCCGCTGGATCTTGCGGCGGGTCTCCTCCGACACCGAGCGCTTGCCGCTCAACGCGTACGAGACGGTGCTCCGCGAGACACCGGCCCGCTTGGCGATCTCCCCGATGTTCACGGCGCTCCTTCGTCGAACCGGTTCGAGCGCGAGCCAGTCGTCGAACCGGTTCGCGTGAAGGGAAGGTAGGAGTGAGCCGAAGCGGGTGTCAATACCTCGCGCATCCTCCCCGAAACATGGCGGCCGATCCGTGTCAGGGGTATTGCTGGCCCGTTTCCGGCGGTGCTAGCTTCCGCCGAACCGGTTCGACAGAGCCGCCCGCAACCGTCATGCCCCCCGGCTGGGCCGCGCAGTTCCAGGCCCGCACGGCCCGACGACGATCGAACCGGTTCGCGCCATCGGACGGGACCGGATCACCCCACGGAGACCTCAGTGCGACGCAGAAGCAGAAAAAGAACAGCAAGCGCCGGCGCCACGGCCGTGGCGGCCCTCGCCGCCCTGCTCGCCGTACCCGCCGGCACGGCCGGCGCGGCGGAACGGGAGCGCCTCACGATCGACCTCGGCACCGACACCGGCGCCTTCCACGGCGGTGCCTCCGGATCGCTCTACGGGATCTACGGTGACGGCGTGCCGAGCCGCAACGTCCTGGAGGGCATGCACGTCCGTACGGTGTCGACGAAGGCCCAGGACGGTCCGCAGCACCCGGGAGCGGACGCGCTGGAGGTCCTGCCGCCGTTCGTGGACTCGGGCGGCAAGGACGTCTACATCTACATGACCGACATCTACCGCGGCTTCCCGTACCAGTGGCCGGGTGCCAACGGCCCGGAGCGGCTCGCGGACTTCAAGGAGAAGATCAAGAAGCAGGTCCAGCAGGTCCTGACGATGGGCAGGTACAAGGACCACGTCGTCTACGTGCCCTTCAACGAGCCCGAAGGGAACATGTTCGGCACCGGCGAGTGGAGTTACGACAAGGTCTCGTGGCTGAACGACCCGCGGCACTACTTCGCGGCCTGGAAGGAGGTCTACCACCTCATCAAGGGCCTCGACCCGGACGCCCGCATCGCCGGCCCCAACACCAGCGTCCTCTACAACCAGGTCAAGGGCTTCCTGCAGTACGCCAAGGCCCACGACGTGGTGCCGGACGTGATGACCTGGCACGAGTTGTCGTCGCCCGCCGCGGTCCGCACGAACGTGGCGAAGTACCGGCAGATGGAGAAGGAGGTCGGTGTCGGGCCGCTGCCGATCAACGTCAACGAGTACGGCCACAACTACCACCTCTCCGTACCCGGGCAGGTCGTCCAGTGGGTCTCCGCCATCGAGGAGTCGAAGATCGACGCCGACCTGGCGTACTGGAACATCGACGGCAACCTCAACGACTCGGCCGTGGAGGCCAACAAGGGCAACGGACAGTGGTGGCTGTTCAACGCCTACGGGCAGATGTCCGGCCACACCGTGGAGGTGAGCGCCCCGCACCCCAACCAGCAGTACACCCTCCAGGGTGTCGCCACCCTCGACGAGGACAAGAAGCAGTCCCGCGTCCTCTTCGGCGGCAAGAGCGGTGACGCGGACGTGGTCTTCGAGAACATCGACCCGAAGCTGTTCGGGAAGACCGTGCACGCCACCGTGCAGGAGATTCCCTGGACCGGTCAGGTCGGCGACTCCGCGCAGCCGCTGCGGCTCGCGGACCGGGAGCTGACGGTCGGCGCGGACGGCTCGGTGACACTGCCGATGACCGGCATGAACGAGATGTCCGCCTACCAGGTCATCCTCTCCCCCGGCGGCGACGGCGGGAAGCCCGCCGAACCCTCCGTCGGCTGGCGCAAGACGTACGAGGCGGAGAACGCGACCTACACCGGCGGCGGCTACTCCAGGAACGGCCCCGAGGGATCGCCCTCCCAGGTCGGGAAGTTCGCCACGTCGGGCGCCTACAACGTGGGCGGCCTGCGCACCGGCTCCGACGGAGTGCTCTCCTTCGACGTCGAGGTCCCGAAGGACGGCACGTACGACCTGAGCGTCTTCGCCAACTCGTACAACCTGTACGACCTGGTGAAGGAGCAAGGTCCGACCAACGTCTTCCTGCGTGTCGACGGCGAGGATCCGCAGGAGCTGCGACTGCCGCTCGGCTACAAGTGGGTGGTCTGGGGCCACACCGACACCACGGTGAAGCTCACGGCGGGCAAGCACCGGCTCACCCTCGCCGCGAAGGACGCCGACCTCGGCGTCACCAAGGGCGACGCCATCATCGACAAGATCGACCTCGCCCTGCGCGACGAGAACGTGACCGCCCCGGCGGTCTACGAGGCCGAGTACGCCACCCTCTCCGGAGCCCGGCCCGGCTACACCCACCCCGGTGCGTCCGGTCCCGGTGCCGTGCCGCTGGCCAAGGGGGACTCCGCGGCCTTCTGGGTCCACTCCCCCACCGACGGCGAAGCGACCGTCCTGTTCGACCACCTCGGCGGCGGCCGGGCGAAGGTGAGCCTCAACGGCGAGGAGCTCGACATCCCCAAGGTCGGCGGGACCAAGAAGGGCACGGACCAGATCCGGGTCTTCCTGTCCGGCGGCATCAACAAGATCACCGTCACCGGTGCCTCGCGCGCACTGCTCCTCGACCGGCTGCGGGTCGCTCCTTCCCACGGCAACCTCGTGACGAAGGTGTACCAGGCGGAGGACGGCACGCCGACCGGTGCGGCCAAGGTGACCGACACCTACACCTTCGCGGCGAACGGCAAGGCCGTCACCGGCATCGGCGACGGCAAGGCCAACGCCCTCACCGTCGACGTCGTCGCCCAGCGGCCCGGACGGCACGCGCTGACCATCCGCTACTCCAACGCCGAGCAGGCCCCGGCCACCCACTACAACCCCGACCCGATCGCCCGCCACGCCGACCTCTCCGTCAACGGCGGACCGGCGCGCCGGGTGCTGTTCCCGACCACCTTCCACTTCAACAACTTCTGGGACCTGACCGTCCCGGTCACCCTGAAGAAGGGCACGAACCGGCTCACCTTCACGGCCGAGGAACTCCCCGACTTCAACGGCGACACCTACAACCAGTACGACCAGCGGTCCCCGTACGCGCCCGTCATCGACCAGATCGGCGTCACACCGCTCACACAGAAGTAGCCCACGGACGGCCCCGGGGCGTACCGGTGACTCACCGGTACGCCCCGGGGCACCCGTCCGCAACACGGTGCACCACGCCACGTGGACCGAGACGAACAACCTCCTCGACGCAACCACCCCGGACGGCCGACGCAACTGCCCTGCACGGCCGACGCGCCGCCGCACGCGGCGGCTACCGCCTCGCCGCTTCCCCGAAGATCCCCGGCACGGTCACCGCGATCAACGTCCGGGCACTGGGCGGCGCGATCCCCGAGGGCGTCGACGAGGAGGCCACGGCCTTTTCCCGCACTGGCGCCGCGTGCGGAAGCGAGGCCGAGTGCCGGCGCCTCACCGAGCTCAAGGCGGCCAGGGACCCGCGCAACCTGTTCCGCCACAACAAGAACATCGCCCCGAGCCAACTGCGGTGAGGCGCCCCGCGCCCACCACATCGAGGCCGGTTTCCGAGCCGGAACAGCCGCGGCCTTGCCCCCTCCTCTGCCCTCTCTCCAACGTCGGCCCGGGGCAAGGCCGTTTGCCAACAGCCGCTGTTTATTTCCTCAACCGCAAGGCCCCCTTTGCATAGTGCTCATCAAGGGCGACCAGAAGAAGCTGCGCAGTCAGGTCAAGGTTATTCCTCGGTCAGGTCCTGATCACGCAAAAAGCATGGCCATGACACTCACCTGGTGCGAGGGTCCTTCTCGCCCAAATGATCTACCGATGGAGACGAGATGAGACGCATCCGCTTCAAGAAGAAGTTGGCCGCCTGCGCCACGTCATTCGCGGCAGTGGCGGCCGTGATGGCGACCGCCGGTCCGGCGAACGCGGCCGAGTACACGGTCACGGACAACTGTGACGTTCCGTGGATCACCTGCTCGTACGGTGACCTGTGGCTGTTCTACAACTCGAAGGACATCGCCGTCCAGGACGGCTACTACAAGTCGGCCTTCACGACATTCTACGGCAACGTGTCCGACCACTGGGGTACCAGCCAGTACCAGGGATCGTCACTGACGACCTACCGGTACGTATTCGGCAACGGCGGCTACGGCAACGGCCAGTACATGAAGAACAATGCGGCGTCCGTGCAGAACTGCGCCCCGGATGACAACTACCGCGTGTATTACAACTCCGGCTACGGCGGCACCTCTCAGTACTTCGCGAAGAACGGCCCCTACGGCGACTGCAACATCACCGACCTGATCTCCGCTCTGAAGAACAACAACGCATCCTCCCACTTCGCATAAGAAGGAACCCCCGTGCAGCACATCAAGCAGACAGCCGCCGCCGTGGCCTTGGCCGCCTCAGCTCTCCTGGTCAGTGCCTGCTCCTCCGGCACGACATCGGACGCCACGAAGAACGCGGCCGACGGAAGACCGATCGTGAACAAGGAGAACTGGCCCAAGAGAATCCCCACCAGCGGCCTGACCAAGGACCTGAGCCTTCCGCTGGAGGCGTACATGGCCTCCTACGAGGAGCAGGTCACCGTCGAGCAGGCCGCCAACGATCTACAGCAGTCCTGTATGAAGGATTACGGCATCGACCTGACGCTGCCGCGAGCGGGCGCCAACCCGCCTCCCAGTGACAACGACGCCAACATCGAACGCCGTTACGGCATCACCGACCGGGCCGAGGCCGAGAAGTACGGCTATGAGCTCCCGCCGGCACTGCAGGAGCACACCGAGCAGGCCATGCCTGATCTGTCCGAGGTCGAGGTCGAGGTCCTGACCGGCCATACCAAGCCCGAACCGCCCAAGGCCCCCACGGGAGTCAGGACGGGAGAACGGCTCGCAGCTCCCGGCCAGGGCGTGAAGCCCGCTCGGGCGGAGTACAACGGAAAGAAGTTGAAGACGGGCGGCTGCGTCGGCTGGTCCAAGGAGCAACTCGGCCTGAAGGAAGTCGGCCCCACCTTCGTGGCGCAGCTCGCCGGGGACAGCCTGATGCAGTCGATGAAGGACGACAAGGTCATCAAGGCGACGGCCGCGTGGTCTTCGTGCATGGACGGCAAGGGACACAAGGGACTTGCCGATCCGTACAAGGCGATGGATCAGGGCGTCACGAATGATGGGAAGCCGTCGCGGGAGTCCATCGCTCTGGCGGTCGACGACATCGACTGCAAGAAGCAGACGGACCTGGTGAAGATCTGGTTCGGTGTGGAGTCTGCGATCCAGGACAAGCAGATCGCCGACAACAAGAGCCGGCTGACCGGCATCAAGGAGCAGCACGGCAAGGAAGTCGCCGCCGCGCGCAAGCAGATGGCGGCATCCGACCAGTGAGGACTGGTGCAGTGGTGCCCGGACCGTGCATGACCCGGGCACTGTGGCTGATGGCGGCGTGTGTGCTGGCCGCCGGGTGTACGGACGGCACCGCCGACAGGGTCCCCGCATCGCAGCGGCCGGCGACTCCGAGCGCGCAGCAGAGCAGTCCGCAAGTGCGTCCATCGCCCGTGGCTTCGGTGCACTCCGAAGGCCGTACGCGTGTCCTGGAGTACGGAGACCTGACCGTGCGTGCCACACCGGAAAGCAGTGGTGTGCGTACCGAGATCGAGGTGGCCAACACCTACCAGCGGCATGCGACGTATTCCGTCCGGATCAGCATCGCCGACGGTAAGGGCTGGACCGCGTACAACCGGTTCTGGCTTCAGGACGTCCCTCCGGGAAAAACCGGGCGGGATGACGCGGTGATCGGCTCGAGAGACATGGGTCCGGTTCCGCAGGTGCCGAAGATCTACGTCGATGAGTTCACTCCCCTCGTCGACCGGAAGTAGCAGAGGAGAACCCCTTGCCGTGCACGCAAGGGGCCTCGATGAGGCCGACGGGCTCCTCGGACGCCGGCACCTCCGAGCAGTTCGCCTGACTCGCACCCAAGGCGCTCATGATGAGCGAGCGCCGTACCGCAGCTTCGGTGGCGGCCACCGCCGCCACCGCGGCTTCACCGACCGGACAGCAGATCACATGAACGTGAAGAAGCCTGTGGTCGTCGCGATCGCCATCGCCGCAGCGACCCTCATGACCGCGTGCAGCGGCAACAGCACCAGCGCCCGGAACACCTCGGCCGACAAGCCGATCGTCAACAAGGACAACTGGCCCGCACAGGTCCCCCGGCAAGGACTGGCCAGGAACATGGTGCTTCCCCTGGAGAAGTACATGCTCTCCTACGCCGACCGGGTCACCCTCGACCAGGCCACCACCGACCTCCAGCAGAAGTGCATGGCCGGCTACGGCTTCCACGTGACCCTGCCCGAGCCCGGAGCCAATCCGCCGCCCAGCACCGACGACGCCGATATGGAACGCCGCTACGGCATCACCGACCCGAACGATGCCGCGAAGTACGGCTATGAGCTGGCACCGAAGTTCCGGGGCCACACGAGCCAGAGCGTCCCCGACCTCCCCGGCGTGCAAGTGGAGGTACTGACCGGGCACACCAAGCCGGTCATCGCCCACCCCAAGGACGGCAAGAGCGGCTTCTACGTCACTCCCAACAGCGTCAAGCCGGCACGCACGTCCTACAACGGCAAGGCGCTGAAGAAGGGCGGCTGTGTCGGCTGGAGCAAGGAACAGATCAAACTCGACGACTCCGACGCACTGTTCGTCTCCCAACTCGCCGGGAAGAGCCTGACCGGTTCGCAGCGGGACGGGGGCGTGAAGAAGGCGATCCGCGCCTGGTCGTCCTGCATGGACGCCAAAGGCCACAAGAACCTGGCCGACCCGTACGAGGCGATGGCTCAGGGCGTCACCGACGGCCGCGCCTCGAAGAGCCGGGACAGCGTCAAGCTGGCTGTCGACGACGTGGCGTGCAAGCAGCGGACCAACCTGGTGAGGATCTGGTTCGACGCCGAGAGCAAGATCGAGAACAAGCAGATCGCCGACAACAAGGCCGAGCTGGAGGCGATCGCCTCACGCCACGGCAAGGCGCTGTCAGTGGCCCGGGCCCAGCAGGCCGCATGAGCGGTGCGGGGCGTGGCGGAGCCGCAACGTCCTCACCCCTGATGTCGAAGGGGCGGGGAGCCCGTGACGGACATCCCTGCAAGGTCCAGGTGCGCACCGTGCCCTGGACGGTCTCGAAGTAACGATTCGTCAGCACCACGGACTGATCTGGCAGAAAGAAAGGAGACCAACCATGCGAAGACAGCACAGAAGACGTGCGATGGCTGTCATCGCGGCGACCGCGGTCGCCGCGATGACGTTCACCATGGCCGGTACAGCGCAGGCAGTGGGTGCGGCACCGCCGAAGAAGAGCGGACACACCAGACCGATCAGACCGACCAAGAAGAAGCATCCCCTGGCGGTTCCCGCCGAGGACCGCGCCAGCGTCCTCGGCAAGAGCTGGAAGACCTCCGGCGATCGCGCCGTGACCACCGCCGCCGACAGCGACGGACTGCACCTCCTCGTCGCCGACGCGAAGACCGGCTACCACTGGAGGACCGCCACCGTCCTGTCCGAACCGCAGCTGCCGGCCGACACCTGGATCGGCAACAGCTGCCTCATGGACGAACACCACGCAGCCGTCGTCTACGCCCCCCGCACCTTCACCAACAAACCCGACCTGATGATGGGCGGCGCCCTGACGGCCGTCGTCGACCTGGACAGCGGCGACGTGACCAAGATGCCGTTCACCGGGTCCCTCGCCTACTTCGACCCCACCTGCAACTCCCACACCCACACCGCTGCGTTCACCGCCCTGCGCGACGACAAGACGCGCCTGATCACCGTCGACACGCACGGCGACACCGTCGCGGACACGACCGCCAACGGTGAGATCACCTCCGCCGTCCCCGTCGAGGACGGGCTGATCGGCGCGGCCGGGAACCGGCTCGTCCACATCAGCCGCAAGGGCAAGCAGGCGACGCTCACCGCGACGAAGCACGCCCCGTACGACATCGCCGCAGGAAAAGACGGAACGGTCACCTACATCGACCGCACCGACAACACCCGGGCCCGCGTGCAGACGTACGCACACGGCACGAAGACCACCGTCGCCCACGGCGAGACCACCGCGATGGGCCTCGCCCAGGACACCACCGGCAAGGTCTACCTCCTCGGCCAGGCCACCCACGACGCGGCATTCGGCCGCAGCGGCATCACCGAGACGAACATCCCCCACGACGCACAGCTGTCCACCCGCGGCCGTCTCGCCGTCGACCCGGTCGTCTCCGACGCCGTACAGCGCGGCGTCGCCAACATCAAGGGAATCGGCAAGGACCTCTCGCACACCGCGAAGGAGCCGGCCACCGGGCAGGGCGCTGGAATCGTCAGTCACCTCCTCGACATCACCGCGACGTCCACCATCACCGGGAAGCGCACCACGCTCACAGCCGACGAGCCGGACGCCACAGCGGGCGGCACCACCTCGCCGGCCCTGACCGGCGGCAGCCGGCCGCAGATGTCCACGATGAGCCTCATGACCACGGACACCGACGACCCGCGCGCGCACAACCCCGTGGACACCGACGCCTGGTGCTCCGTGCCCCGCAACGACGTGAACACCCAGGCCCTCCAGCCCACCCCCAACCAGGTGGAATGGGCCGTCGACATGGCCGTGCGCGGAGACCTCACCTCCGGCTACATCAAACAGGGCGGCTGGCGCACCCAGACCGGACTGGCCACCATCGACCCCCAGGGCACCTGGCCCGCCCCCCAGCTCAACGGCGGCGGCCGCATCCCCGCACAGGTCGAACTCGGCATCCTCGCCCAGGAGTCCAACCTGTGGCAGGCCGAATCCGGCGCCATTCCCGGCCAGATGGGCAGCCCGCTGGCCTCCGTGGACGGCTACTACGGACACCAGACGGGGGGCAGCCTCGCGGACTACTGGACCATCCACTGGGACCTGTCCGACTGCGGCTACGGCGTGGGCCAGGTCACCGACGGCATGCGCAAGGCCGGACTCGAGAAGGACGACGAAACCTCTCTCGACCCCAAACTCCAGCGCGCCATCGCGCTCGACTACACGATGAACATCGCCTCTTCGCTCTACATCCTCGCGGACAAGTGGAACGAGGTCCACGAAACCGGCCAGACCATCACCGTCAACAACGACGACCCGGCTAAGCCTGAGAACTGGTTCACCGCCGTCTGGAACTACAACCTCGGCTTCAACCCCCGGTCCAAGGAAGCCGAGAACGGAAACTGGGGACTCGGCTGGTTCAACAACCCCGCCAACCCGGTCTACCCGGCCGACCGGGACCCCTTCATGGACATGGACGCCGACCCGGTCAACTGGCCCTGGGACGCCGCCCACCCGCAGTACTGGCCGTACGAGGAGAAGGTCATGGGATGGGCCGCCTGGTCCATCGACACCGGCCACTCCTACGCGACCTCCGGCCGCCAGGACTGGCCCGGCGAATCGGGCTACAGCTCCGCCGGTTTCTACCCCGCATGGTGGACCACCACCGCCGCACGCACCGCCATCAAGCCGCCACTGGACACGTTCTGCAACACGGCCAACAACTGTGACGCCGCCAACCCGCCGGACTGCCCCGACGCCGGCTGCTACACCCAGTACTGGTGGAACGCCGCCAATGCCACATGGAAGGACAACTGCTCTTCCACCTGCGGCAACGAGAAGATCAAATACGCGACGCTGATCAGCGAGCCCGGTCGCGGATACCGCCTCCAGTACGGCACACCGCAGTGCGGTACCGGGGACCTTCCGTCAGGAGCGAAGATCGTCCACTCCGTTCCGGCGGGAACACCCACCTGGAGCGACTGCGGAACGACGACAACCGACGGCTCGTTCCAGTTCACGTTCTACCCCGACCCCAACGCCACCGGACCCGGCCTCGGCCAGTACGACGCCAAAGCCGACCTCCACCAGATCGGCGGCGGTTACCAGGGCCACTTCTGGTACGCACACACCCGTGATCAGGCCCACCTCGGCGGCGACGGCGGACGCATGACGATCCAAGGCGACTGGAAACTCCCCGGCGCCGTCCCCGAAGAGCAAGCGGCGATCTACGTCCACATCCCCGACACCGGAGCCCAGACCACCAAGGCGTTCTACGAAATACCCACCGCCCTCGGCACCGCCAAGGTCACGGTCAACCAGGACGCGAACGAAAGCAACACCTGGGTCTACCTCGGCGCTTTCCGCTTCAACGACAAGGCGCCCGAGGTCAAGCTCTCCAACACCACCTACACAGGGTCCGGCGACGACGACATCGCCTGGGACGCCATGGCCTTCGTCCCCGGCGACTACGGCATCCCGAGGGACTACGCCGTCGACCTCGCCCTGCCGGCGTACGACAGCAGCAGCCCCAACCCCAACCAGGCCATCCAGTCCCCGGACGACAAGGCCACAGCCGCGCTGGGCAAGGACGCGTCCAACCCCGGCCCCGACGGCTCACTGGCGACCAGCGTCTCGTCCCAGGGCCTCGCGACCTGGTGCGACGACGGGAAGATCATCGCCCGTGCCACCCGCACCATCGCCTGCGAGAACCGGGCCATGCCGTACTACTACATCACCTCGGAAGGCAACAGCGGAACGATCATGTTCCAGATCCAGCGCGTACTGGAACTGGACGGAACGAACTCCTTCACCGAACACCTCAGCATCGCGCCGGACTCCGTCCCTCTCGACATCGCCGATGTCATGCTCGCCATCAACAAGCATCTGTGCGAAACCGGCTGCACACCCAACGAACCAGGAAACAGCGCCTGGAACGGAGCACCCAACTGGACACCGGGAGACACCCACGCTGCGAATCTGACCACCACTTACACCTGGGACAACTCGGTCGCCGGTAAGGAATTCCTCTTCCACCCGGACGTCCAGATCGACGGAGACATCTACCCCTCCGACAACAGCATCGCCCCCACGCACACCGGCTACCAGTGGTCCAAGAGCCAGGTCCGCAAGACCGACCTCGACGAAATCCGGTGCGACACCAAAATAACCTCCACCGGAGGATGCGTCTTCCACAACTACGCACCCACTTACACCTTCAACGCCGCCAAATACCCGCAGGCAGCAGCCCACGCCTGGCTCATCCAGCACGGCAGTCCGAAGAGCCCGGGACTGGAAAGCATGAATACTCCCTTGTACTACCTGCCGGGCGGACGCAACGGAGCGAACCGTGCCGTCATCTGTGACGTGGACGGATGGGCACGGACCAACTACGATCCGGCTGCCATGAACAGCAGCACCGACGATCCGAACTGCGACGAGTTCACCTTCAACGCCTCCTACAACAGCGGTGGGCAGCCAGCCGACCTCGATGGACTCAACCCCGTCTCCACCGGCGCGGAATGCATGCAGACATACGCGCAGATGGACAACGGAACCATCCATCTCAGAAATCTTCCCGGAACGATGCCGAGTTTCCGGGAGGTATGCGGAAGGTCGTCCATCTCAGGCGTCCAGAACAGCGGATCCATGGCAGCCTTCTCCTCGGGATTCGCCAAGAACATGCGTCTCATGGACAGGGACGCCTACTGGCTGAACACCAACATCAAGGGTGACTGTGCCACTGGAACCGGAACCTTCATGCGCTGCACCATGACCACGAACTAGAAGCGGGAGACCGGCAGAACAGCAAGGGCGGCTGGTCCACCAGCCGCCCTTCGCATGTCACATGAACGGATCCAGCAGCAACGCCACGGGAAGCTCACCCGACTCGACCGCCCCTCTGGGAATCGTCAGACCGGTGTGCTCGCCAACCGACCTCCACACCGCGGCATGAAGACCAGCAGACCCGCCCTCCACAAATGCACGCCACTCCGCGGGAGACGAAAACCCATCCGGGTCCGGCCACACGGCGCCGTTGCTCCGCAACCGGCTGTTCAGCAGGTGAGCCCTGCTCGACTCACTGTCCGGTGCCGGACCCGCCAGGCTGTGCCGGAACTCTGCCCGTAGAAGGTCACCTTCACCGGCTGAATAGAACAACCACGACGGCTGCACGGCGACGTTCGCGTACAGGCACACGAACTCCTCACCCTCGCGAGGAATCACAGAACTGTTGCCGTCAGCCCAGTGCTGATACCAGGCACAGACTCCGGAATCCTCCAGGACGTACGACCACTCACCGGACGTGCCATACATGCAGGGAGTCCACGGGGCGTCCACGGACAGAGGATCGAAATCACGGTACTGGGCCCGAATGCCGATCTGGTCATCCCGAGCACCCAAGCGCCGCAGGAGGTCCTCCACCGGAAGACCACGCACAGCGGTCAGCGACACTCCGCCACGCATGCCGGGACCACCCATGGGTTCCTCGAAACAGTGGTCACCAAGCCACTCGATGCTGTCGCTCACTTCAACTCCTGGTCGGATATCAGGTCGGCCATGACGGCATAGAGGGACCGGCTGGGACGCCGCAGGCTCCTTGCATGGTGGACCTTGTCGCAACAGAGGCTCGGCCATCCGGTAGTAAAGATTCACGAATGAAACCCCTAAATTGTTCCCACAGCTTACTTTCAGGGCGGCTTCTCGGGCCGTCGGCTGAATCGGACCCTGCCGACCCTCGGTGGCCGACGGCGAGACTCGGTGACGGACGGCCACCACCGACGTGCCCTCGGACACCACGGCCGCAGGCTCCGACACCGACGGGCACGACACCGAGCACGGCCTGGACGGCGACCTCAGACCGTCCCCCTCTCAGTCGGGGTGGGGCCGAGGGCAGCCGCCCCGGGCGGCGCCGCCTCCTCGGGTGATGAGTTTTCGCGCCCGCACCCGTCACACCTACGACGGGGCACGACGAGGCGGAAGGAGGACGTGATGAGTGCGGACACGCGGAGGGAGGGACTGGGCGTGAGCGGTCCGGCCGTGAGCAGACTGGACGAGGTCGACGAGCCGACGTTCTCGGGGCTGGCGGAGCGGCACCGGCGGGAGCTGCACGTGCACTGCTACCGGATGCTCGGGTCGTTCGAGGACGCCGAGGACACCGTGCAGGAGACGTTCCTCTGCGCCTGGCGCCGGCGGGAGACCTTCGAGGGGCGGTCGACGTTCCGGGCCTGGCTGTACCGGATCGCCACCAACGCCTGCCTGGACCTGCTCGCCAAGTGCCGACCGGAGCCGGCGACCGGCGGAGAGGTGCTGTGGCTGCAGCCCTACCCGGACCGGCTGCTCGACGAGCTGCCCGCGGGCGACGCGGACGAGCCGGAGACCGTCGCCGTCGCGCGGGAGACGATCGAGCTGGCGTACCTGGTCGCCGTCCAGCACCTCGCGCCGCGCCCGCGGGCCGTGCTGATCCTGCGGGACGTGCTCGGCTGGCCGGCGAAGGACGTCGCGGAGATCCTCGGTGACTCCGTCAACTCGGTGAACAGCGCGCTGCAGCGGGCCCGCGCCGGCATGCGGGAGCACCTGCCCGCCGAGCGGCAGGACTGGACCGGCGGCGAGCAGGACGCCGGGACGCGCGAGCTGGTACGCCGCTACACCGAGGCCAGCGTGGCCACGGACGTCCCGGCGCTCGCCGCGATGCTGCGGGACGACGTCCGCTGCTCGATGCCGCCCACGCCGGGCCTGTACGTCGGCCGCGACGCGGTGGTGAACGACTGGGTCGAGAGCGGCTTCGAGGGCACGAAGGGCCTGCGCGCCGTCCCCACCTCGGTGAACCGGCAGCCCGCCGTCGCCTTCTACCTCTGGCGGGAGCGGGAGGGCGCGTACCTGCCGCTGACGATCGACGTCCTGCGTGTCACCGGCGGGGTGATCACCGAGATCATCACGTTCCACGACGACCGGTTCCCGCGGCTCGGGCTGCCGGAGCGCCTGCCGGCGGACGGCACACAGTAGTGGTGCCGGTGTGGACGCTCGCGCTGCGCGGTGACGCGCGTGTCGCGGCCCGCACCGCCCGCCCGTCGCAGCGCCGCATACGTCGCAGCGCGGCTGTCGTCGGCGATCGCCGGGGGTCACGCCAGGGCGGCCGGGATCAGCTGACTCAGGTCGGGCCGGTTTCCGATCCGCTGGGTGGCCGGGCGACCGGGCGCGTCCTGCTGAGGCCAGCCGGTGTTCCTCAGCAGGTGGCGGGCCCGCCACCCGTCCAGCGGGCTACGGCCGCTCGCCTTCAGTGCGCCCTGTACACAGGCGACAGCTCCAACGACGATCGGGGACGCGCTCGACGTCCCGCTGAACCTGTCGGTGTACCAGAAGTCGGGATTGCCCCCGGCCTGCAGGTCGCCGTATCCCGTCGTGGTGACCTCTCGGCCCCACCCCTGCACGTCCACGCACGAGCCGAAGTTGGAGAAGCCGAGGCGCGAACGGTCGGGGCCCCAGTCGGCACCGTGGGTGCCAGGCGGGGGAGCGCCGGCGCCGACGATGACGGCACCGGAGTCGAGCATGCTGCGCCGGAAGGGGTTGGTCCACCACAGCGGGAAGCCGGGGGACGGGGGCCTGTCGTACACCGGATCGTCGAGGTTCTCCGCGCCGTTACCGGCGGCTTCGACGACGACCACGCCCTTGTATGTGGCATAGCGGATGGCAAGGAAGTCATCCGGCCACCACTCGACCGCGATGAACCCCTGCTGACCTGTCCCGGTGGCCCGTGGCCCCGGCCGGTGAATCTCCAGGAGGAGGACGTCCCCGGGGCCCAGTCGGTCCGCGGCGGCCCGGATGGCGGTCGCGGTCGGCAGAGAGAACGACGCGGCGCTGATCACCGCGTCGGGCGCGATGCCGGTGACGCCGAAGCCGTTCACGTCACCACTGATCTCGCCGAGGACGGCGGTGCCGTGATTGGTGTCGATGCTGTTGATTCCCGCGATGACACCCCCCTGGTTCTGGAGCAGGTCCTCATGGCCGAAGCGCCAGCCCCATTCACAGTCGATCACCCGGACTCCCTTTCCTGTGCCGCCCGGCTGCTTCCAAGCGTGGCGGGCGTCGATGCCAGCCGGTCCCGGGTCCAGGTAGATCTGGCGGACCATGTAGTCGGGCGTCATCGATGGCGCGTCCGGCCCGATGGGGGCCATGTCGTTGATGGGCGTTTCCTTGCGCTCCTCGGCCCTGGAGAAGGGACGTGTCCAGTGCCGCGTCTCGGTTTCGGCCCGGGCGAGTTCGGCAGCCGGCTTGATATAGGCGGCCTCGATGACGTCGAGTTCCCGGAGTCTTTCGGCGATCCCCTCGAGCTGCTCCTCGGGCGCGTCCACCTGGTAGAAGCGCACCATTTTGCCGATGTTCTCCTCGACCTGATCGGCGGACTCGCCCGTCTGCGGCGTCTGTTGGGCCTGGCGGCCCAGCCGCGTCAGGTCGGCGTCGAACAGTGGCTTCAGCACGATGTCGGGCGCAGCCGCCAGCTCATTCAGCCCGGCCACATCAGTACCCCGGGCCGACGACGCGCCCGACGGCGTGATCTCCACGCCCACGTCCTCCGCCACCGCGCAGATGAGTTCGGGACGTCCTCGTGCTTCGTCGTACTGCGGTCGGCGGTTTCCGTCATTCATTCCCTGCCTGGGCATATTCGCTCCTTCTCCACGTCATGACGCGCGGGAGGCTTCCCTGGGGGTCGAAATTCATCATGAGCCTGCGCCCGGAAAGTCATAGATCCGCCGCACGGGGCTTCAGCCGCTGGACCCGGCGCGCGACCGTGCTTGCTGAACCACGGCCCGCCGACTGACCGGCCGAAATCTCGACAGGATGACGCTGCCGATGGTTCCTCTCCACCACGCTGACACAGGTCCCGGCCGGCCGCACATCCACATGGCGGACGGCCATTGGAGGGAAAATCGCGCTGGCGAACCTGCTGATCCGGCCACCTCAGGGCACGGGGGCAGGGGCCATTTCGGTTGGCGAGTCTCCGGTGGCATATAAGGGTGGCGGCGATGCAAGGCCGGGGGACGTCTTCTCCCGGGCGGGGAAGGCGTGTTGGTCCTCGCCGCCATGGTGCACCTCAGGGCCTCGCAAAAGCTGAGGCAGTGATCCCGCAGGTCCTTCAGCACGTCCGGTACGACGTCCCCGCCCGCGGCTGCTCGCCCTGCCCCGCGACGAACGCGGCGGCCCGCTCGCGCCAGTTCACCGATCTCCTGGCGCAGCCAGGTGCCACTAAGGCCGTTGAGCGTGGTCCGCAGGCCGCGCGCTCAGCGTTACTCGGACAGCAGATGGCGCGCCCGACCACAGCGATCTCCTTGGGTCAGCAGGAGTCCTGTCACAGCTACCCACAGGCGGTCAGCCCCTGGAATCACTCGCCACCACACATCGGACCTGCGGCAGACCCACCCACCCTCCCCCAGTGATCGATGGGCGGGGGCGGAGCCCCGACGGCACGTCACCCACCCATCGCCGGCAATCTGCCGTTTCCGCAGGTCAACGCACCCTTCCCCGCGGCTTCAACGGCGTCGGCGGCAGCTCGGGAGCGGGCAGCGGATCCCCGTCGTAACCCTTCACCTCCCCGAATCTCGACCCTTCCATCCAGTCCCGACGCGCCTGTTCGATCTCCTCCTGGGACCGTCCGATCCAGTTCCAGAACATGATCAGTTCCTCCTCGAACGGCTCGCCGCCCAGGAGCATCAGGCCCGCGTCCGACTCCGCCCGCAGCGGCAGTTCGCTGCGGCCGCAGCCGAGGTAGAGCATCGAGCCGGGCAGGACCGGGACGCTGTCCACGTGGGCCTCGCCGGACATGGACAGGACGGCGTACTCGAAGTCCGGTTCCAGGGGGAGGCGTACGTCCGCGCCTCGGGAGAGGGCCAGGTCGGCGCCCGTGATCGGGGTGTACGCCGTGCCGGGCGAGGTCGCGCCGTCGAGGTCGCCGAGGATCAGCGTCGCCTTGACGCCTGGTGCCGTGACGACCGGCAGATCGGCGTGGTGTTCGAAGCGCGGGTCGGTGTGGCGGTGGCCGTCCGGGAGGGCGACCCACAGTTGCGCGCCATGCAGGAAACGGGCGTGCGAACGAGGGCTCTCCTCGGAGTGGCTGATCGCCCGGCCGGAGGTCATCAGGCCCAGTTCGCGCGGCCGGATCATCTGGCGGCTGCCGGTGGAGTCGCGGTGCAGCACCTCTCCCTCGTGCAGCCAGCTCACCGTCTGGAGCCCCATGTGGGGATGCGGCGGCACCTGCATGCCGGGTTCGTCGGCGATGTCGTCGGGGCCGTAGTGGTCGACGAAGCACCAGGCCCCGACCATACGGCGGCCCAGGTTGGGCAGCAGCCTGCGGACCTCGCTGGATTCGCCCAGCTTGACGTGGCGCGGACTGAGGAGTTCGCGAACCGGCTCGGCCACCACGAAGCCGCGGCCACCACACAGGGAGGGAGCCGCCTCGCGCTCAAGATTGCTCATGGCGCCCAACCTAGTCCGGTGGAAGGGCCCGCGTCAGCGCGTCATCCGGGCCGCGCCCGGGCGTCCCGGATGACGCGCCGGCGACCGACACCCTGCCGAACATAGTAGCCAGGAATATAATAGCCATGAATACAGTAGCTATGTACTCTATCTGTCATGAGCAAAGGTACCGAAGGCGCGACGCCCGGCTTCCTGGTGTGGCGGCTGTCGATGAAGTGGCGGGTGGCCGTCGACCGGGCGGTGGCGCCGCTGGGGCTCACCCACGCGCAGTACTCCTTGGTGGCCTCCCTGTACGGCATGCAGCGCTCCGGCGAGCGGCCCAGTCAGCGTCGCCTCGCCGACCACACCGGACTCGAGCCGCTCTACGTGTCGAAGCTCGCGCGTGCGCTGGAGGCCGCCGGTCTCCTGGAGCGCACCCGGGACCCGCACGACCCGCGTGCGGTGCAGCTCGCACTCACCGAGCAGGGCCGCGAGGTCACCGGGCGGGCGATCAAGGTCGTCCACGGACTCCTCCAGCAGCTCCTGGAGCCACTCGGCGGCCTCGACGCCGCACGCACCCGTGAGTTCACACGCGATCTGACGGCCCTGCTCGACACACCTCTTGATCCCATCAGCGAGAACGAGACGGAGCAGTCATGACCACCACCACTCCCCCGCTCGATCCCCGCGTCATCGCCCTGGCCCACTACGCCGGCCGTGCGGTCCTGGAGAACGTACTGGCCCGGCACGGCGTCACCTTCCAGCAGTCCGTCACCCTCCGGCTCGCCGCAGTCGCCGACGGCCCGGTCGGGCGCGAGCAGCTGGTCGACGGCGTCGTCGGAGCGCTGAAGAACGACCCGGCGGAAGCGCACAGCGCGATCGACGAGCTGATCGCCGCTCGGCTGCTGGCCCCGGCCGAGGGGCCTGACGTGCGGATCACGGACGCCGGGCGGGAGCTGTACGCCAGGACGGCCGGCGAGACGGCGCCCTTCTCCGCCCGGATCTACGCCGGGATCCCGGAGGAGGACCTGGCCGTCGCCGGCCGCGTGCTGAGCCTGATCACCGAGCGGGCCAACGCCGAGTTGGCCGAGGTGGCCGCCCTCGGCGAGTAGCGGCCCGATGCAGTAGTGGAATATTGAACCAACGCGTTCGGTTGTCGGCCTCGAAGGAGGCACGAGTGACCACGACCTACGACGCGACGTACTACGCCCACGGGACACCGGCGGAGCGCTGGGAGCGCGCGCAGATGTTCTTCGACGCCAAGGACTACGCCGCCGCCGCGCGCGTCCTCGTCGGGCTGGTCGAGGAGGTGCCCGAGCAGACCGCGCCGCGGCTGCTGCTGGCGCGTTCCTACTACCACTCGGCCCAGCTGCGCCGCGCGGAGGCGGAGTTGCGGACGATCGTCGAGCGGGACCCGGTCGAGCACTACGCCCGGCTGATGCTCGGCCGCACGCTGCAGCGGCAGAACCGGCACGAGGAGGCGGAGTCGCATCTGCGGATCGCCTCGGCGCTCGCCGGTGACTTCGAGCAACGCTGACCGCCCCGTACCCGAAGGTGCCCGGCTCCCCTGTGGAGCCGGGCACCTGTGCGTCGGCGGATCCCCTGCCTCATCGGCGGGTCCGCTACCGCGCCGGCGACCCCGCTCCGTACGTCCGCCGTCCCCGCCGGTAGGCGATCTCGCCCAGCAGGATGTCGACGGCCAGGAAAGCCGCCAGCGGGATGCCGAACAGGGGCAGGAAATAGCCGAGCACCGCGATCCCCGCCAGCAGCGGTACCAGGATCTGTGGCGGCACCTGCTGCCAGGCGCCGCGTGGGACCGGGCGGCCGAAGGCGGTGCCGCGGCCGCGCTGCCACCACATGCGGTAGCCCCACACGATCATCAGGATCAGGCAGAGCGCGAGCAGCATCAGGGCGATCTGGTTGGCCAGGCCGAACAGGATGCCGGTGTGCAGGTCGATGCCCCACCGGGTGAGTTTCGCGAGCACCGGGTAGTCGGCGAACCGCAGCACGTCCATGACCTCACCACTGGCCGGGTCGATCGCGACGGAGTCCTGCTTCTCGGGCCAGCTGCGCTGCACCTGCCTGACCACGTACGCCGACTCCGCGTCCGCCGGCGGCACGATCTCCACCGGGTCGCCGAGGCCCTCGGCCCGCGCCGCCGCCAGCACCTCGTCCAGGCCCACCCCGTGCGCGGCGTCACCGGCCTGCCCGGCGGCGGAGCCGTGGCCGGTGTGTTCACCGCCGGCCGACGCCGACACCGCCGGGGTGGCCTGCCCCAGCGTGGTCCGCAGCTCGTCGATGCTGGCTCCGGCGTGGGCCGACCAGGTCAGACCGGTCGCCGAGAGGAAGAAGAACCCGGCCGCCGCCCACACGCCGATGCCGCCGTGCAGCCCGAGGGTGCGGCGCCGCCCGTTCGTGCCCCGCACCTTGCGCAGGGCACGGCGGCGGGAGAACCACAGCACCAGTCCTCCGGCCGAGATCACCCACAGCCAGCTGGCCGCCAGTTCGCTGTACAGGCGACCCGGCTCCCCCAGGTGCAGGTCCCGGTGGAACTCGTCGATCCAGGTACGCAGCGGCAGGGCGCCGGTCGAGCCGTACTGGTCGAGGGAGCCGCGCACCTTCGCGGTGTACGGGTCGACGAACACGGCGAGCGTGTGTCCCTCGTCGACGCCCGGGACACCGGACAGCATCACCCTGGTCGTCGCGTCCGCCTCGGGTGAGGGGCGTACGGCCGAGACCGTGCCCTCGGGGTGGGCCTTGCGGGCGGCGGCCACCTGCTCGCTGATCGGCAGCTTCCGCTCGCCTGCGGGGACGGTCAGTTCGTGGTCGTACACGATCTTCTCGGCCTGGAAGGAGGCGGCGTACAGCAGTCCGGTGACGGCGGCGACGAGGAGGAACGGCGCCACCAGGACCCCGGCGTAGAAGTGCAGGCGGAGGATCAGCGGACGCAGCGGGGCCCAGGTGTTCTTCGACGGTGCCGGGTTGGCGGGAGGCGGGGTCTCGTCCGTGGTGGTCGAGGGAGCGGTGGTCATCGGCGGGCTTCTCCGGGGGACGTCGTCTTGGCCGTCGCAGTGCGGTCGTCGGCCGTTGCGGTGCAGTAGTCGGGGCTGCGGGGCGTCCAGTTCCCGAAGGGGGTGTGTGATGTGGGTCACGCGAGGGGGGTGGGGGCCGTGTCATCCTGACGCGATGGGAACTCCGAGCGATCGCGCACCCCTGGCCGAACAGGTCGAGGAACTCCTCGCCGGTGGCGGCCCGTTGACCATCGTGGCGGCCGGCGATCCGGTGCTGCGGCGCGGCACCGAGCCGTACGAGGGTCAGCTGGGGCCCGCGCTGCTGGCCCGGTTCGTCGAGGCCCTGCGGATCACCATGCGCGCGGCGCCCGGGGTCGGCCTGGCCGCGCCGCAGGTCGGTGTACCGCTCAGGGTCGCGGTGATCGAGGATCCGGCGCCGGTTCCGGAGGAGGTGCGGCTGGCGCGCGGACGGGTGCCGCAGCCGTTCCGGGTGCTGGTCAATCCCGCCTACGAGCCCGTCGGCGGCGCGCGGGCCGCGTTCTTCGAGGGCTGTCTGAGCGTGCCGGGCTGGCAGGCCGTGGTGGCGCGGCCCGCCGAGGTGCGGCTGACCGGGCAGGACGAGCACGGGCACGCGCTGGACGAGGTGTTCACGGGCTGGCCGGCGCGCATCGTGCAGCACGAGACGGACCATCTCGACGGGGTCCTGTATCTGGACCGGGCCGAGTCGCGTTCCCTGTCCTCCAACCGGGCGGTGACGGAGCGCTGGGCCCAGCCGACGCCGGAGGAGGCCGCGCTGGCACTCGGCTTCGAGCTGCCGTAGCGCACGGCGAGCCGGAAGCAGGGCACGGAAAACCGGAGGCGCCCGTCGGGGCGCCTCCGTTACCGTGACGTCCATGTCTACGCCCCGAATTTCCTAGCCGAGGACCCGCTTCCACGCCACCCGTGTGTCCTCTTGCTTGTTCGGAGCGTTTTCTCATGATCACCGTTCGTGACGTCGACGTGCGCGTGGGCGCGCGTCTGCTGCTGTCCGGCGTCTCCTTCCACGTCTCCCCCGGCGACCGCATCGGCCTGGTCGGCCGCAACGGCGGGGGAAAGACGACCCTGTTGCACACCCTGGCGGGCACCCTGCGCCCCGCCGCCGGGACCGTCACCCGCAGCGGGGACGTCGGCCATCTCCCGCAGGACTCGCGCGCGGCCGACCAGTCCGTCACCGTCGCCGACCGGATCCTGTCCGCGCGCGGCCTGGACCACGCCGTACGGGCGCTGCGCCGTGCCGAGGCCGCGATGGCCGAGGGGACGGAGCGGTCGATGAACGCCTATGTGCGGGCCGAGTCCGAGTTCCAGGCGCGCGGCGGATACGCGGCCGAGGCGGAGGCCGCCCGGGTCGCCGCCGGGGTCGGACTGCCGGCGGGCCTGATGGACCGCCCGCTCAGCGCCCTGTCGGGCGGTCAGCGCCGGCGGGTGGAGCTGGCCCGCATCCTGTTCGCCGGGCACGGCACGCTGCTGCTGGACGAGCCGACGAACCACCTGGACGCGGACTCGGTCGCCTGGCTGCGCGGTTTCCTCAACAGCCACCAGGGCGGGCTGGTGATGATCAGCCACGACACGTCCCTGCTGGCCGGCACCGTGAACCGCGTCTTCCACCTGGACCCGGGACGTACCGCTCTCGACGTCCACAACACCGGCTGGGACGAGTACCTGGCCCAGCGGGACGCCGACGAGCGGCGACGGGCACGCGAGCGGGCGAACGCCGAGCGCAAGGCGACGGCGTTGCACGCCCAGGCCGACAAGATGCGGGCCCGGGTGGCGACCGCGGTGGCCGCGCGGAACATGGCCCGCCGTGCCGACCGGATGCTCGCGGACCTCGAACCGGCCCGGCGCGCCGGGAAGACGGCCAGGATCCGGCTGCCGGAGCCTGCGCCCTGTGGCCGGATCCCGCTCGGCGCCGTCAGCCTGACCAGGTCGTACGGCGGGCAGCACGTCCTGCGGGGCGTCGACCTCGCCGTCGACCGGGGCAGCCGCCTGGTGGTGCTCGGGCCCAACGGCGCCGGGAAGACGACCCTGTTGCGGATCCTCGCCGGCCAGGACACGCCGGACAGCGGCCGGGTGGTCCACGGGCACGGGCTGCGTCTCGGCTACTTCGCCCAGGAACACGACACGCTGGACCCGGAACTGACGGTGCGTGAGCAGCTGGCAGGTGCCGCCCCGCATCTCACGGACGGCGAGGTCCGCCAGGTCCTGGGCTCGTTCCTGTTCCCCGGCGACGACGCCGACAAGCGTGTCGGCGTCCTCTCCGGCGGCGAGAAGACCCGGCTCGCCCTCGCGGGCCTGGTGCACTCGGGCGCGAACGTGCTGCTCCTCGACGAGCCCACCAACAACCTCGACCCGGCCTCCCGTGCCGAGGTCCTGGCCGCGGTGGGCAGGTACCCGGGCGCGATCGTGATGGTCACGCACGACGAGGGTGCCGTCGACGCGCTGCGGCCGGACCGGGTGCTGCTGCTGCCGGAGGCGGAGGAGGACCTGTGGAGCGACGACTACCGGGAGCTGGTGGTGCCCGCGCACGCGTGACAGCCGGATCGGGTCAGGCGTCCCGGTAGGACTCCAGCAGCCGCAGCCACACCTCGCTGATCGTCGGGTACGAGGGGACGGCGTGCCACAGGCGGCCGATCGGGACCCGGCCGGCGACGGCGATCGTGGCGGAGTGGATGAGCTCGCCGACCCCGGGGCCGACAAGGGTCACACCGCGCAGGATCTCGTCCTCGACGTCCACGACCATGCGGGCGCGGCCCTTGTAGCCGTCGGCGTACAGGCCCGCGCCGGCGACGGTGGACAGGTCGACGTCGACGGCCTTCACCCGGTGCCCCGCCTGTTCGGCCTCGGCGAGTGACAGGCCGACGGCCGCCGCCTCCGGGTCGGTGAAGACGACCTGGGGAACGGCGGCGTGGTCGGCGGTCGCGGCATGCGCGCCCCACGGCTGTGCGAGGAGGGTCTCTCCGGTGGCCCGCGCGGCGATGGCGGCGCCCGCGATCCGGGCCTGGTACTTGCCCTGGTGGGTGAGGAGGGCGCGCTGGTTGACGTCGCCGACGGCGTACAGCCAGTCGTGGCCGGTGACGCGGAGGCTGTCGTCGACGTCGAGCCAGGAGCCCGGTTCCAGGCCGATCGTCTCCAGGCCGAGGTCGTCGGTGCGCGGCGCGCGGCCGGTCGCGAAGAGGATCTCGTCGGCCTCGACGCGGTCGCCGGTGTCCGTGACGGCCACGAGGGTGCCGTTCTCGCGGGTCACCGATTTCACCGACGTGCCGGTGCGGACGTCCGCGCCGGCCTCGGTGAGTGCCTCGGCGACGAGTTCTCCGGCGAAGGGCTCCATCCGGGCGAGCAGGCCCTTGCCGCGGACGAGCATGGTGACCTTCGAGCCGAGGGCCTGCCAGACGGTGGCCATCTCGGTGGCGACGACTCCGCCGCCGACCACGATCAGGCGGCCGGGCACGTTCTTGGAACTGGTGGCCTCCCGGCTGGTCCACGGCCGGACCTCGTCGAGCCCGGGCAGGCCGGGGAGGGCGGCGCGGCTGCCGGTGCAGACGGCGACCGCGTGCCGGGCTGTCAGGGTGCGGTCACCGCCGTCCGGGCCGGTGACCGTCACCGTGCGGGGGCCGGTGAGGCGGCCGTGGCCGCGGTACAGGTCGGCGCCGATGCTGTCGAGCCACCCGACCTGCCCGTCGTCCCTCCAGTTGGAGGTGTAGTAGTCCCGGTGGGCGAGGACCGCGGACGCGTCGAGGGGGCCCTGCACCGACTGGCTCAGGCCCGGCACGCGGCGGGCGTCCGCGCGGGCGATGACCGGCCGCAGCAGTGCCTTGCTGGGCATGCACGCCCAGTACGAGCACTCGCCGCCGACCAGTTCGCCCTCCACGACCGCGGTGGTCAGCCCGGCCGCGCGGGTGCGGTCGGCGACGTTCTCCCCCACGGGCCCGGCCCCGAGCACCACGACGTCGTACGCCTTGGTTTCCGTTTCCGTCATGGGGTCAGTCTGGTGGGTGGTGTGCGACCTGGCCACACGGGTAGGGGCGCGGAATACGTGCCAGGTCGGCCGTGTTGTGCCGACGGCTTGACCCACACCAGGAAGAGGGATTTACGCCATGAGCAGCACCGTGGAGCTCACCAAGGAGAACTTCGACCAGACGGTCACGGACAACGAGTTCGTCCTGATCGACTTCTGGGCGTCCTGGTGCGGGCCGTGCAAGCAGTTCGCACCGGTCTACGAGAAGGCGGCGGAGGAGAACCCGGACCTCGTGTTCGGCAAGGTGGACACCGAGGCGCAGCCGGAGCTGGCCGCGGCCTTCGGCATCCAGTCGATTCCGACGCTGATGATCGTCCGTGACCAGGTCGCCGTGTTCGCCCAGCCGGGCGCGCTGCCCGAGGCCGCCCTGACGGACGTCATCGGGCAGGCCCGGAACCTCGACATGGACGAGGTCCGCAAGGCGATCGCCGAGCAGCAGGCCCAAGAGGGCCAGCAGGCGGGCTAGGGGTCCGCAACGTCCCGTCGCCCGCCCGGGGGCGGGCCTAGTACGGATACGGAGCCACGTCTCCGCGTACCGTCGTCCAGCGCAGTTCGGTGAAGGCCTCAAGGTTGGCCTCGCCGCCGAAGCGGGCGCCGGTACCGGAGGCGGCCACTCCGCCGAAGGGCGCCACGGCCTCGTCGTTGACGGTCTGGTCGTTGATGTGGACGATGCCGGTCGGTATCCGCTCGGCGAGGTCCAGGCCGCGGGCCGTGTCGCGGGTGACGATGCCGAGGGAGAGCCCGTAGGGGCTCTGCGCGGCCAGGGCCGCCGCCTCGTCGGGGGTGGTGAAGGAGCGTACGGGCGCCACGGGCCCGAAGACCTCCTCCGTGTAGGCCGGGGTGTGGTCGCCGACGTGGGCGAGCACCGTGGGCCGGTAGAAGAGCCGGTCGTGGGTGCCGCCCGCGGCGAGTTTGGCGCCGGCGGCCTTGCTGGACTCGACCAGGCCGCTGATCTTGGCGAGTTGGCCTGAGTCGATGATCGGGCCGAGGTGGACCTGTTCGCGGTACGGATCGCCGACGGCGAGCGAGTCCGCCTTGGCGGCGAGCCGCTCGACGTACTCGTCGTACAGGGACGCGTGCACCAGGTGGCGGCCGGTCGTCATGCAGATCTGGCCCTGGTGGAAGAAGGAGCCCCAGGCGGCGGTGGAGATCACCGCGTCCAGGTCGGCGTCCGCCAGCACGATCATGGCCGAGTTGCCGCCCAGTTCCAGGTGGGCCCGCTTGAGGTGGCGGCCGGCGGCCTCGCCCACGGCCCGCCCGGCGGGGGTGGAGCCGGTGAAGGAGATGACCGGTACGCGCGGGTCGGCGACCAGGGCCTGCCCGGCGTCCGGGCCGCCGGGGAGCACGTGCAGCAGGTCCTGCGGCAGGCCCGCGGCGGCGAAGACCGCGGCGAGGGACAGCCCTCCGCAGACGGCGGTGCGCGGATCGGGCTTGAGGACGACCGCGTTGCCGAGGGCCAGGGCCGGTGCCACGGAACGGATGGACAGGATCAGCGGGGCGTTGAACGGGGAGATCACGCCGACCACACCGGCGGGGACGCGGCGCGTGTACGACAGGCGCGGCGCCTCGCTGGGCAGGACCTGGCCGGCCGGGCGGGAGGCGAGTGCGGCGGCCTCGTAGCACTCCTGGGCGGCGACGTGCAGTTCGAAGTCGGCCTTGCCGGGGACGGAACCGGACTCGCGGACGAGCCATTCGCGCAGTTCGGCGGCGTGTGCCGTGAACAGGTCGCCGGCCCTGCGGAGCACGGCGGCGCGGGCGAAGTGCGGGGCGCGGGCCCACTCGCGCTGGGCGGCGGCGGCACTCTCGGCGGCGGCCCCGACGTCCTCGGGGCCGGCGAGGGCGAGGGTGCCGAGGGCTTGGCCGGTGGCGGGCTCGGTGACGGTGTACCCGGGCCCGGTCAGGGTCTGGGGCTGCCAGGTCCTGGTGTCGAGCAACGGCATGACGGCTCTCCGATCGATCGGTCACCGGCTGACGGGGCGAGCGGAACTCCCGTGAGTGCGCGGCCGGTTCGGCGGTCACATGACGGGACGCGCCGAGCGGGCCGCAGCCGTGTGTGCCGCGGCGGCGTCCGTACGCGTCCTCATTTGGTTGAGCGTGCAACATCCTAGTCATGTCGCGGGGCGGCGATCCTGCCGACCGCCCTCAGCGGCGGCCGTGCGATCCCGACCGGCCGCCGCGCAGCCGTGCTCCGGTCCGGTCAGCTCGACTCGCGGTGCAGCACCGTGGCGCCCAGCACCTTGTGCGTCTCGGGCTCGGTGCCGGGCTTGCGCACGGCGCGGTCGACCAGTTCGGCGAGTTCACGGCCGGAGGGCAGTTCCAGGCGGACCGTGCTGAGCCGCGGGCGCAGCAGCCGGCCGAGCATCAGATCGTCGGCGCCGATCACGGCCGTCTCCTCGGGGATGCGGACGCCCTCGTCCTCCAGGGCCCGCATGAGCAGCATCGCGTACTCGTCGTTGTAGGTGAACACGGCGTCGAGGCCCAGGCTCCGCCAGCGGGCGGCGAGGTGCGCGGCGGCCTCCTCGTCGTACGGCAGGGGCAGTTCGGCCACGGTGGCGTCGGTGCCCCGCAGGGACTGGCGCACACCGTCGAGCCGGGGCGCGGAGAACGCCTCGAGGCCCGGTTCCTGCGGGACGACGACGCCGATGCGGCGCCTGCCCCGGTCGTAGAGGTGGGAGCCCGCGCTGTGGCCGACCACGTCGTGGTCCATGAGCAGTGCGTGCGCGCCCTCGATGGTCTCGGGGCCGAGGGTGACCACGGCCCGCGCCCCCGATCGCTTGAGCACCGCCACCCCGCGCGGGCCGAGCCCGGACCCTGGCACGAGCACGGCCACGGGCCGCAACTCGGCCCAGGCGCGGGCGGCTTCGTCGCCGTGCGGGCCGCCGGTGCCGTACTGCACGACCGTGTAGTCCAGGCTGCCGAGCGCGCCCTGGAGGTCGGTGAGGAACCGGTGGTAGAGCGGGCCGACGGGGAAGGTCGGCGCGGGGATCAGGACCATACGGCTGTGCCCGGCGCGCAGGCTGCGGGCCGCCGCGTGCGGGACGTACCCGAGTTCCTTCGCGGCCTCGTGGACCCGGCGGCGAGTGGGCTCGCTGATCCGTACGGCGCTGGTGTTGTTGAGGACGTAGGAGACGGTCGCGCGCGAGACGCCGGCCAGGCGGGCCACATCGGCGCTCGTGGGCACGGAGCGCGACGGCGCGGGGGACGGGGGCGCGGGCGTTCTGGGTATCTGCACCATGACGTACGGCATCTTGGCAGAAGCCCCAATGCGCCTGTCGGGCGGGGGAGTTGTGAGGAAGCCGTGAGCGGTCACGGAGCCCCGGACGCGGGCTCAGCCGCCCGTGGCCGTGCCCGTCACCCGGTCGACGAGGTCGACCCAGGCGTCCTCCAGGCGCTCCAGGGATATCCCGCACTGTCGGGTCAAGTGGTGGATCAGGGCGGGGTCGAGCTGGCCCATCAGGGTGTGGGAGAGCAGCTCGCAGTCCGCTTCCGGGACGGCCTGCCGCAGCAGCATGACCACGTGGTGGCGCAGCACCCGGCGGGGCGGGGAGGTGAAGCGCCGGCTGGCGCCCGGCTCGGCCGCCAGCTGCAGCTCCAGTTCGTCGGTCGAGCGGCGCAGCATCGCGCGGCCGAAGGCGCGCAGCCGCTCCACGGGCGGCGCTCCGGGTCCGAGCGGCGGCGGCCCGGCCAGGAACGCGGCCTGGAACTTCTTCTCGGAGTGGTCGAGCAGCGCCGTCAGCAGACCGGTGCGGTCGCCGAACCGGCGGAAGACCGTGCCCTTGCCCACGCAGGCCTCGGCGGCCACCGCCTCCATCGTGACGGCGTCCGCGCCGCGCTCCGCCACCAGCCGCGCGGCGGCCTCCAGCAGCCGGGCCCGGTTGCGCGCGGCGTCGGCCCGCAGGCACGGCTCGCCGGGCTCCAGGACGGTGCCCAGCTGGAGCAGCTCCGGATGGCCGACGGACTCCGGATGGCCGACGGACTCCTGGGGCGTCGGGAAGGGCGGCGGGACGGTGGACATGAAGCCAGCGTAAAGCATCGGGAACACAACTGGACCGCGGTCCGGTTAGGATGCTAGAACATTAAACGGACCCCGGTCCGGATCGTAACGGCAGTGTTTCGGAGCCGTCCTTCACTACGTGGGAGTCACCATGTCTGTTCGTATCCTCGCCCTCGTCGGCAGCCTTCGCGCCGGTTCGCACAACCGCCAGCTCGCCGAGGCCGCCGTCAAGCTCGCCCCCGAGGGTGCGGAGGTGGAGCTGTTCGAGGGGCTGGCCGAGATCCCCTTCTACAACGAGGACATCGACGTCGAGGGCACCGTTCCGGCCGCCGCCGCGAAGCTGCGCGAGGCCGCGAACGCCGCCGACGGCCTGATCCTGTTCACGCCCGAGTACAACGGCACCATCCCGGCCGTCCTGAAGAACGCCATCGACTGGCTGTCCCGCCCCTACGGCGCCGGTGCCCTCAGCGGCAAGCCGGTCGCCGTGGTCGGCACCGCGTTCGGCCAGTACGGCGGCGTCTGGGCGCACGACGAGACCCGCAAGTCCGTGGGCGTGGCCGGCGGCAAGGTGCTGGAGGACGTCAAGCTGTCCATCCCCGGCTCGGTGACCCGCTTCGCGGAGACGCACCCGGCCGACGACGCCGAGGTCGCCGCGCAGCTGACCGAGGTCATCGCCCGTCTGCACGGCCACGCCGCGGAGCCGGCCGCTGCCTGACCCGCTCGCGTGCGGTGCCACAGAGGGGCCGAGGCCGTCGCCGGCCGCGGCCCCTCCGGCATGTCGTCGGCGAGGTCGCCGCTCAGACCGGTTGCGGCAACGGCCCGGCCGCCCGCTCGTCCCGGTGGATCGGGGTGTCCGCACCGGTGAGCGGTCGGCCCGTGCCGCCGTGTCTCGCGGCGACGATCTCGGCCGCGATCGACAAGGCGGTCTCCTCGGGCGTGCGGGCGCCCAGGTCGAGGCCGATGGGTGACCTGAGCCGGGCCAGCTCGCGCTCGCTCACGCCCGCTTCCCGAAGCCGCCGGTTGCGGTCCTCATGGGTACGGCGGGAGCCCATGGCGCCGACGTAGGCGACGGGCAGCCGCAGGGCTTCGGTCAGCAGGGGGACGTCGAACTTGGCGTCGTGGGTGAGCACGCACAGTACGGTCCGGGCATCCGTGTCCGTGCCCGCCAGGTAGCGGTGGGGCCAGTCGACGACGATCTCGTCGGCGTCGGGGAAGCGGACCCGGGTGGCGAAGACGGGGCGGGCGTCGCAGACGGTGACGTGGTAGCCGAGGAACTTGCCCGCGCGTACGAGGGCGGCGGCGAAGTCGATCGCGCCGAAGACGATCATGCGCGGCGGCGGGACGGCCGACTCGACGAGCAGGGTGACACCGCCCGGGCAGTGCGAGCCGTCCTCCGAGACCTCGACCGTGCCGGTGCGGCCGGCGTCCAGCAGGGCGCGGGCCTGGGCGATCGCCGTGCGGTCCAGGTCGGGGTGGCCGCCGAGGCCGCCTTCGTGGGTGCGGTCGGGGCGGACGAGCACCGCCCGGCCGAGGAGGTCGGCCGGGCCGTGCACCACTCGGGCCAGAGCGACCGGCTCGCCGTCGGCGGCGGCCGACAGCGCGGTGGCCTCGGCCGTCCGGCCGGAGTCGTACGGGGTGACCATGATGTCGATCGTTCCGCCGCAGGTCAGTCCGACCGCGAAGGCGTCCTCGTCGCTGTAGCCGAACCGCTCGATGCGGGTCTGCCTGTCCTGGAGGGCTTGGAGGCACAGGTCGTACACGGCTCCCTCGACGCACCCTCCGGAGACCGAGCCGATGGCCGTGCCGTCGGCGGAGACGGCCAGGGCGGCGCCGGGAGGGCGCGGGGCGCTGCCGCCGACCGCCACGACGGTGGCGACGGCGAAGTCCCGGCCCTCCTCGGCCCATGCGTGCAGGTGCCCGGCGAGGTCAAGCATCGCCGTCGGCCATCAGGACACGGTCGGGGCGGATGGGCAGGTGCCGGTGGCGGACGCCGGTCGCGTGCCACACGGCGTTGGCGACCGCCGCCGCGGCACCCACGATGCCGATCTCGCCGATGCCCTTGATGCCGACCGGGTCGTCCGGGTCGGGATCGTCGACCCAGTCGGCCTCGACGTGCGGGATGTCGGCGTGCGCGGCGACGTGGTAGCCCGCGAGGTCGGCGCCGTAGACGCCGCCCGTGGCCCGGTCCCGGACGGCTTCCTCGTGCAGGGCCATCGAGATGCCCCAGATCATGCCGCCGACGAGCTGGTTGCGGGCGGTGAGCGGGTTGACGATCCGGCCGGCCGCGAAGATGCCCAGCATGCGGCGCACCCGGACCTCACCGGTGGCCGGGTCGACGGCGACCTCGGCGAACTGCGCCCCGAAGGAGTGTCGTTCCTTCTGGGCCAGGGCGCCGATGGCCTCGGCCGTGTTCGACCGTACGGTGATGCCCTCCGGCGGAATGTCGGCGCCCGGCGCGAGGCTCTGCCGCAGCTCCTCGGCGGCGGCCGTGACGGCCCATGCCCAGGAGCGGGTGCCCGTCGAGCCGCCCGCGATCATCGCCGGACCGAGGTCGCTGTCCCCGATGCGCACGCGGACGCGATCCGTCGGCACTCCCAGCGCGTCGGCGGCGACCAGCGTGAGCGCGGTGCGGGCGCCGGTGCCGATGTCCGCGGCGTTGATCCCGACCGTGAAGGTGCCGTCCGCCTCCGCGGTGACGGCCGCCGTGGAGGGCATGGCTCCGGCGGGGAAGGAGGCGGCGGCGGTGCCGGTGCCGAGCAGCCAGCGGCCGTCGCGGCGCACTCCGGGCCGCGGGTCCCGGTCGGCCCAGCCGAACCTGCGGGCGCCTTCCCGGAAGCAGGCGATCAGGTTGCGGCTGCTGAACGGCAGCCCGGACACCGGGCCCACCGCGGGCTCGTTGCGCAGGCGCAGCTCGATCGGGTCGATGCCGCAGCGCTCGGCGAGTTCGTCGAGCGCCGACTCCAGCGCGAAGGAGCCGGGGGCCTCCCCGGGGGCGCGCATCCAGGTCGGGGTCGGCACGTCGAGCCGCACGATCCGGCTGGCCGTGTGATGCGCGTCCGCGTCGTACATCGCCCGGCTCGCGGCGGCGCTCGGCTCCACGAACTCGTGCACGGACGAGGTCATGTTCAGGGACTGGTGCTCCAGGGCACGCAGCCGCCCGTCCGCGTCGGCGCCGAGCCTGACCCGCTGGGCCGTGGGGCTGCGGTAGCCGGCGAGTGAGAACATCTGCCGGCGGGTCATGACGACCCTGACCGGGCGCTGCAGGACGGTCGCGGCCAACACGGCGGCCACCTGGTGCGCACGGACGCCCTTGCTGCCGAAGCCGCCTCCGACGTGCTCGGAGCGCACCCGTACGGAAGCGGGGTCGAGGGAGAACAGGTTCGCGAGCTCGCCGGCGACCCAGCTGGTGCCCTGGTTGGAGTCGACGACCTCCAGCCGGCCGCCCTCCCACAGGGCCGTGGCGGCGTGCGGCTCCATCGGGTTGTGGTGCTCCTCCGGAGTGGTGTACTGCGCGTCCACCACGACGGCGGAGGAGGCGAGTCGGGCCTCCAGGTCGCCCTTCTCCATGACGCCCGGCGCATGGCCGTCGACCGGATACGCCTCGGCCTGCCGCTCGGCGGAGAACGCGACGTCGTGCGGCTCCTGGTCGTACGTCACGACGAGGGCCTCGGCGGCCTCCCTGGCCTGCTCGGACGTCTCGGCGACGACCAGCGCCACCGGCCAGCCCATGTGGACGACCCGGTCGTTCTGGAAGAGGGCGACGCTCGGGTCCGGCGGCACGCCCAGCAGGCCGACGTAGTCGTTGTCGACGCGTGGGGCGTTGTGGTGGTGGAGCACGGTGAGCACGCCGGGCATCCGCAGTACCGCCTCGGTGTCCAGGGCGCGGATGCGGCCACGGGCGACGGTGGACAGGACCAGCCAGCCGTGGGCGAGTTCGGCGAAGGGGATCTCGGCGGCGTAGCGGGCGGCTCCGGTGACCTTGTCGCGGCCTTCGACGCGGGTGTGCGCCGTGCCGACGGAGCCCTTGGTCGCGGTGGTCATCGGGCGGCCTCCTCGGCGAGTTCGCCGAGCACGGCCACGACGAGGTTGCGCATCAGGGTCACCTTGTATCCGTTGTGGGGCAGCGGTTCGGCGTGGGCCAGTTCGGTGTCCGCGGCGGCCGCGAAGTTCTCCGCGTCGGCCGGGGCCCCGATCAGGGCGCGTTCGGCCGTGCGGGCCCGCCAGGGGCGGGACGCGACCGCCCCGAAGGCCAGGCGGACGTCCTGTACGAGGCCGTCCCGGACGTCGAGGGCGGCGGCGATGGAGCCGATGGCGAAGGCGTACGAGGCGCGCTCACGCACCTTGCGGTAGCGGGAGTGGGCGGCGACCGGGGTGGGCGGCAGCGTGACGGCGGTGATCAGCGCACCCGGCGGCAGGGCCGTCTCCAGGTGCGGGGTCTCGCCCACGGGCAGGTAGAAGTCGGCGAGCGGCAACTCCCCCGGCCCGTCCGCCGTTTCGTAGGACACGACGGCGTCGAAGGCGGCGAGCGCCACGCCCATGTCGGAGGGGTGCGTGGCCACGCAGTGGCCGGAGGCTCCGAGGATGGCGTGGTTGTGGTGCTCGCCGGTGAGGGCGGGGCAGCCGCTGCCGGGGTCGCGTTTGTTGCAGGCCGAGGTGACGTCGGCGAAGTAGCCGCAGCGCGTGCGCTGGAGCAGGTTGCCGCCGACGGTGGCCATGTTGCGCAGCTGCCCGGAGGCGCCGGCCAGCACCGCCTGCGCCAAGGCCGGGTAGTGCGACCGGACTTCGGGGTGCGCGGCGAGGTCACTGTTGGTGACGGTCGCACCGATGCGCAGGCCGCCGTCACCGGTCGGCTCGATGCGGTTCAGGGGCAGTTCGCGGACGTCGACGAGCCGGGCGGGCCGCTCGACGCCGGTCTTCATCAGGTCGACGAGGTTGGTGCCGCCGCCCAGGAAACGGGCTTCCCCGTCGCCGTCGAGCAGCGCCACGGCGCCGGAGACGTCGTAGGCGCGCTGGTAGCCGAACTCCCTCATGCCGCCGCTCCCTTGGCCTCGGCGGCCCGGGCCACGGCCTGGACGATCGACACGTACGCGCCGCAGCGGCACAGGTTGCCGCTCATCCGCTCCCGGATCTCCTCCGGCGTCAGGGGTGGCGGTCCCGCCTCGGGCCGTATGTCGTCGGTGGCGGCGCTGGGCCAGCCCGCCGCGTGTTCCTCGATCAGGGCGATGGCCGAGCAGATCTGCCCCGGCGTGCAGTAACCGCACTGGAAACCGTCGAGGTCGAGGAAGGCCTGCTGCACCGGGTGCAGTTGATCACCGTCGGCCACGCCCTCGATGGTGGTGATCTCACGCCCCTCGGCCGCCACCGCGAGCTGGAGGCAGGACACGGCCCGGCGGCCGTCGACCAGGACCGTACAGGCGCCGCACTGCCCCTGGTCACAGCCCTTCTTCGTGCCGGTCAGGTCCAGGCGCTCGCGCAGGGCGTCCAGGAGGGTGGTGCGGTGGTCGACGGTCAGCGTGTACTTCTCGCCGTTGACGGACAGGGTGAGGTCGCTGGACGTCGATGGGGGCATGGAAGCCTTCTTTCTCACGTCGCACGGTCAGGCGGCAGGGGTCGTGGGTGGCGGGGCTGGTTCGCAACGGTGCAGGATGCGGGGCGGGTCTGCTGCGGCGCGGCCGTCGCGGGCTGTCCGCGCGGACGTCCCGCCGATACGATGGAGCAAGCGGACAGTTGTCCGTTACCCGGAAACGTAACGGACAACTGTCCGCTTAACAAGGGCCGGGTTTCGGCCAAGGACCGCGAGGAGGGCGAGTGCCGCAGAAGAAGGACGCTCCTCTGCGCTCGGACGCGCAACGCAACCGCGAGCGCATCCTGGAGGTCGCGCTGGTCGAACTGACGCGTGCGGCGGACGCCCCACTGAGCGCGATCGCCAAGAAGGCGGGGGTCGGGCAGGGGACCTTCTACCGACACTTCCCGAGCCGTGAGGCGCTCGTCATGGAGATCTACCGGCACGAGATGCAGCAGGTCGCCGACACGGCGGCGCCGCTGCTGGAGAGCCGGGAGCCGGACCGGGCGCTGCGCGAGTGGCTGGACCGCTGCGCGCAGTTCGCCATGACGAAGGCCGGTCTGGCCGACGCCCTCCGGCAGGCCACCGGCGCGCCGGGAAAGCCGGCGAAGCCGGCCCCCACGCCGCTGACCGAGGCGGCCGAACTCCTCCTGCGCGCCAATGAGAAGGCCGGCACCATCCGCCCCGGAGTCACCGCGGACGACCTCTTCCTCGCCGTCGGCGGTCTCTGGACGATCGCCCCCCACACGGACTGGCAACCACGCGCCAACCGCCTGCTGGACCTCGTCATGGACGCGCTGCGAGTGGGGGCGCCCGGTGCCTGACCATTGCCGTCCGCGGGTGCGTGGGGGCTGTTCGCGCGGTTCCCCGCGCCCCTGAGCCGCCCAGCGTTTCAGGCGACGGCCGTGGCAGCCAGTTCTCGTAGTTCCCGCAGGGCCGTCGCCACCGCCGGGCGGGCGTGGCCGCCGCCGCGGGTGCAGGTCAGGAGCTTGCGGTGGGGGTTGCCTTCGCAGCGGACCCGGGTGATCGGCAGGTGCGGCGTCAGATGGGCGAGGCGCGGGACGAGGGCGACGCCGAGCCGGTGGGCGACGAGGTGGGCGGCGACGTTCCAGTCGAGGGCGTGATGGACGACGTCGGGGGTGAAACCGGCCGCCCCGCAGGCGGACAGGACGTGCGGGCGGCAGGCGCTCTCCTCCACCGGTGCGATCCACGCCTCGTGTGCCGCCTCGGCGAGATCGACCCGGGCCCGTCCGGCCAGCCGGTGCCCGTCGGGGACGACCAGGTCGAACGGGTCGTCGAGCAACGGCTGCTGGTCGAACCGCGTGTCGCTCAGCGGGGGGTTGTGCGGGGTCGACTCGACGATCGCCAGGTCGATGTCACCCTCGAAGAGGAGGTCGAAGCTCTCCGGGACGCCCGCCTCGGTGATCCGCACGGACAGCCGCGGGTGCCGCTCCCCCAGCCGGGCCGCCATCGGCGCCAGCAGCACCGAGACGGCCACGGGGAAGCCCGTCACCCGCAGCACCCCGGACGGCGCCCCGTGATCCGCCCGCAGATCGAGTTCCGCCTGGTCCCAGCGGGCCTGGATGGCGTCGGCGTGCGCGAGCAGGCTCTCGGCGGCCGGAGTCAGCCGGACCCCGCGCCCCTGCGGCTCCAGCAGGTCGACACCCAGGTCACGGGCGAGCTGCCGGATCTGCTGGGAGGCGGCGGACGGGGTGAAGTGCAGGGCTCGGGCGGCCGCGGTGACCGTGCCGTAGTGGGCGACCGCCCTCAGGACATGCAGTCGGCGCAGGTCAATCATGAAGTCCACGCTTCACAATGCACTCCACAAAGTCAACCTGGACGTGTACGGAGGCTCCGGCGCACCCTGGCTGTGTCACGACGGTCAACCAGCCATGACGTACGAGGAGTCAGAGACATGACCTGCACCACCGGCACCGTCTGCCCGCACTGCGGCTGGCCGGACGGCGGCGAGCCGTTCCAGGTGCTGTCCCGGCACGCCACCGCGACGGGCCGCACGGAATGGACGCGCTGCGGATGCGGCTCGCTCCAGGTCCGGGTCGTCGACGGCTGCGGCCTGCGCGTCGTCTCGCGCAGCAGGCCCCCGTCGGGGTCGGCTCCGGCTCAGTCGGGCACGGCGAACCGCTGAGGCTCAGGCCCTGCCGTGCTGTGCCAGCTGCTCCCCCAGCGGGCTGCGCCGGTAGAGGACGCGGCGGCCGTCGCGGGTGCGGGTGACCAGGCCCGTCCCGTGCAGGACGCGCAGATGCTGGGACACGGCGCTCGGGGTCACACCGAGGCGCCGGGCCAGCTCCACCGTCGGCAGGGGCTCGGCCAGCAGCCGCAGCAGCGTGCTGCGGGGCGCGCCGAGCAGGGCCGCCAGGGCGGGGGCGCCGGGCTCGGGCTCCGGTTCCCACAGGGTGGCGGCGCCCCGGCCGGGGTAGGCGAGCATCGGCGGTTCCGCGGCGCTGACCGGGGGCGCCGGCTGGTGCGCGAACAGGGACGGCACCAGGCGCAGGCCGCGTCCGGAGCCGTCCACGTGGTGGCGGCCGCGCATCCGGTCGACGTGCAGGACACCGTCGTCCCAGCGCAGGTTGCGGTGCAGGTCGGCGAAGAGCAGCCGGGCACCGCCGGTGGCCAGCTGCCGTGCCCGGTGCGTGATGTCGGCCTCCAGCACGAGCCGCATCCGTGGCCAGTACGGCAGCAGCGCCGACTCCCAGTAGCACCGCAGGAGTTCGCACAGCTCCTCCACCAGCTCCGCGACGGGAGCGTCACCGGGAGAGGTGACCGCCCGCAGGGCAGGCGGCAGGGGCCTCGGCGCGTGGGCCGCGAGCAGGTCACGGCGGACGGTCGGCGCGGGGGTGGCGCGTACGACGGTCAGCTGCTCGTCGAGGGTGGGCGCGAAGGACGCCGGTCTGGGGGTCAGGAAGTCGGGCAGGGCCAGGGTGTCCCCCACCAGGGCCGCGAGCAGCCGCGCGTCGGCCGGGTCGAGCTTCCGGAGCACGGCGGCGCGCCACCGGACGTGCAGGGGATAGAGGGCGGGGGCACGCAGGGCGCGCAGGCTGCCCATCACCTCACGCAGGGGCGAGATCGCGAAGCGGGTGTCGGCGAGGTCCTCGGCGTCGAGCCGGAAGCTGATCATTAAGGCCCCCGCTACATCCTTTGGCAACCGCCCTGCCATGGCGTGGACTTCGGCCCATGACGGATCACGATCAACGGCAGCCTACCGCGCACCCCGGCGCGAGTCCCCGGGTGATCCTGGCCCTGGCGCTCGTCTGCGGCGCGGCCGTGGGCAATGTCTACTTCCCGCAGGCCCTCAGCCCGCTGATCGCGTCCGGGCTGCACGTCTCGCCCGACGCGGCCGCCGGCGTCGTCACCGCGACGCAGTTCGGCTACGCGGCCGGGATCTGTCTTCTCGTCCCGCTCGGTGACCGCCTCCCGTACCGCCCGCTGCTGGTCACCCTCCTCACGCTCACCGGCCTCGGGCTGTTCGCGGCGAGTGCCGCGCCGGGGCTGGTGCCGCTGGTCGTCGCCAGTGCCCTGGTGGGGGTGACGACGGTGGCGGCCCCGCTCGCCGGGCCGCTGGCGGCCGGTCTGGTATCAGAGGAGCGGCGCGGCGTGACCGGCGGCACCCTGCTGAGCGGCTCCCTCGCGGGCATGCTGCTGTCGCGCACCGTCGGCGGCGCGCTCGGCGACCTGCTCGGCTGGCGGGCACCGTACGTCCTGGCCGCCGTGCTGTCCCTGGCGGTGGCCGCGCTGTCGGCGCGCCTGCTTCCGCGAACGTCCCCGCCCTCCTCCCAGGGCTGTGTCGCGCTCCTGGCCGAGCCGCTGCGGCTGCTGCGCACCGAACCCGGTCTGCGCCGCTCCTGCCTGTACCAGGCCCTGGTGTTCGCCGGTTTCTCCGCGGTGTGGACCGGTGTGGCCCTGCTGCTCACCGGCCCGGCATACGGCATGGGTGCGGGGGCCGTGGGACTGCTCGCCCTGGTCAACGCAGTCACCATGGTGTGCACGCCGGTCGCGGGCCGCCAGGTCGACCGGCGGGGGCCGGACGCGGTCAACCGGGTGTGCTTCCTGGTGGTGGGCGCCTCGGCCGCGGTGCTGGCGCTGGGCGGTCTCGGCGGCGTGGCGGGGATGACGGCCCTGGTCGTGGGCACGCTGCTGCTCGACGTCGGCATGCAGTCCGGGATGGTCGCCAACACGGTGCGGATCCAGGCGCTGCGCGCCGAGGTGCGCAGCCGGCTCACCACCGCCTACATGACCTGCGCGTATCTTGGTGGCGCCGTCGGCTCGTGGCTGGGCACGCGAGCGTACGGCCGCTTCGGGTGGCCCGGGGTGTGCGCGCTGGTCGCGGCGCTCACGGCCGTGGCCCTCGCCCGCCACCGGGGCGCCACCCGCCGGACGGCGGCGAGGTTCCGCCGGACGGCGGCGCCCGGGTCCGGCGCGGCGGGACCGACCATGGCCGCACGAGCCGCCGCGACCTCGCGTGAGGAGACGTCATGACACACGTTCCGCCCCCGTTCGACCCGGAACTCGCCGCAGCCCTGGAGCTGATCAAGGACATGATCAGCCCGGGTCTCACCCTGGACGAGATCGCCGAGGTGCGCCAGGGCCCGGGCATCCAGCTGCTGGCCGATCTGGACCTGACGATGGGCGGGACGTTCGAGGTGGAGGACCGGCAGGTGCCCGGGCCGCAGGGCGAGCCCGACATCTCGCTGCTGATCTGCCGGCCGACCGTTCCGGCGACCGCCCTGGCACGGCCCGTCATCTGCCACGTGCACGGCGGCGGCCTGGTCATCGGGAACAACCGGGTCGGCGTGGACGTCCCGCTGGCGTGGGCGCAGGCGCTGGACGCGGTGGTGGTGTCGGTGGAGTACCGGCTGGCGCCGGAGCATCCGTATCCCGCGCAGATCGAGGACGTGTACGCCGGTCTGCTGTGGACGGCGGACCACGCCGCCGAGCTCGGTGCCGACCCCGAGCGGATCGTCATCGCGGGCGGCAGCGCGGGCGGTGGGCTGTGCGCGGCCCTGGCCCTGCTCACGCGGGACCGCAAGGGGCCGCAGCCGGTCGGGCAGGTCCTGATGTGCCCGATGCTCGACGACCGCAACGACACGCCGTCGACGTACCAGATGGCGGGCCTCGGGGTGTGGGACCGCACCGCCAACGAGACCGGCTGGACGGCGCTGCTGGGCTCGCGGCGCGGCGGCCCCGACGTACCGGCGTACGCGGCACCGGCCCGTGCCGAGGACCTGACCGGGCTGCCCCCGGCGTTCCTCGACGTCGGCTCCGCGGAGACCTTCCGGGACGAGGTCGTCGCCTACGCGTCACGCATCTGGCAGGCCGGCGGGGTGGCCGAGCTGCACGTCTGGCCCGGCGGTTTCCACGGTTTCGACGGCTTCGCACCCCAGGCGGCGCTCTCCCGGTCGGCCCGGGCGGCGCACGTGGACTGGCTGCGGAGACTGCTGGGCGCGTGACGGGCCGAGGGTCCGGCCGGCCGCGTACGGGACCCGCCCCGGCTCACCTCCTGCTCCTGCCCGGGCCCTGCTGACCGTCCCCGGAGGGTCTTCCACCGGCGCCGGCCACGACGGAGCCTCGGGCAGCCACCCGCACGCGGGGGCCCGCTCGGCGGCCGCATGCCGCACCATGGGCCTATGAAAGAGCTGGCCGGGCGCCTGACCGCGCTCGATCCGGATGCCGGTGCGGCGGTCCGGGTCATCGCCTACTTCGACCGTCTGGCCGAGTCCAGGGCCGGTGTCGAGGCACTCGTACGCGCTGCCGCCGTACTGTCCGGCTGCCCGGCCCGGCTGGTGGACCCCGAACGCCGCGTGCACGTACGTGTGGAGCCGGACGGCGTCCGCCGAGACACGGATGAGCCACCGGACCCCCGCTGGCCCTCCGCGCGGCTGTCGCCGGACGGCACGGCGACCCTCTGGCTGGAGCGGGCCGGGGTGGCGTCCGGCGTTGTGGACGCGGACCTCGGCGGGTCGGCGCCTCGCACCCTGACAGCGGACCGCACCGACACCGGCCGTGGCGGGGCGGCGTCCTACGCCGTGGACGGGGACCGACCCGGGGTGGCGCCCCGCGGGGGCGACACCGGCCGCACGGGGCCGGCGTCCGGTGGCCTGGCAACGGACCGCGCCGGGGCGGCAGCCGGCGTGGGCGACACCGACCGTACGGGGTCGGCGTCCGGCGCCTCGAAGGCGGACCGCGGGGCGGCGTCTCAAGCGGTCGGCACCGGCCGTGCCGGGGCGGTGGCGTCCCGTGTCGGCGGCGCCGGGCCCTCCCGGGTCGCCCCCAGCGTGGTCGACGCGGTGATTCTCGAGCGGGCCGCCGGTGTCCTGCGGCTCGTTCTCGACCGTACCCGCGGGCGGGCCCCGGCCGACGATCCCGCGCTGGTCGAGACCCTGCTCGACGGCACGGCCCCGGAAGCGGCCCGGCTGCATGCCGCCCGCCGTCTCGGTCTGGACACCTCGGTTCCGGCCCGGGCCCTGGCCCCGCTGAACGAGCGGCCACGGGTCGTACCCGCCGGGACGCAGGCCGACGCAGTCGGACGGCTCGGCGTCGGACCTGCCGTGCCCGTGCTCGAACTCCCCCGGTCGTGGACCGAGGCCCGTACCGCCCTGCGGTTCACCGCCGAGGGCACCCCGCAGGACCCCGGGCCGCGAGTCGTGTACGCCGAGGAACTGGGCGGCATCGCCCTCCTCGCCGATCTCGTCGTACCAGGCGCCGAACCGCCGCCCGACGTCCGTGCCCTGGAGACGGCCGCGGCGACCACGCCCTGGCTGTCGGCGACTCTGCACGCGGTCGCGTCCACGGCGAGCTTGCGGGCGGCCGCCTCCGAGATCAACGTCCACCACTCGACGCTGCAGGACCGGCTGGCCCACGCCGAGCACCTGCTCGGCTGGCCGGTGCGCACCCCGCAGGGCCGCCTCCGGCTGCAACTGGCGCTGGCGATGCGGCACCTTGCCCGGCCGTAGGACCTGTCGTTCGGATCGGATCGCGGACGCGGGGCCGTGCCGCCGCCGTCCGGCTGGGAGAGACTGTCCGGGCGCCGTACGGTACGAGGTTCAGGAGCATGAGGCATGAGCGTGCAGCGGTATCCCCTGGCCGGGGTCACGGTGGTCAGCCTGGAGCAGGCCGTGGCCGCGCCCTACGCCACCCGGCAGCTCGCCGACCTCGGCGCCCGTGTCATCAAGGTGGAGCGGCCGGGCGGCGGCGACTTCGCCCGCCGGTACGACACGACCGTGCACGGCCACTCCAGCTATTTCGTGTGGCTCAACCGCTCCAAGGAGTCCCTCACCCTGGACCTCAAGGACCCACGGGGCCGCGAGATCCTGAACGAACTCCTCGACGGGGCCGACGTGTTCGTCCAGAACCTCGCCCCGGGCGCCGCCGGCCGGCTCGGTCTGGACACCGCCACCGTCACCGGCCGCCGCCCCGGTCTGATCCCGTGCACGATATCCGGCTGGGGCACGACCGGCCCCTGGGCCGACCGCAAGGCGTACGACCTGCTCGTGCAGTGCCAGACCGGGCTGGTGTCCCTGACGGGAACCCCCGAGGGGACCGCCCGGACCGGAATCTCCGTCGCCGACATCGCCGCCGGGATGTACGCCTACAGCGGCATCCTCACCGCCCTGTACACCCGCGCCGTCACCGGCGAGGCCCACCCGGTGGAGGTGTCCCTGTTCGAGGCGCTGGCGGAGTGGATGGGCCAGCCCGCGTACTACACCCGGCACGGCGGCACCCAGCCCCCGCGCCTCGGCACCCAGCACGCCACCATCGCGCCGTACGGGACGTACGAGGCCGCCGACGGCAAGGAGGTGCTGTTCTCCATCCAGAACGAACGGGAGTGGGCGGCCCTGTGCGCCGAGTTCCTCGGCCGGCCGGAGCTGGTCGGCGACCCGCGGTTCGCCACCGCCTCCGACCGGGTCGCCCACCGCGACGAGCTCAACGCGATCGTCGCCGCCCGCTTCGCCCGCACCGGTTCCGACGAGATCCTCAAGGACCTGGAGGCCATCGGCATCGCCTGTGCCGGGGTCAACGACGTCGCCGCGTTCCTGGACCACCCGGTGCTGGCCGCCCGCGGCCGCTGGACCGAGGTCGGGGTGCCGGGCGGCACGGTTCAGGCCCTGCTCCCGCCGGCCGACCTCGCGGGCCTGCCCGCCCGGATGGACCCCGTACCGGCGGTCGGCGAGCACACCGGGGCGATCCTCGCCGAGCTGGGCCGCAGCGACGAGGAGGTGTCGGCCCTGCGCGCGGACGGCGTCGTCTGACGCGACCGTCCGACGCCCCGGCGGGAGAACCTACCGGGACCCGGCGGCGCGCCGCTTGTCCTCCTCGGCCTCCTCGGCCTCCCGCTTCTTCGAGGCGCGCAGGCTGGTGACCGTCGTGGCGGCCAGCACCAGCACGATGAAGCCGAGCGAGAAGGGGATGCTGATCTCGGGGACGTGCACGCCCGACTCGTGCAGGGCGTGCAGCACCAGCTTGACGCCGATGAAGCCGAGGATGATCGACAGTCCGTAGGAGAGGTGGACCAGCTTCTTCAGCAGGCCGCCGATGAGGAAGTACAGCTGCCGCAGACCCATCAGGGCGAACGCGTTCGCGGTGAACACGATGTACGGGTCCTGCGTCAGGCCGTAGATCGCGGGGATGGAGTCGAGCGCGAACAGCACGTCGGTGGAGCCGATCGCGAGCATCACGACCAGCATCGGGGTCATGATCCGCTTGCCGTTCTCGGTGATGAACAGCTTCGTGCCGTGGTAGCGGTCGGCCACCCCGAACCGCTCCTCCGCCATCTTCAGCAGCTTGTTCTCCTGGTACTCCTCCTCGTGCTCCTCCTTGCGGGCGTCCTGGACCAGCTTCCAGGCGGTCCAGATCAGGAACGCGCCGAAGATGTAGAACACCCAGGAGAAGGCGGAGATGATCGCCGCGCCGGCCGCGATGAAGATCGCCCGCAGCACCAGGGCCATCAGGACGCCGACCATCAGCACCCGCTGCTGGTACTGCGAGGGCACCGCGAACTTCCCCATGATCAGGACGAACACGAAGAGGTTGTCGACGCTCAGCGACTTCTCGGTGATGTAACCGGCGAAGAACTCGCCGGTGGGCCCGCTCCCACCGAAGTACCACAGCCCCAGCCCGAACAGCACGGCCAGGACGATCCACACCACCGTCCAGGTCCCGGCTTCCTTGACGGACACGTCGTGCGGCTTGCGGCCGACGAAGAAGTCGACGGCGACGAGCACACACAGCACTGCCACGGTCAGCAGCCATACGGAGAGCGAGACGTTCACTGGTGATGCTCCTGTTGCAGGTGTGGGGATGGGACATCGTTGTCCGACCTGGCTGGTTTCCGCCACACCTGAAAGGTGAGCAATTGGTCACAACTGCGCGTGCAGCGCCTCCAGGACGTCCTGGTCCGTCAGCTGGTCGAAGTTCTCGTACCAGAGGCCCACGGCCATGAACGCGGCCGGCTGGTGCAGACAGATCACCTCGTCGGCCTCGGCGCGCATCAGCTCGGCGGCCTCCGGGGAGCACACCGGCGCGGCCACCACCACCCGTTCGGGTGCCTGGCGGCGGACGAATCGCAGCGCGGCCCGGGCCGTGGAACCGGTCGCCAGGCCGTCGTCGACCACGATCACGGTGCGTCCGCGCAGGTCGGGTGCGGGACGGCCCTGCCGGTACAGCCGCTCGCGGCGGCGCAGCTCCGCGCGCTCACGCTCGATGACGGGCGCGAGGGCGGCCTCGCGCAGCCCCAGGTGACGCATGGCGTCCTCGTCGAGGAGCGGCACCTCGTCCCCGGCCATCGCGCCGACGCCGAGCTCCTCCTGGAAAGGCGCCCCGATCTTCCGTACGACGAGCACGTCGAGCGGGGCGTCCAGCGCCCGGGCGACCTCGCGCGCCACGGCGACCCCGCCGCGGGGCAGGGCGAGGACGAGGGGATCGGGCAGCGCCCCCTCGCTCTGCCGGGTGCGCAGTCTTTCGGCCAGTTCCCCGCCGGCCTGTCGGCGATCACGGAACCGCATGACGGTCACCTCTGCTTCCCGCACGGAGAGGGCCCCCGGCCGGTCCGGCTCCCGCGTACCCGCTGCCCACCGGACAATGCACACCTTCCGGACCTCCGTCACACTCGGAACGCGGGGTGTTTCCGGCCCTGCGGCGCAGGCAACCCGGGACCGTGCGCACGGGCGCGAACCGTACGCACGGGCTCGGCTCTCCCCGCACGACCGGCGCACCAGGCACTGAGGCAGACTCCGACGCGACGGGAGCACCCGGATGACCACTGCCCCTTCTCATCCGCAGCCCGCCCGGCCGGGCCCGCGCATCGGCGTGCTCGGTTCGTACGGCGGCTTCAACATCGGCGACGAGTCGATCCTGACGTGTGTCCTGCGCTGCCTGCGCGCCCAGCGGCCCGAGGCCCGGCTGGTCGTCTTCAGCCGGAACGCCGAGCACACCCGGGCCCATCACCCGGGCGCCGACGAGGTGGTGGACTGGGAGGGCGTCAGCCGCCATCAGGTCCTGGACGCGCTGGCCTCACTGGATCTGCTGGTCCTGGGCGGCGGCGGGCTCCTCTTCGACGGCGAGGCGCGCCGCTATCTGCGCCTGGTCCGGGCGGCGCAGGAGCGTGGCATCCGCACCTTCGCCTACGCCATCGGCGCCGGCCCGCTGCGCGAGCCCGACGACCGGGAGGCCGTGCGCACGGTGCTGGCGGACATGGACGACGTCGTGGTGCGGGACGAGGAGTCCAAGCTGGTGCTGGAGGAGGTGGGTGTCGAACGCGACGTCGTCGTCACCGCCGACCCGGCACTGCTGCTGGAGCCGGAGCCGTTCACCGACGAGATGATGCGCCACGAGGGCGTGCCCACCGACTCGCGTCTGGTGGGAATGTCGGTGCGGGAGCCGGGCCGGGCGGCCGAGAAGCTGGACGAGGGCGACTACCACGCGCTGCTCGCCGACGTCGCCGACTTCCTCGTCCGCCGGCTGGACGCGCACGTGGTGTTCCTGCCGATGGAGCGGCACGACGTGCGGCACGCGCACGCCGTGCTGTCCCACATGACCGCTCCCGACCAGGGGCGGATCCTGCACGGCTCGTACAGCCCGGGACAGGTCCTCGGCTTCATGCGCCATCTGGACCTGGCGGTCGGCATGCGCCTGCACTTCGTGATCTTCGCGGCGCTCTCCGGACTGCCGGTGCTGCCGCTCCCCTACTCCGGCAAGGTCTTCGACTTCGCACGCCGGATGGGGGCTCCGGCCCTGGTGGGCGTGGCGCGGGAGCAGGCCGGGCTGCTGCTGGCGGAGGTGGACCGGCTGTGGGACGAGTACCCGGAGCGCCGGGAGGAGCTGCACTCCCGCGTCCGGGAGCTGTCCGCGCAGGCCCGGGAGACCTGCGCCCGCTGCGGAGTGCTGCTGGACGAGGTCGACGGCGGGACGGAGCCGGCCATCGGCACCACTGCCCTCCTGGACACGGAGGCGGAACCACCGCCCGCGCCCACTGCCGAACCCCGCCCGCTGGGCGTGTGACGCCGACGCCGCCGAGGCCCCGCCCGCGGGAGGACTTCGATGCCGATCCTTCAAGAGCCGCGCGAGCCCCGCACGGTCACCCTGCCCGCACGTCCCGCCCGGCACGGCGGCCGGACGGAGGTCCTGGTGGTCGGCGGCGGCCCGGCCGGTTTCGCGGCGGCGGTCGCGGCGGCCGACGCCGGGGCCGAGGTCGTCCTGGTGGAGCGCTACGGGTTCCTCGGCGGCAACGCGACCGCGGCGCTGGTCATGCCGCTGATGTCGTTCCACAACGAGCACAAGCAGGCCACGTTCACCGAGTCCGGTGAGGAAGCCCGGCTGCTGCCCACCGACCACGGCGAGGGCGAGCCCGTCGTCCAGGGCGTGCTGTGGCGGCTGCTGGACCGGCTCATGGGGCGCGGCGGCTGTCTGAAGCCCTCCCCGAGGACCGGGTACACGGTCCCCTTCGACCCGGAGCTCTTCAAGCTGGTCCTGCTCGACATGACGGACGAGGCGGGCGTGCGGATGCTGTTCCACGCCTTCGCCTCCACGGCACTGCGCCTCGACGACGGCTGGCGGGTGGTGTTCGAGACCAAGTCCGGGCCGGTGGTGATCGATGCCGACGTGGTCGTGGACGGCACGGGCGACGGCGACGTCGCGGCGGCCTGCGGGGCGCCGTACGAGATCGGCCGGCCGGAGGACGGGCTGGTGCAGCCGATGACGCTGATGTTCCGGGTCGCGGACTTCGCCCGGCCGGACTTCGCGGAGTACGTGCGGGAGCACCCCGACCAGTGGCGCGGGGTGCACGGCCTGTGGGACCTGGTCGAGGAGGCCCGGGCTGACGGTGATCTGCGGCTGCCGCGCGAGGACATCCTGTTCTTCGCGACGCCGCATCCGCGCGAGGTCAGCGTCAACAGCACCCGCGTGACCAGGGTGCTCGGCACCAGCGTGTGGGACCTGACCCGGGCCGAGTACACCGCCCGGCGCCAGCTCGCGGAGATCGACCGCTTCCTGCGCACCCGCGTGCCCGGTTTCGAGGAGTCGTACGTGGTGCAGAGCGGTACGCACGTCGGCGTCCGGGAGACCCGGCGCGTCGTCGGCGACTACCACCTCACCGGCCACGACATCCTGGCCGCCCGGCGCTTCCCGGACGTCGTCGCGCACGGCGCCTACCCGGTCGACATCCACAACCCGCGCGGCTCCGGAACGGTCCTGAAGCGGGTGCCCCCGGGCAGCTTCTACGACATCCCGCTGCGCTGTCTCGTGCCCCAGGGCACCGAGCGGCTGCTGGTGGCGGGCCGCTGCATCTCGGGGACGCACGTGGCGCACTCGTCGTACCGGGTCATGCCGATCGCGATGGCGACCGGACAGGCGGCGGGCGTGTGCGCCGCGCTGACCGTGCGGCACGGGCACGGGCCCCGCGGGGTGCCGTACCGGCTCGTGCAGCGGGAACTGCTGCGGCAGGGCGCCCGGTTGCGCATCGACCTGCCGGTGGGCGGCTGACGCGGGCCGCCGTCAGCCCGCCGCGGTCCGCAGCTGGTCGTGGCACCACTGCCGGACCACGTCGGTGACCTGGTCGAGTGCGCCCGGCTCCTCGAACAGGTGCGTGGCGCCGGGCACCACGTGGAGGGTGTGCGGCACGTGCAGCCGCCGGGCCGCTTCCTCGTTGAGCCGCAGCACGTGCTGGTCCCGGCCGCCCACGATCAGCAGTACCGGAGCCCGGACGGTGTCCAGGGCGTCGCCGGCCAGGTCGGGCCGCCCGCCGCGCGAGACGACGGCCGGCACCCGGTCGGGGCGTTCGGCCGCGGCCACCAGGGCCGCGCCCGCGCCGGTGCTGGCGCCGAACAGGACGACCGGCAGGCCCTGGGTGCCGGGCGACTGCGCCAGCCAGTCGATGGCGGCCACCAGCCGGCGGCCCAACAGGGGGATGTCGAAGCGGAGTTCGGCGGTGCGGATGTCCAGCCGTTCCTCCTCCTCGGTGAGCAGGTCGATCAGCAGGGTGCCGAGTCCGGCGGTGCGCAGGCCGGCGGCGACCTCGCGGTTGCGGGGGCTGTGCCGGGAGCTGCCGCTGCCGTGCGCGAACAGCACGACGGCGCGGGCGGCCGGCGGCACGTCCAGATCGCCGGTGAGCGCCGCGCCACCGGCGGGCACGGTGACCGTCTGGGAAATCATCGACAGGCCTCCTCTCCCCCGGTTCCCTCGTCCTGCCGCCCGCCTACCCACCCTGGGGCGGTCGTCCCGTCTGGCCTCCCGCATGGCGCGATTCGTGGGGTGGGTGTCGTTGACGCCATGCCCCGCGCCGGAGGAGCGTGGAGGACGTGATGTCCCGCCGTATCGTCTTCGTCGTCTTCGACGGCTTCCAGCCGCTCGACCTCACCGGCCCGCACGAGGTGTTCCACAGCGCGGGCGACACCTACGTCTGCGAGGTCGTGGCGCCCCGGGCCGGACCGGTCAGGTCGGTCAGCGGGCTGCTCGTGCATGCCGGGCACGGTGTGGCGGACCTCGGACCGGCCGGGATCGACACGCTCGTGGTGGTCGGCGGCCGGGGTGTCGACCAGGCCCGGCAGGACGAGGCGCTGGTGTCCTGGATCGCCGCCGCGGCGGCCGGTGCCCGGCGCGTGGCCTCGGTGTGCAGCGGGGTGTTCCTGCTGGCGGCGGCGGGGCTGCTGGACGGGCGCCGGGTCACCACGCACTGGGCCCGCGAGGAGCAGTTGGCCCGGGAGCACCCCGAGGTGCGTGTGGACTGCGAGCCGATCTTCGTCCGGGACGGGCCGGTGTGGACGTCGGCCGGTGTGACGGCCGGCATGGACCTGGCGCTCGCCCTGGTGGAGGACGATCTGGGCCGGGACGTCGCGCACGCCGTGGCCCGCCGGCTGGTGCTGTTCCTGCGGCGGCCGGGCGGCCAGTCGCAGTTCAGCGTGGCGCTGTGGTCGCGGCAGCCGGCGACGGACCCGGTGCGGGCCGCCGTCACCGCGATCCACGCCGATCCGGGCGCCCGGCACGACATCGCCGGCCTCGCCGCGCACGCCGGGCTGAGCCCTCGGCACCTCCAGCGCCGTTTCACCGCCGAACTGGGCGTGCCGCCCGCCGCGTACGTCGAGCGGGTGCGCGTCGAGGCGGCCCAGCGTGCCCTCACCGAGGGCGACGAACCGGTCGAGGCCATCGCCCGCCGCTACGGCTTCACCACCGCGGAGACCCTGCGCCGCACGTTCCACCGCCGGCTCGGCGTCGCGCCGTCCGACTACCGCGCCCGCTTCCGCTCCACGGCGGAGGCCGCCGTCGCCCACCACGTCCCACAGAAGGGGGAACCCGTATGACGACCTACGGTCTGCTGGTCTTCGAGGAAGCCGAGGAGCTGGACTTCGTGGGGCCCTGGGAGGTCTTCACCGTCTCCGCCCGGCTCCGCGAGGGCGCCGACTCGGCCGTGATCGTCGCCGAGCACCCCGGGCCCGTGCGCTGCAACAAGGGCATGCGCGTCCTGCCCGACCACACCCTCGACGACCATCCGCCCCTCGACGTGCTGCACGTACCGGGTGGCCGGGGCGCGCGCGAGGTCCAGGTGCACAACCCGGTGGTCACCGACTGGATCAGGGAGACGGCGGAGCGTGCCGCATGGGTGCACGGCGTGTGCACCGGCACGTTCCTGCTGCACGCGGCGGGTCCCGCGCGCGGACGGCGGGTGGCCACGCACTGGAGCCAGGAGGACAGGCTCGAGGCGCGCGGCGACGTGACCGTCGTCCGGGACGCCCGCTACGTCGTGGACGGCGACCTGGTCACCAGCCAGGGCGTCTCGGCCGGCATCGACAGCGCGCTGTGGCTGGTCGGGCGGCTGCACGGCCGGGACCACGCGCGGGCCGTACGGCGCTACATCCAGTACGACCCGGCGCCGCCGTACCTCGCCGACGAGCCCGTCTGACCACCCGCCGGGCCGGTCGCTGCATGGGTGTGCCGGCCCCGGGCAGGCGATGTTCATGGGCGGTGACAGGGGTGACGACGGGCTGGGACGGCAGGCGGGCGAGTGCGGGCACCGGGCGGTGCCGCATCCGGAGAACATCCGGATCGAGGCGTGGGCGGCGTGCCGGGAGCACTGTCTGGCGGAGGCCGTCCTGGCGATGGTGGAGTGCTTCGCGGACGTCTCCGGGGTGCGTCCGACCGCCGTGGATCGGGTGCGGCTCGCCGAGGCCAGCGACGACGACCTGCTCGCCACGCTGCTGGACGAGATCATCTTCCGGCTGGAGGTGTACGGCCAGGTGCCCGTGGACGTGGAGGCGGACGAGGCCGACGGCGGCCTGGACGTACGGCTGGCGGTCACCGGCCTCGCGGACGTGGAGATCACCGGGGCGGTGCCGAGGGCGGTGGCGTGGAACGAGCTGCGGATCGGGCCGGATCCGTACGGTTGGTCGTGTGCGGTGACGGTCGACGCGTGACCCCGCCCGCCGGGGCGCGCCTACCGTGGAGGTGTGGGCGGCGGCGTCGTGACGCTGTTCCTGTGCGGTGACGTGATGCTCGGGCGCGGCGTCGACCAGATCCTGGCGCACCCCGGTGATCCGGCACTGCGGGAGGCGTACGTCGAGGACGCGCGGTCCTACGTCCGGCTGGCGGAGTCGGCGCACGGCCCGGTGCCCGTGCCCGTCGATCCGTCCTGGCCGTGGGGCGAGGCGCTGCGGGTGCTGGACGAGGCCGCCCCGGACGCCCGGATCGTGAACCTGGAGACGTCGGTGACGTGCCAGGACACCTTCGCCCCCGACAAGGAGATCCACTACCGGATGCACCCGGCGAACCTGCCGGCCCTGGCCGTGGCCCGGCCCGACGTGACCGTCCTCGCCAACAACCACGTCCTGGACTTCGGCCGCCCGGGCCTGCTGGAGACGCTGGACGCGCTGGCCCGGGCGGGCCTGCGGACGGCGGGTGCGGGACGTGACGCCGAGGAGGCGTACGCCCCCGCCGCGGTTCCCCTCCCCGGTGGCCGCCGGCTGCTGGTCCTCGCCCTCGGCGCGCGCTCCAGCGGCATCCCGTCCGGCTGGGCGGCGACGGCGGACCTGCCCGGTGTGGCGTACGTGCCCGAGCTCTCGCCCGCCGCGGCCGACTCCGTGCTGCGCCACGTCCGGCGGGCCCGCCGGGCCGGTGACCTGACCGTCGTGTCGGTGCACTGGGGCACGAACTGGGGGTTCCGCGTGCCCCGGGAGCAGGTCCGTTTCGCGCACGCCCTGGTGGACGGCGGGGTCGACGTCGTCCACGGCCACTCCTCGCACCATCCCCGCCCGCTGGAGGTGTACCGGAACCGGCTGATCCTGTACGGCTGCGGCGACTTCGTCGACGACTACGAGGGGATCACCGGCTACGAGGAGTACCGCGACGATCTGCGGCTGGTGTTCCTCGCCTCGGTGGAGGCGGACAGCGGACGGCTCGAGGGGCTGCGCATGGTGCCGCTGCGGGCGCGCCGGATGCGACTGGAGCCCGCGTCCCGGGCGGACCGCGCGTGGCTGCGGACGACGCTCGACCGGATCAGCGGCGGGGTGGGCGTGACGCCGACGCCGGACGGCTCGCTGACGCTGACGGGCGGGTGAACCGGTCGCGGCTCGCCGCCACGTCGAGCCGCACCGCAGACGAGCGAACCAGCGGCGGCTCAGGCACCCCGTCCAGCAGCACCACCGGCGGAAGAGCCGGTGGGGCCCGGGCGCCGGGCCCAACAGCACCGCAGACGGGCGAACCGGTGGCGGCAAGGGGGCCGGTCCGGCAGCGCAGCGGGCGGATGAACCAGTGGCGGCTCGGACGCCCCGTCCAGCAGTACCGCGGACGGATGAGCCGGTTGGGGCCCGGGCGCCGGGCCCACCGCAAGCGGGCGAACCGGTCGCGGCTCGCCGCCGCGTCGAGCCGCACCGCAGACGAGCGAACCAGCGGCGGCTCAGGCACTCCGTCCAGCAGCACCGCAGGCGGGCGAACCGGTAGCGGCTCGGTGCCCCGTCCGGCAGCGCAGCGGGCGGATGAACCAGTGGCGGCTCGGACGCCCCGTCCAGCAGCACCGCGGACGGATGAGCCGGTGGGGGCCAGGGCGCCGGGCCCAACAGCACCGCAGGGGGGCGAACCGGTGGCGGCTCGCCGCCGCGTCCAGCCGCACCGCAGACGAGCGAACCAGCGGCGGCTCAGGCACCCCGTCCAGCAGCACCACCGCCGGGAGGAGCCGGTGGGGCCCGGGCGCCGGGCCCAGCAGCACCGGAGGCGGGTGAACCGGTGGCTGTTCGGGCAGCCCGTCCGGCAGCACCACGGGCGGGTGAACCGGTGGCGGCTCGGTGCCCCGTCCAGGAGCGTCGTGAACGGGGAGGTCAGCCCGCCCAGGCCACCAGCCGCTCGCGGTTCTCGGGGGCCCGTAGCCGGGCGAGGGACTCCTTCTCCAGCTGGCGGACGCGCTCGCGGGTCAGGCCGACGCGGCGGGCGACCTCGTCGCGGCTGCGGGTGTGGCCGTCGTGCAGGCCGTAGCGGAGGCTGAGGATCATGGCCTCGCGGGGCGCGAGCGTGCCGACGGCCTCGTGCAGTTCCTCGGCGAGGGCCTGGTACTCGGCCACCTCCGGGGCCTGGAGCACCTCGGTGTCGGGAATGAGGTCGCCGACGACGGTCTCGCCGGTCTCGTCCACCGGCGTGTCCAGGCTGACGGCCTGCCGGCCGACGTGGCGCAGCCAGCCGATCCGGTCGACGGCGAGGCCGCTCTCCCGGGCCACTTCCTCGATGCTCGGTTCGCGTCCGAGGTCGAGCTGCAGACGCCGTTCGATCTTGGCGACCTTCTGGAGCTGCTCGACGACGTGCATCGGCAGCCGTACGGTCCGCGCGTGCGCGGCCAGGCCCCGCTCGATCGCCTGGCGGATCCACCAGGTCGCGGAGAACTTGAAGCCCTTGGTGTGGTCGAACTTCTCCACGGCCCGGATCAGCCCCAGATTGCCCTCCTGGATGACGTCCAGCAGGGGCAGCCCCCGGTGGGCGTGCCGTTTGGCCATCGACACGACGAGCCGGAGGTTGGCCCGGACCATGTGGTCCTTGGCGGCCTGCCCGTCCCGGGCCGCTTCCTCCAGCCGTCCCCGCCGCTCGGGCGCGAGGTCGAGTTCACCGGCATCGGCCCGTTCCAGTTCCTCCAGCGCCCGCACGCCGGCCTCCATCCGCCGGGCCAGCCGGACCTCGTCCGCCGCCGTGAGCAGCGGCGTCGCCGCGATCTGCCCGAGGTACTGGCCGAGCAGGTCGGGTTCCTCGTCGGGCTCGGGGATGCGGTTGCGCAGCCGCGCGGTGCGGGCGGGGGCGCGGCGGTCCTCCCGGGGGTGTGCCGCGGAGTCTTCTGCCAGGGGAGACATCCTCGTGTTCCTCCGTCCCCTACCTCTTTCCGGCCCGCTGCCTCTTTTTTCCGGCTCGTTCCGGACGGCTCCCGGGTACCCGAGGCGGTGGGTCCCGAACCGCATGTCCGGGTCCCGCGGGGGTACCCCGGGGCACATGACCGGCATCCAACTGCGCAGCAACGCGTTCAACGACCACTCCTTCATCGCGCGCCGGTACGCGTACGAGGGACCGAACGTCTCTCCGCCGCTGACCTGGAGCGGCGTACCGGACGACGCGGCCGAACTGGTCCTGCTCTGCGAGGATCCCGACGCCCCGTCGGGCACCTTCGCGCACTGGGTCGTGGTCGGCATCGACCCGCACAGCGACGGCGTCGAGGCCGGGCACTGCCCACCTGGTGGCACGGAGCTCGTCAACGGCTACGGGCAGCCGGGCTGGGGCGGCCCGCATCCCCCGCCCGGGGACGACGCCCACCACTACTTCTTCCGGCTCTACGCCTTGTCCGAGCCGTGCGTCCTGCCCGACGCGCCCCGCGCGGACCAGGTGCACGAGGAGGTCGAGAAGCGCCGCATCGCGGACGGCACGCTGGTGGGTCTCTACCAGCGCTGAGCCGACTCACCCCCGGGGAGACCGTCCGTGTGTCACAACGGATGGTTGTGTCACGGGTGACGGACGGTTGTTTGCCCGGGCGGCCCGGTGCCCGCTTGGATGGCTGCCGGTCAACATCGGGTTGTCCGCGGGAGCTGGGAGTGTGCGCCGGGGATGGCGGGCAGACGGTCGCTGGGGCGGCGGTTCGGGTGGCTGTGGGGCGCGTACGCGGTCAGCACGGCCGGCACATGGCTCGCGTTCGACGCGTTCGCGCTGCTCGCCGTCCTGGTGCTGGACGCCGGACCGACGCAGGTGTCGCTGCTGGCGGCGGTGGGACCGGCGGTCGGCGCGGCCGTGTCGGTGCCGCTCGGGCCGTGGGTGGAGGTCCGCCGGAAACGGCCGGTGATGATCGCGACGGACCTGGTCCGGTGCGCGGCGCTGCTGAGCATCCCCGTGGCGTTCGCCCTGGGCCGGCTGGGCTTCGGCCAGCTGCTGCTGGTGTCGGTGGCCGTCGCGGCGGCCGACATCACCTTCAACGCGGCGGCCGGGGCGTTCCTGAAGGAGCTGGTGCCGCGGCGGGACCTGCTCGTAGCGAACGGGCGGTTCGAGGCGACGAGCTGGACGGCCAGCATGGTCGGGCCGCCGCTGGGCGGGGCCGCGATCGGGCTGTTCGGTCCGGTGACGACCGTGGTGGCCGACGCGGTGAGCTATCTGCTCTCGGCGTTCGGCCTCCGGGCGATGGGCGGCGAGGAGAAACACCCGGTGCCGCCCGCGACCGGCGAGGCCCGGCCCCGGGCGGGCGACCTGCTCGACGGCTGGCGGTACATCCTGGCCGACCCGGCACTGCGCCCGCTCTTCTTCAACACGGTCCTCGCCAACTCTCTGATCATGGCGGCCTCTCCACCGCTGATGGTCCTGATGATCCATGATCTGCGGTTCGCCCCCTGGCAGTACGCGCTCGCCTTCGCGGTGCCCTGCACGGGCGGCCTGCTCGGCTCTCGTCTGGCACCACGGCTCGTCACCCGGTTCGGCCGGCATCGGGTCATGCTCAGCGCGGGGGTGCTGCGGGCGTGCTGGTCGCTGGGCCTGGCCTTCGTCGGCCCCGGTACGGCCGGGCTGGCGCTGGTCATGGTGGTCGAGTTCGGGCTGATCACCTGCTGTGCCGTGTTCAACCCGGTGTTCGCCACGTACCGCCTCGACCGGACCCCCGCGGACCGGGTCACCCGCACCCTGTCCGCCTGGTCGGCCACCGGCAAGGCCACCACAGCGGCCGTGACCGCCCTGTGGGGCCTGCTGGCCCACCTGACCGGCCCCCGTACGGCCATCGCCCTCGCCGGCGTCCTGCTTCTCGTCACTCCCGTCCTGCTCCCCCGCCCCGACCACGCACCGGACACCGGCCCCGAGCCGACTCCCCTGACGCTGAAGGACGGCGCCTGAACGGCCGGGCCGGGGCCGGGAGCAGCTCGCCCCGGCCCCGGCCCGGGCCGGCTCAGACCGCCCCGGGCACGTCCTCCGTGACGCCGTTCAGCGGCGAGGACGGGTCCGCGCCGTACGGGCGGGTGAGGATCTCCAGGCCGTGGCCCGCCGGGTCGAGGAAGTACACGCCCCGGCCGCCGTCGTTGCGGTTGATCCGGCGCGGGTGGTTGCCGTGCGGGTCGGCCTGGATGGGGATCCGGGCCGCGACGAGCCGGGCGAGGGCCTCGTCGAACTCGTCCTCGGAGACGAGGAACGCGTAGTGCTGCATGGGGATGTCGGCGTCGATGGTGAGGAAGTCCAGCGTGACGCCGTTGTCGGTCGTCACCGGCAGGAACACCCCGGCCGGTGCCCCGACCTCCAGACCCAGGATCTCCGCGAGAAAGCGGGCGGACTTCTCCCGGTCACGGGACAGGACGATGGTGTGGTTGAACTCGACTGACACGGTTGAATGCCTCCACGGGCATCTCCGCGGCACCTCCATGCCTCACCCGGCCGGTGACCGACACGCGATGCCGCGCGGTGGATGGTAGACAGCGGCGGGTGTGGCCGTCGAGCGGTTTTCGGCCGTATCGCGCCGCCCACGCCGAGCAGGCCAAGTCCCCCCGCACATACCCCTGTTGTCCCGCGCGACCCTGACAATTGTCAGGGACCGCGCCGCCCTTGGTCTCCCTACAGTTCTGAGCGTCGGCCAGACCTTCAGGGGGAACACGACATGTCCACTCGCATCTTCGCCAGGGCCGCGCTCGTCGGCGCCGGGGCACTCGCACTGCTCGGCCCGTTCACCGCGGGGACCGCCGCCGCGTCCGCCACCGGCGAGCAGGGCGGCGCCCGCGTCCTGGCGGCACCGTACGCGGTCGTGCCGTACGAGACCGTCAACGTCCGTACCGGACCCGGCACTTCCTACGGAATCCTCGCCACCGTTCCGGCCGGGCAGCCGCTCGGCGCCTACTGCTGGACCCGCGGCGAGCGCATCACCGACAACGGCTACTCCAACGACGTCTGGGTGAAGCTCCTCGAGGGCTACGTCAGCGCCGTCTACCTCAAGGGCGACGAGTACGGCGACCTGCCCGCCTCGGCGCGCTGCTGACCCGGACCATGACCACACCCGACCACACCATCGTCCTACGGGGGACAGACACATGAAGCGAATGATCAGCCGTACCGCCATGGGCCTCGCCGTGGCCGCGCTCGCCGTCGGCGGCCTCGCCACCACCGCCCAGGCGGCCCCGGCCGCCGCTGCCAACAGCGGCGACCCGACCCTGACCGACGTCTACGTCTGGGCCACCGACGTCAACCTGCGCCAGCAGCCGACCTCCGACTCCCCTCGTCTCGCGGTCCGTTCGCAGTGGTGGGCGGACGCCGTGTGCCAGACGCAGGGCCAGACGGTGCACGACCCGGCCGTCGGCACCAACAACTGGTGGACCGCGGTCCAGGAGTTCGCCGGCAGTGACATCGCCTGGGTGAACAACCTGTACATCCGGGGCGGCCAGAAGATCGCCGGAGTCCCGGACTGCTGACGCACCATGCGCCGCAGGGGGCGGACCGGAGCACCGGCCGCCCCCTGTGGCGTGTGTGCGGCTCAGTACCAGCCGGTCTCGGTCAGGTCGTGGCCGTCGCACGTGAGCACGGCCCGTGAGACGCGGCCGTTGAGGTTGTTGCCCATCTGCGTGTAGGCGTAGGTGATGCCGGAGTCGACGGTCTCGGAGACCCAGCCGTCGACACGCCCCACGCCGTTGTCGGAACGGTGGAGTACGGCGGCGCAGCCGGGCCGGGAGTTCTCGATCCGGGCGAAGGAGCCGCACTTGTCGGAGTAGAAGTACTTCAGGGCCATGCCTTCGGCGTACTTGGTGGCCCCGATCTGCCGGAACGTTCCCGAGCAGTAGTTGGTGGTGGGGTACTGCCCCTCGTTCCCGTAGGCCCCGTAGTTGCCGCCCGAGTGCGGCGCGGCCTGGGCGGAGGTCGGGAGGAGCGCCATCACCGCGGCGGCGCCCCCGGCGGCCAGCAGTGTCCTGAGCGATCGGCGGCTCATGAGCCCCCTCTTTCATGTGTGTCGGCGGATGTTCTGGTCGTGTGCGTGCGGTCCGGCGGTCCGACCGGCGCCTCGCTCACTGGGGTGACCGTACGGGCGGTCACCAAGCCGGCGACACCTGACACTTATCAGGGTCGAACCCCCAGGTCGTCCCGTTTCAGAAAGGGCAACCATGCGCTTGCTCCTGCGCGGTGCCGCCGCGCTCGCGACCCTCGCCACGGTGGCGTCGCTCACGGGCGGTGCGGCTGCGCTCCCCCGGCCGGGGACGGCCCCCGCGACACAGGCCGCCCGGATCCCGGACGGCGTCACCGCCGGGATCGCGGTCTTCGACCGCAGGACGGGCACGTTCACCGAACAGGTCGCCGAGAGCGCTCGCTTCCGGTCCGCCTCCGTCGTCAAACTGCTGCTGGCCCTGGACTTCCTGTGGGAACGCGGCCCCGGCCACCCGATCCCCGAGGCCGACCGGGCGCTGCTGGAGCCGATGCTGCGCAGCAGCGACGACAAGGCCGCGAACCACTACTGGTCGGAGTACGGCGGCTCGGCGATCATCGACCGGATGACGGCCCGCCTCGGTCTGCGCGACACCGCGCCGCCGCCCGCCGGGTACGAGGGCTACTGGGGCTACACCGCCCTCTCGGCCCGGGACACCGTGGCGATCTACCGCTACATCCTGGACGAGGCGCCCGCCCCCGTACGCGACTTCGTCATGGACAACCTGCGCCGCTCCACGCGCTGCGCCTCGGACAGCTTCGACCAGCACTTCGGCATCGCGGGCTCGTTCGACCGCCCGTGGGCGGTGAAGCAGGGCTGGTCCGGGGAGTACGCGAGGGGGACGTGCGGTGCCTCGGCGACGGCGGGCGAGGCGGAACCGGCCGCCGCTGACGGCAGCAGGACCGCCGCCCGCGTGGACCTCACCCGCCCCGCACTGCACACCACCGGCACGGTGGGCGCCGACGACCGCACGATCGTGGCCGTGCTGACGCTGCATCCGGTCGGCACGTCGTACGGGAAGGCGTACACCGACCTCGGCCTGCTGACCCGCTCGCTGGACGTGCCGGGCGGGGTGCGGCCCGCGGGGGCGTGGTTCGGCACCTGGGGCGAGTTCGTGAACGTCCGCAAGGGACCGGCCACGGGCGACGCCCGGGTCACGCGGCTCCCGGCCGGGGTCGGGGTGCTGGTGGGCTGCCAGACCCCGGGCCAGGTGGTCAGCGTGCCGCCGTACACCAACGAGTGGTGGGCCTATCTGCCCCAGTACGGCGGCTACATCTCCAACGTCTACATCAGTTCGCCGGACAACCGGCTGCCGGGCGTCCCGGAGTGCGGCTCCGGCGGTCAGCGCTCGTACTCGGCGAGGTAGCCCAGCACCTTGTCCACGTGCGGGCGTACCCGTGCGGGAACGCCGCCCTCATCGATGACCGTGCGGTCGCTGGTGCGGTAGCCGGCCGCGACCAGCGCGGGCAGGTCCTTCTCCGGCATTCCCGCCTGTTTGAACCGCTGGTCGAGCCAGCACACGTACAGGCTCATGGTGGCGATCGCGTCCGGCGGCGACATGTGGTCCTTGTCGCCGTCACCGTCGCCGTCCACCGCCCAGGCCCGGAACACCGACGGCGTCCACATGGCGATGCCGTACTCGTCGCTCTCCGGGCGGGCGGCGTGCGCGTCGAAGCCGCTCTCGGCCTTGAGCAGCGCGGCGAGCAGGGCGGGAGTGATCTCCTCGTCGGTGCAGCGGTGGGCCGCGCGGGCGATGACGGGGCGCAGCGCCTCGGGTACGTCGGAGTCCTCCGGGATCTCGCCGGGCACCGGGCGGTGCGCGCCGGTGACGGAGGCGGGGGTGGGGGCCCCGCTGTCGCGGTCGTCGTCCTGGGTGTCACCGGTTCCGCCGAGGAGTGCCGCCCCGGCGAGTGCGGCGGTCAGGACGACGAGCCCGGCCGCCGCGGCCGGCAGCAGGCGTCTCCGGCGGCGGGGCGGGCCGCCGGTGAGGTCCTCGACCCGGGCGGTGAGGTCACGGGCCGTGCACGGGAGCCGGGTGGTGTGGTCCGGCGCCAGGCAGTCGGCGATCAGCCGCCGCAGGCCGTCGCCGAGGCCGGCGTCGAGCCGCAGGGGTGCGGTGCCGCGTGCGTAGGCCTGGGCGGCGAGGGAGCGGGCCCGGGCCGTCGCGCCCGGGAAGGGGTGGAGCCCACCGGTGAGCACCTGGTGGGCGAGGACGCCGAAGGCCCAGATGTCGGCGGTGGGCCGGACGACCGCGCCCTGGGTGCCGGTGCGCTGGGACCACCACTCGGGCGGGAGGTGGTCGAGGGTGCCGAGCGGCGGCAGGTGGGCGTGGGTGCCGTCGAGTTCGGTGGCCAGCCCGAAGTCCGCCAGCCACACCTGCCCGCCCGGGCCCAGCAGGACGTTGGCGGGCTTGAGGTCGCCGTGCACCCAGCCGGCGTCGTGCATGTGGGCGAGTCCGGCGGCGACTCCGCGCAGGACGCGATCGGCGCCGTCGATCGGCCCGCCGGTGGCGGCGGCGTCCAGGACGTCCTTCAGGCTGGCCTCGGCACGGTCCATGACCAGCGCGAACGCACCGTCCAGGGCGGGCAGTTCCGGTGCCTCGACGGTGCACACGGCGTGGGTCCGCACCAGGTGGGGGTGGTCGGCCTCGGCGCTGAACCGGACCTCGCGCTCCACGAGTTCACCGAGCGCGGCGCGCTGCCCGGGCCCCAGGGCTCCGGTCGGGAGCACCTTCACGGCCACGGGCGTGCCGTCGGCGACGGTACGGGCCTCGTACACCGTCCCCCAGCCGCCGGAGCCGATGACCGGGCCCACCTCCCAGCCGTCGATCCGGAACCCCTCCGGGAGGCGGGGCGGCCCGGGTATCTCCAGGTCGTCCGGGGCGTCGGATCCCGTCATGCGCCGGCCTCCTGCGGTGTGAGACGGCCCGCTCCGCGGGCAGGCAGCAGGCTGAGGTGCTCTTCGCGCACCAGGCCGAAGCGCAGGGCCACGGAGGCGAGCCGGGAGCGCTTGGCTCCCGTGCGGCCGCCGTCGGATCCGGTCGCGGTCTCCTCCCCGAGGTCCAGGCGCAGTTTGGCGAAGGCCAGGTAGTCGATGTGGTAGTTGACCGCCGAGCGGGTCAGGTCCCGGCACGCCTCCAGCGGCCGCAGCCGCTCCACGATCTGCCCGACACCCGGCAGCGCCGTGTCGGAGGGGTCCCGCAGCCGGGGTTCGCACAGGGCCACCAGCACGAGGAAGTACTTCGACGTCGGGTCCAGGGCGAAGGGGTGGACGGTCTGTTCCCCACCACCCGGCGCGCACTGCTCACCGAGGTAGGCGTGCTGGGGTGCGAACACCTTGAAGGCCGCCGTACCGGACAGGGCGGGGAGCACCACGCGCGAGAACTCGAACGGCACGGGCGCGCCGAGCCGCCCCGGGGCGACCGTCAGGTACTCGCCCGCTCCCTCCAGGTTCTCCACGACGTACGACACGCTGCGGCTGAAGTTGGACAGCCGCCAGTAGTCCCCGGCCGCCTCCAACTGCCCGGCCCGGCGCGAGATCCCGGGGTCGGTCAGCACGATGCGCACCCCCGCACCGCCGGGGGTGCCGCGGCCGAAGTCGGCGGTGTCCCCGGGCCCCAGATGGAGCAGGTCGGGCCTGCCTGTCTCATCCCCGCCCCACTGTGCGGGACCGGTCAACTGCACGATGACGGTTTCCACGCGGACTCCCCCGCTGCTGACGCCCCCCGATTTGGTCGCCAGGATTGTACGGGCGGATTCCGCTTGCGCGGAGGCGGCAGGCCGCGTCAGCCGGCTGGTCGCGGACGCCGTGCGACGAACACGAACTCCCGGCCCGGCCGATCGGGCGCGTCGCGCACGTCCTCCACCACATAGCCGTGCGCGACGAGTTCCGCCTCGACCTCTTCCCGCTCACGGAAACGCAGTGTCGAGTCCGATGTCAGCACCTGCCCGTCCGCGGCGAACACATAGGTCCACCGGAACGTCACCAGCGGCCCGCTCACGTCCAGCAGATCCGCCCAGGACTCGACGGCACCGACGCCTGGCACCTCCGTCACGGTGTGCGTGGCCTCGCGGTTCCACTCCTCCCAGGCGCGGCGGGCCGGAACCCGGGTCTCGAACACGAAGCGGCCGCCGGGCCGCAGTGCCGCACGGACCCCTCGCAGGGTGCTCCGCCAGTCCTCGGGACCGACGACCGCCTGGGCGGCGTTGCCCGTCATGGTCGCGAGGTCGGCGGTCAGGGGCGGGAGGGCCGTCGCATCGCCGTGGATCCACCGCACCCGCTCGCCGCCCGGCTTGCCCCGGGCCACGTCCAGGGACGCGCCGGCGGGATCGACGCCGACGACGTCGACCCCGCGTTCCGCCAGCAGCAGCGCGAACACGCCCGTGCCGCAGCCGATGTCGAGCACCCGGCGCGCCCCGAACTCCTCCGCCATGCGCAGGTACGCGGCGAGATCGGCACGGTCGGGGTCGAGCGGGTCGTAGACCGCGGCGAGCCGCGGATGCCGGAAGCACTCGTCTGCCATGCGTCCGACGCTACGAAGGGCGGCCGCGGTGTGGCCACCGGTTTCCGGCGGGCGCCTTCGCTCGACTCAGCCCAGGCAGATGACGAGCAGGCACAGCTCCTTGGAGTCGGAGCCGGAATTCGAGGGAGGCGTCGCGGCCGGAGTGGGGCTCGCCGTGGACGGGGTCGTCTCGGGAGACGCGGCCTGCTGTGTGTCGTCGCCGGTGTCGGCGGCGGGCGGGGGCGTCTGCTCGGTCACCGTCGACGTGGACTTGCCGGCGTTGCCGGTGACGGTGTCGACGGTGTTCGGGACCGTGGTCCTGGGCTGCGTCGTCTTCGGCAGCTCGCGGGGCGTCGTGGCCGCGTCCGTCCGCGGGTCCGCCGGGGTGCTGCGGGGAGCGGTGCGGGGCTGCTCGCGCTGCGCGGTGCGGCCGGCGTGCGGCGGAGTGGTGGGCGTGACCGAGGACCGCGCGGTGTCGTGCCGGGTCGAGGTCGGTTCGGTGTACGTCGGCGCCTGACCGTCGGCGCCGCCCATGGTCGTGTCCTGCGGTGCCGTGGCCGACTGCACGCCGTGCGTGGAGTTGCCGTTCATGGCAGCGACGGTGAGACCGCCTCCGACGAGCGCGACGGCGGTCGCCACGACGGCCCGGCGCTGGTTCTTCTTCCAGCGGGCCATCTGACGGCGTCGTGCCGCGCGCCCCTGCTGCGGGGCCTGGTAGCCGTCGGTCCCGGGGGTGTCCGGGGTCTCGTGGCCGTCGGACGAGCCGGTGCTCAGGGGCCCGTGGCCGTCGGACGGGTCGGTGCCGAGGGTCGGGGGGCGGCCGCCGGACGATCCCGTGTACGCGAGGGGGAGCTCCCGCGTGCCGGCGCGGTTCGTGTCCCAGACGCTGCCGTCGTCCCACACGTTCCCGTCCACGTTCCCGTCGCGCCATGCGCCGGAGGCGGCCGGGTACGCCCATGCGTCCGGGCCGGTACGGCCGTCGGCGGCGGAGGGGTCGATGTCCGGGGCGTAGGCGCCGCACCCCGGGCAGACCAAGGCGCCGTTGAGGTGCCGACGGCACGAGGAGCAGTAGTCCATGTGTGGTCTTCCCGATCTGGCTGTGCCGGCGGCTTGCCGGCCGCGGCCTGGTCACGTTCGCACGTGGGCTCGAGCCGTAACGCTAACGAGACTTTGGAAGGGGGATGTGCAGCATGTGTGACACCCCTGGGCAGATCCTCGGGATCTCGCGTGTGGTGAAAGTGACTCGCGAGTAAGAGTGACGAGGTCTGGGCATGCTCGGGCCTCTCCCGCCAACTCCCCTGCCGCGCAACGAAATTCCCCGGACCGCGGCACAACCCTTTGGACGGCCCGCGGGTCACACCATGCAGGAGCAACCACCTCGAAGAGTTGCAAGGGGGAAATATGAGATTCACCCGTTCCGTCCTGGCCGCCTCCGCGTTAGCCGCGCTGACGGTGGGGGCCACGACCGCCCTGGCCGCGCCGGCCTCCGCCGCGCCCAACACCACGCCGCAGAAGGTCTGCGGGAGCAGCTACAAGACCGTGAACTCGGCGAACGTCGGCTCGCTCGGCACCGTCTATCTGACGTACAACGCCGCCAACGGGCAGAACTGCGTCGCGACCATCCGCAACAACCCGGGCACCGCCCTGGCCATGTCCGCGTGGGTCTACGTCCCCGACACCGAGACGGGGGACTCGGACGAGGGGCGGTACACGTCCTACGCCGGACCGACCTACGTCTACGGCAAGGGTCACTGCGTCGACTGGGGCGGCAGCATCAACAACGTGTATGTCCAGGTGTACGGCTCCAACTGCGGCACCCTGAAGGAACACCGGGTCACGTTCACGCGCTGAACGAACCCTGACCGCCCGGAACGACCTTGAACCGCGCTGAACCACTGTGAAACCCCTCTGCCGGGCCATCACGCTCCCGCCGCCGTCGCGCGGGAGCCGTGGTGGCCCGGTGCCGGTTCTCGGCGCGCCGCCCGGCGGTCGGGCCGGCTCACGCCGCGCCGCGTACTTTGAGCACCGCCTTGTTGAGCACCCACAGCCCGATACCGATGGCCACCAGCACGCCCGCCCGGATGTAGACGTCCGCGGGCCGGTCGGCCAACGGGCTGGCCAGGATCAGGGCCGTGACCGCGCCGAGCACCGGCAGGGCGGTCGGCGTACGGAAGTGCCGGTGTTCGACGCGGTCGCGGCGCAGGACCAGGACGGCGATGTTGACGACGGCGAAGACGCACAGCAGCAGGAAGGCCGTGGTGTCGCCGAGGCCCTCGATCTCCCCGGTCGAGACCAGGCCGATGGCGAGGAGCGAGACGAAGACGATGCCGACGACCGGGGTGCGGCGCCGGGGCAGGACGCGGCCCAGGGAGCGCGGCAGGATGCGTTCGTTCGCCATGCCGTAGCAGAGGCGGGACGCCATCATGATGTTGATCAGTGCCGAGTTGGTGACCGCGAACAGCGCGATCAGGGCGAAGAGCTTGGGCGGGAAGTCGAGCCCGCCGGCCTTCACGACCTCCAGCAGCGGGCCGCTGGAGTCCTCCAGCACGCGGTAGTCGACGAGCAGCGAGGAGACCAGGGCGACCAGGACGTAGATGGTGCCGGTGACGGCAACGCCGGTGAAGACGGCACGCGGGAACGTCCGCACCGGATCCTTGGTCTCCTCGGCCATGTTGACGGAGTCCTCGAAGCCGACGAAGGCGAAGAAGCCGAGGGCCGTCGCCCCCAGCACGCTGGTGAGCAGGGTGTGACCGCTGCCTTCCGCCTGGAACTCCCCGAGCCTGGAGGGTTCGCCGTCACCGGTCAGGACGGCCCAGGCGCCGATCGTGAGGATGACGAGCAGGCCGGTCAGTTCGACCACGGTGAGGACCACGTTGGTCTTCACGGATTCCGACACGCCTCGCAGGTTCAGCGCCGCCAGGGCGAGGATGAACAGGATCGCGACGAGCGTGGGCGGGAAGAAGCCGGTGAACTCGGACAGGTAGTCCCCGCTGAAGGCGCGGGCCGCCGCGCTCGCCGAGGACAGGCCCGAGCACATGACCATGAAGGCGACGATGAACGTCAGGAACGGGACCTGGAACGCCTTCTGGGTGTAGAGCGCGGCTCCGGCCGCCTTCGGATACTTGCCGACGAGCTCGACGTACGAGGCGGCTGTCAGGATCGCCACGGCGAACCCGATGACGAACGGCAGCCACAGCGCCCCGCCGACCTTGCCGGCGACCTGACCGGTGGTGGCGTAGATGCCGGTGCCGAGGATGTCACCGATCACGAACAGGACCAGCAGTCTGGGGCCGATGGCCCGCCGCAGCGGGGTCTCCTCCTCCCTCTCCGGCACGGCGGCTGCATCCCTGTCGGTTGCGGACACGAAAGCTCCCTGAGGCGTTCGACACGGACCGGAACACCGTCTCCCCTGCCCGGAAGACCATGCGTGATGCCTTGTACTACTCGCCTCGCCCCCGCGCACCTCGCCCGCGAGGGGACCATGGACCGGACACGAACCCGCTACCGATGAGGAACCCCCGTGCTCGTACCCGCCGACCCGACCGTCCTGCATCCGATGGAGGGTCGGGGAGTACTCCTACTACGACGACCCGGACGGCCCGGCGGCGTTCGAGACGCGCAACGTGCTCTACCACTACGGGCCGGAGAAGCTGATCATCGGCAGGTTCTGCGCGCTGGGCACAGGAGTGCGGTTCCTCATGAACGGCGCCAACCACCGCATGGACGGCCCCTCGACCTTCCCCTTCCCCACCATGGGCGGCTCCTGGGCCGAGCACTTCGACCTGCTCACCGGCCTGCCCGACCGGGGTGACACCGTGGTCGGCAACGACGTCTGGTTCGGCCACGGCACGACGATCATGCCCGGCGTGCGGATCGGGCACGGGGCGATCATCGCAGCCGGCGCCGTGGTCACCAGTGACGTGCCGGACTACGGCATCGTCGGCGGCAACCCCGCGCGCCTCATCCGTACCCGGTACAGCGACGAGGACGTCGCCCGGCTGCTGGCGGTGGCCTGGTGGAACTGGCCCGTGGAGCACATCACCGAGCACGTGCGGACGATCATGTCGGGCAGCATCGCCGACCTGGAGGCCGCCCGGCCCCCGCGATGAGTTTCGGCCGGGTCGCGAGTCTGTTCCGGTGAGTGTCGTACGAGGCGTACGGCACCGCCCGGCACAGGACACCACGGAGGACACCATGACGACCACCCCGGACGCCCCGACCACCGAGCTGCCCGGCCGCCCGCCCGTCGTCGACCCGGCCACCTGGCAGGCCGCCCGTGACGAGCTCCTGGTCCGCGAGAAGGCCCACACCCGCGAGGGCGACGCGATCGCCGCGGCCCGCCGCCGGCTGCCGATGGTGGAGTTCGACGGGACTGTCGAGGTCGTCGGCCCCGACGGCCCGGTCCCGTTCCTGGACCTGTTCCAGGGCCGCGACGAGCTCGTGGTCTACAAACACATGTGGTACGACGGCGCCCCGCACCAGGGGCAGTGCGAGGGCTGCACCACCACGGCCTGGCACCTGAAGGACGCCGTCTACCTCAACGCCCGCGGTGTCTCGTTCGCCGTCCTGACCTCGGGCCGATGGGACGAGGTGGCCTCCTACGTCGACTTCATGGGCTACACCCAGCCCTGGTACTCGGTACGCGACGTGGACGCGCCGGTCGGCGGCGAGATGGGTTACCTCACCTGCTTCCTGCGCGACGGGGACCGCGTGTTCCTCACCTACTCCACGACGGGCCGCGGCAACGAGCGGGTCAACGGGTCCCTCGGTCTGCTCGACATGACGCCCTACGGCCGCGGCGAGGCGTGGGAGGACAACCCCGAGGGCTGGCCCGAGGGGCAGGTCCCGTGCTGGTCCTGGCGCTCGGACGCGGACGGGAACGCCACCTGGGGCCCGACCAGCCGCCCCGTGCCGCAGTGGACCCGCCCCGGCGCGACGCCGGTGGAGACCCTCGGCCGGCAGGGCCACCACCACTGACGCCTGGCCGACGGCCCCGGCGCAAGGCGTGTGAAGCGGGAGCGCTCCTCCCTCAGACCTTTCCCGGACGTCGCGGGCCGCCCCGGGCCCGGTTGCGGAAACCCGCGGGAGTCTCTCCGGCGCGCTGCCGGAAGAAGCGGGTGAAGGCCGTGGGGCCGGGGAAGCCGATGCGTTCGCCGACGGCGGTGGCGGGCAGGTCGGTGTGCACCGGGAGGCGCTTGGCCTCCAGGAGCACCCGGTCGTCGATCAGGCGCTTGGCTCCGGACCCGGTCACAGCCCGGCTCGCGCGCGTGAGGGTGCGCACGCTGTAGCCCGGCAGCCGTCCCGCCCCTGAGGACGCCTTGAACTCAGTTGGTGCGGTCGGACCAGCCCTGCGGGAGATCTCCGGGGGCCGTGGCGATGACCGTGTCGTCGTCGGGGCCGACGTACTCGAAGAGGGTGATCTTCGCGAATTCCGGGACGATGTGGATCGGATAGGTCGGGCCCTCGTCGCGGTACCTGCGCATCTCGTCGAGGTGGTCGTTCTGGTAGAGGACGGTGCGGTCGCCGTGTTCCTCGACCCAGCGAGGGAAGAAGATCACGCCGTGCAGGCGGCGCTTGCCGGGCATGACGTTGACGGAGACCGACGTACCGGTGGGCTCGTTCCAGGAGATCTTGTAGTGGTCGTCGTCCAGTTGGACGAGGTCCACCCGCTGGTCCTTGACCCAGCGGCCGCCCACCATGCCGGAGTGGATCCGGTAGTCGATGGTGGTCGGGTTCTTCACGTACATCTCGTACTGCCAGCCGTTGGCGTAGGTGTAGATGAAGCGGTGGCCGACGATGCCGGAGAGCTCCTGCGCGGGGACAGGGCTCCGGACGGTGGTCACGTGTGCTCCGTTGCCGGTCATGGGGGTACCTCCTTGCTGCCGCGGTGACACTGCGGCGGGCCGTACGAGTAGCCCCGTTCGCATAGGCTCAACATCGTTGCGGCGCGCGGGTCCGGAAGGCGGAGACATGAGGCGTGACGAGCTGATCCGACCGGTGCCGGAGCTGTTACGGCGGCACGCGGGGGGAGCCGGGCAAAAGGTGGCCTACTCCGACTCCTCGCGCAGCGTCACCTACGCCGAACTGGAGCGGCGCACGCGCTCGCTGGCCGCGTACCTCACCCGGACCGGGCTGCGGCGCGGCGACCGGGTCGCGATCTGTCTGGGCAACTGCGTGGAGGCGGTGGAGAGTTGCCTCGCCGTCCTGCGGGCCGGGATGGTCGGCGTCCCGCTCGATCCGCGGTCCTCCGACGCCGAGTTGGCCCACTTCCTCCAGGACAGCGGAGCCGCATGCGTCATCACGGACGCCGCGCACCTGGCACAACTGCGGCGCCTGGGGCCCCCGTACGACCGCTTGAGCGCCTTGGTCACCGGGAGCGGCCCGGTCCCGGACGGCGCCCGGTCGTTCCGGAGCGCGGCCGAGAGCGGCGGGGACGCGGAGATCGACCTGCTCGGCCTCGACGATCCGGCCTGGATGCTCTACACCTCCGGCACCACGCGTCGTCCCAAGGGTGTGGTGTCCACGCAGCGGGCCGCGCTGTGGTCCGTGGCCGCCTGCTACGCCCCGGTCTTCGGTCTCTCGCCCGACGACCGCCTGCTCTGGCCGCTACCGCTGTTCCACAGCTTCAGCCACTCGCTGGCGATCCTGGGCGTGACGGCCGTGGGCGCGAGCGCCCGGATCGCCGGTGAGCTGCTGCCCCCGGGTGGTCTGCGGCAGGAGCTGCTCGCCGCGCACGCCGGGTTCGGTGGGCCCTTCACCCTGCTGGCCGGCGTACCCGCGACGTATCACCGGCTGCTCGACTCGGGCGGCGAGGCCCCGCCGGCGCTGCGGATGTGCCTCGTGGCCGGCGCCCCGAGCGGCCCCGCCCTGCGCGCGGCCGTGGAGGAGACCCTCGGGGCGCCGCTGCTGGACGCGTACGGCAGTACCGAGACCTGCGGCATGATCGCGGTGAACCGTCCCGAGGGGCCGAGGGTCGACGGCTCCTGCGGGGCGCCCGTGCCGGGCACGGACGTACGCGTCGTCGACCCGCTCAGCGGCGAGGACGTCCCGGACGGGGCCGAGGGCGAGGTCTGGGTGCGTGGGCCGGGCCTGATGACCGGGTACCACGAGCAGCCCGAGGCGACGGCCGCCGCGCTGCGGGACGGCTGGTACCGCACCGGCGACCTCGGCCGCCGCGTCGAGCACGGCCATCTCCGGCTCACCGGCCGGCTCAGCGAGCTGATCATCCGCGGCGGCGAGAACATCCACCCGACGGAGATCGAGCAGGCCCTGGCGCAGTGTCCCGGCGTGTCCGAGGCCGTGGTCGTGGGGGTGCCGCACGACGTGCTCGGCGAGGTGCCGGTCGCCTTCGTGGTGCCGGGTCCGGAGGGCTTCGACGCCCGGCAGGTGCTCGCCGAGTGCCGGACCCGGCTGGCCGACTACAAGGTGCCGGCCGAGATCCGCGAGATCACCGCCGTGCCGCGCACCGGGTCCGGCAAGATCGCCCGGCACGAGCTGGTCGCCGCCGCTCCGGCCGCTCCGGTCGCGGCCGACGCCGCCCCCACCGCCCTGCGCGAGCGGCTCCTGTCCCTCTCGCGCGGCGACCAGGAGCGCGCGCTACGCGAAACGGTGCTGACCGAAACGGCCGGGGTCTGCCGGCGCACACCGGGCGATCTGCCCGACGCGGACAGGCCGTTCACCGATCTCGGCATGACTTCCGCCGGCGTCGTCGAGCTGGTGGACCGGCTCGGCGCGCTGACCGGTCTGAGCCTGCCGTCGACACTGGTCTTCGACCACCCCACGCCGACCGCGGTGGCCCGGTACCTGCGTGTGGCGCTCTTCGAGGGCGAGCCCGTGGGGCACCCGCAGGCGTACGGCGGACCGGGCCGGCCTCCCGAGGACGATCCGATCGTGATCGTCGCCATGGGCTGCCGGTATCCCGGTGGCGTCGGCTCCCCCGAGGACCTGTGGGAGTTGGTGTCGCACGGGCGGGACGCCATCTCGGAGTTCCCGGCCGACCGCGGCTGGGACCTGGACGCCCTGTACGACCCTGATCCCGACCGGGTCGGCACGTCGTACACGCGGCACGGCGGGTTCCTGCAGCGGGCCGCGGAGTTCGACGCCGGGCTGTTCGGGATCTCGCCGCGCGAGGCGCTCGCCATGGACCCGCAGCAGCGGCTGCTCCTGGAGACGTCCTGGGAGGTGTGGGAGCGGGCCGGGATCGACCCGGCGTCGGTGCGCGAGAGCGACACCGGCGTGTTCGTCGGCGTGATGTACGGCGACTACTCCGCCCGCTTCACGCGCTCCCACGAGTTGGAGGCGCACCTGGGGCTGGGCTCGGCGGGCAGTGTGGCCTCCGGGCGGATCTCCTACGTGTACGGTCTGCGCGGTCCCGCGATCACGGTCGACACCGCGTGCTCGTCCTCGCTGGTGGCGCTGCACTGGGCCGCGCGGGCGCTGCGCTCGGGCGAGTGCTCGCTGGCGCTGGCCGGCGGGGTCACGGTGATGGCGACGCCCAAGCCGTTCCTCGCCTTCAGCAGGCAGCGCGGGCTGTCGCCGGACGGGCGCTGCAAGTCGTTCTCGGCGGCGGCCGACGGCACGGCCTGGGGCGAGGGCGTGGGACTGGTCCTGCTGGAGCGGTTGTCCGACGCGCGGCGCAACGGCCATCCGGTCCTGGCCGTGCTCCGCGGCTCCGCCGTGAACTCCGACGGCGCGTCCAACGGGCTCGCCGCGCCCCACGGCCCGGCACAGCGGCGGCTGATCGAGCGGGCGCTGGCGGACGCGGGGCTGCGCACCGGTGACGTGGACGTGGTGGAAGCCCACGGCACGGGCACCCGGCTGGGCGACCCCATCGAGGCGCAGGCCCTCCTGGCCACGTACGGACAGGGCCGTGAGCAGCCGTTGTGGCTCGGGTCGGTCAAGTCCAACCTCGGGCACACGCAGGCGGCGGCCGGAGTCGCCGGCGTCATCAAGATGGTGCAGGCCATGCGGCACGGCTCACTGCCCCGGACCCTGCACGTCGACGCGCCCACACCGCACGTCGACTGGTCCGCCGGCCGCGTGGAACTACTGACCGCGCCCCGGCCCTGGCCGGCCTCGGACCGGCCGCGGCGTGCGGGGGTCTCGGCCTTCGGGATCGGCGGGACCAACGCGCATCTGATTCTGGAAGAGGCGCCGGAGAAGGAGACCGCGGTCCCACGGGAGGTGGCGGCCTCTCCGGAGGCGGCGGTCTCCCCGCGGGCAGCCGCGGTGCCGCCCGTTCCCTGGCTGCTCTCCGCCGCCGACGAGACCGCCCTGCGCGCCCAGGCCCGACGGCTCGCGGCCGAGGCGGCGAACCGGCCGGCCCTGTCGCCCGCCGACGTCGCCCACTCGCTGGCGGTGTCGCGCTCCGCCCTCAGCCATCGCGCGCTCGTGCCGGCCGGTGACCGAACCCGGATGCTGGACGCGCTGAACGCGTTCGCGCAGGGCCGGGACACCCCCGGTGTCGTCCGAGGACTGGCCGACCCGGAGCTCCGTACGGCCTTCCTGTTCACCGGACAAGGCGCCCAGCGCCCCCGGATGGGCGCCGAACTGCGCGCCGCCTTCCCCGTCTTCGCCGACGCCTTCGACGAGGTCTGCCGTCACCTGGACGACCGTCTCCCCCAGCCGCTGAGCGCCGTGCTGTCCGCCGAGCCGGGCTCACCGGAAGCGGCTCTGGTGGACCGTACGGACTTCACCCAGGCCGGACTGTTCGCCTTCGAGGTGGCGCTGTTCCGGCTGCTGGAGTCGTGGGGCGTGCGGGCCGACCGGCTGGTGGGCCACTCCGTCGGTGAGCTGGCGGCCGCGCATGTCGCCGGCGTGCTCGATCTGCCCGACGCCGCGACGCTGGTTGCCGCTCGCGGACGGCTGATGCAGGCCTTGCCCGACGGCGGTGCGATGGTGGCGCTGGAGGGGAGCGAGGAGGAAGTCGCCACGGAGCTCGCGCAGTTCGGGGCGCAGGAAGCGAAGGTGGCGCAGGCAGCTGAGGGAGCGCAGATGGCCGTCGCGTCCGTCAACGGGCCCAGCTCGGTGGTGATCTCGGGCGCGCGGGACGCGGTGCTCGCGGTCGCGGCCGGCTTCGAGGCGCGCGGACGCAGGGCCGTACGGCTGCGGGTGAGCCATGCTTTCCACTCGCCCCTGGTGGCGCCGATGCTCGACGCATTCCTGGCCGTCGCCCGGGAGTTGACCTTCCGACCGCCGCGTGTCCCGATCGTCTCCACCGTGACGGGACGGCTCGCCGAGCCCGCGGAACTGTGCACGCCCGAGTACTGGGCGCGGCACGCCCGGCTGCCCGTGCGCTTCGCCGACGCCGTGCGCCGGCTCTCGGACGACGGCGTCTCCGCCTACCTGGAACTCGGTCCCGGGCCCGTACTCACCGCGGCGGCCGCCGACTGTCTGACCGACACGTCCACGAGCGGCTCGGTTCTCGCCGTCGCCACCCGAGGCGATGCGTACGAACCGGAGACGCTCCTGTCGGCCGTGGCGCGGCTGCATGTGGCCGGGGCCGCCGTCGACTGGGCGGCGGTGTACGCGGGTTCCGGCGCGCGCCGCGAGGATCTGCCGACGTACGCCTTCCAGCGGCAGCGGTACTGGCTGGACGCTCCTCGCCCGTCGGCGACCGGCACCGGGTCCCTGCTGGGCCCGGCGTTCCCGGTGCCGGACACCGAGCGGACGGTCCTGACCGGGCTGTTGTCCCTCGCTGCTCACCCGTGGCTCGCGGACCATGTCGTCGCCGGGAGGGTCGTCGTGCCGGCGACGGTGTTCGTGGAGATGGCCCTGCGGGCGGGTGAGGCGGTGGGCTGCGGCGCGGTCGACGAACTCGTGATGCTCTCGCCACTCGCCCTGTCCGGTTCCGCGGGGGTGCGGGTCCAGGTCGTGGTGGGTGCGCGGGACGACGACTCGGGCCGGCGGCCGGTCGACGTCTACTCCCGGCCGGAGCAGCCCGAGCGGCCGGAGGATTCCGCCGAGGCCGCGTGGACACGGAATGTCTCCGGACAGCTGGGCGGAGGCCGCGCCCCGCAGGACGAACTGACACAGTGGCCACCCCAGGGCGCGGAGGCGGTGGACCTCACCGGCGCGTACCCCGCCCTCGCCGAGGCCGGGCTCGCCTACGGGCCTGCCTTCCAGGGGGTCGGCGCGGTCTGGCGGCGCGGCGACGACGTCTTCGCGGAGGTCCGGCTGCCCCCGTCGCACGCCCCGGAAGCGGGCCGCTTCGGAGTCCATCCTGCGCTGTTCGACGCCGCGTCGCACGCGCCGCTGCTGGCCGCGTCCGCGGACACGCGCACGGTCCGGGTGCCGTTCGCGTGGAGCGGGGTGAGCCTGCACGCCTCGGGAGCGACGGAGTTGCGCGTCAAGGTGACGTCGACGAAGTCCGACACGGTTTCGCTGACCCTGGCCGACCCGTCCGGCCGACTCGTGGCACGCGTGGACTCGCTGGCGACCAGGGAACTCCCGGCCGAGCGGGCAGGCCGCGCCGGCCTGGCGGAGGACTTCGTACGAAGGGCTCTGCTGCGCCCTGAGTGGGCCGTCCTCGACCTCTTCCCCGGTGACGCTGATGAGCGGGCCTGGGCCGTGCGCGGGCCGGACGAGCTGAATCTCGCCGATTTCCTGCCCGGCGGCGTGCACCCCGGTGTCATCGCCGTCACAGCCATCGCCCCTGCGACAGGCTCGGATCCGGTCTCCGCCACGCACGAGCTGACGGGCCGAGTACTCAAGGTGCTCCAGGACTGGCAGGACGACCCGGGCACGGCGGGCTCACGGCTGGTCGTGGTCACGCGGGACGCCACCGGGCCGGTGCCGGACCTGGCGGGTGCGGCGGTCTGGGGCCTGGTGCGTACGGCGCAGTCGGAGCTGCCCGGACGTGTCGTCCTGGTGGATGTCGACGGGCAGCCCGAGTCACTGCGGATGCTGCCGTCGGCCGTCGCCACCGGTGAGCCGCAACTCCGGGTGCGGGACGGTCGGGTGACGGTTCCGCGGCTGGCCGCGGCCAGTGATGCAGCGGGCGCGGGTGCCGCCTTCGGCCCGGACGGTACGGTCCTGATCACCGGAGGCACCGGGGCGCTGGGCGCGGAGCTGGCGCGTCATCTGGTCGCCGGACACGGCGTACGGCATCTGCTGCTGACCGGACGCCGTGGACCGCAGGCGCCCGGGGCAGCCCAACTGCGCGATGCACTGGAAGCGTTGGGGGCTCGGGTCGCCGTCGTCGCCTGTGACACGGCCGACCGGGCCGCGCTGGCCGAGGTGGTCAAGCGCTGTGAGCCGCCGCTGACCGCTGTGGTGCACGCCGCCGGGGTTCTCGACGACGGCGTGCTGGACTCACTGACCCCCGAGAGGATGGCGGCCGTGCTGCGTCCGAAGGCCGACGCGGCCTGGCATCTGCACGAACTGACCCGGGACATGGGCCTCTCGGCGTTCGTCCTGTTCTCCTCCGTCTCCGGTCTGCTGGGCCGGGCGGGCCAGGGCAATTACGCGGCCGCGAACTCGTTCCTCGATGCCCTCGCCCACCGTCGCGCCGCCGAGGGACTGCCGGCGGTCTCGCTGGCGTGGGGCCCGTGGGAGCACACCGGCGGCATGGCGGCGGGGCAGCAGCCCCGACAGCGCCCACTGGCACGTGACGTGCTGATGCCGCTGTCCACAGAGCAGGGCATGACCCTGTTCGACGCCGCGCTGCGCTCGACGGGACCGGTCCTGGCTCCGATCCTGCTGGACCGGGCGGCGCTTCGGTCCGGTGCGGGGCACCTGCCACCGCCGTTGCGCGGATTCGTCCGGCAGAACCGGCCGCCCGCCGCGGCGACGGCCTCGGGCTCCCCCGGGTCTCCTGGACAGATGCTGGAGCCGGGAGCCTGGCGGAAGCGGCTGGCCCCGCTGCCCCCCGGCGAGCGGGAGCCGGCGCTCGTGGAGTTGCTGCGGGGCGACGTGGCCGCCGTGCTCGGCTACCCGGACGGCGACGCCCTCCCGGCCGGCAAGTCCCTCGCCGACCTGGGGTTCGACTCCCTCACCGCCGTGCAGATCCGCAACCGGCTGAGCATGGCGCTGAAGCTCCGGCTGTCGGCCGCGGTCGTGTTCGAACACCGCACGGCCGAGGAACTGGCCCGCCACCTGCTCGGCCTGCTGGGAGGCGAACCGGCCGCCGCAGCCGCCCCCGAGGCCACAGGAACCGCCGACGCGACAGCGGCCACGGGATCCGAACGGCCGGCGTACACCCTCTCCTCGCTGTTCCGGACGGTCAGTGCCGCCGGGCAACCGGTGGCGGCGATGCACCTGCTCGTCACCGCGTCCTGGGCGCTGCCCACCTTCACGGCCGCCCGGGGCCGCGAGCACGCGCTGCCCCCGATCCGCCGCTCCCCCGGCCGCTCCCGTCGCGGAAGGCCGATGGTCGTCTACGTCCCGGCCTACCATCCGTCGCTCGCGTCGGGCGGCGGGGACTTCCCCCGCTTCCACCGCGCTCTCCAGGGCGACCTGGAGGCCTCGGAGGTCCTGGAGTTCCCGCACCCCGGAATCGGCGCAGGTGCCGCCGTACCGCAGGACCGGGACGCCTTGGCGCGTACGCAGGCCGAGAGCGTGCTGCGGCACGTCGGGGACGGGCCCTTCGTGGTCGTAGGACGGTCGGCGGGCGGCAATGTGGCGCACCTGGTGGCCCACCAGTTGGAGAACACGGGCCGGGCACCGGCCGGCCTGGTGCTGCTGGACACCTACCACATCACGCCGGACAACAGCGGCAAGGACTGGCTGCTGTCCCTGGCCGCCCCACCGCCGCGGGACAGCTCACCGCAGGACACCGGACAGCCCCTCCTCACCGGGGACGACGACAGCACCTTGGCCGCGATCGGCGCCTACAACCGGATCTTCCTCGGCTGGGTCCCCGAACCGATCGCCACGCCCACGCTCCTCGTGCGCGCGCAGCGGCCCACGCCCGCCATGGCGGCCTCTGCCGACGCGGACGACTGGCGGACGTCCTGGCCTGCGGCGCACGACGTCGTGGACGTCCCGGGAGATCATCTGACGATGATGCGGGAACACGCGGAGACAACCGCGTCGGCGATCCGCGCCTGGATCGACACGCGAACGGCGAAGGGAGACCGGTGAGTTCGGCAAAGCCCCCGCAGGACTTCGACGTCATCGTGGTCGGCGGCGGCCCGGCCGGGGCCACCGTCTCGGCGGCCGTCGCCCTGCACGGCCACCGCGTCCTCCTCGTCGAGAAGGAGACCTTCCCCCGGTACCAGATCGGCGAGTCCCTGCTGCCCTCCACCGTGCACGGCGTGTGCCGGATCCTCGGCGTCGAGGACGAGATGGCGCGTGCGGGCTTCAAGCCGAAGCGCGGCGGCACGTTCCGCTGGGGCCGCAACCGGGATCCCTGGCAGTTCTCCTTCGCGCTGTCGCCCCGCCTGGCCGACCCGACCTCGTTCGCCTACCAGGTCGAGCGGTCGAGGTTCGACGCGATCCTCCTGGACAACGCCCGCCGCGTCGGCGTCGACGTACGGGAAGGCTGCCGTGTGACGGGCGTGCTCGCCGACGAGGAGCGGATCCGCGGGGTGCGCTGGTCCGGGCCCGACGGCGAGGTCCGCGAGGCCGGTGCCCGGTACGTCGTGGACGCCTCCGGCAACGGCAGCAGGATCCACCCGCATGTCGGCGGTAAGCGGATCTACTCCGACTTCTTCCGCAACATCGCGGTGTTCGGCTACTTCGCCGGCGGCGCGCGGCTCCCGGCACCGAACGACGGCAACATCTTCTGCGCCGCCTTCGACGAGGGCTGGCTCTGGTACATCCCGCTCCGGGACGACCTGACCAGCGTCGGAGCCGTGGTGGCCCGCGAGAACGCCGAGGCCGTCCAGCGCGACCCGGCCGCCGCCTGGCGCCGAATGATCGACGCCTGCCCCGAGGTACGCGGCTTCCTCGACGGCATCCCGCAGGCCAACGAGGCGCCCTACGACCAGGTCCGTGTCCGCAAGGACTGGTCGTACTGGAAGTCACAGCTGTGGCGGCCCGGCATGGCCCTGGTCGGGGACGCGGCCTGCTTCGTCGACCCGGTGCTCTCCAGCGGAGTCCACCTCGCGACCTACGGGGGGCTGCTCGCCGCCCGGTCCATCAACGGCTGCCTCGCCGGAAACGTGGACGAGGCCCGTCTGTTCGCCGAGTTCGAGGCCCGCTACCGGCACGAGTACGGCCTGTTCCACGAGTTCCTGGTCTCCTTCTACGACCTGCACCAGGACGAGCGGTCGTATTTCTGGAAGGCGCGCAAGGTCACCAACGTCGGCACGACGGAACTCGAGGCGTTCGTCGAGCTGGTGGGCGGCCTGGCGTCCGGCGACGCGTCGCTCACGGGGGCCGGGCCGGCGGGCGAACGGCTCACCGCCGCCGCCGACGACTTCGAGCGAGCCGTGCGCCGCCTCCCCGACGCCGACGACCTGCGCAATCCCCTCTACGAGTCCGAGACCTTCCGGCAGGTGTTCCAGGAGGGGGCCGCCCTCCAGGAACGCGGCCTGTTCGGCGGACCGTTGGAGACCGAGGCACCGCTGCGCCCCGGCGGCCTGGTGGCGTCGGAGGACGGGCTGACCTGGGTCGAACCCGAGGCGTAGGGACGCGTGTCCCGCCGGCGTGCCCAGAGGTCGGACCGGCCGTCGCGACGACTGGTCGCCCATCTCGCCGACACCGACCTGACCGACTCCGCCCCGCGCACCGCCGAGGGATTCCTCGCCGCGCTCGGGGAAACCGCCACGTCCGCAGCCGCCTCGACCGTCACGAACCGGTCGACGCCCCGCCGCCACGCCGGACCGCGGCCCACGGGTTGCGTCTGCACCCGTCGGCGGGGCCCGATGGATCGCCACCGGGACGCCGCCCTCGCCTTCGACCCGCTCTCGCTGGCCGGGGCACACGTTCGGGGCACACCGGCAACACGCACACTTGACCGGACTGAGCGGTGAACTCGTCACCCGCAACGAGGAGTTCGGCACCGCATGGCCGAGCACAACGTGCGCCTGCGCCACACCGGCCGCAAAGCCTTCCGCCACCCGGTCATCGGGGCTCGACAGCCGGGTCTGGCCCTGACCGCCTACTCCGCCGAGCCCCGTCACCCCGGCGCACGACGCGCTGCGCCTGCCGGCCGCGCGGGCGTCCACCGAGGACGCGTCCGCCGCTGCCGACCATGGCTGTACGGCGTTTCCGGCCGCGGGCTTTCGTTCACCGTGAAGTCCCGGCGGCGGCCGACCGGCGGACTCGGGGTGAGGTAGGTTTCCCGGCGTCGGACGGCAACGGAATCGTCGCGCGGGAGGCGCCCACACATGAGTACGCCGCCATGGCCCCCTGCAGCGGAGCGGACTGACGGATCGGCCGTCCGGATCGGCGCTCTCGTGCCGCTGACCCGGCCTGGCTGGGTCGAGGCGGGTCACCACCTGCTCGCTGGGCTCGAACTGGCCGTGGGCGATGTCAATGACGCGGGCGGGATCGCCGGAAGGCCTCTCGAACTGGTGGTCCGGGACACCGCGGCTGATCCGGACAGGGCCGCGGCGGCCGTGGAGGAGTTGGCCGGCCTGGGCGTGGCCGCGCTGGCCGGTGAGTATCACAGCGTCGTCGCTCGCGCCGCTGCCACCAGGGCCGACGCCCTCGGTCTGCCGTACCTCTGCTCGTCAGCGGTTCTCGACGCGCTCACCGAACAGCCGACGGAATGGGTCGCCCGCCTCTCCCCGCCACAGTCGCGCGGCTGGCGGATCTACGCGGACTTCCTCCTCGGCACTGGCCACAGCCGCATCGCCGTAGCAGCGCAGCCGAGTGTGTACTGGGCATCCGGAACGCGCATTCTGCGGGACCACCTCACTCCGCGCGGCGGCACCGTCATCGAACTGGACATGAGCGCGCTCACCCCCACGGCCGTCCGCGACGAACTCGTCGAGCATCGCGCGACAGCCCTCCTGCTCCTGGTAGGTCACCCTGAGCCGGCCGTGCCGCTCGTCAGGTCCGTCCGCCGCGACGAGCGCCTCGCCGAGGTGCTGATCGGTGCTCCGGCCGGACAGCCGGAGTTCGCGGAATGGACGACGTCGCTGGGCGACGACGGCGCCGCGATCCCGTTCCTGCGCTACCTGCCCGAGCGCCTCACCCCCCTCGGTACACGAGTCGGGACGACCCTGAGCGAACGGCTGGCCGAAGCGCCCTCCTTCGTGGCCTTCGAGGGCTACGACACGGTCACCGTCCTCGCCGAGGTGCTGCGTGCCCAGGGGACGGACCGGGCGCGCACGGCCGAATCCTGGCCCCGCGTCGATGTGCCGGGGACCCGCGGCCGGATCCGGTTCTCGCGCGTGCCCGGCATCAGCGTGTGGCAATGGGCCGTGCCGCCGGTCCAGGTCGTCGATCGAGACCCGGCGCATCCCGATCGCTTTCGGATCCTCCACACCGGCTGACGGGCCAGGACGCTGCCCCGCACGAAAAAAGCTCGTACCGGACCGTCGGCGGAAGGGAACCCGAGAACATGCAGCCCGCGCCCACCACGCTCAGCCTCTGGCGTCACCAGCTCGGGGAAGTACCCGAGTCGGTCTGGCGACGAACCGAGCTGGAGGTGCTGATTCTGGCGGACAACGGGCTCACGACTCTTCCCGCCGAGATCGGGCTACTGCGCCGGCTCACGACCTTGGACCTCGGCCACAACAAGCTCACGTCGCTTCCCGACGCTCTGGGCGACCTGACCGAACTCAGCGGCTGCCTCTATCTGCACGACAACAGCCTGTCCCAACTCCCGGACACGGTGGGGAACCTGTCGCGGCTGCGCTATCTCAATGTCGGGGAAAACCCTCTCACCGCCCTGCCCGAAACCATCGACCGGATGACGGATCTGATCGAACTACGCGCCCAGCACAGCCTGTTGACCACCCTGCCCGCGGGCATCGGCTCCCTCCGCAAGCTGCGCGAACTCTGGCTCCGCGGGAACAAGCTCACCAGCCTGCCGGCCTCGGTCACCGAACTGGACGGGCTACGACACCTGGACCTGCGGGAGAACGCGCTCGACGAGGTGCCGGAGCCCCTGATGCGCCTTCCCCGGCTTCGCCAGCTCGACCTGCGCAGCAACCACATCGTCGAACTGCCGGACTGGGTCGCACGGATGAGGGCGCTGGAGAAGCTGGATCTGCGCTGGAACCCCTGCACACCCTCCCCGCACCTGCTCACCGAGCTGGAACAGCGCGGCTGCGTGGTCCTGCTGTGAACTGCCGGGGCACGCCTCAGGCTTCGTCCGCCCTGGTCAGGGCATCGGTGATCACGCGGGTGGCGAAGTCGCGGCCGTCGGTGATCCGGTTGGTATGCTCCGCGAGCAGGAAGGCGGTGGGCGGGTCCGGCGAACGCCGATGACGGCCGCCGTGGTCAGGAGTCGCGTGGGGTCACCAGGCCGGATTCGTAGGCCAGCACCACGAGTTGGGCCCGGTCACGGGCGCGGAGCTTGGTCATGGCCCGGTTGATGTGGGTTTTCGCGGTGAGTGGGCTGATCACCAGACGGTCGGCGATCTCGTCATTGGACAGGCCCCGCGCGACCAGGACGACGGCCTCGCGTTCGCGGCCGGTCAGCTCCTCCAGCGCCGTGCCGGGGTGGGTGGGGAGCGGCTGGGTGACGTACCGGTTGATCAGCTTGCGGGTGATGGAGGGGGCGAGCAGGGCGTCGCCGCGCGCCGCGACGCGTACGGCGTGCAGGAAGTCCTCCGGCACGATGTCCTTGACCAGGAATCCGGCTGCGCCGGCGCGCAGCGCGTCCAACACGTACTCGTCGAGGCCGTAGTTGGTCAGGATGACGACGTGCACCCCGGCCAGGACCGGGTCCGCGGCGATGCGCCGGGTCGCCTCGATGCCGTCGACGACCGGCATCTGGATGTCGATGAGCGCGACGTCGGGCAGGTGCTCCCTGGCCAGTTCCAGGCCCTCGCCGCCGTCGGCGGCCTCCGCCACCACCTCGATGTCGTCCTCCAGGTCGAGGAGCGCGCGGAATCCGCTGCGGATGAGCGGCTGGTCGTCGACGAGCAGGACGCGGATCATGACACCCGGTCCAGGGGCAGTTCGGCCTGGACGGTGAAGCCGCCCTCGCCGCGCGGCTCCGCCCGCAACCGGCCGCCGAGGGCGGTGACGCGCTCGCGCATGCCCTGCAGCCCGACGCCGGGCGTCGGCGCGACGGCCGGTGTGGCCTTGCCGTCGTCGTCGATGCGGAGGGCGAGGGCGTCCGGGCGGCAGTCGATCCGGACCGAGGCCGTGCCGGCGTCCGCGTGCCGGGCGATGTTGGTCAGCGACTCCTGAACGATCCGGTAGACGGTCCGGCCCACCGCGGCCGGCACGTCATGGCGCTCTCCCTCGATCGTCAGCGTCGCCTTCAGACCGGTTCTGCCGGCTCGTTCCACCAGTTCGGGCACGTCGTCGAGTCCGCGCGGGGGCGCCGTGTCGTCGTCGCGCAGCGCCTCCAGCGTCACGCGCAGCTCCCGGGCCGCCTCACGGCCGGCCTCCTGGATCGCCAGCAGTGCCTCCGACACCTCCTCGCCTCGTCTGCGGGCCACGTGGACGGCCACGTCGGCCTGCACCTTGATGACCGAGATCTGATGGGTCAGCGAATCGTGCAGTTCCCTCGCGATGCGCAGCCGTTCCTCGTCGGCGCGGCGTCGGGCGGTCTCTTCCCGGGTGCGCTCGGCCTCGTCCGCCCGACGCTCGGCCTGCCGCAACGCCTCCCCGGCGGCCCCGGCCGCGATCAGCCAGGCGATTTCCAGGGCACCCCGGGCCTGCGCGAACGCCTCGCCCGTGTCGTGGAGGCCGGAGGCGAGCGCCGCGAACGGGAGGGCGGCCAGCACGGTCAGGCTCGCCGCGACGGCGGCGACCCGGTGTCCCGCGCGCACGGCGGCGTACACCGCGAACAGGTAGGCGACGGCGGGCACATCGAAGCCGGCCGCCTGATACGCGATCGCGCACAGCCCGGTGACCGCCAGGACGGCGACCGGGGCCCGGCGGCGCGCGGCCAGGGCCAGCCCGCCGGCCGTCAGCAGCGCGTACCCGAGCAAGTCCCGGTCCGTTGCGGAGGGTTGCCCGGACACTCCCGTGACCAGCAGCGTCCCCGCCACGCCCACGGCGATGCCCCAGTCTCCGACCAGGGTCCGGACGCGGGTCTCACCTGCATTCATGCGCGCACCCTAACCGGCCGGCGCCACGGGCGGGTCCGCCTCGTGGGCGAGTGGCCGGCTACCGCACATGCAGTATGCGCGTGCGTTCTGCGGCTTGCGCGGTAGCGCGCTGCGGCGTCGGCGGCAGGGCGAAGTGTCCGCGTCCGCCGGACGACCGGGGCTCGGCCCGGCGGACATGCTCGGGTGACATCCGGTCACGGGAAGAGAAGGAGCGTCTCGATGTCTGTTCGCCGCTTGTTCGCCGCCGCTGCGGTCGCGCTGCTCGGAGGTACCGGGCTCGCCGCGCCCGCGGCCGCCCACACGCCGGGCGGGTCGGTCGCCGCCGCTGCCCATGACGTCAGCCTCGGGCGACTCGGATCCGCCACGGGCGCGCTGCTGGGGCTGGCGGGCCTCGTCGTCGCCGGGCTGGCCCTGGCCCGCCCGGCCGGCCGTATCGGCTCCGTCGACCAGTCTCTCGTGGCCACGGCGGCCATGGTGGCGGGAGTGATCAGCATGGCCCTGGGCGGGCTGGTCGCGGCCACCGCCGACGGTGGTCTCGGCACCGGCAACGGGCTGGGCGGGGCCTATGTGGCGATGCTCGTGGGGCTGATCGCCACGGCCCTCGGCGGGCTGGTCCTGACCCGTTCGCGCCGCACCGGCTGACCGGAGCGGAAATACGAGCGCACGTCCGTGTTCGTGAGGAGCCAGGCCCCACGGCGCACCGCGCTTCAGGAGTGCAGCCCGGTCAGGGAGAGGAACTCGGCGCGTGAGCGGGCGTCGTGGCGGAGTGTGCCGAGGAGGGTGGAGGTGAGTGTGCTGGAGCCCGTGGCCTGGACGCCGCGCAGGGTCATGCAGCTGTGCTCGGCTTCGATCACGACACCGACGCCCTTGGGTTCGAGATGGGCCTGGAGCCAGTCGGCGACCTGCTTGGTCAGGCGTTCCTGGACCTGGGGCCGGCAGGCGAAGTGCTCGACCACGCGGGCCAGTTTGGACAGGCCGAGGATGCGGTGCCCGGGGAGGTAGCCGACGTGGGCGGTGCCGGTGAAGGGCAGCAGATGGTGCTCGCACACCGAGCGCACCGGGATGCTGCGGGCCAGCACGAGTTCGTCGTAGCCCTCGTCGTTGGGGAAGGTCGTCAGGTCGAAGGGGCGGGGGCTGAACAGTTCGGCGTAGGCACGGGCCATCCGGCCGGGGGTGCCGTGCAGGCTCTCTGAGCTGGTGTCGATGCCGAGCGCGGCGAGGAAATCCGCCGCGGCGCGTTCGGCTCCGGCCAGGTCTATGCCGTCGGTGTCGTGGACGACGCGCAGGGGGGCGGGAGAGGGGGCCGGCGCCTGCGGGCGGGGAATGCTCGCGGAGGGGGCGGGCAGGTCGGCGGTGCGCGATGCGTGGGCGTTGATCGATCCGGCGAGATCCATGACGTACCTCTCGTGTGACGGGGAAAAGGGGCTGGCGGGCGGCGCGTGGCGGGTCAGGGACTCGCGGTCGCGGGCGGGGCGGAAGCCGGCTCCAGACGGACGCAGCAGTGGCCGGGGCTGGGCGCCAGGCATGCCTGGAGATCGCTGTCCTCGAGCCCTTCGAGGACGCCCTGGAGCAGGTGGAGGTTCATGCCGCACACCGTCTGGGTGTGCTCGCGGGCGAGCGCGTGGAAGGGGCAGTTTCCCAGCACGATGGCGTCACCGTCGCGGCGGGGCTCGAACCCGTGCCGCTCCAGGAGGTCGAACACGCCCGGGCCGCCCTGCCCGGCGAGCCGGGCGCCGAGACGGTGGGCCTTTCGGTGCAGGACGGCGCGGACCGGTTCGCCGGTGGCCTCGGCTTCCTCCAGGGCCTGGGCGAGGAGCCGTCCGGCCAGCTCGTAGTTCCGCTCGGGCAGGCTGACGGTGACCTGCTTGGCGGAGCGCTTGTAGAGCTTGGCCGGCCGGCCGGCTCCCGGACCGGTGCGGCCGCTGCGCCGTTCGTAGACGACGTCGAGGAGTGCTTCGTCGGCCAGGCGGTCCAGGTGGAAGGCCGCGGTCTGGCGCGCCAGGCCGAGGGCGGCGGCGGCTTCGTCGCGACTGACCGGTCCCGGCTGGCGCACGACGTGGTCGTACAGCCGCCTGCGCGTCGGCTCGTCGAGGGCGGCGACGGCGGAGACGTCGGGGTGGGGTGCTTCTTTCGGGTGGTCCACGAACACCAGTGTAAAACCCACAGCCATTGACTAAAGAAGCCATACGCGCTTCTATCGTTAGTGAGAGTTGTCGATAGAAGGAACGGTGCGTCATGACGTCCACAACCCACCCCACCTCGTCCGTCGAGCCCCGGCGGGCAGCGCTCGGCGACCCCGGCTACCAGGCGTTCGTCATCCTGCGCGTCGGGTTCACCGTGGCGCCGATCCTGTTCGGGCTGGACAAGTTCGCCAACCTGCTCGTGGACTGGCCCACCTACCTCGCGCCGTGGATCAACGACATCGTGCCCGGCAGCGCCCAGGCAGCCATGTACGCCGTCGGTGTCGTCGAGATCGTCGCCGGGCTCGTCGTCGCTCTCGCCCCGCGCTTCGGGGGCTGGCTGGTGGCCGGATGGCTGGCCGGCATCATCGTCAACCTGCTGACCATCCCGGGGTACTACGACATCGCCCTGCGCGACTTCGGCCTCCTGCTCGGCGCGGTCGCCCTCGCCCGGCTCGCCCAGCGCTACCACGGCGAGCGGCAGCCGCACTGACACGGCGGCGCGGACGGACGGGGGAAGGCGGGTGAGCAGCAAATCGGCTCACCCGCCTCCCCCGCGTCCGGTCCCCCGGCCGGGTCAGGTGCGGCCGGACGGCTGCCGAGGCCGGGAGCGGTCGTGGAGCCGGATCGCGACGGGAGCGGCGGTGAGGACGGAGGAGTACGTACCGACCACGAGGCCGATGAGCAGGGCCAGGGCGAAGTCGGTGAGCGAGGACCCGCCGAGCACGGCGAGGGCGGTGAGGATGAACGCGGCGCCCATGCCCGTGTTCACGGTCCGGGGCAGGGTCTGCACGATGGCCCGGTCGGTGATGTCGGGCAGCGCGGTCCCGGGAGTCCTGCGGGCGAGTTCCCTGACGCGGTCGAAGAGCACGACCGAGTCGTTGACCGAGTACCCGATGACGGTGAGCAGGGCCGCCAGGAACACCCCGTCGACGGGCCTGCCGAGCCAGGCGAAGACGCCGACGAGGATCACCACGTCGTGGGCGAGCGCGACGACCGCCGCCGTGCCGAACACCCACCGGAAGCGTGCCGCGAGGTAGACGAACTGGGCGCCCAGAGCCACGGCGAGCGCGATCAGGGCACCCCGGCGCAGCTCCTCGCCCAGGCTGGGGCCGACCAGTTCGTCGCGGACCTTGTCCGCCCGGCCCGCGAGGTCGCGGACGGTACCGGTGACCTCGGTCTCCTCGGCGTTGGTCAGCGGATCGGTACGCACGGTCAGGCCCGTTCCTCCGGAGGACTGTACGACGGCCCGCGGGAATCCGGCGTCGGCGAGGGCGGTGCGTACCCGGTCGGGATCGACCGGACCGGTGGTGGCGTACTCGATCAGGCGGCCACCGGTGAACTCCACACCGAGGTCGATGCCGCGCACCGCGATGCCCGAACCGGCCAGGACCAGCGCGGCGGCCGACACGGCCAGCCAGCGGTGTGGCCGGCGCATCAACCGGGGGCTGCGGCGGGTGAGGTGGTCGCGGACCGCACCGGTGGTGGCGATGCCGGTGAGCCGGGGACGGCGGCGCACCCGGGGACGGCTCACGGCGACCTCGGCGAGCACGCGGGTGATCACCAGGGCGCTGAACATGGAGGCGAGCACACCGATGCCCAGCGTGACGCCGAAGCCCCGCACCGGCCCGGAGGCGAGGAAGAACAGCAGGGCGGCCGCGATGAGCGTGGTGATGTTGGAGTCGGCGATCGCGCTGAAGGCGTTGCGGAACCCGGCCGACAGTGCCGAACGCGTACTGGGCCGGCGGCGGGCCGCGTACTCCTCGCGGGCCCGTTCGAAGACCAGCACGTTGGCGTCCACGGCCATGCCGATCGCCAGGACGAAACCGGCGAGGCCCGGCAGGGTCAGGGTGGCTCCGAGCGCGGCGAGGGCGGCGTAGGAGACGAGGCCGTAGCAGAGCAGGCCGACAGCGGCCAGTACGCCCATCAGCCGGTAGACGCCGATGATGAACAGTGACGTCAGCGCGGTGCCGATGGCCGCCGCCCAGGCGCTCGCGGTGATGGCCTGCGCTCCGAGGGTCGGGCCGACGGTGCGCTGCTCGACGGTCTCGACGGGCACGGGCAGGGCCCCGCCGTTGACGAGCAGGGAGAGTTCGCGCGCCTCCTCGGGGCCGAAGGAGCCCGTGATCTGTGTGGCACCGTCGCGGATGCCGGTCCGGCAGCCGACGGACGGGTCGACCTGCGGCGAAGAGATGACCTTGTCGTCGAGGACGATGGCCACCCGCCGCGCCGGGTCGCCCGCCGGGTGACAGGCGGCCTCGCCGGTCAGCCGGGCCCAGCCGGCGCGGCCGTCACCCTCGAAGTCGACGGTGACGTGCCATCCCGCGCCGCCCTGCTGGTCGAACCGGGCGGCGGCCTCCTTGACGTCCGCGCCGGTCAGGGCCGCGGCCCCGAGGCGCAGCGGAGTGCCGGACTCGTCGGGCAGGACGTGTTCCCGGGGCCGCTTCGGCAGCGGCCGGGAGGCCTCCTCGGTGCTGTCGGCGGTGCCGAGCACCGGGTGGAAGGCGAGCTGCGCGGTACGCCCCAGCACGTCGGCCGCCCGCTTCGGGTCCTGCACACCGGGCAGTTCGACGATGATCCGGTTCTCGCCGGAGCGGACGAGGGTGGGTTCGGCGACGCCGAGCCCGTCGATACGTCCGCGCAGCACCTCCAGGGTGCGGTCGGTGGCCTCACGGCCGGTGTCGGTGGTGGGGGTGGAGCGGGTCTCCAGCACGAGCTGCGTGCCACCGCGCAGGTCGAGTCCGAGGCGGACCGGCACGGTGACGGCGATGTAGAGGGCGAGGGCGAGCACGGCGAGGGCGAGCAGCGCCCGCACGCGCAGGGAACGGTTCAACGAGGGCCTCCGGCAGGCGCACCACAGCCACGCGGGCGTGGCCGGGATGCTGTCGGGGAGAGGGAAAGGGGGTGTCAGATGCCGGAGGTCGCAGGGGGCGCTCGGCCCCGGTCACGGGGTGCGTGAGCATCCGAGGAGGGGACGTGCGCGGCCGGTGCCGGGCGCCGCGCGGCGCCGTCGGCCGGGGTGATGTCAGTGCCGCGGCCGCAGGTGGCGAGGTGTCCGCGCGGGGCGGGGTGCTCGCTGTGCGGCTCCTGGCGGGGTGCCGCCCGGACGGCGCAGGCGGTGTCGCTGTGGCATCCGTCGTCGGCGCGCGGCCCGGTGTCCCCGTGCCGGCCGACCGCTGCCACCGCGCCGGTCACGGGCTCGCCCGTCGTACCGGGCGGCGGACCGGCGATGCCGAGCGCGGCCGGCAGCACCAGCAGGACTGCCGCGAGGATCGCGAGGACCGCGACGCGGGGCCGGGCGCTGCTGGTACCGGGGGCGGTGCGCGCGGTGCGGTGCATGCACCGTCCCCCTTTCATCTCGTCGTCGTCCCGGCTCGTGGTGCGGCGTGCGGGCCGGCGGCTCAGGCTTCGATCAGGCCGGCGCGGATGGCGTACCGGGTCAGTTCCAGGCGGTCGCGCAGGCCGAGTTTCTGGAGCAGGTTGGCGCGGTGCCGCTGGACGGTCTTGATGCTGATGAACAGCAGGTCGGCGATCTCCTTGGACGAGTGCCCCTCGGCCACCAGCTTGAGGACCTCTTCCTCCCGGGGGGTGAGGATCTGGTCGGGCGTCTCCTCGCCGTGGCGGGCCCGGTCGAGGTAGTTGCGGATCAGGGCGGTGACCGCGCCGGGATAGAGGAAGGGCTCGTCCCGCATCGCTGCCCGGCAGGCGGCGACCAGGTCCCGGTCGGCGACGGACTTCAGTACGTATCCGTTGGCGCCGGCCTTCAGGGCCTGGAAGAAGTACTGCTCGTTGTCGTGCATCGTGAGCATCATGATCCGCAGGCCCGGCTTGAGGGCGGCCAGTTCGCGGGCGGCCTGGAGGCCGGTCAGACGCGGCATGGCGATGTCCAGCACGGCCAGGTCGACTTCGCGGGTGCGGGCCATCTCGATGGCCTCGGCGCCGTCACCGGCCTCCGCGACCACTTCGAGGTCTGGTTCCCGGTCGAGGATGAGCCGCACCCCGCGGCGCACCAGCGCATGGTCGTCGGCGAGCAGGATGCGGATCGTGCTCGTCCCCGTCGCGGCGGTCGTGATCGCTTCGTGCATGGTCAGGGCTGCTTCCTGGATACGGGCGCGGTGAGCTGGACCCGGGTGCCGGAGTCGGGTGCCGTGGTGATCTCGAGGCTGCCGCCGATGAGCAGGGCCCGCTCGCGCATGCCGCGGATGCCGGCGCCTTCTCTGGGGGCCTCGACGCCGCAGCCGTCGTCGGTGACGGCCAGCACCACGCGGTCGTCGGTGTGCCGCAGGGCGACGGTGACCTGTGTGGCGTCCGCGTGCCGGGCGACGTTGGTCATCGACTCCTGGGCGACGCGGTACAGGACCAGTTCCGTCTCCGGTTCCAGGACCGGCAGGTCGGCGTCGAGTCGGCGGGTGACCTGCAACCCCGTGTGGGTGGCGAAGTCCTCGGTGAGCGAGATCAGCGCGCTGACCAGCCCCAGGTCGTCCAGCACTCCGGGCCGGAGCCTGCGGGCCAGGCGGCGGACCTCGTCCAGGCTCTCCCGGGTGATCTCCTGCACCTCGTGCAACTGCTCGCGCAGCGGCGGCGGTGCCTCGTCCGAGGCGCGCTTGAGCTCCAGCAGGATCGCGGTCATGCTCTGGCCGACCTCGTCGTGGAGCTCCTGCGCGATGCGGCGCCGTTCGGCCTCCTGGGCCAGCAGGGCCCGGGCACTGCTGGTGGCCCTCTCGTGTTCCAGCCGCTCCAGCATGGCGTTGAACGTACGGATCACCTCGGTGATCTCGCCGCCGCCGGAAGCGGGCAGGCGCTGGCCGGGACGCAGCAGGTCCACGGTGGTCATCAGCTTCGTGAGCCGGCCCAGCGGGGCCAGGCCGAGCCGGAGCAGCGCGGCGTTGGCGACCAGCATGACGACCAAGCCCCCGACGAGGATGATCGCCTCGGTCAGCAGAACGGGCACGGAGACGGTCACCGGGGCCCACAGCAGCAGGGCCGTGGCCGCGCCCAGCACCACGGCGTTGAGGGCGAAGATCCGCCAGAACAACGACACCGGCCCTCCGCCTCTCTCCTGGAAAACCTCGGTTCACCTCCATCATCGGGCCGCAGGCGGCCCCACCGCGTTCACGATGCCGGGCTGCTCGAATGCGCCTCCGGCCAGCCTGCCCGGTCCCGAGTACCCCGTCGATGGGGCCCGGCCCCCATTTCCCCGGGCCCCCAGCACCCATGGCACGGCCGGATGGATCCCCTGCCCCGGCGTAAATGGGCCACGCGCCCGATAGGTATCCGCCACCGGCCCGGCCAGGGTGGGAAACACCCGAACCACCCAGGTATGGCGCCCACGCCGCCGAGAAGGGACCGACCATGTCGCTCGATGTCTCCCGGGCCGAGCCCCACCTTCACGACGCCCGTCAGCGCCTGGAGCACGCCCGCGCCTCACGGCTGGCGCAGTTGCAGGCCCTCGACGAGACCGTGCCCAGCACGGACGACGACCACCTGCTGGCCGTCCAGAAGACCGCGATGGAGCGGGTCCTCAAAGAGATCGAGGAAGCCTTCGCCCGCATCGAGGACGGCACCTACGGAACCTGCCTGGGCTGTGCCAAACCCGTCCCCGCGGAACGCCTGGAGATCCTCCCCTACACCCGCTACTGCGTCGCCTGCCAGCGCCGCGCCGCCTGACCGACGTCCGTTCCGACCTCCTACGCCCTGCCTCAAAAGGGGTGACGTGGTGACCCACCAGACCATCGGCGAGAGCACGACCCACCTGTCGGCCGAAGACCTCGCCGCGCTGCGCGAAAACCTGCACGAGCAGCGCTCGTTCCGCCAAGAGCAACTGCGTCAGCTCGCCGGACCCGCCACGTCCCGTGCCGAGGACCGGCTCCAGCGGCAGGCCGCCGCGCAGGTGGAGGTCCGCATCAAGCTCGCGGCGTCCGCCCGTATGGTCCTCGCCGACGTCGAGGCGGCCCTCACCCGCATGAACGAGGGCTCCTACGGCACCTGCCACCTGTGCCGGCGCCCGATCGACCGGCAGCGGCTGATGATCGTGCCGCAGGCCCGCTACTGCTCCCGCTGCCAGCAGGTCAAGGAGGCGATCCCATGACCGGCGCCCACCACCTGCCCGACGCTGCCCGGCACCGGCCCTGGCCGCTGTGCCGGCGCTGCTGCGGCATCGCCCTGGACATGGGCAGCGCCCGCACCCGGGCCTGGATCGACGGCAGAGGCGTGGTCGTCGACGTGCCCACCGTGACCTTCCCCGGTACCGGCGCGGTGTATCCCATCCAGCGCGGCGCCATCATCGACACCCCGGGATGCGCCCGGATGCTGCAACGCCTGCTCGGCCACCGCCTGCCCCGCCTGCCGCGCCCCATGGTCATCGTCACCGCTCCCGTCCTGGACGGCGTCTCGTACCGCAGCCGGGCGCGCGCAGCCGTCGACGTGCTGCGGCCGCGCAGCGTCCTGACCGTGCCCAGCGCCCGGGGTATCGCCCTGGCCGCCGGCGCGGACCTGTCCCGACCGCTGATGGTGGTGGACATCGGCGCCCACCTCACCGAGGTGGTGCTGCTGTGCGACGGTGCCGTCACCGACGCACGCCGCACCGCCCTGGGCACCAGCGACCTGGGCGAGTCGACCACGCCGGAGCAGATCTCCGAGGCGGTGGCGCGGATGCTGACCGCGATGCTCCGCCAGGACCACACGTCGCTGACCGTCGACGCCGTGCAGCGCGGCATCCTCCTGGCGGGCGGGGGTGCCCTGCGTCCGGAGATCACGCATCACCTCACCGGCCGGCTGCACGCGCCGCTGCGTGTGGTCCCGGCCCCGCACACCGCGGCCGTCCGCGGCGCGGCCAAGCTCCTGCGAGCCGCCCACTCCCACCCCTCCACCTCGGGCCCGCCCGCCGCGCAGTCCTACTAGACCGGGCCTCCGCTGCGCCGTCGCCGAGAGGAGGAGTCGTGCCCGGCCACATGCGCCCACCATCGCCGCAACCGTCGCCCCCACCATCGCCTCCGTCGGAACTGCCCCGGGTCATGTTCTGGCGGCTGCGGCGCAATCCCCTGCGCCGCGCCAGTGACCTGGTCCAGGCGTGGATCGGCCTCGGCCTGCTGCTGGCCGTGCTCGCAGCCACTCCCGCGGCCATGTTCCTGGCCGGTGACACCGCCCACCGCCACTACACCCGTACCGCCCAGTACCAGACCGCCACCCGCCACCACACCACGGCGATCCTCGTCGAGGACGCCCGGCGCCACCCCGAACCCGGCTCCGTCGAGGCGAGGAAGACCCGCTACCCGACGAAGGTCCGCTTCACCGACCCCGACGGGCGCACCCGCACGGCCAAGACCGATGTCGAGCCCGCACTGCCCAGGGGCAGCACGGTCCGCGTATGGGCCGACACCGACGGAAAGATCACCGATCCGCCCCTGAGCCCCGGCCAGATCCGCAGCCGCGCCATGGGCTGGGCCCTCATCACCGGCCTGGGCGTCCACGCCACCGCAGCCGCCGTCTACGGCGCAGCCGCCCACGTCATCCAGCGCCGCAACCTCGCCGCATGGGGCACGGCCTGGGCCGAAACATCGCCCCGCTGGACCACATCGCCGTGAGTCGGACTTCACGACTGCCCGCACCAGCTCGGCGAGGCGGTGCGGCCGCCCCCGGCAGCCGCCTGTCAACCAGCCGCCGTCAACGGTCCTCCCTTCAACCAGCCGCGTCGTCGGTGCGGAAGATCCGGTCCAGATGGTGCTCCAGGACTGCCGTGGCGGACTCCGGGCTGCGTTGGCCGACCAGGATGCCGGTGCCGAGTCCCGCGGACATGGCGAGCAGGCCGGCCGCCTCCAACCGCGCGTCCACACCGGGCTCGAGGAGAGCTTCCTCCTGGGCCTGCCGGAGGAGTTCGGTCAGGGCGTCTTCGGCGGCATCAGGGTTCCTGATGAAGGGCTGGGCCGCGAGCGCCGGGTCGTTCACGGACAGCACGGCGTACGACGTGTAGAGGTGGTGGAAGGTGCGGCTCTCGTCGTCCGTCGGCAGCGCGGCCATCAGCAGCGCCTCGACCATCGCGCGCGGACCAGGGCGTTCCCCGGCGGCCCGCACCCGGGCGGAGACCCGCTCCCCGAATCTCTCCGCCAGATGCTCGAGACCGAAGAGCAGCAGCTTCTCCTTGGTCTGGAAGTAGTACTGCACGAGCCGCAGCGATACGCCCGCCTCCGCCGCCACATCGCGCATCCCCACGGCATGCAGCCCGCGCCGTCCGGCGACCCGGACGAGCGCCTCGGCGATCTCGGTGCGCCGTTCTGCGTGGTCCACGCGCTTGGGCATCGGCCGGTTCTCCGCTCGTCGTTGGTGCAGTGGGCCCGCGGGCCTCCGTGGCTCCCTGGGACCTCTTGATGATACGACCGTACCAAGTTCATGGTACGGTCGTATCACAAAACCGAGACGCCGGAGGTGGCCATGCCCGAGACCGCTGCCCGCACCCAGGCCGATGTCGGCCGCTACGTCAGCGATGCCTGGCGCGAGCGCTACTTCGCGGCCTGCGATGCGGTCTACGCACTGGGAGCGGCCGCGCTCGCGGAAGAGGACGTGGAGACGTCCTTCGCCACGACCCACGTCTACCGCTACGGCCCCGCGAGCGAGGCGGCCCGGAACCGCACCCCGGTCGTCCTCGTACACGGTGCGGGCTCCTGCTCCGCCATGTGGTACCCGAACACCCCCGCCCTCAGCGCCGACCGCCCGGTCTACGCGATCGACACCCCGGGGGACCCCGGCCGCAGCGTGCAGCGCGAGCCGATCCACGACCCCGAGCACGCCGCACAGTGGCTGGACGAGACACTCGCCGGACTCGGCCTCGACCGCGTACACCTCGTCGGCACGTCCTACGGCGGGTGGCTCGCGCTGAACCAGGCGCATCGCAGGCCCGGCCGCCTCGCCTCGGTCACGCTGCTCGACCCCGGCGGTCTGGAGAAGGTGGGCCTGCGCTTCTTCGTCTGGATCTTCGCCGGTTTCTTCGCGACCTTCGCGCCCAAGGCGTTCCGCCCGCGGCTGGCGGCCTGGCTGGAACAGCCGGTCCTCGTCATGCCGGAGCTGCGCACGATGATCAGAACGGCCGTTCGCGCCTACCGCATACGCCGCCCGGCGCCCCTTCCCCTGTCCGAGGAGGAGCTGTCCACCATCCGGACCCCGCTCTATGTGGTGCTCGGCAAACGAAGCCTCCTCGTGCACCCGCAGCGGCAGGTGGAGCGCGTACCGCGCCTGATCCCCGGCGCGCGGGCCGAGATCATCTCCGACACGGGCCACGGGCCGCAGATCGACCACTCGGAGGAGATCAACCGCCGGATGCTGAACTTCATGGCCTCCGCCGACTGACCACGCCCTCCACGTCCTTGTCCGCAGCGTTGCGGTGAACCAGGGGTGTTCCTATCGCCAGGGATCGAGGGCGAGCTTGCCATGGGTCTGGCCCGCTTCGAGTTGCTGGAGCACTGCCGGCCCTTCGGCCAGGGGACGCACGTGCGGGACGCCGGGCGGGTACACGCCGTGGGCGATGAGTGCCTCGATCTCGACGAGCAGCGACCGGTAGAGGGACGGGGCCGCGTCCGCCAGCGCACCGATGTGCAGACCCTTGACCTGGACCTGATGGGTGAAGATCAGGTCGTGCGTGGTCAGAGTGGCGTCTCCGGAGGCGGCGCCGAACACGACGACACGTCCGGTGAAGGGTTTGGTGACCGACAGGCTGGCCTCGAACGTGGCCTGTCCCACCGATTCCAGGACCAGGTCGACCCCGCCGGTCAGGCGGGTGATCTCCGCCGCCAGATCGGGGTGCCGGCTGTCCAGGACCTCGTCGGCGCCGAGCGCTTTGACCGTGTCGTGCTTGGCCGGTGACGCCGTGGCGATCACGCGTGCACCGTAGTGGCGGGCGAGACGGACAGCGGCCTGCCCCACGCCCCCGGCCGCAGCGTGAATGAGCACCACCTCACCCGTCTTGATCTCGCCCAACGGCTTCAGTGCCGCCAAAGCGGTCGCCCAGTTCAGTACCAGGCCGAGCGCTTCGGCGTCGCTCCAGCCGGAAGGCACGGGAAGTACACCCGCGGCGGGCATCGTCATGTACTGCGCGAAGGCGCCGGGCCCGGCTCCGACGACGTGGGTGCCGAGCTGAAGCGGACTCTCGACGTCCGGGCCGACACCCACGATCTCGCCGGCGGCTTCGAAACCTGCCACGTAGGGCGCCTGCGGGCCTCCTCCGTAAGTTCCATGGGTCTGCATGACGTCGGCGAAGTTGACCCCGGCGGCGCCGACGCGGATCAGGTACTCGCCGGACCTCGGGACGGGGCGGCGATGTCCGGTCGTGAGGGTCAGATCCTTCGGTCCCAGGTGCGACTGCTGGACCAGTGCTCGTACCGTCTGCTCGGCGGTGTGCCGCTGCTCGTCGATCTCCATGCACCGAACCTAGGAACCTCACACTTGCGTCAAGGTCAAGCGGCGCTCACGGATCAGCGCGGCGGGCCTCCTGAAGGTATGCGTCGAGGGCCGCCTGCTGATCGCTGAGAACGGCGATGCGTGCCGCGAGTCGATCGCGATAGCCCTGCACCTCGTGTAAGAACTCCGCGCACACCACATCCGTACCGACGTCGGGTTCATCCGTGAGGCGGGGCAGAACTTCCCTGATCAACCGCACGGGCAGTCCGGATTCCAGCAGCGAGCGGATGACGAGCACCCGGTCGATCGTGGACTGGCAGTAGTCGCGGAACCCATTGCTAGATCGGCCAGGGACGATCAGGCCCTCATCCTCGTAGTGCCGCAACGACCGCGCACTCACGCCGCTGACTCTGGAAGCTTCACCGATCTTCATACTTGGAGGCAACGCCCGGGAGCACCGCGACCTTCCGGCGGTGTGCCGTGATGGTCACGTTGCCGCCGCCACCGCTCGTGCGGCCCTGTGCGGTGTGGCGCGTCTCGATACAGGTCGCCGGGTCGATACGCCACCTCGGTACAGGGACCCATGTCACCGGTCTTCAAGTACACGTCATCATCGGGTCGGTCTTGGTCCACCCAGAACCGCACCCACACGCCGTACACCGGATCCGCTGAGCGATTGGCCACTTCGATCCGGCGGTCATCGCACGGGGTGGCGCTCGGCTTGTCGGCCGGGGAGTCCTCCTCGTCCGATGGCACGCAGAAACTCCCATGCCACTGTCCCCATGACCAGATGCGTTCTGCCTGCTTACGACTCTCGTCCAGGGCTTCCTTGCGTGACTGGTCAAGCTGGTCACGGGCTGTCGCCGTGCCCCAGTAGGTGGCGATGCCGGTCAGGACGAGACCGCCCACAGCAGCCAGCGCGCCCAGAACGGCGCCGATGTGCACCCAGGGGATGCGGCGCCACCATCCGGGGTCCCTCTGCGGCCGAGCCGGCGTCTGGATCGGCGTGGAGCGTCGCCGCGCCGGTCGGACGCGCGTGCGCCGGCCTGGATCATCCTGCATGTGCCCTCCATCAAGCCGTTGGAGAACAGGACGCCTTCGCGGTTCCGCTGGATCCCGGCTCGGGTCCCTTTCCGATCCGCCGTCCATACGCCGAGGCCCCAGCGCTCGCCGGCCCACCGCGCCCGAACCAAACCTGCGGCGTCTTTACGCCATACCGCCGGCTCCGGGTTGTGGACCTGGTGCGCATTCCGCAACCCCGGCCCAATTGCCCAGGTCAGCAGCAGTGCCGATCATGCCCAAGCCGTCACCGGCACGAACGAACTGTCCTGGCGGAACAGGTCCGTGCCGTCCGGGCGTTCCACGCGGAGCTGGTAAGCGTAGTGGCGCAGGTAGTACCCGGGGTAGTTGTACGACTCGAAGCGGACGGAGCCGGATGCCGTGCCGGTCCGGAGGATGAACGTGGCGTCCTTGGCGAACGTGCTGGTGCCGTCGTTCGGGTCGAAGCGGGCGCGGAAGTCCCAGTGGCGCAGGTAGTTGCCGGCCGTGTCGCGGAAGGAGTAGCCGCTCGCGTCGGCCAGCCCGGCGACGACCGTGAAGGTGGCGGCCTGCTTCTCGGCGGTGGTGCTGGAGGCGCTGACCACGGGCAGGTTGAGGAGCGAGGACTGCTGCTGCCAGTAGCGGGTCGAGTAGTTGGCCGACCGGAAGGAGCGGGTGGTGTTCCGGGCGAGGCTCGGGCCGCCGGCGACCGTCTCCTTGACGACCGTGAAGTGCCGTGCCGTGCCGGAGATCCCGGGGAGCGCGGCCGGTGCGGACCAGGTGGCGAACGTGTCGTAGCTGTCGCTGTAGTAGTACGTGCCGTCGCCGTAGCCGTCGAAGAAGATGCGCCAGCCGCCGTTGTCGAGCCGCACCAGCGCCGGGCCCTCGCGGTAGCTGCCCCAGCCCGCCCAGTCGCCCGTCCTGCGGATCGTGTAAGGGCCGGTGAGGTTCGAGGCGGTGGCGTACTCGATGTACTTCGTCGTCTCGTTCTTCGGGAAGGCGTGGTACGTCGAGCCGATCTTCACGATGAACGTGTCGATGTGGTTGGCGCCGATGCCCGCGAGCGCCACGGGTGGACTCCACGCGGTCAGGGCGGAGTTGGTGGCCCGTAGCAGATACGGCGTGAAGATCCACTCGTCGTTCGTGGTGGAGCACGAGACGATGATGCTGACGCTGCCGTCGCTGTCGACGAACCACTCGGGCGCCCAGGCGCGGGAGAGGTTGGTGACGGGCACGGTGTAGTCGTACAGGAACGTCCAGTTGACGCGGTCGGAGCTGCGGGCGAAGCCGATGGTCCTGCTGGTGTCCTGCCAGGTGCGCGTGGTGTAGGTGACGTAGTAGTAGCCGTCGGTGTGTCTGATGACGCTCGCGTCGCGGATCCGGCCCGCCGGCGGCGTGTACGCGGAGGAGCGCAGCAGCCGGAAGTCGGTGGCGTCGTCCGACTGGTAGACGTTGACCGTGCCGTCGTTGCTGTTGAGGAACGGCACGATCGTGTACCGGGTGGCGGAACCGTTCGGCGGTGCGGCGGCCAGGGCGCTGCCGAGCAGTCCGGGCGCCTCGCCCAGCAGCACCGCTGAGGCGGGCAGGGCGGCCAGGGCGCGCAGCAGCGTACGGCGGGACGGGGCGACGGGGCGTGAGGTCACGGGCGGCTCTCCCTGAGACACAGGGATCGATATACCGAACAAGGTTCGGAAATTCGATCAGAAGTGGGGGCTCAGAAAGTAAGGGCGAGGCCGAGAGGCGTCAATGGTTTGAACATGAGCGAATGAGCCCAGTGAGGAAGATGTGGCCGATGGGTGAATTTCCACAACTGCCGTCGACGTTCCACCACCGGCCATCGGACGTTACCGTTCGGTAGAGAGGTTGCTTCCGGAGGTGTCCGTATGACGCTCGACCGTGCCGCAGGCCTGGTGGAGACCGCCCGTGCGCTGGCCGCCGGGGACGTGACGTCCCGGGCGCTTGTCGAGCGGACGCTGGCGCGGATCGAGGCGACGCAGGGCAGCATCAACGCCTTCCGGATCGTCCGGGCCGAGGCCGCGCTCGCCGAGGCCGAGGCCGCCGACCGGGAGCTCGCCGCGGGCGTGCGCAAGCCGCTGCTCGGGGTGCCCGTGGCGGTGAAGGACGACATGGACGTGGCCGGCGAGCCGACCGCCTTCGGCTGCTGCGGGGAGTTCCCGCCGGTCGCCGAGGACGGCGAGGCGGTACGGCGGCTGCGCGCGGCCGGGGCCGTGATCGTCGGCAAGACCAACACCTGTGAGTTCGGGCAGTGGCCCTTCACCGAGGGGCCGGCCTTCGGCGCGACCCGCAATCCGTGGAGCACGGCCCACACACCGGGTGGTTCCTCGGGCGGCTCGGCCGCCGCGGTCGCGGCCGGTCTGGTGCCCGCCGCGCTCGGCTCGGACGGCGCCGGTTCGGTGCGGATCCCGGCCGCGTGGACCCATCTGGTCGGCATCAAGCCGCAGCGCGGCCGAGTCTCCACCTGGCCGCGCGGCGAGTCCTTCCAGGGCATCACCGTCAACGGCACCCTCGCCCGCACGGTCGCCGACGCGGCCCTGCTGCTGGACGCGGCGAGCGGCAACCACGCGCAGGACCCGCACCGGCCCCCGGCCGTGGACGCGTCGGCGGCCGTCGGCCGCGACCCCGGGCGGCTGCGCATCGCGCTCGCCCTCAAGCCGCCGTTCACGGCCGTGCCCGCCCGGCTCCTGCCTCAGGTGCGGACCCGGGTCGTCGAACTCGCCGAGCGACTGGCGGCGTCGGGGCACACGGTCGAGGAGGCGGACCCGCCGTACGGGCAGATCGGGCTGACCTTCGTGCCGCGCGCGACGGCCGGGATCGCCGAGCGGGTGGCCGAGGCGCCCTTCCCGGCACTGCTGGACCGGCGCACCCTGGGAGCGGCCCGGCTCGGGCGGCTGCTCGGCGGGGCGCCGCTGCGGGCCGCCCGGCGGGCGGAGACCGCCCTGCACCGTCGTATCGGCGGATTCTTCACCTCGTACGACGTCGTCCTCGCGCCCACCACCGCCGCTCCCCCGCCCCGGATCGGCGCCCTGCTGGAACTCAGCGGTTTCGCCACCGACCGGGCGATGATCGCCGCCTGCCCGTACGCCTGGCCGTGGAACGTGCTGGGCTGGCCCGGCGTCAACGTGCCCGCCGGTTTCACGGCGGACGGTCTGCCCGTCGGGGCCCAGTTGCTCGGCCCGGCGAACAGCGAACCGCTCCTGGTGCAGGTGGCCGCGCAGTTGGAGGCGGAGCTGCGCTGGCACGAGAAGTGGCCGGCGCCGCCGGTCACGGAACGTTCCGCTGCCGCCTGAGCGACCGTACGCGGCTCCGCACGGCGGACCGGTCGGTGGCCGGGCTCATGGCAACACCCCCTAGGGTGCCCCCGTGACCGCGTTTACCGATGAGGACGTCCCGGGCCGCTCCGGCCCCTCCGCCACCACCCAGGCCGATCCGCGCGAGGTGGGCCGGGTGCGCACCGAGTACTCGCCCGCGCACGACGGCGACCCCGACCCCGGCGAGATCGTCTGGACGTGGGTTCCCTTCGAGGAGAACGACGGGCGCGGCAAGGACCGCCCGGTGCTCGTGGTCGCCCGCGAGCCGTCGGGGACGTTCCTCGCCGTGCAGTTGTCCAGCAAGCGGCATGACGGCGATCGGGAGTGGGTGCCGATCGGCAGCGGACCCTGGGACCGGTCGGGCCGCGAGTCGTGGGTGGACGTGGACCGGGTCCTGCGGCTGCACGAGGACGGCATGCGCCGGGAGGCCTGCGCCCTGGACCGTATGCGGTTCAACCTCGTCCGGCACCGGCTGCGGGAGCGCTACGGCTGGAGCTGAAGGCCTTCTCGAAGGCGCCCCGCACCGCTCCGTCCGGCGTCCGGTCCAGCACCCCGAACACCACGTGCTCGAAGGCCCCCGTGAAGCGCCCGCCGGGTGCCAGCAACGCCCGGAACGCCCCGGCGACCTGCGCCGGGTCGTTGCGGAAGACGCCGCATCCCCAGGCGCCCAGCACCAGGTGCCGGTAGCCGTGGGCGGCGGCCGTCTCCAGGACCCGTTCGGCGCGGACGGCGAGGGCCCGCGGCAGTTCCGGGGCTCGTTCGGGTGCCGTGCGGAGCACCACGCCCGCGTTGGGCGCCGCCGAGGTCAGGAAGCCCGCGGTGTACGGCTCGTCCAGCAGGCGGCCCCGGTCGTCCCGGAAGACGGGCACGGCGGGTGAGTGGATGACACGGTCCGTGTAGAACGGGTCGCGGTGGGCCCGGTGGTGGTCGTAGAACGGGCGGGCCCGGAGCAGACAGGTGTACAGCGCCGAGGCCCGGCACAGGGCCTCTTCCTGGGCCTGGGCGCCGTTCAGGTAGCCGCCGCCTGGGTTGCGGGCCGAGGCGAAGTTCAGTACGGCCACGTTCCCGCCGAGCCGGCGGGCCGCCTCCAGGCTGCTCTCGCCCGTGACCTCGACCCGTGTCCCGGTCACCCGAGTGGAGGGCACCGGCACCGGTTCCGGGCCGTACATGCGCGTGCCCTCGCGGGCGGCCCGGAGCTCGGCCGCGATGGACACCTCGCGCCCGTCCGGCGCCCGGTAGGCGCCGGCCGCCACGATCTGCTCGGTCTGCTGGGCGACACCGCGCAGGCGCGCGCTCACGGCGCCACCCCCGTGTGCGCCGTGACCGCGTGCCGCGCGGTCCGTCTTGTCGTGCTCACGCAGGCATGGTCGGTGATGCCGACCGTGCGGTGCAACGGAGTTTTCGCCACCGGAGAACACCGGGGAAAGCGCCGGGAAACGCCCGTCCGGTCCCGATGACCGCCCCGGAACGCCCCGGTACGCCCCCTTGTGCCGAGCGACACGAGGGACTTGGGTGGGACGAGTGATCCCGGCCCGGGCCGCCGAAGAGCCCGGACCGGTGGCATGGTGGAATCTCAGGAGGATCCCTACATGTCCGAATCGGTAGGTGGCTGTACCCGGCCACGCACCTCACTGTCCGAAGCCGAGGTCGAGGCGCTCGTCCGCGGCATCTGTTTCAAGACCGGCCCGCCGCGCCGCCTCGGCGTCGAGGTGGAATGGCTCGTCCACGAGCTGCGCGCACCGCAGCTCCCCGTCACACCCGAACGACTCGACGCGGCCTACGCCGCACTGCGGCCCCTGTCCCTGAGGTCGGCGCTCACCGTGGAGCCCGGCGGCCAGCTGGAGCTGAGCTCGCCCCCCGCCGCCTCGCTGACGGAAGTCATCGCCACCGTCTCCGCCGACCTCGACGCCGTCCGCGCGGTCCTGCGCGACAACGGCCTCACGCTGGTCGGCCTCGGCCACGACCCCTGGCACGAGCCCCGCCGGTTCCTGCGCGAACCGCGCTACGACGCCATGGAGACCTGCCTCGACCGCACCGGCCCCTCCGGCCGCGCCATGATGTGTGCCTCGGCCTCCGTGCAGGTGTGCGTGGACGCCGGCCACGAGGAGCCGGGGCCTCTCGGCCATGTGCGACGCTGGTGGCTGGCCCATCACCTCGGCGCGGTCCTGGTGGCCGCGTTCGCCAACTCCCCGCTCGCCGGTCACCGCCCGACCGGCTGGCTGTCCACCCGGCAGCTGATGTGGACCCGGATCGGCGCCGGCCGGGCGGGCGGACCGCCCCTGGACGCCGACCCGCGCGGCGCCTGGGCCCGGCACGTGCTGGACTCCCCCGTGATGTGCGTACGGCGCGACGCCGGGCCCTGGGACGTCCCGGAGGGGCTCACCTTCCGCGAGTGGATCCGCACCGGCGTCCCCCGGCCGCCGACGCGGGAGGACCTCGACTACCACGTCACGACGCTGTTCCCGCCGGTCAGGCCGCGCGGCCACCTCGAACTGCGCATGATCGACGCGCAGCCCGGTGACGACGGCTGGATCGTGCCGCTGGCCGTGACCGCGGCGCTGTTCGACGACCCGGAGGCCGCCGAGACCGCCTACCGGACCGTGAAGCCGCTGGCCGAGCGCACACTCGGGATGCCCGCGCCGCACAACCCGCTGTGGGTCGACGCGGCCCGCAGCGGTCTGGCCGACGCCGAACTGCGCGAGGTGGCCGTCACGTGCTTCACGGCCGCGCTGGACGCCCTGCCCCGGCTCGGCGCCGCGCCCGAGGTCATCGAGGCCGTCACGGCCTACCTGGACCGCCATGTCGTCCTGGGCCGCTGCCCCGCCGACGACCTGCTCGACCGACAGCGCGGCACGGACGGTCGCGCCCACGGGAAGGACCTGCGCCCATGACCGACACCAGCCCCGCTGTCGACACCGATACCACCGACCCCGAGATCCTGCGCGAGCGCGCGGTCGCCTCGCTGGTCGTCGCCCGCGACCGCACCACCCTGCTGACGAGCTGCGTCGAGGACCCCGACCTGACCGCACAGCACTCGCCGCTGATGTCGCCGCTCGTGTGGGACCTGGCGCACATCGGCAACCAGGAGGAGCAGTGGCTGCTGCGGGCCGTCGCCGGGCACGAGGCGATACGGCCCGAGATCGACGGCCTCTACGACGCGTTCGAGCATCCGCGGGCCGAGCGGCCGAAGCTGCCCCTGCTGTCGCCCGCCGAGGCCCGCACGTACGCGGCCGACGTGCGCGGCCGTGCCCTGGACGTGCTGGAGAAGGCCGCGTTCCACGGGACGCGGCTGACGGAGGCCGGGTTCGCCTTCGGGATGATCGCACAGCACGAACAGCAGCACGACGAGACCATGCTGATCACCCATCAGCTACGCAGGGGACCGCAGGCCCTGACGGCGCCCGACCCCGATCCGGTACCGCTGTTCACCGGTCCGTCCGAAGTCCTCGTCCCCGGCGGCCCGTTCACCATGGGCACCTCCGACGAGCCGTGGGCCCTGGACAACGAACGGCCCGCGCACCGGCGCGAGGTGGCGCCCTTCCGGATCGACACCACGCCGGTGACGAACGGCGCGTACCAGGCGTTCATCGAGGACGGCGGCTACGACGACCCGCGCTGGTGGACCGCGGACGGCTGGGCCCACATCCGCCGGAACTCCATCTCGGCCCCGCTGTTCTGGCGACGGGACGGCAGGCAGTGGCTGCGGCGGCGCTTCGGCGTCACCGAGGTCGTCCCGCCGGACGAGCCGGTGCTGCACGTGTGCTGGTACGAGGCCGACGCCTACGCCCGCTGGGCGGGACGCCGGCTGCCCACGGAGGCCGAGTGGGAGAAGGCGGCCCGGTACGACCCGGCCGGCGACCGCTCCATGCGCTACCCGTGGGGCGACGCCGACCCGGGCCCCGAGCACGCCAACCTCGGCCAGCGGCACCTGCGTCCGGCGCCCGCCGGGAGCTACCCGGCCGGCGAGTCATCGCTCGGGGTACGGCAGTTGATCGGCGACGTGTGGGAGTGGACGGCGAGCGACTTCCTGCCGTACCCGGGGTTCAGGGCGTTCCCGTACAAGGAGTACTCGGAGGTCTTCTTCGGGTCCGACCACAAGGTGCTGCGCGGCGGTTCGTTCGCCGTGGACGCGGTGGCCTGCCGGGGCACGTTCCGCAACTGGGACTACCCGATCCGGCGGCAGATCTTCTCCGGGTTCCGCACGGCCCGCTCGGAGGATGTCTGATGTGCCGTCATGTGGCGTACGTGGGACCGGCGGAGCCGCTCGGCCGGTTCCTCGTGGAACCCCCGCACGGACTGTACCGGCAGTCTTGGGCGCCCCGGCGACAGCGGTACGGCACGGTCAACGCCGACGGTTTCGGCGTGGGCTGGTACGCCGAGGGCGACCCGGTGCCGGCCCGCTACCGCCGAGCGGGGCCGATCTGGGCGGACCTGTCGTTCGCCGATCTCGCCCGAGTCGTACGGTCCACCGCACTGCTCGCCGCGGTGCGGGACGCGACGCTGTCGGGCGCGGACGCGGAGGCCGCGGCGGCGCCGTTCGCCGCGGGGACCTGGCTGTTCAGCCACAACGGGGCGGTCAAGGGCTGGCCCGGCTCGCTCGCGCCGGTGTCCCGCACCCTGCCCCCGGAGGACCTCCTGTCGCTGGAGGCCCGCAACGACTCGGCGCTCGTGTGGGCCCTGGTCCTGGCCCGGTTGCGGAGCGGCGACGAGCAGGGCCAGGCGCTGGCCGACACGGTCCTGGAGGTCGCCGCCGCCGCGCCCGGTTCCCGGCTCAACCTCCTGCTCACCGACGGCGACACCATCACGGCGACCGCCTGGGGCGACACCCTCTGGTATCTCACCCGGCCCGGCGGCGGCACCGCCGTGGCCTCCGAGCCCTACGACGACGATCCGCACTGGCAGGAGGTTCCCGACCGCACCCTGCTCGCGGCGAGCCGCACGGACGTGCTGCTCACACCGCTGAAGGAGCCGGCCGACGCCTTCGTGCCCGCATCTCCCGAGGAGCCCCGTACGTGAGCCCGTTCCACCTCACCCGCACCCTGCCCGAGGACGCCACGGACGCCGCGCTGCGCGCCGACGTCCACCGGGGTCTGACCGACCGTCCCAAGACGCTGCCGCCGAAGTGGTTCTACGACGCCCACGGCAGCGACCTGTTCGAGAAGATCACCGAACTGCCCGAGTACTACCCGACGCGCGCCGAACGGGAAATCCTCGTGGCGCGCTCCGGCGACATCGCCGCGGCGACCCATGCCCGCACGCTGGTCGAGCTGGGCTCCGGCTCGTCGGAGAAGACGCGGCATCTGCTCGACGCCCTGACGGACCTGCACACGTACGTCCCCGTCGACGTCAGCGGGAGCGCGCTCACCCAGGCCGGGCAGGCGCTCGCCGCCGAGCGGCCGGGTCTCGACGTGCACGCGCTGATCGCCGACTTCACCGCGGAGCTGACGCTGCCCGACACGCCGGGGCCGCGGCTGGTGGCGTTCCTCGGCGGCACGGTCGGCAACCTGCTGCCCGCCGAGCGCGCCGCGTTCCTGGCGAACGTGCGGGCCCTGCTCGCACCGGGCGACGCCCTGCTGCTGGGCACGGACCTGGTCAAGGACGAGGAGGTGCTGGTCCGGGCGTACGACGACGCGGCCGGGGTGACGGCCGCGTTCAACAAGAACGTGCTCACCGTGATCAACCGCGAGCTCGGCGCCGACTTCGAGCCCGCCGCGTTCGACCACGTGGCGCTGTGGGACGCCGAGCACGAGTGGATCGAGATGCGGCTGCGCTCCGCTACGGCGCAGACCGTGAAGGTGCCGGCGCTCGACCTCGCCGTCGACTTCGCGGCGGGCGAGGAGTTGCGCACCGAGGTGTCGGCGAAGTTCCGGCAGGAGGGTCTGCGGAGCGAACTGTTCGCCGCGGGGCTGGATCTGGCCCACTGGTGGACGGACGGCGCGGGCCGGTTCGCGCTGTCGCTGAGCGTGGTGCGCTGACGTCCCCGTGCCCCTGGACGGCGGCGGGGCGGGAGACGACGTCTCGCGCTTCGTCGCCGCTTGGGGCACGGTGGAGTGACGTGTGACACCCGTCACTGAAGAGGAGCAGCGGCATGTCGAACCACACCTACCGGGTCACGGAGATCGTCGGCACCTCCCCCGACGGCGTCGACCAGGCCATCCGCAACGGCATCGGCCGGGCCTCAGCGACCCTGCGCAACCTGGACTGGTTCGAGGTGACGGAGGTGCGCGGACGGCTCGAGGACGGGCAGATCGCGCACTGGCAGGTGGAGCTGAAGGTCGGCTTCCGGCTGGAGGACGCCGAGTAGTCCGCCGTCCTCCGAACGGCCTACTCAGTCCGGCAGCGGTGCCGAGGTGGAACGGCCCGGCTGCTTGCCCTCCGGCGGGTAGTCGCAGTCGATGCTGCTCACCTCCCGGTCGCCGTCCTCCGAGTCGACGATCGCCACGCCCGTGCAGGCCCGGCCGTGTTCGTCGGTCCACGTGACGATCTCGCTCCGGTCGGGCTTCGCGCAGCCGGTGAGCAGCACGGCGCCGACGAGCGCCGCTGCCGCGAGCGCGCCCCCACGACTTCCCTTCATGGCATCCCCCGTATGTCCGAGTGCGCTGTCCGGCACGGGCATACCCGGCGGAGGTGAACACTCCGCCAACGCGTGCTCTCAGGTGCGTCCTTCCCGCTCCTGCGCCGCCTTCAGCTCGGCGGACCGGGCAGCCCAGTCGGCCCGTACGACGGTGAAGCCCGCGCGCCGGGCGTCCTCGCAGACCAGTTCGTCGTCGTCCACGAGGACACGGACCTCGCGGGTGCGGGCGAGCCGCCGCAGGATCTCCAGCTTGGTGAACCGGGCGGGCCTGCGGTCGGCGTCGCGCCGCATGTACACCCGCCCCTCGGGCAGTTCCTGCGCGGCGAGCCAGTCGAGCGTGTCGCGCCGGCAGCGCTCGGGCCGCCCGGTGAGGTAGACGATCTCGCACTCCCGCGCGCTCTCCTCGACCAGGGCGATGCCCTCCGGGAGCGGCGGGTCCTCGGGCGCCGCCGCGAAGAAGCCGTCCCAGTCCCGCGGCCTGCGCTCCAGGAACCGCTGCCGGTGCGCGGTGTCGGCGAGGGTGTTGTCCAGGTCGAACACGGCCAGCGGAGCCTCACGGCGATCGTCACTCACGCCGCCCACCCTAGGCCGTCCGGCGGCCCCGGTCGCCCGCCCGGGGGCGGGCCGACCGCGTGTGGTGCGCGGCGACGGGGCCACCGCCCGGGTCGCGGGAGGCGGGACGCCCGGGCCGCGCCCGAAGCCGGCGCGTCGCCCGCCCCGTGCCGCCCCGGGCCGGCGGTAGCTGCAGTGCTCACCCACGCCCGGCCCGGGGACACGGGAACGGGGCCCCACCCGGAGCCCCCCCTCGCGCCCCACCCCGCGCCCAGTCCCCGGTCCGGGAGCCACCGCCTGGGGCGCGAGAGGCGGAACGCCGGCCCGGCGCCCGAAGCCGGCGCGTCGCCCGCCCCGTGCCGCCCCGGGCCGGCGGTAGCTGCAGTGCTCACCCACGCCCAGCCCCGGGACACGAGAACGGGGCCCCACCCGGAGCCCGTCTCTCGCCCCACCCCGCGCCCAGTCCCCGGCCCCCGGCCCCAGAGAACGGGCCCGTGCCCCAGGCCGGCTCGCCACCGGGCGGCGAGCCCGCTGCCCGGCTCCCCGTCCGCGAGGACACGGGGCCGCGCCCGGAGCCCGTCCGTCGCCCCGTCCCGCGCCCAGCCTCCAGTCCGTACCCCGCAGCCCCGCAGCCCGCAGTAACGGGGCCCTGCCCATGGCCGACCCGAACACCCGGGCGGCTGGCCGACTACCCGCCTCCCGGTCCACGGGAACCCGAGGCCCTGCATGGAGCCCGCCCCCGTGAAACGAGCACCTCCTCCGCCCGCGCCTCCCGACCCCGGCAACCTTCACCCCTCTGGCGGCCACTGCTCTGCGACACCCACGTAGGTACAGGCAGGAGGCCGTATGCGTAACGCAGCGATCTGGTCGATGGCGATGGCGGGGGCCGCGGTGGCCATGGCGCTGGGCGGGCCCGTGGAGCCGGCGGTTGCGGCGGGCGCGACCCTGGTCGTGGCGCCCACCGGGGACGACTCCGGCCCCGGCACGCTCGACCGGCCGCTGAGGACCATTCAGCGGGCGGTGGACCTGGCGAGGCCCGGTGACACCATCAGCGTGCGCGGCGGGACGTACGCCCTCACCGACAACATCACCATCGCCACCTCGGGTACCGCGTCCCAGCCCATCACCCTCTCGCCGTACCAGGGCGAGCGCGTGGTCGTCGACGGGGAGAAGCTGCCCGCCGGCCACACCCCGGTCGGCGGCAGCATCCCGCGTGCCGAGCGCGGGGCGGTCCACATGGAGGCGTCGCACTGGCGGATCTCGGGTCTGGAGATCGTCAACGGCCCGTACGGCGTGTACTGCGACGGCTGCAACAGCAACGTCTTCGCGCGCCTGAGCACGCACGACAACTACGAGTCCGGCTTCCAGCTCCAGGGCGCATCGAGCAACAACCAGATCCTGAACCTGGACAGCTACGGCAACCGCGACCCCCGCAAGAACGGCGAGAGCGCCGACGGCCTGGCCGTCAAGGAAGGCAGCGGTTCGGGCAACCTGGTGCGCGGCGCCCGGCTGTGGAACAACGTCGACGACGGCTTCGACGCCTGGAAGTTCGCCTCCCCGATCACGATCGAGAACACGGTGGCGTACGGCAACGGCTTCAACCGCTGGAACTTCCCCGACTTCGCGGGCGACGGGAACGGCTTCAAACTCGGCGGTGGCAGCCCGGCCCCGGCGGTGTCCCACACGGTCCGGGGCAGCGTCTCGTTCAAGAACGCCAAGCACGGCTTCACCGACAACGGCAACCCGGGCTCCCTCGCCCTGAGCCGCAACTCCACGTACGCCAACGCCGGTACGGGCTTCGACGCCGACGTCTCGGCCGGGACCGCCAGGCTCACCGGCAACCTCGCGATCGCGGACCAGCGCCCGGCGGCCGTCGGGTCCGGGACGGTCGCCGACGGCAACTCCTGGAACCTCGGCGGAACGTGGAACGCCGCCTCGGTCCTGAGCACCGACCCGGCCCCGCTCACCGGCCCCCGATCGGCGGACGGCTCGCTGCCGAAGGCTCCGGCGTTCCTCGTACCCCGGTCCGGCACCGCCGTCGGCGCCCGTTTCTGAACAGGTCGGCCGGAGAAAAGGTCCGTACTATTCACCGGGCCGACCTTTTCCGGCAGGCCGTCGCACTATCGCCAACCTTCAACTGTGGCGTGAACGAGCCATGCACAGCCGTCAATTGGTCCTCACAGTTGATGGCTCAAGCGTCGCACTGACATACTCCGCATTCAGCCTCGCCACCACCCGTGGCCGGGGCTGGTCGGGGATCCCCACACAGAACCCCGAGGCCGTCCGCGTGAATCCGAACAGCGAGTTTTTCGGTTTCACGAGACCCCCACAGAGCCCGCACCCCCACAGTGCGTCCGGCATCCCTCCACCCTGCTCGAAAGCCGGACGAGAACACTGACTCGAAGGGGTCGAGTGCGGGGCACGTAGCAGCGAAGAAGGTGCGCCTGTGCCCGAATTTCCACCGCGACGGGACGACACTCCCACATTCCCGCTTCCGCACATCGAACACACTCCGCCGTCTCGCATATCCGATCATCCCGAATTCCACTCTCTGCGTCGCGCGCAGCGCCGGTTCGGCATCCGGGCGACGATCTTGTCCGTCGGCGGATTCCTGCTGTATGTGCTGTTGTCGAGTTTTGTGCCCGCGGTGATGAACCAGCCGCTGTTCGGCCACCTCACGATCGGACTCACCCTCGGCCTCGGCCAGTTCGTCATCATGGGCGTGACCGCGTGGTGCTACGTCCGGCACATGCGCACCCGGGTCGATCCGCTCGCCCGCGGCCTGAGGTCCCGGCAGTACGAGAACGAGAACCGCCGCACCCGCTCGGCGGCGCCGCCCCAAGGGGCCGGGCAGCCCCTCCAGCACGGCACGAGGGGGTTCCGCACGTGGTGACGCTCGCCGCCATCGACGACAGCAGCCTCCAGCTCACGTTCGTACTGTTCCTGACCGTGGTCGTGATCACCCTGTTCACGGCACTGCTGACGGCGCCCCAGCGGGACGAGATCAGCGAGTTCTACCTCGGCAACCGCGCCATGTCGCCGTTGCGCAACGGCCTCGCCATGTGCGGCGACTACCTGTCCGCCGCCACCCTGCTGGGCAGCACCGGCCTGGTCGCCCTGACCGGGTACGACGGACTGATGTACCTCGGCGGCACCACCGTCGCCTGGATGATGGTGCTGCTGCTCATCGCCGAACCCCTGCACCGCACGGGCAAGTTCACCCTGGGCGACACGGTGGCGCTGCGCCTGCCCCGGCAGCAACGGCCGGTGCGGGTCGCGCTGGCCGTCTGCATCCTGGCCATCGCCACCCTCTACCTGGTGGCCCAACTCGTCGGCAGCGTGGCTCTGCTGACCCAGTTCACCGGCGTGCCGAGCGGCACCACCCGCACCCTGTGCGTGGTCGTGATCGGTGCCTTCGTGATCCTCTACGCCTCCCTCGGCGGCATGCCCGGGGCGACGGTCATCCAGATCATCAAGGCCGTGATGCTGATCGCGGGCGTGCTGTTCACCGCGGGCTGGGTGCTCTACCGCTTCGACTGGAACCCGAACGCCCTGCTCGAAAGGGCGGCCGACCGCAGCGGTACGGGCCTGGCCTTCCTCGAACCCGGGCTGCGTTACGGTGGCACGGTCAGCAACAAGCTGGACTTCCTCAGCCTCGAACTGGCCATCGTCCTCGGTCTCGCCGCCCTTCCGCACGTGCTGATGCGGCTGCTCGCCCCGCGCAGCAGCGGTGTCCTGCGCTCCTCCGTCCTGTGGGCCATCGGCCTGGTCGGCGCGGTCTGCTTCGGGGCCGGCATCCTCGGCCTCGGCGCCACCGCGCTCCTCGGCCGGGACGCCATCGAGAGCACGGACCGCACCGGCAACGCCTCCGTCCTGCTGCTCGCGCACGAGCTGGGCGGCAGTGTCCTGACCGCGCTGCTGACCTGCCTGGCGTATCTGACCCTGCTCGCCGTGGCGGTGGGCCTCACCCTGGCCGCGGCCTCGTCCCTCGCGCACGACCTGTACAGCGAGGTGATCCGCAAGGGCCGGGCGAGCCAGACGGAGGAGCTGACCGTCGCCCGGCTGTCCGGGGCGGTCATCGGCACCCTCGGCATCCTGCTCGCCCTCGTCGCCTGGGGGGCGAACACCGCGACGCTCGCGTTCCTCGCCTTCGCCATCGCGGCGTCCGCGATCCTGCCGACGATCGTCTACACCCTCTTCTGGCGGCGCTTCACGGCGAAGGGAGCGCTGCTCAGCCTCTACGGCGGTCTGCTCAGCTCCGTCCTGCTCGCCGTCTTCTCCCCCGTCGTCTCCTCCGCCCCGGCCTCGTTCTACCCCGAGGTCGACTTCGCCTGGTTCCCGCTCCAGAACCCCGGCATCGTCTCCATCCCGTTGGGCTTCCTGCTGGGCTGGCTCGGCACGGTGCTGGACAAGGGCCCGGCCGAGGAGAGCACCGCGCACGAGGAGTTCGAGGTGCGGATGCTCGTGGGCGCCGACGACTGACGCTTCGGACCGGGGCACCGGCCTCCGGGCACCGGCCACGGCCGCGCACCGGGGACGCGAATTGTTAATGGGATCCATTTTCATGTAGCGTCCTCGGTGCCTGCCCACCGAGGAGGAGTCCCATGGCTGTCCCGAAGCGGAAGATGTCCCGCAGCAACACCCGTCACCGCCGCGCCCAGTGGAAGGCCGCCACGCCGACACTGGTCCCGGTCACCGTCGACGGCGTCCGTCACCTCGTACCGCAGAACCTGGTCAAGGCCTACGAGCGCGGGCTGCTGCGCCCCGAGGGCTGACCCCGTGCCGTACGAACGACTGCCCGTCACGGTGCTCTCCGGATTCCTCGGGGCGGGCAAGACCACCCTGCTCAACCACGTCCTGGCCAACCGCGAGGGCCTGCGCGTCGCCGTCATCGTCAACGACATGAGCGAGGTCAACATCGACGCGGCCCTGGTGCGCGGCGGCGAGGCCGCCCTGTCGCGGACCGAGGAACGCCTGGTCGAGATGACCAACGGCTGCATCTGCTGCACGCTCCGCGACGACCTGCTGGACGAGGTGGACCGGCTGGCCCGCGAAGGCCGGTTCGACCATCTCCTCATCGAATCGTCCGGGATCTCCGAACCCATGCCCGTCGCGGCCACCTTCGCCTTCGCCCGCGACGACGGCGCCACCCTCGACGACGTGGCCCTGCTGGACACCATGGTCACGGTCGTCGACGCGGCCAACTTCCTAGCCGAGCTGGACAGCGGCGACGACCTCGCCGAGCGCGGTCTCGCCCCGTACGAGGACGACGAGCGCACGGTCAGCGACCTGCTCGTCGACCAGGTCGAGTTCGCCGACGTCCTGGTCCTCAACAAGCTCGACCTGGTCGACGAGGAGGCGGCGGCCCGGCTGCGGGCGGCCCTGACCCGGCTGAACCCGGTCGCCCGGCTGGTCCCGGCGACGCACGGCCGGGTGGACCTCCGCCAGGTGCTCGGCACCCGCCTGTTCGACCTGGAACGCGCCCAGCAGGCACCGGGATGGGTACGGGAACTCAACGGCGACCACGTCCCCGAGACCGAGGAGTACGGCATCTCCTCCACCGTCTTCCGCTCCGAACTCCCCTTCCACCCGGGCCGGTTGTGGACCCTCGTGACGGAGGGACTCGACGCGGGGACGTACGGGCGGATCCTGCGGTCGAAGGGGTTCTTCACCCTGGCGAGCCGCCCGCACGTCACCGGGCTGTGGTCGCAGGCCGGGTCCGTCGCCCGGTTCGAGCCGTCCGCCGCGCGTGACCACGAGGCGCCCCACGCACAGGAGCTGGTGTTCATCGGGACGCAGGTCGAGCATGACGCCCTGCACACCGCGCTGACCGGCTGCCTGATGCGGCCCGGCGAGAGCGTCCCGGCGGCCGACCCGTTCCCCGCCTGGGACACGGACGGCTTCACGGACACCTGCGAACACGAGCACGCCGCACAGCTCCCGGCCTCCCTCCACTGACCCCGGGCCGCGGCGCCCCCGGCCTGCCTATGCTGGTGAGAGGCGGTCACGCTCGGCAAGAGCGCGAAGGGAGCCGCACGTGACGGAGACCGCGCTGCGGCAGGCACGAGACGCCGTGGCCCGGGAGGCGTGGGCCGAGGCGTACCGCCTCCTGCGCGGCCTGGACGCCGGCCGTCTCGCCCCGGACGACTGTGCCGCGCTCGCCGATGCCGCCTGGTGGACCAGCCGGGTGGAGGAGTCGATCACCGCACGGATGCGGGCCTACTCCGGCTACACGGCACGGGGCGACGCCCGGCGGGCCGGATACTGCGCCTGGATGCTCTTCTACGAGCACCAGCTGGCCGGGCACACGGCCGTGGCCGCCGGCTGGCTGCGCCGGGCCCGCCGGCACCTCGGCGGCGAGCCGGAGTGCGCCGAGCAGTGCTACCTCGCCTGGATGGACGCGGAGGAGGCGCGGCAGCGCGGCGCGTTCGGCGAGGCGATGACCGCCGCCCGCCGGATGACGCACCTCGCCCGGCGCTGCGGCAGCCCGGACCTGACCGCCATGGGAGTGCAGGCGCAGGCCGGGGTCCTGGTGGCCGAGGGCCGGGTCGCCGAGGGGCTCGACCTCCTCGACGAGGCGATGTGCTCGGCCACGGCGGGCGAACTCAGCAGCTTCTTCACCGGGTGGGTCTACTGCCTGGGGCTCCAGCAGTGCATGGCCTGTGCCGACCTCGAACGCGCCGCCGAGTGGACCGACGCGGCCATGCGGTGGTGCGCGTCCATGCCGGCGGAGAACAACTACCGCGGGCTGTGCCGGGTGCACCGCGTGGAGGTACTGGAGCTGCGCGGCAACTGGCCGGAGGCGGTGGCCGAGGCCGTACGGACCTGCGAGGAGCTGCTGCCGTACGAGCGGCGGATCGCCGCGGAGGCCTTCTACGTGACCGGGGAGATCCAGCGGCACCGCGGTGAGCTCGCGGCTGCCGAGGAAGCGTACGCGCGGGCGCACGAACTCGGCCGCGATCCGCAGCCCGGCCTCGCCCTGCTGCGGCTGGTCCAGGGCAGGGCGCGGGCCGCGGCGTCGATGCTGCGTCCGGCCCTCGCCGGTCACGAGGGGGCCCCTTGGGCCGGCAGCCTCGGACGGTGCAGGCTGCTCGCGGCCCAGGTGGAGATCGCCCTCGCGCTCGGCCGGCTGGAGGAGGCCCGTACGGCGGCCGGGGACCTCGGTGCGCTTGCCCGGGAGTGGCAGCGGCGGTGCGGTTCGGCGACGACGCCGCTGCACGCCAGCGCCGCCGCGGCGGACGGCGCGGTGGCGCTCGCGGAGCGTGACCCGGACCGCGCGCTGCCCCTGCTGCGCCGCGCCCTTGCGCTCTGGCTCGGGCTCGACGTCCCTTACGAGGCGGCCCAGGTGCGGATGACCCTGGCCGCCGTGGACGGCGCATGCGGGGACGAGGAAGGGGCCCGGATGGAGTTGCGGGCCGCGCGGCAGACCTTCCAGCGGCTGGGTGCCGTACCGGACGCCCGCCGGGCCGCGGCCCTGCTGGCCAGCGCGCGCCGACGGGATGCGGGCGGGCTCACCGAGCGTGAGATCGAGGTGCTGCGGCTGGTCGCGGCGGGGCGGACGAACCGGGCCGTCGCCGCCGAACTGGTGATCAGCGAGCACACCGTCGCCCGGCACCTCAACAACATCTTCGCGAAGCTCGGCGTGTCCTCGCGGGCCGCGGCGACGGCGTACGCGTACCGGCACGGGCTGGCCGCCTGATGGGCTGTTCGGCCCATGCCGAGTCCCCGGAGATGGGCCGTTCCGGCGATGAACCGCCCCGGCCGCAGGCGTAGACAGGTGCTGTACCCGAAGCGGCGAACGGAAGGCGGGTGGCGGTCATGACCACCTCCACACCAGCCCTGGACGAGCGGCTGCTGGAGCGGCTGCGCGGCGCCCTGCGCGGTGACATCGTCCGGCCCGGCGAACCGGACTACGACGAGGCCCGCAGGGTCTACAACGCCCTGCACGACAAGCACCCGGCGATCGTCGTCAGGGCCGTCGACGCCGGTGACGTCATCGCCACGGTGGACTTCGCCCGCGACCAGGGGCTGCCGCTCGCGGTGCGCGGCGGCAGTCACAGCGTCCCCGGCTACGGCACCTGCGACGACGGTGTCGTCCTCGACCTGGGGCGGATGCGCGGCGTCCGCGTCGACCCCGGGGGGCGCACGGCCTGGGTCGGGGGCGGCGCCACCTGGGCGGACGTCGACCACGCCACGCATGCCTTCGGCCTGGCCACCACCGGCGGGATGGTCTCCACGACGGGAGTGGGCGGCCTGACGACGGGCGGCGGGATGGGCTACCTGGCCCGGCGCTGCGGTCTGGCCTGCGACAACCTGGTCGCGGTGGACCTGGTGACGGCCGACGGGTCCTTCCTGACCTGCACCGAGGAGCACGACGCCGACCTGCTGTGGGCGGTGCGCGGAGGCGGCGGGAACTTCGGCGTCGTCACCTCGTTCGCCTACCGTCTGCACCCGGTGGCGGACGTCCTCGGCGGGCCGACGTTCTACCCGCTCGACGGCGAGGTGATCCGCCGGTACCGCGAGCTCGTCGCCGAGGGCGACGAGCGGCTCGGCGCGGTGCTCGTCGTCGGGCTCGGACCGCCGGTGCCGTTCCTGCCCGAACACTGGCACGGTCGGCCCCTCTGCGGCGTGATCACCTGCTGGACCGGGCCGGAGGCCCAGGACGACGAGGTCCGCGCCCGTGTCGCCGGGCTGGGGCCGGTACTGGGCCGGCACGTGGCGCGCATGCCCTACCCGCTGATCAACACCCTGTTCGACGCCCTGGTGCCCCCGGGACTCTTCCACTACTGGAAGGGCGCCTTCCTCAAGGGCCTGCCGGACGGCGCCGTCGACGCGTTCGTCGAGCACGGCGCCACGACACCCTCCCTGCAGAGCGTGACGATCGGCTTCCCCCTCGACGGCGCCTGCCACCGGGTCGGGCCACAGGACACCGCCTTCTCCTATCGGGACGCCGACTTCTCGATCGCGCTCAGCGCGACCCTGACGACGCGTGAGGACTGCGAGGCGCAGAAGGGCTGGGTGCGCGCCTTCCACGGGGCGCTCGAACCGCACTCCCTGGAGGGCGCTTACGTCAACTTCCAGGACAGCGACGACGAGCACCGGGTGCCCGTCAACTACCGCGGGAACCACGCCCGACTGACGGAGCTGAAGCGGCGTCACGACCCGGGCAACCTGTTCCGCCTCAACCACAACATCGCTCCGTGAGGACGAGGTGTGCACGGGCCGGAGGAATCCTGTGGGCCCGCCGGTGTTGAACCCTGTATGAGCTCCGTGATCGCGACGACCAGGTTCTCCGTCCTCGACCGCTCCCGCACTCGCGAGGGGCACACGCATCCCGAGGCGCTGCGTGACACCGTGCGGCTGGCCGGGGAGCTGGAGGGGCTCGGGTACCACCGGCTGTGGGTCTCGGAGCATCACGGCGTACCCGGGGTCGCCGGTTCCGCGCCGACCGTGCTGGCGGCGGCCGTCGCCGCCGCGACACGGACGATCCGGGTCGGCACCGGCGGGGTGATGCTGCCCAACCACCGGCCGCTGGTCGTGGCCGAGCAGTTCGGGGTGCTGGAGTCGCTGTTCCCCGGGCGGATCGACATGGGGCTGGGACGGTCCGTCGGCTTCACGGACGGGGTGCGCAGGGCCCTGGGCCGTGACAAGGAGGACGCCGAGGACTTCGAGGCCCAGCTGCGGGAGCTGCTCGGCTGGTTCCGGGGCACCTCCCCGACCGGGGTGCACGCCCGCCCCGCCGAGGGGCTGGCCGTGCCGCCGTTCGTCCTGGCCATGGGCGAGGGGGCCGGCATCGCGGCCCGCCTCGGCCTGCCCATGGTGATCGGCGACCTCCGGAACCGGGACAGGATGCGGCGCGGCATCGACCACTACCGCGACGGTTTCCGCCCCTCGGCCTGGGCGAGCGAGCCCTACGTCGTCGTCTCGGGCACGATCGCCGTGGCCGCCACCCCCGAGGAGGCCCGGCGGCTGCTGATCCCGGAGGCCTGGTCCATGGCGTACTCCCGCACCCGCGGCACCTTCCCGCCCCTGCCGCCCGCGGAGAGCGTGGATGCGCTCACGATGACCGCCAAGGAGCGCGGCTTCTACGAGTCCGGCCTCACCGGCCACATCGCCGGCACCGAGGAGCAGGTCGCGCACGAGCTGGAGACGGTGCTGAAGGAGACGGGAGCGCAGGAGGTCCTCGTCACCACCAGCACGTACGACCGCGAGGCCCTGCTGGACTCCTACCGGCGGCTGGCCGCGATCGCCTCCGGTTAGAGTCGTTGCCCATGCACGACTGCCACGGCCCCCACGACCCGTACGTCCGTGTCCGCGGCGCCCGCGAGCACAACCTCAAGGGCGTCGACGTCGACATCCCCCGGGACGTGCTGGCCGTGTTCACCGGCGTGTCCGGCTCGGGCAAGTCGTCGCTGGCGTTCGGCACGATCTACGCGGAGGCGCAGCGACGCTACTTCGAGTCGGTCGCGCCGTACGCGCGCCGGCTGATCCACCAGGTGGGCGCGCCGAAGGTCGGGGAGATCACCGGTCTGCCGCCCGCCGTCTCGCTCCAGCAGCGCCGCGCGGCTCCGACCTCACGCTCCTCGGTCGGCACCGTCACCAACCTCTCGAACTCGCTGCGCATGCTCTTCTCCCGGGCCGGCACCTACCCGCCCGGCGCCGGGCGCCTCGACTCGGACGCCTTCTCGCCCAACACGGCGGCCGGCGCCTGCCCGGAGTGCCACGGGCTCGGCCGGGTGCACCGTACGAGCGAGGAGTTGCTGGTCCCCGACCCGTCGCTGTCGATCCGCGAGGGCGCGATCGCCGCGTGGCCGGGCGCCTGGCAGGGCAAGAACCTGCGGGACGTCCTCGACGCGCTCGGGTACGACGTGGACCGGCCGTGGCGGGAGCTGCCCGCCGGCGAGCGTGAGTGGATCCTGTTCACGGACGAGCAGCCGGTGGTCACCGTGCACCCGGTGCGGGACGCGGACCGGATCCAGCGCCCGTACCAGGGCACGTACATGAGCGCCCGGCGGTACGTGCTGAAGACCTTCTCGGACTCCAAGAGCCCGACCCTGCGGGCGAAGGCCGAGCGGTTCCTCACCAGCGCGCCCTGCCCGGCGTGCGGTGGCAGCCGGCTGCGGCCCGAGGCACTGGCGGTGACGTTCGGCGGCCGGACCATCGCCGAGCTGGCGGCGCTGCCGCTGGTGGAGCTGGCCGCCGCGCTCGACGCGACGTCACAGACCGCCCGGGTCCTCACCGACGACCTCACCTCGCGGGTCGCGCCGGTCGTCGAACTCGGTCTCGGCTACCTCAGCCTGGACCGGCCCACCCCCACCCTGTCCGCGGGCGAGCTGCAACGCCTGCGCCTCGCCACCCAGCTGCGCTCCGGCCTGTTCGGTGTCGTCTACGTCCTCGACGAGCCGTCGGCCGGGCTGCACCCGGCGGACACCGAGGCCCTGCTCGTCGTGCTGGAGCGGCTGAAGGCGGCCGGGAACTCGGTGTTCGTGGTGGAGCACCACCTCGATGTCGTACGCGGTGCCGACTGGCTGGTGGACGTGGGTCCGCACGCGGGCGAGCACGGCGGGCGCGTGCTGCACAGCGGCCCGGTCGCCGAGCTGGCGGCCGTCGAGGAGTCGGCGACGGCTCGCTACCTGTTCGACCGCTGCCCCGCCCCGGCGCGCGTGGTCCGCGAACCGAGCGGGTGGCTGAGGACCGGGCCGGTCACCCGGCACAACCTGCGCGATGTGTCCGCCGAGTTCCCGCTCGGCGCGTTCACCGCGGTCACCGGAGTGTCCGGCTCCGGCAAGTCCACGCTCATCGGCGAGATCACCGAGGAGACGGCCGGGGTGGGCCGGCTGGTCTCGGTCGACCAGAAGCCGATCGGACGCACCCCGCGCTCGAACCTCTCGACGTACACCGGCCTCTTCGACGTCGTGCGCAAGGTGTTCGCGGCTACCGACGGGGCGCTCGAGCGGGGCTTCGGCGTCGGCCGGTTCTCCTTCAACGTGGCGGGCGGGCGCTGCGAGACCTGCCAGGGCGAGGGGTTCGTCAGCGTGGAGCTGCTGTTCCTGCCGAGCACGTACGCGCCCTGCCCGGACTGCGGCGGGGCCCGGTACAACCCGGAGACGCTGGAGGTGACGTACCGGGGGCGGAACATCGCGCAGGTGCTGGATCTGACGGTGGAGAGCGCGGCCGAGTTCTTCTCCGACACCCCGCCCGTGGCCCGCAGCCTCGGCACCCTGCTCGACGTGGGACTGGGCTACCTCCGCCTCGGTCAGCCCGCGACCGAGTTGTCCGGCGGCGAGGCCCAGCGCATCAAACTGGCGAGCGAACTCCAGCGCGGCAGGCGCGGCCCCACGCTCTACCTCCTCGACGAGCCGACGACCGGCCTCCACCCGGCCGACGTTGACGTCCTGATGCGCCAGCTGCACGGCCTCGTCGACGCCGGGCACACCGTGATCGTCGTCGAGCACGACATGTCCGTCGTCGCGGGGTCGGACTGGGTCATCGATCTCGGCCCGGGCGGCGGCGACGCGGGCGGCCGGATCGTGGCGGCGGGGCCACCGGCGGACGTGGCGCGCTCGGCGGAGAGCCGAACGGCGCCGTATCTGGCGCGCACGCTGCCCGGGGGCCGGTGAGGCGCGTCCGGTGCGGGCAGGAACATCCTGCGTCGTACGTCGGCCGGTACTCGGGGCATGCGCACGGCGAGCCGCCGTCGCTGTCGGCGGCCGGCCGCGGCGAGCGGCTGCCGCTGATCGGCGATCCCGGTGGCCGCGGCCCGCCGGCCCCGCGCGGCGGCACCCGTTCAGCGACCGGGCCGCGCCTGCGGCCGCACGGCCCTGTCCCCGGCCCCGGGACGTGCCGCGCAGCCGGAGCCACCCTCACGGGCGGGACGGGCGCCACCGCACGGTCGGCGCAGGTCCTACGCCACGAGCACCGCGTGCGTCCACGACGGCGCCGTCGTCTCCGGTGGCTGGGCGGCGCCCGCCAGAGCACGGCGGTCGGGGCTGCTGCCCGGTGGGATGGGGGCGCGGACCTCGACCTCGGCGACCAGGCCGCGGGTCGTCGCGACCCGCCACAGGGAGGCGAGCAGGGTGTCGTCACCGACGAACGCGGCGGCGGTGGTGCCGGTTCCGCCGGTGAGCCGGTAGCCGATCCGGACCGGCTGGACCGGCACCCCGGCGTCCAGGGCGGCCTGGAAGACGGCCCGGCGGAAGGGGCCCTGGGCCCGGCCGCACCAGGTGCTGCCCTCGGGGAAGGCCGCGACGGCGGCGCCCTCGCGCAGGGCCCGGGCGATACGGGCGACGGTGTCCGGGAGGGCCCGCAGCCGGTCCCGGTCGATGAACAGGGTGCCGCCGCGGGCGGCGAGCGGCCCGGCGACGGGCCACCGCCGTACCTCGGTCTTGGCCAGCATCCGGGCGGGGCGTACGACGGCGAGCAGCGGGATGTCCAGCCAGGAGATGTGGTTGGCGACCAGCAGCAGTCCGCCGGTGGGGGCGGCGGCGCCGTTGACGCGGACCCGGACCCCCGCGGCCCGCACGATCCACCGGCACCACCGCCGGATCAGGGACGCCGGTATCCGAGCACCGAGCGGCGAGAGCGCGATCCCCGCGAGCAGGAGCAGCACGACCCCGGTGAGCCGCAGCACGGCACGCGGCACGGCCCGCGCCGGCACCACCGCCGGCGCCTCCACACAGGCCTGCGGCGTGCAGGGCGCGGTGGGCAGCCAGGCACTCATCAGGCGGGGACGAGGGACAGGAAGTGCCGCAGGTAGCGCGGGTTGACCCGGCTCATCGGCAGCAGCACGTACAGGTCGGCGACGCCGAAGTCCGGGTCGTGGGCCGGCTCGCCGCACACCCAGGCGCCGAGGCGCAGGTAGCCGCGCAGCAGGGCGGGCAGTTCGACGCGGGTGGCGGGTGCGGGACCCGGGACCCACGGCAGCAGCGGCTGGACGCGGTACTCCTGCGGCGACAGGTGCTTGGCGCTGACCCGGTCCCAGGTGGCGGCGGCGAGGGTGCCGCCGTCGGCGAGCGGGACGGAGCAGCAGCCGGCGAGCCACTCATGGCCCCGGTCGACCATGTAGCGGGCGATCCCGGCCCAGATGAGGCTGATGACCGCGCCGTCGCGGTGGTCGGGGTGCACGCAGGAGCGGCCGACCTCGACGAGCTCGGGCCGGATTCCGGCGAGGGAGCTCAGGTCGAACTCGCTCTCGGAGTACAGCCGCCCGGCGACCGCCGCGCGCTCGGGCGGCAGCAGCCGGTAGGTGCCGACGACCTGGCCGGTCGTCTCCTCGCGGACGAGCAGGTGGTCGCAGTACGCGTCGAACGGGTCGACGTCCAGCCCCGGTTGCGAGCCGGCCAGCAGGGCGCCCAGCTCCCCGGCGAAGACGTCGTGCCGCAGCCGCTGCGCGGCACGCACGTCCTCCTCGTTCCGGGCGAGGGCGACGGTGTAGCGGGTGGGGGCCGTGGGCTGCGCGGGGCGGTCGACGGTCAGTACGCCGGTCATGGCTCTCTCCTGGTCACGGGCCGGGGGCGGCGAGCGGTGCCGCCGCCACTGTTGTGCCCATGCCGCCTGACCTTCGCGTGACCAGTGCCAGGAGCGCGGATGCCGGGATGTTGAATGCCAGGAGCGCGGAAAGGCGAGACGGGGCCGGTGAGCACCAACCGGCCCCGCCCGTCCGCACCACACGGCGAACGCTTCTACCTGCCCGGACCTACCGCTTGCTCACCTTCCGCGTGGCCCGCAGCCACTCCTTGTTCATGCCGGTGATGGACATGAGCGGAATGCCCTTGGGGCACGCCGTGGCGCACTCTCCCGTGAGGGTGCACCCGCCGAAGCCCTCCTCGTCCATCTGCGCCACCATGTCCAGCACCCGCGTCTCGCGCTCGGGCGCCCCTTGCGGCAGCACGTTCAGATGGTTGATCTTGGCGGACGTGAACAGCATCGCGGCGCCGTTCGGGCACGCGGCGACACACGCACCGCAGCCGATGCACTCGGCGTGTTCGAAGGCGAAGTCGGCGTCCGGCTTCGGCACCGGTGTGGCATGTGCTTCGGGAGCCGCACCCGTCGGCGCGGTGATGTACCCGCCGGCCTGGATGATCCGGTCGAAGGCCGAACGGTCGACGACCAGATCCTTGATCACCGGGAACGCGGACGCCCGCCACGGCTCGATGTCGATCGTGTCGCCGTCCTTGAACGACCTCATGTGCAGCTGGCACGTGGTCGTCCGCTCGGGCCCGTGCGCATCGCCGTTGATGACGAGCGAGCACGCACCGCAGATGCCCTCGCGGCAGTCGTGGTCGAAGGCGACCGGCTCCTCGCCCTTGAGGATGAGCTCCTCGTTGAGGGTGTCGAGCATCTCCAGGAAGGACATGTCGGAGGAGATCCCGTCCACCTCGTACGTGGACATGGCGCCTTCGGCGTCGGCGTTCTTCTGCCGCCAGACGCGCAGGGTGAGCTTCATGCGTAGCTCCGCTGGGTGGGGTGGACGTACTCGAAGACCAGGTCTTCCTTGTGCAGGGTCGGAGCCTCGCCGGTGCCGTTGAACTCCCAGGCGGCCGCGTACGCGAACTCGTCGTCCTTCCGGGCGGCCTCGCCGTCGGGTGTCTGGGACTCCTCGCGGAAGTGGCCGCCGCAGGACTCGCTGCGGTGCAGCGCGTCGAGACACATCAGCTCGGCCAGTTCCAGGTAGTCGACGATGCGGTTGGCCTTCTCCAGCGACTGGTTGAACTCCTCGCCGGTGCCGGGGACCTTGATGCGCCGCCAGAACTCCTCACGGATCTGCGGGATGCGCTCCAGCGCCTTGCGCAGTCCCGAGTCGGTGCGGGCCATGCCGCAGAACTCCCACATGAGTTCGCCGACCTCGCGGTGGAAGGAGTCGGGTGTGCGGTCGCCGTCGACGGACAGCAGCAGGTTGAGCCGGTCCTCGGTCTCGGCCAGCACCTCCTGGACGACCGGATGGCCGGTGTCGACCTGGTCCGTGTGCGGGTTGCGGGCGAGGTAGTCGTTGATGGTCGCCGGGAGCACGAAGTAGCCGTCGGCCAGTCCCTGCATCAGCGCGGAGGCGCCGAGCCGGTTGGCCCCGTGGTCGGAGAAGTTGGCCTCGCCGATCGCGAACAGGCCGGGGACGGTGGTCTGGAGGTCGTAGTCGACCCACAGGCCGCCCATCGTGTAGTGCACGGCGGGGTAGATCCGCATGGGCACCTGGTACGGATCCTCGTCGGTGATCCGCTGGTACATGTCGAAGAGGTTGCCGTACTTGGCCTCGACGGCCCCCCGGCCCATGCGCTTGATGGCGTCGGCGAAGTCGAGGTAGACGCCCTGGCCGCCGGGGCCGACGCCCCTGCCCTCGTCGCAGACGTTCTTCGCGGCGCGGGAGGCGATGTCACGGGGCACCAGGTTGCCGAAGGACGGGTAGATGCGCTCCAGGTAGTAGTCGCGCTCGTCCTCGGGGATCTCGTTCGGCGGGCGGTCGTCGCCCCTGGCCTTCGGCACCCAGATGCGGCCGTCGTTGCGCAGCGACTCGCTCATCAGCGTCAGCTTGGACTGGTGGTCGCCGGTGCGCGGGATGCAGGTGGGGTGGATCTGGGTGAAGCAGGGGTTGGCGAACCAGGCGCCGCGCCGGTGCGCCCGCCAGATCGCGGTCGCGTTGGAGTTCATGGCGTTCGTCGACAGGTAGAAGACGTTGCCGTAGCCGCCGCTCGCCAGTACCACCGCGTCCGCGAAGTACGTGTCGATCTTGCCGGTGACGAGGTCCCGGGCGACGATCCCGCGCGCCCGCCCGCCGACGACGATCAGGTCGAGCATCTCCGTACGCGGGTGCATCTCGATGTTCCCCGCGGCGATCTGCCGGCTGAGGGCCTGGTAGGCGCCGAGCAGCAGCTGCTGTCCCGTCTGGCCACGGGCGTAGAAGGTCCGCGACACCTGGACGCCGCCGAAGGAACGGGTGTCGAGCAGGCCGCCGTACTCGCGGGCGAACGGCACGCCCTGCGCCACGCACTGGTCGATGATCTCGACGGAGATCTGCGCGAGGCGGTGGACGTTGGACTCGCGGGCCCGGAAGTCGCCGCCCTTGACGGTGTCGTAGAACAGCCGGTGGATGGAGTCGCCGTCGTTGCGGTAGTTCTTCGCGGCGTTGATGCCGCCCTGCGCGGCGATGGAGTGGGCGCGGCGCGGGGAGTCCTGGTAGCAGAACTGGACGACGTGGTAGCCCTGTTCGGCGAGGGTGGCCCCGGCGGAGCCGCCGGCGAGGCCGGTGCCCACGACGATGACGGTGTGCTTGCGCCGGTTGGCGGGGTTGACCAGCTTGGCCTCGAAGCGGCGCTTGTCCCAGCGCTCGTGGACGGGGCCCTTCGGGGCCTTGGTGTCGACGACCGGTTCGCCGGTCGCGTAGTCGGTGTAGGTCATGTCAGCTCACCACTCCGGTCATGACGCCCACGGGTACGGCGATGAAACCGGCCGTGAGCAGCAGCGCGAGGACGTCGGCGACGGTCTTCAGGGCACGGTCGCGGGTGCGGCTGCCGGCGCCGAGGGTCTGGGCGGCGCTCCAGAAGCCGTGCCGGACGTGCAGGCCGAGCGCGAGCATCGCGACGATGTAGATGACGTTGCCGTACCAGGTGGAGAAGGTGTCCACGACGTTCTGGTACGGGTGGCCGGGCCGGAAGCCGGGGTGCACGGTGCCGGTCGTGAGGTCCAGGATGTGCCAGACGATGAACAGCCCGAGGATGATCCCGCCCCACCGCATGGTCCGCGTCGCGTAGCTCGCGCGCGGCCTCTTGTGCACGTACTTGCCGGGCCGTGCCCTGATGTCGCGGCGGCTGAGCTGGTACGCGGAGACGGCGTGGGCGACGACGGCGGCCACCAGCACGATCCGGACCAGCCACAGCGTCCACTCGTAGTGCATGAACGGCTCGCCGACGGTGCGCAGCCAGTGGGCGTAGTGGTCGAACTCGCCGGCCCCGAAGAAGATCTTCAGGTTCCCGATCATGTGGACGACCAGGTACAGCAGCATGATCAGCCCGCTGACCGCCATCACGGTCTTCTTGCCGAGGGTGGAGTCCCACACGGTGCGTGCCATGGACGGCCGTCGGTCCGTCCGCGTTGCCAGAGCCATGTCACAGCACGCTACGGACACGGAGCCGATCGGTCCAAGACATGGTGCGGCTTGATTCCATAGGCCGGGGCTATCGTACGAGTATGCAGTTCCACCAGCTCCAGTACTTCGTGGCCGTCGCCGAGACCCGGCACTTCACCCGGGCCGCGGATCTGGTCCATGTCGCGCAGCCGTCACTGTCGCAGCAGATCAAGGCGCTGGAGCGGGAGCTGGGCGCGGACCTGTTCCTGCGGGCGCGGGGCAACATCACGCTCACGGACGCCGGCGAGGCCCTCCTGCCCCTGGCCCGGCGCATCCTGGCCGACGCGGACACGGCCCGGCACGAGGTGCTGGAGCTGGTGCAGCTGCGGCGGGGACGGGTGCGGCTCGGTGCCACGCCCAGCCTGTGCACGGGCCTGCTGCCGGACGTGCTGCGCGCCTTCCACGACCGCTACCCGGGCATCCGGCTGCTGATCGAGGAGGGCGGTTCGCACGACCTGGTGCGGGAGCTGGCACGCGGCGCGCTGGACCTCGCCCTGGTGGTGCTGCCCCTGCCGACGCCGTCCCCGGCGCTGACGACGGTGGAGCTGCTGCGCGAGGACCTGGTCGTGGTCTCCTCACCGGACGCGCCGAGACCCGGCCGGGGCCGGCGCACCGTACGCATCGCCGACCTGGAGGGCGAGCGCCTGGTGATGTTCCGGCACGGCTACGACCTGCGCGAACTGACCGTGGCCGCGTGCCGCGCGGAGGGGTTCGAGCCGGACTTCGCGGTGGAGGGCGGGGAGATGGACGCGGTGCTGGGGTTCGTGCGGGCGGGGCTGGGGGTGGCCGTCGTGCCGCGCATGGTGGCGGCGAGATCGGGCCGCGGCCTGCGCGTCACGCCGCTGGCCCGGCCCGGTCTGCACCGCACGATCGCCCTGGCCCACCGCAGCGACGTGGCGCCGCCCCGGGCGGCCAGGGAACTCCAGCGCATGCTGCTGGAACGGTGAGCGGCGGCCGGTGCCCGGGGGCGTTCCCCTCGGCGGGTCAGCCCAGGCTGGCGTTCTGTTCGTCGGAGGTGGTCCGGTCGGCGGAGCTGGTCCGGTCGGCGTCCCGGCCGGGGCCGGCGGACTCTTCGTCGGCGGTCTCTTCGTCGGCGGGCGCGGCGTTCCGGCGGGACAGCAGGGAGACGGCCAGGGCGAGCAACCCGCCGATGGCCGCCTGGACGGCGCAGTAGATCCAGAAGCGGCTGTCGCCGTCGGGCGAGTCCGTGGCCCGCTGGTAGAACCAGCCGCCGGCCCACGCGCTCGCGAACGCACCGATGCCGGTGGCCAGGCGCTGGTTGCCGAAGACCACTCCCGGGCTGTCGGGCGAGTAACGCAGCGCCTCCAGCTCGCTCTTGAGGAAGAGCACCACCTCCCCCAGGCTGATCAGCACGACGCCGACGACGACGGCGAGGAGTCCGGCCCACCCGATCAGCAGCAGGCCGCAGGCGAAGAGCGCGAAGGACAGGGCCGTGGCGAGGGGAAAGCCGAGTCCGTTGATGCGTTTCGCCAGCACGGGCTGGAGCGCGACCACGAGCAGCCCGTTGATCAGCAGCAGGACGCTGAAGACGGTGGACGAGTAGTGCGCCACCACGTACAGGCTCAGGTAGTTCTGGAAGAACATGTACGCGTAGAAGCCGAGGGCCGCGGTGATGACCGGCGGGATGAGCAACAACCGCACCGCGCCGCCGCGTTCTTTTCGCGGCTCGGGCCGCCGGATCTCGGCGTCCGGGGGCAGCGCCTTGACGTGCAGCAGCGTGACGGCGGCGAAGATGCCCGAGGCCACCGCGAACACCGCCATCGGCGCGCGCATGATGAAGAGGCCGGAGATGAGCGGGCCGAGCGCCATCCCGCTGTTGAGCGCCGCGTTGTTGAGGGACAGGAAGAGGGGCCGGCGGTCCGCGTCGCAGTCCCGGACCACGTAGGCCTTGTTGGCCGGGAGGTACAGCGCCACGCCGACCGCCGACAGCAGCAGCGCCGGGATCGACAGGGCGGGGGCCCTGATGGACACCACGAACAGCGCGAAGCTGATCGTGCGGATCACCAGGGCCACCACCATGGTGCGCCGGAGCCCGAACCTGTCGGCGACGTACCCGCCGACCACGCCACCGGACATCTGCACGAACGACGCCACGGCGATGACGAGGCCGACGACCTCCAGGTCCATCTTCATCCGGTCGTGCAGGAAGAAGGACATGAACGGCATGACCATGAAACCGGCCAGCGGGATCAGGAACGAGGCCGCCAGGAGGAGCCTGAAGGTCGGCGACAGCTCGTTCATGCGCCTCAGGCGTCCGAGTGCTGCGTTCAGCATGCGTTGCTCCAGCGAGGGATCGTGCGAGGTGGTGCGAGGCCGGGGCCGGCCCCGCCGCCGAAGCCGGTCTGTCAGGATGGCACGACGGTCGACAGGGCGGCGCGCAGGGCCAGTTCGGCATCCCGCAGGGCCCGGCTCGGCGCTCCGGGCGACGGCACGTAGTGGTTGTAGTAGCTCGACCCCTCCGTGTGCGGCCCCAACAGGAAGATCCGCTCCTGCACGGCGCCCGCGGCGTCCACGGCCCGGCCTTCCCGGGTCACGTCCAGACCGGTCGTGCTCGCGCTGCGGTGCCGCAGGGTGCGCAGCCGGCCCGCCTTGGCCAGTCCGCCGAGCAGTGAACCCTCGGCCTCGTCCGCCGCCGGTTCCTGCACATGGGCCAGGACGACCCGGTCCGCCTCCAGCCGGTGGGCCGCGGCCAGAGTCGTGGACTCCAGCGTCCACACGGCGCCGTCCGTGGAGCGGCGCAGCAGGCTGTGCGCGCCGGGTGCGGGACGTACGACACCCGCCTCGATCAGCGCCAGCAGCTCGGCCGAGCGGTCCAGTTGGGGGCCGATGACCGTGCGGTTGACCAGGGAGACGAAGTCCGAGAAGAAGTCGCCCATCGACTCGTCGTCGAGGCCCGGCGGATCCACCACGGCGCGCAGGACGTCCCGGTGGTCCCGCAGGACCTCCAGCGCCTCCTTGACGGGGCTGACGCCCAGGCCCGCCCGCGCCTCGGCGAGGTCGTCGGCGACCCTGGCGACGAACCAGTCGGTGTAGTCCTGGTACGTCTCCCAGGAGGACGGCCCGGCGGCAACGGAGAGCAGACCGCTCACCGGTGACGGCCCGAAACGTTCGCGTGCCCGCGCGAGCAGCGGCTCGGCACCCTGGGTCCGCACCAGGTCCGCGAACTCCCGCCGGGCCGCGTCCGCGTCACCGGTGTGCCGGGCGAGGCAGGCCCGGTAGTAGGTGAGGTCGATCTCCGCCTCGACCAGCGGCACGATGTCCTCGGCGAAGTTCAGCCGCCCGCCCGGTCTACCCTCGCGCAGTTCCCGGACGCGCGTGGGCGTCAGGACGAGCGGCTCGCACTTGATCCGCCCGGGGTTGAGGACGGGCCGGCTGCGATAGGGCAGGCCGTTGCGGGAGGCCAGGACGATCCGCGGTTCCCGGCCGCTGGGCAGGTACCGTGTCTCGCCGTTCTCGCCGGTCACATGCCGCCCCCCGCGCCCGAGGGTGAGGCTCGCGATCACGTCCATGGCGGTCAGGCCCATGCCGAGCACCACGACGCGTTCCCCGGGGCGCACCGCCTCGACCGCGTCGGGCAGCGGGTAGGGGCACGTGATGGTCGCCGGGTCGGTCTCCTGACGCTGCGGCTGGTGCAGGGTGTGGTGCCCGACCGTGAGGAACGCCGCGTCCACGACGACGGAGGTCCCGTCGTCCAGAAGCACCTGCTCACGGTCGCCCAGCTGCACCAGGCCGGTGGCCGACGCCTGGTGCCGTACGACGCGGAGCCGTTCGGGAGCGGCGCCGACGATCCGTTCGGCGGCCCAGGCCAGATAGTCGCTCAGCAGCCTGCGCGGCAGGAAGTCGTTGGGCCGGACGGCACGGCCCACGCCGGGGCGGACGGTGTAGCCGTCGTCCTGGACGCGCAGGTCGCGTTCGAGGCACCAGTCGTACAGGCTGGGCCCCGGGATGCCTGCCGGGCCCGTCACCATGGCGGCGTCGGCGAACGCCGTCAGCTGCGAGCAGACGGTGTTCAGCAGCAGGTAGTCCGGCTGGTCGGCCCGGTGGAAGCCGGGGCCCGGTGGCCGCGGGTCCACCAGGTGCACGGTGAGGTCGAAGGGCTCCGCCAGGCACATGCTGACGAGCCGTTCCAGGACGCCCAGCCCGCGCGATCCCATGCCGACGACAGCGATGCTCGGGCCGGGGCGGCGGCTCTCTGTGGAGGCGGACATCTGGTTCACCACCGGCTGGTCTCGCCGAAGAAACCGGGGATTGCCGTGGTCTGCCCCGCTGCCCGCGCCTTGTCGAGCGCATAGGCCCCGACGGCGAGGTCGAGCACGCCGAGCCCGAAGGGTGAGAAGATCACCGGCTTGCTCCCGTCCACGGTGACGTCGCCGTTCAGGACGTCGGCCAGGGTGCCGTCGACGAAGTCCCGGTTGCCCACGAGCTGTTCCGCCAGGTGCGGCGAGGTGTTGGCCTTCAGGCAGTGGTCCACGTCGTCGAGGATGTTGTGCGCGCCCAGGACCACCTCGGGGGCCAGATCGCGCAGCGAGACGTTCAGCACCAGTTGGCCCGGGCGGAAGGACCGGGTGACGTACGGTTCCAGGGCCGTGGTCGCGAACACCACGACGTCCGCGTCCAGGGCCTCGTCCAGGTCCGGTGTGAACCGGGCGGTCCGGCCCCGCTCGTTCAGGTGCTCGGCCAGCAACTTGCCCGAGGGCTCGTGGATGTCGTGCACCAGGTAGGTGTCCGGCCGGCAGCCGACGACGTGGAGGTACTCGCAGATGTTGCGGGCGATGACCCCACCGCCCACGACCGCGACCCGGCCGCCGGCGAGCCCCTCGGGGCGCAGGGCCCGGGCCGCCACGGCGGCGGATGCGGCGGTGCGCGCGGAGCTGATGTTGGCGGCTTCCAGACAGGCGATGGGATAGCCGGTCTCGTAGTCGTTGAGGATCAGGACGGCGGAGGCCCTGGGCCGGCCGGCGGCCACGTTCTTGGGGAAGCTGGCTATCCACTTGATGCCGGCGAGCTGCACATCGGCCCGCAGCAGCGCGGGGAGCGCGATGATGCGCGAGTCCGGCTTCTCGGGGAAGCGCAGGAAGTAGCTGTCCGGGTTGATGGTCTCGCCGGCCTGGTGGTCCCGGTAAGTGCGCTCGACGATGTCCACGACCTCGTCGCGGTGCTGGTCCAACTGCTGTCGCACTGCCTCACCGGCGACGACTTCGAATGTGAACACGGTTCTCCTTAAGGGACGTTCGGGGTTCTGTCGCTGCGGCTTCTCATCTCCGCACCAGCAGGCCGCGGCTGCGCAGCACCCACCGCTCCAGGGGGCTGAAGATGAGGAGGTCGATGGCGATGCCGACGATGAGGATGAGGAGGATGGCTTCGAAGACCATGGCCATGTCGCTGGCGTTGCGGCCGTTTTCGAGGAGTTGTCCGAGGCCGACGCCGAGGTCGGGGAAGGAGGCGATGATCTCGGCGGCCATCAGGGAGCGCCAGGAGAAGGCCCAGCCCTGTTTGAGGCCGGCGACGTAGCCGGGCAGGGCGGCGGGGAGGACGATGTGCCAGGTGCCCTTCAGGCCGGTGGCGCCGAGGGTGCGGCCCGCGCGCAGGAACAGTGGGGGTACCTGGTCGACGCCGGAGACGAGGCCGTTGGCGATGGAGGGGACGGCGCCGAGGAGGATGACGGCGTACATCATGGAGTTGTTCAGGCCGAGCCAGATGACGGCCGGGGGGACCCAGGCGACCGAGGGCAGGGACTGCAGGCCGGACAGGATGGGGCCGATGGCGGCGCGGATGAACTTCACGCGGGCCACGAGCAGGCCGAGGGGGGTGCCGATGAGCAGGGCGAAGCAGAAGCCGAGCAGGCCGCGCGAGACGCTGGTCCAGATGTAGTCGAGCAGTTCGCCCTGGAGCCAGGCGGTGTGGACGACGTCCCATACGGCTGAGGGTGCGGGGAGTTTGGTGGGGTCGTCGACGACCTTGAAGGAGACCAGGGCCTGCCAGAGCGCCAGGACCAGGGCGACGGCGAGGACGGGCGGCAGGATTTTCTCGGTGAGGGTCTGCCGGAAGGGTTTGCGGCTGGTCTGGACGGTTTCCAGGGCGTCGAGGCCGGCTTCGAGACCGGCGAGGTCGTTGCCGTCCTTGTCGGCGATCGTGGTGTCAGTGCTGGCCATGACGGCGGATCTCCCCACGCAGTTGTTCGGTGATCTCGACGGACAGCTCCGCCACGGCGGTGTCCTCGATGCGGCGCGGTTGCGGGATGTCCACGCTCCACTGGCGGGCGATGCGGCCCGGGCGGGAGGACAGCAGCACCACCCGCTGGGCCAGGCGGACCGCTTCGCGCACGTTGTGGGTGACGAACAGGACCGACACCTGTGTCTCGCGCCAGATACGGGTCAGCTCGTCGTGCAGTACATCGCGGGTGATGGCGTCGAGGGCGGCGAAGGGTTCGTCCATCAGCAGCAGCTTGCTGTCCTGGGCCAGCGCGCGGGCCAGCGCCACGCGCTGGCGCATTCCGCCGGACAGCTCGTGCACCCGCTTGCCGTGCGCGCCCTTGAGCCGGACCAGTTCCAGCAGCTGCTCGGCCCGCTCGCGGCGCTCGGCCTTGGGCACGCCGCTGAGTTTCAGGGCGAGTTCGATGTTCTTGCCGGCGGTCAGCCAGGGGAAAAGGGCGTGTTCCTGGAACATCAGGGCCGGGCGGCCGTCGGTGCTGATGGTGCCGGCGGAGGGCCCGTCCAGGCCGGCCACGAGGTTGAGCAGGGTGGATTTGCCGCAGCCCGAGGCCCCCAGGAGGGTGACGAACTCGCCGGGGGCGACATCGAGGGTGATGTCGTCCAGGACGAGCTGCTGCCCGGCGGGGCCCGCGAACGACTTCGAGACGTGCTCGATCCGGGCGGCGTGGGTGGCCGTCCCGGTGTCGTCGGCGGCCTTGGCGAGGGTCGTGGCCATGGTCGTCACCTCCTGGGAACTGTTCACAATGGCGGCTTGGGGATGCGGGCTTACTTCGCGCCGAGACCGGCGTCGTCGACCGTGGGCTCACCCTCTGCCTTGAGGACCTTGTTCAGCGGCGCGAGGTCGTAGATGCCCTTCAGGTCGGGCTTTTGCAGCAGTCCGGCCTTCACGGCGTGCGCGGCCTCGGTGTTGAGGGTGGCGGCCAGCGGGTCGTCGGTGAACTGGATCGACTTCCACGCCGGATCCAGCACATTTGCCGGCAGCGCCTTGCCGGAGTCCGCGGCCAGCTGCTCGTTGGCGGCCGTCTTCGCCGCGTCCGGGTGGGCGTTGATCCACTTGTTGGTCTCGACCGAGCCCTTCAGCACCGCCTCGACGACCTTGGGGTGTTCCTTCAAGAACTCCTGGCGCACGATGATGTTCGTGATCACGAACTTCTTGTCCGGCCACAGCGACGCCTCGTCCAGCAGGACCTTGCCGCCCTCGGCGACCAGCTTCGAGGCGGTCGGCTCCGGCACCCACGCCCCGTCGATGGAGCCGGACTTGTAGGCGTCGGGGGTGACCTTGTTGTCACTGCGCACGACGGTGACGTCGCCCTTGCCGCTCTGCGGGTCGATCTTCCAGCCCTGGTCGGCGGCCCAGTTGAGGAACGCCACGTCCTGGGTGTTGCCCAGCTGCGGAGTCGCGATCCGCTTGCCCTTGACGTCCTTCAACGACGTGATCTTGTCCGGGTTGACCACCAGCTTCACACCACCGGACGCCGAACCACCGATGATCCGCAGGTTCTTGCCACCGGACTTGACATAGCCGTTGATCGCCGGAGACGGACCGATCCAGCCGATGTCGATGGAGCCGGAGTTCAGCGCCTCGATCTCCGACGGACCGGCGTTGAAGACCGCCGGCTGCACTCGCGTGGCCCCCAACGCCTGCTGAAGGAAACCCTTCCGCATGCCCACCAGCGCGGTTGCGTGGGTCAGATTGCCGAAGTAACCGATCTTGACGCTGTCCAGACCGTCGATCTTCTTCGCCCCGGCCGGGATTTTCACCGCCCCGTCGCTCTTAGCTTGGGAGCCGTAACCGCAGGCGGCCAGCGTGAGCAGGGGCAGCGCGGCCAGCACAGCAAAGGATCGGCGCAGCGCGGTTCTGACAGATGTCCAGGAACATTCAGATGCGTACACGGTCAGAAATGCCATCCCTCATCGGTCTCGTCCTTGACCGGCTCGGGGGAGGCGAAGGACTCGCCGACCATGCCCGCGGTCAGCGTGGTGCCGTCGTTGGGATCGATCAGGATGAACGAGCCGGTGCGGCGCGAGGCGGCGTAGGAGTCCACCGGCAACGCCTCGGCGGTACGGATCTTCACCCGGCCGATGTCGTTGGCGACGAGCTGTCCCGGATGCGGGTGCAGGGACAGATCATCCAGGGTCAGGCGGGAGGGGATGTCCTTCACGATCGCCTTGACCGTGCGGGTGCCGTGCTTGAGCAGCACCCGGTGGCCCACCGTCAGGGGCGCGTCGGCGACATGGCAGACGGTCGCCTCGATGTCCTGCGTGGTCGGCGGCGCGTCCTTGCTGGGCACGATCAGGTCGCCACGCGAGATGTCGATGTCGTCCTGGAGCAGGAGGGTCACCGACTGCGTCGTCCAGGCCACCTCCACCGGCTCACCCAGCAGATCGATACCCGTGATCTTCGTGGAACGGCCCGAGGGCAGCACGGTGACCTGCTCGCCGACGCGGAAGGAACCGGCCGCGATCTGCCCGGCGTAACCCCGGTAGTCGGGGTGGTCGGCGCTCTGCGGCCGGATCACGTACTGCACCGGCAGCCGGGCGTGGCAGTGACTCAGGTCGTGCGCGACCGGCACCGTCTCCAGGTGCTCCAGCACGGTCGGCCCGCCGTACCAGTCCATGTTCGCCGACGCCTCCACCACGTTGTCCCCGACCAGCGCGGAGATCGGGATCGCGGTGACCTCGGGGACACCCAGCTCGGTGGCGTACGCGGTGAACTCCTCGGCGATCGCCGCGAACACCGACTCCTCATAGCCCACCAGGTCCATCTTGTTCACCGCCAGGACCACGTGCGGCACCCGCAGCAGGGCGGCGATCGCCGCGTGCCGGCGGGTCTGCTCCACCACGCCGTTGCGGGCGTCGACCAGGATCACCGTCAGCTCGGCCGTCGAGGCACCGGTGACCATGTTGCGGGTGTACTGCACATGGCCGGGGGTGTCGGCGAGAATGAACCGGCGCCGGGGCGTGGCGAAATAGCGGTAGGCCACGTCGATGGTGATGCCCTGCTCCCGCTCCGCGCGCAGACCGTCGGTCAGCAACGCCAGGTCCGGGGCCTCCTGGCCACGGCTCGCGGAGACCCGCTCGACAGCCTCCAGCTGGTCGGTCAGGACCGACTTCGAATCGTGCAGGAGCCGCCCGACCAGGGTGGACTTACCGTCGTCGACGGAACCGGCGGTGGCGAACCGCAGCAGCGTGGTCTCCGCAAGCTCCTCGGTGGTGATCGTGCTCATCTCTAGAAGTACCCCTCGCGCTTGCGGTCTTCCATCGCGGCCTCGGACATCTTGTCGTCGGCGCGGGTGGCGCCGCGTTCGGTGAGCCGGGAGGCGGCGATCTCCACGATCACCTTCTCGATCGTGTCCGCCTCCGAATCGACCGCGCCGGTGCAGGACATGTCACCCACGGTCCGGTAGCGCACCAGACGCTTCTCCACCACCTCGCCGTCCTTCGGCCCGCCCCACTCACCGGCCGTCAGCCACATCCCACTGCGCCGGAACACCTCACGCTCGTGCGCGTAGTAGATCTCCGGCAGCTCGATGCCCTCACGGGCGATGTACTGCCACACGTCCAGCTCGGTCCAGTTCGACAACGGGAAGACCCGGACGTGCTCACCCGGGGCATGCCGGCCGTTGTAGAGGTTCCACAGCTCCGGACGCTGCCGGCGCGGATCCCACTGCGAGAACTCGTCCCGCAGCGAGAACACCCGCTCCTTGGCCCGGGCCTTCTCCTCATCCCGGCGCCCCCCGCCGAAGACCGCGTCGAACTTCTCCGCCTGGATCTTCTCCGTCAGCGGCAGCGTCTGCAGCGGGTTGCGGGTGCCGTCCGGGCGCTCCTTGAGCACACCCCGGTCGATGTAGTCCTGCACCGACGCCACATACAGCCGCAGCCCGTGCCTCTCGACCGTACGGTCCCGGTAGTCCAGGACCTCGGGGAAGTTGTGCCCGGTGTCCACATGCAGCAGCGAGAACGGCACCGACGCCGGCCGGAACGCCTTCAGCGCCAGATGCAGCATGACGATCGAGTCCTTGCCACCGGAGAACAGGATCACCGGCCGCTCGAACTCACCCGCCACCTCACGGAAGATGTGCACCGCCTCCGACTCAAGAGCATCGAGGTGGGGGATCCGGTGCAGGGTGTCGCGGGTTCCGACGGGCGCCACCGTGGTGGCCATCAGACGAGTCCCCTCTCGGCGAGGAGGTCGATGACCGCCGTCACCGACTTCTCCACGGTCAGCGACTGGGTGTCGAGCCGCAGATCGGGGGCGACCGGCGGCTCGTACGGGTCGTCGACCCCGGTGAGCCCCTTCAGCTCACCCGCGGCCTGCTTGGCGTACAGACCCTTCACGTCCCGCTCGCTGCACACCTCCACCGGAGTCGCCACGTGGATCTCCAGGTAGGGGGTGCCGGTCGCCTCGTGGCGGCTGCGGACCGTCTCGCGGCTGTCGGTGTACGGCGCGATCACCGGGACGAGGACGATGACGCCGTTGCGGGCGAGCAGATCGGCGACGTAGCCGATGCGCTGCACGTTGGTGTGCCGGTCCTCGCGGCTGAAGCCGAGGCCGGCCGACAGGAAGGTGCGGATCTCGTCGCCGTCGAGCACTTCCACGCGCAGGCCCCGGGAGCGCAGGATCCCGGCGGCGGCCGAGGCGATGGTCGTCTTGCCCGCGCTCGGCAGGCCCGTCAGCCAGACGGTGGCACCGGGGTGGTGGTGCGGTGCGGCCGGGGGCGTCGTGGTGGGCAGGCCGAGGGGCTGGGTGGACACGTTCACTGGGTCTCTCCGTCGTGGGGGTCAGGTGTCGGCTGCCGTGCGGAAGCGCCGGCAGGAGGCCTAGAGGGGAAGTTCCGGGGAGGCTTCGGTGTGCAGGCCGGCGAGCGGGCCGTAGGTCTCGATCACCCAGGCGTCGTTGTAGAGGGTGTCGACGTACCGGTCGGCGAGGTCGGGGGCGATGGCCACCGCGATGGCGTCCCCTCCCTCGGGGAGGCGGTTGCGTGCGGCGCTGACCACCGTTCCCGTGGAGCCGCCGAACAGGTAGCCGTGGCGGGCCAGTTCGCGGCAGGTGACGACGGTGTCGGCCTCGTCGACGAGCAGGACCTCGTCCACCAGGCCCTCGTCGAGGATGTCCGGCCGCCTGCTGGTGCCGAGACCCGGGATGTAGCGCGGCGCCGGTGTGCTGCCGAAGGTGACCGAGCCGACGCTGTCGACCGCCACGATGCGTACCTCGGGCCTGCGTTCCTTGAAGTAGCGGGCGCAGCCCATCAGGGTGCCCGTGGTGCCCGCGCCGACGAAGAGGTAGTCGAGGCAGGGGTGCTGCTTGTCGATGGCGGGGGCCGTGAGTTCGTAGTGCGCGCGCCAGTTGTACTGGCTGGCGTACTGGTTGAGCCAGACGAACTCGGGGTTGTTCCGGCAGAGTTCCTGGACGTAGCTGATGCGGGATCCGAGGTAGCCGCCCGTGGCGTCGGGCTTGGTGATGAGGACGACCCGCGCGCCTAAGGCCTCGATCAGGGACCTGGTGGTGGCGTTCGACCTGGGGTCGGTGATGCAGACGAACTGGTAGCCCCGGCTGGCGGCCACCATCGCGAGGGCGACTCCCAGATTCCCCGAGGAGGACTCCACGAGTACGGACCCGGATCTGAGCCTGCCCTCGCGCTCCGCGGCGTCCACCATGGACGTAGCGGCCTTGAGCTTGACGGAACCGGCAAAGTTGAATCCCTCGCACTTGAGCAGCAGTTGCCTGCGAAGGATCGGCTCCAGATTCACGTAGAGGTCGTCGATGATCAGCTCGTCCGGAGACTGAATCGTGGGCATGCTGCGCTCAACCGCCTGTGACTCTCGGGGAAACATCGTGGGGATGACTCATGTGCGTGCCGCACCTCGGACGGTGAGACGGGGAGTCAGGACTGGGGGACGATCCGCTTGGGGTCCTGGCGCAGCTGCTGGTACAGGTCGAGGGCCCAGCTGACGTGTGCGCGAAGGCCGCCGTCCTCGGGGAACTCCGTCAGCTCGGGCACCGTCTCCACGGGCGGTTCGATGCCCTTGCTGTTGAGGACACGGGTGAAGAAGTGGTCGACGCCCGAGGTGCGGTGGTTGCTCAGCGTCAGGTCCGGGCGCGGTTCCCAGGTGAGCTGGGCGGGGTCGAAGTCGAGGCCCAGGCGGGCGCTGACCTGGCTCATGACGGAGTCCGGCCTGGAGCGGAAGTCGTAGGCGTCGACGAGGACGTAGTCGATGCCGTTGTCCCGGCAGTGCGCGATGTGGCTTTCGAGGGCCTGCCAGCCGGTCTCGGCCAGGGGGAACTCCAGCGTGCTTCCGGCCCTGCGCTTCACCTCGCGGCGGGAGCTTATGGTCAGCCGCGGGTCGCGGATCAGGAAGACGGGCACGGAGGTCGCCACGGCGAGCAGTTCGCCGATGCGGTCGCCCGCCTGGAAGGCGATCTCCTTGATCAGCAGGGAGTTTCCGCTCTTGGCGCCGACGACCGCCGAGAGGTCGACGGCGTTGCGCACCGATTCCCAGGCGTGTTCGGGGCCGTGTCCGTCGAAGTAGGCGGCCTCGAAGGGTTCGTGGGCGTAGTACCCGACGGCGGGGTTGTTCCACAGGACCCGGGCGAAGGCCGTCGACGCGGTGCGGGGAGGCGCCACGACGACGTGGACGGCATCGTGCTTGGCGGTCAGGTCGGGCGAGGGATGAGACATGGTTTTCTCCTTCAGCGGTCGGGACTCGGGCCGGGTGTGCACGCGCATGACGAGGCCGAGCGGCGGCTTGAGCGGGAAGTAGGTCGATTTCCTGGGCAGGCGGCGCCCGGCGAGGGCGACGCGGTGGATGTCCGCTGCGCCGGGTGGGTTGAGCAGCACGGCGCATCCGCCCCCGCGGGCCGCCTCGGCCACGGCGTCCTCGGCGGAGCCGAGGGGCTCGGAGTCCACCGTGCTGCCTGAGCGGAGCCGGGGCAGGAAGTGACGGGCCGCCAGCTCGGCGTCGGTGAGGCCGGCTCCGCCAGGCTCCGGACGGAGGTGGGTGAGGCAGTGGCGTTCGCCGTCGCTCAGCAGCGCGACCCGGTCGTCATGGCGGGCGGCCAGCCGTGCGAGGGCGGAGGACAGGGTGCCCTCGCAGACCTCGTGCGGATGGGCCGGGCCCAGCCGTCGCAGGGCGGCGTCCAGTGGCAGGCCGCGGATCACGTGGTGGAAGGCACGCGGCGTCATCGGATGCTGTTCCATGTCGACGAGGAGCGCCAGGCTGTGGTCCCAGAATCCGGCGGGCCGGGCGTGTGCCGGCGGCCGCTCGCGAAGCCGGGTGTGGGCCGAGAAGCGGTGGTGTCCGTCGGCTATCACGGCCTGGCCCGCGGCCAGTTCGTCCTGGACGGCGGCGATCTCCCGTTCGTCGGTGACCGCCCACAGCCGGTGCAGGGTGCCGTGGCCGGTGACCGCTTCGAGCAGGGCGGGGCGCTCGGCGGCGGCCGCGATGGTCGCAGCCATGGTTCCGGTGCCCCGGTACCAGAGCATCAGGGGTTCGACATCGGCCCGGAGCCCGGCCAGCGTCGTGACGAGGCGGTCGACGACGTGCGCCGAGACGTCCTCGTGCGGGGCCACCCCGCTGTACGCGTGCGGGCCGCCGCGCAGTGCGCCGATGACGCCGCGCAGCGTCGCTCCCGACGGGTCCCGCTGTTCGTAGGCGTAGAACGCCGGTCGGGTGTCGGCCCGCAGGACCCCGCGGGAGAGCCACGCCCGGAGCAGGCGCCCGGACTCGCCGGGATCACGGGCCTCCGGCGGGGGCAGGACGAGGCGCAGGACGTGGTGCGGGGGGAGGCCGGCGAGGACGTCGGTCGCGCGCCGGGCGGCCGTCCCCGCCTCGGTGGAGGAGGCGATGAACGCGGATGCCGTGCGGGAGTCTCGCGTGTTGTAGAAGACCCCGGGGAACGGCTCCAGTCGAAGTCCGGTGCGTTGAGTGTGGTCCGCCTGACGATGCGCACGGGTTTGGCTGTACGGCATGGACACTTTCGAAGCGGGGAGAGGGCCGAACGCGAACCGCAAGGTTTACGGCCGCGATGACTATCCGTGGGAAGTTCTGCTGGTGGCGTCGCTTCCCACGGCGATGCTGCCATCGCCCGCGGCGGGAGTGGAGGCCGACGAGCGATCATCAAGCGGCAGGACCTAATCAGGAAGGCAGGAGAAAGTGCCGCGAGCCATCAAATTCGGGCGGAACGGACTGTGTGGACATGTGGGAGGTCCCCGGCGCGGGCCGGGGCTCCTGACCGGTCAGACCTCCTCGGGCACGATGTCGATCCGGTATTCCTCCACGACCCGCCGGATCGCCGCCTCGGCCTCCTCCGGGCGGTCGGCCCGGACGTAGACGACGGCGCTGGCGGAGGCGGAGTTCAGGTGGGCCGGGACGACGTCGCCCTTCCTGCGGAGCATGTCGACCCGGACGACGGACGGCAGCGCGGCCAGCTCCTCCTCCGTCGTCTGCTCGACGATCCGTCCGGGGGAGATGGGGAGATGGCAGTGGGCCAGCACGCCCTCCTCGTCCTTGAGCTCCAGCTTCGGGCTGAGGCCCAGGGCCAGCTCGAGGCACGCGCGCCACAGGTCGGCGCCGGTGTGCATGCGGATGGACTCGGGGAACAGGCCGCCCGCGGGCCGGCAGGCGATCTCCCCCGCGATCAGGCCGTCGGACGTCTCGAAGAACTCCATGTGCGTCACGCCGGAATCCAGCCCGAGGCTGCTCACCGCCTGCGCGTGCATCTCCGTCATGCGCTGCCGTGTGGGGTCGTCGGGCGGCAGGATGCACGAGCCGAGGAAACCGTCCCGGGTGAGGACGGGGGATGTGTAGCGGGACCCGACGGAGAAGAGGACCTGTCCGTTCTCGACGATGGCGTCGAAGTGGTACTCCGCGCTCATCTCCACGAACCGCTCGGCGAGCAGGGGCACGGGCAGGGCCCTGACGCGCTCCGCGGCCGGCGTCCGGCAGAACTCCTCGAAGTGCTCCGGTCCGTGGATGACGCTCACGTTGATGGAACCGCCGCCGATCATCGGTTTGATCACCAGGGGCCAGCCCAGGTGGGCGGCGGCCTCCGGGACCTGGTGGAGACCGGCCACCAGCCGGAAGCCGGTGACGGGCAGCCCTCCGGCCGCGAAGCGCTGCTTCATCACGTACTTGTTGGAGAAGTTGTTGGCCACGTCCAGGCCGGTGCCGGGCAGCCCGAAGTACGAGCGGAGGTAGCCCGCCGCCGACTGGCCGAGCTCGAACGGGGCGAAGATGCGGTCGATGCGGCGCTCACGCAGGATCTCGAGCACCTTCGCCCGCATCACCTCGAGGTTCTGCACGCTCGGGACGGTGTGGACGTCCACATCGGGGCCGTACTGCTGTACGTGCCCCGGCTCGGTGATCACCGTGAGGTGGCCGATCTCCTCGGCGGTGCGGATCCGGTCCGGCAGGACGTTCTTCATGACATGCAGCAACAGGACGTTCGAGCCCAAGATCATCTCCTGGTGATGGCGTGCGGACGCTCTTCTGCCGCGAGACGCACGACGGCTTGCAAGGAGCGGCGCAGCAAGTCTTGTTCCGGCCCTCGCGCTCGGCCAGGCGGGTCCGGGATCATATTTGTGTCCGACACGGATAGGCCGCCGGAACAAGGAGGCACGATCCCCGCCGAATGGGATGTTGCACGCCCCTTCGGGGCACCTCCGGTTCGGTACGCTCGGCGCCTCAACGGCCGGACCGATCGAGGTCGTTGACCGACCTCTCTGCCCGGACACACATGATGGAGGCTGACGGGTGAACAAGTTGGAGGGCGTGTATCTCCCGCTCGTGACGCCGTTTCACGACGGCGCCGTCGACATGGAGTCGCTGCGGCGGCTGGTCGAGCACTACAAGGGCCTCGGGATCGCCGGATTCGTCCTGCTCGGCACGACGGGCGAGAGCCCGACGATCGAGCCGGACGAGCAGAGGTCGCTCGTCGCCGCGGCCCTCGACGCCGTGGCCGGTGACTTGCCCGTCTACGTCGGTGTCGGCGGTAACTCCACCAAGCACGTGGCGCGGGGCGTCGCCTCGTACGAGTCCATGGACTTGGCCGGCTACCTGGTCGTCACGCCGTACTACAACCGGCCGTCCCCCGACGGGCTGGTAGAGCACTTCCGGGCCGTGGCCGCTGAGACCGAGCGGACGGTGATCGCCTACAACGTCCCCTACCGGACCGGCGTCAACCTGTCGAACGACGCGCTCCTCGGACTGGCCGCCACCGTGCCCAACATCCGGGCCATCAAGGACGCCACGGGGAACGTCCTGCAGAGCCTCGATCTGCTGCACCGCGCCCCGGACGACCTCGCCGTGCTGACCGGCGAGGATCCGCTCTACTTCACCAGTGTCGTAAACGGCGCCGCCGGCGGCATCCTGGCCTCGGCCCACCTGGCGACGACCACGTTCGTCGAGATCATGGAGGCGCTCGCCGACGAGCGCCTGGAGAAGGCGCGGGCGTCCTGGCGGGGCATCAGCCCCATGATCCCAGCCCTGTTCAGCGAGTCGAACCCGATGCCGCTGAAGTACTGCCTGTGGCGTCTCGGGCTGATCCGCTCCGCCGAGTGCCGGCTGCCGCTCACCCGCGTCTCGGACCAGCTCGCCGGCCGGCTGGACGAACTGGTCGGAGGGCTGACCACCCCTTAGGGAGTGTCCGCGAAGTCCCGCCTGCCCCGCGGAACCCGTTCACCGCAGTGCCCGTCGGCACTGCGGTGAACGGGTTCGTACGCGATGCTCAGCTCGGCCGTGCCAGCGCCCTCAGGAAGAACAGGGTGTTGGCGGGGCGCTCGGCGAGGCGCCGGGTGAAGTAGCCGTACCACTCCGGCCCGAACGGCAGGTAGACCCGCACCCGGTGGCCCGCCGCCGCCAGGCGGCGCTGTTCGCCGCCCCGCACGCCGTAGAGCATCTGGTGCTCGAACTGCCCCGGTCGACGCCCGTGACGCCGGGCGAGTTCCGTGGTGATGCCGATCAGCCGCGGATCGTGGGTGGCGACCAGTGGCCGGGCGTCCCCCGCGAAGAGGGTGCGCAGGCAGCGGACGAAGGCCCGGTCGACGTCGGCGCGCCGCTGGAACGCCACCGACGCCGGTTCCCGGTAGGCGCCCTTGACCAGGCGTACGCGAGCGCCCGCGCGCTGGAGGTCCGCGCAGTCGGCGGGCGTGCGCCGTAGTGCGGCCTGGACCGCCACGCCGGTCAGCGGGAAGTCCCGGCGCAGTTCCCGTGCGATCTCCAGGGTGGAGTCCGTGGTGGTGTGGTCCTCCATGTCGAGGGTGACCAGCACCCCGGCCTTCTTCGCGGCGGCGCAGACGACCCGTGCGTGGTCGAGGGCCCGCGCGGGGCCGCCGGGGCCGTTCAGCTGCCCCAACGCCGAGAGCTTGACGGAGAGTTCGCTCACCTCGCTGCCGAGACCCGCGTCCGCCAGACGGCCGGCGAACGCGACGAAGGCGTCCCGTGTCCGGAGCGTCCGGGCCGGGTCTGTCTCGTACTCGCCCAGGGAGTTGTACGTGACGCACAGCCGCTCGGCGACGAGTGCCGAGCCTCCGGCGACCGCCTCGGCCGGCGTCTCCCCGGCGACGAACCGGTCGACCACGGCTCTGGACGCGGGCAGTGCCCGCAATGCCGTGTGCACACGGTCCTGGCGTGCGGCGAACAGCAAAACACGACGCAACATGACATCTCCAACCTGAAACCTGCGAGAACGTCTTTCCAAGAAAGTGGCCGAAATCGTCCTGCGTTCCGACCAGTTGACGACACACGGAACAAGAGAAACGGTTGCCCCGGTCGTAAGTGGTTCCCTAACATGCCTGCCGTGGACGACCTTGAGATCATTTTCGAGCATCACCTATGGGCGACCCGAACACTCATCGAGCACTGCCAGACACTCACGCCGGAACAACTGGAGTTATCCACTCCGGGAACCTACGGCGCAATCGTCCCGACGATCACGCACATCATCGCGGAGGATCAGCGTCTTCTCCAGCGTCTGACGGGTGAGCGGGCCGAGGTCCCGGTGACCGAGGACGAGGACTTCACCCTGGAGCAACTGCACTCCGTCTGGGGCGGTCAGTCCGAACGCTGGCGCAAAGTGCTCGCACAGCGCGAGTCCCTCGACGTGACGCTGCCGGCCCGCGATCCCTGGCCCGCCGTGCCCGGCGCCCGGCCACTGATCCTGCTGGAGGCGATCCAGCACGGCAACGACCACCGGACCCACGTGTGTTCGGTCCTGGGCGCGCACGGACTGCCCATCGAGTTCCTGTGCGGCTGGGCCTTCTGGCGCTCCACCGGGCGGGTCGCCCGGGCCGGCGAGCCCGCCGCGTAACCGCCTCCTTGGACACGCATCCCGAGGCTGCCGTTGCCGACACCGCGCTGTTCCGCGGAGTCCTGGGGCATTTCTGTACCGGTGTGGTCGTCGTCTCCGCGCTCGGACCCGACGGCCCGAAGGGGCTGACCTGCCAGTCGTTCGCCTCGCTGTCGCTCGACCCGCCGCTGGTGCTCTTCAGCCCGGCCCGCACCTCGACGAGCTGGCCCCGGATCCGTGAGATCGGCACCTTCTGCGTCAGCGTTCTCGCCGAGGGCCAACAGCAGCTCAGCGCGCAGCTGGCCCGGTCCGGCACCGACAAGTTCGCGGGCGTCGAATGGAGCACCACGCCACTGGGCGCACCCCGGCTGACCGGGGCCGTCGCCTGGCTGGACTGCACCCTGCACGCGGAGTACGACGGCGGTGACCACACCATCGTGGTCGCGGCGGTCCGTCACCTCGGCGCCCAGCCGCACGTACGGCCTCTGCTGTATTACCAGGGCCGGTACGCCACCCTGAATTTCCAGCACTTTTCCCCGCACGGTTCACCGCAGTATTCGATCGATTCCGCACACGGTTCCACGCGCCGCTAGAAACCACGGCCGAGGCAGACGGCACCGGAGAATCGACACGCCTGGCTCGACAGCAGGCGGCCATGAGCTCGTTGAGAGGGCATTCGCGATGGAAAGCTCGTCTGCCGCGCAATCCGTGGTCGAGACGTGGTCGGCCGAGGCCACTTCACTCGCCGGCGCATTTCGCGTCGTGGCCCGTCACCACCCGGACGACATCGCGGTGAAGGACGAAGAGAACGTGCTCGGTTATCGCGAGCTCGATGACCTCTCCGACCGGATCGCGGCCCGGCTGCGGGCGCGGGGCGCGGTCGACGGGCAGCTGGTGGGTGTCGTGATCGACCGGTCCGTGAGCACGCCCGCCGCACTGCTGGGGGTGCTGAAGGCGGGCTGCGCCTACGTACCGCTGGACCCGGCCTATCCGGAGAGCCGCCTGCGGCACGCGGTCGGGGACTGTGCTCTGGAGATCGTCGTCGGAGACCCGAAGACCGTGGACCAGTGCGGGCTCGGCGCGCTGCGGGTGGTCGATCCCGGTGCGGGACACGACGGCGGCGCGCCGCCCGCCGGGGAGATCGAAGCCGACGCGTCCGCCTATGTCATCTACACGTCCGGGTCGACCGGCCTGCCCAAGGGCTGTGTGGTCAGCCACGGCAATGTGCTGGCCCTCCTGCGTCACACGCTGCCCCTGTTCGACGTCGGGCCGGCAGACCGCTGGACGCTGTTCCACTCGGCCTGCTTCGACTTCTCCGTCTGGGAGTTGTGGGGTGCCCTCCTCACGGGTGCCACCGCGGTGTGTGTCCCGGCGGAGACGGCACGGGCACCGGAGGAGTTCCTCGACCTCCTGGAGCGCGAACGCGTCACCGTCCTGAGCCAGGTGCCCTCCGCGTTCCGGGCACTGTGCCGGATGGCCGGCGCCGCCGCCCCGGACCTGTCGCTGCGCTACGTCGTCTTCGGCGGGGAGAGCCTGGACCTGGACCTCGTCGGTGAGTTCGTACGGCACACGGCGCCGCGTCCGCCCGTGATGGTGAACATGTACGGCATCACCGAGACGACCGTCCACTCCACCATCAGGTTCCTGACCGGGCAGGACCTGGACGGGAAGGGCACGGCACCCGTCGGCAGGCCGCTCCCCCACGTCGTCATCAGCCTGCGCGACCGGGACATGCGGCCGGTGCCGGCGGGCGAGGCAGGGGAGATGTACATCGCCGGGGAGGGGGTCGCGAAGGGCTACCTCAACCGGCCGGAACTCACCGCCGAGCGGTTCCTCACCCTGGACACGGACGACGGACCACGGCGGTTCTACCGGACCGGCGACCTGGGGCGGGAGACGGAGTCGGGGGAACTGGAATACCTCGGGCGCAACGACCAGCAGGTGAAGGTACGCGGCTTCCGTATCGAACCCGGCGAGATCGAGACCGCGCTGCGGGACCACCCCACCGTGCGGGACGCCGCGGTGATCGCGCACGACTCCGCGCAGGGAGCGACGCTGCTGGCCTGCGTCGTCCTGCGGGACGGGGAGCCGGGCCGGCCGGCGGAAGCCGCGCTGCGCCGGCATCTCGCCACACGGCTGCCCGCCCACATGGTCCCGCGGCGGTTCGCGTTCCTTGACGACCTGCCCCTGACCCTGTCGGGGAAGCTCGACCGCAACGCCCTGCTCGGCCTGGCCGGCGCCGGCCGGAACGGCCGCCCGTGAGCATCGCGCGACGACTCGGACGAAGAGCCCGGCCGTACCACGCCCTGGTCGCGGGCGCGTTGCTCACGGCGCTGGGCCAGGGCATGTACTCGGCGGCGGGCATCATCTACTTCACCCGGGTGCTGGGGCTCTCGGTGGGCCAGGTGGGCCTGGCGCTGTCCGTGGCCGGCGCCATGGGCTTCCTGGCCGCCGTGCCGCTGGGCCGGCTCATCGACGAGATCGGCGCGCGGCGCACCGCGGTGGCGCTGCAACTCGCCAAGGCCGTCCTGGTGGCCGCGCTGGCGACGATCGAGTCCTTCTGGCTGTTCCTGGTGGCCGCCGCGCTGCTGGGTGCGGCCACCCGTGGCGGCCAGGTCGCCTGGCAGGCGCTGGTCGCGGACGTGGTGGGAGCGGATCAGCGGGTGCGGGTGCAGGCGCTGACCCGCAGCGCCTTCAACGCCGGTGTCTCCGTGGGCGTGCTGGCCGCCGCTCCCGTCATCGCGCTCACCGACCGCGGTCCGTTCGTGGCCATGCTGCTGGGCGTGGCGGTGTGCTACCTGCTGGTGTCCCAGGTGACCGCCCGGCTGCCGGTGCCCCACCAGCAGGTCCGCAAGGACGTCGCCGTGCCGCCCGCCAGGCCCGGCACCGACTTCGTGCTCCTGGGGTTCGTGACCGGATTCCTCGGGCTGCACATCAGCATCCTGGAGATCGCGATCCCCCTGTGGGTGGTCCAGCGGACCGGCACCCACGGCTCCGTGGTCTCCCTCCTGCTCTTCGTCAACACCGTCCTCGTCATCACGACCCAGGTTCCGCTCAGCCGCTGGTCGAAGTCCGTGCCCGGGGCGACCGCCTCGCTCGCGGTCTCGGGCGTCGTCGTCGCGGGGTCCTGTGCCGTCTTCGCCCTCACCCAGGGCCTCGACGGCGGGACGGCGATCGCCCTGCTCATCGCCGCGACCGTCCTGCTCACGCTGGGCGAGGTCGTCCAGTCGGCGGCGAGCTGGGGCCTCGGCTTCGAGCTCTCGCCGATCGGCGGGCGCGGCGGTCACCTCGGCGCGTTCTCGCTGGGCGCGGCCCTCCAGGACGTGGTAGGGCCGGGACTGGTCACCTTCGTCGTGATCCAGCACGCCCCGACGGGCTGGTGGCTGCTGGCCGGCGCGCTGGTCACGAGCGGCCTCGTGGCGATCCCGCTGGCCCGCCGGGCGCACCGGCAACTGATCGCACGGACGGTGGCCGCCGCGCAGAGCGGTGGCGCCGCGGAACAGGCACCCCTCAAAGGAGGCACCACCTCATGAGTCCCGAGCAGCGCACGGTCCGCGAGACCGAGGAGATCATCTGCGGCGTCTGGAGCCGGCTGCTGGACACCGACGTGCTGCCGACGGACGACTTCTTCGAGATCGGGGGCGACTCGCTGCTGGTGGTGGAGGTCCTCCTGGATCTTCGCGGGCACGGTCTCGACCTGAAGGCCGCGGCCGTGTTCAGGCACCCCACCCCGGCCGCGCTGGCCCGGTACCTGGCGGACGCGAACCCGCCGGAGCCGGCCGCCGCCACGCAGGCCCCACCGGATCTCTTCCTCAGTGCCGACGACCTCTGGAGCACCCACCGCAGCACCTGGGCCCCGGACGCGCCGCGCTGCCTCTTCCCCCTGGTGCGCGAGGGCGACGGTGAGCCCCTGTTCATCGTCCACTGGGGCAACGACGCGGGATTCGTGTGGAGTTCGACCAGTGCCTGGGGTGCCGGGCGCCCGGTGTACGGCTTCGAGGCGCCCGGGTTCCGGGGTGACATCCGGCCGGTCACCACGGTCGCCGACATGGTGGACCGCTACCTGGTGGAGCTGCTGGAGCAGCAGCCGGAGGGGCCCTACCACCTGGCGGGGCACTGCCACGGGGCCGTGGTCGCCTACGAGTTGGCCCGCCGGCTGCGGGCCAGGGGCCAGGAGGTGGCCGTCCTGGCGATGGTGAAGCCCTCAGCGCTGGAACGGTTCGTCAGCTACGGCTGGGGCCTGGACGAGATCACCCGGTACCGCCTGGAGTCCCTGGCCGCCCAGTTCTCCCTCGTGGGCGACGAGAGCCTCGACGAGGTGTTCTCCCGGATGCGCAAGGAGGGCTGGTACGACGACCGGCTCGGTCCGCAGGACCTGCCGCGCCTCCAGGTGCAGTGGTCGGCGCTCGCCCTGGCCCTGCACCAGTACGAGCCCCGGCCCTACGACGGACCCGTGCTGATCGTGCAGGACGTCAAGGACCGCGAGGACACGGAGCGCAACTGGCTCTCGGTGCTGCCGCAAGCCGAGACCCTCTGGGTCGACCACGGCGTGGACCTGCCCCGCCCGACGCTCCGTGATCCCGAGGTCGTCGCCCTCATCAGGGAGAAGCTGACCCGGCGAGCCGGCTGATCTTCGTCCTCCCCCACCGTGTCGTCCGAGAGGCAGGGAATGAGTCTCGCCATCGTCTTCGAGCAGGCCGCCGCGACCGCGGGCGAGCTGGTGACCTCGCTGGAGTCGTACGGGGACCTCCTGTTCCTGGTGGGCGACGACCCCTATGCGCGGCGGTGCGTCCCGTTGCTGGAGTCGGCCGGCACCGTCGTGGCGCTGACCGGCGACCCGGCCGGGGACGCGGCCGGCCTCAGGGCCGCCGGGGTGACCGGCCTCGTCGCGTTCGGGGACTGGGGAGTGGAGGTGGGGGCGGCGCTGGCCGCGGAACTGGACCTGCCGTTCCACGACCGGCCCACCGCGCGGGCGCTCACCGACAAGGACGTCCAGCGCCGGCTCCTCGACGAGGCAGGGGTGGCCGGTGCCCGGCACCGGCTGGTGGAGACGCCCGCCGACTGGGACACCGCAGTCCGGGGCCTCGCCTTCCCCCTGGTCGTCAAGCCCAGCCGGGGCAAGGGCAGCCGGAACACGTCCCTCGTCCGTCACGAGGCGGAAGGCCGTGACCTGGTGGCCCGGTTGCTCGACCGGGACCGGACCGGCCACGAGACGCGGCTGGTTGTCGAGGAGTACCTCGCCGGCGGCGACACGGCCCCGTACGGCGACTACGTGTCCGTGGAGTCCGTGTGCTCGGCCGGTTCCGTCCGGCATGTCGGCGTCACCGGCAAACTGCCCCTGGCGTACCCCTTCCGGGAGACCGGCCAGTTCCACCCGGCGGTCCTGCCCTCTCCCCTGCTGCGCGACGTCCTGGAGCTGGCCGAGGCGGCGCTGCGCGCCCTGGGGTGCGCGTACGGCGTCACCCACACGGAGATCAAGCTGACCGACCGGGGTCCTCGTGTGCTGGAGGTGAACGGACGGCTGGGCGGCAACATCGCCGAGCTCTACCGGCGGGCCCTCGGCATCGACATGATCAGGGTGGCCGCCGACGCCGCCCTGGGGGTGACGCCGGACCTGGACGTGACCGTGCGCGACGGCATCCACTTCCAGTACTACAACCAGCCGCCGCTCGGCGTCACCCGGCTGACGGCCGTGGAGGGCACGCGGTCGCTGCGGCCGCACCCGCACATCGAGACGTACAGCCAGTTCGTCAAGCCGGGCAGCGCCCTGCCGGACGACATGCGGTCGCTCTTCCTGGACCGGATCGCCGGGTCCGCGGGCTCGCCGCAGGAGATGTGGCGCGCCCTCGACGACTGTCTGCCCCGGCTGCGGTTCACCTTCGAGGGGCCCCAGGGGGAGACGGTGGCCGACGGCGCGCTGCTCAGGAAGCTCAACGCCCAGGGGCCGTCCGTCGACTGACGCCCCGTGACCGAACGCAGGGAAGGTGGAACATGGCGCATGCGCCGGCCGCGGCGACCGTCGCGGAACACATGGCCGCACAGCTCGTGGCCGAGGGCGTGGAGGTGGTCTTCACCGTTCCCGGTGAACAGATCGACCCACTGATGGGCGCCATCGCCAGGACGGACATCCGCATCGTGCCCGCCCGGCACGAGCAGGCCGCCGCTTTCATGGCCTACGGCTACGCCCGGTCGACCGGGCGGATCGGCGTGCACGCCGTCATCTCGGGGCCCGGCGTGCTGCATTCGACCGCCGGCCTCGCCCTGGGTTACTCGGGCGACGCCCGCATGCTCTGCCTCGCCGGTCAGATCCCGACGAAAGCGCTCGGGCGCGGCTTCGGCGTCCCGCACGAGATCCCGGACCAGCTCGGGGTCCTCAAGGCGGTCACCGGATGGGCGGGCCGGGTGGAGACGCCCGAGTCGGTGACCAGCGTCCTCGGCGCGGCCTTCCACCGCCTGCGCACCGGGCGCCCCCGGCCCGTGGCCGTCGAGGTACCGGCCGATGTGCTGTCCGCTCCCGTCACCGCACCCGACACCTGGACGGATCCGGAGTCCGACCGGTCGCCCGATCCGGGTGCCGTCGAGGCCGCGCTGCAACTGCTGGAGTCCGCCCGGGCGCCGATGGTGTTCGTGGGCAGCGGGGCGCGGGGCTGCCCCGCTGAGATCACCCGGCTCGCCGAGCGCCTCCGAGCACCCGTCACCTCCGAGCTGGGCGGTCGTGGCATCGTGAGCGACGACCACGACCTCTCGATCGCGTACCCGGCCGCGCACCGGCTGTGGCCCCGGGCGGACGTCGTCCTCGCCATCGGCACACGCTTCATGCGGCCGCAGGTCGAATGGGGACTCGACGACCGGGTGAAGGTGATACGGGTCGACCTCGACGCCGAGGAGATCGAGCGGGTGGCGCCGCCCGAGGTCGCCCTCGTCGCCGACGCGGCCGAGACGGTGCGGGCCCTGCTGGACGGGCTCGGCGACCTCGACGACCGGGAAGCGTGGCTGGCCGAGGTGAAGGAGGCCCAGCGTGGCGTCGAGGCCGATCTCGCCCGGCTGGTGCCGCAGGTCGATTTCCTCCGGGCGATGCGCGGTGCCCTCCCCCGGGACGGCTTCTTCGTGGACGAGCTGACGCAGGTCGGCTACACCGCGCGGGTGGCGTTCCCGGTGTACCGGCCCTCCACCTATGTGCCGGCCACCTATCAGGGCGGACTGGGGTTCGGCTTCGCCACCGCCCTCGGGGTCCAGGTGGCGCACCCGGGGCGGCCGGTGCTGTCGGTCTCCGGTGACGGCGGCTTCCTCTACACGGCGACGGAACTGGCCACCGCCGTTCAGCACGACATCCCCGTGGTCGCGGTGGTGTTCAACGACAACTGCTACGCGAACATCGCCCGGTCCCAGCGGAGTCTGCTCGGCATGACCGTGGCGACCGACCTGCACAATCCCGACTTCGTGGCGCTCGCCGAGTCCTTCGGCGCGCGCGGGGTCCTGGCCGACGGCCCCGGCGAACTGGCGGCCGCGATCGAGGACGCTTTCCGGCGGGCCGACGGGCCGACGGTGATCGAGGTGCCCGTGGGAGAGATGCCCAGCCCGTGGTCGCTGATCCGTCTGCCCCGCGTCAGGTGACGCCGTCCCGCCCCTCCCCCACCGCCGACCGCCCTCGCACCACACGGTCCGTCACCAAGGAGAAAGCCTTCATGGTTCACGCTCAGCAGCAGAGCACCCTGGCCTTCCGCGAGGCGCTGCGGCACATGCGCACCCAGCGGATCGTCGAGGTGAACCGCGTCTGCCGCGACTACCCGGACGCGATCAGCCTCTGTTTCGGGGAGTCGGATCTCCCCACACCGGCCGTCGTGCGGCAGGCCGCCGCGTCGGCGATGGAGGCGGGCAAGACGCTCTACGCGGACCGCCGCGGCATCGCCCCGCTGCGCTCGGCGATCCAGGCGTACCACAAGCGCACGCACGGCCTCGACCTCGACTCGGAGCGGATCAGCGCGACGTCGTCGGGCATGACGTCCATCATGATCGCCCTCCAGTGCCTGGTCGAGCCCGGTGACAACGTGGTGGTCGTGGCGCCGGTCTGGCCGAACGTGCCGATCGCCGTGGAGTCCATGGGCGCCACCGTCCGTTTCGTCGGGCTGGACGCCTCGCCCGAGGGGTGGTCCCTGGACCTCTCCAGGGTCGACGACGCCTGCGACGACCGCACCCGCGCCGTGTTCGTCGCCTCGCCCGGCAACCCCACGGGCTGGACCCTGACGTCGGCCGAGCAGCGCGCCCTGCTCGACCTCGCCCGGCGGCGGGGCACCTGGGTCATCGCCGACGAGGTCTACAACCGCATCGTGTACGACGGTTCCGTCGCCACCCCGTCGTTCCTGGAGGTGGCGCACGACGACGACGCGCTGTTCGTCGTGCAGTCCTTCTCCAAGACGTGGTCGATGACGGGCTGGCGCCTAGGCTGGCTGGTGCACCCGGCCGCGCTCGCCCACCAGGTGGGCAACCTCAGCGCCATCAACAGCACCGGCTCCGCGACCTTCGTGCAGCACGCCGGTGTCGCAGCGATCCACGAGGGAGAGCCGTTCGTCGAGGAGATGCGGGCCCGCTGCGCCCTGGGCCGCGACCTCGTCATGGACGCGCTCAAGGGCAACGACCGGTTCCGGGTTCCGCACGTGCCGGCGGCGTTCTACTCGTTCTTCCGGATCGACGGGGTCGACGACGACCTGGAGTACGCCAAGCAACTCGTGGCCCGGGCCGGCGTCGGGCTGGCTCCGGGAACGGCCTTCGGCCCCGGCTACGAGGGGTACTTCCGGATCTGTTTCGCCCAGTCGCCCGAGCGCCTGAGCAAGGCCCTCGACCGGCTCGTCGCCGCCGTGTGATCCGAAGAGGCGCCGGTGGCCACGAGGGATTCCCCCCCGGTGGCCACCGGCGCCTTTGTGTGTCCTGGTCCGGATCAGCCGGTCGACGTGGGCTTCCTGCGCAGGTGGTGCGGGCTGCACGGCACCTCGTCGCCCAGGTCCGGTGCCGACAGCACAGGTCCGCCGACGACGTCCGCGGCGAGGGCGTCGAGATCCAGCACCTGTCCGCCGAGCACCACCGCCGACCTGCTCCGCAGCGCCTCGATGTCCGCCAGCGGGTCGGCGTCGACCAGCAGGAGGTCGGCCTGCTTGCCCACTTCGACGGTGCCGCGCTCGTCGGCGAAGCCCCACGCCGCCGCGGCGTCGCTGGTGGCCATGCGCAGGGCTCGCGCGGGGGCGAGACCGGCCTGCGTGTACAGCGCCAGCTCGCGCAGCAGGGAGTCGCCGGGGAAGGTGTACCAGGTGCCCGCGTCCGAGCCGGCCACGACCGTGACCCCGCTGTCCACCATCTGCCCGAGCACCTTCAGCGACTGCTCGAACGCCTCGCGGTAGAGCGGGAGCTGACCGTTCTTCTCGTACAGGCTGTGCCGCGTCCTGACGTAGCGGTCGACCACCTCGGGGGGCGAGTCCGGGGGCAGCGCGATGCGCCATCGCTCCAGCGACCGGGACTCGTAGGAGGCCAGCGTCGGGATCACCATGATGCCGCGGTCGACGAGCTGGGGTATCAGGCCGTCGGGTACGTCGTCGACGATGCCGTGGCCGATGATGTCGGCGCCGACCTCGACGGCGTCCGCGGCGTGCTGCCCGGAGGCGACGTGGACGGCCGCGCGGAAGCCGCGCGCGTGTGCCGACGCGACGAGTTCGCCCAGCATCTCCTTGGTCAGGTTGGGCAGGGTGCCGAACACGTCGTCGTAGACGATCTTGACGAAGTCGGGCCGGACCGCCGTGATGCGGTCCATCTCCCGGACGACGTCCTCCTCCGTGACGACGGCGGACGCGGCGTCGCCGACGGAGCAGTCGCAGAAGCCGCCCGGGGCGTTGAGGCAGCCGTAGGAGGTGAGCATGCGCGGGCCGAGGAAGCGGCCCGCGTTCACGTCGTCACGCACGGTCTCCGCGGAGGAGCCGGGGAAGTCGCCGCCGGCCGTGAAGAAGTCGACCACGCTCGTCACGCCGTGCAGCAGGAACTGCTTGAGCGTGCGGGTGAAGTCGGGCCGTACGTCGAGGAATCCGTTGAAGGCGATGTGCACGTGCGAGTCGATGAGGCCGGGCACGAGGTACTTGCCCCGCCCGTCGAGGCGGCGGGCCGTGGGACTCTCGGGTGCGGCGGACGGCTCGTGGGGCGTCACGGCGGCGATGATCCCGGCGCCGTCGACCCGGACGTCGAGTCCGTGCCGGACCGATCCGGCCACGACGTCGACGACGGAGACGTCCTCGACGACCAGCTCCGCTGCCGTCGGGTTCGGTTCCCTCAGGTTCGGTTCCATGATCAGACCAGGTCCTCCGTGTCGGCGCACATCCACGCGTCGTCGTCCGGCCGGTGGAGTTCCCGGCGGATCTCCGCCGCTCTCAGGCGGACCTTGTCCACCGCCGGCGGGCCGTCCCGCAGCACCCGCACGACGAGTTCCGCGACCTCCGCCATCCCGGTGGGGGTCATGCCGAGCGAGGTGACGGCCGCCGTCCCCAGGCGCAGTCCGCTCGGCGTGCGCGGCGGGTTCGGGTCGTGGGGGATCTGGTTGCCGTTGGAGAGAATGCCCGCCGACGCCAGCAGCCGTGCGGCCGCGTCGCCGGTGAGTCCGAGCGGCCTCACGTCGACCAGGCAGGCGTGGTTGTCCGTGCCGCCGGTGACCAGGTCCAGGCCCAGGAAGGCCAGTTCACCGGCGAGCACCCGGCTGTTCTCCACGACCTGCCGGGAGTAGGCGCGGAACCCGTCGGTGAGGGCCTCCCCGAGCGCCGTGGCGATGCCGGCCAGGACCCGGACGTTCGTACCGCCCTGGCAGACCGGGTAGACGGCCCGGTCGACGGCCTTGGCGTAACGCTTCTTCGTCAGGATCAGGCCGGCGCGCGGCCCGCGCAGCGTCTTGTACGTGGCGGCGGTCATGATGTCGGCGTGCGGTGCGGGGCTGGGGATCGCGCCACCGGCGATGAGTCCGGCGGACTGTGAGACGTCCGCGACGAGGACCGCGCCCACGGCATCGGCTATGGAGCGCAGTGCCGCGTAGTCCCACAGCCGCGGGTAGGAGGTGTCGCCGCAGAAGATGGCGCGCGGGCGCTCCTCGCGAGCGGCGGCCTCGATGGCGTCGTAGTCGAGTTCACCGGTGTCCGCCGCCACTTCGTAGGGGACGACGCGGAACATCCGGCCGATGAGGTGCAGCGAGCCACCGGTCGTGTAGTGGCCGCCTGCGGCGGTTTCCAGGCCCAGCAGGGTGTCACCGGGTTCGAGTACCGCGACGGCCGCGGCGAGGTTCGCCATGGTGCCCCGGTACGGCTGCACATTGGCGTGCTCGGTGCCGAACAGGCGGCGGGCCCGCTCGGTCGCCAGCCGTTCCAGTCCGTCGGCGGCCTCCTGGCCCTCGTGGTACCTGCGCCCGGGGTATCCCTCGCAGTGGATCGATTCCAGCGCCGGGTGCATGGCCGCGCTGACGGCCGGGCTGAGATGGTTGGCGGCCGCGATCAGGTTGACGGTGGTGGCCTGGCGTGCCAGTTCGGCCTCGATGAGCCGGGCCGTTGCGGCGTCGGCACAGGTGCGCTCGGTGAGCGCCTGGCCGATCGCTACAAGTTGCTCCCCCATTGATGTGAACTCCTTATGCAGGTATGCGCGGTCATTCCGTCCGTGGGTGCCGGACGGCGTGCCGGTGTGAATGCGCTCGCTCGACTGACCTGTGCGTCAGACGGACGAGTCGTGGCCGAGGGGGACCGCGCGGCCGAGTATCCGGTCGATGTCCCGGAGTTCCGCGGGTGTGAGCGCGCCGTGCGCCAGCGCCCCGGCATTCTCCTCGACCTGCGCCGCGGTGCGGAAGCCGGGGACGGGCAGGCAGTGCGGCGCCCGTGCCCAGAGCCAGGCGAGGGCCCCCTGGACCAGGGTGCGTCCGCCGGAGGTCAGGACCTCGCGCACCGCGTCGCGGCGCCGGAGCCACTGCGGGTCGGGACGGCCGTCCGAGAAGTACACGAGCCATTCGGGCTCGTCGCCCCGTACGTCCTCGCGGCTCAGGCGCGTGTCCGCGGTGTACTTCGGGCTCAGCAGCCCCATGGCCAGCGGCCCCCGGCAGATGCTCGTCCAGCCCCGGCGCCCGGTCAGCGCGAGCATCTCCGGTGCGTCCCTGAGGACGTTCACCTCGTGCTGTACGGCGGCGAAGTGGGGCCCGGCCAGTGCCGGCGGCAGGGCCGGGTCGTCGGTGCTCCATCCGTAGGCGCGGATGCCGCCCTCGGCGACCAGGTCCTCCAGCACGCCGGTGAGGTCCTCGGCCTGCCGGGGGCTCACCTGGCCGATGTGCAGTTGGTACAGGTCGACGTGGTCGGTGCCGAGCCGGCGCAGCGACGCCTCGAGTGCCCGGCGGACATAGCCGGGCGTGGTGTCCCGGCCGACGATCTGACGGGTCGTCTCGTCGAAGACGTTGCCCCACTTCGTGGCGATCAGCACCTCGTCCCGGTGCCCGGCCAGGGCCTTGCCGAGGACGCGTTCGCCGTGCCCGGCGCCGTAGACGTCCGCGGTGTCGAAGAACGTCACGCCCAGGTCGAGGGCGCGGCGGATGGCCGCCGCGGACTCCTCGTCGTCGACCGAGCCCCAGCCGAAGGGCTTGTCACCGGACCAGAAGGGGCCGCCGACGGCCCAGCAGCCCATGCCCAGACGTGCGGCCGGGGGCGCGGCGAGCAGATGGTGTTCCACCTGTGTTGTTCACCTTCCTGGGATCTGGGCCGGTCCGGTCCGCCGTCCGGCGCCGGGACCGGCTCCGCCGCGTCAGAAGTAGCCGTTGCCGGGCAGCGGGGTCTTGTTCACCAGCAGGTCGCCGATGGCGATCGCCTTGTACGAGGTGGGGTTGTGCAGCGTGAGGGTGCGGATGTTGCGCCAGTGGCGGTCGAGGTTCTTGGACCGGCTGGCCGACGAGGCGCCCCCGACGTCGAAGATCGCCGCGGCGGCGGTGAGTCCCACCTGGTCGGCGTGCACCTTGACCTGGGCCGCCGACAGGGAGGCCCGGGCGAACAGCTCGGGGTCCGGGTCGCCGCGGCGTTCGCTGTCGTAGGCCGCGTCGATGTCCGCGGCTGCCGCGCGTACCGCCGTCTCCACGGTGTAGGCGGTCGCCGAGAGCTGCCCGATGGTGGCGAGCAGCACCGGGTCCTGTGCGGGGACCGGCGCCGGAGCGTGGTCGAAGGTGCGGGTACGGCTGGTGAGCAGGTCGCGTGCGTCGGTGACGACCGACCGCAGGATGCCGGCGATGAGCGCCTGGAGGTAGAGCTGCATCAGCGGGACGTCGGAGGCGATCCGGGGCTGGTCCCGGTCGCTCACCTGGACGAAGTCGTCCTCGGTGACGGTGACGTCGGTGAACCGGGTCGTCCCGGTCCCGGTGCGGTGCTGGCCGATGCCGTCCCAGTCGTCCTGGACCTCGATGCCCGTCCGGTCCAGCGGCAGGTTGATCCTCGCGACCCGTCGGTCGTCGAGGTGGGCGACGACCATCACCCAGTCGGAGAAGGCCGTGCCGGTGCTGTAGTACTTGGCGCCGGAGAGCTTCCACCCGTTGCCCGAGGGGGTCAGTGTCGTCGCGTACTGGGCCGTGCCCAGCGCGCCGTCCCGCTCGCTGGTGGCGTTCCCGAACACCTTTCCGGTGAGGATCTCCTTGGCCCAGCGGTCGCGCACGGGACCCGGCGGGAGCCGTCTGAGCATCTGCGGCTGGAGGTAGTGGGAGCGCAGGATGTGCGCGACGATCGGATCGGCCTCGGCGAGGTCCATCACGAACGCCATGAGGTCGACGACGCCGCCCCCGGGACCCCCCAGGGACTCGTCCAGCGTCAGCGTGGTCAGGCCGCTCTTGCGGACCATGTCCACCTGGTCGTGCGGGTCGGTGCCGTGGCGCTCCCGCTCGGCCGCTCCGGCGGAGATGGTGGCGATCAGTTCGTCCCGGTTCTGCAGGACGGACGCCAGATCGGTCATGGGTACCCCTTCTAGCGGTTACTGGGCGGGCCGGGCGAGGCGCTCGTACATCACCTGGGCCATCGCGAAGTCGTCCTCGTCGTCGATGTCGACCAGGCGGTTGCGGGCGTGGAACCAGTACGGGCGCGCGCCGATCGGGCCCAGGGTCACGGCGGTGGACCGGCGGAGCAGGGAGAAGGTGAAGCCGAGTTCGTAGCGGACCGGGAGCTGCTGGGACGGGGTGTGCCAGGGGCCGAACCCGAATCCCATCGGCCGGTGGTCGGTGTCCAGGAGGTAGGCCCGGAAGGGATAGACGACGACCAGGGCGTCGTGCTCCTCGCGGACGTCCTCCCAGGTCTTCAGGCAGGCGCCGATGTCGTCGAACATGGGGTCGGTGACATGGCACCAGGCGATGTCGTCGTCGCCCGGCACCTGCCGGCAGACCTCGTTCACCACATGGGCGTAGGGCGTCTCGTTCAGAGCCAGATGAGGTTCGCGCGGCAGGAAGTTGATGCCCAGACGGTCGGTGTGCTCGGCGACCGCCGGATCCTCACTGCTGGCGTAGATGTCCTCGGGGGGCAGGTGGCGCAGGAGCTGTCCGACCTTGATGTCGAACAGGGACCGGCCCTCGTGGAAGGCCCGGAAGTTCTTCCCCGGGACTCTGGAGGAGGAGTTCTTCGCAGGGATGACCGCCTTCAACGGCGACTCCTTACCTGTTGCCAGATGTACAGGTGCCGCTTCTCACGGCCGCGGCGCGACCTGCGGACCGGGCGCGGCGTGGGACCCGGTCACGATGCGCTTGAAGGCCTCGGCACGGGCGCAGCCCGCCGCCGTCCCGTTGGTGCGCATACGGTCGGTCACCCAGGCGAGGTCCGCGCGCGGGTCCGCCGACGCGGCGAACTGGCTTCGGTGGCAGAGGATCGCCTCGACCTTGCGCTGGGCGTGCGTGCCGACGTCGACGAAGAGATCGGTGTGTTCGTGTCCCGGCACCCACACCTCGTCGACCACGTGCGGTGCCAGGCCCTCGGCGAGCAGCTCGGGATACGCCCGCGGATTGCGCGCGTCGGGATAGACGGCGCTCAGCGCGGCCTCGCCCGCCGCGAGGTGGTCGGGGTGCGACGCGCCGATCGGGAAGACCAGCGAGCGCAGGGGCTGGTGGGTCAGCACCAGTTCGGGACGGTGCCGCCGGATCTCCCGGGTCAGTGCCCTGCGCAGTGCGATGTCGTTGGTGAGGCTGCCGTCCCGGAATCCGAGGAAAACCACCTCGTCCACGCCCAGGTGTTTGGCTGCGGCGCGTTGTTCTGTATACCGCGTCTCCGTCAATTGTGCGTCCGGAACTTCCGGATCCTCGCCGCCTTGCGATCCGTCCGTGCACACGATGTAGGTGATGCCGACGCCCTCGGACGCAAGCCGGCTCACCGTCGCTCCGAAACTGTACTCGGCGTCATCGGGATGCGCGGCGATTACCGCGGCCCGGGAAAAGGACCTGGGTAAGGGACCTAATATCTCTTCATCTTTCGGCGGCTCAGCGAGCATGCCCCAACCGTACAGGGCCATGTCAAGTGTGATCGCGTTGTCCCACCAAGAGATATTGCACGGCATGTCGAGTTGGCCCGATTCGTCAGACCGCCTGAATTCGGCGAGATCTCGCGTTGTGAGGCCGAATGTTTTCGGATAACGCCGTGGATCGCGCGGGCAGCACGCTGTGGGTGAGCGGCCGGGTCGGCGAGGGGGAAGCCGGGGCACTGACAGGCAGGGGGCCGAGCCGACGGGGCCCGAAACCGGACGGACTTCACCTACCTGTCCGAGCAACTTCACCGTCGGCGCGAGGGGTTGGAGGGCTCAGCGAAAACGCCACTGGGAGACCGCGCGGCGGCGGTCTCCCAGTGGCGTCAGGGGCGGCTTTCCCGGGGGTGAAGTCGCGCGGGCCCGCAGTGAGTTGCGGGACGTGTCAATCCTTGGCCTCTGCGAGGAGGGCGCCCAGGCGGGAGATGCCCTCGACCAGGTCTTCGTCGCCCAGCGCGTAGGACAGCCGCAGGTAGCCCGGGGTGCCGAAGGCCTCTCCCGGTACGACGGCGACCTCTGCCTCGTCGAGAACCAGCTCTGCCAGTTCGACGGTGTTCTGCGGGCGCCTGCCGCGGATGTCCTTGCCGAGCAGGGCCTTGACGGAGGGGTAGGCGTAGAAGGCGCCCTCCGGTGTGGGGCACACGACACCGTCGATGGCGTTGAGCATCCCTACGATCGTCCGGCGGCGGCGGTCGAAGGCGGCCCTCATGTCCCTCACGGCCGTCAGGTCCCCGGAGACCGCGGTGAGGGCGGCGGCCTGGGCGACGTTCGACACGTTGGAGGTGGCGTGCGACTGCAGGTTGGTCGCGGCCTTGATCACGTCCGTGGGGCCGATGAGCCACCCGACGCGCCATCCGGTCATGGCATAGGTCTTGGCGACACCGTTGACGACGATGCACCTGTCGCGGAGTTCGGGCACCACGACGGGCAGCGAATGGAACTCCGCGTCGCCGTAGACGAGGTGCTCGTAGATCTCGTCGGTGAGCACCCACAGGCCGTGTTCCGCGGCCCAGCGGCCGATCGCCTCGACCTGCTCGCGGGAGTAGACGGCGCCGGTCGGGTTGGATGGGGAGACGAACAGCAGCACCTTCGTGCGCTCCGTACGAGCGGCTTCCAGCTGCTCCACGGAAACCCGGTACCCGGTGCTCTCGTCGGCCACGACGTCCACCGGTACGCCCCCCGCGAGCCGGATCGACTCCGGGTAGGTCGTCCAGTAGGGCGCGGGGACGATGACTTCGTCACCGGGGTCGAGGAGCGTGGCGAAGGCCTCGTAGATCGCCTGCTTGCCACCGTTGGTGACCAGGATCTGGGACGACTCCACTTCGTAGCCGGAATCGCGCAGCGTCTTCGCCGCGATGGCGCTCTTCAGCGCGGGCAGGCCGCCGGAGGGGGTGTACCGGTGGTTCCGGGGGTCGTGGCAGGCCTCCGCGGCGGACTCCACGATGTACTGGGGGGTGGGGAAGTCGGGTTCGCCGGCACCAAAGACGATCACCGGGCGTCCGGCGGCCTTGAGGCCCTTGGCCTTGGCGTCGATCGACAACGTCATCGACTCGGCTATCGCGGACACCCTGGCGGACACTCGGGTGTCAAAGGAGGTGGCCAGGGGGGCGTGATCAGTGTTCATGCGGGCCATCATGCACCACGGCTTCGAGCACGAAGAGGCAGTCGCCGAGCCGGCCACAAGGGGGTGCGGCCATCAGGCGACAAGAAGGTAGATGCCTGAGATTGCGGACTCCTGTGGGGCTACCCCCGTCCAGGCCGCGATGTCCATGTACACCCGTATTCTCCTGACTCTCCGTGAACCGCGCCGAGGGAAAAACATTCTTGAATGGTTATCAGGGCTCGTGTATGGTTCAGAGAGTTGCACAGACCGCTTGCTTCGGGGGATAAGCGCGCTGCACATCCGGCGAATCATTTCGCCAATTTCTCGGACCCCGGGCCTGCTTTGGGCGACGCGTGTGAATCCGTCTTACTTCGGGGAACCGCAATGGTGCGGGCCCGCTACCCTTCCGGCGCACAACCATCGTGCAGGACACTGTTTTGGTGCCGCACGTCCCCTGTGTTGTGTTCGTCCACGGTGGCGGAATCCATTAGAAATCCTGAGTCCCCGGAGTGGATTCCGCCGACTACATCAAGACGAACAACAGGTGGGATACAGCGATGAGCAGCACCAGTGCCGCGGCTACCTTAGACGCCGAATCGATCAAGCCCGTCACCGGTTGGAGCGGCGACGCCGACTACTTCGTGGTGAGGGAGCACCAGGCCTTCGAGCCGGAGGCCGTTCTCGACGTGCTGCGCGGCAAGGTAGCCGGTGTCATCTTCCGCGGCATGGTCAAGCCCGAGGACTGTGCTGAGCTGGCGAACCGGTTCTGGAACAACCCGAACCGTCAGACCCGTGGGGTCGAAGCTCCCGGTTACTACATGGGCGCGTACACCTGGCAGAAGCCGACGGCCCAGTACCTGGACGAGACGGAGCAGATCGCAGCCGCGCTCGACGAGTACCTGGACGTACCGAACAACCCGTTGGACACGTTCTACGGCGGTCTCGCCGACGCGTTGGCGAAGGAGGGCGGGACCGTGCGGCTGGCGCAGCACGAGGGCCGCCAGGGGTGCAGGGCCCTGCTGCGCTCGTGGCACGGCCAGGGGGAGTACGCGCTCGCCCCGCACGACGACAACTCGCAGCTGACGCAGCCCGGCCAGGTCGACTTCGAGATCCAGAAGGTCGGCAACCGACCCACCGGCGCGCTGAACATCTGCCTGGAGAACGGCAACGGCGGCCGCCTCGCCTACTGGAACATCCAGGCGGACGTGACGAGCAAGACGGCCCTCGGGGTGGAGCACACCGGCTCCCCGTATCCGATGGCGTCGCTCGAAGGGATCGAGATGAAGTGGGTCGAGGTGAACGCCGGCGACGTGTACGTCTTCAACGGCAACCATGTGCACGCGGTGGAGCCGAACACCGATCCCTCGCTCCGGCGCACCACGCTGGCGGGAATGATGGGCTTCATCGACGACCGGACCGTCGTCACCTGGACGTGATCGTGCCGGTGTGATCGTGCCCGCCGAGGTTCTGGCGCCCCGTCCCGCGTCTGTCGGCGCCAGGCCTCACGGGCCGTTCTGAAGACGTCCACGACACGTATCGCGTAGAGAACTTGCCTGAGGTGCTGCAAGACCGTGAACAGGGACTTAGGACAGACCCTAGACATCGAGAACCCGCGGACCGGGGAGACGCTCGGTGAGGTCGTCCTGCTGCCGGAGCGGAAGATCTCGACCGTCGCCTGGACGGCCGAGGATGCCTTCCGCGTGTGGCGCGGCGTACCGGTCGGCGAACGGTGCGCACGGGTGCTGGAGATGGCCGGGCTCCTTGAGCAGCAAGCTCCCCGGCTCGCCCGAGAGTTCAGCCGTGAGCACGGCAAGACAGCCGCGGAGGCCGAAGCCGAACTGGCCCGGTCCGTGGAGACGTTGCGCTGGAGCGCTCACGCGGCGGTCCGTGTCACCGGCGCCACCCCCCTCTCGGAGCGGGCGGGAGCAGAGCGCACCGTAGAGGTCGACCCGGTCGGCCCGGTGCTCGCCATCGTGTCGTGGAACTTCCCGGCCGTCGTTCTCGCCCGGAAACTGGGGCCTGCTCTGGCGATGGGATGTTCTGTCGTCATCAAGGCGCCGGAGGAGACTCCGCAGGTGATCGCCGCCTTCGCCCGGGCAGCTGCCGACGCCGGGCTTCCTCCGGGCACGGTTCAAGTGGTGCATGCCTCTGCCGAAGTGACGCAAAAGCTGGTCGGCAGGCCGGAGTTCAGGTTGGTGAGTTTCACCGGCTCGACGAAGGTCGGCAAGGCCATCGCCCACACAGCCGCCGCCACGCTGACCCAGTGCGTTCTCGAACTGGGCGGGCACGCGCCGGTCATCGTCACCGCCGATGCCGACCTGGACCGGGCAGTCGCCCTGCTGTCCCAGGCCAAGTTCAGTTCGGCCGGACAGAGTTGCGCTGCCCCCAGCAGGTTCCTCATCGACCGGAGTGTGCACGACGAGTTCGTGGAGAAATTCGTGCGCGCGGCACCGCTGTGCGACGACGAGCGGTCGGCTCACGGCGGCTCGGGAACGATGGGCCCGTTGAACAACGCACGACGCCGGGACTCCGTTCACGCACTCGTCCAGGACGCGGTCGAGCAGGGTGCCCGGATCCGGACGGGGGGCCGACTGCCCGACACTCCGGGTTACTACTACCCCGCCACTGTCCTGACCGACGTGCCACCACAGGCGCGCATCCTGAGGGAGGAGCCGTTCGGGCCTGTCGCGCCGGTCGTGGCCTTCGACAGTGCCGAGGAGGCCGTGGCCATGGCGAATGCCACCGACTTCGCGCTCTCCGCCTATGTCTTCGGTGAGACCAGCCGTGCCACCGCTCTCGCCCGTCGCCTCGACGCGGGCAGTGTGTCCGTCAACTGCGTGGGCGGAGCGGCTCCCGATGCGCCGCTCGGCGGCCGGGCCGCCAGCGGCTACGGCTACGAGGGTGGTGACGAGGGTCTGCTGGCCTTCGGCCGGCTGAAGGTCCTCCAGCGCGCCACCCCGACTCGGTGACGCGGGACGTGCCTTCCCCCTCCAGATCCCATTGCCTTGTGTCCGTATTCAGCGAAAGCGATGTCTATGCAGACCGAAGAGGCGTTCGTGACGCCCGCCACCTCGCTTGAGCAGCGCATCACGGAGCGCCGCCGCAACGATGAGTGGAAGAAGGAGCCCCGGCGTATCGAGGCGGCTGAGTGCATCGGCTGTGATTCCTGCATGCGGGCGTGCCCTCCTCAGTTCAGCGCCGTCTACAACCTCGGTCTCGACGTGGTGATCGTGCCCGAGCTCTGCAACGGCTGTGCGAAGTGTGTTCAGGCCTGCCCGGTCGACTGCATCTACCCCGATGCCGAGTGGCAGCCCACTGAGGAATCCCTGTGGACCTATGTCGAGGGTCAGGAGAACTTCCGTGCCGCGCAGTGAACCGACGGCGGTGATGGCCAAGAGCGCCAGACGGCTCGCGATGGAGGAGGCACGGCGAAGCAAACGGCCGAGCCGCGGTGACCGGCCGGCGGGGACCACCGAGCAGCCGGACCGTGTGCTGGACGGGGCGGGCTTCGAGCGCCTGCTGAAGCAGACGCTCGCCAGCGCCCGGTCCGCACCGAGCACGGCGGACATGATCGAGACCCTGATCACCCTGGGTGGTCACCTGAAACGTGAGGACGCCGACCGGTCTTCGACCCGTGCGGAGGCGGCGGCCATCCGCATGCTCACCCGTGCCGGCCGTGCGCCCGGCCCCGGGGAACCCGGTGGCACCGGGAAGCCCGGGAGCCACGACGGCGCGGTCTTCACCAGCTCGCTCGCGCTCACCCCGCACGGCAGGATGGTCGTCACCGTTCCGGGAAACCGCACGCTGCCCCCGGAGGCCGCGGCAACCGGTGTCGCGGCCCGCATCTCCTGGACGCAGGAAGACCTCGATGAGTACCGCACCCTGCTGCTGGAGGTGGACCGGCGGACGGCCCAGGAGACCGAGGAATGCCGGGCCCTGCTGGCGGAGATGGGAGAAGACGGGCGCAAGGCCGCGGTCGACACCATCCGCAACGCGGTCTTCCTCGTCCCGCCGGTCATGTTCTTCCAGGGATCCGCCGTCTACTCGAACCTGCGCGGCGACGGAAACCTGACGGGCAAGACGCTGCTCCCCACGCATCCCGACTGCTTCCTCCACCACCTCGACCGGCTTCCGCTGGAGCTGTGGCTGGACGAGGAGACCGTCGTCATCAGCTGTCTCTGGCTGCTGCACGCGTCAGGTGGGCCGAACCGCATCGAGAGTTTCAACGGCTACCAGTTGTCCCTGGACAACATCGCCGACAACTTCCGTGCGATGCGTGACGTCTACACCGAGGCCGACCCCGGGGCGGACGTGGCCGAACTTCCGGACGGTACGCCTCACGTATCGCAACTGCGTGACCTGGCACCGCAGTTGGCCCGGGCGCGAGCAGGCCTGGTCGACAACCGCCGGCTGCACTACGAGATCAACGCGACCACCCGCCGCAAGGCCGAGCGGGTGCTGCCCCGGACGAGCGGTACGAGCGCGCAGGAGCGGGGAATCTGCGCGCGTCTGTCTCCGCTGCTTCCGCGGTCGGCTTCCGACTTCGGCGCCGTGCTCACGGCACTGCGCGAGGACCGGGAATGGCTGGGACGCCCGTGCAACGGCTCCCCCACCGGTTTCGAGGCGCTGATCCACACCACGGTGGCCGCCAGTGTCGAGCTGTTCGGCGCCGACTTCGCGCTGAGCCGCGGTATCCGGTCGCTGCCCAAACTCGTCGACGCGCTCGACAGGCAGGCCTGGAAGGAGATCGTGTCCTGGGAGCTGCCGGAGTTCTACTGCTGCGTCGTTCCCAGCGCGAACGCGCTCGCCCTCCATGACGGTGACCGGGCCCGGGTCGCCGACTCCGCCTGGGCGATGTCGGCACGTATGCAGTACAACACCTGGCACGTCATGCCCGGCAACCTGCCCAAGGATCCCGCGGTGCAGGCCCGGGACTTCCTCGCCCCACACGCTCTGCCGGACATCGCCGTGCACTCCGACCTGCACCACCGAGGACACGTCGCGAACAACATCCGCTACTCGGCGCGCAGTCCGGAGCAGGTCATGGTCGCCGGCCTCGCCTTCAAGAGCCTGACCGACCTGCGCGTCATGCGGTGCGAGGGCGATCCCTTCAACCAGACCGAGCTGCTGGCGGTCACCCAGGTCGCCGGGTTCCTGGCAGGGGTCTCCCAGATGGTGGCCGAGGCCGCCCGGGACGGTCGACCGGTCGAGGTCACCGCCTTCGACCACCACTGGCACCGCAAGACGATCATCGACAACGTACTGGAGCATCATGTCTGAGTCCGCGAACGGGGACGTCATCGTCTTCCTCAACCTCCGCCGGACCCCCCTGGAACAGCGCGCCACTCTCACCGCCGCCCACCGTCTGGGCTACGGTGTCGCGCTGATCGCCGACAGCCCTCCCGCCGACCTGCCCCGGGAGATCGTCCGCGTCGTCCACAAGGTCGACACGTTCGACGACGCCGCAGTCGACGCAGCGGTCAAGGCCATCGCGGCCGACCACACGATCGCGGGCATCGTCACCTGGTCCGACCCGGGTGTCGAGTCGGTCAGCCGTATCGCGGCCGAGCGCGGCCTGCCCGCACCGTCCCCGGCCGCGGCAGAAGTCGCTCGCAACAAGTACCTGATGCGCCGGTCGCTCGCGGACCGCCCCGACCTCATCCCCGCCTTCGCTCAGGTCGTCACCTGGGACGAGACGGTCACGGCCGCTGCCCGGATCGGGTATCCGCTGGTCCTCAAGCCCGTCTCGGGCAACGGCAGCAAGGGCATCCACACGGTCCGGAACGACGACGAGCTCCGGTCCGCCTACGACCAGCTCTCCCGTTACGTGCGCCCCGACGTCGACCGGGTGTTCACCGGCCACTCCGGTGAGATCATCATCGAGGAGTTCCTGGTCGGCACCGAGCACAGCGTCGAGGGCTGGGTGCACCGAGGTACGGTCTACATCGCCGGTGTCACCGACAAGATCACCACACCGGACTACCACCTCGAGACCGGCCATCTCTTCCCCAGTGCCCTGGCACCCGACCGGCTGGAATCCGTGCACGATCTCACGCGGGCCGTCGTCTCCGCCTTCGGGATCGACGACTGTGCCTTCCACCTGGAATGCATGGTCCACCCGGAGGGCGGCGTGAAGCTGGTGGAGTGCGCGGCGCGTGGCGGCGGTGACTTCATCATCTCCCACCTCGTGGGCCTGGCCACCGGCGAGCCCTTCTGCGAGAACACCATCCGAGTGGCCACCGGCCAAGAGCCCGTCCTGGGAACGAAGCCCGCGCTCCACGCCGGCCTCACCAGGATCCTCGGCACACAGGAGGGCACCCTGCAAGCGATCGACGGTCTGGGCGAGGCGCTGACCGTAGCGGGTGTCGAGCACATCGCGATCGAACGCACCCCTGGCAACGCGGTGCGTGTCCCGCCCGCCGACTTCGTCTCCAGCGGCATCCTCTCGGTGATCGCAACGGGTGACTCCCGCGCGGCTGTCGAGGCCTCCCTCGAAGCCGCTGAGAAAGCCATCACCGTCAGGGTCTGCGATGCCGGCTGACGGCGCGGCCCCCACCGTTGTCGTCGTGGGGTGCACGACCGCCTCGCCACACGGACAGGACCAGATGCGCAGGCTGGCCGAGCAAGCGCGTGCCCGCGGCGTGCGTTTGCTCGGGACGGACACCGCGGCGAACCTGCGGTCAGGGATCTGGCGGATGCCGGCCGACGAGTTCACGGAACTGGAGTTCACCGACGCCGACGCCGACACGTGCCGGGCGTTCGCTGCGGCGCATCCCGAGGTGAGGGCGGTGATGACCCTGAAGGAAGCGGGGGTCGTGCCCGCCGCGCTGCTCGCCGATGCCTTCGGGGTTGCCGGAAACAGTGTGGAGGCGGCCCGCACCATCCGGACCAAGGATCTGTGCCGAACCGTGCTGCGCGCCGCAGGGCTCGACCAGCCGCGCTTCACGGTCGTGAGCGACCTGGCCGCAGCCAGGGCGTTCCTGGCCGACACCGACAGGGCCGGAACCGGGCCGTGGATCGTCAAGCCGCGTGACGGACAGGGCAGCGCGGGCGTTTCACTGGTGCGGTCGGCGGCCGACCTGCCCACCGCTCTCGCGCGTGTGGACAGCGGCCGGCCGTTCCTGATCGAGGAGTTCATCGAGGGTGATGAGTTCTCGGCCGAAGGCGTCATGGCCGGCGGGAACTTGCGGATCCTCACGCTGACGCGGAAACGTACCGGTGCCGGTTTCATCGAGACGGGGCACCGCACACCCGCCGGTCTGGCGCCCACGACGGACGCCGCCGCACGAGCCGCAGTCGTGCGCGCCGTCACGGCGGCCGGGGTCACCCACGGCCTCGTGCACGCCGAGTTCTGGGTCACCGGCGAAGGCGACGTCGTCCTCGGGGAGATCCATGCGAGACCGGGCGGCGACTTCATCCACGCCCTCGTCGAGCACACCCTGCCCCGCTTCGAGATGTTCGGAGCACTTCTTGACGACCTTCTCGGACATCCGCCGCAGGAGACCCCTCCTCAGTGTGGTGCGGCGGGGGTGGAGTTCATCGTCCTGGACGCCGGCCGCGTCCAGTCCGTCGAGGGGTGGGAGAAGGCCACGGACCAGCCCGCCCTGCTCGCCGCCGACCTCGACGTCCGGCCGGGCGACGTGCTCGCGGCGGTCGGTAGTTCCGCCGATCGGCACGGCGTCTTCGTGGCGGGTGCGGCCACAGCCGACGAGGTGGAAGCCGTCCTCGCCGGGGCGAGGGACAGCCTGCGGATCGAGATCGGGGCACCCTGATGGTGGAGAACGAGGCTCCCGCCCCTGCCGGGACGGCCGACCCGAGCGTGCGCTCCGTCGGCGCCACCATCGTGCTCGACTACCTGTTCTCCCACCTGGGCTACTTCACCCTGCTTCCCGTGCTGCCGGTGCTCATCCCCGAGCTGCATCCGGGCGTGGGCGCGTGGTGGGTCGGCGCGGCCCTGCTGATGCTGACGTTCGCCCTGCGCGGCGGTGCGTTGTTCGTCAGCGGGTATCTGCACCGTACGCCGACTCGCAGGGCCATGATCACCGGCCTTCTTCTCGCGGCGGTCGGATTCGGTGCACTGCCCGTGGCGCCGGGCGTCCCGGGCCTGTTGCTGTGTCTGGTCCTGGCCGGGCTCGGCATCAGCATCAACGGCCTGACCGCACGGGCATACGTCGTGATGGCCCTTCCGTCGGCCGGCGACCGTACCACGATCTTCTCCGGCATCCAGGTGGCGGTGAACATCTCGGCGGCCCTCGGCCCCATCGCGGCGAACTTCCTGTTCGCCGACGGGCATTACGGGTTGCTGGTGGCCTCGGTGGCGGTCCTGTACACGGCGGCCGCGCTCGCGGTGCTGTTCAGTGTCCCGGGCGGGCTGCGGCTGTCGGACGGGGCGAGCCGCCCCCCGTTGCGCCTGGGCCTTCTGAAGGTGATCGTCGCCGATCGACAGATCCGCCGGGTCGCGGTGGTGACCGCCGTCGGCTCTCTGCTGTACGCGCAGCTCTTCTCGGCGCTGGCCCTGCAGATCGCGGATCTCACCACCCGGCCCGCGCTGCGTGCGGCGTTCTTCACGGTGAATGCCGTGCTGGTGGTGGCCCTGCAGATACCCGTCACCGTGTACATGAGGCGGGGGATGGATCGCGGGGAGCCGGCTATGCGGTATCTGCTCATGGGGCTGCTCGCCTTCTCCTGCGCGTTCGCGGCACTCGGAGTGAACGGCGGCAGTCTCGTCGTGGCCTTCGCGGCAGTGGTGGTCTTCACCTTCGGCGAGACCCTGTTCACCCCGACGGTGAGCACGGCGTTCGCCGACTTCGGCGGGGAGCGGCCCGTCGTCGAGGTACTCAACCTCCGGCAGGTGGCCACCGCGGTAGGAGAGTCGGCCGGCTCGTTCGTCGGGGGCACCTTCTTCCTGCTGGCCGCCGCTCACGGTGTCCAGGCGGGCTTCTGGTACGCGCTGGCCGCCACTGGAGTCCTGACCGCACTCCTCATCCGCAAGGGAACGCGCTGACATGCACCTCCTGCTCATCGGCTACAACGACACGGCACTGGCCGCACTCGACGACTGCCGCCCGCCGGGCAGCGTCACCCTGATCGAAGAGAAAGACCTGTGGGACGCCAAGAACCTGGCGCCCAGGGCGGCGAAACACGCCTGCCTGGGCACCGTGCTCTTCGGCCGCTATCAGCAGGATGACCATTTCCTCGAAGCAGTGCGCACGGCCGGTCCGTTCGACGCTGTGGTCGCGGGCCTGGAGTACGCGGTCGTCGCGGCAGCGCAAGCGGCCGAACTGCTCGGCCTGGCGGGCGCCGGCACCGATGCCGCGATGATCCTCAGGGACAAACTGCGGCTGCGCGAAGTCACCTCCTCGGCCGGAATGACGGGTCCGGCCTTCCGCGAGATCCACTGCGCGGCGGACATCGCGGACTTCGCCCGGGGCAGGGCCTGCGTCGTCAAGCCGGCGGGCCGTCAGGCGAGCCTGGGCGTGCTCCTGCTCGAAGCCGGCGCCGATGTCGAGCAGGCCTGGCAGGACTGCAGTCAGGCCGACGAGGGGGTGCAGCTCGCCAAGCGGCCCATGGAATGGCGCTACCTGGTAGAAGAGCGCATGTACGGCCCCGAGTTCAGCACGGAGGCCCTCGTCCGCGAAGGTACGGTGACCTTCTGCAACCTCACACGCAAGTACACCCTGCCCGGGCCGAGCCCCGTCGAGACCGGCCACACCGTCGCGGGACGGACCGATCCGGTCTGGGCACGTGAGGTGCAGCGGCTGGTGGACGCGATCGGCTACGGCAGCGGCATTCTGCACGCCGAATGGGTCCTGACCGACGCCGGCCCACAGTTGATCGAGTGCGCCGGCCGCCCCCCGGGAGACCGGATCATGGACTTGATCGATCTGGTCTACGCGACGAACATCCACGACCGGTGGATCGGAATGCTCCTGGGCGAGGAATCCGGGCAGCACCAGGGAGAGCTGACCCCTCGGTGCGCAGCGGCGATTCGCTTCCTGACCGGTGCGGGTCCGGGCACCATCGATCACATTCAGGGCGTCGACCTCGCGCGCTCACTCCCGAGAGTGGAGCGCGTCGACATCAGCCGCAGCCCCGGGGATGTCGTCAAGGACGTGCGCTCTTCCTGGGACCGGCTGGGTCTGGTCATCGCCACCGGTGCGACGGCAGCCGAAGCGGAAGCGGCAGCGGACCGCGCTGCGTCCTCCGTGACCATCAGCATGCGCGAAATCTCGACTGTTCACAATTCATAGACTTCTGTCGATACATGTCGACGCAGGAGACGTTTGCCATGTCACTGACGATTGAATCTCCAGGGGAAGCCCAGCTCGACGGGACACCTGACCCCCGCGAATCCATGCGCGTCCTGCCCCGCTTCCTCCAGTACCCGCTGACGGTATTCACGGGAAAGCCGTTACGCGGACAGCGGCCCTTCCGGTGGTGGACCCCTGAGTACCATCTCGCGCAGGCATTCCTCGCCCCCGTTCTGGGTGTTGCCCTCGGCGCAGCCGCGTGGAACGCATCCGGATGGTGGCTTCTGCTGCTCCTGCCCAGCTGGGCCATCACACTCCACGGCATGCGCAACCTGCGCATGCTGATATTTCACCAGTGTTCCCACCGGAACATGTTCCGGCGGCGCAAGCTGGACACGGCCATCGGCGCTGCCATTTCGAGCCTGCTGATCGTTCAGCATTACCAGCGTTACAGCAAGGAGCATGTGAGTGACCACCACGCGGCACACCACATGACGCTGCGCGATCCCACTGTCCAGGCGTTTCTGATCACCCTCGACCTGCACCCCGGTATGACGCGTCGCCAGATGTACCGGCGGGTCGTCGGTAAGGCGTGCTCGCCGCTCTTCCACGCCGCGTTCGCATGGGGTCGGGCTCGGTCCTTCTGGCACGGCTCGATGCTGGGTGAGAAGGTCACCGCAGTCGTGCTCTACGGGGGCACCGTGGCGGCCACCGTGGCGACCGGCGCTTGGTTGGCGTTCCTGGTGATCTGGTGTGTTCCGCTCATCCCGCTCTTCCAGCTCAGCAACATGACCCGCCTGTGCTGCAAGCACACCTTTCCCGCCCCTGGTGTCGAGGTGAAGCGCGGGAGGGAGTACTTCGGTTCCCTCACCAACGCCGTGTTCCTCGGTGAAGCGGCGCCGGCCCCAGGCCTGGGTCTGCTGCCGGGGGCCCGCGCCTGGGCGAGGTGGACGCTGCGGATGGCCTTCCTGCACGCCCCCATCCGGTTCTGCGTGATCACGGCGGACACGCCCACACACGATTTCCACCACAGGTATCCGTCGCACAAGGATTGGGCGAACTACCTTTTCACCCGCCAGGAAGACATCGAAAAGGGAAGCCCCGGCTGGCCTCCCTACACCAGCGCATGGGGCCTCAAACAGGCCATCGACCTGGTCTTCGACTCCCTTTCGCAAGCGGACCCGAATGAATTCGACGTCAGCCGCATCCGTGACGTCAGCAAGCGAGAGCTCTTCGCCGCCTTCGACGACTGATCGGCGCCCGCCGGGGCGGCCTACGCGTCGCCCTCGTCCGGCTCGTCGGTCTCGTCCGGCTCTTCGGACTCGGCCGCGGTCACCGACGGCGGGACCGCGTCGCCGTACTGGTGCAGCAGATAGCCGGCGTGGACGCGGCTCCGCGCGCCGATGCGTTCCATGATCTTGGCGATGTGACGCTGACAGGTCCGGACCGACATGCCCATACGACGGGCGATCACCTTGTCCGGCTCACCGAGGACGAGGAGGCGGATGATGTCCTCCTTCGTCTTGTCGGAGGTGTGGATTGCCTGGTCGCGTCCGCGGTTGACGGGGAACGGCTCGCCCTGTCCCCACAGGAGCTGGAACGCCGACACCAGGAACGCCACCACGCTGGGCTCCCGGATCACCAGCGCGCCGCCCGGGTTGCCCTTCTGCTCGATCACCGCGATCTCGTCGTCGAAGGCGATCATCCGCATGAACCCGTCGCCCAGCGTGCGCACTTCGGCTCCGAGCCGCGTGGTCATCTCGACGTAGGCGACGGTGCTCTCGCTGAACTGCGCGGTGTGCTGGTACAGCGTCCGCATCCGCACGCCCCGGCGCAGCAGGGCCTCGTCGCGGGTGATGGCCTCGCGCAGCACTTCCTCGTTGCGGCCGCCGCCCGGCTGGGAGCTGAGCACCTCGGACCGGGCCTCGGCGGCGAACCGGTTGAGCTGCTCGCGCACGGCCGCGACGTCGTGCAGCTGCTCGAACAGCGGCCGTCGCAGGCGGCGTTCGAGGCCGCTGTCGTACACCGGGGAGAGGGTGTCGCGCAGCCGGTCCGCAGCGGCCCGCAGCAGTAAGGCGCGGTGCATGACGGGCTGGACGAGTTCCTCGGCGGCGGCGTCGGGCGGGGCCGCGACATAGCGGCCCTCGGCGCCCTGCACCGGCAGCAGCAGCCTGCGCCGCTTCAGGCTCTCGACGGCCGCGGCCAGCTCGGCACCGGAGAAGCCGTCCAGGGGCAGCGACTCGCCGGCCCCTATGTCCGCTTGGCCGACCGCATAGGAATACACGGCGAGTTCCGGCTCGGTGAGCGGAGACAGGATCGATGAGTCGGGTATGCCGTACGCATCCACGTTCGTCCACCCCTCCGAATCGGCACCTGCGCAATAAGTATACGTACGGTTGATCTTCGATCGGTTCCCGAGGTGCCAGAGTTGGGGACGACTCGCACCACCGGGAATTTCAGGGGACCAGGCAGTCGGGACCAGGTGCGCGAATCCACGGGATAAACCGAGCATCACGAATGCGTGCAGGTGCCCGACATCCACGAAGGGACGACTCATGACCGCCACCCGAATGGAGCTGCGTACAGATGTCGCCGAGAAGCGCGTACTGGACCTCGCGGAATCCGTGTACCGCCACGCGGCTCTGAACAACGCCTTCTACGACCTGTGGCAGTCCACCGAACTGCCCGCCGACCAGGTGGAGACGGTGGCCCGCAACTTCTACGCGCAGGTCTCCCCCACGGTGAACAGGCTCGCCCTGGTCTTCCTCCGGATGTCGCCGGACGACCTGGTGGCTCGCGCAGAGACGATCGAGAACCTGAACGACGAGATGGGCGGGGGCGACCCGAAGAAGGTCCACACCGTCCTGCTGAAGAGCTTCTTCTCCGCCCTGCTGTCCCGCATCCGCGGCCGTCAGGTCGACTTCGACGACATCGACCCCACCGTGCTGCCCGCCACCCAGCGCCTGGTCGACGAGGGCGCGAAGCTCTTCGGACACGAGAACGTCAAGGTCGGCTGCGGCGCGCTGCTGGCCCAGGAGTGGCACGCCTACGCCCAGCTCGTCCGCCTCTACGAGGGTGCCCGCAACTACATGCACCACTTCGCCCTGGAGGAGTTCCACGAGCACTGCGAGTTCTTCTACCTGCACATCGGCGCGACCGAGAAGGAGCACAAGCTGCACGCGGTCTCCAGCTCGGCGGCGCTGTGCCGGACCGAGGAGGACCTCGCGGCCCTGGAGCAGGGGTTCACCGGTTACCTGGACCTGCTCGCCGGCTTCTGGAACGAGCTGGCGGACGCCGTGAGCGCAGAGCCGCGCCCGTGACCGCCGTCCCCCGTTCCGTCGTCGCCATCGTCGATCCGCTGCGCGCCGGAACCAAGCTGGGTCAGCTCTTCAACGGCCTGGGGCACCGCTGTGTCGCCGTTCTGACCGAGGAGAGCGACTCGGAGTTCTGGCGGGCCTCCTTCCGCCCGGAGGACTTCCTGCTCACGCTGCACGAGGCGGACGGCATGGACGCCGTGCTGCGGGGCCTCGGGGAGTACGACGTGGCCTGTGTCGTGCCCGGCGGCGAGTCGGGCGTGGCCCTCGCCGACCGGCTGACCCCGCACTTCCCCGGGATCCCGGCGATGGCACCGGGGACCGCCCACGCCCGGCGCGACAAGTACCACATGGCGGAGGCCCTGCTGAGCCGTGGCCTCGCCGCCATCCCGCACTGCCGTACCTCCGACGCCGCGACCGCCGTGGAGTGGTATCGCACGCGCACCGACGGCCGTGCGGTGGTCAAGCCCCTGGCCGGCACCTCGGCCGAGGGCGTGCGGTTCTGCGCCTCGGAGGAGGACGTGCGCGGTGCGTTCGCCGAACTGCGCGGTACGGTCAGCCTGTTCGGGCAGGTCAACGACGAGCTGCTGGTCCAGCAGGACATCGTCCACAGCGGCGGGGTCGAGTACACCGTCAACTCGGTGAGCTCGCGGGGCGAGCACCACGTGACCGATGTGTGGCGGATGCGGCGGCAGATGGTCGACGCCACCGCCGTGTGCGTGTACTCCGACCTCGTCCACCCGGACGAACCGGAGTACGAACAGCTCGAGTCCTATCTGCGGGACGTCCTGTCGGCCCTCGGCGTCGACAACGGCACCGCGCACAGCGAGATCATGCTGACTTCCGGCGGGCCGGTGCTCATCGAGACCGGTGCGCGTGTCGAGGGCGCCTGCGACCCCGGTGCCGTGCTCACGGTGTGCGGACGCAGCCAGAACTCCCTGCTCCCGCTGAGCTACTTCGACCCCGAGGGCTTCCGGCACGCGACCCGCCGGCCCCGGCCGGAGCCCCGGCTGCACGCCCGGCACGTCTATCTGCTCAGCCCCGCCGAGGGCAAGGTGGTCCGCCCGCCCGACCTGAGCGGTATCCGTGCCCTGCCCTCCTTCTACGGCATGGACACGACCCTGGACACCGTTCCCCTCCTCGAACGCACCGTCAATCTGGCGACGTGTCCGGGCAATCTCTACCTGGTCTCGCCGAGCCGGGAGCGCATCGAGGAGGACTACGCGGCGCTGCGCCGCCTGGAGCCGGACCTGTACTCCGGCATGCTCACCGACTGACCCGAGACACGCGGACGAGGAGAGACCTGTGGACATCATCACGGCCGTGCTCACACGTCGCAGCGCTTCCGCGCTGGGCGCTCCCGCGCCGGGCGACGAGGAGTTCCGCTACCTGCTCAAGGGCGCCGCGACCGCGCCCGACCACGGGCGGCTGCGCCCGTGGCGCTGGATCCTGGTGCGCGGCGACGGCCTCACCGCGGTCGCCGACTGCCTCGCCGACGAGGACCCGGCCGCCGACCGTGAGCAGCTCGTCTCCTCCGTCGTGCGCGCCCCGCTGAAGGCCATGCTGGTCTTCACCCCGCACGTCGGCCACCGCATCCCGGAGTGGGAACAGCTCGCGGCCGCCAGCACCATGACGTACAGCCTGATGCTCCTGCTGCACGGCCGGGGCTACAGCAGCAAGTGGCGCACCGGCCGCCTGTGCACCTCCGAGGCCCTGCGGGTCCGGCTGGGGCTGGCCGAGCAGGAACGGCTGCTCGGCGCGCTGGACATCGGCACGCCCGACCCGTCGGCGGTGCCGTCGGCGCGGCGTGCGCCCATGGACGTCAGCGACCGTGTCGCGGTCTTCGGCTGAGCAGCGGCGCCGGGTGCCCTGGCGCCGGGGCGCGCCGGGCGAGCCGGGCGGGGTGGAGCGCTACCGGCGGCTGCTGACGGTGCCCGGTCTGCGCACCACCCTGGTTCTCGGCCTGCTCGTCAAGCTTCCGGTCATCGCCATCCCGATGGTGCTGTCCCTGCAGGTGTCGCTGGGTCTGGGGCGGAGCCTGAGTTCCGCCGGCGTGGTGACCGGGGCGTGGATGCTCGGGGTGATGGCGGGCGCGCCGCTGGTGGGGTGGGCCGTCGACCGGGCCGGGCTGCGGCCCGTGCTCGTGCTCAGCGCCGCCGCGCAGGCCGTCTTCTGGGCGGTGGCGGCCGGGCTGTCCCATCCGGCGCTGGTGGCCGGTGCGCTGGTGTCGGGCGTGCTGCTGGTGCCCGGCTCGACCGTGACCCGGTTCGTGATCTCCGCCGACGTGCCGCCGGAGCACCAGCAGGCGGGCTTCGCCCTGGACGCGGTGACCAGTCAGCTCTCGTATCTGGCCGGTCCCGCGCTGGGTGCCGTGCTGGCGACGCAGACGTCCACCACCACCGCCGCGTGGGGCCTGGGGTGTGTGCTGGTGCTCGGTCTCGCCACCTTCGCCGTACGCGCGCGGGCCGGCGAAGCCGTGCCGGACACCGCGGACGGCGGTCCGGGCACCCGCGCCTCCGCGCCCGGAACGGCCCCGGCCACCGGCAAGACCGAACTCGTCGCGCGCTTGCTGCCCATGCTGATCTGCGGCTTCGCGGCCGGGCTGGTGTCCTCCGGGTTCGAGCTGTCCCTGCTCGGCGTGATGCGCGAGCAGGGCGAGGTGCACTGGGTCGGACTGCTCATCACGGCCTGCGGGGTGTACGCGGTGGCCGGCGGGGTGCTGTACGGCGCGCTGCCGGCCACGCTGTCACCGGTGGCGCCGGTGCTGCTGCTGGGGCTGGCCACGGTGCCGCTGGGGCTCGTACCGGACTGGCGGTTCCTGCTCGCCGCCGTTCTGCCGGCGGCGATGCTGTCCGCGGCCTCCTTCGCGGCGACCGCCACGGCGTGCGGCCGGCTCGCGACGGCACACACCCGTGGTCGCACGGTCGGCCTGTACGGCGCCGTGGTGGCAGGGGGCAATGCCGCGGGCGCCCCGCTGGCCGGGCTCACGGGCGCGGCGGGCGGCCCGGCCACCGGGTTCCTCGCGGTGGGCTCGACGGCGATCGTCCTCGCGCTGCTGGCGTGGCTCCTGCGCTTCACACGCGTGTCCTCCCTCCGTCCGCTCGTCTCGCAGGAAGGCTGAGATGCCCGACTCCCCTCTTGTCGCCGTCGTCGACTCCTATGGACTGTCCAAGGTGCTGGTCGACGAGTTCCGCAAGCGCGGCACGTCCGTGGTGCGGGTACAGAGCACTCCGGAGGTGCCCGCGGCCTACCGCGGGCCGTTCGACCTGTCGGACTACGTGGCGAACATCGTCCACCAGGGCGATCTCACGGCCACGGTGGCGGCCGTCGCGGCGCACTCGCCCACGGCGGTGGTGGCCGGCGGGGAGATCGGTGTCGAACTGGCCGACGCGCTGAGCGAGGCACTCGGCCTGCCCACCAACGGCACCGCCCTCAGCGCCGCGCGGCGCGACAAGTACGTCATGATCGAGACGATCAGACAGGCGGGCGTGACCGGTGCCCGGCAGCGGCTCGTGCGGACCGAACAGGACGTGCGGGAGTGGCACCGGTCCGTCGGCGGCCGGATCGTCGTCAAGCCGCTGCGGAGCGCGGCCGGCGACGGCATCGCCTTCTGCGACAGCCCGGACGAGTCCGCGGCCGCCGTGGCGCGGATCGTCGGCAGCGAGAACGTCTTCTCGATGCCCAACACGGCCGCCGTCGCCCAGGAGTACCTGCGCGGCACCGAGTACATGGTGAACACGGTGAGCCGGGACGGCAGGCACCGCGTCTGCGAGATCTGGCGCACCACCCGCATCACCGCCAACGGTGTGGCCGACCTGTCGGACACGGTGTACCTCATGCCACGTCACGGCGCGGCGCAGGAGCAACTCACGGCGTACGCCGGTCAGGTGCTGGACGCGCTCGGCATCCGGCACGGTCCCGCGCACGTCGAGATCAAGCTGACGAACTCCGGGCCGGTCCTGGTGGAAGCCGGCGCCCGCATCGGCGGCGCCAACCTCCCGCACTACGCGCAGATCGCGCGCGGGCAGTCGCAGCTCGACTGGACGGTCGAGGCGTACCTGCGGCCCGAGCACTTCCTCGCCCACCACCGCGACGACGACCCGCTGCAGCTGCACTGCGCCTTCGTGGGGCTGGTCTCGCCGTACGCCGGAACGCTCCGCGCCTACCGCGGCCTGGACGCGCTGCGCGATCTGGAGAGCTTCCACGAGATGCGGGTCGCGGTCACCCCGGGCGGACGCATCCGGCGCACGGTGGACGACCTCAGTTATCCGGCGGTCGTCGTCCTCATGCACGAGAGCGAGGAGACCGTGCTGCGGGACGCCAACACCATTCGCTACCTGGACGGCCCGTCGTTCTACGACGTGGAGCCCGTCACCACACACGACACCGCAGGGGACCGCCGATGACCTCCACCGCCGCACCGACGGCACGCCACTGGGCCGAGCGCTGGGACCGCCAGCAGGAGGCCTTCCTGCCCGAGCGCGAGGAACAGTTCACCGCGATCATCGACGCCGTCGAGGAGATCAGCGGCCGCCCGGATCCGCTCGTCCTCGACCTCGGATGCGGGCCGGGGTCCATCGGAGTACGGCTGCTGGCGCGCGTCCCGGACGCGACGGTGGTCTCCGTGGACGCCGACCCGCTGCTGCTGGAACTCGGCCGGGCCGCCCACGGCGGCGTGCGCGGGCTGCACTTCGTCGACGCCGACCTGCGGTCCCCCGGCTGGGTGGACCGGCTCGGTCTGGAGCGGCAGGCCGACGCCGTGGTGAGCAGCACCGCGCTGCACTGGCTGGACCCCGCGACGCTGGTCGCGGTCTACACGGCGATGACCAAGGTGCTGCGCCCGGGAGGCATCCTCCTCAACTGCGACGAGCTGGAACGGGACCGCGAGGCCTCCCCGGTCCTGTCGCGGCTCGACCGTTCCCTGCTCCGCCGCGAGTACGCCCGCCGCTTCCCGGAGGGACGCGGGGACGGCTGGTACGAGTGGTGGGAACAGGTACAGGCCGAGCCGGCGTTCGCCGACGCCGTGGCCGAGCGCAGGCGTCGTGGCTACGACGGGGAGAACCACTCGGACCTGTCCGCCGGGTTCGGCATCCACCTCGACGCGCTCGGGCAGGCCGGGTTCGCGGAGGTCGGCACGATCTGGCAGCGCGGCGAAGTGCGTCTGCTGTGCGGAGTGACCGACTCGCCCGACAACGCCCTGGCGTTCGACGACCCCGGCACCCACAACCACGCCGCGGGAGCACACCCGTGACCACGGACGTCATGCGGCCGCTCGGCCCCACCGCCGCCAACAGCTGGCAGGCCTCGGGGGCGCACGTGGACCTGCGGCGTCCGGTGCCCGCGCCGCGCCCGGTGACGGTGCCCGCCGCGCCCCAGCGGCTCACGCTCGACCTGGCGCGCTGCGCCCTGGTCGTCGTCGACATGCAGAACGACTTCTGTTCGCCCCGGGGCTGGCTGGCCTCCATCGGCCTGGACGTCTCCGGCGCGGACCGGCTCATCGCCTCCATCGCCGGGACGCTCCCGGCCCTGCGGGACGCCGGAGTTCCGGTGATCTGGCTGAACTGGGGCAGCCGCCCGGACCGCGTCAACATCCCGCCCAACGTGCTGCACGCCTACGACCTGGCGGGCACGGGCGGCGGCATCGGGTCGGTGCTGCCGGGCGGCGACAGCCCGGTGCTGGAGGAGGGCAGTTGGGGCGCCGCGGTGGTGGACGGCCTGGAACCGGACGCGCGGGACATCCGGATCACCAAGCACCGCATGAGCGGTTTCTTCGACACCCCGCTCGACTCCGTGCTGCGCAACCTCCGTGTGGACACGCTGCTGTTCGCGGGGGTCAACGCCGACCAGTGCGTGCTGGCGACCCTGACGGACGCCGCGTGCCTCGGGTACGACGCGGTGCTGCTGGAGGACTGCGTCGGCACCACCTCCCCCGATTTCTGCCTGCGGGCCACCCTCTACAACGTCGAGCGCTGCTTCGGATTCGTGGCGCGCGGCAGCCGGCTCGTGGCAGCTCTGGACACCCCGGACGGTGACCCGGCGTAGCTCCGCCGGGTCTCCGTGGCCGTACCCCCTCAATGATGCGGAGGAGAAGTGGGCAAGGCTCTCGTGGTCACCTCCATCGACGGGCTCGCGACCGTCGAGTGCGGCATCGCCAGCGTCGTTCACTGGTTCTTCGAGGAGATCGACGCCATCGTCGAGAAGGTGCCGCGTCTGCTGCGGCAGGACTGGTCGCTGTACGCGATCAGCCCGCGCATCGATGCAGCCTGCTCCGACTTCTCCCCCCGTGTGCACGCCTTGGTGTCCTCGGCCTGCGCGGAGCACGGCGGCGAGTTCCTGTGGGCCGAGGTCGACGACCCGTCGAGCCTGCGAGCGGTGTGGTCCCTCGGCGATCCGCGGCGCTGGGAGCGCATGTGCGCCTCGGTCGCCGGGCAGGTCCGCGCCCTGGCCGAGCGCCACGACCAGGTGACCGTGCTCGCGCACGGCATCATGCTGGCTCCGCTGCGGGACTGTCTGCGCGACCTCGACCGGGTGCAGATCGTCTTCGTGCCGCACACGCTGGGCCCGGTCTTCCAGGACCAGGTGGTGAGTGACCGGGCGGTCTTCGAGAAGCGCGGGTTCGACGCGATGGCCGAGTTCGCGCAGGACCGGATCGGTTGCATAGGGCCCTACTTCGAGGAGATTCTCCGCACCGGCTACGGCCGCACCTCGGCTCAGCTGGCGCCCTTCGTCAACGGCATTCCCGCCGGCTCGTTCCGCTTCCCCGCCGAGGTGCCCGCCGCGCGGCGCCGGGAGCACCTGGAGCGGGCCGGGGTGCCGCTGGACAAACGGCTGGTGTTCTCCTGGGGGCGGTGTGCCTGGCAGAAGGGGTTCGACGCCCTGATCCCCGCGTGGAGCGACTTCCGGGAGCGCTCGTCCGACGACTGGCACTGCGTGCTGCTGATGCCGCAGGAGGTGTCCGCGCCCGAGTACGTCGCGCTGCTCGACGAACAGCTCGCCCACGTGCCGTCCGGTTCCTGCACGGTGATCCGGCGTTTCGACCCCTTGCTGCCCTACTACCTCCTGCGCGAGGAGGCGTTGGAGATCGTCGTCTTCGCCTCCCGGTTCGAAGGGGCGCCGCTGAGCCTGCTGGAGACACTGCGCTTCGGTTCGCCCGGGCTGCGGATCGCCTGGCACGACATCCCCTCCCTCGCGCAGTTCCTTCAGGGGGCGGGGCCCACCTTCCGGTTCGGCTCGCTGGAGCGTGCGGACATGGTGGAGTCGCTGCTCCGGGCCAGGGACAGCGAGGGCGTGACGCTGCCCGAGTCGCGGGTGCAGTCCTTCGCCGACAACACGGCGCGGGGGCTGCGGGACGTGCTGCGCTGGTGGACGTGACTGCGCCGGACGGCGCCGGGGCGGGTGTCGCGACGCTCCGGCCGGCCCGGATGATCCGGCAGACCAGGGCGGTCTACTTCCTGACCAGTTATCCGCTGACCTCCTGGTTCAGCGAGACGGCCCGGGTGCACGACCGGTTCACGGTGAGCGACGGCGCCTGGGGCGTGCTGCTCATGACGGCACCGGCCGTCACCCTGGTCACGGCCCGGGCCTACCCCCGGCTGGTTCCGCGGCGGCTCGCCCACCGGGCCCTCGCACTGGCCCTGGCGGGCATGACCGTGACCGTCTTCGGCATCGGCCTGTGCTCCTCGGTGCCACTGCTCTGCTGCCTGCTGGTGCTGCTCGGGGTGGCCAACGCCGTGCTCCAGGTGGAGGGCAACAGCCGGGCCCATCTGATCGAGTCGCTGACCGGACGCCGGGTGTTCGCGTCCTGCCACGGCTGCTACTCGCTCGGCGTGCTCGCCGCGGGCCTGACCGCGTTCGTGGTCTCGGCCTGGCGGCTGCCGGCCGTCGTGCACTTCTGGGTGGTCCTGCTCGTCGGGGTCACGGGGCTGTTCGCCCTGCGCATCGGGCCGCTGGCGGAACCGGCCGCGGACGGGTCCGGGGCCGGGCCGGACACGGCACCGGCGGATCCGGTGGGAGTGCGCTTCTCCATGCCCGTCCTGATGGCGCTGTCCTTCGTGCTGCTGGGGATGGAGGCCGCCGTCAACGCCTGGCACGGCACGCTCGTCGACGAGGGCCTCGGCTTCGACGGCTACTCGGGCGCCGTCTACGCGGCCTACGCCCTGGGCGGCATCGCGATCCGCTTCACCGGCGACCTGGTCAGGGCCCGATGGGGGACGCTGGCCGCGTTCGTGGTGGCCGGCCCGCTCGCCTCGCTGCTGCTGTTCGCCGCGCTGGCGGGACGGCAGCGCCTCCTCGTGCTGGCCGCCTTCCTGGTGCTGGGGGTGGCGCAGGGGATCGCCTATCCGGACGTCCTCAAACTGGCCGCCGAACGGGAGCCGGGCGAGGCCGCGAGCCACGTGGCACGCGTGGTCACCGCCGGCACGGTGGGCGTGCTGCTGGCCAACCCCCTGATGGGCTGGGTCTGCGACCGCTTCTCGGTCGTCGGCGCCTACGCCGGCCTGGGCGTGCTGCTCTTCGTCACCGCCGGCTGGACCACCGTCCGTTACGTCCTGGCCCGTCGCACATGACGTCGCCCCGCCGACCCGGTCGGGTCGGCGGGGCGGGCGAAGCACCCTGGTCGGCGCCTTACACGGACGGTCCGTCCGCGGCGCCGGCAGGCCGATCTCGGAATCCGCTCCTTATCAGAGCGAAGGAATACCCCCAGCCGGTGTCCTGGTCACTCTGCGGCAGCGCGGACGGATGCGCGGCTCGGGCGGTGGGGGGAGTAGCGACCGGGTAACGACATCTGGCAAGCATCGTTCCTCTTGGGTTCTCGAGATGGTTCGGATCGGTATTGCGGATTCAGTGACTCTGCCGGTTGGCGACCAGTCCGGCGCCGACCAGCGAGACCAGCCCGCCGATCACTCCGAGCGTGCTCGGGAGTTTGTCGACCCAGAGCACGGACATCACGATCGTGATGGCGGGAAGTGCGTAGAGCGACGAGGTCGTCGCGGTGACGCTGAGGTGCGCCAGCGCCATGTTCCAGAGCAGATAGGCCACGGCACCGGGGAAGATGCCCAGGTACACCAGGAGCAGGATGCTGCTGGTGGGAGCCGAGGCGAGGGACGACAGGGCCTGTCCCGCGTACGGCAGCAGCATGACGGTTCCGGCCACGGTCACCCACGCGTTGAGCGCGTGCGGGCTGTAGCGCTCCAGCAGCGGCTTGGACAGCACGAAGTACAGGCACTCTCCGACCGTCGCGGCCAGGACGAACAGCGAACCGTTGTTGATCTGCACGCCGCCGCTCTGGTCGGCGAACAGCATCAGCACCACGCCGGCCGCTCCGATGCCGACGCCGAGCCAGCCGCGCCCCGCGACCCGCTCACGCAGGAGCAGCCACGCCAGCAGGATGCTGAAGACCGGCGCCTGACCGGCGATGAAGCTGGCCGTGCCGGGAGTGACCGACTGCTCGCCGTAGTTGATGCCCAGGCTGTAGACCACGACGACCAGGAAGGCGGAGGCCACGATGGGCCACACGTCCCGCCGGGCGGGAACCTCCACCTTCTCCCGGCGCCGCCGGCTGTACGCGAGCCACATCAGTACGGCGACCACCGAGGAAACCGCGTAGCGCACGAGTGAGATGGCACCCGGTGTGAAGTCCGCGAGCGCGGAGGAGATCCCCACGAAGGCCGAGGCCCACAGGGTGAGTGCGCCCAGCAGGGCCAGCCAGACCGTGAGCGGCGGCGCTGATCGAGCCGGAGCCACGGTTTCCTCTACGGTCATTCGATTGATTCCTGTCGTAGAACCGGTGTGCGGCCGGTCGTAAAGGGCCGCACACCGGAGGTACAGCTAGATGTGGGGGACGTAGGGCGTGAAGTCGATCAGCAGGATGGCGCGTTCGCCGGGGCGCGGCTCGTCTCCCCTGCACACCGGGCTCACGTAGTGGCTGACCTTTTCGTCGTAGACCGCGTAGGAATCCAACGGGTTCTCCAGGGTGAACTCCGCCTGGCGGAGATCGGCGGAGATCTCTTCCGGTTTCATTCCGGCGCAGCGCGGAGGCGCGATGACATTCACTCCGCCGACGACGTTGTCGCGGTTGATCAGGTGGGCGAAGGTGAAGCGCTCGCCGTCCTGGTGCAGGAAGTCCGGGGAGGGCACGGCCCGTTCGCCGGCCTCTTCGACCCGCAGGGTCAGGAAGTGGATGCCTATGTGCACCGGGCCTTGGCGGAGCTCGTCCAGCCACAGCGCCTGCTCGGCGTCGAACAGGATGATCTGCCTCAGCAGTTCGTTGGCCCTGGCCTCGGCGGGGACCGCCGGGAACCGGCGGCGCGCGCCGCGGAACTCCGGGTTGAAGTCCCCCTGGAAGTACTCGGTGGCCTCGCCCAGCTCGGGGTCCTCGACCGGCGGGAGCCAGGTGAGGTTCCCGCTCCACGGTACGTAGACGGCCCGGCCGTAGCGGCGGTACCGGTTCGCGTTCGGTGCGTAGGGGTCACTCGGCATCCCCACGAACTGTTCCTGTAACTCTTCGAGGAGGCGGTCGGCGTCGTACTCGGCGACCCTTTTCCGGAAGTCCTCGGCAGCGTACCGAGCGAATCCGGCCTCGCTGAGCTCGGTCGCCTCGACCGGGCTCAGTGTTTCCATGCTCATGCTTTTCCCATCTATTGGCACAACGGGTGGTGACACCTAGTCCGCTCCGGACGGCCCGTCGCTGTGCAGCGTCGGCGACCTATGCCGAAGCGGTGCCAAATGGCTGGAGATGTCGAACGGCCGCCTCGTGAGCAGGCCGGAATCAGCCTTCAGGGATCCCCCGTTTCACATTGTCACCCACTGGCATTCGCCAGGCGCAATCTGTAACTGGATGTTAGGCGCATATTTCCTTGAGTGGCAACAGCCTTCCGGACAGTGGACACACGTAATCAGCCACCCGGTACAGGATCGGACACAACATGACTCCTTGCTGGGTATGGGGCGATTCTGCGGTTGGTGACACGTGCACCTCTGCACGCCGCTTATGCAGTTTTTGGACATGTTGCCGAGCATGCGCCATTGTTGATCTATGAACTGCCGGTAACCCAGGCATCCTCATTGCGCTCGTCCGGAACCTGATCCCAGTAACCGCTGTACATGCTCGACCCAGCAGGACAGAGTTTCCGGCGATGCACACCGTCATCCGGGTGTGACATAGACAACTCACAGAGGGCAGACGCACGTATGCCGTGCACGACGGCATGAAAGAGGGGCCGGCGCATTTTCTCGAACGTTCCGAAAACCGGTCGTCCGACCGCATCAGCCGGGCCGAGTCACCGGGACCGGCCGCCTACAGGGACTGGCCCGCCTCGTCCCGGTCGGCACCGGCATCGGCATCGGCCGTGAGGAGACCGGACGACGCGAGCAGATAGCCCAGATGGGTCCGGTTGCGGGCGCCGAGGCGTTTCATCAGCTTGGCGATGTGGCCCCGGCAGTTGCGCTCACTGATGCCGAGCCGCCGGGCGATGGCCGCGTCCTTCTCCTCGTGCAGCAGCAGACGGGCGATGGACTGCTGTATGGCCAGGACTATTCCGTCCTCGGTGCGGCTCTCGTAGGCCGAGCTGAACGGCACGGCGGTGAGCCAGACGCGGTCGAACGCGCCGACGAGGAACGCCACCACCGCCGGGTCCCGGATCATCACGGCGGTCTGCTGGTCCTCAGGATCCGGGATGAAGGCCACCGTCCGGTCGAAGACGATCAGCCGCTCGAAGAACTCGGCCAGCGTGCGGACCTCTCCGCCGAGGGCGGTCACCTTCTCCACGTAAGCCTGGGTCGGCGCACTGAAGCGTGCCGTGTGCTGGTAGATGGTGCGCATGCGGACGCCGCGCCGCAGCATCGCGATGTCCCGGGGCAGCGCCTGCTCCAGGACCTCCGGCTGCCGCGGCCCCCTGGGCTGTGCGGTCGCCACGCTCTGCCGGCATTCGGAAGCGGCGGCGGTCAGCAGCGCGTTGATCTCGCGCAGGCCGGTGATCCGGCGCAGTCCGTCCCCGCTCTCGCTGCTCTTGCCCAGGGCCTCCTGCACCTCCCACAACTGCGTCAGCCCGGCCCGGACCTGTCCCACCTTGCTCTGTATGGCGCGGACTTCCTCCGCGAGAGTGGCGAGGGACAGGGCGTCGGCCGTCTGCTCCGGATACGGCCAGGACGCCGTGGTACCGCGCTTCAGCAAAGCGTCCGATTGGCGAGCTTCATTCGAGAACATCGCGCTTCTCCCCCATTCACGATCATGCTGTGCACATACCTGACTGCCCGAACTCCGGCACCCGGTGCGAGGGGTGCGGGAAGCTGACTCAGTTGAACGGTAAATTCCCCGAACCCAGGCCATGTGCACGACCGACCGCGGAATCATCGCATGAGGCGCTGTCCATATCCCGACCCCTATTAACACTCCGTCGGGCGAGTCACAAGGGTATGAGTCAGCCATTCCCAGGGGCTTTCCAGCACTGGTTTCCGGCCACTCCCCAGGAAGGGGAATGGCGTGAGGCCCTAAGGTGGACCGGGCCTCTCGGAACGTCAGCCCGAGGTCCTGGACACGCGAACCGACAGGCGAGGAGCACTGCGTAGCGATGACTGTGGACGTTCTGCACGGCGTGAGCGACATTGCCGCCGACGACTGGGACGCACTCACCCGCGACCTCGACATCGACGCCGACCGGGGCTATCTGCGTTTCCGCGAGTATCTCGAATCCGGCCAGAGCCTGGTGGTGACGGAACGCGGTTCCGGTGAGCTGCGCGGCGCGCTGCACGGCGCGCTCACCACGTCCCGTACCGGTATGGCCAGCCACCCCTGGAAGTTCGTCGGCTCGCCGTCGGTGCTGCGACTCGCCGAGGACGATCCGGATGCCGAGCGGGTGCACCGCACCCTGCGGGATCTCGCCGGCGCCGGGCAGCGGGAGGCGGCGGACGACGCGGAGCCGGTCTGGCAGGTGCTCGACCGGCGGTTCGGCTCCTGCTACGTGATCCGGGGCTTCGACAGCAGCGAGCTGATTCTGCGGCCCGGACTGGATGCCGTCGAAGCCGAACAGGTGACGAGACGGCTGATCGAGAAGGCGCGGTCGGCGGCGCTGGAGCACGGTGCGGGAGCCGTGGCCTTCCCGTTCGTCCGTCCCGGGGACAAGGTGCTGCGCGGTGTACTGGCCGAGTACGGCTTCCGCAGCGGGGTCGTCACCGCGGCCTCGGCCTTTCATCTGAACGGCTGCACCACGTATGAGGAGTACCTGGAGCAGTTGCCGAGCCGGCGCCGCCGCAGGTACCGCCAGGAGGAACGGCAACTCCTCACGTCCGGCCTGTCGACCGGCGAGACGGACCTGATCACGCACGCGGAGCGCATCGCCCAACTGGAGGCCCAGACACTGGCCAAGCACGGTGGGCGTCCCGACCCGGCAGCGATCCAGCGGGCCCGCACGGTGCTGGCGGAGGCGCTGCCGGACGCGGTCCGGGTGCCCGCGGTCCGACGGGACGGCGTCCTCATCGCCTGCGCACTGCACCTGCTGGGCCGGCGCAGCAGCCTCTTCATGGCCTACGGCTGCGACTACGACGTCACGGACCGGGGTCCCTCGTACCCCTGGTCCTGCTTCTACCACCCCATCCGTATGGCCATCGAGCACGGGGCCGAGACGGTACGGCTCGGGCTGGAGGGGTTCGAGGCAAAGGCGCAGCGGGGGGCCGTGCCGGAGGAACGTGAGATGTGGATCTGGACGCCCGACCCGGAGGCGGGCGAACGCGTGGGCGCCCTGCTGGAGTTCCTCGACACCAGGAACACGGCGTACCTGGCACGCTTCTCGGGCTGAAGCCGTGACCCGGCCCGGGGGTGACTCCGGCTCGGCCTTCAGGCCCAGTTTCTTGGGTCCTGCCGACGAGCCGGCGCACGGGTGGCGTGCTCATCTCGACCCACCGGACGGACACGGCGGAACGCGGCGGCCGACAGCGCCATGAGGCCGCCGCACCTGCCGGCCGAGCGGGGGCCCGCCGCGGCAGCGGCCGAAGGCCGGAGAGAGCATCCGTGCCGCTGAATACCACGGACACCGCGCTCCGCCGCCCGGGCGGAGGCGACGCCCAGGGTGCCCTGGCCGCCCCCTCCGCCCGACGCACTGGCACCGTCCCGGGAAAACGGGGACAGACGAGGCGGCGACCGACGCAGCCCACAGGTCCCACGGTGATCGACCAGCCCCGGTCCGCCAGCCCACAGGGCGCGGGGTTACCGAACACCCGACCAACGTCGGCCAGGTGGTCACACGGTGACCGAACCCAGCCCGGGAACGACATCAGCCCACAGGACGCGGAGTTACCGACCACCCGCCGACCAACGCCGGCCAGGTGGTCACACGGTGACCGACCAGCCCGGGAACGACATCAGCCCACAGGACGCGGAGTTACCGACCACCCGCCGACCAACGCCGGCCAGGTGGTCACACGGTGACCGACCAGCCCGGGAACGACATCAGCCCACAGGACGCGGAGTTACCGACCACCCGCCGACCAACGTCAGCCAGGTGGTCACACGGTGACCGAACCCAGCCCGGGAACGACATCAGCCCACAGGACGCACAGTGACAGACACCCCGCCGATCGACTTCGGCCAATTGGTCGAACGGGGACCGGCCTACCGCGGACGGACACCAGCTCCACAGGTCACGAGCGACCGGCCCGCCCGCCGGTTGCCGACATCAGCCAGTTGGTCGCACCGTGACCGACCACCCCCGGACCGACGCCAGCCCACAGGCCACGAGCGACCGACCCGGCCTCATCCCGTCGCGTCCGCCAGGGCCAGTTCGTGCAGTCTCTCCGGCGGGCCCGGGCGGGCGTAGTACCAGCCCTGGGCGGTGTCGCAGCCCAGTATGCGGAGTTGTTCCGCCTGGGCCCCTGTCTCGACGCCCTCCACGGTGACCGCGAGGTCCAGGCTGTGGGCGAGTGAGACGATCCCCTCGACGATCTTGAGGTCGACGGGGTCGGCCGGGAACTGCTGCATGCCCTGGGTGAAGGAGCGGTCCAGTTTCAGGATGCTGACCGGCAGGCGGCGCAGGTTGGCGAGGTTGGAGTAGCCGGTACCGAAGTCGTCCAGGGCGATGTCGACGCCCATCTCCGCCAGCCGGCGCAACGGCTTGAGCAGATCGTCGTCCGCGCCGATCAGCGCCGACTCCGTGACCTCCAGGCAGAGCGCGTCCGGTTCGATGCCCGTGCGTTCCAGGATGTCGACGGTGTCCTGGACCAGACCAGGGTGGGTCAACTGGCAGGGAGACAGGTTGACGTTGATCCGCAGCGGACCCACGGCCTCGACACCCCCGTGCAGTTCCCGCCACTCACGGGCCTGCCGTACGGACTGTTCCAGCACCCACCGGCCCAGCGGCACGATCAGCCCGGTGTGTTCGGCGAGCGGGATGAACCGGTCCGGGCCGAGCACCCCGTGCTGCGGGTGCAGCCAGCGCACCAGGGCCTCCGCACCGCGCACACTGCCGTCGCCGAGATGGACCAGCGGCTGGTACTCGATGAAGAACTCGCCCCGCTCCAGGGCCGTCGGCAGCGCCGTGGTCAGCCCGTGCCGGGTGATGGCGCGGGCGTCCGCCTCCGGGTCGGCGAGTTCGAAGCGGTTGCCGCCCGCCGACTTGGCCCGGTACATGGTGATGTCGGCACTGCGCAGCACCTCCGCGGGGCTGCGCTCGCCGGCCGGGCCCTCGACGATGCCGATGCTGCCGCGCACGGTCAGCTCCCGGCCGTCGACGCTGATCGGCGCCAGCAGCGCGTTCATGATGCGGGCGGCGAGCTCGTCGACCTCGCGCTGGGTGTCGGGGCCCGTGGTCAGTGCCACGAACTCGTCGCCGCCGAGCCGGGCCACCATCTCGCCCGGCGCGGTGACGCAGGACTGGAGCCGGTCGGCGACCTCCACCAGCAGCCGGTCGCCGGCCGCGTGGCCGAGGCTGTCGTTGATGGTCTTGAAGCCGTCGAGGTCGAGGTAGCACAGGCCGAACCGCTGGCCCTTCCCGGCGCCCAGTGCCTTCTCCAGGCGCTCGAAGAAGAAGGTGCGGTTGGGCAGCCCGGTCAGCGCGTCGTGCGTGGCCTCGTAGCGCAGCCTCAGGTTGAGCAGCCGCCGCTCGGTGGTGTCCTCCATGAGCGCGAGCTGGTACTGCGGGCTGCCGTCGGCGTCCCGCAGCAGGGAGACCGTCAGGTTGGTCCACAGGACCGTTCCGTCAGGGCGGTAGAACGCCTTCTCCACGTGGTAGTGCTCACGCTCGCCGCGCACGAGTTCGTCGTAGAGCCGCCAGGTCTGCGGCGCGTCGTCGGGGTGGGTCCACTCCATGACGTTGCGGCTGCGCATCGTCTGCTCGGAGACCCCGAACATGCGCAGCAGCGCGCCGTTGACCTGAAGGATGTTGCCCTCGAGGTCGGCCATGCCGATACCTATGGCCGCGCCCTCGAAGACCGCGCGGAAGCGGGCCTCGGTGGCGTGCAGGGCCTGCGCCACCACGCCCTGCGCCTTCAGGGCGGCCTGGGCGATGGCCTCCTGTTCGGCCAGGGTCCGTTCGCGCAGCGCCTGCGCGAACCCGGCGGCCATCGCGTGCTGGAGGCGTGCGGAGCGCGCCCGCAGGTCCTCCTGGTCGCCGTCGCCGCCGCAGTACAGGACCAGGTAGGCGTCCACGCAGTCCAGCGAGCGGCTGAGCGCCTCCGGGTCGGTGCAGTGCGCGTCCACGAGGGCGGCGCCGACCGCCCTGCCCGCGTCGGCGTCGAAGGCCCGGGCCAGCAGTGCCTCGCTCAACCGCCGGGCCAGGGGCAGCAGTTGCTCCTCGAACTCCGGCCGGGTCGACGACGTCGAGGTCACCGGGAAGACGGCCCGGCTCCAGATCGTCGCGAACCGGCGGAGTCTGTCCTCCGGCCCGTCGGGTTCCGCGATCACGCCGTACGCCCCACGCCCGCGAAACCGGAGAACGCGTACGGATCCTCGTCCTCCGGTGCGGTGTCGGGCCGCCAGCGCGGCATCGCCACCAGTCCGGGTTCCACCATGTCGTACCCCTTGAAGAACCGCGCGATCTCCTCGCGCGAGCGCATGATCAGCGGGTTGCGGATGTCCTGGTACACGTTCACCGCGCCCCCGGCCCGCTCCGGTGGCAGCGGGACGCCCTCGTACGAGGCATGGGTGAGCACGAGCAGGCTGCCGGGCGCGAGCGCCTCGCCCAGTTCGGCCACCGCCCCGTACGGGTCGTCCTCGTCTTCCACGAAGTGCAGTATGGCAACGAGGAGCAACGCCACTGGCTGATTCAGGTCGATCAGGCGCTCCACCTCGTGGCTGCGCAGGATCTCCTGGGGCTTGCGGAGGTCCGCGGCCACGATGTCCGCGTCGTCGTTGCCCTCGAGGACCGCCTGGCTGTGCGCCACGGCCACCGGGTCGTGGTCGACGTACACCACGCGGGCGCCGGGGCGGGCGGACTGGGCCACCTCGTGCACGTTGCCGAAGGTGGGTATGCCGGAGCCGATGTCCAGGAACTGGCTGATGCCCTGGCCGGCCGCGTACCGCACGGCGCGGCGCATGAACGCCCGGTTCGCCTGCATGATCTTGGGGAGTCCCGGCATGAACTCCATGGCCCTGCGGGCCGCTTCCCGGTCGACCTCGAAGTTGTGCGATCCGCCCAGGTAGTAGTCGTACATCCGGGAGATGCTGGGCACCGAGATGTCGATGCTCCGTGGGGCCCAGGCGGGACGCTCCATCTATCTCTCCAAGGCGTAGGCGATCCGGTGTTCGAGCAGAGGCTACTGATCGCCCGCCAATGGAGCGACCCGAAACGGAAATTGACCATCCGTTCCCGGTCACTGCCTGCGGCACGTGCCGAATTGATACCCGCCCGCATGCCCTTCGAACATATGACGAACAGTGTCCGAGCACGGCAAAACGGTCCGCCCCTCCGTGGAGTACGGAGGGGCGGACCGGGTCGGCTCCGTCGGGTGGACGAGATGATCAACCCTGGGGAGGTTTCTCTACTTCTCCGACGCGCCGACCAGCTTCCCGTCGGGCCGCACGGCGTACCAGGTGCCGCCGACGCCCTGGCCGTTGGTGTCGCCGGGAGCCTTGTCACCGGCGAAGGTGTAGATCGGCGAGCAGTTGATCGTCTGCTGCTTGCCCTTGCCGTCGGTCCGATCGAAGATCATGTAGCCCTTCTCCTGGATGCCCTTGGTGTCGGCGTAGTCGACGGGCTCCACGAGCGGCCACTTCTCCAGGCACTCGCCGGTGCAGTTGGAGACGGGCTTGGGCCAGGCCTCGTCCTTCTTGAACCGGTAGACGGTCATGCCGTTCTTGTCGACGACGATCTCGCCGAGCTTCGGGTCGTTGCGGGTGGACAGCCCGGGCAGCGCTTCGGCCCCCGCGCTGCCGGCCCCGCCGCCGCCCTGTGCCTTCTTGCCGTCGGGGGCCAGCGCGTACCACTTGCCGCCCACACCCTGGCCCTTGACGTCACCGGCGTTGACGTCCTTGGCGTAGCGGTAGGCCGGCCAGCCGCCGACGGTCAGCTGCTTGGTGCCGTCGGCCCGGGTGACCGAGCCGAGCAGCGCCTTGTCGATGCCCTCGCCGGCCTCGGCGTCGTCGGCGGGCACCGGCGGCCAGGTCTTGGCGCAGTCGCCGTCGCAGTTCGACTTGGGCGGCTGCTCGGTGTCCTGGTCGAACCGGTACAGGGTGAGCCCCAGACTGTCGGTCACCACCTTGCCGACCTCCTCGGCGGTGGCGACGGACAGCTTGCCCGCGGGGTTGGACGGGCTGGACGGGCTCGGCGCGGCCTGCTGGCCGCCGGCGGTGCCGGCCACTCCGTTCCCGGTGCCGATGCTTCCGTAGTCCCCGGGCGCCGCCGAGGCACCCACGTTCTGGCTGGCCGCCGGAGGGCTGTCCTGACCACACGCCGTCGTCAGCGCCAGGACCGCCGCGGCGCTCGCCACGAGTGAGGCGCTCCGCCAGGAGGTCTTCATCGTCAACTCCCCATAATCGCAAGGGTGTTGCAGCGCCCTGCTGCGCCGCCGCACGGCCATGAGTACGCACGGGAGGCGTGATTGTGTTCAACCACCGGCCAAATTTCTTTCCGGAACCCGTGACGGCCGCCGCTCGTCACCGCACACGGGTACGGGTCGAAAGGCCACGGGTGACCGTCCGGCAAACCCGCGGCACCTGAAAATCCCTCTTTCGGGGCAATCCTCTTGCACTCCGGCACGTCCCGGCGGCACAAGGCTCATGATCTTCGTCGTGCATGGACCCCTATCGACTCAATCCGCCCTCGCCGCAAGGGCCTTGGCGGTGGCGACGCTGACCTGGGCACTGGTCGGCGCACCGTCCGGAGTGGCGGTGGCCGACGCCTGCGCGTACGCCTGGACGGGGCCGGACGGCACGGAGGCGGTGGCGGTCGCCGGAAGCATGACCTGGCCGACGAAGCCGCCGTGCCCGCCGCCACCCACACCGACCCCCACGCCCACGCCGACCCCGACGCCCCCTCCGCCGAAGCCGCCGCCACCGCCGAAGCCGACTCCGAAGCCCCCGCCGAAGCCGGACCCGACACCACCGCCACCCTCACCCCCACCCCCGGAACCGACGCCCACGGCCAGACCGGAGCCGCCGCCTCCGTCTCCGCCGCCCCCGCCACGCCCGGCGCCACCGCCCCGGCCGGCTCCCAGACCGGTACCTCCCCCGCCCCCCGCCCCGGCTCCGAAGCCGTCGGCGAAGCCCACGCCGCGTCCGTCCGCGACGCCCGTGCGCTATCCGCGGTACCGCGCCGCGCCGCGGCCACGACCGGCGAGCCACACCATGTCGCCGCTCACCTTCGTCCTGCTCGTCACGGTGCCCGCGGTGGTCGCCGTCGCCGCGCTGCGCGCGCGCTGATCCCTGAAGCTCTGGAGGCATCTCTTGCCGGAATGGCTTGTTCTCACCCTCGCGATGCTGGCCGCCTGTGTCGTAGTGGTCGTCATCACCGTCGTGCGCCACCGCACGGCGTCCGACGACGAGGACCCCAGCGAGACCCCGGACGTCATCGAGTACATGACGATGTGGATCGGCGTGGTGTACGCCATCGTCCTGGGTCTGGCGATCGCCGGCGTGTGGGAGGGGCGCAGCGCCGCCCAGGACCACGTCCAGGCGGAGGCCACCGCGCTGTACGAGATCTCGGAGCGGGTCCGGGTGTACCCGGACGACGTGCGCGACCGCATCCGGGACGACATCCATGCCTATGTGAGCCATGTCGTCACCACCGAGTGGGACACCATGGCCGACCACGGCCAGGTCACCGAGCGCGGCGGTGAGCTCTTCGAGCGCGTCCGCCAGGACGTCACCGACTACGAACCGAAGACGGACTTCGAGGCCCAGGCCTACCAGCCGCTCATCGACCAGGTGACCGCGGCCAGCCAGGCCCGGATCGCCCGGGCGGAGTCGACCGGGGAGACCATGCCGGGCGTGGTGTGGTTCGGCCTGATCGCCGGAGCCGTCGTCACCATCGGGATGATCTTCGCCCTCCAGATCCGCAGAACGACGCGGGAACTGGTCCTCGCCGGGCTGTTCTCGGCGCTGATCGCCTTCCTGCTGTTCCTGATCTGGGACTTCGACTCGCCCTACAGCAGGGGCGTGACCGCGTCGGCGGAACCCTTCCTGAACCTCTTCCCGGGGGCCGGGGACTGACGGCCCCCGGAACCGGGCCGGGGGGCGAGCGACACACCGTCGCCGCCCCCCGGTCGCTCAACGGCACTCCCCCTGGCGGCCCACACGTGTGACCCATTCGCGCTACTGCGATCGCGCCGCCCTGCACGCGTTCTTAGCGTTTCCGGCATCGAGGTGCATTTCCGACGCGAGCGGAACAGGTCCGCGGCTGCTCCTCGGGGACCCGGAGGTTTCACCATGCGCGCGATATGCGTCGCTTCGGCCTCGGCCGTACTGCTGGGCGTCGGTGCCCTCACCTCCTGCGTGCCTGCCGCCGACGCGGCCGTCCGGACCGATTTCGACTTCGGCGTCCAGCCCTCCACCGTCGGGGCGGACGCCCAGGTCACGCTGTGGGTGGAGCGCAACGCGGCGTGCGAGGGGGAGGCGGAGGTATCCTCACCGGTCTTCGACGCGGTCGCCATCCCGCCGGAGAAGTCGTCGGCGCCGGCCAGAGTCGACGCGGACGCCAGGCCCGGCGCCGTGTACGACGTGGAGTTCTTCTGTGACGGGTCGAGCGGCACCGCTCACCTGACCATCGCCGGCGACCAACCGGCGCACCACCCGGCGCACCACCCGACCCGCCACCACCGCCACCCGTCGAAGGGCGTGCACGCGGGAGAGGGCGGCACCCTCGGCGGCCTGGACCTCAAGGAGATGGGCCTCGGGGCCGCCCTGATCGCCGGCGCACTGGGCACGGCGTACCACCTCGCCCGCCGCCGCACCGACGAGGACACCGGCTGAGCGGTCGGTCCCGCGCACCGCACAGGTCTTCGCCCCGGATCCAATCGAGGGATCCGGGGCGAAGACCGTTCACGTGCGAGGCGGCTCGTCGAAGGAGTCCAAGGAGCAAGGCGTCCATGGAGCAAGGCGTCCAAGGAGCAAGGTCTCCAAGGGGTGTGGAGCGAGGCGTCAGACGCGCCGCTCGGCGCGACGGCGCATCCAGAACACCCCGCCGCCGATGACCGCGGCGGCCACGAGCCCACCGCCGATGGCCATGTCGGTCGGGGTCGCACCGGTGGTGCTGCTGCCGCCGACACCGCCGCGGACACCGCCGATGACGGTGAACGCGTGGGGCTTGGTCAGACTTCTGCTGTCGCACCTGACCGTGATGTCGTACGGCCCCGGGCGGGCGTCGTTCCTGATGGTGGCGGTGCCCCTCGCCGTCTCCTTGGCGCCGGAGATGGGCGAGAGCCTCGCCGGCATCGTGAACGCGTTGGAGGTAGCCGTGCCACCGTGGCGGCAGCCGTCGACCGTGATGGTCAGCTGGCCGCCGCGGGCGATCACGCTGGGCAGGGCGACGATGTTGCTGGGCGTGTCCCACGCGACGGCCGCGGGGGCGGAGAGGCCGAGGGCGGCGACCGCGGCGCCGGCGACCGCCAGGGCACGAGTGTTACGCATGTGAACCTCCGCGGAAGACGCCCCGGGACCCGTCCCCGGTCGATCGGCGAGAAAGCGCCTCCCAGAAAGACAGTCAGTTGCTCTGCGCGGACCCGCATTTCGGGAATGGTCCGTCCTGGTGAGAGAAGGCACCGCGGGAAAACCGCGCAATCGGATATCGCCGCAGGTCACGGACCGTCAGAAATTTCCTCGCGGCGGCAACTCGGATGGCGCACCACACGGCTCCGGTCACCCCGGACAGCCCGTGACCACCCCGGACAGCCCCGCGCCACCCGTTCGCTCCAGCCCCGTCGCCGGTTTCGCGCGCGGCACTTAGCGTTCTGGTATGCGCGAACGACACGGCGACGGCCGCGTCGAGAGGGGATGGCCCATGTCTGCGTCCGAGCTGGCCGAGGCGGAAGAGGAGGCGCGACGGAAGAAGCGCGCCCCCTGGGGCGTGATAGCGCTGGTTCTGCTGACCGGCCTCGCGCTCATCCGGAATGGTTCGGGGGAATTCGACGAGGGCCCGCCACAGCCGGCGACCGCGGCCGCGGCGGACAGCCGCGTGCCCGGGGCCACCTTCGCCGGGGCCGTCAAGCCCCTCCCCTACGCCCTGCCGGACCGGGTCCGGATCCCGGCGATCCAGGTCGACGCGCCGATGATTCCCGTGGGCCTGGACGCGGACGGCTGGGTCGGCGCGCCACCCCCGGAGGACCCGAACCTGGCGGGCTGGTTCACCGGCGCCGTCACCCCCGGCGAGAAGGGAACCGCGGTCGTCGTCGGCCATGTCGACAACCAGCAGGGCCCCGCCGTGTTCTACGGACTCGGCGCCCTGAAGAAGGGAAACCGCGTCGAGGTCGCCCGGCAGGACGCGAAGACCGCCGTGTTCGAGATCTACGGCATCGAGGTGTTCGCGAAGGACAACTTCCCCGGCGACCGTGTCTACGCCTCCAAGGGGGCGGCGGAACTGCGGGTCATCACCTGCGGCGGCGGTTTCTCCAAGCAGAACGGCTACGAGGGCAACGTCGTCGCCTTCGCCCGCCTGGTCGAGGTGCGCTGAGCGTTCCCCGGCCGGGCGGGCGAAGGCCCGACGGCATGTGTCACCCCTAGACGCGCCGGGGCACGGTGACGTGGTAGCCGGAGTCCAGCAGTTCGGGCAGATAGCGCCGCAGGGCCCGCACGCTCTGCGAGCGGTCGCCCCCGGCGTCGTGCGAGAGCACCACGACACCGGGGGCGGCGCCGTTCTCGACCCGGTCGACGATGAACCGGGTGCCGGGGGTGGTCCAGTCGAGGGTGTCGACCGTCCAGGCGAGGGGTTCCATGCCGAGTTCGGCGCCCAGTTGGAAGGCGGCGCGGTTCCAGGCGCCGAAGGGGGCGCGGAACCACTCGGGGCGCTCGCCGTAGGCCTCCTCGATGACATCGCAGGTGCGTTCCATCTGGGAGCGGATCTGCCGGCGGGTGAGGCGGGTGAGCAGCGGGTGGGACCAGGTGTGGTTCCCGACGACATGGCCCTCGTCGGCCATCCGGGCCAGCAGCACCTTGTTGTCGGCGGCCATCTCCCCGCACACGAAGAACATGGCGCGCACGTCGTACTCGGCCAGGGTGTCGAGGATGGCCGGGGTGTAGCGGGGGTCGGGGCCGTCGTCGAACGTCAGGACCATGGTGCGGCCGCGGCCGGAGACGCGCAGCAACGGTTCGCGGCGTACCAGGGTCCGGCGGGGAGCGGCCTGCGGCGGCCCGTACCCGGTCAGAGGCTGGAGACGGTACGCGGAGGAGTGGGGCGGGCGGCGGGTCTGGGGCCCCGCGGCCGGGGCGGACTCGGCGGGGCCGTCCCCGGTGACCGGCGTGAGCACGCCGGCCGTGGCGGCCGCTCCCACGGCGCCGGTGCCCGCGATCAACAACCGGCGGCGGGTGAGCAACTGATCCCTCTTCATGACTCATCAGTCGCCCGGCTGAGGGCCGACGCACCTGAGCAACACCGGTGCGGCGGCGCGTTTTCACCCGAACGGCTCACGCGGAAGGGTCAGCGGCGGCGCACCAGGGGGAACGGCAGGGTCTCCCGGATCGTCAGTCCGGTGACCCCGGCGGCGAGGAGGGAGTGGGCGGTGAGGCGGCGGCGCTGCTCGACGGGTCGGTCAGCGCCGAGCAGGCCGTGCCCGGTTCGGCGCCGAGGGCGACGAGGTCCCAGCGTTCGGCGCATCTCCAGGACGACGTCGCCATGGCCGTCGTCGGCGGTGTACGGCACCCCCGCGCCGTCGCACAACCGCTTGGGGGTCCCGATGTCGGTGCCCGGGTGGATCTCGTCGCCCAGGCCTCGCTGATGGCGCCGTAGACGGTCCTGACGGGCCACCGCCGGAAATGTCGTAATCCTCGCCGTCCTTGTGGGCCACGGGGCGTGCCGAAGGCGGCGGTCGCGGCGCCCTGGACGAGTTCGCGAACGAGGTCGAGCATCACGTCGTGGTTTTTGCGGTGCCGGATCCGGACCTGGTCGAAAGAGGCCGGAGAGGGGGTCGGCGGGCTCGGTCCCGTCCCCTCCGGCGAGGCCGAGCGCCGCCAGTGACGGCAGCCCCTCGGTGGTGGCGGGCCGCTGTCCGCCCTTCGGGTGCCCTGTTGCCCGTCCCCACAACGTGCGCATCGACGGTACGGAGACGAAGCCCTCGGCGATGCCCGGGGCGAGTCCGACGCGGGCGAGCGAGGCGGCGTCCGCGTAGCAGAGGAGGCGCGGGCGCCCTCCTCGAACACGGAGCGGAAGACGGCGAAGTGCAGGAACACCCGCGTCGTGTCGCCCCTCGAACAACTCCCGCCGGAGAGCCGGAGCTGTGTCCTCCGATAGCCTCGCGGCGTGACGGAACAGCACTCCCATCAGTTCGAACGGGGCACGGACGGGCCGAAGGTGATCGTGGTCGGGGTGGACGGCTCCGACTCGTCCCTGCGGGCCGCGGCCTATGCCGCCGGCCTGGCCCGCCGCCAGCACGCGCTGCTCGCCGTGGTGTACGTGCAGCCGGTGCTGGCGGCGGGCGCGGCGCTCGGGGCGCCGGTGGCCGAGACGACCGACGAGATCGCCGAGGACCTGGTGGCGTACATCCGGGACGCGGCCGAGCGGCTCAAGGGGATATTCGAGGTCCGCTGGGAGTTCCACACGTTCCGCGGCGACCCGTTCAGCGGCCTCGTGAAGGCGGCGGACGACCTCAAGGCGGACGCGGTGGTCGTGGGGGCGTCCGAGCAGGCGGGCCACCGGATCGTCGGATCGGTGGCGGTGCGCCTGGTGAAGGCCGGGCGGTGGCCGGTGACGGTGGTGCCGTAGGAGGTCCCAGGTCCTAGGTCTCCGGTCGGTGGGCACGAGGTTGCGAGGGGCCGAGGATGCTGCGATGACTCCTTGCGCCTTCGACGTGGATGCCTTTCTGCGCCTTCCCCTCACCGCACGCCTCGCCACCAACGGGCCGACGGTGCGCCCCGTCTGGTTCCTGTGGGAGGAGGGCGCCTTCTGGGTGCTGACCGGGCCCTGGGCCCGCCTCTTCGACCGGGTGCGGGTCGATCCCGAGGTCGCGCTGGTGGTGGACGAGTGCGACCTGGCGACCGGGCTGGTCCGGCAGGTGATCGCGCGGGGCCGGGCCGAACTCGTGCCGTTCGGTGTCGAGCGGGGCCGGCGCAAGCTCGTCCGCTATCTGGGCGTGGACGAGGAGCGGTGGGACGAGCGCTTCGTGCACTACCTGTACGACGATCCCGCGCAGCGGGGGACGGTGTGGCTGCGGCTGAAGCCCGTGTCCCTCGTCGCGCACGACCTGAGCTACGCCGTGGCCCCGTGAGGCGGCGGGGAGCCTGCGCGGCGTCTTCCGTCATGGGGACACCTGGGCCATCATGATCCGCCATCAGCCGTTTGCCGATCGCGAAGAGGTGAGACGCATGGCCGGGCTCCGGATGGGTCAAGGGATTCTCCGTCGCAAACCCATCGAGCAGATCGAGGAGACGGAAGTCGGCAAGGGCACCCAGCTGGAACGGTCGCTGGGGCTGTGGCAGCTGACCGCCATCGGGGTCGGCGGCATCATCGGCGCGGGCATCTTCACACTCGCGGGAACCGTGGCCAACGGTACGGCGGGTCCGGCCGTGCTCGTCTCCTTCCTCATCGCGGGCGTCGCGAGCGCCGCGGCCGCCCTGTCCTACGCCGAGTTCGCCGGACTCATCCCGAAGGCCGGTTCCGCCTACACCTACGGCTACGCGGTGCTCGGCGAGCTCGCGGGCTGGTTCATCGGCTGGGACCTGCTGCTGGAGTACACGGCGATCGTCGCGGTGGTCGCGATCGGCATCTCGGGCTACTTCAGCTTCCTGGTCGGTGAGATGGGCGCCGACCTGCCCAACTGGATGCTGGGCGCGCCCGGCACCGGCGACGGGCACCGGGTCGATCTGTTCGCGGCGCTGCTGTGCCTGCTCATCGCCTACCTGCTGACCCTGGGCATCAAGAACGCCGCCCGGTTCGAGACGGTCGTGGTGGTGCTGAAGGTCCTGGTCGTGCTGCTGGTGATCGGGGTCGGCGTGTTCCACATCGACACGGCGCACTACAACCCGTTCTTCCCCTACGGGGTGGGCGGAGCGTTCACGGGCGCGGCGACGGTGTTCTTCGCGGTGTTCGGCTACGACGCCATGTCTACGGCGGCCGAGGAGTCCAAGGACGCGCAGCGGCACATGCCGAAGGCGATCATCTACTCGCTCATCATCTCGATGGTGCTGTACGTGGCGGCCTGCCTGGTGCTGACGGGCATGCAGGACTACAAGGACATCGACAAGGAGAGCGGCTTCTCGACGGCGTTCAAGTCGGTGGGGCTGAGCGGTCTTGCGGACGTCATCGCGGTGGGCGCGATCATCGGCATCCTCACGGTCATGTTCACGTTCATGCTGGGGGTGACCCGGGTGTGGTTCTCGATGTCCCGTGACGGGCTGCTGCCCAAGTGGTTCGCGAAGACCCACCCGACGCGGCACGTGCCCACGCGTGTCACCTGGATCGTGGGCGTCGCGTCGGCCGCCATCGCCGGGTTCCTGCCGATCGGCGAGGCGGCCGAGCTGACCAACATCGGGATCCTGCTGGCGTTCGTGGTGGTGTGCGCGGCGGTGATCGTGCTGCGCTACCGGCAGCCGGACCTGCCGCGCACGTTCCGTACGCCCTGGATGCCGGTCGTGCCGACGTTGGGCATCGTCTTCTCGATCTGGCTGATCACCTTCCTCCAGTGGCAGACGTGGGTGCGGTTCGCCGTCTGGTTCGCGATCGGGCTCCTGATCTACTTCGCGTACTCCTACCGGCGCTCGGAGCTGGCGCGGCGCTGACCGGGCGGCCCGGCCGGCCTACTCCCCCATCACCAGGCCGTCCTCGGCCGCGCCCCGGCTGAGCACGATGTCGCGGATGCGGTCGCGGACGGCCTGCACGCCGGCGCCCTGGGCGATCGCCCGGTTGAGGTTGACGACCCGGCCGGCGTCGACGTCGAACAGCTGTGGGACGAACTCGGCCTTCGTGACCTCCCAGCGGTCGCCCGGCCGTGCGGGCGGGGCGAAGGTGAAGCGGCCGAGGGTGGACTGGTTGCCGCGCGGGTCCCGGGCGCCCTGGTGGTTGGTCATCTCGCCGGCGATCTGGTCGCCCATGCCGTAGATCACCCAGGTGCCGTTGACCTTCTCGTAGGCCTGCGGGACGTGCGCGTGGGTGCCGAGGATCAGGTCGATGTCGGGGCGGCTCCCGCTGCGCGCTGCGGTGAGGCTCCGGGCCAGGGTCAGCTGCCGCTCGTCGGGGGCGTCCTGCCACTCGGTGCCCCAGTGCAGGGAGACCACGACCACGTCGGCGCCCGCCTCGCGCGCGGCCCGGGCGTCCGCGAGGACCTTGGCCTCGTCGATGAAGTTCACGGCCCAGGGCTGCCCGTCGGGGAGCGGGATGCCGTTGGTGTCGTAGGTGTAGGCGAGGTGGGCGACGTTCGCCGGCCCCGCCCGGAGGACCGTCACGGCGCGGGCCTCCTCCTCGGTGCGTGCCGAACCGGCGTGCTGGACGCCCGCGCGGTCGAGGGCGTCGAGGGTGCGGCGGATGCCGTCGGCGCCGTCGTCGAGAGTGTGGTTGGAGGCCGTGGAGCAGCCGTCGTAGCCGGTCGTGGCGAGGGCCGGGGCGACCTCGGGCGGGGACTTGAAGGTGGGGTAGCCGGTGTACTCGCCGTTCGCCCCGTACACGGTCTCCATGTGGCACAGGGCCACGTCGGCGCGGGAGACGACGGAGCGGATCCCCGCGAGCATCGGCCGGAAGTCGTAGCCGTTGCCGCCGGCGTCGAAGCGGGCCCGGTCGATGATCGAGCTGTGCGGGACGACGTCGCCGGAAGCGACCAGTGTGAAGCCGCGTGGTGCGACCACGGACGGTGCCGGGCGTCCATGGCCGCTCGGTTCGTGGCTGCGGGCCTGACAGGCGGCGCCCGCGGCGAGGGCGACGGTCAGGGCCAGGGCCACCTGTCGACTGCGTGCGATCATCGATTCACCCCACTGTGGGCGTTGTGGTCGTATTTACGCATAAACAGGAAAGAAGGCACACGGCGCGCCACGCGGCTCCGACACGCTCATCAGCCCGTCCGGCACCCACATGGCCGGGCGCCGTGACCGTTCGTCGAACCGTTCGTCGACGCGATCGACCGTCCGCCGCACAGGCGAGTACGTGCCCTGTCCCCCGACTGCGCCCTGCGGTGGCATACGGCCATGACGGCCGGATCCACTCTCACGAACGGGACGACCGCCGAGCACGAGCTCGCCGCACTGCAGCGGGAGCACGGCCGGCCCCTCTTCGCGCTCCTGCTCCGGCTCTGCGACGGCGACCGGCAGCGCGCGGAGGACCTGGTGCAGGAGACGCTGGTGCGTGCCTGGCAGCACCCCGAGGCCCTGCGCGCCGACGACTTCGACTCCGTACGGCCCTGGCTGATGACCGTCGGGCGGCGACTCGCGATCGACGCCCGGCGAGCCCGGCAGGCGCGTCCGGCCGAGGTCGGCGATGCGGTGCTGGAGAACGCGCGGGTCATCTCCGACCACGCCGAGCGCGCCGCGGCGATGCTCGATGTCCGCCAGGCTGTGAAGACACTCACTCCGGAACACCGTGAAGTCCTGGTGCTCGTGTACTTCCAGGGGGCGAGTGTGGCGGAAGCCGCGGAGACCCTCGGGATCCCGCCCGGTACGGTGAAGTCCCGCGCGTACTACGCGCTGCGCGCCCTGCGCCGGGTGCTTCCGGGATACGCCGCCGACCTGCGCTGAAACCAATGGCCGAGTCAAACCTCCGTAAAGCGCCTTGCTGAGGACCCCGGTTGAGTAATCGGCTGTTCCCATCCGTGTTCCGGATGGGGCGGTCAGTGCCCCGGGGCCCGGTGTCGGGCGACGCGCACGTACCGGAGGAAGGCAGGAAGGGATGCTGCACAGAAGCGAAGAGGGCACGGACGGCGCCGACGGTGAACTGACCGTCCCCATGGCGTGGTTGTATGCCGAGTACATCGCCGACGAGCTGCTGCGGACCGGCGATCTGATGCCGCCGACGTCCTTCGAGTTCCGCGCGGGGCGGGATGCCCTGGCGCTGACCATCTTCCTCTCCGACACCGAGGGAGAGCTGTCCGGCATCCGGGTCGTCACGCAGTTGGAGACGTGGCTGTCACTGACGGCGTACGACCAGCCGTGGCAGGAGTGGGTGCGCGAGCGGCTGGCCGAGCTCGCCGCCGGGGCCGCTCCGTCGGGCGGGCCCGCGCCGGACCTGGACCTGGCGGAGGCGGCCTGGCGCTGGCTCCAGGAGACGGAGCTGCTCGCGCCCGACCTGAACGCGGTGCCGGGCGGTGCTCCGGTGGTCGGGGAGGACGAGGGACCGAAGGTCTGGACGCCCGCCTGGCAGCTCGGACTGCCGCTGGGACACCTCGCCATCCACCTTTTTTAGATTTCTGCGGCCCCGGACCAATCCGCGGGCCGGAGGGCTCCGAATCCTTTGGTTGCGATTGTGTCACCGGCTTGAGTGATTCCGCTGCCTGGTCCGTACCGGTGGGAGCAAGGAGTAACCCCACCCGCACCCAACGGCACGAGGATTCGGCATGAGGTCCCTGGAAAGGCATCGCGACGTCGGCGCCTACGCGCTCGGCGTGCTGGACGAGGCGGAGGCCTTCCGCTTCGAGGACCACCTCATGGAGTGCCCTCGGTGCGCCGCAGAGGTGACGGAATTCGGCCCGACCACACGGCAGTTGATGCTGTACCGGCGGGCGACGCCACGGTTGGTGCACCCGATGGCGCAGCCCGGGCCTCGCATGCTGGACCGGCTGCTGGCCGAGGTGGCGACGCGGCGCCGGGCCGGACGCAGGCGCATGCTGTTCACCCTGGCCGCGTCGGTGGTGTTCGCCGTCTCGGTACCGGGGGTCGCGATGATGGCGCAGGGCAGCGCCGAGGAGCCGGTGCGGATCGCGGCGACCGACGCGCGGTCGGGTGTCTGGGCCCAGGTCACGGTGGAGGACAAGGCCTCGGGCAGCCAGCTCGAGCTGAAGGTGAAGGACGCGGCCGGCCCCCGCCCCTGCCACCTGGTCATCGTCGGCCGTGACGGCACCGAGGAGACCGCGACCAGCTGGCACGGGCCCGGGCACGACACCCACCCCAGCACCATGATGGCCAGCTCCTCCAAGCATCCCGACGAGACCGCCCGCTACGAGGTCCGCTCGGCGTCCGGAGAGGTCCTGGTGAGACTCCAGCCGCAGTGAGGCCGGTCCGCAACGGCTCTGTCGTCCGTCCGCCCCGGTCGCCGGGCACCCCGTGCGACCCGGTGTGAGACTGCTGGACGACACACCCGGCGGGCCCCGGGTGCCCGCGGTCCCGGCGAGGGGAGACGAGGTGGCGACGGCAGAGACCGGCGACGGTCACCTGGAGGAGTTCCTCGCCGATCCTCGGACCCCGGCGCTGGACCTGACGACCGCGGCCGCCCGCTGCACCAAGGCCCTGGGCCTCCAGCACTCCGTGGTCTACCTCGCCGACATCCAGCAGCGCCGGCTCGTCCCGCTCGACGACACCACCCCGCCCCTGCTCGTCGACGACTCGCTCGCGGGCTGGACCTACCGCACCCAGTCCCTGCGCGTGCAGGAGTCCGGGTCCGGCGGCATGACGGCCTGGTTCCCCCTCGTGGACGGCGCGGAACGCCTCGGTGTCCTCGCCGTGCAGGCGCCCTCGCTGACGCCTGCCGTCCTGCGCCGCGGCAGGGCGCTCGCCACCCTGCTCGCCATGATGATCACGTCGGCCCGGGCGTACCAGGACTCCTTCGTCCGGCGCACGCGCACGAACCCGATGGCCCTGCCCGCCGAGATGCTGCGGGCCTTCCTGCCGCCCCGCACGATCGGCACCGGGCACGTCGTGTCGACGGCCGTGCTGGAGCCGGCCTACGAGATCGGCGGCGACGCCTTCGACCACTCCCTGACGGAGACGACCCTGCACGCCACGGTCCTCGACGCCATGGGACACGACCTCGCCTCCGGGCTCACCACGGCCGTGTCGCTGGCCGCGTGCCGCAACGCCCGGCGGACCGGAGCGGACCTGCCCGAGCTCGTGGAGCGCGTCGACGACGCGCTGGCGCGCTGGCTGCCCGACCAGTTCTGCACGGGCGTCCTGGCCCAGCTGGACCTGGCCTCCGGGACGCTGCGGTGGAGCAACTGCGGCCATCCCACCCCGCTGCTCATCCGCGACCAGCGGCTGCTCGTCGACGCCATGCGGCGCGAGCCGGAACCGCCGATGGGGCTGCCCTCGCTGCTCGCCGCGCGGCGACGGCAGACGCACGAGATCCCGCTGAAGCCGGGTGACCGGGTCCTGATGTACACCGACGGGGTCACCGAGGCCAGGGGGCCCGACGGCGCGGAGTTCGGGCTGGAGAAGTTCGCCGACTACATCATCCGGGCGACGGCCGCGGGCGAGCTGGCGCCCGAGACGCTGCGGCGCCTCATCCACTCCATCCTCGACTCGTCCACCAGCCGGCTGCGGGACGACGCGACCATCCTCATGTTCGAGTGGTCGCCCCCGCCCCGGTGAGGGCGGGGCCGGGTCACTTCAGCAGCCGGGACATCCTGCGGTCCGCCAGCGGTTTGCCGCCCGTCTGGCAGGTCGGGCAGTACTGGAGCGAGGAGTCGCTGAAGGACACCTCTCGGATGGTGTCGCCGCACACCGGGCAGGGCTCGCCGGTGCGGCCGTGCACGCGCAGGCCGCTCCTCTTCTCGGCCTTCAGCCTGCCGGCCGCAACGCCCCGGGAGCGTTCGACCGCCTCGGTGAGCGTGTCGCGCAGGGCCGCGTACAGCCGCCCGGTCTCCTCCTCGCTCAGGGACGCGGCCAGCTTGAAGGGCGACATCCTCGCCGCGTGCAGGATCTCGTCGCTGTAGGCGTTGCCCACGCCCGCGATCAGGCCCTGGTCGCGCAACGCGCCCTTGAGCTGCCGCCGTTCACCGGCCAGCAGCTCCGCGAGGCGCCGCTCGTCGAAGTCGTCGGCCAGCGGGTCCGGGCCGAGCCGGGCGATGCCCTGGACCTCCTGCGGGTCCGCCACGACGTACACCGCGAGCCGCTTCTGGGTGCCGGCCTCGGTCAGGTCGAAGCCGGCGCCGGTCTCCAGGGCCACGCGCAGCGCGAGGGGGCCCTTGCCGGGGCGGGGCGGGCCGTCGGGCAGGCGGTCCTTCCAGTGCAGCCAGCCGGCGCGGGCCAGGTGCGTCACGAAGTGCGGGCCGTCCGCGGTCCCGACGTCGAGGAACTTGCCGTACCGGCGTACGGTGGCGACCTCGTGGCCCTCCAGCGCGGACAGGGGCGGGTCGTACGTCTTCAGGACGCTGATCGCGACGGGCAGCACCCGCACGATCTCGTGACCGACGAGGTGCTCGGTGAGGAAGTCCTTGAGCGCCTCGACCTCGGGGAGTTCCGGCATACGTCCAGAGTGCCACGTGGGGTCATGCGCGGTCGGGCACCACGAACTCGCACCACACGGCCTTGCCGCCGCCGCGTGCCTCCACGCCCCACACGTCGGTGAGCAGCTCGACCAGCAGCAGGCCCCGTCCGGAGACGCCCGACTCGCCCGCCTCACGGCGGCGTGGCAGGGCGCTGGAGGAGTCCTCGACCTCGACGCGCAGCCTGCGCTCGGAGCCGGTGAGGGCCCGCAGGGTGACGATCGCGGAGCCCTCGGTGTGCATCAGGGCGTTGGTGATCAGTTCGTCGGCGACGAGTTCGATGTCGTCGGCGCGCTCTCGTGCTCCCCAGACGCCGACCGCGGTGCGGATCATGTGCCGGGCCTCGGCCAGGGCCGCCGGGTCGCCGGGGGCGACGTGGCGCTGGAGCCGCTGCCCGGACCGCGGGCTGTCCGGGCCTCGCCGGCGCAGCAGGAGCAGCGCCACGTCGTCGTCGCCGCCGCGTTCGGCGGCCACGTCGATGAGCCGGTCGGCGAGGTCCCGTACGTCGTCGGGGCCGGTGGCGACGAGCGCGGTGAGGGTGCGCATACCGTCGTCGAGGTCGGCGCCGGGTTGCTCCACCAGGCCGTCGGTGCACAGCAGCAGGGTCTCGCCCGGGTCCAGCTCCACGGTGCTCACCGGGTAGTCGAGGCGGCCGAACTCGGCGGACAGGCCGAGCGGCAGGCCGCCCGGGACGGTGACACGGCGGCAGGAGCCGTCGGTGTGCCGCACGAGCGGATCGATGTGACCGGCCCGGACCATCTGGAGCACGCCGGTGGACAGGTCGGCCTCCGCGTAGAGGCAGGTCGCGGAGCGGTCGGTGTCGAGTTCGTGCAGGAAGACGGAGGCGCGGGCCATCACGGTGGCCGGGGTGTGCCCCTCGGCGGCGTAGGCGCGCAGCACGATGCGCAACTGGCCCATGACCGCGGCCGCGTGCGTGTCGTGTCCCTGGACGTCGCCGATGACGGCGCCGACCCGGCCGCCGGGCAGCGGGATCAGGTCGTACCAGTCGCCGCCGATGTCCCGGCCGACGGAGCCGCCGATGGTGGCGGCGCGGTAGCGGACGGCGACGTCGGCCCCGGGCACGCTCGGGATGGTCCGGGGCAGCATGGCCTGCTGGAGACCCTGCGCCAGGTCCATCTCCTGCTCGTAGAACATGGCCCGCTGGAGGCTCTGCGCGATGCTGCTGCCGAGGGCGACGAGGATGTTGCGCTCCTCGGGGGTGAAGCCGCGCCGGTCGCTGTAGAGCAGGCCCATCGCGCCGATCGGCTGTGCCTGGACGATGAGCGGCAGATAGGCGGCCGACGTGATGTTCAGGTCGGTGATGTGCGGCCAGAGGATCGGGTAGCGCTCGGCGAACTCCTCCGGCGACTCGATGAAGCAGGGGCCGAGGGTGCGTACGGCCTCGCTCATCGGGTAGGGCTCGTCGATCCGGGTGATGCGGGTGCCGGGCACGAAGCTGTCCGAGGGTCCCTCGGCGACCAGGCGGATGCGGCCGGCCTCGACCAGGCCCATGACCAGGCTGGTGGCGCCCAGGTGGGTGAGGCCGTGGGTGTCCTTGAGGGCGTCGATGACGTCCTGGACGGTGCGGGCGTGGGCGAGGGCGGCCGTGGTGAGTTCGACGACGCTGGTCTGCTGCCGGCGGGCCTCGTCCTGGGCGGCCTGGTCGCTGCGGGCCTCGCTCTCGGCGAGTTCCTGGGTGGCGTCCCGGACGATGCCGATGATGCGGCGGGGCCGTCCGGTTTCGTCGCGCCGGATGTAGCCCTGGGTGTGGGTCCAGCGCAGGGAGCCGTCGCGGCGGCGGATGCGGAAGTAGGCGCCGTAGTTCTCGCTGCCGTCCTTCAGTGCCTGGGAGACCGCGGTGTCCAGGCGCCGGGCCTCGCCGGGCGGGACGCGCTTGGAGAGCGTTCGGGGATGGTAATCGTACTCCTCGGGGCGCACGTCGAAGATGTCGTGGGCCTGGGCGTCCATCTGCATCAGGCCGGTGTCCAGATCCCAGTCGAAGCTGCCCATCCGGTTGAGCGCGAGGATCCGGTCCGGGTGGGCGGGCCAGTCGTCCGGGAGGGACAGGGCGCTCGCTCCCCGATCAGCCATGGGCCCACCTTGCCAGGATTCGTCCGATTCTTCGACCGGATGTGCTGAGTTTACGGGCCGCTCCGCCGAACCGGCCCTCAGTTACCGAAGACGTCCGTGGGGCTGCCGAGGATGCTGTCGGCGGCCCGGTCGTCGGGAATCAGCCCGGCTCCGTCGGGCGGATCGGGGCCGTCCGGCACGGCGTCGGGGCCGACCTCGTCGACGTCGGGGCCGCCGAAGTCTTCGGGGGACGCTTCGTCGGGCAGCGGGCCGGCGCCGTCGGCCGGTGGTGGGTCCATGGCGGTGACCGGAGGGCTCACGTCACTCGGGGAGCTCGTGTCCCAAGAGGACGCGCTGTCCAGGCGCGGGGAGACACCGGACTCGGGCGACGTGCCGCCGGGCTCGCGCGGGACGAGGGGCTCGCGCGGGACGGCGGCCGGTGGCTCGGACGGCGCCGGCGTCGGCGCCGGGGGGTTGGTCGCCCAGACCGGTGGAGGCAGGGCCCGGTCGTGGCGTACGTCGTGGCCGGTGCGCCGTTCGATCCACCTGCGGGTGGCGGCGTCGACGATCGTGAAGGTGGTGATCACCTGCGGGGCCGGGGTCACGACGACGACCCGGCCGGGCCGGTAGCCGGGCCAGGGGGTGCCCTCGGTGTGCGGCGTGCCGCTCGGCGTCACCGGCGGGCGGAGCGGGTTGCCGCAGGCGCACCGGACGCGCGGCACGCCCCGGTCGTCGACCAGCACGGCGGTGCCCGCCTGGAGGACGGCCTGACGGCCGACGGCCCGGCCGGCGCGGAAGCCGTGGTCGGTGACGCGGGTGTCGGCGCGCAGCACCACCGGGGTGAGTCCGCGCAGGTGGTCCGGGACGGACGCCGGGGAGACGCCCGCGACCCGGGCGAAGGCGCGCGTCCTCGCCGGTTCGCGGGTGAGGTGGCCGATCTGCCGGGCGACGTCGCAGCTGCCGGTCCGCTCGGTCCCGCCGTACAGGCCGGGTGTTCCGCCGGAGAGCGAGCGCAGGCCGCTCAGGCCGGCGGAGACCCGGGCGGCGCCGCCCGGGCTGACCGTCGCAGGCGTTCGTGGTGTGGGGGACGGGGTAACCGTCGTGGTGGCCGTGGAGTCCGTGAAGGGGTTCGGCCCCTGGGCCGCGGCCGGCTGGAGGAAGAGGGCCCCGTCCGCTCCTGCGGCGTCGCCATCGCCGCCGCAGCCCGAGAGGAGGAGCGCCGCAAAGAGCGCGCAGGCCGTGACGAAGGTCCCGGTAGGTGTCCGCACCTCGCCCTCCAGATCACTTCGTCACATATGCGGCAACGCGTCACTATTGTTTGCTTCGCTCACTCGGGTTACGCAACCGGAGCGGTGGTACGCAGAGCGTGACACCCGGGTCCGGCGCCGCACTGGGAGGAACGGACGGCCGTGGACTGGTTCACCGCATCCGACTACTGGCTGAGCCGGCTGGTCTTCCAGCGGGCGCTGGCCGCCGTCTACCTCGTCGGCTTCCTGACGGCCGCGCTGCAGTTCCGCGCGCTGATCGGGCAGCGCGGCATGCTGCCGGTGCCGCGGTTCGTCGAGCGGGTGCCGTTCAAGCGGGCGCCGAGCCTGTTCCAGTTGCACTACTCGGACCCTTTCTTCGCTGTCTGCGCGTGGGCGGGCTGCGCGGTGTCGGCTGCGCTGCTGGCCGGGCTCGACTCACTGCTGCCCCTGTGGGGCGGCATGCTGCTGTGGCTGGTGCCCTGGGCGCTGTACCTGTCGATCGTCAACGTCGGGCAGACCTGGTACTCGTTCGGCTGGGAGTCACTGCTGCTGGAGGTCGGCTTCCTGGCGGTGTTCCTCGGCAACGACGAGGTGGCGCCGCCCTTGGTCGTGCTGTTCCTGCTGCGGTGGATCCTGTTCCGCGTGGAGTTCGGCGCGGGGCTGATCAAGATGCGCGGCGACGAGTGCTGGCGGAAGCTGACGTGCCTGGACCACCATCACGAGACGCAGCCGATGCCGGGCCCGCTGAGCTGGTTCTTCCACCATCTGCCCAAGCCCCTGCACCGGGTCGAGGTGGCCGCGAACCACTTCACGCAACTCGTGGTGCCCTTCCTGCTGTTCACCCCGCAGCCGGTCGCGACGGCCGCCGCCGCGCTGATGATCGTCACCCAGCTGTGGCTGGTGCTGTCGGGCAACTTCTCCTGGCTGAACTGGATCACGATCGTGCTGGCCCTGTCGGCGGTGGAGTTCCCGGGCGATCCGCCGTCGGTGCCCGACGCGCCGCTCTGGTACGAGGTCGTGGTCCTCGCGGTCGCCGCGCTGCTGGTGGGGCTCAGCTACCACCCGGTCCGCAACATGATCTCCCGGCGCCAGATCATGAACCGCTCCTTCGACCCGCTCCATCTGGTCAACACCTACGGGGCGTTCGGCAGCGTCGGCCGGGTCCGCTACGAGGTGGTCGTCGAGGGCACGGCCGACGACGTACCGCGCGAGGACTCGGACTGGCGGGAGTACGAGTTCAAGGGCAAGCCCGGTGATCCCCGGCGCTGGCCGCGCCAGTTCGCGCCGTACCATCTGCGGCTCGACTGGATGATGTGGTTCGCGGCCCTCTCCCCCGCGTACGCCGGCTCGTGGTTCGGCGCCCTGGTGGAGCGGTTGCTGGAGAACGACCGCGACACCCTGAAGCTGCTGCGCCGTTCCCCGTTCCCGCCGGACGGGCCCCCGCGGTACGTGCGCGCCCGCCTGTTCCGTTACCGCTACACGACCTGGCGCGAGCTGCGGGAGACGGGCGCGTGCTGGGAGCGGACGTACGTACGGGAGTACCTGCCGCCGACGCGGCTGGCGGCGACCGCTCAGAGGTCGTAGACGCGGGTGGCGGTCGCCTCGAAGATCTGCGCGTGGTCCCGCGGGTCGGTCAGCCGGCGTGTGGCGTCCAGGATGTCGCCATAGGTCGCCGCGAGGGTGCACACCGGCCAGTCCGAGCCGAACATCAGGCGGTCAGGGCCGAAGGCCTCCAGCACGACGTCGGCGTACGGGCGCAGGTCGTCGATCGTCCAGGACGCGAGGTCGGCTTCGGTGACCATGCCGGAGAGCTTGCAGACGGTGTGGGGCAGCGCGGCGAGGGCGCGGAGGCCGGACGCCCAGGGTTCGAGGGCGCCGGAGGCGATGGGCGGCTTGCCCAAGTGGTCCAGGACGAAGGTGAGCCGAGGAAGGGATGCGGCCGCCTTGGCGCAGGCCGGGAGCTGGTGGGGCAGCACGACCAGGTCGTACACCAGCCCGGCGTCGGCCACGGCGGCCAGGCCCCGGCGTACGTCCGGACGCAGCAGCCACTTGGGATCCGGCTCCCCCTGGACCTGGTGCCGGATGCCCTTGAGGTACCGCCCGCCGGGCAGTTCGCGCAGCCGGGCCAGCTCGTCGGCCACGTCGGGGCGGGTGAGGTCGGTCCAGCCGACGACCCCGGCGATCAGCTCGTGACCCTCGGCCAGGGCCAGGAACTCCGGTGTCTCCTCGGGCACGGTGACGGTCTGGACGAGGACGGTGCGGTCGACGCCCGCCGCGCGGGCCTCGGCCGCCAGATCCTGCACCGTGAAATCACGCCGGATCGGGCTGCCTTCCGCGATCCAGTCCTGGTCCCGCACGGACAGGTCCCAGACGTGGTGGTGGGCGTCGACCACTGTCATGCCGGCAGCTCCCAGACCACGGGCAGGCCGGCGTCCGCGCCCTCGCCGGAGTAGTCGTGCACCACCTCCAGCAGTTCGGCCATCCGCGCCTGCCAGGCGACGTTGACCGGCAGTTTCTCCAGCTCGGCGAGGAGACGGGCGTAGTCCTCGCACTCCAGGACGTGGAACAGGTCGGTGCCGCTGCGCCAGATCGTCCAGGAGGTGGCGCCGGCGGCGCGGATGGCGTCGGTGAGCTCCTCGGGCACCTCTCGGTGGGCGGCTTCGTAGGCGGCGATCCGGTCGGCGCGGACCTTGGTGTGCAGGGCGACTCTCATGACGGCTCCTTGGCCGGCGCCTCGGGCGACTCCTCGGCGGGGACGGGGGCGTCCGCGGGCAGCAGGCCCTTGGCGCGCAGGTCCTGCCAGAACCCGGCGGGCACGCGGGCGGCGAACTGGTGGGCGCAGTCGCGGACTTCGTGCGCCGAGCGGGCTCCGACGAGGACGCTCGCGACGGCCGGGTGGGCGGCGCAGAAGGCCAGGGCGGCGGCGCGCAGCGTGGTGCCGTGGCGGTGGGCGACGGACTTCAGGCGCAGCGCCCGCTGGACCAGGTCGGAGGGTGCGACGGTGTAGTTGTACTTCGCGCCCGGCTGCGGGTTCGCCAGCAGGCCGGAGTTGAAGGCGCCGCCGATGACGACGGACGTTCCGCGTTCGTGGGCGGCGGGCAGCAGGCCGGTGAGGGCGCTCTGGTCCAGCAGGGTGTAGCGGCCGGCGCACAGCACCACGTCGACGTCGGTGTCGCGGACGAAGCGGGTGAGCATCTCCGCCTGGTTCATCCCGGCGCCGATCGCCCCGACCACGCCTTCCGAGCGGAGCTTCTCCAGCGCCGGGTAACCCTCGCGGAAGGCCCACTCGGCGTGCTCGTCCGGGTCGTGGAGGTAGACGACGTCGACCCGGTCGAGGCCCAGGCGTTCCAGGCTGGACTCCAGGGTGCGGCGGATGCCGTCGGCGCTGAAGTCCCAGACGCGCCGGTGGGCGGCGGGCACGGCGAAGCCGTTGGCCAGGTCGTCGCCGGTGCCGTCCGCGGGCTCCAGGCGGCGGCCCACCTTGGTGGAGATCGTGTACTGCTCGCGGGGGTGGTCGCGCAGGGCGGCGCCGAGGCGGCGCTCGGACAGGCCGAGGCCGTAGTGCGGGGCGGTGTCGAAGTAGCGGATGCCCCGCTGCCAGGCGGCCTCCACGGCCTCGTGGGCCTGTGCCTCGCCGACCTCGGTGTACAGGTTGCCGATCGCGGCCGCGCCGAAGGACAGGGCGCTGACCTCGACGCCGCTGCCGCCGAGCCGGTTCACCGGGTCACCGGGCGCAGCCGCAGGCCCTGCATGCCGCCGTCGACGGCGAGCGAGGTGCCCGTGGTGGCGCCGGACAGGGGGCTCGCCAGGTAGGCGATGGCGCCCGCGACCTCGTCGGCGCCGACCAGGCGGCCGGTGGGCTGGCGGGCCTGCAGAGCGGCGCGTTCGGCGGCCGGGTCGGGCGCGGCGTCGAGGAGGCGGCCGACCCATGGCGTGTCGACCGTGCCCGGGTTGACGCAGTTGACGCGGATGCCCTCGCGCACGTGGTCGGCGGCCATGGCGAGGGTCAGCGCGTACACGGCGCCCTTGGTGGCGCTGTACAGGGCGCGTTGCGGCAGGCCCGCGGTGGCCGCGATGGAGCAGGTGTTGACGATCGACGCGTGCGCGGAGGCGCGCAGGTGGGGCAGGCAGGCGCGGGTGGTGCGGACCATGCCGACGACGTTGACGTCGTAGACGCGGTGCCAGTCGTCGTCGGAGTTGTCCTCGACGGTGCCCTGGGCGCCGGTGCCCGCGTTGTTGACCAGGACGTCCAGCCCGCCGAGGTCGGCGACCGCCGCCGCGACGGCCTCGCGCACGGACGCGTCGTCGGTGACGTCCGCGCGGTAGGCCAGCAGCGGCTTGTCGACCGGTGACGGGTCCAGGTCGAGGACGGCGACCTGGGCGCCGCGCTCGGCCAGGAGTTCCGCGGTCGCCCGGCCGATGCCGGAGGCGCCGCCCGTCACCAGGGCCCTGATGCCCTCGAAGTCGCTCATGCAGCCCGACCCTTCTTCTGCTTGTCGAGGTCGGCGGCCCAGAACTCGCCGCCCGGGTAGGTGTACCGCGCCAGCGACTCGGGCCGCATGGCGGCCGAGAAGCCCGGCGCGGTGGGTGCCGTGTAATGACCTTCGCTGATGACGACCGGGTCGAGGAAGTGGGCGTGCAGATGGTCGACGTATTCGATGACGCGGTCCTCGGTGGTTCCGGCCACGGCCACGTAGTCGAACATCGACAGGTGCTGGACGAGTTCGCACAGGCCCACGCCGCCCGCGTGCGGGCAGACCGGGACGCCGAACTTGGCCGCGAGCAGCAGGATCGCGAGGTTCTCGGGGACGCCGCCCACGCGGGCCGCGTCGATCTGGACGACGTCCAGCGCGCCGGCCTGGAGGAGCTGCTTGAAGACGATCCGGTTGTGCACGTGCTCGCCGGTGGCGACCTTCACGGGGGCGACGGCACGGCGGATCGCCGCGTGGCCGAGGATGTCGTCGGGGCTGGTGGGTTCCTCGATCCAGTAGGGGTCGAACTCGGCGAGGGCCTTGGTCCAGCGGATCGCCTCCTCGACGTCCCAGCGCTGGTTGGCGTCGACGGCCATGCGGACGTCCGGGCCGATGACGGACCGGGCGACGCGGCAGCGGCGGATGTCGTCGTCGAGGTCGGCGCCGACCTTGAGCTTGATCTGCCGGAAGCCGTCGGCGACGGCCCGGGCCGCGAGCCGGGTGAGCTTGTCGTCGTCGTAGCCGAGCCAGCCGGGTGAGGTGGTGTAGGCGGGGTAGCCGCGCTCCAGCAGCCGGGCCGTGCGCTGCTCGGCGCCCTGTCTGCCGTGGCGCAGCAGGGTCAGGGCCTCCTCGGGGGTGAGGGCGTCGGTGAGGTAGCGGAAGTCGACCTGGCGGACCAGCCATTCGGGTTCGGCCTCGGCGAGCAGCCGCCACAGCGGCAGGCCGGCGCGCTTGCCGGCCAGGTCCCACACCGCGTTGACGACCGCGCCGATCGCCATGTGCATCACGCCCTTCTCGGGTCCGAGCCAGCGCAGCTGGCTGTCGCCGATCAGGTCGCGGTTCAGGGTGGACGGGTCGGCGCACAGGTCGTCGACGGAGCGGTCGATCAGGTGTCCGCGCAGCGCGTCGATCGCTGCGACCTGCACCTCGTTGCCCCGCCCGATGGTGAAGGCGAATCCGTGCCCCTCGTGCCCGTCGGCCGCGTCCGTGCGCAGGACAACGTAGGCCGCCGAGTAGTCGGGGTCCGGGTTCATCGCGTCGGAGCCGTCGAGCTCGCGCGAGGTGGGGAAGCGGATGTCGTGCGTGTCGACCGCGATGATGCGGGCGGGCGTCGGGGACACGGAGGGCCTTTCGATTCGGTTGCGGAGGCGGCGGGTCAGTCCTGGGCGCGGCCCGTGGTGACCCGGGCGATCATGAGGGCGACCAGGATGATCCCGCCGTAGATGGCCTGGATCCAGAACGACGGCACCTGGGCCAGGGTGAGCAGGTTCTGCACGACGCCCAGCAGGAGTACGCCGGTCAGGGCGCCGAACATGGTGCCTTTGCCGCCGTCGAGGGCGATGCCGCCGATCACCGCGGCCGCGAACACGGTGAAGATCATGTTCTGGCCCTGGTTGGCGCTGATCGCGCCGACGTACCCGGTCTGCATGATGCCGCCGACGGCGGCGAGGACGCCCGCGACGACGAACACGCCGAGCATGACGCGCTCCACGCGGATGCCCGCCGCCCGGGCCGCGTCCGCGTTGCCGCCGATGGCGTACAGGGCGCGGCCGACGCGGTGGTACTTCAGGACCAGCCCGGCGACGGCGAAGGCGACCGCGGCGAGCCACACGGACAGCGGCACGGTGAGGAAGGTGGTGGTCGCCAGCGAGTAGAAGCTGTCGGGCATGCCGAACAGCGTCTTGCCCTTGGTCGCGCCGACCAGCAGGCCGCGCAGCACGATCAGCATCGCGAGCGTCACGATGAACGCGTTGAGCTTGAACTTCACGACGAGGAGGCCGTTGAAGGCGCCGACGGCCGCACCCGCGACCAGGATCGCCAGTAGCGCGAGTGCCGCCGGGAGTTCGGTGCCCCAGCCGGACTGGGCGGCGGGCAGGACGAGCAGGGCGCCCACGGCGGGTGCGATGCCGACGACCGATTCCAGGGACAGGTCGAACTTGCCGGTGATGAGCACGAGGGACTCGGCGAGCACGACCATCGCGAGGGCGGCGGAGGCGCCGAGGATCGAGACGATGTTCCGCTCGGTGAGGAACGAGTCGTTGACCACCGCGCCGAGCACGAGGAGCAGCAACAGCGCGGGGACGAGGGCGAGTTCGCGGGCGCGGCGGAGCAGGACGGCCTTGGCGGCGCGCGGGTCGGTGGCTCGCGCGGGCGCGAGCGGCGGGGCCGCCTTGGTCTCAGCCATGGTCCACTCCTTCGATGGAGGCGATGAGCTCGTGGTCGCGCCAGCCCACCGGGTGCTCGGCGACGACACGGCCGTGGAAGAGGACGAGGACCCGGTCGCAGCGCCTGAGGTCGTCGAGTTCGTCGGAGACGACGAGCACGGCGGTGCCGTCCTCGCGGGCGCTGTCCACCCGGGCGAGCAGGGACTCCTTGGACTTCACGTCGACGCCCGCGGTCGGGTTGACGAGGACGAGGAGCCGTGGGTCGGAGGCGAGGGCCCGGGCCATGACGACCTTCTGCGCGTTGCCGCCGGACAGGTCCGAGACGGGCTGGTCGGGGCCCTCTGCGTGGATGTCGAGGCGTTCGATCAGCGCGGTGGCGACACCGCGCTTGCGGTCGGTGCCGACGAAGCCGAACCGGCCGAGCCGGTCCAGGACGCCGAGGGTGGCGTTGTCGCCGATGGACATGCCGAAGACCAGGCCCTCGTCGTGCCGGTCGCGGGGGACGAAGCCGACGCCGGCCTGCAGCGCGGCCTGGACGTCGCCGAACGGCAGCGGGGCGCCGTCGATACGGGCCGTCCCGCCGGTGGGGGTGTGCAGTCCGGTGAACGACTCGGCGAGCTCGATCTTGCCGCTGGCGCTCGATCCGGCGAGTCCGACGACTTCGCCGCGGCGCACGGTGAGGTCCACGTCTTCGTACGCGGGCGAGGTGAGGCCGTGGACGTCGAGGAGGACGGGCCCGGGAGCCGCGACGGTGCTCAGCCGCTCGGCCTGTTCGGCGATCGTCTCCCCCGCCATGGCCTCCACCAGGGCCTGGCGGGGCAGGTCGGCGACCGGGGCCGTGGTGATCCAGCGGGCGTCGCGCAGGACCGTGACGGTCTGGCAGACCTCGTACACCTCCTGGAGGTGGTGCGAGATGAACAGGAAGGTGACGCCCGAGTCCTGGAGGGCGCGCATGCGCGTGAACAGCCGCTCGATCTCGCGGTTGTCGAGCTGGGCGGTGGGTTCGTCGAGGATGATGAAGCGGGCGCCGAAGCTGAGGGCCCGTGCGATCTCCACCATCTGCCGGTCCTCGACCTTGAGGTCGGCGGTGCGGGCGCCGGGGTCGACGCGCACGTCCCAGGTGTCGAGGAGCCGGGCCGCCTCGGTCCTCAGCCGGCGCCAGCTGATGAACCCGCGCCGACCCGGCTGCCGGTTGATGAACAGGTTCTCGGCGACGGTCAGTTCCGGGACGACCGTTGGGTGCTGGTAGACGCAGGCGACCTTGCGGCGCCAGGCGTCGCGGTCGGCGAGCGGCGGCGCCAGGTCGCCGTCGAAGCGGACGGTGCCCTCGTCGGGGGCCTCCAGGCCGGTGAGGATCCTGACGAGGGTCGACTTGCCGGCGCCGTTGCGTCCGACGAGGGCGTGGGACTCCCCCGGCAGAACGGTGAGGTGCCCGTCGGCGAGGGCGGTGGTGGGGCCGTACCGCTTGACGACGCCCCGTGCTTCAGCCAGTGGGGTGCTCATTTGACCGTGTTGCCCCAGAGCTTGGGGTCGTCGACGTTGTCCTTCGTCACCAGGGGCGCGGGCAACTGGTCCTCCAGGATCCCGCTCGGCAGCTTCACGATGGTCGAGTCGTGGTCGGTCGGGCCGGGCTCGAACGTCTTCCCCTCCATCGCCGCCTTGATGTAGTACATGCCGTACTTGGCGTAGGCGTCGGCGGGCTGGGAGACGGTCGCGTCGATCTCGCCCTTGCGGATCGCGTCGAACTCCTGCGGGATGCCGTCGTTGGAGACGATGGCGATGTGGCCCGGCTGCCCGGCCTTCTTCAGCATCCCCTTGGACTTGAGGGTCTGCAGGGTGGGTGCGAGGTAGACGCCGCCCGCCTGCATGTAGATGCCCTTGAGGTCGGGGTTGGCGTTGAGGAGGGTGTCGAGTTTCGAGGCGGCCGTGTCGGACTCCCACTTGGCGGGGATCTCCAGGACCTTCAGCTTCGGGAAGTTCTTCTTCACGCAGGCGCGGAACGCCTCGGAGCGGTCGCGGCCGTTGACCGAGGCCAGGTCGCCCATGATCTGCACGACCTTGCCGGAGATGATGTGCTCGCCGAGGTACTGGCAGGCCTTCTCGCCGTACGCCACGTTGTTCGCCCGGACCACCATCGCGACCTTGCCCTTGTCGGGCGCCACGTCCACGGCGACGACCGGCACGCCCTTGCGCTCGGCCTGGTCGAGGCCCGCCTCGATGGCGGCGCTGTCCAGCGGGGCGACGACCAGGCCCTTGACGCCCTGGTTGAGCTGGTTGTTGATGTCGGTGATCTGCTGCGAGGGGTCGCTGTTGGAGTTGACGGTCTTCATCGCGTCCACGCCCTCGGCCTTCGCCATCCTGGGCACGTAGTCGTTGTACGACTGCCAGAACGGCGAGGTCAGCAGGGGCAGGACGACCCCGACCTTGCCGGTGCCGTCGCCGCCGGCACCGGAGGCGCCGGTGTCCTTGGTACTGCCGCACGCGGCGAGCACGAGGGCGGCGCCGGCGGCCAGGGCCACCGTGCCGACGATCCGGGACCTGTTGCGCTTGCGCACTGTGCTTCCGGGCATCCGAGGGCCCTCCCATCGACCGGTGTTCCAGCGAATGCCCGCATACTTATCAGACCACTCCCCCGCCGGAACACCCTGCTACGCCACTTTTTTCGCGCTTCCGGCGCATAGTGGTCCGACCACATCGCTGGTTAGACTGCGCCGCAGCCGGTGATCGGAGGAATGGCGTGGACGACGAGACAGCCCCGCAGAAGGGCACCGTGACGCAGCGCGCCATCGAGCGGATCAAGGCGATGATCGGCGAGGGCCGGCTGGAACCGGGCCAGCGGCTGCCGACCGAACGTGACCTGGCCGCGCAGCTCGGCATCTCCCGCAGCTCGATGCGGGAGGCGATCCGCGCGCTCACGGTGCTGGGCGTGCTGGAGGCCCGGCACGGGTCGGGCATCTACGTCACGCAACTGGAGGCCGGCGACCTGCTGGAGACCTTCGGCGTCGTGGCGGACCTGTCGCGCGGCCCGCGTCTGGTGGAGCTGCTGGAGATCCGGCGGATCCTGGAGTCGACGGCGACGGCACTGGCCGCCGCCCGGATCACCGCGGACCAGCTGGCCGAGGTCGAGAAGCACCTGGCGGCGATGAACGCCACGGACGATCCGGAGGAGATCCTCGCCCACGACCTGGCCTTCCACCGCGAGATCGCGGTGGCCGCGGGCAACGAGACCATGGCCGCGATCCTGGAGGGCCTGTCGTCGCGGACGTTCCGCGCCCGTGTCTGGCGCGGCTACCAGGAGGAGGGCGCCTTCGCCCGCACCCGCCGCGAACACGCCGCGATCCACCGCGCCCTGGCCGCCCACGACCCGGAGGCGGCCCGCGCGGCGGCGGCCGCGCACGTGGGCGAGGTGGAGGAGTGGCTGCGCGCACAGCTCGGGCCCTAGGAACGGCCAGGGCCCGATGTGCCGCCGCTACTTGAACTGGCCGGGCTGGTAGTCCCCCGCCGGCTGCTGGAGGACGACGTTCAGCCGGTTCGCCGTGTTCATGAAGGCGATCAGGGTCACCAGGGCGACGAGCTGCTCCTCGTCGTAGTGCTTGGCGGCCCGCTCCCACACCTCGTCGGGCACCCCGCCGGCGCCGTCCGCGATACGGGTCGCCTGCTCGGCCAGCTCCAGAGCGGCACGTTCGGCCTCGGTGTAGACCGTGGCCTCCCGCCACGCGGCCACCAGGTTGATGCGTACGGAGGTCTCACCCGCCGCCGCGGCCTCCTTGGTGTGCATGTCGATGCAGACGGCACAGCCGTTGATCTGGCTCACCCGGAGCGAGACGAGCTCCCGGGTGGCGGCCGGCAGCGGTGACTCCACGACCAGCCGTCCCAGGGACATGAACTGCTTGATGACCTTGCCGGCGCTCGGGATGGCGAAGACGTCCAGACGCGCGCTCATGGTGGGCTCCTCTGTCGTTGTCGATGCTTACGCCCCTATGAGTCGACGGCCCGGCCCGATGTGACATCGAGAAATGTGACGTGCGTCTCCCGCCGCCCCGGCGCCCCCCTTCCCGGTCTCGACGTGCGCCCCCGGCCGGTGCACAGTTCTCTCTACGTACTCGCCAGTAAGCCCGTTCCGCACGCCGAGGAGCCTCTGTGACCACCTGGGCCGGCCGCACCGCCGCCGAGATATCCGCCGCCGTACGCGAGAAGCGGGTCACCCCCCGCGAGGTGGCCGCCGAGCACCTCGCGCGGATCGAGCGGCTCGACGGCCGTGTCGGGGCGTTCCGCACCGTGCGCGCCGAGGCGGCGCTCGCCGAGGCCGACGAGGTGGCCGCACGCGGCGACTTCGCCGGGCTGCCCCTGGCCGGGGTGCCCGTGGCCGTCAAGGACAATCTCGCCGTGCGCGGCGAGTCCACCCGCGTCGGCTCGGCCGCGACACCGGACACCCCGGCCGCTGAGGACCATGTGACGGTGGCCCGGCTGCGGGCGGCGGGCGCGGTGGTCGTGGGGCTGACGAACGTGCCCGAGCTGTGTGTGTTCGGCACGACGGACGGCGTGCTGGGCACCGCCCGCAACCCCTGGGACCCGACGCGCTCGGCGGGCGGTTCGTCGGGCGGCAGCGCCGCCGCGGTCGCCGCCGGGATGGTGCCGATCGCCCTCGGCAACGACGGCATGGGTTCCCTGCGCATACCGGCCGCCAACTGCGGCCTCGTCACCATCAAGCCGGGACGCGGAGTGGTCCCGACGGGTCCCGGGGGCAGCGACTGGTTCGGCATGTCGGAGAACGGGCCGCTCGCCACGACCGTCGAGGACGCCCGCCTGATGCTCTCGGTGCTCGCGGGTGACGGGCCCGCCCTCCGCGCCGAGCCCGGCCCCCTCAGGGTCGCCGTGTCGCTGCGCAGTCCGCTGGCCGGCGTCACCGTCAGCCGGCCGTACACGGCGGCCACCCGGGAGGCGGCCGGGGTGCTGATGAGGGCGGGCCACCAGGTCCGGCGCGCCGACCCGCCCTACCCGATGTCGCTCGCCATGACCTCACTGGTCCACTGGACGGCCGGCACCGCCGCGGACGCCCGGCACCTCGACGCGCAGCTGCTGACCCGGCGCACCCGGGTGCACGCGAGACTCGGCCGGCCCTTCCTGGACAGGGCACGCTCCGGGGCCGCAAGGGAGCAGCTGCGCCGGCGGCTGGAGCCGTTCTTCGCCGAGTACGACGTGCTGCTCACCCCCGCGCTCGCCCGCCGCTCCCCGAAGGCCGGGCCCTGGCACGAGCGGGGCTGGCTGAGCAACGTCCTGGCGAACACGAACTACTCGCCCCTGACGCCCCCGTGGAACCTGACCGGCTGGCCCGCGATGTCGGTCCCCTGCGGAACTCTCCCCTCCGGCGCGCCCTGTGCCGTACAGCTGGTGGGACGCCCCGGCACGGAGTACCAACTGCTGGAAGTGGCCGAGCAGTTGCAGGAACGTAATCCGTGGCGGCGTACGGCACCGATGAACTAGAGTCGGCCGGGTGACTGCCGGGTCGGCCGTAGGCCATGCACGAGTGAGGCGCCCGGCCTCGGTGTGAGCGCGGCGGGGGCGTCCCCGCGCGGGCCCCGCCGAGAGCCGGAGAGGGCACGAGCCCCGCCTCCCGTCTCCGTGTTTCCTCATCCCCTCGCGCCACTGCGGCGCTTCACCAAGGCCCCGAGATCCGGAGACGTTTCACATCCATGTCCCACGCACCGCACGCACCCGAACCGCCGGCCACCGTCGCCCAGCTCGACCACACCGCCGTCTTCGCCTCGGACCGCCGCCTGTCGGCGGAGTTCCTGGCGGTGGTCCTGGGCCTGACGGTGGGCGCGCCCTTCGGGCCGTTCCTCCCCGTCGACCTGGGCAACGGCGTGACGCTCGACTACTACGAGAAGACCGACGAGCCGATCCAGCCGCAGCACTACGCGTTCCTCGTGCCCGAGGAGCAGTTCGACACCATGATCACCCGGCTGGAGGCGCTGGGGGTCACGTACTACGCCGACCCGAGCCACACCGAGCCGGGCCGGGTCAACGACCTCTTCGGCGGCCGGGGCGCGTACTTCGCCGACCCGGACGGCCACAACATGGAGATCATGACGCGGCCGTACGTCCGTCCCTGACGTCCGCCCTGGCGACCTTCCTGCCGACCACCCAGTGGTGCTTGCCGAGGCGCCGGTTCCGCTCGAAGCCGTGGCTCTCGAACAGCGCCACCGTGCCGGTGTAGAGGAACGAGGCGGAGACCGACCGGCCCTCGGCGTCCTCGGGATAGCCCTCCACGGTTCCGCCGCCGAGGCGTGCGATCTCCTGGAGGGCTCCGTCGAGTGCGGCGGCGGCCACGCCCCGGCGGCGGTGGGCGCGGTCGACGAAGAAGCAGGTGATCCGCCAGTCCGGAAGGGCGTCGAGGTCCTTCTCGTAGGCACGCCGGTGTTTGATGCGGGGCAGTTCGGGCGCCGACCCGAACTGGCACCAGCCGACGCAGGCCTGGCCGTGGTAGACGAGGGCGGCGTGCGCGCCGCCCTCGCGGACCCGGCTCTCCTTCCGGGCGCGGTTCTCCTCGGGGTTCTTGGTGCGGCTCAGCCCCTCGGGGTGGAAGGCCATGCACCAGCAGCCGCCCCACACGCCGTTGTGCCGCTCGACCAGACCGGCGAAGTCCGGCCAGCTGCCCGCGTCCAGGGGCCTCACCCGAAAGCCGGCCATGGAACCCTCCGATGTCCTGGTGCGCTAGAGCGCCCGGTACATGATGTGCAGCCCCACCAGGCCGTGCCGGGGGTGCTCGAACGCATCGGGGACCGTACCGAGGATCGTGAAGCCGAGGGAGGTCCACAGCGTCACGGCCGGGTTGGTCTCGACGACGGCGTTGAACACCATGCCCCGGTAGCCGGCGGCCCTGGCCTGGGTCAGGAGGTGTTCGGCGAGGGCACGGCCGTAGCCCCGGCCGCCCTGGTCCGGGTCGACCATGAAGCCGGCGTTGGCGATGCGGGCGGCGGGGCCCCCGTAGTTCGGGGTGAGGTAAGCGGAGGCGACGACGACGCCGCTGTCGTCCTCGACGACGTAGACGCGTTTCGCCGGATTCATCCACAGGACCCGGGCCTCGTCCTCGGAGGTTCCCGGGTCCCATGCGTACGTCTCGCCCGCGGCGACGATGCGGTGCCAGAACGGCCAGATGCGCGGCCAGTCGTCAGCCACTGCTTCCCTGATCAGCATGGGTGCGAGTCTGACACGCCCATGCGCTCGGCGAACGCGGCGGGGGGGCTGCGCCCGGTCAGTCGACGCTGGGCAGGATGTGGGGCTCGGCGAGGTCCTCCTCGTAGCCCGCGAGGCGGATCGGGGCCGACCGGGCCCACACGTCCAGGCTGCCGAGCTCGTCGGACCGGCGGCCCTTGCGCTCGGTGCGTTCCTTGGGGCGTTGCTCGCGATTCGTCTTCTCCGGTGTCACCGCGCACTCCTTATGTGTCGGTCACCCTCGGGACGTGTGCGCCGTCCTGCTCTGCGCCTGACGCCCGCTCGGGTCTGATGCCAAATGCAGTTCGGACGCGGTGGCGCCGGTAACTCGCGGGAGCGCAGGCCGTGGTGTACCGGCTTGTCCCATGACGGACCGTGGGTGTGGGTCCCGTCCTGCTGCCCGTCCGCCCCAGATTAACCAAATGAGCGGCCCCCCGCTCGATGGGGCTGAAAACAAGCGGTAACGATCGCGCGTCATCCCGTGTTCAACTCGGGTTTACGCACCGGTTTGCCCATGGAAGGACGTTTTGCGGATCACCCGAACGGGGTAGGTCCGCACCGGCGGTTTCCAGACGGTTGCGCAGTTCAAATGCCGTTGGCCGAGTCGAAAGCTCCCCATGGTCTGCTGCCGTACGGCAACGGCTGTCTCGCAGGAGGACTGACGCATGGAGCTGCGCAGCGTCGAGGAGCTGATGGATCTGTTGTACGCCTGCCGGGGCACCAGGGCCGCCCCGGACCGCGACCGCCCGCCGGTCGACCTGCACGATCACGCGCTGCGGACGGCCGCGCTGCTGCGCCGGGGCCGCCCGGCCGACAAGGAGCTGCAAGTGGCGGGCCTGGTGCAGCCCGTCGGCGGGCTGCTGTGGCCCGGCGACCCGGCCGGGCGCGCGGACCACGCGGCCGACGCGGTGCGTGCCCTGCTCGGCGACCGGGTCTCCCACCTCGTACGCCACTGCCCGTGCCCGGACGTCCCGGCCGACGACGACCTCCTCGCCCTGCGCCAGGCGACCGAGGAGGGCCGCACGGCCGGCTTCGACGCCGGGGTCCTGGAGGACTGGCGCACGGTGCTGGAACTGCTGGCGGCTGCCAACTCCCACCACCTCGGGACTGTTGACTGACGGGCCGTCAGAGGCGGTGCGGGTAGAGCGCTACCACTTCCCCGGCGCGTAATCCTTCAAGAACACCCCGTACAGGTCCTCCCCCGCCTCACCCCGCACGATCGGGTCGTAGACCCGAGCCGCCCCGTCGACCAGGTCCAGCGGCGCGTGGAACCCGGCCTCGGCCAGCCGCAGCTTGTCGTAGTGCGGCCGCTCGTCCGTGATCCACCCGGTGTCGACCGAGGTCATCAGAATCCCGTCGGTCTCGAACATCTCCTGGGCACTGGTCCGCGTCACCATGTTCATCGCGGCCTTGGCGGCGTTCGTGTTCGGATGCCCCGCACCCTTGTAGCCGCGGCCGAACACGCCCTCCATCGCCGAGACGTTCACGACGTACGCGCGTTTGCTCGCCGCCTTCTTCGCGGCCTCGGCCATGACCGGACGGAGCCGACTGATCAGGATGAACGGCGCCGTGTAGTTGCACAGCTGGGTCTCCAGCAGCTCCACCGGGGAGATCTGCTCGATCGTCTGCACCCAGGTGTTGGACTCGACGACGTCGGGGACCAGCCCGCCCGCGTCGATCGCCGTGCCGTCGAGGTGCCGCTCGACGCTGGCGTTGCCCGCGACCAGGGCGAGGTCGGCGACCTGCTGGGCATCGAGGCCGCTGGTGCCGAGGGGCAGCGCGGCCAGGCCGTCGACCGCGCCGGAGTTGAACGCGCCGATGACGTGGTGGGCGGGCAGCTCACCGGCGGGCAGCGGCGCGCTCTCGCCCTCGACCAGCGCGGCGTAGGCGGACGGCAGGCGGCGTACGGTCTGGGTGGCGTTGTTGACGAGGATGTCGAGCGGGCCCGCCTCGGCGACCTGCTCCGCGAGGGCCACGGCCTGGGCCGGGTCGCGCAGGTCGATGCCGACGACCTCCAGGCGGTGGATCCAGTCCGCCGAGTCGTCCATCGCCTTGAAGCGGCGGATGGCGTCCTTGGGGAAGCGGGTGGTGACCGTGGTGTGGGCGCCGTCGCGCAGCAGCCTGAGCGCGATGTACATGCCGATCTTGGCGCGGCCGCCGGTGAGCAGGGCGCGCTTGCCGGTGAGGTCGGCCCGGACGTCGCGCTTCTCGCGGTTCACGCGGGCGCAGTCCGGACAGAGCTGGTGGTAGAAGTAGTCGACTTCCACGTAGCGGGTCTTGCAGGTGTAGCAGGAGCGCGGGCGCTGGAGTATCCCCGCGATCCTGCCCTCCTCGGTGCGCGAGGAGGGGAGCAGGCCCTCGGTCTCGTCGTCGATGCGCTGGGCGGACCCGGTCGCCGTGGCCTCCGTGACCGCCTTGTCGTGGGCGGTCTTGGCGGCCCGGCGCTCCTGGCGGCGGCGCTGCTTGACCGTGCGGTAGATGCCCGCGGTGGCCCGGCGCACGGCGATGGCGTCCGGGTGGTCGACCTCCAGCTTGTCGAGTTCCTCGAGCACGCTGAGGCAGACGGCCAGCCGCTCCGGGTCGATGCCGGGTCCGTACGAGAGCCCGCTCGCCTCGTCCATGGCCTGCGGGCCGTCCTCTGTCACCGTCATCGCCGCTGTCGTTCCCTGCTCTGCCGTGGCGGCGCGCCGGTCGCGCCCGCTTTCGAACGGCGAATTTTACGGAGCGGCGGGCCGCACCGCCAAACCGTCCGGTTCAGGACCGGCAGGCGGTGATCAGAGTGCGCACCTCCGCGGAGACGGCCGCCGCGAGCCGGCCGAGGTCCGGCACGGCCCTTCCGTCGGCGACGAGCCCGTAGTGGACGCTCCCCCGGTACGTCGAGACCGCCACCGCCACGGAGTGGCCGGGGGCCAGCGGGGCGAACGGGAAGACGGCGGTGAGCGGGTTGCCGCCGAGCCTCAGGCCGAGGCTGGGCAGGGGCACGCTGGTGACCAGGATGTCGAACCAGAGCCGGGCCGCCTGGCCGACCAGGGGCCCGCCCAGCCGGTGGGCCAGGGCCGGGACGTGGTCGGCGAGCAGGGCGACGGCGCCCGCGCCCCGGTTGGGGCCGGCGTCCTTGTTGCGGTCCATGGCGGTGCGGACCGAGGCGAGGCGGGCCAGCGGATCCGGGTCGTCCACCGGAAGCCGTATCAGGTAGCCGGAGAGCCGGTTGCCCTGCGGGTACGCGGTACGCGGGCGCCGCTTGGAGACGGGGATCAGGGCGCGGGGCGCGACGTCCTCGCTGCCGTCGCCGCGCTCGTCGAGCCAGCGGCGCAGCGCGCCCGCGACGACCGCGATCAGGACGTCGTTGACGGTGCCGCCGACGGTCTTGCGGACGCGGTGCACGTCGTCGAGGTCGAGCAGCACGCCGGCGGTGCGGCGGGTGCCGCTCGGCTCACAGGTGAGGGCGGGCGTGGAGCGCACGTCGAGGGAGGAGCGGGCGACGGAGGCGCCGATGTCCAGGGCCCGGCCCACGTCGGACAGCGCGCCGCGCAGCCTCCCGGGCAGCTCGCGCACGTCCGGCAGCAGGCCGCGCGGGGGCTCGGCCGGGCGGGGCCGGGGCGCGGGCATGTCGATCGGGTCCATGACGCCCGCGGCGAGTGTCAGCGCCCGCAGCCCGTCGGCCAGGGCGTGGTGGAACTTGAACAGCACCGCGAACGAGACCCCGTCCTCGCCGGGCAGCACATGGGCCTCCCACGGCGGCCGGCCTCGCCTCAGCGGACGTCCCATGAGCCGGCCCGCGACCGTGTGGAAGTCGGCGGTCGGGGCGTGCAGCCGCACGTGGTTCAGGGCGTCGAAGTCCGGGTCGGGTTCGCGGGCCGCGCCGCCGAAGGCGAGGGGCCGGCGCAGCGCGGAGGGCAGCGGCTGCCACACGTCGCGGATCCGCATCCGCAGTCCGGGCACGCCGGCGGCGCGGGCCGCGAGCAGGTCGGCCGCGTGGGCGCCGGCGGCGGGTGAGTGCGCGGAGAAGATCCCGAGCGCGCCGAGGTGCATCGGGTGGTCCGCGGACTCGATGTTCCAGAACGCCAGGTCGAGAGGAGCGAGCAGGTCAGCAGTCAAGGGCTTGCCTCGCGTCGACGACAGGTGGGCCAGCAGTCAATCGCCCCCAGCCGATTACGGTCAAGTACGATCAGGCTACGTACAGTTAACAGCACATTAAGTCCCGTCCCGATGAGAGGGGCGGGACTTATGGTGCATGTGCGGTCAGTCCAGCACAGGTTGCGGCGCCGGGCACCCCGTGAGAGTCACCCGGGAGGCGTCACTCAGGTGACCAGCTGTCCCTTTCCGAGGGCGATGACGCCGCCCTTGGACACCGTGTACAGCTCCGCGTCGCGCTCCGGGTTGACGCCGATCGTCGCGCCCGGCGGCACCTCGACGTTCTTGTCCAGCACGGCGCCGCGCACCACCGCGCCCCGGCCGATGTGCACGTTGTCGTGCAGCACCGACCCCTGCACGACGGCCCCCGGGTCGACCACCACGCCCGGCGACAGCACGGACCGCGTGACCTGCCCGCGGATGAGACAGCCGGCGCTGATGATGGACTCGCTGGCGATGCCCCCGGCGTTGAAGCGGGCCGGCGAGAGCTGGTACGAGTGCGTGTAGATGGGCCAGCTGCGGTTGTACAGGTTGAAGGCCGGGCGCTCGGCGATCAGGTCCATGTGTGCTTCGTAGTAGGCGTCCAGCGTGCCGACGTCCCGCCAGTAGCCCTGGTCGCGGGTGGTCTCGCCGGGCACGTGGTTGGCGCTGAAGTCGTACAGCGCGGCCTCGCCCCGGTCGGTGAGCTGGGGCAGGATCGAGCCGCCCATGTCGTGCACGGAGTGCTCGTCCTCCGAGTCCCGCTGGAGCGCCTCGATGAGGGCCTTCGTGGTGAAGATGTAGTTGCCCATGGAGGCGAAGACCATCTCGGGATCGTCCGCCAGGCCGGGCGGCTCCGTCGGCTTCTCCAGGAAGCGCTCCACCGTCTGGCCGTCCGAACCCGGCGTGATCACACCGAACGCCGAGGACTCGCCGCGCGGCACCCGGATCCCGGCCACCGTGACGCCCGCTCCGCTGTCGATGTGCTGGGCGAGCATCTGGCGGGGGTCCATGCGGTAGACGTGGTCGGCACCGAAGACGGCCACGTACTCGGGGCGCTCGTCGTAGATCAGGTTCAGCGACTGGAGGATCGCGTCGGCGCTGCCCAGGTACCAGCGGGGGCCGAGGCGCTGCTGGGCGGGCACGGGGGTGACGTAGTTGCCGAGCAGGCTGGACATCCGCCAGGTGGTGGTGATGTGCCGGTCCAGCGAGTGCGACTTGTACTGCGTCAGGACGCAGATGCGCAGGACATCGGCGTTCACCAGGTTGGACAGGACGAAGTCGACCAGGCGGTACGTACCGCCGAAGGTCACCGCGGGTTTCGCCCGGTCCGCGGTCAGGGGCATCAGACGCTTGCCCTCTCCGCCCGCCAGCACGATTCCCAGGACCGAAGGACCACCACGACGCATGGCCGCTCCCCTCACGCCGATTTCCCGATGCCTGCCCCTGAGCAGCGCGTACTAAGCCTGTTTCAGGATCTCCTCGTAGAGCCGGACCGTGCGGCGGGCCACCGCGTCCCAGCCGAACTCGCCGACCGCGCGTTCCCGCCCGGCCTCGCCCATCCGCCGGGCGGCCTCCGGGTCGCCCAGTACGCAGTCGATGGCCCGGGCGAGTCCCGCCTCGAAGCCGTCGCCGGCCGGGACGAGCAGGCCCGTCCTGCCGTCGTCCACGACCTCGGGGATGCCGCCGACCGCCGAGGCCACCACGGGCGTGCCGCAGGCCATCGCCTCCAGGTTCACGATGCCGAGCGGCTCGTACACCGAGGGGCAGACGAACAGGGCGGCGTGCGTGAGGAGCTGGATCACCTCCGGGCGCGGCAGCATCCTCGGAATCCAGAACACGCCGTCGCGGACCCGGCTCAGCTCCCCGAACAGCTCGCGGAACTCCTGGTCGATCTCCGGCGTGTCCGGCGCGCCCGCGCACAGCACGACCTGCGCGGCCGGGTCGATGTCCCGCACCGCGCGCAGCAGGTGGGGCACGCCCTTCTGGCGGGTGATGCGGCCGACGAACAGCACGTACGGACGGGAGCGGTCGAGGCCGACGCGGTCCAGGGCGTCCGTGCCGTGGTCGGGCCGGTACAGGCTCGTGTCGATGCCGTTGTGCACGACGTGGACCTTCTCCGGGTCCAGGGCGGGGTAGCAGCCGAGGATGTCCTCGCGCATGGCACCCGACACGGCGACCACCGCGTCGGCGGCCTCGATCGCGGTGCGCTCGGCCCAGCTCGACAGCTCGTAGCCGCCGCCGAGCTGCTCGGCCTTCCAGGGGCGCAGCGGCTCCAGGGAGTGGGCGGTCATCACGTGCGGGATGCCGTAGAGCATCTTGGCGAGGTGGCCGCCGAGGTTGGCGTACCAGGTGTGGGTGTGGACCAGCTCGCGGCCTTCGAGGGCGGCGGTCATGGCCAGGTCGACGGAGAAGGTCCGCAGCGCGTCGTTGGCGCCGTCGAGCGTGGACCAGGGGCGGTGGCGCAGCACGCCGTCCGCGCGGCCCTCGCCCCAGCAGTGCACGTCCAGGTCGACCAGTGGTCTGAGCTCCCGGGCCAGGAACTCCACGTGGACACCTGCGCCGCCGTACACATCCGGCGGGTACTCCCGGGTCAGCAGTCCGACGCGCACCCGCAACTCCCTGCTCTCAGCGGCCGTTCCCTTTCATGGTCACCCAGATGGGGCGCGCGGGGAAGAGCGAGGCGGCCGTGTGAAGCAACAGTCACCACACAGGCCCCCGCCGGGCACGCGGTAGTACAGGCAGCAGCTGCGGCGCCGGAAGGCGGTGCCGGTGAGGGTTCCGGCGCCGGTCAGCAGGGGGTGCGCGAGGAGTTCCGCGGCCAGGGAACGGGCCCGGGCGGCGGTGTCCGTACGGCCGTGCCGCCGGGCCCAGCGGTCGAGTTCCCGGGCGGAGCCCGCCAGCGCGGAGGCGGCGTTGCCCCGCAGCAGGCCCGGGGCGAGGCGGTAGTGGGCGCGCAGGGCCGCCGAGAGGGGTTCGAGGTGGCCGTGCAGGACGGCGTCCGCGACGGCCGACGCGTCCCCAAGGAGCGGTCGTACGTCCGGCAGCCACAGGTCGTCGGGGGCGGCGGCGTCGGCGTCCCAGTGCAGCAGCCGGGCGTCGAGGTCGGGGACACGGCCGTAGAGGGCGGCGCAGCCGAGCGCCACGGACCAGAGGCGGGCCGCCAGTCCCAGGTGGGCCACGGACGCCGCGACACGCAACTCCGGCGCGCGCAGGGCGTTCGCGACCTTGTCGACTCGGAAAATCAGGGGATTTCCGTACACATCCGGTGACGCGGCGGCGTAGGCCTGTGCGAGAGTGGGAAGAGGCCCCGCCGCCGCTTCTCCCGTGCGCAGCACGAAGTAGCCGCCGAGCGGGCGGAGCGCGGCAAGGCCGGGGTCGAGGTCCATGAAGAGCAGTAGTACCAAGGCCCCTAAGGGATGCGACCCGGTGACCCCCGACCGGCGTCGCCCACCCTGGGGATGACGGGGTTCCCCTCGTACTCCATCGGCAGTAGGACCCAATGAGTGCTCAGGGACGACGACGGGAAGACCTGGACACGGCAGGGTGTTGGTCATGAAAGCCGACCTTTCGCCGCGCCGGGCCGAGCGCCCCCGCCTGACGCAGAGGAGCAGCCGATGAGCGCCCTCGCGTTGTCCGTCCTGCTGTCCCTCGTGTCCGCGTTCGCCTACGCGGGCGGGGCGATCGTGCAGGAGCGGGTGGCGGAGTCCTCGCCGGGCGAGCAGTACGCGCCGCTGCGGCGGCCGGCCTGGTGGGCGGCGGTCGCGCTGAACGGTCTCGGTGGACTGCTGCACGTGGTGGCGCTGGCGTACGGCCCGCTCAGCCTGGTGCAGCCGCTCGGCGCGCTGACCATCGTGGTGGCCCTGCCGATGGCGGCGCTGTTCGTGGGTCGCAAGGCGGGTGCCACGGCGTGGCGGGGCGCGATCATGGCGACGGTGGGGCTGGCGGGTCTGCTGTCCCTGGTCGCCGCGTCCGACGCGCGGTCGCTCGACGCCGCGGAGCGGGTGGCCGTGGCCCTGGCCACCGCCGGTGTGGTCGTGGCGCTGATGATCGCCGGCCGGGCCGCGCACCGGCACCCGGCGGTGCGGAGCATGCTGCTGGCGACCGCCTCCGGTATCGCGTTCGGCATGTCCTCGGTGTTCACCAAGACCGTCGCGGTCGACTGGACCGGCGGTGTGTCGGCGGCGGACGTGCCGTCCCTCGCGGTGATCGGTGTCCTGGCCACGGCCGGCATGCTGCTGTCGCAGGCCTCCTACCGCGGTGCCGGCCTCGCGGCACCGCTGGCCACGCTGACGGTCGTGAACCCGGTGGTGGCGGCCGCCGTCGGCATCACGATGTTCGGCGAGACCTTCCGCTACGGCTCGACGGGCACGGCGCTCGCCCTGAGCTGCGGCGTGGTGGCGGCGGGCGGCCTGATCCTGCTGACGACGGAGCGGCTCACCCACGCCCAGCCGGAGCGTGCGGGGACCGGCCTGGAGGTCGCCGGGACGGGGCTGGTTCCCGCGGACACGGGCCTCGGGACGACGGGGATGTTGCCAGGGCCGGCCGGGGAACCGGCCGGGAGCGCGGGCGCATTGGTCGGGGCAGTGGGCGACCTGCCCGGAAGCGGAAGCGAGCTGCCCGAGACGGTGGGCGCGCTGCTGCCCGAGCCCGTGGGTGCGCTGCTGCCCGGGTCCCCGGGCGCATCACTGCCCGGGGCCCTGGGCGGTTCGGTGCCCGAGACCGTGGGCGCGCCGCCCGTCGCCGTGGGGGCGCTGCCCCGGCCGATGGGCGTCGGGGCCGGTGATCGTGGCGGGGCCGGCCGGGCTGCGTCAGGAGACGTGCCCGTGACCGCGCCGGTGCCCGCGGTCTCCGCCGCCGGTGAACCCGAGGCCGGACCGGACGTCGCGCACGAGAGCGGGGAACCGTCGGTGTCCTCCGGGGAACGCCCGCTCTCCTACGCCGCCTGCTACGGCATCCCGTACGTACCGATGCCCACGGTGGACCGGCACCGCACGCGTATCAGATCCTGACGCCGCCGGCCCTCAGGTAGGCGATGGGGTCGACATCCGAGCCGAAGCCGGGCCCCGTCCGCACCTCGAAGTGCAGGTGCGGGCCCGAGCTGTTTCCGGTGGAGCCGGAGCGGCCGATGCGCTGGCCCGCGCTCACCGTCTGCCCGTCCCGCACGGAGATCGCCGACAGGTGGGCGTACTGGCTGTAGCGGCCGTCGCCGTGCCGGATCACGACCTGGTAGCCGAACGAACCGCCCCACCCCGCGCTGACGACGCTGCCCGAGGCGACCGACTTGACGGACGTGCCCGTGGGCACGGGGAAGTCGACGCCGGTGTGGTAGCCCTTCGACCAGGACGAGCCCGCCTTGCGGTAGGGCGTCCCCAGGGATGCGCTGACAGGGGCGACCAGGCCCTGCCGGGTCGTCGTGGACCGTGCGGCGCGCTCCTTGCTCTCGCCCTTGGACCGGTCCTTGGCACGCTCCTCGGCGCGGTCCGGGGACTTCGACGACGGCTTCTTCACCGACGGCTCGGCCGACGGGGCCCGCTCGGGCGCGGGCCGCGTCTTCGTGGCGCCCTCCCCGCGCAGCGCGAGCCGCTGGCCGGGCACGATGAGGTCGGGATCGCCCCCTATGGCCGAGCGGTTGGCGGTGTACAGACCTCGCCAGCCGCCCCGCACCTCCCGCTCCTCGGCGATGCCGGAGAGCGTGTCGCCGCGCACCACCGTGTACATCTCGGCGCTGCCCGCCCGGGACTGCGGCGTGGACTGCGGCCGCACGTCCTCGATGGAGGTCCTGGGCCTGGTCTTCCGGTCTGCCTTCTCGCCCTTCCCCGTGCTCTCGGCGGCCGGCCGGATGTCGGGCTCGGGTCCGCCCCGGCTCAGTCCGGCCCGTACGGAGCAGGTCGGCCAGGCGCCCGGGCCCTGCCCGTCGAGCACCTTCTCGGCGACGGCGATCTGCTGGTTCTTGGTGGCCAGGTCCGCGCGCGCCGCGTAGGCCCGGCCGCCGTACGCCTCCCAGGTGGACTGGGTGAACTGGAGCCCACCGTAGAAGCCGTTGCCGGTGTTGATGTTCCAGTCGTTGCTCGACTCGCAGGCGGCGACCTTGTTCCAGGTGTCCACGTCGGCCGCCTGGGCGGTGCCGGCGCCCATGAACGGGAGCGCCATGCCCGCGCCGCCCGCCGTGACGGTGAGTGAGGCGCGGTTGATCCTGTTCGGCTGATACCGGCGATGCCGGCCGCGTACGGCCATCGAGAGCCCCCCTAGACATGCGTCAGGAGGGGCAAAAGTAAGCGCTGCGAACCGGCCAGGACAAGGCGGCTATCGGCCGCCCGGTTGCCCAAATGGCCGGGATGAGGCCCCTGTTGCGCGACGTGCGCCACGCCGGTGCACCGTGTACGTCACCCGGTGCGCACGTGCGGCGCGCGCGGGGACGCGTACGTCGGGTGAGTGCGACGGGGGCTCTTGTGCGTATCTGCCTGCGCGACGTCGTACGACCCGCGCGTGCGGACGGAGTGGCTGCACGTCAGGATGGTCGGCGGGGGCATGCTGGTGGACACCATCCGCAGCACCGATACCGAGGTCTTTAGGAGCCAACCGAATGAGCAGTACAGCGCAGATCGGCGTCACGGGTCTCGCGGTCATGGGCCGCAACCTCGCCCGCAACTTCGCCCGCAACGGCTACACGGTGGCGGTGCACAACCGGACGCCCGCGCGCACGCGCACCCTGGTCGAGGAGTTCGGCGGGGAGGGGGAGTTCGTCGCGTGCGAGACCGCCAAGGAGTTCGTGGCCGCGCTGGAGCGGCCGCGGCGGCTGGTCGTGATGGTGAAGGCCGGTGAGCCGACGGACGCGGTGATCCAGGAGTTCGCCCCGCTGCTGGAGCCCGGCGACATGATCATCGACGGCGGCAACGCGCACTTCGCGGACACCCGGCGCCGGGAGCGCGACCTGCGCGAGCAGGGCATCCACTTCGTCGGCATGGGCGTCTCCGGCGGTGAGGAGGGCGCGCTCAACGGACCGAGCATCATGCCGGGCGGCCCGAAGGAGTCGTACGAGTCGCTGGGCCCGATGCTGGAGAAGATCTCGGCGAAGGCGGCCGACGGTTCGCCGTGCGTCTCGCACGTCGGTCCGGACGGTGCCGGGCACTTCGTGAAGATGGTGCACAACGGCATCGAGTACGCGGACATGCAGCTCATCGGTGAGGCGTACCAGCTGCTGCGCGACGTCGCCGGGTACTCCCCCGCCCAGATCGCGGAGATCTTCCGCACCTGGAACCAGGGCCGCCTCGACTCGTACCTGATCGAGATCACGGCCGAGGTGCTGTCGCACGTGGACGCGGAGACGGGCAAGCCGTTCGTGGACGTGGTGGTGGACCAGGCCGAGCAGAAGGGCACCGGCCGCTGGACCGTGCAGATCGCGCTCGACCTGGGCGTGCCGGTGTCCGGCATCGCCGAGGCGGTCTTCGCGCGGTCGCTGTCGGGGCACGCGGCGCTGCGGGAGGCCTCGCGCGGGCTGGCCGGCCCGCAGGCCAAGCCGATGGGCGAGGCGGAGGCCCAGGCGTTCGCCGACCGGGTGGAACAGGCGCTGTACGCGTCGAAGATCGTGTCGTACACGCAGGGGTTCCACGAGATCGACGCGGCCCGCGGCGAGTACGGCTGGGACATCGACCTCGGTGCGGTGTCCGCGCTGTGGCGGGGCGGTTGCATCATCCGCGCGGCCTTCCTGGACCGTATCCGCGCGGCCTACGACGCCCGGCCGGACCTGCCGAGCCTGCTGTCGGACGCGACGTTCGCGCGGGAGATCGCGGACGCCCAGGACGACTGGCGGGAGGTGCTGGTCGCCGCGACCCGCCAGGGCGTGCCGACGCCCGGTTTCGCCGCGGCGCTCGCCTACTACGACGCCCTGCGCGCGGAGCGGCTGCCGGCGGCGCTGACGCAGGGTCAGCGGGACTACTTCGGTGCGCACACCTACCGGAGGGTGGACCGGGACGGGTCGTTCCACACGCTGTGGGGCGGGGACCGGTCGGAGGTCTCCGCGTAGGCGCTTCGCTCTGACGGAACGGCACGGGGCCGGTGGGCAGCTGCGACGGCTGTCCACCGGCCCCGTTCTCGTGCCGCGGTTCAGGACAGCGGCGGGCCCGGCTCGGGGTTCGGCACGGGTTCCGGTCCCGGGGGGATCGGGGACGGGTCGGGTCCCGGCACCGGGTCGGGGCCCGGGGGTGCCGGCGGGGTCGGGCCCGGTGGGGTCGGCCCCGGCGGTGTCGGACCCGGGGGCGGGGTCGGGGCCGGGGGCGGCGGGGTCGGCTCCGGGCCGGGCGGCGGCTGCGGGTTCGGCACCGGATCGGGGCGCGGCTCCGGGGGCTGGGGCTCGGGGCCCGGTGTCGGCCCCGGCGGCACGGGGTCGGGATACGGATTCGTCATGAGGTCCTCCAGCCAGTCGCTCGACTCCGGCTCTGGACTACTCCCCCGCCTACCCGTCGGCTCCTTCCCCAGTCACCCCCGGGCGGGACGGGGAGGGGCCAGGTGGAGGTAACGGGAGCGGAGCCGGGACACCCACGTGTCCCGGCTCGGGAGCCGGAATCGGGAGATCAGAAACGGCCGGGGTGTTCGGCCAGCCAGTCCTTCGCCGCCGTCAGCAGGTCCTGGCCGGCCGGCGGGGCCTCGTCGGGGTGGCGTTCGGCCCACTTGGCGACGTAGGGGCAGAGCGGGGCGACGGCGCTGTCCTCGCGGGCGGCGATGCCGTAGAGCTCTCGTGCCAGCGCGCCCGCGATGCCCTGGCCCTCGTGGGCCGGTTCGACGATCGTGTGCACCGGAACGAGCGCGCGTTCGGGGCTGTCGAGGACGAAGTACTCGATGCGGCCGACCACTTCACCGCCGGACAGCGCCTCCAGGCGGCCCGCCGCCCGGTCGTCGCGGATCTCCAGGTCCCTCATGGACACGCTCCTGTCCCCTGTACGTCGGTTGTACCTCGGTCAGGCCCGGACGGCCTGCGGGCTGCGCTGCTGGTCCGAGCCCGGTACCGGCTCGGACGGGTCGGCGCCGAGGTCCACGATCCGGTTGTCGCGGTCCACGTGCACGACCCGGGGGGCGAGTGCCCGGGCCTCGGCGTCCGTCACCTGGGCGTAGCTGATGATGATCACCAGATCGCCGGGCTGGACGAGATGGGCGGCGGCCCCGTTGATCCCGACGACGCCGGACCCGCGCTCGCCCTCGATGACGTAGGTCTCCAGCCGGGCGCCGTTGGTGATGTCCACGATGTGCACGAGCTCGCCGGGCAGCAGGTCGGCGGCGTCGAGCAGGTCGGCGTCGATGGTCACCGATCCCACGTAGTGCAGGTCGGCCTGGGTCACGGTGGCGCGGTGGATCTTGGACTTGAACAGAGTACGCAGCACTTTGGACTCCTGGAAGACGGCTCTCCGCCTGCTTTCTGCAGGTCAAAGGCGGTCCACACTGTACACGGGCACGCGTCGAACTCGAAGATGTCGAGGAACATCGGTTCACTCCCACGACAAGGCTCTCGGCCTGCACTTTCACGAGAGCCTGGCTGCCGTTGCAGCGCTGATCCGGCATCCGTTCGGGCAGCCGCACAGTGGGGCTGCGGGAGAGCGCTCGAAGGGTGCGTCGGCTCTCATCGGCGCGGATCCACCGGTGCGAGAGCCTTGGGACACCGCTGCCGGACCTGCGGCAAGACGAAGAGGATCATCGCCTCACACCGTTTGCCAGATCTGGGCGAGTGTTGAGGCGGTGAGAAGTTGCTCGGGGTTTCCCTGCGCCGCCAGTCGGCCCTCGCGGAGCAGGAGGCAGGCGTCTGCCGAGCGTGCGGCTTCCAGGTCGTGCGTGGCCTGGACGACGGTCCTGACGTCGGCGACCGGCTCCGTCAGCAGGGTGGCGATCCGGTCCCTCGCTTCGGGGCCCAGGCCGGTGGTCGGTTCGTCCAGGAGGAGCAGGTCCGAGGTCTGAGGATCATGGCCGGTGACGACGCCGGAGAGTTCGTTCGTGCTCTTCGGCAGGGTCACGGACTTGACCTTCTTGCCCGATTCGATGTCGACGGCGTGCAGGGCGCTTGCCCGGTTCCGAGACGTACGCGGTGTGGTCGCGGACGAAGAGGGTGGGCCGGGGCTGCTGCCAGTCCAGCGGCTCCTGCCACTCGCCGACGACGGGGATCTTCATGTCCACCTTGCCCGTCTCGGGATCGATGACGTGGAGGGTGCCGTTCGTGCCGAGGACGAGGGCCTCGCCACGAGGGCCGCGGCCAAGGGAGCGGAAGGAGTAGCTGGTGCCCAGGTCGACCAGGCGCAGTTTCGCGGTCTCGGTGTCGATGAGGGAGATGCGGGTGGGCCGCTCCAGTTCGGCCTCCGGGTCGGTCTTGTAGTCGCCCAGGAGGATGGGTGAGGTGGCGCAACGGCGGGCGGCCTCCGGAGGACAAGACGGCATCGCCAGTCCGGGTCGGCCGCCCGAGGGCGCCTTGCCCCCGCCCGACTTGCAGAACAAGCGCAGGTCAGTAGGGACGACTGCCAAGATGGTCGACAAACGACTATCTGACGGCTATCTTGAGCCACCACGCGGCAGCGAGAACAGGTCGTCCGATGGTCGACATACGACAATCTGACGGTTAGTTTGAGCCACCACACGGCATTCCGCCCATCCTGTTCCTCAGAAGGAGAGCCGGGCAGAGATGATCGAGCTACATACGAGTCGCTGTTGGTCACTGCCACCGTGGGCAGCGATTGGGTTCCCGATCAGGTCATCCTCGACGCGGGAACAGGCGTTCCTGGACAAGCCTCCTCCCGCTGCAGGTCGGCGAGTTCCGCCTCGGCGTCGCCACCGTGGTGCGGGTGGTGCCGGTGGTGCAAAACCACGTATGCCCGGGCGTCCCCGATTTCGAGGACCTGCTCGTCACCGACAGCGCGGGCACGTCGCTGCAGCGGTGGCCGGTCGACGCCCGCGGATTCCTCGGCTGACCGGCCCCGGGACGACTCCCCCCTGGCCGAGCGCGAATCGACCGCCCCCCGTGAAGGAATACCTGACATGAGACTCAAGAACGTCGCGGCCCTGGTGACCGGCGCCAGCAGTGGCATCGGGCAGGCGGTGAGTTCCCACTTCCGCCGTGAGGGCGCGCGGCTGCTGCTCACCGGTCGCAGGGAGCGGCTCGACAGCGTTGAGCCCGACGACCTGTACGTCCCTGGAGACCTCAATGACGAGGCGTTCGTCGAGGACCTGGCCAAGCAGGCTGCCGAGTCCCTCGGCGCCGTCGACGTCGTCGTCCTCAACCACGGCCTGCAGGCCAGCAGTCCGCTCACCGAGATGGCCTCCGCCGACGCGAAGAATGTGCTCGACAGCAACCTGCTCAGCGCGTTCCTCGTGATGAAGCACTTCGCGCCGCTGATGCCTTCCGAAGGTGGCTCGTTCGTCTGTATTGGTTCACGGCTCGGCATGGTCGGCAAGCCCGGGGAAGTCCTGTACTCCGCCGCCAAGGGAGGCCTCATCATGCTCGCCAAGGGCGCAGCGATCGAATGGGCTCCCCGCAACATCCGCGTCAACGTCGTCGCTCCTGGCCTGACCGCCACCCCGGTCATCGAAGCAGCTATCCAGCGCAGCGCCGATCCCGAGGCCTACCGCCGCGAGCGCGAGGGGCAAATCCCGCTGCAACGCCTCGCCACCCCTGAAGAGGTCGCCGACGCGGTCCTCTTCTTCGCATCATCAGAGTCGTCGTACATCACCGGAGCGGTTCTCCCGGTTGACGGCGGATACACCGCCTTCTGAGCCTTCCGCTTCTGTCGTACGTGAAGGTCGCGAACCGCGGGACCGGTCGCAGCGATGAGCGGGTCCCATCCGGCACCCCACAAGGCCCAACGCCCAGTCCGACGGGTTCCTGACCATTCCCAGCCAGTTCGAAACACCACCCACCGGGATCTGAGCGCTCCCAGCGCCCTTCCCTTTGAGTAAGGAGCAGACCCATGCGAGTCAGCAGAAACGTGAGCGTCACGATCGTCACGTCGGCCCTGGCGCTCGCGCTCGCCGCGTGCGGGGCGAGCGGCACCGGGCAGAACGTGGGGGCGAAGAGCACGAAGCAGGGCGGGGGATCCGGCTCGTCGGCCGAGCACACCGACGACATCTCGGTCGGTGTGAAGCCGGACGCGAAGGCGGTGAAGCTGCTGCCCGCGGCGGTGAAGGCCAAGGGCACGCTCTCGGCGGCCATGGACCTGACCAGCCCGCCCACCACGTTCATGGCATCGGACAACAAGACCCCGATCGGGTTCAACCCGGACATGGCCCGGCTGATCGCCGCCAAGCTCGGCCTGAAGCTGCAGATCAACAACATCAAGTTCGACACCATCATCACCGGACTGCAGGCCAATCGGTACGACTTCACGGCGTCCACCATGGGCGCCACCAAGGACCGGCTGAAGGTGCTCGACATGGTCGACTACTTCAAGGCCGGCACCGGCGTGTCCGTCCCCTACGGAAATCCGCAGAAGCTGACCACCCACACCCTGTGCGGGCACCGAGTCGCCGTCCAGTCCGGCAGCACCGCGGAGCTGCAGTGGCTGCCCCAGTTGTCCAAGCAGGACTGTACGAGCAAGGGCAAGCCGGCCATCAAGGCGGTGACCCTGCCCAGCGTGAACGACGCTCTGACCCAGCTGGTCTCCAAGAGGATCGACGCGGTGATGTACGACTTCACCGGGCTTCAGTGGGCGGCCACGCAGCAGCCGAAGACGTTCGAGGTCCTCAAGCCTTTGGTGGCCACCAAGACCGTGGCCGTCGCGCTGAAGAAGGACTCGCCGCTGACTCCCGCGGTGCAGGCTGCCATCCAGTCGATCATCGACAGCCCCAAGTACGCCGAGGCGCTGGGCCGCTGGGGTTTCGATGACCTCGGGATCAAGACCGCGGCCATGGCCGTCCCGCAGGACTGAGATACCGATGGACGTGCTCGAGACGACGACCAGGAGCCGACCGGTGTCACAACTGCTGGCCGAAGAAAAGAAGCGGATCACGCCGAAGCGTCCGCGCGACTACGTGGCCTGGGCCGTCGCGATCGCGATCGTCGCCGGTCTGGTGTGGACCGCGGTGACGAATGAGAACTATCGCTGGCCGGTGGTGTTCAGCTACTTCACCACTGAAACGATCCTCAACGGCCTGCTGATCACGCTCCTTCTCACCGTGGTCAGCATGGCTCTGGGCACACTGCTCGGGCTGGTGCTGGCCGTGATGTGCATGTCGCACCAGCGGCCCATCTCCGGGCTGGCCCAGCTCTACATCACCTTCTTCCGCGGTACCCCGGTGCTCGTGCAGCTGATCTTCTGGTTCAACATCGCGGCGCTGTACCCGAACATCTCGATCGGCATCCCGTTCACCGACATCTCCACGCCGGTGAACGTGAACGCGATCATGACGCCGATGACCGCGGCCGTGGTCGGGCTGACGCTGAACCAGGCCGCGTACATGTCGGAGATCATCCGTGGCGGGTTCGCCTCGGTCAGCCGCGGACAGCACGAGGCCGCGGAGTCCCTGGGCATGTCGGGGTTCACCAAGCTCCGGCACGTGATCATCCCGCAGACCATGCCGGCTGTCATTCCGGCCACCGGCAACCAGGTGATCGGCATGCTCAAGGAGACCTCGCTGGTGAGCGTGCTCGGCGTCGCCGACCTGCTGAACAGCGCACAGTCGATCTACGCCCGCAACTACCAGACGATTCCGCTGCTGATCGTGGCCAGCCTCTGGTACCTGGTCATGACGCTGGTGCTGAGCGTGCCGCAGTCCATGATCGAGCGCCGTTTCTCCCGCTCGACCAGGACGCGGCTGACCCCGGCCGCGACCTCGGCCGAGCCGGGGGCCGGCCAGCCCGTTCCCACCACGAGGGAGTCCCTGCTGTGAACGCCGACGGAACGATCGTCGCACGCAAGCTGTGCAAGAGCTTCGGACGTCACCAGGTCCTGCGTGACATCGACCTGACCGTCGCGGCAGGGGAGATCTCCTGCATCATCGGGCCCAGCGGATCCGGGAAATCGACACTGCTGCGGTGCATCAACGGACTGGAGACCGTCGACCGCGGTGTCCTGCGGGTCAACGGCGAGGACTTCGGCTACGTCGAGAAGGACGACGCCTACCACGCCGTGCGCCCCAAGCGGCTGGCCGAACAGCGCGCCCGCATCGGCATGGTGTTCCAGCAGTTCAACCTGTTCCCCAACATGACCGCCGAGAGCAATGTCATGTCCGGACCGGTGCTGGTGAAGAAGAAGGACCGCGCGGCATCCCGGGAACAGGCGCGAGAACTGCTGGCCAAGGTGGGCCTGGAGGGGTGCGGCCACAAGTACCCCGCCCAGCTCTCCGGCGGCCAGCAGCAACGGGTGGCCATCGCCCGCGCCCTGGCGATGGAACCCACCATCATGCTGTTCGACGAACCCACCAGCGCCCTGGACCCCGAACGCGTGGGCGAAGTACTCGCCGTCATGCGCGACCTCGCCGGCAACGGCATGACCATGCTGCTCGTCACCCACGAGATGGGCTTCGCCCGAGAGGTCGCCGACGAGGTGCTGTTCATGGACGGCGGCATCGCGGTGGAGCGCGGCGACGCCCGGGAAGTGCTGGGCAATCCCCGTGAGAAGCGAACCCAGGCGTTCCTCGAAAGGGTGCTGTAGCAGGGCACCGACCTGCGGCAGCGGTTCGGTAGCGCGTCCGGCCCGGCTTTTGCTCCAGTCAAAGCCGTCGTCTTCGGTGAGCTTGTGGACCTTGGCCGGGGTGGGGGCGGTGCTGTGACCAGTGGGCCAGGCCGCGCGGAGACCGGGCCGATGTGGATGCGAATGGCCGCCCCAGAGGCCGGGGCGGCCTGGTAGCCGAGTCCGGTGACGGCTTCGGCCAAGGGCCTGGATCGCTCCGTATGTGGCGCGTTCATCTGATGCGTGGGTGCACTCGCGCGAAGAACCCGATCCACTCCGCGCTCCACCGCAACCTGCGTCGCCCGCACGTCTCTGACCGGGGCGGCAACGCCGTGCAGATCAGCCTGCCGTTCGTCACCACCGACGACGAGATCCGCCAGCTCGTGGCCGTCATCGGCACCGTCCTCTCCGTCCAGGAAGCGAAGTGATCACTATGCGCACCCTCCCGACGCCGATCCGACCGCCCTGGCCGACTCCGAGAAGGTTCTGGCCAAGCTCGATCTCGCCGTGCCGGGCGTGACCCGCACCTTCGACGTGCACGATCCGGCCACCGGTCAGACGATCGCCCGGGTTCCCGACTTCGACGTCCAGCAGGCCCTCGCCGCCGTCGCCCGCGCCGACGAGGCCGGCCGTTCCTGGGCCGCCACCACCACCCGGCACCGCGCCGACATTCTTCGCACCTGGTACGAGCTGATGCTCAGCAACGCCGAGATGATCGCCCTGCTCATCACCCGCGAGATGGGCAAGCCGCTCGCCGAGGCCCGCGCAGAGGTCTCCTAGGGGGCGGACTTCGTCCGCTGGTACGCGGAGGAAGCGGTACGCCCGGCCGGAAAATCCGCGACGCCCCGGTCGGCGGGGCCCGTCTGTTCACCCGGCGCGCGCCGGTGGGGCTGTCGGTCCTCATCACCCGTGGAACATCCCCCTCGCCATGGCCACCCGCAAGATCGCCCCCGCGCTGGCATCCGGCTGCCCCGTCGTCATCAGACCCGCCCTTGACCACGATCTTCGCGGTCCAGCTCGCCATCGCGGCCGGTGTCCCCGAAGACCTGGTGCAGGTCGTGACCACCACGGACGCCCCCGCCTTCAGCACCGCCGTGCTGTCCGATCCGCGGGTGCGCAAGGTGTCCTTCACCGGCTCGACCGCGGTCGGCAAGGTCCTCCTGCATCTGCGGCGGACAACGTGCTGAAGAGCTCCATGGAACTGGGCGGCAACGCCCCGCTGCTGGTCTTCGACGACGCCGACCTGGAACGGGCGGTCGACGGGGCGTTCGCCGCCAAGATGACCACGTACCGGCCGACGCCGACCTCGCCCGCACCGAGATCTTCGGACCGGTCGCCGTCATCCAGCGCTTCTCCCACCAGGACGAGGCCATAGCCCGCGCCAACGACACCGAGCACGGCCTGGCCGGCTACGTCTTCACCGAGAACCTCGACCGCGCCTTCAACGTGGCCGACCAACTCGCCACCGGCCTGGTCGGCATCAACCAGGGCGTCCCCTCCAACCGGCCGCACCGTTCGGCGGCATCAAGCAGTCCGGCCTCGGACACGAGGGCAGCAGCGAAGGACTCGAGGAGTACGAGGAGATCCGCTACCACAACCTCCAACTGCGCCCCACCACGTGACCCATGTCGGGGGCGACACCCCTGCTGTCGCTGCTCAGCGGCTGGCGGACTGAGAGAGGGCTGATGCGGCTATAAGGGGCAGGGGCATGAGCGAAACCGGAACGGCGGCAGAGCGTCCCAGGCGGGCGACAGCGCGCGAGAAGCTGCTCGCCGCTCCAACGGGGCCCTGACCATCGTGGCCCTCGTCATAGAGGCCGACGTCCCCCGCAACGCCCTCACCCAGCGAAACCTCGAACTGAAGAACGAGTTCTACGCCAAGGTCAAAGCCCGAGCACACCGACGCCGCGACCGGGCTACGCAAACAGGTCGTACGGCTCAAGGAACTCCGCTCCAGCACACACCATCTCCGCCCGACTGACGCCGAATCACCAGTGCGCTGCCGAGGATGACCCTCGTCGACGGACGAGCGGGTGAGACGCGCAGTCGGCTCAGCCAGGTCTGGCCGGCCACCCGTAGCGTGCTCCAGTGCATTCGGCGAGGCAAGGCTTGGTGGCCGAGATCCTTTCCGACAACGCGGTCAGACAGCGGTACTGCCACCCCATCCACCGCGGCGGCGGTGCGAGGATTCAGCGGCCCGCGGACGCCGGCCCTGCCCAACCGGTGTCCCTCGGTCGGGTCGCGGGCTCAACCAGGGGGTGCCGTCCCGGGCCGGTCAGTTGAGGAATCCGCGGGCGTCGACCGGCCACCGCTGCAGCGACGTGCCCGTGCTGTCGGTGACGATCAGTTCCTCGAAATTGATGACGACCGGGCATACGTGGTTCGGCACCACCGGTATGACGGTGCCCACGCTGGGGCGGAAGTCGCCGTCCGGCAGCGGGAGGAATCCGTGGTACTCGTTGAGCTTGGACAGGACGGCCTTCGTGCCGGCGACGCCTCCGTAGCCGAGTTCGGGGCTGCCTTCGCGGCTGAGGGCCTTGGTGCCCGCATCGAGGATGAGCTGGTCGGGGACCCAGTCGCTGACCACGGTGGCAGCGACGAACAGCGCGATCTGATCATCGGTGCAGGCGCCGAGCCGGGTGTTGTTCAGGTCGCAGAAGACGTACTCGCCGGGACGGATCTCGGTGATCACGCTGCTGGTGGCGAACTCGACGGTGGGCGTGGAACCGGCGCTGACCACCGCTGCGGTGATGCCGACGCCGGCGAGGCTGCGTACGGCGGTGGTGAGCGCGGCATCCTGGTCCTGCGCGGCGCGCTCGCGAGCGTCCCGGCCGGAACTGCCGTGACCTGGATACGTGAAGACGCCCACCGGCACCAGGCCGCGCTTGCGGGCGGCGAGTGCGAGGTCGCCCGCAAGCTCGGGCGGGGCCCCGGAACGACGGGCGCCGCAGTCGACCTCGACCATGACCTGCAGTCGGTCCGGTTCGTCTCCCATCGCGTCGGCGAGGGCCTCGATCGCCGCGACGTTGTCGACGCCGACCCGCAGCCGGGCGGACTCGGCGAGCCGGCGGATGCGCGGGCCCTTCGTTCCCGCGGGCCAGATGGGGTAGGCGAGGAAGATGTCGTCGAATCCCGCCGCGGCGAAGACCTCGGCCTCACCGACATTGCCCGCGGTGATTCCGACCGCCCCGGCCTCGACCTGGCGCCGCCCGATCTCCACACACTTGTGCGTCTTGACGTGCGGCCTGACATCGAGGTTGTGCTGGTCGGCGAAGGCCTGCATGCGGTCGATGTTGTCCTGCATGACATCGACCAGCACGATCGGCGCGGGAGTGTCGATTCGCTCGACCAGGGTGTCGAGTGCTCGTTGAAGCCGGTTCACGCTGCCTCCTTTTTGGTTCTGCCTGAAATGATCGAGGGGCGCGGGTGCTGAATCCCTCCGATGCCCTCGTGGTGCGAGCTTGCCGTCCGTTCTCGCCTGCACCTCGATGAGCAGTTCACCGGCCGCATTGACGACATTCGCCTGCTCACCGAAGTGCACAGCGGCGCGTGCGCGTTGAGCGCCGCACGGCGCGCGAGCGGGTCTCGGCGCGGGCGGTCGACGGCTCGGGACAGGTGGCAGGCTGCCAGTCCCATGTCGGCCAGCCACTGGCTCGTGGTCCGCGGGATGATGCCTAGCAGCTTCTGGGTGGAGGACTCCGGCGTGTCGAACAGCCCGGCACGGTACTCATCACGCCGTAGCAGTCAAACGAAACACATTCCGGCCGGAACTGGAGGGAATGGCCATGAGGATGCTCCTGTCTTTACCCTGGGAGTAACTTCCCGTGTTCGGGACTGGCCTTCAGGAATGCCCGTGACGGGCTTCCCTGAGGTGCGCGTCGACGTCGTCCAGGCTCACGGTCAAGGAACGCTCGACATTGATCCAGTCGTCCTTGGCGTGACCTAGGAGGTACTCGCGCCGTTCGGGTGCGCGCTCCGCGCGCCAGTTCGTGATCAGCGCACGCAGTGTGAGCCGTGCCAACGCGGCGATCGGGAGCAGCGGGAGTTCCGAGGCCTGGATCGGCCGCTTCAGTTGGTAGCCGGCGGCGAAGGCGCAGGCGTCCCGCCAGGGATGGTCCGGCGTCCGGCCGAGCAGGTTCGCCATGGGAACGGCGGGGTCGAAGATCGCCGCACTGCGCACCGTGTCGCCGAAGTCGATGACGCCGGTGACGAAGTGATCGCTCCGTGGATCGACCACGATGTTGTAAGGGCTGAAGTCACCGTGGATCACTTGGGTTTCGAGATCATTCAGCCTCGGGACGACGTTTTCGCCGAAGAGCCGGAAGACCGATTGGGCCAACTGTCGGTGCCCGGGGCTGGGCGTGTGCTCGACCAGTTCGGTCATCTGGTGGAAATGGCGGATGTCCCATGCCAGACCTCGTCGGTCCGCCGGGTGCGTGAACGGCCTGAGCGCCACGTCGATCAGCCCCAGCATCTCGCCCGCCTGGGAGAGCCGCTCCGCGTCCGGGTTCGCATCTGCCAGGACCTGGCCTTCGACGAAGTGGAACACGCGCAGGATGCGGGTCCTGCCGTCGTTCAGCCTGATCGTGACATGGTCGTCCGCGTCGGCGGTCAGCTTCACCCGCTGGACGGGCAGGTGCGCAGCGGTGGTTTCGAGGTAGCGCATCGCTGCGGTCTGGAGGGCGACGACCGCCTCCGCCTCGTCAGGTGGTGAGACCTTCACGAGGTAGTTGCCCGAGTCGGTACTGAGCCTGAACGTGTCGTCCTTCTCGGTCGCCAGTCGCCCCAAGCGCCCGGTGAGGCGGTAGCGCTCGTCAAGGAGATTGCTCACCAGCAGCACGTCGATGGGCTCGTGGGACGACGTCAGGCCGCTCTCCTCGAGGAGCCGCTGAGCGTGGTTCGTAGCTGGTGAGGTGTTCACGGTCAGTCCCTATCGGAGGAGCCAGGCCTGCGACTTGTCGATTGTCGACGATAAGAATATTGTCGACCACTGTCAACGGGCCCGAACTTCCCTCATGCCCACTCTGCGGAACCCTCGAGAAGGGCCTGACCCGCGCGCCGCGGGTTCACAGCGGACGGCACTGGCAGGAGAGAGCAGCGGCCCGGGATCGACGGGCTCCTTACAGCTACAACGCCATCAACTGCTGTGCTGCCGTGAGGGTGGTGTGCCGGTCACGGCCCCGGGCGGTGGCTCGAGCACGGCGGGTGATGCGGGCAGGCCGAGTGCGGTCCTGGGTTGCTCCCGGTGCAGGGCCGGGTCCCAGGACATGGAAGCCGAGGCGCGCACGGCGCAGGACGAGGCCCGTGTGCTGCTGGATGCGCCGCGGAGCACGACCGCGCTGCGCGGGCCGACTTCGATCCGGGTTTGTCGAGGCACAGCCGCCGTACGCCGGGCGACATGATCGGTGATGACGCGTGCGGGAACCGGTCGGTGCGTGACGGGTGGACCGATGGGCATGTGGAGGCGCTGGACGCTATCGGCCGACTCGGGCACCAGCCGTTCCTCAATGTTCCCGTACGTCGCCCTCGACTCGGCTGCGCTCTTCATCGACGACGACCCCATCCTGACCTGTACCGGTGCCGCCTCTGGCGTCGACGTCTGCCTGCACACCGTGCGCAAGGACCACGGCCGCTCACCGGCGTGATGGAGCCGGCCTGACGCGGGTCAGTGCGGACCCTGGGGAGCGGTGTCGAGCCAGTAGGGGGTGAACTTCATGTCGCCGCTCTCTCCTTGCCAGTGCCGTCCGCGGTGAACGCGCGGCGCGTGGGTCAGGCCCTTTTCGAGGGTTCCGCAGAGTGGGCATGAGGGAAGTTCGGGCCTGTTGACAGTTGTCGACAATGTTCTTATCGTCGACAATCGACAAGATTTCAGCGATCAACCCCGGACGAGACCAGAGGTGTGCCTGCCGATGACTTCGACGCTGAGTCGGGCGATAGCCCACTACCCCAACCGGTTCGACCCCGGGGTACTGGGCGAGCTCCCCGAACACCTCCGAGAGACCATCCAGCGCCGGAACAAGGTGCTGGGCCCTGGCTACACACTCATCTACAAGGAGCCGGTCGAGTTCGTCTCCGGTCACGGGGCCCACCTGATCGACCGTGACGGCAACGACTACCTGGACGCGTACAACAACGTCCCGTGCGTCGGGCACGCCCACCCCCACGTGGCCGAGGCCGTCGCCCGCCAGATGGCGATGGTCAACACCAACACGCGCTACGTCCAGGAAGCCCTGGTCGACTACGCGGAGCGGCTGCTTTCGACGTTCCCCGAGGAGCTGTCCAAGCTGAGCATCGCGTGCAGCGGGTCGGAGGCGAACGACCTGGCGGTACGGGTGGCGCGATTCCACACCGGCGGCGAGGGCATCATCGTCACCCGCTGGGCCTACCACGGCATCACCCGGGAGGTGGCGAGCTTCTCACCGCACCTGGGTGCGGGATCACCGCTGGGCCCGAACGTCCGGCTCATCGATCCGCCGGACCCGCGCCTCGCCGTGCCGGGAACCACGCTCGCCGAGCACATGCGGCAGCAGGTGCGCGGCGCGATCGCCGACCTGGAGCGCCACGGCTACCGCCTGGCGGCGCTGATCACCGACTGCGCCTATACCAGCGACGGCATCTTCACCGACCCGGTCGACTACATGCAGGGCGTGGTGGAGGAGGTGCACGCGGCCGGCGGTGTCTACATCGCGGACGAGGTCCAGTCGGGATTCGCCCGGCTCGGGGAGTCGATGTGGGGCTTCAGCCGGCATGGTGTGCTGCCGGACATCGTCACCATGGGCAAGCCGATGGGTAACGGAATGCCGATCTCGGGTGTGGTCTTCCGCCCGGAGGTCTGCGAGGAGTTCGGACGCAACGTCCGCTACTTCAACACCTTCGGAGGCAGCTCGATCCCCGTGGCCGCCGGCGCCGCGGTGCTGGACGTCCTCGAGAAGGAGAACGTGCAGCAGCGCGTCCTGGAGAGCGGCAACGCTCTGCGCGCGGGGCTGCGGGAGATCACCAAGGATTCCCCGTACGTCGCCGAAGTCCGCGGCGCCGGTCTGTATGTCGGCGTGGAGATCGTGAAGGACCGCGAAACTCTTGAACCGGACCGGCTGCTGACCGAAGACGTCATCAACGACATGCGCGATCGCCGGATCCTCATCAACGGCACGGGCAAGTCGGCGAACACCCTGAAGATCCGCCCGCCGCTGGCCTTCGACTCCGCCGATGTGACCCGATTCCTGGAAACCTTCGCCGAGGTCGCGAAGAACCGTCTGTGACAGCCTGACCGATCGGCAACTGGAGAGACCCATGGAGTTCGAGAGCAAGCCGAGGTTCGTCACGTTCGACATGAACGGGACGCCGATCCAGCGGGCCATCGACAAGACGGCGGTGGACGAGGGCCTCCAGGCATGGGCGACCGCGGTCGACGCCGGCACATCGGGAGCGGCACGGCGATGACGGACACCACCACGGCCCTGGAGTCGCTGGCCTCGCGGCTTGCCGAGACCGCTCCCGGCCTGCGGGTGGAGACCGGCCCCGGATCCACCGGCCTCTACGCCTACGACGCCTCCAACTACCGGGTCCCGCCGAGGGCCGTGGTCTTCCCCCGCAGCGCCGACGACGTCGTCGCGGTGCTGCGGGCCTGCCGCGAGACGCGCGTCCCCGTCACCGCGCGAGGCGGCGGCACCAGCATGGCGGGCAACGCCGTCGGGCCCGGTGTCGTCCTGGACCTCTCCCGGTACATGAACCGGATCCTGGACATCGACCCGGTGGCGCGCACCGCCCGCGTCGAGGCCGGAGTGATCCTGGACGCGCTGCGCAGCGCGACCGCCCTGCACGGGCTCACCTTCGGACCCGACCCGTCCTCGCACAACCGCTGCACCATCGGCGGCATGATCGGCAACGACGCATGCGGCAACCGGTCAGTGCGGCACGGGCGCACCAGCGGGCACGTCGAGGCGCTGGAGATCGTGACGGCCGACGGCGTGCGGGCCGTCGCCGACCGGACCGGACTGCGGGCCGCCGACCCGGAGGACCGGGACGCCGTCCAGCGTGTCGCGGGTCTGGAAGCGGACCTGCGCCGCCTGATCGACGGCAACCTGGCGCCGGTCCGCACCGAGCTGGGCCGGGTACCGCGCCAGGTCTCCGGCTACCAGCTGCACCACCTGCTGCCCGAGCACGGCTTCGACGTGGCCCGCGCCCTGGTGGGCACCGAGGGCTCCTGTGCGGTCGTCACCGCAGCGACGGTCCGCCTGGTGGCGACCGCACAGTCTTCCACCTTGCTGACGCTCGGCTACGACGACGTGGTCGACGCCGCCGAGGACGTCCCCGAGATCCTGCGTTGGAACCCCACCGCCGTGGAGGGCATGGACGAGGCGATCGTCGCCACCATGCGGGCCCGGCGTGGTCCGGACTCCGTCACCGGTCTCCCCGCGGGCCGTGCCTGGCTGTACGTCGAACTCGACGGCGACGACCAGGCGGTCGTCGACGCCCGCGCCGGCGAACTGCTGGACGCGCTCAAGGCACAGGGCCGGATGACCGGCGGGCGGGTCGTGCACAGCCCGGCCGAACGGCGCTCGCTGTGGCGGGTGCGTGAGGACGGGGCAGGGCTCGCCGCCCGCCTGGTCGACGGCGGGGAGTCCTGGCCCGGCTGGGAGGACGCGGCCGTCGCGCCCGAGGACCTGGCCGCCTACCTGCGTGACTTCCGCAAGCTGCTGGCCGCACACGGTCTGACTGGCGTGCTGTACGGCCACTTCGGCGCGGGCTGCGTCCACGTACGCATCGACTTCGACCTCGCCACGGACGCGGGCCGAACCGCCACCCGGCGGTTCCTCTCCGAGGCCGCCACCCTGGTCGTGGAGCACGGCGGCACCCTCTCGGGCGAACACGGCGACGGGCGGGCCCGCGGCGAACTGCTGGAGGTCATGTACAGCCACCGGATGATCCGGGCGTTCGCCGCCTTCAAGGAGATCTTCGACCCGGAGGGGCTGCTCAACCCCGGCGTGATCGTCGACCCGGCACACCTCGACGCCGACCTCGCCCTGCGTGAACTCCCATTCCTGGACACGACGTTCACCTTTCCCCACGACGACGACGGCTTCGCGGGCGCGGTGCGCCGCTGTGTCGGGGTCGGCCGCTGCCGCAGCGACGCGGGCGGCGTGATGTGTCCCAGCTACCGGGCCACGGGCGAAGAGAAGGACTCCACGCGGGGCCGGGCCCGGCTGCTCCAGGAGATGGTGCGGGGCGGAACCGTCCAGGACGGCTGGCGCTCCACGGAGGTGCGTGACGCCCTCGACCTGTGCCTGTCCTGCAAGGCCTGCTCCAGCGACTGCCCGGTCGGCGTCGACATGGCCACGTACAAGGCCGAGTTCCTGCACCAGCACTACAAGGGCAGAGTCAGACCCCGGTCCCACTACTCCCTGGGCTGGCTGCCGCTCACGTCCAAGCTCGTCGGGTACGCGGCCCGCCCGGTGAACCCGCTGCTGCGCGGACCTGTCGGGAAGCTGCTCGCGCGCCTGGGCGGCGTGACCACGAAGCGCCGCATCCCCGCCTTCGCCTCCCGGCGTGCGCTGCGCCGGGCACTGCGCGCGGCCAGGACCGGCCAACCGGCGAAGACGCTGCTCTTCGTGGACAGCTTCACCCGCGCCTTCCGCCCCCAGGTGGCCGGGGCCGCGAGCCGCGTGCTCGCCGACGCCGGCATCCCCTGCGCGGCGGAGGACGACTTGTGCTGTGGCCTGACATGGGTGAGCACCGGACAACTGTCACTCGCGCGCCGCATCATGGCCCGCACCGTCGCCCGCCTTGACAACGGCGACGACCGGCCCATCGTCGTGGCCGAACCCAGCTGCGCCGCGGCGCTCAAGCGTGACGTGCCCGAGCTCCTCGGCACCGACGCCGCCCGGCGCGTCGCGGCCCGCGTCCACACCCTCACCGGAGCCCTGACCGACCTCGCGGTCCCCGGCTGGGCGCCCCCAACACTGCCGGACAGCGTCGTGCTGCAGACCCACTGCCACGAGTACGCCACCTTCAAGGGCCGCCACCCGCGCGACCTGCTCGGCCGCCTCGGTGTGGCGCAGGTCGACGAGGCCGAGGGCTGCTGCGGACTCGCCGGCAACTTCGGCTTCGAGGAACAGCACTACGACACCTCGATGGCCGTCGCCGACCTGGCCTTGAAGCCACGCCTCGACGACATCGACCCGCGCACACCGGCCGTCGTCGTGGCCGACGGCTTCAGCTGTGCCACCCAGATCGACCACCTCGCCGGAGACCGGGGCATCCGCGCCCTGCACCTCGCGGAACTGCTCGATCCCGCTGCCGACCGACCCGGACAACCAGGAGACAACTCATGACCGACACGCCCACGCAGTTGTTCATCGGCGGCGCCTGGGTGGACGCCTCGGACGGCGCCACCATGCCCGTCGACGACCCGGCGACCGGCGAGGTCCTCTGCCATGTCGCCGACGCGGGTCCCAAGGACGCCAAGCTCGCCGAGGAAGCGGCCGTGCAGGCGCAGGAGGCGTGGGCGCGTACGGCGCCCCGGGCGCGCAGCGAGATCCTGCGCCGCGCCCACGAGCTCATCATCGAGCGCACCGACGTGCTTGCCCACCTGATGACGTCCGAGATGGGCAAGCCGCTCGCCGAGGCCAGGGGAGAGGTGGCCTACGCGGCCGAGTTCTTCCGCTGGTTCTCCGAGGAGGCCGTCCGTATCGACGGCGGCTTCACCACCTTGCCGGACGGCCGCAACCGCATGCTGCTCTCCCGCCGCCCGGTCGGCCCCTGCCTGCTGATCACCCCGTGGAACTTCCCGCTGGCGATGGGCACCCGCAAGATCGGCCCGGCGATCGCCGCCGGCTGCACGATGATCCTCAAGCCGGCCCCGCAGACCCCGCTCTCCAGCCTCGCCCTCGCCGCGATCCTCAAGGAGGCCGGGCTGCCGGACGGAGTGCTGAACGTCGTCACCACCTCCCGCGCCGGAGAGGTCTGCGAACCGCTCCTGCGCGGCGGGCGGATCCGCAAGCTTTCCTTCACCGGCTCCACGGCCGTCGGACAGCTGCTCCTCGCCCAGAGCGCGGAGGCGGTCGTACGGACCTCGATGGAGCTGGGCGGCAACGCGCCGTTCCTCGTCTTCGAGGACGCCGACCTGGACAAGGCCGTCGACGGCGCGATGGTCGCCAAGATGCGCAACATGGGCGAGGCATGCACGGCCGCCAACCGCTTCTTCGTGCACCGCTCGGTGGCGGAGGAGTTCGGGCGCCGGCTGGCCGAGCGGATGGGCGCGCTGGTCGTCGGTCCGGGCACCCGGGACGGCGTCGACGTCGGCCCCCTGATCGACAGGAGGGGACGCGCCAAGGTGGAGGAGCTCGTCGCCGACGCGGTGGAGCGCGGGGCGCACGTGCTCGTCGGCGGGCGTACACCCGAAGGCCCCGGCTGCTTCTACCCGCCGACCGTACTGGCCGATGTCGATCCCGGCAGCCGCCTGATGGACACGGAGATCTTCGGCCCGGTCGCAGCGATCCTCACCTTCGACGAAGAGGACGAGGTGATCCGCCGTGCCAACGACACCCCCTGGGGCCTGGTCGGCTACGTCTTCACCGAGGGCCTCGACCGTGCCCTGCGGGTGAGCGAGCGGCTGGAGGTGGGCATGGTGGGGCTGAACACGGGCCTCGTGTCCAACCCGGCCGCACCCTTCGGCGGCGTCAAGCAGTCCGGGCTGGGCCGCGAGGGCGGCCGGGTCGGGATCGACGAGTTCCTGGAGTACCAGTACCTCGCGGTGCCCGTGAGCTGACGGCGGTCATGCGCTGACCGGCGCCTCAGCAGCACCGCGAAGGGCCTCATCGTTTTCCCGAACCCAAGGAGAAGAGAACATGTCGTCCTGAAGACAATCGACACCCGTCCCTCCTTCAGGCCGCGCAAGAATCCGGACCACTCCCGTAACGCCTGATTTCCGGCGACCCCATGTTCAGGACCTGGGCCCAAGAGTCGCCGGGGAGTCGATCCATACGGGAGTCTGGGAGGCGCGCCCGGCGAGATGCGCTCGATCAAGGGCGAGAGGTTCGAGTTCTGCCACATCCTCGCCGGCATCGTCGAACTCACGCCGGAAGGTGGCAAGCCGGTGGTTCACAAGGCGGGCGACAGCTTTGTCATGAAGCCGGGCTTCGTCGGCGCGTGGAAGACCATCGAAACCGTGCGCAAGATCTACGTGACCGTGAAGTGATGCCGACGCGCGATGCCCGCGGCGCCGGGACCGTCGTCAGGCCAGGTGCCGGGCGGTGATCTCCGCCACCGTCTCGGCGACCAGCCGGCCCAGTTCGGGCTCACGCGGCCGAGCTCCGCGCGCAGCTGCCCCGGGCCGGTAATGGTCTCCTCGCCGTAGCCCTCCAGCGTCCCCGCGGTGACCTCGGCTATCTCGGACTTCCCCAGATACGCCAGGACGGCGTTCCCGGAGGCTGTGGCGTGCAGGGGCGGGGTGTCGCCGATGGCGTACGGCGTGGTCGAGGCGGTTGACGACGACCATGCACTGCAGGGCGTCGGGCACCGACAGGTGGACGGTCTTGTGGCGAACCATGGGTTCCTGGACTGCGGCGACAGGCTGGAGCCCTGCAGTGCGGCAGGGCGTACGGCCAGGACGTGGGCGCCGATCTCCCAGCGCCTGGTGTCCTTTTACTTGGTCGAGGCGAACCAGGGCTGGGCGTTCGTGCAGATGTCCGGTGTGCTCAAGCGGATCGCCGTCAAGTTGTCCAAGAGCTGCTACGACCTGCGCCTGCTGACGCTCCGGCGCAGCGCCTCGTCGCCAAAGAGGCCCTTCAGCGAACGGGGTGTCGCCGAACCCGCCTGGAGAAGGGTTTGTTGCCCGCCGAGACCCTGGCCGACCTGCTCCGTCCGGAGGCCGTCGCGGGCAGCAGCCAGGTTCTGGCCTGAGGTGCGCACGGGCCGATGGCCACAACGGTCACCAGTCCGCGTCGCTCCATTGGTCCAGCAGCACGTCGGCCATGTCCGCGGCAGGTTCAGTCGCCTGGCTGTTGAGTGACTGCTCGGTCCAGATCACTTTGCCGCGAGGCACGTAACGGGTGCCCCATCGCTGCGTGAACTGAGCAACCAGGAACAACCCCCGCCCTCCTTCGTCGGTGTCGGCCGCCCGGCGCAGGTGCGGTGAGGTGCTGCTGCCATCGGAGACCTCACAGATCAGGCTGGGGCCGTCCCGCAGAATCCGCAGCTGCCTCGGCTCGGTGCCGTAGCGGATGGCATTGGTCACCAGCTCGCTGATCACGAGTTCGGTGGAGAAGGTGAGCTCCTCCAGTCCCCACTCTTCCAACCGGCGGGCGACCTGGGCTCGGATCCCGGCGACGGCGGCGGGATCACCGGGGACGTCCCAGTCGGCGACCTGGGAAGGATCCAGCAGGCGCAATCGGGCGACGAGCAGGGCGATGTCGTCGCTCGGGCGGGCAGGCAGCAGGGCGTCGAGGACGGCCTGACAGGTCTCTTCCGGGGTCCGGCCGGGGCCTTGCAGGGCCTCGCGCAGCATGTCGAGGCCGGTGTCGATGTCCCGGTGCCGGTCCTCGACGAGACCGTCGGTGTACAGGACAAGCTGGGAGCCCTCGGGCAGCGTGAACTCGGCGCTCTCGAAGGGCAGGGCGCCGCCCAGGCCGAGCGGCGGGGACACCGGCACCTGCAACTGCTCGACCCTGCCGTCCGGGTGTACCAGGGCGGGGCCCGGGTGCCCGGACCTGGCCAGTGAGCACAGCCCGGCCACCGGGTCGTAGACGGCGTACAGGCAGGTCGCCCCCGTGATTCCTTCGCCGTCGGCCCCTTCGCTGTCGACTCGGGTGACCAATTCGTCGAGGTGTCTGATCAGCTCGTCCGGAGACAGATCGAGGGAGGAGAAGGTACGCACCGCGGTGCGTAGCCGGCCCATGGTGGCCGCGGCGTGCAGGCCGTGGCCGACCACGTCGCCGACCACCAGCGCGACCCGGGCACCGGGCAGCGGGATGACATCGAACCAGTCGCCGCCTACACCGGCCCGGGCAGGCAGGTAACGGTGGGCGACCTCTACGGCGGACTGCTCGGGCACGGTACGGGGCAAGAGGCTGCGCTGCAGGGTTACGGCGAGGGCATGCTCGCGGGTGTAGCGGCGGGCGTTGTCGATGGCCACCGCCGCCCGGGCGGCGAGCTCCTCGGCGAAGGCCCGGTCCTCTTCCTCGAAGGCGTTCTGTTCCGCACGCCAGAAGTTGACCACGCCCAGCACCACGCCGCGGGCCTGGAGCGGCACGGTGATCAAGGAGTGGAGGCCGGAATCCAGGATGCGCCGGGCTCGTTCGGGGTCCTGGGCTCGCCAGCCGTGGGAGGCAGTCAGGTCGGCATCAAGGACGGCCTGGCCGCGCTGGATGCTCAGAGTCAGGGGGTTGCTGGGCACGAAGTGGATCAGCTCGCCCACCGGGAACAGGGGCCAGGACCCCTGGACGCTGTGAACCGCCGTGCGGCGCATCTTGAGGTCCGGGTCGGTTGGCTCATCACCCTCCAGGACCGGATTCTGCAGGTCGACGGTGACGACGTCGGCGAATCGGGGGACCGCTACCTCGGCCAGTTCCTGGGCGGTGCGCACCACATCCAGCGTGGTGCCGATCCGCACCCCTGCCTCGTACAACAGGCGCAGCCGCTCCCTGGCCAGGTCTGCCCGGCCCGACAGTGCCCGCAGCTCCGTGGTGTCGCGCAGCGTGGCCACGCTGCCTTGCCCGCCGCCTTGGTGGTCGACCGGCCGTATGTTGACAGCCAATAGACGGTCGCCGGTCAGGTGGACCTCGTCGGTGGCTGTCCGGCCCGAACCCAGCAGCTCGGCGGTGTCGGCCTCCAGGCCGAGATCGGTGACGCGGCGTTGCTCGGCGTCCGCGGGCAGATCCAGCAGTCGCCGTGCCTCGTCGTTGGCCAGCAGCAGCAGCCCGTCACCTCCGATGATCAGGACCCCTTCCCGCACCGAGTGCAGCACCGCGTCATGATGCTCGTACATGCGGGTCATCTCGGAAGGATCCAGGCCGCGGGTCTGCCGCCGCAACCGCCAGGAGACCAATGCCGTCCCGCCCGCGGCGACCGCCAGTGCGCCGCCGGCGAATCCGAGCAGCTTTGGAAACTGCTCCCGCACCACGTCGTTCACACTGGCCACCGTGATCCCGACGGACACGAACCCCACGATCGTCTTCCCGCCGGTGTCGTAAACGGGGATCGTCGAGTCCACGGAGAGGCCGAGACTGCCCTCGAAGGTCTGGGTGAAGGGTCTGTCGACGGTTTGGCCCTCGCGGAGGGCGAAGATCTGCTTCCCGATCAGTTTCGGGTCGGGGTGGGTCCAGCGGAAGCCCTGGGGATTGAAGGCGACGACGTAGTCGACCCCGGCCCTTTTCCGGGCTTCCTCCGCCCGTGGCTGCAGCAGCGCACTGGCGTTCTTGGATCTCATGGCGGCCAGCGTTCCCGGAGCGTGGGCGAAGCCCTCGGCGACTCCGAACGTCAGGTGCCGGGCCTGCTGCATGGTCGAGTTCCGGGCCTGCACCACGAGTGCCACTCCCGCGGCTGCGGCGAAGAGCACCATGATGACCAGCTGTAGCAGGAACACCTGGCCCGCGACGCTGAGTACCTTGGGCGAGCTGAAGCGCGGCCCCGAACGGCGCCCGCTGGACTCCTCGTGCCGTTGAGGGGCATCCGCCGAACGGCGACGCAGGCCGCTGCGTGTGCGGGGCCGTGAAGCCGGGAAACGACCAAAATGTCTGACCATGCCTCCTCATCTCATACAGTCACATCCAGGCATAAGATCTTGGGACCAGGAGCGGTCGATCTCGACTGCCCGCTTCCTGTCAGTCAGGCCCATGGCTCGGAGTTCCGAACGCTCGTCGAGTTCAGGCGCGCACCCATTCCTGCCAGCGCTTCGCCACGGAGTCCCGGTTCTTGAGCCACCACTCGACGTCCAGGTCGAAGCCGGACAGCAGGTGGCCGGGGGTGCTCGGCAGGTTCGTGGCGGTGGCCTCGGAGAGATGTCCGTAGGCGGCCGGCACAACAGGGCCATTGGGGTAGATCCGGGCGAAGCCGGCCTGCACCTCGGGCCGCAGGGCGAAATCGATGAGCCGGTAGGCCGCGTCGGGATTGGCGGCCCCTTTGGGGATTCCGTAGCCGCTGCTCTGCCTGCGGGCGCCGTTCCACGCGCAGGCGAGTGGGACGCCGCGCTGGATCGGATCGCTGATGCGGCCGTTCCAGACGCTGGAGGCAACGACCTCCTTGCGCTCCAGCAGTTCACCCGGTACAGCGCCGCTGTCCCAGAATGTCCGGACAGAGCCTTTGATCTCGTTCAGGGCTTTGAAGGCACGGTCCACGTCGAGGGGGTACAGCTTGTCGAGTGGTACGCCGTCGGCGATGAGAGCGAACTCCAGCTCCGGATAATCCATCGAGCTCTGCAGCGCGCGGCTGCCCGGGAATGCCCTGGTGTCCCAGAAGTCCGCCCAGGTTTCGGGCCTCTTCCCCGCGAAGGCGTCAGTGCGGTACGCCAAGACGCTGGCCCAGTAGTTCTTGCCGACACCGTGGGAGGCGAGCAGGGATTTGGCGATTCCCGCATTATCGGCGTTCTTCAGCCGGTCGTAGTCCAGTTCCTCGGAAGCGCCCTCCTGCTGGAAGTACATCAGGAGGACCATGTCGATGTCCATGGCGTCGAACTGCGGTCGGCCCGCCTTCATCTCGGTGAGCATCTGCGCGTGCAGGATGTTCACCACATTGATCTGGATGCCGGTCTCTTTTGTGAACGGGTCGTAGATGGCCTTCCGGTTCGCCTCACCATAAGAGCCCCCGCTGTCCCGGACGACGAGCAGCTTGGGGTTCTTGGGCCTGGAGGTATTCCGGTCGGCGCGGGTCTCGCACGCGGTGAGCGAGGTCGCGGCGATGCCTGCCGCAATTCCGCCGACTCCACGCAGGAACGCCCTGCGGTCGACTCGAACGTCTGTCACCGTCTGCCTCCCGTGAGTCGGGTTGCGGCGCCCACCGGCGGGGCTGTTCACGGGGGTGCCGCCGACGCTCGTTGCATGGCGGAAGCCGGACATGAGTCAGCCGGGGCGAGGGTGAGCCCGGTCACGTCATGGTAGAGCCATCCGCGACCACGACGTGACCTCGTAGTCCGCAGCAACCTCACTGGTTATGAATTCACCTACCGATGGAGGTCAAGCGGCTTGCCTTACATGCTGAGCGAGCAGCCCTGCCCTCTCTGGTACGTATGCGCTCGGCCGCGATCTACTGGCCCGCCTGGGCCACGGCGCGCTGCGTGCGGTGGGTATGGCCCTCGCGGTGACAGCGGTGTGCACGGTCACCGGGCTGAGGCTCGGCATGGCGGCGCAGGTGGGCGCAGGCCTGACGCACATGGTGTCGACATTTGCCGGCGGTCCTCGCTGGAATGCTGACCACCGCGGCGACCGGGCCGTCCGCCTGGGGTGCCGGCCTTGCGGTCTGCCTGGTCGGCTGGACACGTTACCGTTCAGGCCACCGCCCCGCTCGAACAGGAGCGAGCAAGCGGAGCAGCCGCCCACCGCCGAACGGGGCCGCCTCCCCTCGGAAAACCAGCCGTACGCGGAACTGGCGCCCTGGACCGTCCTCGGCCCGGCTCGGCCGCAAAGCGACCCCGCTGATGGTCAGCCGTTCTCCGGTCATCCGTGCGGTGAGGTCATGGATCAGGCGAGGGCATGGCGGGCGACGAAGGCCCGATAAGCCCATCGGTCACCCGGTTCGCAATCGTTTCGAGCAGGCTTGTCTCAAGGGTGCGACGAGTTGCCCTCGCTCCAGGTCGTCGCAGGCGACGGCATACGGGGCGATCGCGATTCCGACGCCGACTGCTCAGCGGGGGAAGCCGCGCTTATGACACAAGGCCCCGCCACGACCCACCGTCTCCTGGAAGAACGGACCCGCCCGCGCAGCCTCCCACTACAAGATCACGTAGATACTGCGGGCTCGATCCTTGACTTCCCGGCACTGGTCTACAGCGTCACGGTGGATAGCGGGCTTGGACCACGCAGGCAGCATGGCCTCACATGTGCCGGGACGTGCGCTCCCCCGGTTCTCCCGTCTGGGCTCCCAGCCCCATGGGGAAGTGGGCAGCCAGTTCCCGGCGGAACGCGTCGGTGTCGCCTTCCAGGGCGACCGCGGCCAGCCGCTCGTGCTCGACGACCAGTTGCTGCGGGTTGTCGCTGTACGTGCGGTGATCGACGCTGAGGTGGAGGCGCAGCTTGGTCTCCCAGCCGTTCCAGAGGCTCTGCAGGACGCCGTGCCCCGAGAGATCATAGAAGAGCCCGTGGAAACGGAGGTGCGCGTCGATGCTGGCCGGGATGTCGTCCTTCTCCATTGCACGGCGGAGATCCTCGACGGTTTGCAGCAACTGAGGCCGCTCGGGACCGCGCAGTGCTTCGGCCGAGAGTTCGGCGGCGTACGGCTCGACACGTAGCCGGACCGAGTCGATCTCGGCGACCTCACGGGCGCTCACTTCTACGACGAAGGCCCCGCGGTAGGGGATCTTGACGACGAGCCCTTCCTCCTCCAGCTTGGTCAGCGCCTCGCGCAGCGGGGACCGGCTGATCCCGAGATCCGCGGCGATGTGCGCCTCACGCAGCTGGCCACCAGGAGGTACGGTCCCGTCGAGGATGGCGGCACGCAGTGTGCGGTAGACGCCGTCCGGCGTCGTCATCCGCTGCTCCTGCCACTCGAACTTGTGATCCACTCCGGAGGCCTCCTTTGGTCGTTGTCGACCATTCTTTTGTCGACTATACCTGCACTGATCTTGCATCGACAATCAACTTGGCTTACTGAGCACGGAGCCCCCTCCCATGGGTGCTTTTGATCTGCAGCAGAGTGAAGCCGACCTGCCGGAGCCGCGCTTGGGGCGGTACCGGACGGGGCGACCCTGCCGGGAGCCGGACTGGTCGACCGGGTCGCAGTGGAAGCGGGGCCGGCAGAACTCGCGCCACGGCGCCGTGGACGATTCACAAACTCCGTTGCGCCACCGAAGGGCGGGAGCCGAAGACCAGCCCCGCGTCCCACACCGAACCCGAGCCGGCCGGGCCGGGGAACCACTCTGCAAGGCGGGTGGTGGCGCATTCCTGGTGAGCGCGCCATGGGCGATGCGAGTACGGATGCCCCCGCCGAACGCGTCTGCGCCGTACACACGCCCGGGTCTCCGCAACCTCGTGACGGGCCACGGACCGGCGTTCACCTCCGCCTTGCAAGCCCATGTCCACGCCCTCCGCCGCGCCGGTGCGGCGCCTGCGACGAGGCCCCCGCCGAGGCGGAGCCGCCGATGACCAGAGGGGACCCGGCTGCCCAAACTCGTTGACAGTCGATACCCGTATAGTCGACAATCGACAGCGCTGGTCGACAATCGTCCATAGCGGCTCAAGCTGCTCCGCTGAAGCACCAGGAGGACTCATGGGATTCAATGTCAAGCCCAAGTTCGTGACGTTCGACATGAACGGAACGCTGATCAAGTTCAGCATCAACGACGCGATGCGTGAGGTCCTGGGCGACCGGCTGCCGGCCGAGGTCGCCGACGAGTACCTGCGGATCTGCAAGGCGTACCGGATCGACGAGTGCACGGGCGCGTACCAGCCGTTCCACCAGATCGTCGCGCGCTCCATGGAACGCGCCTCGCGCAAGGTCGGTCTCGAGTACCGCGAGGACGAGGCGCGGGCCGTGTACGAGCGCATCCCCACCTGGGGCCCGCACCCCGGTGTCACCGAGGCGCTGAACCGCCTGGCCGAGGCGGTCCCGCTGGTCATCATCACCAACAGCGACACCGCGCACGCCGTGCGCCTCGCGGAGAACCTCAAGGCCCCGTTCGAGGTCGTCATCAGCGCCGAGGAGATGGGCGTCTACAAGCCGCGACTCCGCGCTTTCGAGTACATGTTCGACAAGCTCGGCGTGACGCCCGACGAGGTCGTGCACGTCTCCGCGAGCCCCATGTACGACCTGCGCTCCGCGGCCATCATGGGCATCGAGAACAAGGTGTACGTCGACCGCGGCTGGGAGCACGACGAGCACTGGCTCGGCTACGAGCGGATCACCGACATCGCCGACCTCCCCGTCCTCTTCGGCCTGCCCCGCCCCTGACACCCGAGCGAGAACCAAAAAAATGATCAACAGCAAGGCGGTGGCGGCATGAGTCAGCCCCTGCCTCAAACCGTCAAGGGTGACTCGGCTTCGGAAAGGCTCCACAACCTCGGACTGGAGCTACCCGAACTCGCCGGTAACGCGTACTACGTGCACCACCGGGCGGTGGGCTCCAGCATCCACATCTCCGGCCAACTGCCTTACAAGGACGGCGAGCTGCTGGGGCAGGGTGTCGTCGGCCGGGACGTGGAGCTGGAGACCGCGAAGGAGCTCGCGCGCCATGCCGCGCTCAACTGCCTGGCCGCCGCTGTGCAGGCGGTGGGTGATCTGGACCGGGTCCGGATCGTGCAGATGCTCGTCTTCGTGGCCAGCACGCCGGACCTCGGTCTGCAGTCGCAGGTCGCCAACGCGGCCAGCGAACTGCTCATCGAGGTGCTGGGCGAGAACGGACGGCACGCCCGGACCGCGATCGGTGTCGCCGGACTGCCCCTCAACACCCCGGTGGAGATCCAGATGGTCTGCACTGCGGTGTAGCGGCGAACCGATCATGGGCAGTACAGCTGTGAACCGGCTGCAACAGGCACTCGGCGCCCTCGTCGAGCGCATCGACACCCACGGGCGCCGATCGTGCCGGCCCACCTGATGCGGGACGAAATCAACCGTATACGGGGCGCCGCCGAGTCACAGCCGAGACGTCAGGGCCGCACGTCAAGACGCACAAAATGCGTTGAGATCGGTCGGCGCCAGGTCAAGGCGGAGACCAAAGGAATCACCGCGGGCAACCTGGGTGAGGCCGAGGTCTTCGCCGAGGCCGGATTCGACGGCATTTTCATCGCCTACCCCATCCGGCCCGCGGGGAACGAAAGGGCCGCGGAGCCGGTGGCTGGCCGAGACGACCCGTCTGCGGGTCGGCGTCGACAACGTCGCGGCCATCAGCGCCCTCGCCGATGCGATGGGGACGACGCCGGGCGGCTGGAGGTCCGGATCGAGGTACGGAGCCCGTCGTTCCGCCCGCCCCGTCGGGGCGACCACACCGCCTTCCAGCACCGGCCCACACGGTTTCCAGACGCAGAAAGAAAGACTCGATATGAACGCCCTTGCGGCATCCCCTCGAAACGGAGAGCTCGGCTTCTGGGTGGCCCAACTGGCCGACAAGAGGCGCTCGTTCCCCCGCTTCACCGGCCAGGACCGTGTCGACGTGGCCATTGTCGGCGGCGGCTACACCGGCCTGTGGGCTGCGTACTTCGCCAAGAAGCTCGAACCGTCCCTCTCGGTCGCTGTCTTCGAGGCCGAACAGGTCGGATACGGCGCATCAGGACGCAACGGCGGCTGGCTCTCGGCCATGCCCCCGGGAAACCGTGCCACCTTCGCCCGCGTCGGTGGTGGGCTGGAAGCGAGCCGGGCACTGCAGCAGGAGTTCGTCGCCGGCGTCGACGCTGTCCTGGACATCCTTGAGGCCGAGGGCATCGACGCCGATCAGCACAAGGGTGGCGCGCTCGTCGCCGCCCATACTCAGGCGGGACTGGGCCGGCTGGTCACCAGGCGTGATACCGACATGAAGTACGGGCTGACCGAGGACGAGATCCGACTGCTCGACCGGGACGAGTTCCAGTCACAGATCAACATCTCCACCGTCCACGGCGGGCTCTTCTACAAGCACTGCGCGCGGCTCCACCCCGCGAAACTCGTCTACGGCCTCGCCGACACCCTGACCTCCATGGGGGTCAGCATCTACGAGGGCAGCCGCGTGGACAGTGTCGGGGGCAGGACCCTCACCCTGGCCCACGGGCGTGTCACCGCGGCGAAGACGTTCATCTGCACCGAAGGCTATTCTGGACCGCTGCTGGGCCGCCGGAGCGTGATCCCGGTCAATTCCTCGATGATCGTGACCAAGCCCCTGCCGGAGGAGGCGTGGCAGCAGATCGGCTGGGACGGGCCGCAGTGCCTCAACGACTCCGCGCACACGTTCATCTACTCCCAGCGGACGTCGGACGGCCGTATCGCCATGGGGGGCCGTGGTGTCCCCTACCGCTTCGGGTCCGGCACCGGGGGCGCCGGTGCGACCGCTCAGTCCACCATCGACCTGATCTCGCACAAGCTCAGTTCCTTCTTCCCGGGGATCCCCTTCGAGGTGGATCACGCCTGGTCGGGCGTCCTGGGCGTCACGCGGGACTGGAACGGCGGCGTGCACTGGGACCCGGCGTCCGGGGTCGGATCGTCCACCGGCTATGCAGGACACGGTGTCACCTCGGCCTATGTCGGCGGCAGGACTCTCGTGGAGCTCGCCTTCGAGAGAGAAACCGAACGGACCACTCTTCCCTGGGTCGGCTACCGGGCACGGAAGTGGGAACCGGAACCCATCCGCTGGCTGGGCGTTCACGCCATGTACCGGCTCTTCGGTATCGCCGACCAGTGGGAAGAGCGCAGGGGTTCCAGCAAGACCTCACTCCTGGCCAGATTCGGTAGCCGCCTCGCAGGACTTCACGAGTAGACGCAAAGGGAACTGCTGTCATGGACGCAAAACTCGCAGTCATCGGCTTGGGCAGCATCGGAAGCATGGCCCTGTGGCAGGCCTCCCGGCTGTCCGACTCGGTAGTCGGTTTCGAGGCCGCCACCCCCGCCCACGGCCGCAGTGCGGTGGGCGGGGACACCCGCCTGTTCCGCATGATCTACCTCGGCAGGCCCGAGTACTACCCCATCATCGAACGCTCCCGCGGCCTGTGGGCCGAGCTCGAAGCGGAAACCGGGCAGGACATCCTCACCCGTACCGGGGGCCTGTCCATCGGCACGGCGAACGGCAACTACATCAACAGCCTCCTCGAGACCACGCGCGTCAACGGAGCCGAGCACAGCGTCCTGAGCCGGGAGGAGTTGGCGGAACGCTACCCCCAGCACAACCTCCGCCCCGACGACTGCGCCGTCTACGACCCCCGCGCCGGCGTTCTGCGCACCGACCGCGCCGTCAGCGCCGCCGTCGCGGCGGCCCAGGCCAACGGCGCAACCGTCCTTCAGAACACACCCGTGGACAGCATCACCGAAACCGAACACGGTGTGGTCGTCACCTCGGGCGCCAGAACCTGGACGTTCGAGAAGGTCATCATCGCCTCGGGCGGCTGGTCCCGAAGGCTCATGCCCGATCACCTGAAGGCCGTCACGGAAACCCATCGGATCGTCCTGACCTGGTTCATCGCCCAGGACGGCACGCAGTTCTCGCCGGAGAACTTCCCCGCCTTCAGCCGGTGGTACGAGGATCGCTCCATGTACGGCGCACCCGCCGTCGACGGCGTGACGGTCAAGGCATCAGTGGACGGACCGCTGGCCGGGCGCGCAAGGGCAACTCCCGACCCGGACGCCGTGCCCAGGGAACTCACCCGGGAAGAAATCGAAAAGGTCACCGAAATCGTCACCGACTTCTTCCCCGGCCTGATCCCCACCATCGCGCGATCCGACGCCTTCCCCGACCTGTTCACCGAGGACAGGCACCCCCTCGTCGGCTGGCTGGACGAGCACAGCAGGATCTACTGTGCCACCGGATTCTCCGGAAAGGGCTTCAAAATGGCGACCGGCTACGGCCACATCGCCGCACACGAGGCGCTCGGCAAGCAGACCATCGACGGCCTGGACTTCGTGCGCCCGGACCGGTTCAAGACCAGGTAACCGACCACTCCGGCCGCCTCGGCGCAGTGGCCTCGGTAGCGGCATCCGGCCGGCGGTCGTTGCGGGATCATCTCTTGATGTCCGCAACGATGCCGAGAACCAGTCGTATGCCGAACGCGCCCCCTGGGCGGTCCTCGCCCCGGCCGCCGTCCTGGGCCCTGCTCGCGGCGCTCGCGGTCACGGCGGCCGGTGGAATACGCATCACGCGGCTGAGGCGGCCCGCGTCGTCCCTCCGTGGAGCGGACCCGCCGAACCGTCCGGACGACCAAGCCTTCACGCGAGCGGACCCGGAAGCATCTGTCACCGCTGCTGCGGCTGCTGATCCTGACCCAACTCACCTGTCGGCTTCTTCGCCGTCCTGCCGTTCCTCGCCGAGCACCTCGGACTTGAACATCGTACGAAGCATGCGAAAACTCCGGTACGTCTGCTCCCTGCCTGCTTTGTGCAGGTCAAGGGCGGGCTCCGCAGCGTGCAGCCATTCGCATGTCCGGTCAGCTGTCCGGGGGTGTTCCAGGCCTCACACCGACCCGTCGGCGTCGCCGGGGCCGGTCGCCGTCACGCCGGGGGGTTCATGCTCCACCTGATCACCCTGGTCAGGGCATGGCCGGTGAGCGGTATCGCGACATCCTCGAACACGGGGACGCGCGGAAGCCCCAGCAGCCCGCGGGCCCACCCCGGGAGGGACGTCACCGCGTTGGCGGCGAGTAGAGCGTAGGCGGGCCGGGCGGCAAGCGGCAGCGGTGGCTGGATCAGCAGGAAGCGCGCGGTCGCCCGGCACTCCGGCGTGGCACGGAGTTCCGGACGGTACGTGTCCAGGCGTGCTTCGAGCTCCGCCCGCGTCCGTGGCGGGTCCGGCACCCCGAGCGCCGTCGCCACCTTCGCCGTGTCCGCCACGTAGGCGTCGTAGTCGGTGGATGCCAAGGGCCGGGCCCCGAAGCGCTCATGGGCGCGCAGGAAGCTGTCCGTCTCGGTGACGTGCACCCACTCGAGCAGGTGGGGATCGGCGGCCCAGTAGGGCTCGCCCTGCGCTGTCACCCCCTTGACCCGCTCATGGATCGCGCGGACCCGTTCGACGGCACTGCGGGCGTCCTCGGCGGTTCCGAAGGTCGTCACGGCGAGGAACGTACTCGTGCGCTGCAACCGCCCCCAGGGGTCGCCGCGGTATCCGGAATGAGCGGCCACGGCGGCCATGGCCAGCGGGTGCAGGGATTGCAGCAGCAGGGCGCGCAGTCCGCCGATGAACATCGAGGCGTCGCCGTGCACCACGCGGATGGGCCGTTCCGCGCCGAACCACCGCGTCCCCGGGGTGTTGTGGATGCGGGCCCGGTTGGCGGGACCGTCCGGCCCCGCGACGTGGCTGAAGAGCGCCTTGCCGAGCCTGTCCCGCACGCCGGAAACCGTCAGGACGTCCATGTCCACGGTCCCATTCTGCGACGTCGTCGTCCGGGGCGGAACAGATGGCGGCGTCATGAGCAGCCCGCCCGCGCGGGACGGCGGCACGACGCAGCGCACCGCCGAGGGCTGCCGACGCTGCGGACGTTCCACCGGATGCCGGAGTGCCTCGTGTGAGCGGGCGGGCAACGTGGCAGCGATGCTGCATGCCCATCATGGTCACCCGTGCGACGGGAAGCATCGGCTCCGCTGCCGTACGACGCCCGCACCAACGCCTCGGGCACGTGCGCCTCCTGCGGGTCGACACCGTGTGGCTCGACATGGACTGCGGAGTCCCGACGACGGACACGAGCAGGGCGCCCATGGAGCCCGGCCGGCCCCACGGACTGGTCGAGGCGCGGCGATGCCCGTGACCACCCGCGCGCTCCCGGCGCGCCCCGGGCCGCCGCCCGTGCCCGCGCTGCTCACCGCCGCCCACGGCGGTCCCGCCCTCGCGGTCACCACCGTCGCGGGCCTGCTCGCACTCCGCGCCGACCTGCACCCCCTCGACGCCGTCGCCGTCACCGCGGCGGTGTTCACCGGCCAGCTGACGATCGGCTGGGGCAACGACCTTCTGGACCTGCGTCGCGACCGGGCCGTCGGTCGCGCCGACAAGCCTCTGGCCGTCGGAGCCCTCCCGGTCAGCCGGGTGGTGCCGGCCCTGGTCGTGGCCGCACTCGCCTGCCTCGTGCTGTCCGCGCTGGCCGACTGGCGCAGTGCGCTGGTCAACGCCACCCTCGCCACCGGTGCGGGCCACGCCTACAACCTGGGGCTCAAGGCGACCGCGTGGTCGTGGGCACCGTACGCCTGCGCCTTCGGGACGCTGCCCTCGGTCGTCACCCTCGCCGGCCCCGCCCAGGGCTGGGCGCCGCTGTGGATGACCGGCGCCGGCGCCACGCTCGGTGTCGGGGCGCACCTGCTCAACACGCTGCCCGACCTCGCCGACGACGAGCGCACCGGCGTCCGCGGCCTCCCGCACCGGATCGGCGAACGTCGCTCGCGCGTCCTTGCCGCCGTGCTGCTGCCCGCCGCCTCGCTGCTCGCCGTGCTGGGCCCCCCGGGACCGCCCCCGGCATGGGCGTGGGCGGTCCTCGCGCTGGTGACGGCCCTCGCACTGGGCACGCCGGTCGCCCGCGGTCGTACTCCCTTCCGGGCCGCGGTGGCCATCGCCCTGCTCGACGTCGTCCTGCTCGTGGCGGCCGGCTGATGACGCTCTCCCTCACCTTCCCCACCGTCGCCCTCGGCCTCGCTCGGGCGTTCGTCGCGTCCACCCACTCGCCCAGCCGACCACAGGAGCCAGCATGACCATGCGCGTCCTCAGCGTTCGCGGCGCCCTGCCCGAGCACCGCCACCGGCAGGAGGAGATCACCGAGTCCTTCACCACCATGCTGGTCGAGGACACGGTCAACCGGGGCATCGTGGAACGGTTCCACCGCAACGTCTGCGTCGAGACCCGGCACACCGTGCTCCCGCTGGAGGAGTACGCCCGGCTGAAGAGCTTCGGCCAGTCGAACGACCTCTTCATCCGGGCCGGCGTCGAGCTCGGCGCCCGCGCTGTCGTCGACGCGCTCAAGGACGTCGGCCTCACACCGGCCGACGTCGACTACATCGTGTCGTGCACGGTGACCGGCCTGGCCGTCCCCTCGCTCGAGGCCCGCGTCGCGGCGGAGATCGGGCTGCGGCCCGACGTGGTGCGCCTGCCCCTGGTCGGCCTCGGCTGCGTGGCGGGCGTGGCCGGTGTCGCCCGCCTGCACGACCTGCTGCGCGGCCGGCCGGACGGGGTCGCGGTGCTGATGTCGGTCGAGCTGTGCTCGCTCACGCTGCAGCGCGACGACACCTCGGTCGCCAACCTCGTGGCCAGCGGCCTGTTCGGGGACGGCGCCGCGGCGGTGGTCGCCGTCGGGTCCGAGCACGCGCTCGCGCAGTCCGGCGATCCGGCTCGTCCCGAGGTGCTCGCGTCGCGCAGCCGTCTGTACCCCGACTCGGAGCGCATGATGGGCTGGGACGTCGGCTCCGGCGGGCTGAGGATCGTGCTCGACCCCTCGGTACCCGACCTGGTGCGCCGTCACATCGGCGACGACGTCCGCGGCTTCCTGGCGGACCACCGGCTGACCCGCGACGACGTGGGCTGGTACGTCGCGCACCCCGGCGGCCCCAAGGTCCTCGAAGCGCTCCAGGACGCCCTCGGGGTCGAGCGGGACGCCCTGGGCATGACCTGGGACTCGCTGCGCAGGATCGGCAACCTGTCCTCCTCCTCGGTGCTGCACGTCATGGCGGACACGCTCGCCCACCGTCAGCTCCCGCCCGGCTCCTACGGGCTCATGCTCGGCATGGGCCCGGGCTTCTGTTCCGAGTTCGTGCTCCTGCGCGCTCCTGGTGGTGAGCGGTGAGCAGCGAGGTCCTGTTCACCGTCCTGGTCCTGGCCGTCGCACTGGAGCGGGTCGCCGAACTGGCCGTGTCCCGGCGCAACGCCGCCCTCAGCCTCGCGCGGGGCGGCGTGGAGTCCGGGCGGGGGCACTACCCGTTCATGGTGGTGCTGCACACGGGTCTGCTGGCCGGCGCGCTCGTGGAGGTGTGGACGCGCCGACCGGACACGGCAGCGGTCCTCGGCTGGACGATGCTCGCCCTCGTCGCTGCCGCGCAGGCGTTGCGCTGGTGGTGCATCGCCACCTTGGGACGGCAGTGGAACACCCGGGTGATCGTCGTGCCGGGTGCTGCGCGCGTGACGGGCGGCCCCTACCGCTGGATCCGGCACCCCAACTACGTCGCCGTCGTCGTGGAGGGGCTCGCGCTGCCCCTGGTGCACTCGGCCTGGGTCACGGCGGTCGTCTTCACCGCGCTGAACGGGTTCCTGCTCGCCACCCGCATCCGCGCCGAGGACGCGGCGCTGGCACAACTGGCCTGAAGGAGGTGCGCATGGACCTGCTCGTCGTCGGTGGGGGCCCGGCGGGCCTGGCCACGGCCCTGCACGCCGTCCGGGCTGGGCTCGACGTCGCCGTGTGGGAGCGGCGTGCGGGCGTCGTCGACAAGGCGTGCGGCGAGGGACTGATGCCGGGTGCCGTCACCGCCTTGGCGGCGCTGGGCGCGCTCCCTGCGGGCCACGACCTGCGGGGCATCCGCTATGTCGCCGGAGCGCGCCGGGTCGATGCCGACTTCGGAGCGGGCGCGGGCCGCGGGGTGCGTCGCACGACGCTGCACGCGGCACTGCGGGAGACGGTGCTGGCGGAGGGTGTACGGGTCGAGCAGCGCACCGCGCACCGTGTCGAGCAGGACGAGGACGGTGTGTCGGTCGACGGCACTCGTGCCGGCCACCTCGTCGCGGCCGACGGCCTTCACTCGCCGATCCGCCGGGCCCTTGGCCTCGACCGGCCACGCCGGGTCCGCCCGCGGCACGGTTTGCGGCGCCACTACGAGCTCGCCCCCTGGAGCGACCACGTCGAGGTGCACTGGGCCCGGTGCGCGGAGGCCTACGTGACCCCGGTGGCCGACGACCTCGTGGGTGTCGCGGTGCTCACCGCCGCCCGCGGGTCGTTCGACGACCACCTCGCCGCCTTCCCCGAGCTTCGGGAGCGGCTGGCCGGGGCCCGGCACGCCGGACCGGTGCGCGGGGCGGGCCCTCTGCGCCAGGACACCAGCGCACGCACCGCCGGCCGGGTGCTGCTCGTCGGCGATGCCGCCGGTTACGTCGACGCGCTGACCGGTGAGGGCATCGCGCTGGCGCTCGCGCAGGCGCCGGCGGCCGTCCGGGCCGTCACCAGCGGTGACCTGGTGGGCTACGAGCGGGAGTGGCGGGAGCTCACACGGCGCTACCGCTGGCTGACCCACGCGCTGCTCGGCGTGACGCGGGTGCCCCCGGCTCGCGCGGCGCTGGTTCCTCTGGCGCAGCGGCTGCCGTGGCTGTTCTCCGCGACCGTCGACGCGCTGGCCCGCCCGGCCGGTCAGCACCGGGCGAGTCGGCCGGGTGGCCGGCCGGCGGCCGCCGTGCCGGAGGGAGAGGGAGACATGTGCCCGTGATGTGTTGCCGGAGGTTCACAGCGTTCGCATGAGGACGCGCGCGTTGCGGCTCGGGTCCAGGGACGTCGCCCAGGCCTCAGGCGCGAGGCGCACGCCGGCCGGGGCGAACCCGTGTCTGAGGAAGAGGCTGCCGCTGCCGACCGTCGCGGTGAACAAGGAGCCCAGCGACCGGGCGCGCGCCCTGGCCAGTACGGCACGCATCAGTTGGCCTCCCAGCCCGCTGCCCTGCCGGTGCCGGGCCACGCAGAAGTTGTAGAGAACACCCGCGGGACCGCGGCTCCCCTCCGTGTGGGCCGCGTGGACGCGCAGGGCCAGGCAGCCCTCCAGAGTGCCGTCGGGTCCCTCGGCCACGAGGAAGTCGGCCGCGTGGGCGGCATACAGCGTCAGGGGTCGTCGGCGTAACGCTCCTGCGTGCACGAAGGGTCGGGACAGGGCCGCGAGTGCGGCGGCGTCCTCCGGGCGGGCGGGGCGTACGACCGGGGTCGCTGTGAGAGGAGCACGCGGCGACGGCGGAGCGGTGGGCGGCGCAGCCGTGTTCAAGGCTTGCCTGCCCCGCCTTCGGATCCGCCGTCGTGTCGGTCGCGGCCGTCGACGTACGTCGCCACCACCTCGATGTCGCCGATGCGGGAGGTGTCGACGCGCCACGGGTCGTCGCCGAGCACCACCAGGTCGGCGCGCTTGCCCGGGGAGAGACTGCCGGCGCTGTCCTCCCAGTGGCAGGCATGGGCACCGGCGACGGTGTAGGCGCGCAGCGCCTCGGCCACGGTGATGCCCTCGTCCGGGCCGATCACCTGGCCGGACTCGGAGGCGCGCTCGACCATGAACTGGACGGCCCGCAGCGGGGAGCCGTCGGTGACCGGCCGGTCGGAGCTGCCGACGAGGGTGATGCCGTGGTCCAGGAATCCCTTGCCCCGGTACAGCCACGGCGCGCGCTCCTCGCCCATGATCGCCGCGTAGTCGTCGCCGAAGTAGCGCAGGAAGTTGGGCTGGACGACCGCGCTCACGCCGAGCCGCGCCATGCGCGAGAGCTGGTCGGGGCGGATGAGGCCCGCGTGTTCGACGCGGTGCCGGACGCCGTGGCGCGGACGGAGGCGCTGGGCCCGTTCCAGGGCGTCGAGGGCGACGTCGGCAGCGCGGTCGCCGATGGCGTGCACGGCGAGCTGCCAGCCGGCGAGGTGGCCGGCCACGATCGTCTCGGTGAGCGTGTCCGGGTCGTCCTGCAACTGGCCGGCGTGGTCCAGCCCTTCGTACGGGCTGCTCAACGCGGCGGTACGGGCCATCATGCCGCCGTCGGTGTAGACCTTCAGGGCGCCGACGGAGAGCCAGTCGTCGCCGAGGCCCGTGCGCAGGCCGAGGTCGAGGGCCCTGGGAATGCCGTCGGCCTCGTGCGCGGCGACGGGCCGCAGCCGGTCCGCGGCGACCATGAGCTGCACCCGCAGGGGCAACAAGCCCTTCTCGCGGGCGAGCTGGTAGGCGCCGAGTTCGACCGGGCTGTGCCCGAACAGGGTGCCGCCGATGCCCGCCTCGGCGCATGCGGTGACGCCTTCGGCGACGCAGGTCCGGGCGGCGCGTCCGATCGCCTCGGCGAGTTCCTCCTGGGAGTACGGCAGACGCAGTGCGCGGGCGGCGCCCATCGCGCCCTCGGCGAGGAAGCCGTTCTCGTGGGGGACGCCGTCGGGGAGCAGGTCCAGGACGGCGGTGTTGACGACACAGCCGTGTCCGGAGTCGTGCAGCACGAACACCTTGCGCCCGTGGCTCACCCGGTCCAGCTCCGCGGCGGTCAGATGGCGGCCCAGGGCCCGCTGGTCGTAGCCGGCGATGCTGACCCAGGCGCCGGGCGCGGCCGACCGGCGGACGGCTTCCGCCACGACTGCCAGCACGTCGTCGATCCGCGTGCGGCCCGCGATGCTCGGTGTGTCCTGCTTGAAGCCGGTCCAGGCCAGGTGCACATGGGCGTCGATGAACCCGGGCAGCACGGTGGCGCCCTGGAGGTCGATCACCTCCCGTGCGGGCAGCGAGGTCACGGCCTCGTCCAGGCCGACGATCCGGCCCCGCCAGATGCCCAGGTCGTGGGCGACGGGGTGGGCCGGGTCCATGGTGACGAAGCGGGCGTTCGTCAGTCTGGTGCAGAGCATCGGGCGTCAGGCGTCCATGGACTCGGCGAGGGAACGGGGGCGCAGATCCGTCCAGTTGGCCTCGACGTACTCCAGGCAGGCCGCCCGGGTGTTCTCCTCGAAGGCGATGCTCCACCCCCCGGGCACGTCCGCGAAGGACGGCCAGAGCGAGTGCTGGCCCTCGTCGTTGACGAGGACGAGGAAACGGCCGTCGGCGTCGTCGAAGGGGTTGGTGCTCATGTGCCGGTGCCTCCCATATTAGGTTAGGCTCGCCTAATCGCAAGTGAGCTTAGCCTTCTCGCTTTCCGCTCCACAAGGAGACGTTCCATGAGGTTGGTGGGGGACGACACGTTCGCCGGGTTCGGACTGCCCGGGGCACCCGGCACCGACGCGTTCTGGGCGGCCGCGCGGACACCCGCGTCGATACCCGACGGCGACGGCTGGAGGACCCTCTTCCTGTGGCGTGGGTCCAGCGCGGCGACCATCGACTTCGAGAGCTGGTCCGAGCCGGTTCCCCTGCGCCGGTTCGGTGACACGGACTGCTGGTACGCCGAAGTGCGCATGCCCGCGCGGCTGCGGGTGACGTACCAGTTCCGCGTGGGAGAGGAGGCGCACGCGGACCCCTTCAACCCGGTCGCTGCGGGTGGTGACCGGTCCATCGCCGCGACGCCGGACGCGCCCGCCCAGCCGCACTGGCCCGCTGTCGGAGCCGACGGCGTGCTGCCTCTGCCCCGTACCCGGATCCGCTGGGCCAGTGAAAGGCTGGGCGGGCGACGGACCGTGCGCGTGCATCCGGCGGGTGGCGGCGGGCCGGTGGTCCTGCTGCTCGACGGGGACGACTGGCTGTTTCTGCACCCGGCCATGAGCGCGTTCGACTCGGCGGTCGCCGGTGGTGAGATGCCGCCGGTCACCCTCGTCTTCCTGCCGGCCAGGGACAGGAAGGCGGAGTTCGCGTGCCGGCCCGAGCTGTGGGAGGCGGTCCGGGACGAACTGCTGCCGCTGGTGGCGGAGTGCGGGGTCCCCGCCGACCTCGACCGGTTGGTGGTCGCCGGGCAGAGCCTCGGTGGGCTGAGCGCGGTGTACGCGGCGCTGGAGTTTCCGGGGCTGGTGTCGCGTGTGGCCTGTCAGTCGGGGTCGTTCTGGTGGACGTCCGACGCGATGGGTTCGGCGGACCCGTTGGGAGGTGCGGTGGGTGGTGTGATCGCCGCGCGGCTGCGGGAGGGGGCGGATCTGTCGGGGGCGCGGGTCGCGTTCGACGTGGGGGAACACGAGACGCGGATGCTGCCGCATTGCGAGGTCGTGGAGGTCTTGGCCGAGCAGGCCGGGGCGACGGTGCGGGTTTCGCGCGGCGCCTTTGGCCATGACCGGGCGGGGTGGCGTCATGCCCTGCTGAGGGATGTCGCCTGGGCACTGGAGTCTGCGTGATTGTCAGCGGGCCGGCGGGGGCTGGTCGCGCCCCTGAAGGGCCCGTCAACGAGCCACCGCCGAGCAGTAGTTCTCGTCCGTCGCCAGCAGGTTCCGGTGGGTGTCCTCAGCCGTGACGACTCCGTCGTCCAGGACGAGGACCCGGTCGGCGGCGTCCAGCAGGGCCGGGCTGCTGGTGATGACGATGGTGGTGCGGCCCCGGCGCAGCTTCGCGACGTTGCGGGCGATGAGCTGTTCCGTGACCGCGTCGACGGCCGTCGTCGGATCGTGCAGGACCAGGACGTCGCTGTCGGCGGCCAGGGCGCGGGCCAGGGAGAGCCGTTGGCGCTGTCCCCCGGACAGGTTCGCCCCGCGGTCGCGGACGCCGTAGTCGAGGCCTTCGCGGTGCAGGGCGACGACGTCGGTCAGCATGGACGCCTCGACGGCCTCGGGGACCATGCGGCTGGTGCCCGACGGGTCGATGTTCGAGCGGAGCGTTCCCGCGAAGATCTCCCCGTCGTACGGGTTCACCAGGACGTGCTCGCGGACCGCCTCGACGGACAGGTCCGCGAGGCCCCGCCCGCCGACCCGCACCGTTCCCTCGTACGCGCCGGGTGGGACGTTCACCGCCAGGATCGACGCGAGGTCGGCCGCCGCGCGCGGCTGGTAGGCGGCGATCGCCACGAACTCCCCGGCTGACACCTGGAACTTCAGCCTGCGCAGGGTTCCGTACCGGACGCAGTCGATCTCCACGTCCCCGTTCTCGGCCGGGCGTCCGGACCCCGGCGTCATCACCGGTGGCGCGGTCAGCACCAGCGCCATGCGCTCGGCCGAGGCGCGCGCCATCATCACGTACTTCGGCATCTCCGAGAACAGCTTGAGCGGTTCCATGATGAACTGCGCCAGGCCCACGGCCATGACCAGTTCGCCGATGCTGATCCGGCCGTCGAACGCCAGCCAGCCCGCCGTCAGCGTCACGGCGCCGGCGAGTACCGCGTTGAGCGCCAGCGCGGTGCCCGCGTACGCGCCGTTCACCTTGGCGACGGTGATCGCCTGGACCTTCGCCTCCGTGCTGACCTTCCGATAGGACCGGAACGCCGCGTGGTTGCCGCCGAAGCCGTGCAGCGGGCGCAGGCCGGTGATCAGGTCGGCGACCTTCGCGCCCGCCCGCGCCACCCGGGCCTGCTGTTCCCGGGTGCTGGTGCCGATCCGCTTGGACAGCACACTCAGGCAGGACAGGATCGCGACGGTTCCCACGATCACCAGCAGGCCGAGCCGGACGTCGGCCAGGCCCAGCGCGACCGCCGCGACCACCACCGCGACCAGCGAGCTGATCAGCAGCGGCACCACCTCGATGATGTCGGCGGTCTGGTCTGCGTCCTCGGTGGCGATGGTCAGCACTTCGCCGGACTTGAGGTCGACGTCCCGGGCCACCGGCTGGAGCCCGCAGGCCGCGACCTTCACGCGCCAGCGGTGCGCCTCCGTCGTGTTGGCCTTCTGAAGGATGCGCATCCCGAACCGCCACGACAGCGACACGGTCGTGATGATCACGGCCAGTACGGCGATCGAGAGGCCGAGCGCGCCGAGGCTCCGGTCCCGCATCGTGTGCTCGACGATCAGGCCGAGCGCGATGGGGAAGGCCGTCTCGCCCGCCTGGTACAGGCCCATGAGGAGGGTGCCGCCGGTCATGGCGCCGACGTTGCGGCGCAGTGCGGTGCGCAGGATGTCGGACCCCGAGCGGGGTCGCTGCGTGTCAGGAGTTGTCATCGAGGTGGCGGGCAATCGCTTCCGGGGTGCGCAGGGTGAACAGATCTCGGATGGTGATCACGGGACCGTACTCGCGGCGGAGCAGCCCGATCAGCCGCACCGCCAGCATGGAGTGTCCTCCGAGGGACACGAAGTCGCTCACCGCGCTCACCTCGTCGTCGTCCAGGTCCAGGGCCTCGGCGAAGTACTCGCACACCACGGCCTCGGTCTCGGTCTCGGGTCCCCGCTCCCCCACCGTGGTCAGCGCGCCCAGCGGCTTGGCCTCCGGCAGCGCCTTGGTGTCCGCCTTCCCGTTCACCGTCAGCGGGATGCTGTCGACCTGGGCGTAGTGCGTGGGCCGCAGGAAGTCCGGCAGCCCGGCGCCGACTTCCGCGGCGACCGTGGCCAGCTCGGCGCCGTCCAGCACGAGATAGGCGGCCAGCCGGTACGCGCCGTCGACCTGCGGGTCCGGCTGGGCGACCGCGGCGGCGAACCGCACCGCCGGGTGCGCCGCGAACACGGCCTCCACCTCGCCGAGTTCGACGCGGTGCCCGCGGATCTTGACCTGCTCGTCGGTGCGGCCCAGGTACATCAGGTTGCCGTCGGGCCGGCGGACCACCAGGTCCCCGGTGCGGTACATGCGCTCGCCGGGTTCCCCGAACGGGCAGGCGACGAAGCGGTGCGCCGTCTGGGCGGGCTGCCCGAGGTAGCCGCGCGCGATGCCGATGCCCGACACATAGAGCTCACCGGGGACGCCGTCCGGCAGCGGCCGCAGCCACGGGTCCAGGACGTAGACATCGGTGTTGTCGATCGCCACGCCCACCACCGGGTCCTCGCACTCGAAGGTGCCGACGCCGAGGGTGTTGATGGTGTACTCGGTGGGTCCGTACAGGTTGTAGCCGACCGTTCCCCCGGTCTCGGCGAGCCGCTGCCACAGCGTCGGCGTGACGGCCTCGCCGCCGAGCAGCACCAGCGGCGGCCGGCGGTCCGGGTCGTCGAGCAGGCCCTCGGCCACCAGCTGCTGTGCGTAGGTCGGCGTCACATTGACGACGTCGATCCCGTGCTGAAGGCAGTACTCGACCAGCCGGGGCGCGTCGCGGCGCAACTCCTCGTCACAGACGTGCACTTCATGCCCGTCGGCGAGCCACAGCAGTTCCTCCCAGGACATGTCGAACGCGAACGACACGGTGTGCGCGATCCGGAAGATCCGGTGGCCGTGCTCCGCCAGCACCGGTTCGAAGATCCGGCGCTGATGGTTGATCAGCATGTTGGTGAGTCCGGCGTACTCGGTCACCACGCCCTTGGGCTTGCCGGTCGACCCCGAGGTGTAGATCGTGTACGCGGGGTGCCGCAGGCGGTCCGGGTCGTCCGGTGCGAACGTCACATACGGCTCCGCCTCGGGCAGCGGGCGGTCCAGCTCGATCAGGTCACCGTCCAGCGAGGTCAGCCGGGGCGACACGGCGCTCACGGTGAGGATCACCTCCGGGCGGGCGTCCTCGACGATCGCGGCGATCCGCTCGTCCGGGTGGTCCAGCTCCAGCGGCACATACGCGGCGCCGACCCGCAGGACGGCGAACAGGGCCACGATCGAGTCGAGGGAGCGCGGGATCGCGAGACCCACGTTCGTCTCGGGGCCGATGCCGCGCCCGGCGAGCACACCCGCCACCGCGCGGCTGCGGTCCCGGAGTTCGGCGAACGTCATGGTCGAACCGTGGGCGACGAGCGCGATCCGCTCCGGTGCGCGGTCCGCCGCCCGGTCGAACCGGTCGACGACGGTGTCCGTGCCGACGTCCGTGCGCTCCCCCCGCGAGGGCTCCGGGCCCAGGCCCCGCAGCGCGCCCACCGGGCCGGTCGACCGGGCCAGGTCCTCCAGCACGCGCAGGTAGTCGGCGAGGAGGCGACGGGCGTTGTCGGTGTCCTCGTCGCGGTACTCCAGCTTGACGGTGAGGCGGTCGCCGGGCGTGACGACCCAGGTGAACGGATAGTGCGTGGAGTCGTCGGCCTGCACCGAGGTGATGCCGTGCCGGGCGTTCATCTCGGCGAAGGCGTCCATGTCCAGGAAGTTCTGGAGCACGAACAGGTTGTCGAACAGGGTGTCGTGCCCGCTGGCCCGCTGGATCTCGCCGAGTCCCAGGTGCTCGTGCTCCATCGCCTCGACCCTGGCCGCCTGCACGGCCGACAGGTAGTCGCGGACCGTGTCGTGCGGCTGTGGCCGCGTCCACATGGGCACGGTGTTGAGCAGCACGCCGACGATGCCGGACAGCCCCTCGCCCTCCCGGCCGGAGACGGTCACGCCGAACACGGCGTCAGCGCGGCCCGTATGGGCACCGAGGAGGAGGCCGAAGGCTCCGGTCAGCACGGAGTTCAGGGTGACGCCGTGTGTCCTGGCCGCTTCCCGCAGCAGGTCGGACTGTTCGGCGGACAGGGTGTGCACGAGCGCGCGCGGCAGGTCGTCCGAGAAGGAGGGCGCCGGTCCGGCGAGCAGGGTGGGGCCGGGAAGGCCCGCCAGGTGCTCCGCCCAGAAGCGCTCGGAGACGGCGGGGTCCTTGGCGTCGAGCGCCCGGGCGTAGTCCTCGAAGCTCGGCGTGGCAGGGGCCGCGTCGAGGGGGTCGCCCGCGACGGCGGCCTCGTAGGCGTCGAACAGGTCCCGCAGCATGATCTCGCGGGACCAGCCGTCCCACAGCAGCAGGTGGTAGCTGAGCAGCAGGCCGTCACGGTCGCCGGGCAGCCGCACCACGGTCAGCCGGATCAGCGGTGGCTCGCCCGGGTCGAAACCGGTGTCGCGGTCCCGGGCCCGCAGGACGTCGACCTCGGCGTCCGTCGACAGCTCGATCGTGCGGACGTCGACCCGCCGGCCGGCCTTGAGGACCTGGACCGGACTGCCGTCGGAGTCGGTCGTGAAGCCGGCGCCCACGACCGGGTGCCGGGCGATCACGTACGCCATCGCATCGGCCAGCGCGCCCGTGTCCAGGCGCCGGTCGAAGGTGAACCAGTTCTGCGCGACGTAGTGCCCGGCCGAGCCCGCCATCTGGGCCTGGAAGAACAGGCCCCGCTGGAGCGGGGTGACCGGTGCCGTGCGCTCGGCCGTGACGGAGGCGTCCGCGAGCCGCTCCAGTGCGCCGCGCCAGTACTCGGTGATCTCGTCGGGGATGCCCTCGGCGAGGGTGAAGGCCGTGTGCAGGCTGCCGGTGGTCTCGTCCAGCCAGGCGTTGACCTCGACGGCGTACGGGCTGCCCTGGTCGCCGCCGGTGAGGTGTACCGCCTGGGACTCGCTGCCCCGGCCGAGGTAGTTGAACAGGACCTGCGGGCGGGCGGTGCCGAGCAGTGGGGCCGTCTGCGGGTTGAGGTACCTGAGCTGCCCGTAGGCGACGTGGGCGCGCTCGTCCGGCTGGCGTTCGACGACCTCGCGTGCGGCTGCGACGGGGTCGGTGTGCGCGGTGAGCCGTACGGGTGCGATGGATGTGAACCAGCCGACCGTACGGGCGTAGTCGTGCTGCTCGAGCACCGGGACCCGGCCGTGCCGCTCCAGGTCGATCGCGAGGTCGGTGGGTGACGGCTGGATGTGCGTCAGCGCGGTGCGCAGGGCTCCGCACAGCAGCTCGGTCAGGCCGATGCCGAGTGCGGCGGGGGCGGTGCGGGTCAGGCGGTCGGTCAGCTCGGGCGGGAGGACGACCGTGGTCTCGCGCAGCCCCTCGACCGCGGGCACCAGCGCGGGGGCCCGGAGGGTGGTGACCCAGTGTCCGAGGCCGTCGACGGCCTGGGCCGACTGGAGCGTCAGTGCTTCGGCGTACTCGGCGTAGGGGGTGGTCGGCGGGGCCAACGGCTCACCGCGCAGGGCCGTGGCCAGGTCGTCGAGCAGGATCAGCCAGGACACCGAGTCGACGGCGAGGTGGTGCACGGTGACCACCAGGGTCCGGCTCGCCTCCAGCCACGCGAAGGCGACGACCTCCCCCGACTCGGGGTCGAGCCGTCCGGCGGCCTCGTTGGCGGCGGTCGTCGGGTCGGTGGTGTCCGGGCGCAGGACGGTGATCTCGTGGGCGGGTTCGGTACGGAGGGTCCACACCCCGTGTTCGGTGCGCAGGCGCAGGCGCAGGGTCGGGTGCGCGGCGACTACGGCGTTGGCCGCGCGCTGGGCGTCCGTGAAACCGGTGCCGTCCGAGGCCTGGAGCGTCCTGGCCTGCGCGAACCGGGTGAGTGAGCCGCGCAGTTCGCGTTGGCGCAGGATGATCGGCGTCGGGGGGAGCGGGCCGTCCTCGCGGTGCGTGGGGGCGGCCGTCTGTGGTGCGGTCGTCGCCAGGTGTTCGGCGAGTGCGCGGGGTGTCTTGTGCAGGAACACATCCCGGGGGGCGATCGGCAGGCCGAGTGCACGGGCGCGGTTGACGACCGTGATGGCGATGATGCTGTCGCCTCCGGCACGGAAGAAGTCGGTGCCGGCATCGACAGTGGTGCCGGGCAGTGTCTGGGAGAAGATGTCGACGAGTGCGACTACAGCTGAGTTTTCGTCTGCGGGTGCGTCGTGGCTGGTCGCGCAGTTCCCCGCGCCCCTTGGGGCGCGTTCCATCAGTGCCTTGCGATCCAGCTTGCCGTTGACCGTCAGCGGTAGGGCGTCGATCGTGAGCACCTGCCCCGGCACCATGTGCACGGGCAGCTTCTCGGACAGCCGGGAGGTGAGGTCGTCGGGTACGTGGCCCACCACATGCGCCACCAGGTGGTCCCCGCTGTCCGCCACCGTCACGGCGACGTCGATCACGCCGTCGAGTTGCCGGATGGCGGACTCCACCTCTCCCAACTCGATGCGGAAGCCCTTGAGCTGGACCTGGTCGTCGGCGCGGCCGACGAACTCCAGCTCGCCGTCGAGGGTGCGGCGGGCGAGGTCGCCCGTGTGGTACATGCGGGAGCCGTCACCCGCGAAGGGGTTCGCCACGAATCGGCCCGCGGTGAGCCCGGGCCTGCCCAGGTAGCCGAGCGACACCTGATCGCCGGCGACGTAGATGGCGCCCACCCGGCCCGGCGGCACCGGGCGGAGCCGGTCGTCGAGGAGGTGGGTGACCAGGCCGGGTATGGGGCCGCCGATCGGGCTGACGTCGTCATCGGGGCCGAAGTCCTCCGCGGTCAGCACACGGTGGGTGACGTGGACGGTGGTCTCGGTGATGCCGTACATGTTGACCAGCTCGGGCGAGCCGGTGCCGTGCCGTTCGACCCAGCCGCGCAGCCGCCCGAGATCCAGTGCCTCGCCGCCGAAGATGATGCGGCGCAGGGCGGGCAGGGGCTCGCCGGCATGCCGATCGGCCTCGATGAACTGGTAGAAGGCGGACGGTGTCTGGTTGAGCACCGTCACCCCGCGCTCGCGGACCAGCCGGTGGAAGTCGACCGGGGAGCGGGTCAGCCCGTACTCCGGCACCAGCAGCTCACCGCCGTACGCCAGCGCTCCCCACAGCTCCCAGACCGCGAAGTCGAACGAGAAGGAGTGGAACTGGACCCAGACGTCGTGCGGGCCGAAGTCCATGTGGGGCTGGGTGTTGGCGAGCAACGTCACCACGCTGGAGTGCGGGACGACGACGCCCTTGGGCCGGCCGGTCGATCCGGACGTGTAGATGACGTACGCGGGGTCGTGCCGGCCGGCCTCGGGGCGGGGCTGCTCGGTGGTGGCCTGCGGCAGCATCTGGTCGCCCTGGACGAGCACGCGGGCCTGCACGCCCGTCCGGGCCAGCAGGTGGGTGAAGCGGTCGCGCTGCTCGCGGTCCACGAGGACGACCTGCGGAGCGGCGTCGACGAGGATGTACTCCAGCCGTTCGTCCGGGTACGCCAGGTCCAGCGGTACGTACGCGCCGCCCGCGCCGACGATCGCTACCAGGGCGACGACCTGCTCGACGGACCGCGGGACGGCGACGGCGACCCGCCGGCCGGGGCCGACCCCGGCGGCGCGCAGAGCGGAGGCCAGCTCGTTCTTGGCCTCCGCGAGTTCGCCGTAGGTCAGGGACCGGGTACGGCCGTCGAGACCGCACTGGGTGACGGCGGTGGCGGCCGGGTCGCGCCCCGCGGCGGCGTCGAACAGGGCGCCGAGGGTCGTCGGTGTGATGTGTGCGGGACGCTTGTCGCCCTCGGAGGCCAGGTCGTCGACCAGGGTGTCCGGTCGGGTGAGGAGGGCGGTGAGGGCCGAGGTGAACGTGCGCAGGATCGCCCGGGCGGTCGTCTCCCGCAGCAGTGCGCCGTCGTAGATCAGGTTGAAGCGCGGGCGGCCGTCGGGCGCGCGTTCCACGACCAGGGTCAACGGGTAGTGCGGTGCGCCCTCGTTGACGACGTCGGTGACGAGCAGCGTGTCGCCGGGCCGCCGCAGTGCGTCCACGTCGGTCGCGACGTCGAACACCACCAGGGTGTCGAACAGGGAGCCGGCGTCGGCCTGGCGGCCGATCCTGGCCAGTGAGACGTGTTGGTGGGGCAGGACCGCGCCCTGGTGTTCCCGCACCGAGGCGAGCAGGTCCCGCGCGGTGGTGGTGCCGGTCCACCGGGCGCGTACGGGGATCGTGTTGATGAACAGACCCACCATGTCCTCGATGCCGGGCACATCCGCGTCGCGGCCGGACACCGTGGAGCCGAACACGACGTCCCTGCCGTGCAGGACGCCGCCCAGCGTCACCGCCCAGGCGCTGTGCACGGCCACGCTCAGCGGCACGCCGGCCGACCGTGCGGCCGCGTCGATGTCGTGCTCCGGCCGCACGGCGGTGTCGGCGAACCGGTCGGACGGGGTGTGTCCCTCGGCGACCAGCGACGGGCCGGGCAGGCCCGCGAGTTGCTCTCGCCACACCCGGTCGCTCTCGTCGGCGTCGTGCCCGGCGAGCCAAGCCACGTAGTCGGCGAAGCCGCCGATCGGGTATACGGTCCCGGGCGCGTGGTACTCGGCGAGCAGGGCGCGGAGCATCGGCGGTACCGACCAGCCGTCGGCGATGATGTGGTGCACGGTCTGCACGAGGACGTTCCGGCCGGGGCCACCGCGGACGAGGGTGTACCGCATCAGCGGGCCGGTCGCGAGGTCGAATCCGGCGCGGCGGTCCCGCTCGGCCAGGTCGCGCAGCTCGGCGTCGGTGATGCCGGGGCGGTCCAGGGTCGTGAAGGGCGCCTCGACGCCGCTCTCCAGTACGGAAACGACGCGGCCGTCGGCGAGGGCCACGAACCGCGCGGCCAGGTTCGGGTACAGCGTGAGCAGCCGGGTGGCCGCCGCGGCGAGCCGGTCGACGTCCACCTCGCCGTCCAGGGTGAGCAGTTGCTGCTCGACGTAGGCTCCGGCCGAGTCGTCGTCGAAGACGGAGTGGAAGTACAGGCCCTCCTGCAGCGGCGTCAGCGGCAGGATGTCCCGCAGCGCCGGGCCGTCCAGGGCGTCGACGTCCGCCTGGGTCAGCGGCACGAGGCCGAAGTCGCTGGGCGAGTGGCCGCCGTGCGGGTCGAGTGCGGCCAGTCCGGCCAGGGTGCTCAGGAAGTACTCGCCGATGGTCTCGATGTCCTCGTCGGTGAACATGCCGTCGGGCCAGGAGATGGTGGTGACCAGCTCGTACTCGCCGGTGGGCGCCGGTTCGGCGATGGCGTTGAACTCCAGGGCGCGCGGCAGCCGCATCCTCGGATCACGCTTCTCACCCAACTGGCCGGTCGCCTGGGCGAGCTGCCAGTCGCCGGGCTCGCCCGCGGCGAAGCGGCCCAGGTAGTTGAAGAGCACCTGGGGTGCGGGCGCGTCGAACTCGGTGTCGGTCAGATACCGCAGGGCACCGTAGGAGACGCCGTTGTCCGGCACCCGGGCGAGGTCCTCCTTGACCGCCTTGAGGGCGGCGGTCAGGTATGCGGGTGCGGTGAGGTCGGTCGCCGTGCCGGGGTCGACGGTCACCGGGAAGAGGGTGGTGAACCAGCCGACGGTTCGGGACAGTTCGGGCTCGAAGCCGGCGGAGTCCGCCACGAACCGTGCTTCGCGGCCGTGGCCTTCCAGTTCGATGTGCGCGAAGGTCTGGTCCTGGCCCAGGTCGCGGCGCCATCGGGCGAGCGCGACGGCGAGACCGGTCAGCAGGACGTCGTTGACGCCCGCGTGGAACCTCGCGGGGATCTCGCCCAGCAGCGCGGCCGTGATGGCCGGGCCTGCCGAGACGGTCCGCAGTCGCTCCGTGGCGACGGTGTCCGCCTCGGACAGCGCGCGCCTGCCCACCGGTCGGTCCTCTCCGGGCAGGGGGCGCCAGTAGTAGGAGCTGTCCGCGTCGAACGCGGCGCGCTCCAGCAGGTGCGTCCAGCGCCGGAAGGACGTGCCCACCGGGGGCAGCTCGATCGGGGTACCGGAGGTGAACTGCCGCCAGGCCGTGGCCAGGTCGTCCATCAGGATCCGCCAGGACACGCCGTCGATCACCACGTGGTGGGCGACCAGGACCAGCTGCCGCGCCGCGCGCCGCCAGACGGCGCGCAGCATCACGCCGTCGCCGGGGTCCAGGGCGTCGGTGGCGAGTGCGACGCAGGCGTCGAGCGGCCGGTCGCTCTCCTCCCATCCGGCGACGGCCCGGTCCGGCTCCGGGATGTCGAAGCTCCAGCGGTCCGCGCGCACCAGCCTGGCGCGCAGCATGTCGTGTCTGCGGACCACGGCGGTGAGGATCTCGTCGAGAGCGCCGGGGGTCAGGTCCGGCGGGGTGTTCAGCACGACCGACTGCACGAATCCGTCGATCGCGTCGGTGGTCTCGCCGAGCCACTGCACGATGGGCGATCCCACGACGGGCCCGGTCGCGACATCGCGGTGGTCGACCGTGGAGACGTCCTCCCGGCTCGCGACCGACGCCAGGGCCCCCACGGTGCTGTGGGTGAAGATCTGCCGTGCCGTGACGTAGAGGCCCGCGTCGCGCAGCGCGGTCAGCAGCGAGATGGCCAGGATGCTGTCTCCGCCGAGCTGGAAGAAGTCCTGGTCGACGCCGACCTCTTCGAGCCGCAGCACCGCCGCGGCCGCCGCACAGACCGCGCGCTCGCTCTCGGTGGTGGGCCGTACGAGGGTGCCGGTGCCGGTGGTGGGCTCCGGCAGGGCGTTGCGGTCGAGCTTGCCGTTGGCGGTGAGCGGGAACTCCGTCAGCACGACGATGTGTGCGGGCACCATGTACTCGACCATGTGCTCGGCGGCCCACGCCTTGACCGCGTCCGCCCGCAGGTCCTCGTTCCCGGCGGCCGGGATGACGTAGCCGACCAGGTAGGTGCCGCCCGCCGCGTTCTTCCGCGCGACGACGCAGGTGTGCCGTACGCCGGGGTGCTCGGCGAGACCGACCTCGACGTCCTCGATCTCCAGCCGCATACCGCGGATCTTGATCTGGTTGTCGGCGCGGCCGAGGAAGTCCAGTGATCCGTCCGGGGCGAAGCGCGCGAGGTCACCGGTGCGGTAGAGGCGGGAGCCGTCGTCGGCGAAGGGGTTGGCGACGAACCGGGAGGCCGTCAGACCGGGAGCGTTGACGTAGCCGCGTCCCAGGAGGAACCCGCCCACGTACAGTTCGCCGCCGACGCCGACGGGGACCGGGCGCAGTTCCTCGTCCAGGACGTAGAGCCGGGTGTTGGGGTTGGCCTTGCCGATGGATGTCGACAGGCGTTCCGCCGCGCCCCGGTAGATGACGTGGGAGACGCCGATGGTCGTCTCGGCCGGGCCGTAGCCGTGGTACATGGGGATGTCGAGCTTGGTGCGGAACCGCTCGTACAGCTCCGGGGTCAGTACCTCGCCGCCGCACCACACGTGCCGGAGGCTGTCGAGCCGGCCGGAGTCGCCGGCGATCTCCAGCAGCACGTCCAGCATGGACGACACCAGGTAGGTGAAGGTGACGCGCTGTTCGGCGATCACGCTCAGCAGGTGGTGCGGGTCGCGTTCGCCGCCGGGCCGCAGCACCACGAGCCGGGCGCCGGACACCAGCGGCAGGAATATCTCGTTGATGGAGATGTCGAAGGACAACGGCGCCTTGAACAGCGAGGCGTCGTCGTGACCGAAGCCCAGGATCTCGTTCACCTGCCACAGCAGGCGCTCGCTGATCGCCTCGTGCCGGATCATGGCGCCCTTGGGGCGTCCCGTCGAGCCGGACGTGAAGATCACGTACGCGAGGGCGTCGCCGTGGACGGTGACGCCGGTCCCTTCGGCGGGCTGGGAACCGTGGCGCCAGTCGTCGAGGTCGACGGCCACGGCCGGCGGTTCGGCCGGGTCGTGCTCGCCCAAGTCGTTGAGCTGTACGACGACCCGGGCGTCCTCGATGACGACGGCCCGGCGTGCGGCGGGCCACTGGGGATCGAGCGGCACGAACGCGCACCCCGCCTGGAGCACGGCGAGCAGCCCGACGACCATCTCGGCGGAACGGCCCAGTGAGACGCCGACGACCTGCTCGTGACCGAGGCCGCGTTCGATCAGGTGGTGGGCCAGCTGGCTGGAGTGCTCGGCTGCCTGGCGGTAGGTCAGTGATCGGCGCTCGTCGACGATGGCGACGGCGTCCGGCCTGGTCCGCGCCTGCTCGCGGAACATCTCCACGATGGTCGGGCGGACGCGGTCGGCGTCGGTGTCGTTCCAGCGGGCCAGGAGTTCGAGTCTCGCCGCCACGCTGGACGGGCCGACGGTGCCGAGGGGCCGGTCCGGGAAGTCGGCCAGGTCGTCCAGCGCGAGCTGTGCGTCGGCCGGCTCGACGGCGTCGGGCACGGTGACGCTCCGGCCGTCCGCGCCGACCTCCCAACCGCCGAGCCCGGCCCCGCCGTTGTCGACCCATCCGAGGACGTCGGCGAACAGGGTGCCGGGGGTGAGGTCGATGCCGTCGGGGCTCCGGCCCGTCGTCCAGTACGACAGCGCGATGGCGCACGCTTCGGTGATGGTCCTGTCGGAGTAGTCGCCGGTCCGCCGGCGTACGCCGTCCAGGCGTGCGGGAGAAAGCCGTACGAGACGAGCGCTCGGTTCCATCATCGAAGACTCAGCACCCTTTCAAGGAAACCAAAGTAAGCCCAGCCTGACTCAGGCTTGCCTAACTACCCTCGCGCCATGCCTGCCACAGCCGGGCGTACCGGCCGCCCAGAGCCACCAACTCGTCGTGTGTGCCCTGCTCGACGACGCGCCCCGCGTCCAGCACGGCGATCCGGTCCGCCGCCATCGCCTGGGTCAGCCGGTGCGCCACGAACAGGGTGGTCCGGCCCGAGCACGCGGCCAGCACCGCGCGTTCCAGCTCGGCGGCGCCCTCGCTGCCGGCCTCCGCGGTGGACTCGTCGAGCACCACCACCGGCGACCGGGCCAGCACCAGCCGGGCCAGGGCGATCTGGGCGACCTTGGTGACGTCCAGGCGCTCACCGCCCTCGCCGACCGTGGTGTTCAGCCCGTCGGGCAGCGCCTGGACCCATGCGTCGGCGCCGATCGTGCGCAGCGCTTCCGCCAGCTCGGCGTCGGTCGCCCCCGGCGCGGACAGCCGCAGGTCGTCGGCGAGCGGGCCGGAGAACACGTGCGTCTCCTGCGTCAGAATGCTCACCAGGGCCCGCGCCCCGGCCTCGTCGAGACCCGCCAGGTCGGTCGCGCCGATGCACACCGACCCGGCCTCGGGAGTCCCGATGCCCGCGATCAGCGCGGCCAGGGTCGTTTTGCCCGCACCCGTCGCACCCACGAGCGCGAGCGAACCACCGGCCGGGATCGTCAGATCGACGTCCCTCAGCACCGGTTCCTCGGCACCGGGGTAACGGAACGTCAGCCCCCGCACCGTCACCGGCAACGGCTCGGCGTCCGCCGGCGCGACGGCCGGGTCACCCACCAGCCGCCCCTCTGCGGCCTCCCCCAGCACGCCGACCAGCCGGGTCAGGCTCGCGCCCGACTTCTGCGCCTCGTCGAAGGTGAACATGATGAGGCCCAGGGGGCCGAACAGCCGGTGGAACAGCAGCGGGGCCGCCGACACCTCGCCCAGGGTGGCGGCGTCGGCCTCCAGCAGGGCGTACCCCACGACGATGATCAGGACCAGCCCGATGAACTCGGCGCGGTTCTCCCGGCCGACGAACCGGCCGAAGAACCGGAACACCTCGATACCGAGATCGCGCACCCGCCAGGACTCGCTGGTGACCTTCTCGCGGAAGGCGCCCTCCAGGCGGTACGCCCGCACCGTGTCGATGCCGTTCAGACCACTGATCAACGCCTGTGCGCGGTCGGCCTGGGCCACCCGCTGCTTGCGGTAGAGCGGGGCGGAGCGGGGGAGGTACCAGCGCAGGGCCAGCGCGTACGCGGGCAGGGCGCCGGCGCCCGCCAGTCCGAGCCGCCAGTCCAGCCCGAACATGCCGAACGTGGCGATGGCGACCAGCACTCCGGCCGAGAACACCGTGGGGATGGCCGTACGGATGCCCTTGGAGATGACGGCCACGTCGTCGCCGACCCTGGAGAGCACGTCTCCCCGGCCGACCTGTTCGATACGGGCGCTCGGCATGCCCAGCACCGCCCGCACGGCCCCTTCCCGCAGCCGCGCGAGCAGGTCGGCGCCCAGCCGGCCGATCAGATAGGTCGACACCGCGGTGGCCGCCGCGCCGAGCAGCGCGGCGGCACCCGTCAGCACCCCGATGGTGACCAGGACGGAGCGCGATTCGCCCTCGACCACGCCGTCGACCACCCGGCCGAGCAGCAGGACCGGAAGCACCTGGAGCGCCGCGCCGGCCACCGTGGTGAGCACGGTGGCGGCCGTCAGCCAGGGCACCTCGCGGCAGTGCTTCGCGACCCATCGGGTGGCCTCGCGTCCGGTCGCCGTGTGCAGGGCCGCCGGGGCGGGGCGGGTGGCGGTCGCGCTCACACCGCGACCCGGGTGGGCGGGGGACAGGACAGGGTGACCGGCATCGCTACTCGGCCACCGACTTCACGAGCTCGTCGACGGCGTACGGCATGGACAGCAGGGTGCCCTGGGAGATGGCCGCGCCGACCGCCGGGCCCTCGCTGTCCAGCAGGTAGGACACGTTGCCCTTCTTCACGGCGTCCAGGTTGGCGAACAGCTTGAACTTCTTCAGTGCTTCCGTGTCGGCCTTGTCGTTGATCACGAAGATGTGGTCGACGTCGACCAGGTCGATGCGCTCGGGCGAGAGCTTGGTGTAGAAGCTGCCGTCGGCGACCTTGTCGATCTCGGTCTGGTACGTGAAGCCGATGCCCGTCACGAGCCGGCCGCGCACGTCCGTGGAGGTGAAGGGCGCCACCGAGTTCTCGTACCAGGACAGTGCGACGGCGGTCTGGTTCGCGAGCTCGGGGTGTGCCTTCTTGGCCGCGTCGAGCTTGGCCTGGATGTCCTGCACCATCTTCTCGCCCTCCTCGGCCTTGCCGAGTGCCTTGGCGATGTGCAGGGCGTTGTCCTGCCAGGGGGCGCTGAACGGCTCCTTCTCGGCCTTGGTGCGGGCCACCGTCGGCGCGATCTTGGAGAGCTTGTCGTAACCGGCCTGGTCGATCTCGGAGTAGACCGCGATGATCAGGTCCGGGCGCAGGGCGGCGATCTTCTCGTAGTTGGGGCCGGAGTCACCGTTCTTCATGATGACCTCGGGCAAGGCGCCGCCCCACTTGTCCTTCACCCAGGGCCACTGGGTGTTGATGTCGGGGCTCCGGCCCGCCGGGTTCGGGTACTGGTCGGTCATGCCGACCGGCTTGATGCCGAACGCCAGGACGCTCTGGTCGTCGGTGTAGCCGACGGTGACGACCCGCTTCGGGGCCTCGGTGACCTTCGTCGTGCCGAACGCGTGCTCCACGGTGACCGGGAAGGCGCCGCCCGTGGCGGTGGAGGAGTTGTCGCTGCCCTTGTCCGCCGAGTCCGATCCGGAACCGCACCCCGCGAGGAGGCCGACGCCGAGCGTCGCGGCGGAGAGCAGCGCCGCGACCCGCCGCCATGGCTTCCTGCGCGTCGTTCTGTGGAGGAGCATCCGTCAATCCCCTTGCTTTTCGCACTGTCCACTGCGCCCCCGGGTAAGGGCAGGCAAACCGTATCGCAAGGAAGTAAGGCAAGCCTAGCCTTACTTACGTAACTTTCTGGCGAACTAGTCGAGTTGGACGTGCGTGCGACCGATCGGGACGATGAGCGGCCGGTCGCCCACCGGGTCGTCGATGACCTTGGCGTGCAGTCCGAACGCCTCGTGCAGCAACTCGGCGGTCAGTACGTCACGGGGATGCCCCTGCGCCAGGATCGACCCGGCCCTCATCACGACGAGGTTGTCGCTGTAGCGCGCGGCCAGATTGAGGTCGTGCAGCACCATCACCACGGTGCACCCCGACTCGTGCAGATCGTCGACCAGATCGAGCACGTCCACCGCGTGCGCCAGGTCGAGATAGGTGGTCGGCTCGTCCAGCAGCAGCAGATCGGTGCCCTGGGCCAGGGTCATCGAGATCCAGACGCGCTGCCGCTGCCCGCCGGACAGCGCGTCGACCGGGCGGTCGGCCAGGTCGGACACCCCGGTCATCGCCAGCGCGCGTTCCACCACGTCGGCGTCGTCCGAGGACCACTGCCGCAGCCAGCTCTGGTGCGGATGGCGGCCCCTGGCGACCAGGTCGGCCACCGTCAGCCCCTCGGGCGCGACCGGCGCCTGCGGCAGCAGGCCGAGTTTCCTCGCCACGTCCCTGGTCCTGAGCCGGGCGATGTCGTCCCCGTCCAGCACGACCGTCCCGCTGGACGGTTTGAGCAGCCGGGACAGGGTCCGCAACAGGGTCGACTTTCCGCAGCCGTTGGGGCCGATGATGGTGGTGATCACGCCGGGGGGTACGGCCACGTCGAGATCGTCGATGACGGTCCGGGCGCCGTACCCGACCGTGACGCCCCTCGCTGCCAGTCGTGCGGTGTGACCGGACTGGGACTCGACCCCGGTGACGGACTGAGTGACCACAAGGCCCCCTTGCTTAGGCTTACCTGACTTTGTATCAGCTATCTGCGGTTCGCCCGTACCAGCAGATGGACGAGGAAGGGGCCGCCGATCGCCGCGGTGACCACGCCGACCGGGAGACTGACGGGCAGTGCCGTGCGCGCGACCAGGTCCGCGCCGGTCAGCAGCAGCGCACCGACCAGCGCGGAGGCCACCATGGGCGGCGTCGGGCACCGCGCCAGACGCATCGCCACCTGCGGCGCCACCAGCGCCACGAACGGAACCGGGCCCGCCGCGCTCACCGCAACGCCGGCCAGCAGCACCGCGCACAGCAGGAGGACCGCCCGCACGGCCGCGTAACGGACCCCCAGGCCCGCGGCGACGTCGTCACCGAGGTGCATCGGCTTGAACTGGAACGCGGCGCCCGCCACGACGACCAGGAGGACGAGCGTGCCCCAGAGGGCCACCTGGACCTCGTCCCACGACCGGTCGTCCAGCGAGCCGACCAGCCAGGCCTGGGCCTGGGCCACGTCCCTGATGTCGGCCGTGACCAGCAGCCAGGTCGTGAGGGCCTCCATCACGGCACTCACCGAGATGCCGATGAGGATGAGCCGGAGGCCGTCGATCCCGCGCCGCCAGGCGAGGAAGTACACCAGCAGGCCCGTGCCGAGACCGCCCATGAGCGCCGCCGCCGACAGGCCGACGGAGCTGACGATCGCCGCGGCCGTCCCGCCCGACACGGTCACCAGGAACACGGCGACCGCGCTGGCGCCGTTCGTGATGCCGAGGACGTCCGGACTGGCCAGCGGATTGCGGGCGATGGACTGCGTGAGCGCCCCGGACACCCCCAGCGCGACACCCACGACGAGCCCCGCCAGGGCCCGCGGCATCCGCAGATCCATGATCACGAACTCGTCGACCTGCTCTCCCCGGCCGAAGATCGTGGCGATCACCTGGGGCAGCCCGATGGGGAAGTCGCCGACGCCGATGGACAGACAGAGCACCAGGAACGTCGCCGCCGCGAGCAGCAGCGAGACGCACACGATCCACGGCCGCCATACGAACGACACCCGGCCGAGCCGCACGCCCGGCGCCACCGACGGCTTCACGTCTGTCCTGTTCATGCGTTCTTGATCTTTCCGCGCCACACCAGAACCGCGAAGAACGGCGCGCCCAGCAGGGCGACGACGACCCCCGCGTCCAGCTCGCTCGGCCGCACCACCAGGCGCCCCACGATGTCGCAGACGAGGAGGACGACGGCGCCGAGCAGACCCGCGTACGGCACCAGCCAGCGGTAGTCGGGGCCGGTCAGATGGCGGGCCACGTGGGCCACCATGAGCCCGAGGAACGCGATGGGCCCGCACGCGGCCGTCGCGGCGCCCGCCAGCAGGGTGATGGCGGTGATGCCGACGGTCCGGCTCAGCGCGATGTTCACGCCGAGCCCGCGCGCCACGTCGTCGCCCAGGTTCAGCAGGTTGATGGCGGGCAGCGTGATCAGGGCAAGCACCAGTCCGGCCGCGATGAACCCGGTCACCGGCCAGATGACGCCGAATCCCACGCCGGCCACGGAGCCCGCGTTCCAGAACCGCAGCGCGTTCAGCGACTTCTGGTCCGACAGCGCGATCGCCGTGGTCATCGCCGCGAGGAACACCGTGACCCCCTGCCCGGCCAGGGCGAGCGTCAGCGGGTTCCCGGCACCGCGGCCGATGCTCGCCAGCCCGAAGACCACGACCCCGGCGACCGCCGCCCCCAGGAAGGCGAACCAGAGGTACTGGAACGGGTCGGAGAGCCCGAACACGGCGATCACCGTCACAACGGCGAACGAGGCGCCGGAATTCACCCCCAGCAGGCCGGTGTCGGCGATCGGGTTGCGCGTGTACCCCTGGATCAGCGCCCCGCCGACCCCCAGGGCGATACCCGCCACGATCGCGAGCACCGTCCGGGGCACCCGCACGGTCTGCACGATGAGCCTGATCTCGGTGAGCCGCTGGTCGGACTCCGGTGCCGCGAACAGCCCGTGCCACACCTCGCCCGGGCTCAACGCGCGCGCACCGACGGCCAACGACACCGCCCCCGCGGCCACGAGGACCAGCACCAGCGTGACCAGACCCACAACTCGCCGCCGAGGGGCCTCAGTTGTGGCCTTGGAGGCGGGACGCTCCACTGCGATCGTGCCCATGTCGACGTACGTTATCCCTTTGATCAACGGGAATGGCAGCGCCCCGAAGGGGCGCGGGGAACTGCGCGAGCAGCCACAGTCGGCCCGCAGACGAGTACTGCGTCACCAGCGGAGCTAACGCGCGGCGCTGCCGGTTGTTCCGTCGGCGACGGTCCGGGCCTCGTCGGAGGCGGACTTGCGGCCCCGGTCGAGGAGCGAGTCGAGGATCTCCCCGACCCTGATGGCGGTGTTGGACAGCAGGGACGAGGTGATGCCGTGCGTGTGCTCGGTGCCGCCCTGGAGGTAGATGCCGCAGTGCAGGTCGGGCTCCGTCGCGATGCGGTAGTCACGCTCGACGCGGACGCGGCCGTCGTCGTCACGCAGACAGCGGTCGGCCACCTCGCCGAGCAGACCGACGGGGTCGGCGGGGCTGTATCCGGTGGCGAAGACCACGACGTCGGCGTCCAGGAGGGTCTCCTCGCCGGTGACGAGGGAGGTGACGGCGGCCCTGACCTTGTCCGGCGTCTCCGTGACACCGGTGAGCCGGGAGACGTTGAGGAAGCGCAGGCGCTCGGTGCCGAGGACCTTCTCCTGGTACATCTGCCGGTACAGGTCGTCGATCAGGTCGATGTCCACCACGGAGTAGTTGGTGTTGCCGTGGTAGTCCATCAGCCGGCGCTTGACGTCCTTCGGCGCCGCGAAGTACTCGTCGACGGCCTCGGGGTCGAAGATCCGGTTGGCGAAGGCGCTGTCGTCGGCGGGGCTGTAGCCGTAGCGGGAGAAGACCGCGCAGACCTCGGCCCCGGGGAAGCGCCGGTGCAGGTAGGCGACGTTCTCGGCGGCGCTCTGCCCGGCGCCCACGACGACGAACCGGGAGGGCGAGGTGCCCTCCAACGCGTCGACCCTGCCCAGCAGTTCGGAGTTGTGCCAGACGCGGTCGCTGCGTTCCACGCCCTCCGGCATGAGGGGGCGCAGCCCGGTACCGAGGACGAGGTTGCGGGCCCGGTGGACCTCCAGGCCCTCGCCCGACCGGACCGTCACGTCCAGGTGGTCCACCACACCGTCGCGCACGACGGGCATGACGCCGACGACCTCGTGGCCGTAGGAGACCATGTCGTCGACCTGGCCCGCGGCCCACTCGAAGTAGTCGTGGAACTCCACCCGCAGCGGGAAGAGGTTCTTGTGGTTGATGAAGTCGATCAGCCGTCCCTTGCTCTTGAGATAGCACAGGAAGCTGTACTCGCTGGCCGGGTTCCGGAGCGTCACCAGGTCCTTAAGGAAGGACACCTGCATGGTCGCGTCGTCGATCAGCATGCCTCGGTGCCAGCCGAAGCGCGGCTGCTGCTCGAAGAAGTGAGCGGAGACCGCCTCTCCCCCACCGGCGCGGGCGTTGTGCTCGCTGAGCGCGATCGCCATGGCCACGTTGGACGGCCCGAAGCCGATGCCTATGAGGTCGTGGATCAAAGGGGCGTCGCCAGGACGAGCCTGTGCCATGTCACTCCCATCGTGCGGTGCGGCGGCCCTTCTGGGCAGGCAGCCGTCGGTCGAGCATCGGGAAGTACGGAAGTCGGGCACGCCGAAAAGGCCACCCAAAACTTAGGTAAGGCTAAGCTCATCCCATGACGCTGTCCATAGACAAAACGGACGCGCCGGAGCGGGGCGATCGTCAACACAGGCGCAAACCGGCCCCGTTGACCACTTAGGTAAGCCTTGCTTTACTGACCACGGCCATTCCCTGCTTCGAGGAGGAACCCCATGCGGGTCGTCATGTTCGGTTACCAGACCTGGGGGCACCGCACCCTGCGAGCCCTCCTGGACTCCGAGCACGACGTGGTCCTGGTCGTGACGCACCCCAAGAGCGAGCACGCGTACGAGAAGATCTGGAGCGACTCGGTCGCCGACCTCGCCGAGGAGAACGGCGTACCGGTCGTGATCCGCAACCGCCCCGACGACGACGAGCTGTTCGAGCGCCTGAAGGAGGCCGACCCGGACATCATCGTGGCCAACAACTGGCGTACGTGGATTCCGCCGCGCATCTTCGAACTGCCGCGCCACGGCACGCTGAACGTGCACGACTCGCTCCTGCCGAAGTACGCCGGCTTCTCGCCGCTGATCTGGGCGCTGATCAACGGAGAGCCCGAAGTGGGCGTCACCGCGCACATGATGAACGACGAGCTCGACGCCGGCGACATCGTGCGGCAGGAGGCGGTGGCGGTCGGGCCGACGGACACGGCGACCGACCTGTTCCACAAGACGGTCGACCTCATCGCCCCGGTCACCATCGGCGCGCTCGACCTCATCGCCTCCGGGCAGACGGAGTTCACCCGGCAGGACCGTTCCCAGGCCAGCTTCTTCCACAAGCGGTCCATCGAGGACAGCCGCATCGACTGGACCTGGCCGGCCGAGGACCTGGAGCGACTGGTCCGCGCCCAGTCCGAGCCGTACCCCAGCGCCTTCACCTTCCACAAGGGCAAGCGCCTGGAGGTCCTGGCCGCCGTCGTCTCCGAGGGGCGGTACGGCGGCACGCCCGGCCGCATCTTCTACCGCGAGGGCGACGGCGTGGTGATCGTCGCCGGAGCCGACGCCCGCACCGGCCGCAACCACGGCCTGGCCATCACGCGCGTCCGGACCGAGGACGGCCGCGAACTGCCCGCGACCGAGTACTTCACCGCCATGGGCGGCTACCTGACCAACCAGCCCTGACCGAGGGCCGGCTGTGAAACTTCTGTGCAGCGCGTAGGGCTTTAAGTTTCAAGATTCCCTTTCCCGACGGCTGCTGCGACAGTGAGTCCCATGGGGGCAGTACATGACGTCAAGTCGAACCACCGGGACGACAGTTGGCCTACCACGACACGTACCACCGGACTGCCGGCACATTCCTGAGCCCCGTCCTCGGCTGGGTCCTGGCGCTCACCGGGGCCGTGGTGCTCCCCCTGACCGCCGCCACGGCCGCCGGCCCGGACTCGGAGCAGTGGCGGGACCAGAGTCCGGGCCTGTACACCGTGCGGATCGCGCAGGACACGACGGAGAAGCCGGGCACCTCGACGATCTCCGTCCCGGCCCCCGCGCCTTCCCCCTTGCCGGCCCCGGCCCCTCCGCAGGGCAACGGCTCGCCGTAGGGCGGCGTCACGCCCGCCAGGCGTACCGTCGTTCGGGCCGGCCGGCGACGCCGTAGCGCAGGGTCACCTCCGCGCTGCCGGTGCCGTGGAAGTACTCCAGGTAGCGGCGGGCGCTCACCCGGGACACGCCGGTCAGCGCCGCGCACTCGGTGGCGGAAAGGGTGCCGTCCGCCTCGCGCAGGGCCCGCTCGACGAGTTCGGCGGTCTCCACGCTCATGCCCTTGGGCAGCGCGGGGGCCGGTGCGGGGACGCCCGCCCCGGCCAGCACCCGGTCGATGTCGGCCTGGCCCCGTACCACCGCCGTGAGCAGCCGGCCCCGCTGCGCGGCGTAGCGCTCCAGGCGGGGGCGCAGATCCTCGAAGTCGAAGGGTTTCAGGAGGTAGTCGACGACCCCCTGCCGGACGGCGCCGCGGACCGTGTCGGCCTCTTGCGCGGCACTGATGACCATGACGTCGCAGTCGTGGCCGGCGGTGCGCAGCCGGGGGATGACGTCGAGGCCGAAGAGGTCGGGGAGATACAGGTCGAGCAGGACGAGGTCGGGGCGCAGTGCCTCCACGGCCTCGATCGCCTGTCCGCCGGTGTGGGCCACGCCGACGACCCGGAACGGCTCGACGCGTTCGACGAACGCGCGGTGGACCCGGGCCACCATGAAGTCGTCGTCGACCACCAGGACGTCGATCGTGCCCGCCTTGTCGCGCGTTCCGGTCATGGAGCCGCTCCTTCCGTCACCGCTTCGGGGAGGTGGCTGACGGTCATGCGTGCGGTGAACACGGCCCCGTCGGGGGTGTTGGCCACCGAGATCTCTCCCCCGTGCCGTTCACAGACCAGCTTGGTCAGGGCCAGTCCGATGCCGCGCTCGCCCTCCCGCGCGGCCTTGGTGGTGAAGCCGTGGGAGAACACCTCGCGGGCCAGTTCGGGAGCCACGCCCGGCCCCGAGTCGCGGACCACGATCTCCACGCTGGAGGCGTCCTGCCGCAGCGCCACCTCGACCCACCGGTCCCCGTCGTGCGCCGCGGCGTCGACGGCGTTGTCCACGAGGTTGCCCACCACGGTCGCCACGTCGGCGGCGTCCTCCGGGGCGAGCCGCTCCAGCGCGGTGTCGTCCGAGATGCGCAGGCTGACCTTGCGTTCGGCCGCGAGGGACGCCTTCGCCATCAGCAGGGCGGCCACCGCGGTGTCCCGGACGCGGCGGCTGAGGGTGACGTCCAGGGACTGGCGGCGCTGGTTCAGCGCGCGGATGTAGCGCACGACCTCGTCCTGCTCGCCGATCTGGATCAGCCCGGAGATGGTGTGCAGCTGGTTGGCGAACTCGTGCGCCTGCGCCCGCAGCAGCTCCGAGGAACTGCGGAAGGAACCGATCTCCCGCTCCAGCCGGGCCAGTTCGGTGCGGTCGCGCAGGGTGGTGACCGAGCCGAGGAGCCGGCCGTCCTTGGTGACGGTCATCCGGTTCATCACCAGGACCCGGCCGTGGCGGACGACGACCTCGTCCCGCTTGCCGGCGGCGGTGCCGGCCAGCACGTCGCGCAGCCGTCCGTCGATGCCCAGGCCGTCCAGACTCTGGCCGACGCAGTCCTCGGGCAGGTCGAGCAGGCGGCGGCCCATGTCGTTGACGAGGGTGAGCCGGTGCTGCGGGTCCAGGGCGATGACGCCCTCGGCGATCCCGTACAGCATCGCCTCCCGGTGCTCGGCGAGTCCCGCGATCTCCCCCGGCTCCAGCCCGAGGGTCTGCCGCTTCACCCGCCGCGCGAGCAGCCAGGAGCCGGCCACGCCGAGCCCGCTGGCGATGCCCAGATAGGCGAGCAGGTACGAGGAGGCGCCGTTGAGCCGCTGCCACACCGTCGGGTCGGCCTCGCCGATCATCACTGTGCCGAGGATCCGGCCGAGGTTCTCCTCCGTGGCCCCGAGGACGGGGACCTGGGCGGCCAGCTGGCGGTTGCCGTCCAGCCTCAGCTGCCCCGACCAGCCCCGCGCCTGCTCGGCACCGCGCTCCAGGGGCAGCCGCTCGCCGACCACCGTGGGATTCGTGGAGCTGACGATCCGGCCGGAGGCGTCGGCCACCGTCACCGAGGTCACTCCGGACTGTGCCTGCGTGGCGTGCACCAGCGGGGCGAGCGTCTCCCCCGGCGCGGGACGCACCAGCTGGCTGCGCACCAGGGGGTTGGCGGCCAGCTGTTCGGCCAGCGCGCTCACCCGCCGCCCCTCGACGCGGTTGAAGGTGGCCTGCGACTGGGCGAGCGAGACCGCGGCGACCGCCAGCAGCACCACCACGACGATGGCGAGCTGGAGCACCAGCATCTCGCCCGCGAGCGAATGGCGACGAAAGGTGGCGACCACAATGAACTCAATCTTCAATGCCGACACAGGTGGGGCGGCTCGTGTGCCGAGTCGCACAATCATGACGCCGGCCAGGGAAAACCGGAAGTGAGGTGTCATGAGACGTCCCGCACGCGCCGTGCTCGGCGCCTGCGCCGCCCTGGTCCTGCTGGCGGCCGGGGGGTGCGGTGGGTGGCCGGGCGACGGGCCCGCGCGGGACCTGCGGCTCATGGTGCCCAACACCCCTGGCGGCGGCTACGACACCACGGCCCGTACCGCGGCCCGGGTCATGGAGGAGACCGGGATCGCCTCCGACGTACAGGTGTTCAATCTGCCCGGCGCCGGCGGCACGGTGGGCCTGAAGCGTCTCGCCGACGAGAAGGGCAACGGCGATCTCGCCCTCCAGATGGGCCTCGGGGTCGTGGGCGCCGCGCACGCGGCCGGGTCCGAGGTGACCGTCACCGAAACCACCCCGATCGCACGCCTCGTCGAGGAGTCCGGCGCGATCGTCGTCCGGAAGGAATCGCCGTACCGGACGATCGGCGCGCTGGTGGACGCCTGGCGCAGGGACCCGGGAAGCATCAGGGTGGGCGGCGGCTCATCCGTCGGCGGCCCCGACCACCTGTTGCCGATGCGGCTGGCGCAAACGGTCGGCATCGACCCGCGGAAGGTCGCGTACGTGCCGTACGACGGTGGGGGCGGCGACCTGCTGCCCGCGCTGCTGGAGGGCAGGGTCGACATCGCCACCAGTGGGTTCGGCGAGTTCCTCGACCAGATCCGCGGCGGCCGGCTGCGGGTCCTGGCCGTAACCGGTGAGCGACCGGTCGGTGTCCTGCCGGGTGTCCCGACCTTGAAGTCCTCGGGGATCGACCTGGTCTTCGACAACTGGCGGGGCATCGTGGCCCCGCCCGGCATCAGCGACACCGACCGGCGGCGCTGGGTGGAGGCGCTGACCGAGCTGCACGACTCCCGCCAGTGGCGGGCCGAGCTCCGCCGGCACGGCTGGAGAGACGTGTTCGAGACCGGCCGTGCCTTCGAGTCGTTTCTCGCCCGGCAGGACGAGCAGGTCGCCGGTCTCGTCCGCCGGCTCGGGCCGCGGTGACGTCAGGAGGCGTTCGGGCCGGGTCCGATGCCCCGCAACTGCCGGATCGTGCCGCCGAGTTTCGCGCGGAGGGGCTCCAGCGTCTCCGGCTTGGCGCTGACCACCCAGCGCATGCCGACGAGGTACGTGCCCCCGTACACGCCGGCCGACTCCAGCCAGGTCTCCTTGAGCTTCTCCTCGGGGAAGGTGGTGATGAGGTAGTCCCCCTTCTCGGTGTGGCACACGCCCTCGCGCAACTCGTCGGCCTCCGTGCGGATCTTCACCTCGCAGCCGGTCAGGCCGGCGATCACCTCCACCTTCGCCGGCGCGACGACTCCGGCGGGGGGAGCGGCGGACCCGCTCGGCGTCGCCGTCCTGCCGGCGGCGGCCGGCGTGGCGTCGTCACCGCCACCGCAGGCGGTGACCAGGGGGAGCACGACCAGCGCGACGGCCGGCGCGGCGGCGCGCAGCCGTGGGGAGCGGGACAGGGGCCGGCGGTTGGATCGTGCGTGCGGTTGCTGCTGGGACACGTCGCCTCTCCGGATGCGGACTGTCCTGCCCTCGCGGGCAGGAGTACTCGTCAGGGGTACGGATGCGCGCCCGGAGCCGTTCACCCAGGTCGGGGCGTGTTACGCGGCCGCCCCGTCCACGGCCGTGCTCTGCGTCCCGCCGAACTGGGTCCGGTACAGCTCCGCGTACCGCCCTCCCGCCGCCAGGAGTTCCTCGTGCGTGCCGCTTTCCACGATCCGGCCGGCCTCGACGACCAGGATCTGGTCGGCGGTGCGGACCGTGGAGAGCCGGTGGGCGATCACGACCGCCGTGCGGCCTTCGAGGGCTTCGGCGAGCGCTTCCTGGACGGCGGCCTCGGAGGTGTTGTCGAGGTGGGCGGTGGCCTCGTCGAGGATGACGACGCGCTGCCGGGCCAGCAGCAGCCGGGCGATGGTCATGCGCTGGCGTTCCCCGCCGGAGAGCCGGTAGCCACGTTCGCCGACCACCGTGTCGAGTCCGTCGGGCAAGGACCGTACGAGGTCGTCGAGACGGGCCCGCCGCAGGGCGTCCCACAGATCGCTCTCCGTGGCCGTGGGGCGGGCCAGCAGGAGGTTGGCGCGGACGGTGTCGTGGAAGAGGTGCCCGTCCTGGGTGACCATGCCGAGGGTCTCCCGCAGGGACCGCGCGCTCAGGTCGCGGACGTCGACGCCGCCGACGCGGACGGCGCCCTCGTCGACGTCGTACAGGCGCGGCAGCAGTTGCGCGACGGTCGACTTGCCCGCACCCGAGGAGCCGACGAGCGCCACGGTCTGCCCCGGTTCGGCGCGGAAGGAGATCCCGTGCAGGACCTCGTCACCGCCCCGCCCGTCGAGCGTGGCGACCTCCTCCAGGGAGGCCAGGGAGACCTTGTCGGCGGACGGGTAGCCGAAGCGGACGTGGTCGAACTCGACGGCCACGGGCCCGTCGGGCACCCGGCGCGCGTCCGGCTTCTCCTCGATGAGCGGCTTCAGGTCGAGCACCTCGAAGACCCGCTCGAAGCTGACGAGGGCGCTCATCACCTCGACCCGCGCCCCGGCGAGCGCGGTCAGCGGCGCGTACAGCCGGGTGAGGAGCAGCGCCAGCGACACGACCGCGCCGGGCTCCAGCGTGCCGCGCAGGGCGAGGGTGCCGCCGAGTCCGTAGACCAGGGCCAGGGCGAGGGCGGAGACCAGGGTGAGGGCGGTGATGAACGCGGCCTGGGCCGTCGCCGTCCGGACGCCGATGTCCGCGACCCGGCGGGCGCGTTCGGCGAACTCCGCCGACTCCTCCTCGGGGCGCCCGAAGAGCTTGACCAGGGTGGCGCCGGGTGCGGAGAAGCGCTCGGTCATGCGGGTGCCCATCGCCGCGTTCAGCGTCGCCGCCTCCCGCTGCATGCGCGCCATACGGCTGCCCATGCGCCGCGCGGGGATGACGAACACCGGCAGCAGCACCAGCGCCAGCAGGGTGATCTGCCAGGACAGCGTGAGCATCACGGCGAGGGTGAGCAGCAGCGTGACGAGGTTGCTGACCACTCCGGACAGGGTGTTGCTGAACGCGCGCTGGGCGCCGATGACGTCGTTGTTGAGTCGGGAGACGAGGGCGCCCGTACGAGTGCGTGTGAAGAACGCCACCGGCATGCGCTGCACATGGTCGAAGACGGCGGTCCGCAGATCGAGGATGAGGTGCTCGCCGAGCGTCGCCGACAGCCGCCGGCCGAGGATGCCGAGCGCCGCCTCCGCCACCGCGATCAGCGCGATGAGCAGGGACAGGCGTACGACGGTGCCCTCGGTGCCGTCCGAGACGATCGCGTCGACGACGCTCCCGGCCAGGACGGGGGTCGCCACGGCGAGCAGGGCGGTCCCCACGCCCAGCAGGACGAAGAAGGCGATGCGGCGCCGGTGCGGGCGGGCGAACACGCCGATGCGGCGCAGGGTGGCGCGGGCGAGGGGGCGGCGTTCCTCCTGGGCGTTCATGACGCTGTGCAGTTGTGTCCACGCTGTGGTCTCCATACTCATGGGAAGGACCGTAGAACCTCAAGCAATCTTGAGGTCAAGGCGCTCGCACATCGCCCCGACATCCCGCACAATCGGCCCGATCCCCCTCTTCCCGTCCCCCCGCAAAGGCCCCGATGACGCTCTCCTCCCAGCCGCTCCCCGTACGTAAGACGCCGTCCGCCCGTCCGCAACCCGCCGTTGGCGGGGCGTGGGAAGCCTCTGCGGACGTGACAGCGGTACAACTCCCCGAAGTCCGCCCGGGACGACTTCCCCGTCGCGTCCCGGTCCGCCGCCTGCGTCAGATCCTGTGTCTGCTTCCGCTCCTGCTGGTCACCGTGGTCGCGGTGCGACACCGGTCGGTACTCGCCGAGGGTTTCGCGCATCTGGGCAACGCCGAATTTCCGTGGCTGCTGGCCGCGGCCGGCACGACCTGTCTCACCTGGGTGGCCGCCGCCTGCACCCGGCAGGGCGCGGTCGTCGAGCGGCTGCCCCGACGGCGGCTGCTGGCCACGCAGTTCGCGGCGGGCGCGGCCAACCACCTGCTGCCGACCGGGCTGGGCGCGAGCGCGGTCAACCTGCGGTTCATGACGGTGTGCGGGCTGCCGCTCGCCCGTTCGTCGGCGGCTCTCGCGCTGTATCTGCTGGCGGAGAGCGTCGGCCGGGTGGCCCTGCTGGGTGCCCTGCTCGTCGCGTTCCCCGGCGCGCTGCGGCTCGGCACGCTGGTCCCGGAGACGGCGTTCGGCCCGCTGCTGGCCGGTGCCGGTGTGGTGCTCGTCATCGCGGTGGCCGTGCCGGTCCTGGTCCCGCGGGTGCGCTCGGCCGTGCTGTCCTTCCTGCGGACGGCGCTCGGCGAGGCCCGCTCGGTGCACACCCGCCCGGCCCGGGCCCTGGCCCTGTGGGGCGGGGCCTTCGCCTTCCCCGCGTTGCAGGCGGCCGTACTGGTACTGGTGGGCCAGGCGATGGGCCTGGACGTGCCGCCCGCGCACATGGCGGTGGCCTACCTCGCGGCGACGGTCGCCGTCGCGCTGGTCCCCACCCCGGGCGGGATCGGCTCGGTGGAGGCGGCGCTGGTCGTGGCGCTGGTGGCGGCGGGCGGCCCGGCCGCGGTGGCCACGGCCGTGGTCCTGGCCTTCCGCGTCATCACGGTCTGGCTGCCCCTGCTGCCGGGCGCGCTGACGCTCGGGGCGCTGGTACGGCTGAAGGTCATCTGACCGCCCGACAGGCCCCGAAGTGCCCGGCCGGGAACGCCCGGGTATGGCCCGTTCCCCGGTACGAAACCCCGTACGGAATGCGGCAGGATGAACGGTCGTGCCGACCGCAGGTCAGGGTGGCCGGGCACGACGGAACATCCCGCAGGACGAACAGGTGACGACGTGACGAAACTTCACATCAGGCGGCGGGCAACGGCGTTCGCCGCAGTTCTTCTTCCCGGAGGTGTCAGGTGAACCGGGCGCTCACCGCGGACGATCTGGTCTTCGCCGGCATCGCCCTGGCGTCGGGCCTGCTGGCGGCCTTCGCGCTGCGCCTGCTGCTGCGCTGGCTGGGCGGGCACGCCGACCGCACCCGCTGGAGCGGGGACGACGTCATCGTGCACGCGCTGCGGGCCGTGCTGCCGTGGGCCGCGGTGGTGGGTGGCGTGGCGGGCGCGGCGGCGGTGCTGCCGCTGACCCGGACGGTGCAGCACCACACCAACCAGGTGCTGACGGTGCTGCTCATCTTCGTGGCGACGGTGTCGGCGGCGCGGGTGGTTGCCGGCCTGGTGCGCACGGTCACCCAGTCCCGCTCCGGGGTCGCCGGCTCGGCCACGATCTTCGTCAACATCACCCGGATCCTGGTCCTGGCCATCGGCTTCCTGGTGGTGCTCCAGACGCTGGGGATCTCCATAGCCCCGATGCTCACCGCCCTGGGGGTGGGCGGTCTGGCGGTCGCGCTGGCGCTCCAGGACACCCTCGCCAACCTCTTCGCGGGCATCCACATCCTCGCGTCCAAGACCGTCCAGCCCGGTGACTACATCCGTCTCAGCAGTGGTGAGGAGGGTTACGTCGAGGACATCAACTGGCGGCAGACGACGATCCGCAACCTGTCCAACAACCTCGTCGTGATCCCCAACGGCCAGCTCGCCAAGGCGAACATGACCAACTTCATGCGGCCGGAGGAGCAGCTGACCATCCTGGTCCAGGTCGGGGTGGCGTACGACAGCGACCTGGAGCACGTGGAGCGGGTGACCAACGAGGTCATCGCCGAGACCATGGCCGAGGTCGAGGGCGCCGTGCCGGACCACGAGCCGATCATCCGGTTCCACACCTTCGGCGACTCCCGCATCGGCTTCACGGTGATCCTGGGCGTCGGCGAGTTCAGCGACCAGTACCGGATCAAGCACGAGTTCATCAAGCGGCTGCACAAGCGCTACCGCGCGGAGGGCATCCGCATCCCCGCCCCGGCCCGGACGGTGGCGCTCCAACAGGGCGGGGTCGTCATCCCCCAGCAGCGGACCGGCGAGATCGAGCCGAACGAGCTCACCTCGGCCCGGCTCGACTGAGGCCTCGCTGAGCGCCGCTGCGACGCCCTCGGGTCGGCCGACGTGATCTGCACCACCCTGGCGGTGACCGGCGAGGCCGAACGGTGTGCGCAGGCGCTCCGCTCGCCGGTCGGATACCGGGCGCACCGGAGCGAGCCGCCGACGCACAGCGGCCGCCGGAACCATGACAGGGGCGTTCGCCGGAAGCCGACGCGCAGGCGAAGGCGGCGGGGGTGGCCGGGCGACCGAGGCGACTGCGGGCCGGAGAAGAGAGGCTGGCCCAGAGCGACAGGCCTTCCGGCCGGAGCCACGCCGCGACGGCACAACGGCCCGCCGCATCCATGCCCTGGGCGTTCGCCGGAAGCCGACGCGCAGGCGAAGGCGGCGGGCCGACGCGACTGCGAGCCGCAGAAGACGAGCTCTCCAAGAGCGGCAGGCCTTCCGGCCGGAGCCACGCGACGCTCAGCGGCCCGCCGGATCCATGCCCCGGGTGTTCACGGGAAGCCAAAGCGCGGGCGCGGTGGCGGGGCGACGCGGCTGTGGGCCGGAGAGGGCGGGCTCGCCGGGAGCTGCCGGTCTTCGGCCGGGGCCGCCGCCGCGCCGACCGGGGCAGTCGGAGGGCGGCCACGCGCCGCGCTGCCCCCGGGAGACGGACCCCGGGGTGATCGGTGGCGTGAAACTGGGCACGGACCCCTGTCGAGACGAGGTCGATCAGGAGATATCTTGATGTCGAGCAATGTTGCAGACGTGGAGCGGAGCACCCGGTGACTGACTCGACCATCATCTATACGCACACTGACGAGGCCCCGGCCCTGGCGACGTATTCCTTCCTGCCGGTGGTCCAGGCGTACGCCTCGCAGGCGGGTGTCGCCGTCGAAACCCGCGACATCTCGCTGGCCGGGCGCATCATCGCCCTGTTCCCGGAGTACCTCACCGAGGACCAGCGCATCCCGGACGCGCTCGCGGAGCTCGGCCGGCTGGCCAAGACGCCCGCGGCCAACATCATCAAGCTGCCGAACATCTCGGCGTCGATCCCGCAGCTCAAGGCCGCCATCGCCGAGCTCCAGGGCCAGGGCTACGCGCTGCCGGACTACCCGGACGACCCGAAGACCGACGAGGAGCGCGAGATCCGCGCCCGCTACGACAAGGTCAAGGGCTCCGCCGTGAACCCCGTCCTGCGTGAGGGCAACTCGGACCGCCGCGCCCCCGCGTCGGTCAAGAACTACGCCAAGTCCCACCCGCACCGCATGGGCGCCTGGTCCGCCGACTCCAAGACGAGCGTGGCGACCATGGGCCAGAACGACTTCCGCTCCACCGAGAAGTCCGTGGTGATCGCCGAGGACGGCGCGCTGCGCATCGAGCTCGTCGGCGACGACGGCACCACCACCGTGCTGCGCGAGTCCGTACCCGTCCAGCAGGGCGAGGTCGTCGACGCCTCCGTGATGCGGGTCGCCGCGCTGCGCGAGTTCCTGGCCGCGCAGGTCGCCGAGGCCAAGGCCCAGGGCGTGCTGTTCTCGGTGCACCTGAAGGCCACGATGATGAAGGTCTCCGACCCGATCGTCTTCGGTCACGTGGTGCGCGCCTTCTTCCCGAAGACGTTCGCGAAGTACGGCGACAAGCTCGCCGCGGCCGGCCTGACCCCGAACGACGGTCTGGGCGGCATCTACAAGGGCCTCGACTCCCTGCCGGAGGGCGCCGAGATCAAGGCGTCCTTCGACGCCGAGCTCACCGAGGGCCCGGAGCTGGCGATGGTCGACTCCGACAAGGGCATCACCAACCTGCACGTGCCCTCCGACGTCATCATCGACGCCTCCATGCCGGCCATGATCCGCACCTCCGGCCACATGTGGGGTCCGGACGGGCAGGAGCACGACGCCCTCGCGGTCATCCCGGACTCCTCCTACGCGGGCGTCTACCAGGCCGTGATCGAGGACTGCAAGGCCAACGGCGCCTTCGACCCGTCCACCATGGGCACGGTGCCGAACGTCGGCCTCATGGCCCAGAAGGCCGAGGAGTACGGCAGCCACGACAAGACCTTCGAGATCGCCACCACGGGCACGGTCCGCCTGGTCGACGGACACGGCACCGCGCTCATCGAGCAGACGGTCTCGGCCGGTGACATCTTCCGCGCCTGCCAGACCAAGGACGCGCCGATCAGGGACTGGGTGAAGCTGGCCGTCACCCGCGCCCGCGCCACCGGCGACCCGGCGGTGTTCTGGCTGGACGAGACCCGCGCGCACGACGCCAACCTGATCGCCAAGGTCGAGCAGTACCTCCCGGAGCACGACACCGAGGGCCTGGACATCCGGATCCTGAACCCGGTCGAGGCCACGAAGCTGTCGGTGGAGCGCATCCGCCGCGGCGAGAACACCATCTCGGTGACCGGCAACGTGCTGCGCGACTACCTGACCGACCTGTTCCCGATCCTGGAGCTGGGCACCAGCGCCAAGATGCTGTCGGTCGTCCCGCTGATGGCGGGCGGCGGCCTCTTCGAGACGGGTGCGGGCGGCTCCGCGCCGAAGCACGTGCAGCAGCTGGTCAAGGAGAACTACCTGCGCTGGGACTCCCTGGGTGAGTTCTTCGCCCTCGTGCCGTCCCTCGAGCAGTACGCGAAGGTGACGGGCAACGCCCGCGCCCAGGTGCTCGCCGACACCCTCGACCGCGCCACGGCGACCTTCCTCAACGAGGACAAGTCCCCGGCCCGGCGCGTCGGCGGCATCGACAACCGCGGCAGCCACTTCTACCTGTCCCTGTACTGGGCGCAGGAGCTGGCCCAGCAGACCGACGACGCGGACCTGGCGAAGGCGTTCGCCCCGATCGCCGAGACGCTCGCCGCCAACGAGCAGAAGATCGTCGAAGAGCTGGCCGCCGTCCAGGGCAAGCCGGCCGACATCGGCGGCTACTACCAGCCCGACCCGGCGAAGGCCGCCGAGGTCATGCGCCCGTCCGCCACGTGGAACGAGGCGCTGGCGTCCCTGAGCTGACGCCCCGGGCCCATCGGTCCATCCGCTCCGCCCCGGCCGGCGCACCGCCCGGCCGGGGCGGAGTTATGTTCGAAGAGGCGGGGCTTTCGAGCGAAGCCCCCCCGACCACGTCCCGTGGAGCCGCCGAGTGACCGACGATGCCCAGTCCTTCGACGTCCTGCCCGGCGCCGGGCACTCCCCCGTGATCCTGCACGTCCCGCACTCCGCGCGGGAGATACCGCCGTCCGTACGGGCGGACATCGTGCTCGGCGACGAGGAGCTCGCGCGGGAGCTGGACCACATCACCGACGCGCACACGGCTCAGATCGCCGAGGCGGCGGCCCGGACGGCCGGCGTCGTCCCGTGGCGGTTCGTCAACCGGCTGTCGCGGCTGGTCGTCGACCCCGAGCGCTTCCCCGACGAACGCGAGGAGATGCGGGCCGTCGGCATGGGCGCGGTCTACACCCGGACCACGCACGGCGGTGTGCTGCGGTCCGAGGACGTCGAGGCCGGTCCGCTCGTCGCACGGTACTTCCTGCCGTACGCGCGGGCGATGACACAGGCTGTGGCGGACCGGCTGGCGGCCACCGGGCGGGCGGTGATCATCGACGTGCACTCGTACCCCCGGGCCCGGCTGCCGTACGAGCTGCACGGGCAGGGCGCCCGGCCGCCGGTGTGTCTCGGCACCGACCCCTTCCACACCTCTCCCGGGCTGCTGGACGCCGCGCGGCAGGCCTTCGCGGAGACGGAGCTCGACAGCCCGTTCAGCGGGGCGTATGTGCCGCTGGAGTTCTACGGGACCGACCGGCGGGTCGAGGCGCTCATGGTGGAGATCCGCCGGGACACCTACATGACCGAGCCGGGCGGTCCCGCCGGTCCCGGTCTGGAACGGCTGGCCGCCGCGCTGGCCCGCCTGGTCGACGCCGTGTCCGGCTGACCGGCCAGGCGCCGCCCCGTGGTTCGTCCTAGGCCCGCAGCCACTCCGTCACCACCACGTCCCCGCCGGTCCGCAGCCGCAGGGCGAACGGGCCGGGCGGCGGTGCGGCGGCGGTGAAGCGGCCCAGGTCGTCGGCCGTGAGCGAGGTGCCGGGGCGTGGTCCGCACAGGACCTCGATCCGGGCCGGCTGCGGCGGCAGCACCTGGCCCGTCAGCCCGTGGCCGGTCACCTCCACGTCGACGGTCACCCCGCCCGCCCGGAAGGTCAGCATCCGGGGCGCGTCACCTGCTCCCCGGACCGGGAGGGCGTCGACCAGCGAGTCGAAGGTGAGTTCCGCGACGCGGGCGTCCAGGTCGTGCAGCGCGTAGGCGTCGACGGCGATCTGCTGGAGTTCCGGCGGCACGGGGTCCAGGACGGCGGCGGCCCGCCGGAGCTCCTCCTCCAGCGGCCCGGCGTCGAAGTCGCCCTCGTCCCAGGCATCTTCGTCGAACACGTCGTCGTTCATGTCGCTCACATCGCCCCCCGCGCTTCGAGCCGGGCCCGCAGGCGCCGCAGACAGCGCTGGCGCAGCGGCCCGATGCTGCCCACCGCGATCCCGAGCGCGGCGGACACGTCCTGGTAGCTGGGCGGCGGCGTGGCCATGAGCACCCGCAGCAACTGCCGGCACCGCTCGCCCAGTTCCTCGAACTCCTGCCACAACCGCCGTACGCGTTCGCTCTGGGCGGCGGCCTCCTCGGAGTCGAGCAGCGACTGTTCCGGCGTGCCGTCCTCGCTGACCCGGTCCAGGAGCTGCGGATCGTCCGTCAGGGTCAGCCGTTGGGAGCTCCGGATGACCTTCAGGCACTCGTGGCGCGCGGTGCTCGCCAGCCATGCGCCCGCCTTGCCGGGTTCCCTGATCCGGCCGAGGTGCTGGGCGAAGCGGAACCAGGCGGTCTGGTACACCTCGTGGGCGTCCGCGTCGGACAGCCGGTGGGCCCGCACCACGGACCACACCAAGGGGCTCAGCCCTTCCACGAGCGCCTTCCAGGCCGCCGCGTCGCCGTCGGCGGCGGCCTGGACGAGCGCGCCGGCATCAGTACGGTCCACGGCAGCCCCACCCCTCGAGTACGGCACGTCATCGTACGCCGTGGAGGGGGCGGCTTCGGCCCTCACAGCCCGGGGCCGAGGCGCACGACCGGGACAGGGCGCCAGGTGGGCGGGCGCAGCGCGGGCACCTGTGCCCCGCGCATGTCCGCGAACCCGGTGCCGGCGGCGAGCAGTTGCCGCCGGGCCGCGCGCGGGTCGGTCTCCTGGTGCGCCGTCATGTGGGCGGCGACCAGGCCGGCGGTCACGGGGGTGGCGAAGGACGTGCCGCTCCACTGCGCGTACCCCTCGAACATCACCTGGTCGGGCTTGGCGGCGGCGCTCTCGTCGCTCAGCACGCCGGTGTGGCGGGGGTGCCGGCAGGTACAGCCGTAGGTGAAGCCGTAGCGGCAGGCGTCGTACGTGGAGTGCTGGTAGACGTACGGGACGGGCGTCTCGAAGCCGGTGAGGGCACTGGTGAGGCGCTCGCCGGGGGCGTAGACCTTCACCCACGGGCCGTGGTTGGTGAAGCAGGCGCCGGACTCGCCGTCGCTGCGCAGCGCACCGACGGACAGCACGGAGTCCTCCCAGCCGGGCAGGTCGGCGTAGGCGGCGGGCCAGAAAGGGGTGGCGCTGCCGTTGTTGCCGGCGGCGGCGACCAGCAGGGTGCGCTGCTCGCGCAGTTCCCGCATGAAGTTCTCCACGCCGAGCAGGCCGTCGGTGCGGCCGTTGGAGGTGCCGGCGGAGAGGCTGAGGACGTCGGGCCAGCCACCGGCGTCGACGGCCTCGAAGAGCTTCTCGCCGAACTCCGACTCCAGGATGGCGCCCGCGTCGTTGAGGCTGCCGCGCACGGTGATGTCGGTGCTGGGCGCGACGGCGGCGACGAGCCCGGCGATGAACGTGCCGTGCCCGACGTACTGCTGGAGGATCCCCTGCTCGTCGCACTCCTGGACCTGGGCGTCGCCGTCGGTGTGGGCGAGGAGTGCGCAGGAGCGGTAGTCGTGCGTGAGGCCGGTGTCGACGACGAGGACGCCGACGGCGCTGTCCGGGTCGTACGCCGTGTCCGCGGCGGCCGGGTTGGGCGGCTCGCTCACCGGGACGGGAACGGGTTCGTCGCCGGGGCAGGCGTTGACCGCGATGTGCACCACGTGGTTGCGGGCGACCATCCGGTGCCCGGCCCGGGCCTCGCGCTCGCGCACGGCCCGCAGCGCCTGCGCGACGGCCCGGTCCGTCCCCCGGCTTCCCTCGCCGGGGTCGCCGACCCGGATCCGGGTCACGCCGCTGCGGTTGCTCTGCGGACCGGCCCGGCGGACCTGGTCCTGGTCGAGGTCGGGTGCCGCCGTGAAGTGCGCCCGTACGGTGTCCTCGACGATCCGGGCCTCCTCGCCGTCGCGGACGAGGACGACGCCCTTCTCGTACATGAACTCGGCCGAGTCGTCCGGTCCCATCGCCAGGGGGACGTCCGGCATCGAGCGCTGGATCTGATCGAACTGCTCGTGGAATCGCTGAGGTGCCATGCGGGTCCTCCCACTGGGCGACGGCGTCGGTCGGTGCGGCGAACGGTCGTCGGTACTCGTCGACAAGAGCCACCGGGCGGTCTTTTGATACAGCGCCAAACCTGTGTGGCGCGGTTCGGGGGCCACTACCATCCGAGGAGTGACAGCGGGAAGCGATTCGGTGCAGGAACTGCTGCCGATGGTGTTCGCCGACCCGGGCGAGGCTCTCACGAGGGCCCGGGCGCTGCTCGACGCCGGTCCCTCCCCGCTGCACGCGTCCGTCGCCCACCAGGTGATCGGCATCTGGCAGCGGGACTTCGGTGATCTGCGGCTCGCGCTGAACCACCTGCGGCGGGCCCGGGAGTACGCGGCGCGGGCGGACTCGGCCGACCGTGAGGCGGACGTGCTGGCCACCCTGGGCGTGGCGCTGGTGCACGCGGGCCGTACCCGGGAGGGCCTGGCGGCGTTCGAGCGGGGGGTCGCGCGGGGCGGCGGGCACACGCGGGCGCGGGTGCTGTACCGGCGGGCGTACGTGTGGTGGGTGCTCGGTCACCATCGCGAGGCGCTGGAGGACGTGCGCCGGGCGATTCCCGTGCTGCGGCAGGCCGAGGACGTGATCTGGACGGCGCGGGCGCTGACCCTGCGGGCGACCGTCCACCTGGCGCTGGGGGCGGTGGAGCGGGCCGAGGCGGACTTCACCGCGGCCGAGGCGCTGTGGGACACCACGGGCCAGGAGCACGACAAGGCCGACGCGGTGGAGAGCCGGGGGCTCGCCGCGTTCCGGTCCGGTGACGTGCCGGCGGCGCTGCGGCTGCTCGACGAGGCGGAGGAGCGGTACGCCCGGCTCGGTACACCGACGTTCATGCTGAACATCCGGCGCTGCGAGGTGCTGATGGCGGCCGGGCTGGCTCCCGAGGCGCTGGCCGAGGCGGACGCGGCGATCGGGAGGCTGGACGGGATCGGCGGGCAGTCCACCCGCAAGGCGGAGCTGCTGCTGGCCGCCGCGCGGGCCGCACGGCTGGCCGGGGACCCGCACACGGCGATCGCCCGGGCGGCCCTCGCGGTGCGGCTGTTCGCCGGGCAGCGGCGCACCTGGTGGGAGACGCACGCCCGGCTGGTGCTGATCGAGGCGCGGCACGCGGCCGGGCGCGGCTCGGGGCGGCTGGTCGCCGACGCCGCCGCGGTGGCCGAGAAGCTGGCCGCCTTCGGCGCGCCGGCCGCGCCGGAGGCGTCGCTGCTGGCGGGCCGGATCGCGCTGGGCCTGGGCTGGACGGCGGACGCCGAACGGCATCTGGCCGTCGCCGCCCGCAGCAGACGAGCCGGCCCGCCGCTGGCGCGGATGACGGGCTGGGCGGCACAGGCACTGCGGGCCCGGGCCGCCGGGTCGACCCGGGGTGTGCTGGAGGCGTGCCGGCGCGGCCTGGACGTGCTCGACGACCACCGGATGACGCTGGGTGCCTCGGAACTGCGGGCCCGCGCCACCGAACAGGGCGCGGAACTGGCGGCGTTGGCGCAGCGGGCCAGCCTGGTCTCCGGCGGGCCACGGCGGCTGCTGGTGTGGAGCGAGCGCTGGCGGGCCACGGTGCTGTCCACCCCGCCGACCCGGCCGCCCGCCGACCCGGAGCTGCTCAGCGGCATGACCGCCTTCCGCGAGATCGCCTCGCGGGCGGACGCCGCCCGGATGGAGGGCCGGCCGGTTCCGGCGCTGGAGCGTGAACAGCGGCGGCTGGAGCGGCAGATCCGCTCCCGGACCCTGCACATGCGTGGCGAGGCCCCCGAGGGCGGCGACCGCTTCGACGTCGGCCGTCTGCTGGAGCGGCTGGGGGACGAGGTACGGCTGGTGGAACTCGCCGTGCTCGACGGGCGCGTGCAGGTGCTGCTGTGCGGGCAGGGGCGGGTGCGCAGGTTCGAGGCGGGGCTGCTGGCCGACGCGGAGACCGAGGCCGAGCACGTACAGGCGGGACTGCGGCGGCTGGCGCACCCCGGGGCCGAGGCGCGGCTTGCGGTGGTGGAGGCCGCTGGGCGGCGGCTGGAGGAGCTGCTGCTCGGACCGGCCGCGGCGCATCTGGGCGGCGGCCCGGTGGTGATCGTGCCGCCGGGGCGGCTGCACCGGGTGCCGTGGGCGCTGCTGCCGTCGCTGCGCGAACGGGTGCTCAGCGTGTCGCCGTCGGCGGGCAGTTGGCTGCGTGCCCGGGAGACGGCGCCGCCCCCGGACGGCCGCCATGTGCTGGTGCGCGGCCCGGGTCTGGCGACGGGCGGCGCCGAGGTGCCCGAACTGGCCGACCGGTACGCCTGCGCGACGGTCCTGGAGTGCGACGAGGCGCGGGTGCCGCGCGTGCTGGAGGAGCTGGACGGGGCCGCGCTGGCGCACATCGCCGCGCACGGCACGTTCCGCGCGGACAGCCCGCTGTTCTCCGCCCTGCGGATGGCCGACGGCCCGATCGTCGTGCACGACTTCGAGCGCCTCGACCGCAGCCCCTACCGGATCATCCTGTCCTGCTGCGACACCGCCCTCCTCGCCTCCGTCGGCGCCGACGAACTGCTCGGTCTGGTCACCGCGCTGCTGCCGCTCGGCACGGCCGGGGTGGTGGCGTGCAGCGCGCCCGTCAACGACGCCGCGGTGGTGCCGCTGATGCTCGCCCTGCACAAGGGCCTCGGGGTCGGCCTGTCGCTGGCGGAGGCGCTGCGCGACGCCCGGGCCGCCCTGCCGGGCGACGCGCTGCACCAGGCCACGGGCTGGGCGTTCTCCGCGTTCGGGGCGGCCTGACCCGTCCCCTGTTCGGGTCAGGCCGCCGGTCCATGAGCGGCCCCTAGGCCGGCTGGGCCTCCGGGACTTCCGACAGCCAGGGCAGGGCGCCGCGGTCGCTCGCGCCGAGCCGGGCGTAGGCGCTGTACAGGTGGTTGCCGACGGTCCGGATGGACAGGGTGAGGCGTTCGGCGATCTGCCGGTTGCTCAGGCCCGCGGCCGCGAGCGTGACGATCTGCCGTTGCCGGGCGGTGAGTTCGCCGAGGACCAGCCCGGACAGGGCGGGTGTGCGGGCGCCCTGGCAGCGCCGGGCCAGGGCGACGGCCCGGGTGCGGGAGTGCCGGGCGGCGCTCGGATCGCGGTGGGCGCGCACGGCCTGGGCGTGCGCCTCCGCGGCGAACAGCGTGAAACCGCGCCGCTCCAGTTCCTCGGCCACCTCGTCCAGGGCCGGCCCGTCGGCACGGGTGAGCGCGTCGGCGTGCCGGGCGAACACGCCGGTCAGCCGGTCGATGACCTTTTCGGGGGCGCCGAGACGGACGGCGTCGTAGGGCTCGGCGAGGGCGTCGAGGTCCAGGTCCCCGCGGGGGTCCACCGGTGCGCAGGCGCAGGCGAGTTCCGCCCGGCACGCCACGTCCTCGGGGTCGTCCCGGAGGCCCTCCCGCGCCCAGGCCGCCGCGTCCCTCAGCTCCCCGCGCAGCCTGGCGAACCGGGCACGTACGGCGGCGTACCGGCCGGGCAGCGGGCCGCCCTCGGCGACCAGCCACTCCCCCACCGGTGTGGGCATCGCCCGTACGTCGTCCTGGTCGATCCGGCGGGCCAGTGCGGCCGACTCGGCGTCGAGGGCGGCGGCGTACGCGTCCGGCGTCCGCGACAGCCGGCGCGCCCGCAGCCGGCCCGCCGCGGCTCTGAGCACCGGGCCGTGGAGGGGGTGTGCCAGGCGGACCCCGCCCAGGTCGTCGACCTCGATCAGGCCCTCGGTTTCCAGGACTTCGAGGGCCCCGAGGTCCAGATCGTCCAGCGCCGGCGACAGAGGCTCGGCGAAGGCGAGGCGGTCGAGGGCCTCCCGTTCGAGCGGGCAGGTGCGGCCGAGGACGTGGGCGGTGCGCTCGCGGACGGCCGTGGTCAGTGGCACCGGGCCCCGCCACGCCCGTTCGCCGGTGTCCGGGACGAGGGTGAGCCGCCCCCGCACCGCCCCGAGCAGGTCCCGCAGCAGCCGCAGGTCGCCCCGGCTCAGGCGCCGCAAACGGTTGACGGTGAGCGGTTCGATAGGGCCGGCCCCGGCGGTGAGCAGCTGCGCGGTCTCCTCCCCGGGCAGCCGTTCCAGAGCCAGACGCGGCAGGAGCTCACCGGTCCACAGCCGGGAGATCGCGCCCGGCACCGGGGTGCCGTCGGTCGCGACGACCAGCAGGCGGGTGCGGCCGTGCACGGCGAGCTGGTGGACCAGGGCGGCGGAGGCGTCGTCGAGGAGGTGCGCGTCGTCCACCAGCAGCGTGCGCAGGCCGGACAGGAGCTGGACGGCGCGGTGCAGGGTGACCGACTCGGGCAGCAGATGGGCGAACGCGGCGAAGGGCATCGCCCGGCCCTCGGGCGTACCCGCCGCCCGGGCGCAGTCGGAGCCGCGGATCGCCTCGGTGACGAGGCGGGTCTTGCCACAGCCCGCCGGGCCCGTCACCACGATGCCGCGGCGCCCGCCGGCCAGGGACCGGCGGACCAGCTCCAGTTCGTCCTCCCGCCCGGCGAACGGCCAGGGCAGCTCCAGCGTCGTCGCGTCCCTCTCGTAAGTCGTCACACAGACATGAGCGCGGCTACTCACTTCTGATACAGGGCGACTTGAGTAGCCCCCGACTCAGGCGCCCGGGACCGGCCGCGGGGCAGGCTGTGGCCATGACCGCACGCTACTGCTCGCTGGCACAGGCGCCGGCGCCCGCCTTCGCACCGGGGCTGGCGGCCGAGCGGCTGAGCGCGCTCGCGAGCGGGCGGCGGATGTGGGTCAACGGCACGGTTCTGCACTACTGCTTCTTCGACCGTGACACCGACGCGTCCGTCATCCCCGTGCCGGGGAGGGGGATGACGCGACGGGTGCCGTGGGCCGGTGCCGAGGAGCAGCGGGACGTGGTGCGCGAGTGCTTCACGCAGTGGCAGGACCTCGGCATCGGGATCGCCTTCGCCGAGGTCGACGACCGCTCGGAGGCAGAACTGCGCATCGGGTTCCAGCTCGGCGCCGGCTCCTGGTCGGCGGTGGGCCGGGACGCGCTGCAGGCCGGCCGGCACGAGCGCACCATGAACTTCGGCTGGGACCTGACCGCGCCCGGGGAGCGCGGGACGGCCCTGCACGAGATCGGGCACGCGCTCGGCATGCTGCACGAGCACCAGAGCCCGTTCGCCGGCATCCACTGGGACGACGAGGCCGTGTACGCCGAACTGGCGGGCCCGCCCAACCACTGGAGCCGGGAGCGGACGCACTACAACATCCTGCGCAAGCTCGACCCGGACGAGGTCAACGGCTCCGTCTGGGACCCGCAGTCGATCATGGAGTATCCGTTCTCGTCGGGGCTGGTCCTGGAGCCGGAGCAGTACCGCGCGGGTCTGAACCCGCCCGGCACCCTGTCCGCCGCCGACAAGGAGTTCGTGCTCCGCTGGTATCCGCCGGCGGATCGGCCGGGTCCGTCCGCGCTGGTGCCGTTCCGCTCGGCACCGCTCGGTCTCGGGCCCGGCGAGCAGGCCGACTTCGTCGTCGACCCGCCGGAGACCCGCACGTACACCCTGGGCACCTTCGGCGACAGCGACACCGTCGTCGTGGTCTTCGAGGAGCGGGACGGGGAACCCCGCTACCTCGCCGGGCAGGACGACGGGGGAACTCCGCACAACGCCACGATCAGCGCCCGGCTCGTCAAGGGCCGCCGTTATTTCGTCCGCGTACGCCTGTACTCCGCCTGGGGTTCCGGCGAGACGGCGGTGATGTGCTGGTGACGGCACTGACCCGCGCGGACACCTGAGCCACAGTCCGGCGCCGGGGGAGCGGTCGAGGACGTCGCCTCATCGGGGGGTGGGTGACGTCCTCGACCACGCCATGTGCCGTCGGCCATGGCGCGCGTGCGTCCGATGACGCATGCGGGTCGAACTGCCGTGTGCGGCCCGCCCGCGCGTGCGCCGCCATCCACTCGTTCACGCCGAAGTCCGGCCGGGGCGGGGGGCGCACGGCCGACGGACGGAACGGCGTCGAGAGCCCGCCCAGGGCGGCGGGGCGGACACGGGGCGCACCGGCCGCGCTGCCGTGGTTCCGCCCCAGGGGTGAAGAGCGTTCAACGGCAGCCGTCGCCGGGCATCGTGCAAGGGAACGGCTGGCAATGGCGTTACGCCGTCCGGATGATGACGCCTACGCTTGATTGCTCTCGCGGTTGCACGTCCGTACCAGAAAGCGCACGAGGTGCCGGCGGCCCGACTACGCTCGCGGCGTAACACCGGGGGATGGGGGGAGCCAGTGGAGACGTCCCGACGCAACCGTGCCCGGCGGCCGAGACTGCCGGAGGCGGTTCCGGCCGTCCTGCTCGGCGCGCTCGGCGCTCTGGTCCTCGGGACGGTGATCGGCCTGGTGACGGATCCGTCGCGCATGGTCGGCACCACCGGCTACGTCTTCGCCACCGGACTGCTGCTCGCCGTGGGCCTGTACGGCAGCACGTTCGGCATCGACCTCGCCGACCTGCGCCGTGATCTGCGCGGTGTGGTGGCGGCCGTGACCCTGGGGGTGGTCCTCAAGGCGGGCATCATCTCGGGTGTCATGGTCCTGGCCTTCGACCGCCCGGAGTACCTGGTGCTCGGCATCGTCGTCGCGCAGATCGACCCGCTGTCGGTGGCCGCGCTCAGCAGGGACGGGCACATGTCGCAGCGCGCCCGGTCCCTGCTCACCGCTTGGGCGTCGTTCGACGATCCGATGACGGTCCTGCTGACGCTGTACGTCGCCGGATACGCCTACACGGCCGCCGGGCACGCGGGCACGCCCTCGGTGGTGGGCGGCGGCACCCTCGGCTACGCCCTCGGACTGGCGCTCAACGCGCTGCTGCTGGCCGGTGCCCTGCTGTTGTGGTGGGCGGGCGGCAGGCTGTGGCCCGCCCGGCGGGAGCTCGACGCCGGCGGGGCCCGGCGGCCGGCGACGCCGCTCGCCGCACTGCTGGTCGTGGTCATGCTCGTGCTCGCCGCCGCGAACATGCTGATGCTCGCCGTGGCCGTCGCCGGGCTGTTCCTGCGTACGAAGGTGTTCACCCGGCCGCTCGCGCGGGCGGTCTCCAGTGCCTTCCTGCTCGCCACCGCCCTGCTGGGGCTGTTCGTCGCCCAGGGAGTGTCGCCGGCCCCGGGGGTGCTGCTCGGTGCCACGGCGTTCGTCGCGCAGGCGGTGGTGGCCGTGCTGCTGATGCCCCTCTTCGTCCGCGGTCTGTCGGGAAGGGACCGGTTCCTGCTGGGGATCGGCCAGCAGAACGGCCTCACGGCCGTGCTGCTCGCCCTCACCCTCGAACGCGACTTCCCGAAGACGGTCGGCATCGTCGCCCCGGCCGTGGTGACGGTCAACCTGCTGCACTACGGGGCACAGATCGGGTTCGGCTGCTGGTCGCGCCACAGGTCCCGGAGGAACCGGCAACCCGGGGGCGTGCTGGAGCGTCTCCCCGGACGTCCGGCGGGCGAGGGCGACGGGCCGCCGGCACCTCCGGCCACGGCCGACGGACTGCGGTCCTCCGCGTAACCGGATGGTGTGCGGCGGCCGGACGCGGCCGCGGCCAGGGGGCACGGGGAGGCCGGATGGGCGAACGGAGAGGGAGCGGAGGCGGGCGGCGTGCTGTGCTCGGCGTCCCGGCCCTCGCCCTGCTGCTGCTTCCCGTCACCGCCGGGCCGGCCGTCGCGGACACCGGCAGGAGCGATGTCCGGCTGGTGTACTGCCTGGCCGGCGAGCACCGGGGCGAGCTCAGGGACGCGGCGCTGCGGATCGGTGTGGTGCGGCGGCCCCCGGGGACCGGCGGCGGTGTCGAGGCCGTCGAGGTTCCCGGGCGGAAGGGCGGCGTGCTGTCGCTGGACGAGTGGGCCGAGCGGCACCGGGGCGACTTCGAGCGGGTCTGCGACGCGCTGCTGGCCGCCGCGGGCGATCCGCCGGGGGCGTCGGCGGACCAGGGCGGCTCAGGTCAGAGCGGCTTCCTCGACGGGGCGTACCTGCTCGTGGCGGGAGCCGCGCTCACCCTCGTCGGGCAGATGACGGAACGGATCTCGGCGGAGCGGCGCACGCGCAGCCGGCAACTGGCGGCGGCGGTGCGGGAATTCCGGAGGATCGCATGGCTGTATCTCGCGGCGTACGAGCAGGATCCCGATGCGGACCACGCCGAGGCGCTCCGGGCCAGGGAGGCGCTCTCCGGCCTGCTGGCCCTGGTGCCCGGCCCGGCTCCGCGCAGCGAAGCGGCCCGCCGGCTGGCCGACCGTCTGCCTCTGGCGGAGGCACTGCCGGGCAGCCGGGACGGGCGACTCCTGGGACCGCACGAGAGAAAGAGCGAGGCGAGTGCCGTGCGCACCACCTTGGACCGGCAGACACGGGACGTGGGGGAACTGCTGCGCCCCGCGCCCCTGTGGTGGCTGCGGAGGATACGCGGCAACGGCCGTCCCACAAGCCCCGGAGGACACCACGGATGACCAGCTCCGACTGGGCGAACCCCTACGGAGTGCGCAAACCGTACGGATCGAACGGCATGAACCACGGTCACGGCGGTGAGGACGGCGCGAACGGTGCCGCCGTGCTGAGCGCCGACCATCCCCTGGTGCCGTGGAAGGAGCCGGACCACGTGCACCAGTGGGTGGACGTGGACCACTCCCGGGAGGCACTGGACCGCTTCGGCAGGAGCTGGCCCGAGCTCGGTGAACTCCTCGACTCGAACGTGGGGTACGGCCGTGTCGTGATCGTCAGCGGCCCGCCGGGCATGGGCAAGACGACACTCATCCACCGGTGCCTCTACGAGGTGAAGCAGCGTGTCGCGGCGGCCGGGGCCGCGGTGGGGAACCCGCTCCCCGTGTTCGTGCCGACGGCGGGGCTGGAGAACGACGGCCGCCGGATCAGTGTCGACCCGGACGGCGAGTCGTTCGCGCCGACCCGGCTGATCAACGCCCGCATACGCCGCGAAGTCGCGAAGAGGCTCCGGCTCCACGACTTCCCCGAGTCCCGCGTCAAGGCGATCATCGACGAAGAGGACCCGTACCTGGCCTACGGCGAGATGAGCGATCTGCTGGTCCAGCGCAACGCGCTGCTCTTCGCCGTGATCCCGCACATACGGTGGAACGACGCACACCTCAGGGCGGCGTTTCTGCGCACCTGTCTGAGCCATGCGCACCCGAGGATCGTACTGTTCGTCGAAGTGAGCCAGGGCGCGGCGGAGACGGCGAAGGAAGTGGCCGCCGGGCTCAGCGGATCGACGGCGGTCACCCATCTCGCGCTGGGCGAGCTGAACTGCGAGGACATCTGGCGGTTCAGCCGCAGCGCCCGGCCGGGCCACGGCGCACCGCACGTCCTGGTCGAGCCGGACAGGAGCTCTCTGATGGCAGCGCACCGCGAATGGAACCCCCGCGACGTCCGCGAACTGCGGAAGGTCTTCCACTCGGCGGCGGACGCGCTCCGCAGCGCCCCGTACCCCTGGCCGATCGACGCCGACGCGCTCAGACCCCACTGGGAGCCGCGGCGGACGGGCCGCGACGCCCTGCTCCGTGCTCCGATCCGGCCCCGCCCCGGCGGCTGACGCCCGCCACGCCACCCCGACCGCGCCTGACAGGACCCGCAAGGAGTGCCATCGTGGCCGCAAGCAGCGCAGACACCTGGTACAGCAACCCTTTCCCCCTGGTGCCGGTCGTGCGGCTCGGCCCCTCGGCCGATCTCGGTGACGCCCCGGTCGAGGCCGCGGACTCGGGCAACGCCCACGTCCCCACCCGGATCCTGGACGAACTCCAGGACCTGGTGCGCGACTACCTCCGGGACCGGCCCCGGGGCGGCCGGCGCGGCCGGGCCATCGCCGTGGTGGGCGAGTTCGGTCTCGGCAAGAGCCACGCGGCACGGGAGGTGTGCAACGGGCTGGCCCGTCCGGACGGCCCGGCCATGTGGATCGTGGACGAACCGGCGCAGGACTTCGGCCGTATGTACCGCGACCGGCTGCGCGGTCCCGCGGACACCCCGGAGGGCCGCGCCGCGTTCGAGGAACTCGTCCGGGACTACTACGCCTATGTGACGGCGGTCCGGGTCGGCGAGCAGAGCTCCGGACCGCGGCCCGGCCGGGCGGACGACGTCCCGCTCGACGACATCGCCCTCGACGACATCGCCACCGGGCTGCGTGACCGCGTGCTCGACCCGGACAAGGTCGTCTCGGCCCTGCGCTACGACCCCGAGGTGCTGCACGCCGATCTGCGGGTCACGCTCGGCGAGGTGACGGAGCACCGGAGGTTCGCCACCGCGCTCGCCCTGCTCCAGGACCCGCGGTTCACCTCGATGGTGTGGGCGTGGCTGACCGGGGACGAGCCCGCCCAGCAGCTGAAGGAACGCGGCATCAAGGACGCCGTCACGGGCATCGATCCGGTCTTCGACGCGCTGGCCGTCCAGGGCTTCCTGCACGGCAGGGTCGGCAAACCGTACGTCCTGCTGATCGACTCGCTGGAGAAGGTGCTGGACTGGCCTGAGGAGTCCCGGCGTACGTTCGTCGACGCCTTCGAGCGCCTGGTCAACGTCTATGTGAGCCGGGGCGGTCTGCTGGTGTTCTGCACCTCGCCGCGCGGGCTCAACGCGTTCCGCCCGAGCCTGCACGAGCGTGTGGTGCAGCTGTGGCCGACCCGCTTCACCGCGGAGCTCACCGCCGAACTCGTCGCCGAGTACGTCGGTTCGGGGGCTCGTCCCGTCTCCGCCCAGGGCACGGACGCGATCGAGCGGTGGCCCGCGCCGTTCGGCGCCGAGTCGGTGGCGATCCTTCAGGAACTCACCGGCGGAGTGCCCCGAGAGATCCTCAAGACCTGCCACCACGCCTGGCAGTTGAGCGAGGACCGCGGCGGCGCGGTCCGGGAGGTGACCGCCGCGACCGTGCTGAGGGCCGTACGCGGGCTGCACGACAACGTGTCCGAGGACCAGGTGCTCTCCACGATCCACGACGCGCTGGCCCTCGGGCAGTGGCGCATCGCGTCGCGCGACCCCGTGCCGACGCGGGCGTCGTCCGACGACGGGTCGCTGGTGGTGGCGTACTGGCTGGAGCCCGTCCCGAACGCCTACATCGCGATCGTGGTCACCGGTTCGGTGCTCGTCGCGGACGACCAGGAACGCATCACGGCGCGCGTGCGGGCGCTGCGCAGCGCGCTGCATCCGGCCCAGGCCGAGGTGCTGCTCGTGGTCAACGGCCATGTGTCGCGGACCATGCGGGACCGGCTGGCGCGCTCGCTCGGCTCGCAGCCCCTGCTGTACCGTCCGGGCGACTTCCCGAGGGCCGTGAACGAGGCCCTGGACCGGTTGCGGGCCCGTCTCACGGAGCTGCGCCAGGAGGCCGATCTCGCGGATCTGACCAGTGAGTTGCGCGGTGCGCTCGGGGAGCACAGCGCCCAACTGGGCCAGCTGCGCCAGACGGTGAGCGATCTGGCCCGACGCGATCTGGTCGCGGTTGCGCCCGGTCCGGCGCGTTCGGCGCTGCCGGAGCCCGTCGAGGGGCGGTTCGAGGAGGTGTTCGCGCTGCTCGACGCGGCCGTGGAGCGGCTGGCCGGCCGCCCGGCCGAGGCGGGCGAGGCACCGCCGCCGCGGCCGGGGCGGGCCGATCTGACGGCGCTGGGGTGCGCCACCCTGGTCCGGCAGCTGACGGAGCGGTTCCGTACGGGCGCGGACGCCTGGTTCCGCTCGGCCGCGCCCGGCGCGCCGACCGAGGAGCAGTGGGCACGGCTGCGCCGGGTCTGCCGGGAGTACGAGACGGCGGTGGAGGTGCTGCCCGTCCAGTCCCTCGGCAGCCCCGGTCCGGCGCACCGGCCCACGGCGGCGCGCGCCGTGGAGGCGCTCGCCGACGAGGTGTGGGGCGCGCTGGTCAGTTCCCTTCGGTCGTCGTGAGCTCGCGCAGGGCGTCCGCCAGCTCGTGCAGGCGGCTCTCCGCGTGGCCGACCTGCCGCTGGTCCAGCGTCACCCCGAGGACGTAGTCCCGCGGCGACAGCCAGGTCACGAACACGGCGCCCTCCTGGACGTCCAGGACCAGGCGATCGGCGGGCGGCTGCACGACCAGCCGCAGGGCGTCGGTGAGCCGGGCGAGATGGCCGCGCAGGTTCTGGGCGAGGTCGCGGTACCCGGTACGGCGTGAGCGCACGCTGACGTCGAGGAAGCGGGGGCCGAGCTCGGGGTTCTCGAAGACGTCGCCCGCGCAGACGAGTTTCCAGTCCCGGTAGAAGGCGGCGTACTGGAGGTCGAGGCTGTTGACGTGGCCGCCCCACAGGGCCCGCAGCCGCATCTCGGACAGTCCGTCGTGTCCGGCCGTCGCCGTCCCGAAGTCGATGCGCAGCCGCTCCTTGTGTTCCGGCAGCGGTTCAGGAGGGCCCGCCAGGCCGCCGGGCAGTTCGTCGGGAAGGTGGTGCACCCGGGTGCGAATGGCGGAGACGAGGCCGTTCATGGCCTCGTCCGCGGCGGGCATCCCGCCGGGCGTGTCGGTGAGGGCGGACAGGTACTCCCCCGCCTTGACGCGACCGCCCCACAGGCCGCCGCGCGCGTTGGCGAGCACGACGCGCATCAGCTCACCCGTGCCCAGCGGCCGCATCAGGGCGTTCAGGTCCTGGGTGCACAGCAGGAGCCGACTGCCGGGCAGGGACTCGTTCGCGATGTCCTCGCCGCGCTCGGTGACCAGACTGCTCAGCGGGGGACAGTCGCCCCTGCGGACGACGAAGTCGATGATTCCGTTGCTGTAGTGGGACACCGACCTGAGGGCGGGGACGCCGGCGAAGGCCCCTTGGCACAGCTCGGTTATTCGGCCGTGGGCCTCCGGGGACCAGTGGGACTCGGTGAAGAGCTCGGTCTCCGGGTGCGGGGCTGCTGCCACGTACGCTCACCTTTCCGTCGGGGAACCGTCGTCCGGGCGACGGCGCCGGGCCTGGATCCTTCGCCCGGGTGTCGGGCTCAGATGCCGGGCAGTTCCAGATCGATGTCGAAGTCCCTGGCCGGTGGGGCGGATCCGGTGCTCCGGGAGGTGAGCCAGGTGTGGTGCGCACCCACCCGCCGCCCGTCGGGCCGATGCCCCATGTCCAGGTCCCGCAAACGGCGCAGGGCGCGCTCGGCGAGTACGACCGCCTCCTCGGTCCGCCCGGCCGCCGCGAGGGTCGCAGCGAGGGAGTTCTCCGCGGCGGACACCCAGGCATGACTGTCGCCGAGCCGGTCCTCCAGGAGATTGAGCGCGGCCCTGCCGGTGGCCTCGGCCTCCTCGACGGCGCCCGTGGCCCGCAGGTACACCCCGTGCCGGACCCCGGCCAGTCCGGCGTAGGGGTGCCAGCCGCCGAGTGTGTTTTCCAGCGCGCGGCTGCACTGGCGGGCCTCGTGTTCGGCCTCGTCGTGCTTGCCCAGCGCGTGCAGGTCGGCCGCCAGGCTGAAGCGGCAGCGCACGGTCTCGAGCTGGTCGGCGCCGAACCGGCTGGTGGACTCGGCGAGCAGCCGCCGGTCGCGCTCCAGGGCCTTCTCGTAGCCGTAGACGGTCTCGTGCGAGCGTGCGGAGTTGTAGGTGATGCGTCGTTCGCTGACGGCCAGGCCGCGTTCGATGCTCAGCCGGGTGCCCGTCGCGACGCCGCCGTGCCGGTGCAGCCACTGCCGCAGCAGGTCCTGGGACTCCGCGTCGCGGCCCAGCGTCCGGTAGACCCAGGCGAGCAGGTCGGCGGACCGCCAGACGGCCGGGTCGTCCTCGCCGCCGACGGCCTGGCGGTAGCGGAACCGGGCGAGGAGCCGGGCCAGCGCGTCGGGGGCCCGGCCGCTCAGTGCCTCCGTGAACGCGAGGTTGTGCTCGGCCTGCACGGTCGCGCTGTGCTGCGGGCCGAGCAGCAGCGTCAGGCCCTCCAGCACGGGGCGGGCCTGGAACAGCGCGTCGGAGAACCTGCCGAGGGAGCGCAGGACGGCGCCGTAGGAGTCGGCGGACAGCAGCGTTCTCGGGTGCAGCGGGCCCAGCAGTCTGCGGTGGCCGCGCAGGGCCTGTTCGGCCAGCTGGCGGGCCTGTTCGTAGGCGCCGTCGAGGCGGTGGGCCCGGGCGGTGAGGTTGAGCAGGCGCAGGTACTCCGGTGACGGGTCGTCGCCCTCCGGGCACCAGGCCGCCCGGGCTCGGTCGGAGATGTCGAGCAGTCGGGCCAGGTCGGCGGTCTCGCCGCGCTGGCTCAGGGCGTTGAGGTGGCGCAGCAGCGAGCGCCGGACCCGGGGCCGGTGGTCCTCCCACAGCCGCAGCGAGTACACCTCGCGCGCCCAGTCGGCGGACAGGCCGCGGTCCTCGTCCGGGGTGAACTCGGCGAGGGTGCCGCGCAGCACCTGCTCGATGTGGGCGCGCTCGGCCGGTTCCATGCCGGCGCGGACGGCGTCCCGTACGGCGTGGTGCTGTCCGAGGGGCTGGTCGGGCCGGTCGAAGTCGACGTCCAGCAGCCCGACCCGGGACAGGGCCCACAGGGCGACGCTCACCATGTGCTCGTCGGGCAGCCGCGGGTCGGCCGGGGGCCGGGCCGCGCCGGGGTTCCGGGCCGTCGTACCGTCGCCGGCCAGCTCGGCGAGGATGCGTCTCGAACGCAGCAGTTCCAGCCCCATGCCGCGCCCGGTGAGCAGGGACGCCGCGTTCAGCAGCCAGCCGAGGGCGTCGCTGGTGCGGCTCTCGGCACGCCAGGCGGCGGCGCCCGGCGTGTGCAGCACCGTCTGCCGGGCCACCCGCACCATGACCGCGACGGGCGGGGCGGTGCCCTCGCGTTCGAGCAGGGCCTGCTGGGCGGTGCGGTACTCGGCGAGGAGATAGCCGACGGCCGCCCGGGCGGCGGCCCGGTCGCCCATGCTGTCGTCGCGCCGGTGCGCCGCGGCGCGCTCGGCGAGACAGAGGGCGGCGATGCGCACGGCGAGCGGGACGAAGCCCACGACCTGTCCGACGCGCTCGGCCTGGTCCTCGTCGATCTCCGGGAGCTGCTCCCCCAGCACGGCCCGGCATTCGGCGGGCGACATCGGTGGCAGGGCGAACGCCGCCATGCCGGCCGTGGCCGGGGCGGTGCGACTGGTGATCAGGACGTGCCCGCGGGCGTGCGGGGTGGGCAGCAACTCCCGCAGGCCGTCCGGGCTTTCGGCGCCGTCGTAGACGAGCAGCCAGCTCCGGGTGTCGGTGCGGGAGAGGTGGTCGAACAGTTCCGGGGAGGCGCCGTCGCCCGTCGTGACCAGGTCCAGCCGGCCGGCGAGCCGCTTCAGGCCGCGGCGGGCGCGCGGGATCTCCCAGGAGCGCACCCACCAGACCACGTCGTAGGCGGAGCCGAATCGGTGGCACAGCTCCCGCACGGTCTCGCTCTTGCCCCAGCCGCTCGCGGCGTGCACGACCAGCGGGGTGCGGTCCCGGCCGGCCGCGTGCAGTTCCTCCAGGAGAGCGCCGAGGACGTCGTCCCTGCCGACGAACCCGCTGTAGCGGGGGGCCACGTTGGTCACGGCGGGCAGCCGCGGGAACCGGGGGCCGGGCGTGCCGTCCGCCGGGGGCGGGGTGCCGAGGCCGAGTCCGGACCACAGCCGCCGCACGGCCTCGTCCTCGTCGGTCCCGCGCAGGTCGATGCGCTCGTGGTGTGCGGCCCCCGGGTCCGGGAAGGGCTCGTCGGCCAGCACGATCCGGACGTCGGGGTGGGACAGCGCGGCGAGCTGGGCCAGCGCGGTGTGGTCCATGTCCGCCGGGGAGAGGAACAGCAGGGCCGTGCCGGGAGCGGGCCGGTCGCCGGAGTAGGCGTCCTGGGCGCGCAGTTCGGTGCGGATGCCGCCGCGCCGGAACTGGTCCTCCAGCCAGGCGGCCCAGGGGGCGTGGCGCTGGGAGTGGACGATGGTGACCCGGCTGAGCGGCACCGGCCGCCGGTTGCGCAGCCAGTCGGCGAGCCGCTCGTAGTAGGGGCGCAGGCCGGTCACGGAGCCTTCCGGCTCGCTCTCCACGGCGAGCTGCCGGGTGTCCAGGTAGAGCGGGTGGTACGGGATCTCCAGGAAGGCGAGCTCTGACGTGTGGGAGGTCCGGGTGAGGGGGCCGAACTTGCGGCGCACCCGTTCGCGGGCGCCGCGCAGCCGGTCGTGCGACTCGACGTTGCTCTTCAGGCCGAGGGCCATGAGGCGCACGGGCCGGCCGGAGCGGGCGCCGCTCATCTGCTCGGCCAGGGCGGCGGCGCCGTCGATGGACCAGGCCGTCATCGCGAAGCAGAGCACCAGCGAGTCGGCCGACGAGCCGAGCCTGCCCTCCGGCGGCGCGCCGGGCGCGTCGGGCAGCGGCGCCTCGACGAGCACATGGTCGTAGCGCAGCGCGGCGGTGTCTGAGGCGAGGGCGAGGAGGGAGGCCGCGTCCGGTCGTGCCACGAGGGCGATCCGCCCGGGCTCGGGCTCCGGCACGGGCGTCGGGGTTCCCGCCGGCACACCCCCGGCGGCATCGGGCGCCGGTGTGCCCGGGGCGCGGCCGTCCACGATCAGGACGCTGCGGTTGCCCGCGGCCAGCAGGTCAGCGACGTTGCGCACGGTCGTGCTGACGCCGAGGTTCTCCGCGGTGGAGCAGAAGAGGGCGAACCGTCCCGGGCGGTCGGCTGCGTGGGTGTCGGGCATGGCCACTCCGCTTCGACGGCAGGTGCTGGACGGTGGGGCACGACAGTCAGGGACGGTCAGTATAGGGCGGGTTGCCCCTGATCAGGCGGTTTCGCGCGAGGGTGGCGTCGGTGCCCGGAGCCGGTCACTGGCTCTCGCTGAACCCGGTGACGAAGGGGTCGCCCGGTGTGCGCCCCGTCCGCAGCCGGCGCAGGGTCTCCCCGAGCACCGAGGACGGCAGTGCGGCGACGTCGTCCAGCGGCACGTCGGTGAGGTCCAGCACGACGGACTCCAGGGTCGCCTCGCCCTGCTCGGCACCCGCTTCCTCGAGCTCTGCCATGGCCCATCCTCCGCGGTGCCCGACGGACCGCCGTTCGCGGCGGCCCCGCACGCCTGCGCGTCCGTGTCCGGGGACGTGGTGTCCAGTGTTGACGTCCCCACGGGGCGGCCCGGGAAAACGGCTACTTTCGGGCGGTGGCGGCCCGGACGACGGAATCTCGATGTTGACGGTCTGTCACCGGCGCCGAATACTGGGCCAAATGGCGTGGGCCGGCCGGGCGGGCACCGGGCCGGTCGGCATGCGAACCGGGGGGTACGTATGAATCGACTGCGCCATGCGGAGCCACCGTGGCCGGTCGCGGCCGACGTCGCGGCGCGGGAAGCGGCCGGATGGACGCCCGTTCCGTTCCACTCCTTCGTGCTGAAGGTGCACAGCCGCTGCGACCTCGCCTGCCAGTACTGCTACATGTACCGCTCGCACGACAGCAGTTGGCGCGAACAGCCGCGCACCATGGCCCCGGAGACGCTCGACCGCACGGCCGAGCGCATCGCCGAACACCTGGCGGCGCACGGGGTGCGCGAGGCCGGGGTGGTGCTGCACGGGGGCGAGCCGCTGCTCGCCGGGGAGGCCGCCGTCGGCCGGGCCGCCTCGGTACTGCGCGCCGCGGCCGGTCCGGGCGTACGACTGCACCTCACGCTCCAGACCAACGGCGTACGGCTGACCGAACGCTGGCTCGACCTGTGTGCCGCGCACGGCATCCGGGTCTCGGTCAGCCTGGACGGCGACCGCGCCGCACACGACCGGCACCGCCGTGGTGCCGACGGACGCGGCAGCCACGCCCGGGTCGCCGCCGCCCTGCACCGGCTGGCCGACGGGCCCCATCGCGAGCTGTTCGCGGGCCTGTTGTGCACCATCGACCTCCGCAACGATCCGGTGCGCTGCTACGAGCACCTGCTGACGTACCGTCCGCCCGCGGTGGACTTCCTGCTGCCGCAGGGCAACTGGCACACTCCCCCGCCCGGACTGCGGCCCGGACTGCCCGGCACGCCGTACGCGGACTGGCTGTGGCGGGTGTTCGAGCGGTGGTACGGGGCCCCACGGCGTCTCACGCGGGTGCGGCTGCTCGAGGACATGATGACGCTGCTGCTCGGCGGCACCCCGGAGACGGAGGCGCTGGGCCTGGCGCCCGTGCGGTACGCCGTGGTGGAGACGGACGGCGCTCTCGCCCAGGACGACACGCTGCGCACGGCCTATCCCGGCGCCGCGCGGACCGGCCTGCATGCCGAGCGTGACTCCTTCGACGCGCTGCTGCGCCATCCGGGCGTCGCGGCCCGCCAGTGGGGCGCCGACGGTCTGTCCGCGCAGTGCCGCGACTGCCGGCTGCGGCGGGTGTGCGGAGGCGGCCACTACGCCAACCGCTACCGCCCTGCCACCGGTTTCGCCAACCCCAGTGTCTACTGTGCCGACCTGGCCGCGCTGATCGTGCGGGTCAGGGAGCGGCTCGCCGGGGACCTGGACCGGCTGCGCGGTGCCCCGGCGGAAGCGGCATGAGGCCCGGGCCGATCCGGGTGCCCGGCAGGGTCTTCACCGCGCTCGCCACGGGCGGCGGCGGGGCCGAGGCCCTGGGCCTGCTCGGCCGCGCCGAGTACAGCCGCCGCCTGGCCTGCGCGCACGCGGTCACGGAGGCCGCCCGTGAGATCGGCGGCGGCGTGGCCGAGGCGGCCGGGCAGGCCTGGGAGCTCCTCGCGGCCGCCCATCGGGCCGATCCCCGGGCGGTGTCGGCGGTCCTCGCGCAACCGTCGGCGGGGACAGCGCTGGTCGGCCTGCTGGCCCGGCTGGACCGCGTCGTCGAGGGTGAGGCCGGGGCGGTGGGTGAGCCGCCGGTCCACTCGTTCAGCTCCCTCGCCGCGGCGGCCGCGGTCCGCGCGGGCGTACCCGCACGGGTGCGGTGGCCCCTGACGTCGGACCAGGTCTTCCTGCCCTCGCTCGGCGGCGCCCGCTTCCGCGGTGCCGGGCCCGGCGACCTGGCGGAGGTGGAGATCGATGCCGCCGGTGAGGCCAGGGTCCGAGTCGCAGGGCGGGGCTCCGTTCCAGGCCCGGTGGCCGTGCCGAAGGCGCCGTACGAGTCATCGGGACGGTGGCGGGCGGCGCACCGGCTCGTCGTGCTGGACACCGGCGCGCCCCTGCTCCTGGACGACGTGGACCCGCTGCGCTTCCCCGGCGTGCCCGAGCGGCCGCTGGGTCTGACGGCGGACGATCTGCACTGGTGGGAGGTGACGGCCCGGGAGGCCTGCCGGCTGCTGCTGGCTCACCATCCGGAGACCTGCGCCGAACTCGCCGCCGGTCCACGCACCTTGGTGCCCCTCGGCCGCACGGGCAGCTTCAGCGGCAGCAGCGCGGAGGCGTTCGGCTCCATGGCACTGTCCCGGCCGCGCACCGGTCGGGCTCTCGCCCTGTCCCTCGCCCATGAGTTGCAGCACAGCAAGTTCGCCGCCGTCCTGCACCTCTTCGACCTGTTCGAGCCCGGCGGCGAGGAGCGGTACTACGCGCCCTGGCGCCCGGACCCCCGGCCCCTGCTCGGCCTGTTCCACGGGGCGTACGCGCACCTCGGGGTGGCGCAGTTCTGGAACCGGCACCGGGCCGTGGAGCAGGATCCCGAGGAACTCGCCCGGGCGCACGCCCAGTTCGCCCGCTGGCGCGCGGGCGCCCGGGAGGCCACGGAGGTCCTGCTGTCCTCGGGCCGCCTCACGGCACTGGGGCGGCACTTCGCCGAGACGATGCTGCGCACGCTCGACGCCCTGTGCCGGCTCCCGGTGCCCGCCGAGGCCGGCCGCCGGGGCCTGGCCCTGGCCGCCGAGCACCGGGTGGAGTGGGTGCGCAGGAACGGGGTGCCGGAGGCGCTGCTGATCTGACGGACGCGGGAACGACCAAGAGGCCGCACCGGAAAGCTCCGGTACGGCCTCTGATCTGCTGCCTCACACGTCGGGACGACAGGATTTGAACCTGCGACCCCTTGACCCCCAGTCAAGTGCGCTACCAAGCTGCGCCACGTCCCGATGCGGCTCGCGCGGGTGAACCGCGTGATCGCGCAGGTCAACCCTACCGCATCCGCAGGGCGAGCCCTCGTGGACGTCGGGCGGGGTGTGACCGGTGGGGTGCGGCGGGAGGATCGCAGCGAGACCCGCTGTCGACACGGCGACGGCGAGGACGGCCCACCAGGGCAGTTCCGCCTTGGTCGCGTGTGCGGCGCAGGACGCGAGGGCGAGCAGCCCCGTGACGGCACCTCCGGTCGTTTCGGCCAGCCGGACACGCCGGTCCCGCGCCTCATCCACCCGTTGCTCCCCCTTCGTCCTATGATGCCCACAAGCCTCAACTCGTATGCATATGCCGCAAACAATACGCTAAGTCGACGGGTGCACCCGACCAGGGCATAGAGGTCGAGACGGACACCGGGGGTCCGATCTAGGACAGCCGGCCCGTCGTCCCCCGGATCTCCAGCGTCGGCGCCGCCAGATGGATCCGCCCTTCTCCCCCCGGCCGCTCGAAGCGGTCGAGGAGGAAGCGGGCGGCGCGGCGGCCGACCTCGTGACCGGCGTTGTCGACGGTGGTGAGCCACAGGTGGCGCAGCCGGGAGATGCTCGTGTTGTCGTAGCCGACGACGGACACGTCGTGCGGGACGCGCAGGCCCAGTTCCTCCGCCGCCGAGAGGGCGCCGACGCAGGTGATGTCGTTGACGGCGAAGACGGCGGTGGGGCGGTCGGGCCGGCTGAGGAGGCGGACGGTGGCGCGGTAGCCGCCCTCCTCGGTCATGTCGCCGGCTTCGACGACGGCCCGGTCGGCCAGGCCGTGCGCCCGCATCGTCGCCTCGAAGCTGCGGCGGCGCAGTTCGCCGACGGCTCCGTAGCCCGCGAGGTGCGCGATGCGGCGGTGGCCGAGGCCGATGAGGTGCTCGGTGACCAGCCGGGCGCCCTGCTCGTCGTCGCCGGCGACCTGGTCCACCCCGGGTGGCACGGGCTCGCGGGCGCCCGCCAGGACGACCGGCATCCGCTCGGCGACCACGCCGAGGGCCGCCCGATCGGGCAGGGTGCCGACCACGACCAGGCCGTCGACACGGAGGTCCAGGAGCGGGTCGGCCGGGTCCTGGCCGATGCGGCGGTTGAGGCGGGCGTCGGCGAGCAGCATCTGCAGGCCGCCCGCGTGCAGGAGGGAGTTCAGGCCGTCGAGGAGGTCGACGAACCAGGGGTTGCGCAGGTCGTTCAGCAGGACCCCGACCGTTCGGGTGCGCTGCTCACTGAGGCTGCGCGCGGCGGCGTTGGGGCGGTAGCCGAGCTCCTGGGCGGCACGGAGCACGGCCTCCCGCTTCTCGGGGCGTACCTGATCGGAACCGCGCAGCACCAGGGAGACCAGCGACTTGGAGATGCCGGCCCGTTCGGCAACGTCTCGGATCGTCGGCGGTCTCATGACATGGACCGTTCCATGAGGGTCGTCGCCTTGTCAAAGGGTTGACAGCGGCGGGAAACCGCACTCAGGGTGGCCCGGACAGGTTCTGGAACGGTCCAAAGAGGGGCTCTCATGGTGGACACGCTCGGCGTCGCCGTCGTCGGTTTCGGCTGGATGGGACGGGTGCACACCCAGGCGTACGCGCGCGTGCGGCACCACTATCCGCAGCTGCCGCTCGTCCCGGAGCTGGTCACGGTCGCCGAGGAGGTGCCGGGCCGGGCTGAGGAGGCCGCCGCGCAGTTCGGGTTCGCGTCGACCACGCGTGACTGGCGGGAGGTGGTCGCCGACCCCCGGGTGAAGGCGGTCAGCATCACCGCGCCGAACTTCCTCCACCGCGAGATCGGCGTCGCCATGGCCGAGGCGGGCAAGCACATCTGGATCGAGAAGCCGGTGGGCCTGACCGCCGAGGACGCGCGTGCGGTGGCCGAGGCGGTGGCCCAGGCGGGTGTACAGGGCACCGTCGGCTTCAACTACCGCAACGCGCCCGCCGTCGAGGCGGCCCGCGAGCTGATCTCCTCGGGGGAGATCGGCGCGGTCACGCATGTCCGCATCCGGCTGTTCAGCGACTACGCGGCGCATCCCGAGGGCGCGCTGACCTGGCGGTACGAGCGGGAGCGGGGCGGCAGCGGCGTGCTGGGCGACCTCGCCTCGCACGGCGCTGACCTGGCCCGTCACCTGCTGGGCGACATCACGTCCCTGACCGCCGACACGGCGATCTTCCTGCCGGAGCGGGCCCGTCCCACTGGGGCGACGGCGGGCCACAGCCGCGCCTCCGGCGGCGAACTCGGCCCGGTCGAGAACGAGGACTACGTCGGCTGCCTGCTGCGCTTCGCCTCCGGGGCGCGCGGTGTGCTGGAGGCCTGCCGGGTCTCGGTGGGCGAGCAGAACAACTACGGCTTCGAGGTGCACGGCACGAAGGGGGCGGTGTTCTGGGACTTCCGCCGCATGAACGAGCTGGGGATCAGCCGCGGCACGACGTACCAGGACCAGGCGGTGACGACGGTGTACGTCGGCCCGGGCCACGGCGAGTTCGCCGCGTTCCAGCCCGGCGCGGCGAACGCCATGGGGTACGACGACCTGAAGGTCATCGAGGCGTACCGCTTCCTCCGGTCGGTCGCCGAGGGCACTCCGCACGGGGCGACCCTCATGGACGCCGTGCACAGTGCGGCCGCGCTGGACGCGATGGCGCGGTCGGCGCGGAGCGGTACGTGGGCGCCGGTGGACGGTCCGGCGTGACGCGGCGCCCCGGTCCTGCCGGGGCGGGGCGCCGGCCTCAGCCCGGGCCCTGGAGCCGCCGGCCCAGGTAGACCTTCACGGGGACGAGGACGAGCCACAGCCACATGATCCTGGGGCCGGTCGCGAAGACCAGCGGGACGGTGGCGAGGAAGATCACCACCGACGCCGCGCTGTCGACGAGATAGAGCGTGGTCGTCGCCTCGGAGGGCGTGTCGTGCCGCAGCCAGGGCCGCTTGGCCAGGACGGTGGCCACCGCCAGATGGCAGGCGCCGAGCGCGGCGACCGCCCCCGCGTAGACGGCGACCGACACGGACAGGTCGCCGTACTCGGCCAGCAGCCGGGTCGGGAACGGCACGAGGGCGGCGACCCCGAGCCCCGCGACCGAAAGGCTGATCACCTGTCCGTCGATCTCCCGCACGCCCTGGAAGATCCGGCGGTTGTCGCGCCAGAAGCTGCCCAGCACCGCGACGCTCAGCGCGTACGCCCCGAGGTCCGGCAGCAGCTCGCGCAGAGCCCTGCGGTACGCGGCGGGATCGAGGTCCCGCGGCACGGAGAGATCGAGGACGAGCAGGGTGATGGCGATGGCGAACACCCCGTCGACCAGGGTCACCAGCCGCTCGGGTCCGCCGTCCGGGCGCGAGGTCCACATGGGCCTGACGGTAGGCGCCGCGCGAGCTCCGCTTCCGGATCCACGCGCGCTCATGCCGCCGGATCACACGGGCGCCTGCTGCGGCATGTTGTACGGCGTCACCACCTGGATCGCCGACGGCAGGGGCGGTCCCGCCGGCGGCAGCGCGCCGTGAGCGCGCATGACGGTGTGGCAGGCCTCGCGAACGTCCTGGCGGAGGTCGTGGTGGAGCACGGCGGACAGGCGGTGCGCGCGCAGCAGCCGGGTGTTGTCGTGGTCGAGGTCGTGTGCGATGAACACGGCGCACTCGCGGCGGAGGTCGTCGAAGGCCTTCAGCGTGGCGATGTTGCCGCCGCCGATCGAGTACACCGCGCGGATGTCCGGGTCGCGTTTCAGCGCTGCCCGGACGAGGTCGTACTGGGTGGCGTCCAGCCCCTGCCCCTCGGCGATCTCGACCAGCGTGCGCCCGGGGTGCCGGGCGCGCATGGCGCTGCGGAAGCCCATCTCGCGCTCCTCCTCGTTGCGGAAGAAGCCGCTGCTGAGGCTGGTCAGGATGTTGCCCGGCCGCTCCCCCAGCCACTGGCCCATCAGATACGCCGCTGTCGCGCCGGCCGCCCGGTCGTCGATGCCGACGTAGGCGAGGCGGGCGCTGGACGGCAGGTCCGTCACCAGCGTCACGACCGGTATGCCGGCCGCCGCGAGCCGGCCGACCGCGGCCGTGACCTCGGGGACGTCCGGGGCCTTGAGGATCACGCCCTGTGAGCCGCGCCGGGCGATCCGGTCCAGGATCCGCACCAGCTCCCCGACCGGGCCGGTCTCGCGGAAGTGGAAGCGGGAGCGCAGCACCGCCGGGTGCAGGGACGGCAGCTCGGCCTCCAGGGCGGCGCGGATCGCGGTGGTGAAGCGCTCGGGCGCCTGCATCACGATGTCGACCATGAACGTCCGGCCGACGAGCCGGACCTGGGTGCGCTGCCGGTCCAGGTCGGCGATGGCCTGGTGCACCTCCCGGGCCGTGCTCTCCCGCACCCCTCCCCTGCCGTTCAGGACCCGGTCGACGGTCGCCTCGCTCAGGCCCGCCTGACGTGCGATCTCCCGGATCGGGAAGGGGTGGCCCATGCGCCGGCTCCTTGAGGGGTTTTTGATGGCTCGCTGCTGGTTGTTCGAGGGGTTTGTACTGACAAGAATGACAGGGCTGCGTCGCTCCGTGACCCCGAAGGGACGACGATGTCCTTCACTTCCGTACACCGCCGCGCCTGGCTGTCCGAGCAGGACTGCGACCTCGACGCGTTCCGCGCGCTGGTCGAGCAGGCGACCGATCCCGTCGACTATCCGCACGCCTCGGCCGTGGAGCGGAACGTGCCGGTCTACGACACCGGCCTGCTCGAGGGCGACCGGGTGGTCCAGGCCGAGCTGGTGCGCGCGCTCGCCGACGGGCCCGGCATCGTCGTCTTCCGCGGTGCCTTCCCGGACCCGGAGGTCGTGGACCGGGCCACGGCCGTGTTCGACGCCCTGATCGCCGAGCAGCGTGCCTCGGGCGCGACGGCCGGTGACCACTTCGCGAAGCCGGGCGCCAACGACCGGGTGTGGAACGCGCTGGAGAAGGCGGCCCTGTACGACGCGGAGGCGTTCGCCGACTACTACGCCAACGACGTCCTCGCCCTCGTGGCCACGGCCTGGCTGGGCCCCGGCTACCAGGTCACCTCGCAGCTCAACGTGGTCAACCCGGGCGGCGCCGCCCAGACGGCGCACCGCGACTACCATCTGGGCTTCCTGTCCAACGAGGTCGCCGCCGCCTACCCGGGGCACGTGCACCGCCTCTCCCCCGTGCTGACCCTCCAGGGTGCGGTCGCGCACTGCGACATGCCGGTGGAGTCCGGGCCGACGATGTACCTGCCGCACTCGCAGAAGTACGAGCCGGGCTATCTCGCCTGGCGGCTCCCGGAGTTCCGGGCGTACTTCGAGGCGCACCAGGTGCAGCTGCCGCTCGCCAAGGGCGACGCGGTCTTCTTCAACCCGGCCCTCTTCCACGCCGCCGGCACCAACCGCTCGGCGGACATCCGGCGCATGGCGAACCTGTTGCAGGTGTCGTCCGCGTTCGGGCGGGCGATGGAGACGGTGGACCGGGAGGCCGTGGCGAACGCGGTGTACCCCGTGCTCCTGAAGCGGAAGGCCGAGGGCGCGAGCGACGCGTGGCTGGCCAACGTCATCGCGGCGAGCGCCGAGGGCTACCCCTTCCCGACCAACCTCGACAGCGACCCGCCGGTCGACGGCCTGGCCCCGCCCTCCCAGGCGGATCTCGTACGGCGGGCCCTGCACGAGGAGTGGACGCCGGAGGCGCTCCGAGCGGAGCTGCGGGCCGGTACCGAACGGCGAGAGAGCTGAGGGAACGCGTGGGACTTCTCGACGACAAGGTCGTCCTGGTCAACGGCGGCAGCCAGGGTGTCGGCGCCGCCGTCGCGCGGGCCGCGGTCCGCGAGGGGGCGGTGGTGGCCGTCACCGGGCGGCGGCCCGGGCCCGGTGAGGCCCTGGTGGCGGAGCTGACCGCCGCGGGCGGCAAGGCCCTGTACGTCCGGGCCGACCTGTCGGACGCGGGGCAGGCGAAGGCCTCCGTGGCCCGGGTCGTGGAGACGTACGGCCGGATCGACTGCCTCGTGAACTCCGCCGGGCTGACCTCCCGGGGGACGCTGCTGGACACCACGCCCGAGCTGTTCGACCAGCACGTCGCGATCAACCTCAAGGGGCCGTTCTTCGCCATGCAGGCGGCGGTCGCGGACATGGTCGCGCGGGAGGCGCCCGGCACGATCGTCAACATCATCACGTCGTCGGCGCACGGGGGTCAGCCGTTTCTGGCGCCGTACGTGGCCGCGAAGGCCGGCCTCATCGGCCTGACCCGGAACGCCGCGCACGCGCACCGGTGGGACCGGGTGCGGATCAACGGGCTGAACATCGGCTGGACGGCGACGGAGGGTGAGGACGCGACGCAGCGGGCGTTCCACGAGGCGGGGGACGACTGGCGTGAGGAGGCTGCCGCGAAGTTGCCGATGGGCAAGTTGGGCCAGCCTGATGAGATCGCCGAGTTCGTGGTGTTTCTGCTGTCGGATCGGTCCGGGGTGGTTACCGGGTCCGTCATCGATTGGGATCAGAACGTTCTGGGCGGACTCGACTAAGGATGTGCCGCGCATTGTCGTCGGTCGTGTGCGGCGCCGTTTTGGCTGTTCGCGCAGTTCCCCGTGCCCCCAAGGGCATCGCACCACCCCCCGTTCACAACTAGGAGCATCACCCATGCGTATCGGAATCCTCGGCCTCGGCCGTATCGGCGCCCTTCACGCCGAGACCCTCTCCGGGCTCGACGCCGTCGAGTCCCTCGTCGTCACCGACCCGTTCGCGGACGCCGCCAAGGCCGCCGCCGAGCGGTTCGGCGCCGAGGTCGTGGACTCGCCGGAGGCCCTGCTGGCCGCCGGCGTGGACGGCATCGTCGTCGCGGCCGCGACGGACGCCCACCCCGCGCTGATCCTGGCCGGGGTCGAGGCCGGCATCCCCGTCTTCTGCGAGAAGCCCGTCGCCAGGACCATGAGCGAGGGGGTCGAGGTGCTGAAGGCCGTCCAGGGCAAGGACGTGCCGATCCAGATCGGCTACAACCGCCGTTTCGACACCGGGTTCGTCAACGCCCGCGCCGCCGTGCAGAGCGGCGAGCTCGGCACGCTGCACACGGTCCGCTCGACCACGCTCGACCCGGCGCCGCCGCCCGCCGCGTACATCGCCGCCTCCGGCGGCATCTTCCGCGACTGCTCGGTGCACGACTTCGACATCATCCGCTGGGTGACCGGCCGCGAGGTGACCGAGGTGTACGCCGTGGGCGGCAACCGCGGTGCCGACTTCATCAAGGAGGCCGGTGACGCCGACACCACCGGCGCGATCCTCACCCTGGACGACGGCACCATCGCGGTGGTGTCCAACTCCCGCCACAACGCCCGTGGTTACGACGTCCGCATGGAGATCCACGGTTTCAAGGACTCCATCGCCGTCGGCCTGGAGGACAAGCTGCCGCTGCGCTCGGTCGAGCCGGGCGTGACCTTCCCGGCGGGCACCCCGCACGACTTCTTCATGGACCGCTTCACCGAGGCCTACCGCGCCGAACTGACCGCGTTCACCGAGGTCGTGGCCGGCACCCGCCCCTCCCCCTGCACGATCGAGGACGCCCTGGAGGCGGGCTGGATCGCCGACGCCTGCACACTGTCGCTGCACGAGCACCGTCCCGTGACGATCGAGGAGGTACGGCAGGCATGAGCGACACGGGCCGGGGACCGCTGCGCATAGGTGTGCTGGGGGCGGCGCGGATCACCGGACGCTCCCTGATCGACCCGGCCCGGGCGACCGGCCACCGCCTCGTCGCGGTGGCCGCCCGCGACCGCGCCCGCGCCGAGGCGTTCGCCACCGAGCACGGCGTGGAGCGGGTGGCGGATTCGTACGCCGAGCTGGTGGCCGATCCCGAGGTCGACGTGGTCTACAACCCGCTCGCCAACGGTCTGCACGGCCCGTGGAACCTGGCCGCCCTCGCGGCGGGCAAGCACGTGCTGTCGGAGAAGCCGTCGGCGAGCAACGCGCGGGAGGCGGCGGAGGTACGTCAGGCCGCGGTGGATGCCGGGACGGTCTTCATGGAGGCCTTCCACTACCTCTTCCACCCGGTCACCCGCCGCCTGCACGAGCTGCTGGAGTCCGGTGAGCTCGGCGAGTTGCGGCATGTCGAGGCGATGGTCGCCATCGCCGCGCCGCCGGACACCGACCCGCGCTGGTCGCTGCCGCTGGCCGGCGGCGCCCTGATGGACCTCGGCTGCTACAGCCTGCACGCGCTGCGCATGCTGGCGCCCTGGGCGGGCGGCGCGCCGCGCCTGGCCGGGGCCCGGGGCGGTCAGCGCGCGGGTGCGCCCGGGGTCGACGAGTGGCTGGACGCCGACCTGGAGTTCCCCGGCGGCGCGACCGGCTCGGCCCGCTGCCACATGGCGTACGACGGGTTGGACATGAGCATCCGGATCGTCGGCTCCCGGGGCGAGGCGACGGCCCCGAACTTCGTACTGCCGCAGATGGACGACCGGATCGTGATCCGCACCCCGGAGGGCGAACGCACGGAGCACCTCGGGACGCGCTCGTCGTACACGTACCAGCTGGAGGCGTTCGCGGCCCGGGTGCGGGACGGTGCGGCGCTGCCGCTGGACGCGGACGACGCGGTGACGACGATGGCGCTCATCGACGACTGCTACCGCGCGGCCGGGTTCGAGCCCCGGCCCAGCACCAGGATCTGAGGAACACGCCGAACGGGCCGGGGTACCCCCGGCCCGTTCACGCGTACAGCGCGGGCTTCTCGACCAGTTCGACCTCGACCCGGCCGCCGTCGTCCAGCGCCCGTACTCCGGCCTCGCACACCGCGGCGGCGGCGTAGCCGTCCCAGACGCTCGGGCCGGTGACCTCGCCGCGGCGGGTGGCGTCGACCCAGGCCTGGATCTCCCGGTCGTAGGCCGTCTCGAAGCGTTCGGTGAAGTCCTGGGCGATGGTGCCGCCCCAGCGGCCGGCCATGTTGGTGACCAGGGCGTGGCCGTCGCCGATGCGGGCGGTGCCGCGTTCGCAGACCACCTCGGCCTGGACCTGGTAGCCGAAGCCGCAGTTGACGAAGATCTCCACGTCCGAGAGGGCGCCGCCGTCGGTCTCGAAGACGACGAACTGCGGATCGCGCAGCCCGTCGGGGGTGTTGGCGGACGGCGCCGGGCGCAGCACCGTGACCGCCGTGATCTCGTGGTCCAGCAGCCAGCGGGTCGCGTCCGCCTCGTGGGCGACGGAGTCGCTGATGAGCATGGAGCTGGTGAAGAAGGGCGGGCTGGCGACGTTGCGGTGCCGGTTGTGCAGCATCAGCGGACGTCCCAGCTGACCCGTCGTCAGGAGGGCCTTCAGCTTCGCGTACTCGGGGTCGTAGCGGCGCATGAAGCCGACCTGGACGCGGCGGTGGCCGAGGCGCAGTTCGGCTTCGAGGACGCGCAGGGCGGAGGCCGCGTCGGGGGTGAGCGGCTTCTCGCACAGGACGGGCAGATCGCGTTCGAAGGCGGCGAGCAGCGTGGCCTCGTGGGCCGGGCCCGGGGAGGCGATCAGGACGGCGTCGACGTCGGCCGCCGCCATCGCGGCGGCCGGGTCGGTGTGCGCGGTGCAGCCGTCGACACGGGCGGCGACGGCCTTCGCGCGCTCCGCGTCGACGTCGGCGACGGCGACCACCCGTGCTCCGCTGATGACGTCGTGGATGCGGCGCACATGGTCCGCGCCCATCCTTCCGGTACCGATGACCGCGACTTTCAGGGTGGCGCGCTCAGTCATGGCCGTCCTTTCGGGTCGTCAGGCGCCGCAGGACCTCAGGAACTTGCGGGTGCGCACCGCGATCGGCAGCGGCTTGTCCGGCTCGCAGGGGTACATGTCCTGCTCGACGATGGCGAACAGGTCCACGCCCAGCTTCTGGGCGGCCGTCAGGACGGGGCCCAACTCCGGGACACCGGCGGGCGGTTCGCACATCACGCCGCGCGCGACGGCCGGGCCGAACGGGACCTCGTTCTTGACGACGTCCGCGAGGATCTCCGGGTCGACCTGCTTGAGGTGCAGGTAGCCGATGCGCTCGCCGTACGTCTCGATCAGCTTGACGCTGTCGCCGCCGCAGTAGGCGTAGTGGCCCGTGTCCAGGCAGAGGTTGACCGCGTCGGAGTCGGTCGAGTCGAGGAACCGCTCGACGTGCTCCTCGGTGTCGATGTGGGTGTCGGCGTGCGGGTGGACGACGATGTCCAGGCCGTACCTGTCCTTCACCTCACGGCCGAGGCGCTCCATGCCCGTGGTGAGGTTGCGCCACTGCTCGGTGGTGAGCTCCGGGGGCTCCAGGATCTCGGCGGTCTTGTCGTCCCGCCAGAAGGACGGGATGACGACCAGGTGCTTCGCGTCCATGGCCTGGGTGAGGGCGGCGACCCGGCTGACCTGCTCCCAGGTGGAGTCCCACTCGGAGGGGCCGCGGTGCAGACCGCAGAAGATCGTGCCGGCGGAGACCTTCAGGTTCCGCTTGGTCACCTCGTCGGTGAGCCGGGCCGGGTCGGTCGGCAGGTAGCCGTACGGGCCGAGTTCGATCCAGGAGTAGCCGGCTTCGGCGACCTCGTCCAGGAAGCGTTCCCAGGGCACCTGCTGGGGGTCGTCCGGGAACCAGACGCCCCAGGAGTCGGGGGCGGAGCCGACCCGGATGCGGTCGAGCGCAGAGGCCATGTCAGGACTTTCCTTCCGAAGACGTGGCTACGGGGGCGGTGAGGTCTCCCTCCTCGGGGAGCTCCTCGACGTCGACGCCGCGGACCTGCGCCAACTCGTGCTTGAGGGAGGCCAGTTCGGTGCCGCCGGCCATGTGGTTGGTCAGCTCCTCGAGGCTGACCTCGCTGCGGGAGGCGGACAGTTCCATGGTGCCCAGGCGCAGCACGCTGAAGTGGTCGCCGACCATGTAGGCGTGGTGCGGGTTGTGGGTGATGAAGATGACGCCGAGGCCCTTCTCGCGGGCGGCGGCGATGTACTTCAGGACCACACCGGACTGCTTGACGCCGAGTGCGGCGGTCGGCTCGTCCAGGATGAGGACGCGGGCGCCGAAGTAGACGGCGCGGGCGATGGCGACGCACTGGCGCTGGCCGCCCGAGAGCGTGCCGATGGGCTGCTCCATGTCGTCGAGGACGATGCCCATGTTGCGCAGTTCCTCGTCCGCGGTCTTCTTCATCTTCTCGATGTCGAGACGGCGCACGGGCCAGGGGCCCTTGGTCATCTCGGAGCCGAGGAAGAAGTTGCGCCACACCGGCATCAGCGGGACGACGGCGAGGTCCTGGTAGACCGTGGCGATGCCCTTGTCGAGGGCCTCGCGCGGGGTGGAGAAGCGCACCGGTTCGCCGTCGACGAGGAACTCGCCCTCGGTGTGCTGGTGCAGACCCGAGATGATCTTGATGAGGGTGGACTTGCCCGCGCCGTTGTCGCCGAGGACGCAGGTGACCCTGCCGGGGTGGACGGTGAGGTCGACGCCGTGCAGGGCGCGGATGTTGCCGTAGGACTTGCCGGCGCTGCGGAGTTCGACGAGGGGTCGGTCCCCTTCGGGCGGCGTGTCCGTCAGGACGGCCCCGTGGGTGCCGGTTTCGTTGCTGGTCACTGCGGTCACCTCCGGGTCGCCGTGCGCTGGACCCACAGATTGATGAGGACGGCGCCGAGGAGCATCACGCCGAGGAAGGCCTTGAACCAGTCGGGGTTCCAGCCGGCGTAGACGATGCCCTGCTGCACCATGCCGAACATGAAGGCACCGAAGACCGGACCGATCGCGGAGCCGTAGCCACCGGTCAGCAGACAGCCGCCGATGACGGCCGCGGCGATGTAGATGAGCTCCTGGCCCACGCCCTCGCCGGACTGCACGGTGTTGAAGGAGAACAGCTGGTGCATGCCGACGAACCAGGCGCCGAAGCCGACCAGCATGAACAGGGAGATCTTGGTGAAGGTCACCGGGACACCGACGGCCCGGGCGGAGTGCTTGTTGCCGCCGACGGCGAAGATCCAGTTGCCGTACTTGGTGCGCAGCAGAACCCAGGTGGCCAGGGCCGCGAAGACCAGCCACCAGACGACGGTGATCTTGACGTTGACCCCGCCGACCTCGAACGTCGAGGCGAAGATCTTCTGCGCCTGGGAGAAGCCGTCCATGTCGCTGATGTCGTCGGTGGCGACGTTGCCGGTGACCAGCTTGGTCACGGCGAGGTTCACGCCCTGGAGGATCAGGAAGGTGCCCAGGGTGACCAGGAAGCTCGGGAGGCCGGTCTTGACCAGCATCCAGCCGTTGAACGCGCCGATCGCGAGCGACACGAGCAGGGCGACGATCACGCCGACCCAGACGTTCAGTGTCAGCTGGTAGCTGAGCATCGACGCGGTGAGCGCCGAGGTGACCACGGCGACACCGGCCGACAGGTCGAACTCGCCGCCGATCATCAGCAGGGCCACCGGCAGCGCCATGATCCCGATGGTCGACGACTGGTACAGGATGTTGGCCATCGAGCTGCCGTCGCGTACCGGCGGGGCCGCGAACAGGAAGAACACGAGCACGGCGACGGCGCCGAGGAAGACGCCGACCTCGGGCCGGGCGAGCAGCCGCAGCGCCAGGGGGCGCTGCCTCGTCCGGCCGTCGGACTGCTTCTGGCCGGGGGCCGGCGGTGTGTCCACCGCCGGCGCAGCCTGTTGGGTCATGCTCATCACCGGGTGCCCTTCGCGGCGAACTCCCCGATCTTGTCGACGTTGGACTTGTCGACGAAGGCCGGGCCGGTCAGCACGGGCTGCTCGCCGCCGCCGCTGTAGTTGCCGTTGTTCTTGTAGAGCCACAGGCCGTCGACGGCCAGGTAGCCCTGGAGGTAGGGCTGCTGGTCGACGGCGAACTGGATGGAGTCGTTCTTGATGCCCTTGATGAGGTCCTTGTTGAGGTCGAAGGTGGCGACCTTCGCCTTGCTGCCGGCGTCGCCGACCGACTGCACCGCGGTCAGCGCGAAGGGGGCGCCGAGCGTGACGACGTAGTCGATGGACGGGTCCTGCTTCAGCTTGGCGGTGATCGTCGACTTGACGGACGGCATGTCGGTGCCGTTGACGTTCTGGGTGTCGAGCTTGCCGTCGAAGGTCTTCTCGACGCCGTCGCAGCGCTGGGTCAGGCCGACGTTGCCCTGCTCCTGGACGACGCAGAGGGCGTGCTTGGCGCCGACCTCGTTGAGCTTCTTGCCGAAGGCCTCGCCGGCCACCGACTCGTCCTGGCCGAAGAACTCCAGCAGGTTGAGCTTCTTCCAGTCGCTCAGGCCGGAGTTGAGTCCGACCACGGGTATGCCGGCCTTCTCGGCCTTGCCTATGACGCCCTTGAGGGCGTCGGGCTTGGCGAGGGTGACGGCGATGCCGTCGACCTTCTGGTCGATCGCGTTCTGGACCAGGTTGGCCTGGTTGCCCGCGTTCGGGTCGGCGGAGTAGACGAGCTTGATGTTGTCCTTGGCGGCGGCGGCCTCGGCGCCCTTGCGCACGGTGTCCCAGAAGGTGTCACCGGGCGCCTGGTGGGTGACCAGGGCGACGGTCATACGCGGCGTGGTCGCCTTGCCGGCGGAGGCGTTGGCGGCGCCTTCCTCGGACTTCTTGCCCCCGGAACTGCTGGAGCAGCCGGCGAGGGTCAGGGCCGCCGCCGCGGCAACGGCCACAACCGGCGCGATCCGGCGGGAGCGGGGGTGAGAAGAGCGGTCCATCTTTCCTGGCACCTCACTGTGCTACTGCGGGGGAAAGGAAGGGGATCACGAGGGATCCGTGGTCCCGGAGCCTTACGGAGTCCGGATCATGATGCCGCAAACAGACTGTTGCGATGCCACGGGATCCAAGTCCTTGCCGCGCTCGCTGTCAATACTTTGTTAAGACATCATTTCACAAGCAGGTCCGAATGTAAGTACAAACTATTGACAGGGCCGTCTCCGCCGCCTACACCTGGTAGGCGGCAGGTCGCAGGTCATCCACGCCCCACGGTGTCAGGGCGGCCTCGGACCCGCATCCCCAGCTTCCCGAGGAGGTCGCGCATGCCCGAGCCAGCCCAGTATTTCGACTTGATCACGATGGGCCGCATCGGGGTCGACCTGTATCCCCTCCAGACCGGCGTCCCGCTGCCCCAAGTGGAGACGTTCGGGAAATTTCTGGGAGGTTCGGCGGCCAATGTGGCGGTCGCCGCGGCGCGCCTCGGACGCCGTACGGCCGTGATCACCCGGACCGGCGCCGACCCCTTCGGCACCTACCTGCACGAGGAGCTGAAGTCCTTCGGCGTCGACGACCGCTGGGTCACCCCGGTCGACGCCCACCCGACGCCGGTCACGTTCTGCGAGATCTTCCCGCCGGACGACTTCCCGCTGTACTTCTACCGCCGCCCCAAGGCCCCCGACCTGGAGATCCACACCGACGAGCTGGACTTCTTCGCGATCCGCGGGGCCCGGATCTTCTGGATCACCGGGACGGGTCTGAGCGAGGAGCCGAGCCGCTCCGCCACGCTCGCCGCCCTCAAGGCCCGCGACAAGGCGGGCATCACCGTCTTCGACCTCGACTGGCGCCCGATGTTCTGGGCCGACCCCGAGGAGGCCCGCCCGTACTACCGCGAGGCGCTGCGCCACGCCACCGTCGCCGTCGGCAACCTCGACGAGTGCGAGATCGCCACCGGCGTGCGCGAACCGCAGGCCTGCGCCGACGCGCTGCTGGAGGCGGGCGTGGAACTGGCCGTCGTCAAGCAGGGCCCCAAGGGCGTCCTGGCCGTGCACCGCGACGGCACCCGGGCCGAGGTGCCGCCGGTGCCGGTCGAGGTGGTCAACGGCCTGGGCGCGGGCGACGCCTTCGGCGGCTCCCTGTGTCACGGCCTGCTCGCCGGCTGGGACCTGGAGAAGACCATGCGGCACGCCAACGCCGCCGGCGCCCTCGTCGCCTCCCGCCTCGCCTGCTCCTCCGCGATGCCCGCCGAGTCCGAGGTCGAGGACCTCCTCGCCGAGGCGTCGTCGCCGAGCCCGAGCCACTGAACGGAGCCTTCCTTGAACATCGGCATCCCCGACCTCACCACGGTCAGAGCCCGGAATCCCGAGGCCGTCGCCGAGGCGGCCGCCCGCCGGGTGCGCCGCCCGCTGATCGGCGACAGCGGCCGGCTGATGATCGTGGCCGCCGACCACCCGGCGCGCGGCGCCCTCGGGGTCGGCGACCGGCGCCTGGCCATGGCCGACCGCGCCGATCTGCTGGAACGGCTCTGCGTCGCCCTGTCGAGGCCCGGTGTCGACGGGGTGCTCGCCACCGCCGACATCCTGGAGGACCTGCTCCTGCTCGGGGTGCTGGAGAACAAGGTCGTCATGGGCTCGATGAACCGCGGCGGCCTCGCCGGCGCCACGTTCGAGATGGACGACCGTTTCACCGGCCACCGCGCCGAGGACATCGCCCGGCTCCGCTTCGACGCGGCCAAGCTCCTGGTCCGCATCGACTACGACGACCCGGGCTCGCTCACCACCCTGGAGTCCACGGCGCGGGCGATCGACGCCATGGCGGCCCTGCGACTTCCCCTGTTCGTCGAGCCGTTCATCTCCCGGCGGGTCGACGGCAAGGTGCGCAACGACCTGTCCGCCGAGGCCGTCACCCGGTCCATCGCCATCTCCTCGGGCCTGGGCGGCACCTCCGCCTACACCTGGCTGAAGCTGCCCGTCACCGACGACCCGGACGACATGGCGCAGGTCCTGGAGACCTCCACGCTCCCCGTCGTGCTGCTTGGCGGCGAGGTCGGCGGCGACCAGGAGGGCGCGTACGAACGCTGGCGCAAGGCCCTGCGCCTGCCCACCGTGCAGGGCATGGTCGTCGGGCGCTCGCTGCTCTATCCGGCCGAGGGCACTGTGGAAGAGGCCGTGGACACGGCCGTCGGCCTGCTCTGATGCATGAGGCACCTGCTCTGACGCATGCGGCACCTGCTGTGATCCGAAAGGGACACGATGACGTTTCACCTTCCCGCGGGTAAGGCCCTCGGCGGCCCCTACATCGTCGACGTCACGCCGGAGAAGGCCGGCTGGGGATACTCCAGCCTGCGGATCCTGGAGCTGCCGCCGGGCGGCACGCACTCCTTCGAGACCGGCGACAGCGAGTGGATCGTCGTCCCGCTGAGCGGCGGCTGCACGGTCGCCGCGGCGGACGACTTCGGCCGGGAGACCTTCGAACTCCGCGGCCGCCCGGACGTCTTCAGCGGCGTCAGCGACTTCGCGTACGTGCCGCGCGACGCCCGGGCGACCGTGACCTCCACCGCCGGCGGCCGGTTCGCGCTGACCGGCGCGCGCTGCACCCGCCGGCTGCCCGCCCGCTACGGACCCGCCTCCGAGGTCCCCGTGGAGCTGCGGGGCACCGGGAACTGCTCCCGGCAGGTCAACAACTTCGGCGCGGCCGGGGTCTTCGAGTGCGACAAGCTCATCGCGGTCGAGGTGATCACCCCGGGCGGCAACTGGTCCTCGTTCCCGCCGCACAAGCACGACGAGCACCGGCCGGGCGAGGAGTCCGTGCTGGAGGAGATCTACTACTTCGAGTTCGCCGGCCACGACGGCATCCCGGGCCTCGGCTACCAGCGCGTCTCCCCGTCCGGCCCGGGCCGGGACACCGACGTGCTGGCGGAGGTCCGCGACGGCGATGTCGTCCTGATCCCGGACGGCTGGCACGGGCCGTCGATGGCCACGCCCGGCCACCACATGTACTACCTCAACGTCATGGCGGGCCCGGAGGCCGAGCGCGCCTGGCTGATCTGCGACCACCCCGACCACGCCTGGGTCCGCGACACCTGGCCGGACCAGCCGGTCGATCCCCGACTCCCTCTCTACACCGCCCCGGAGACCTCCGCATGAGCGCCACCACCCGCCGACTGACGACCGCCCAGGCGCTGGTGCGGTTCCTGTCCGCCCAGTACACCGAGCGGGACGGCGTCCGGCGCCGGCTGATCGCCGGGACCTGGGGGATCTTCGGCCACGGCAACGTCGCCGGGGTCGGCCAGGCGCTGCTGGAGGCGGGCGAGCACGTCATGCCGTTCCACCAGGGCCGCAACGAGCAGTCCATGGTGCACGCGGCCGTCGGCTACGCCCGGCAGCTCAACCGCCTGTCCGCGCAGGCCGTGACGACCTCCATCGGCCCGGGCGCCACCAACCTGGTCACCGGCGCCGCCCTGGCGACGATCAACCGGCTCCCGGTGCTGCTCCTGCCCGGCGACTACTTCGCCACGCACTCCGCCGACCCGCTGCTCCAGCAGCTGGAGCACCCGGTGGAGGCCGACGTGTCGGTCAACGACACGCTGCGCCCGGTGTCGAGGTACTTCGACCGGATCACCCGCCCCGAGGCGCTGATCCCCTCGGCGCTCCAGGCCATGCGCGTGCTGGCCGACCCCGCCGAGACCGGCGCCGTCACCCTCGCCCTGCCGCAGGACGTGCAGGCGGAGGCGTACGACTGGCCGGAGGAGTTCTTCGCCGAGCGCGTCTGGTACGTACGGCGTCCCGCGCCGGACCCGGTGGAGCTGACGGCGGCCGTCGAGGCGATCCGGTCGGCGAAGCGGCCCCTGATCGTGGCGGGCGGCGGCGTCCACCACAGCGAGGCCGAGACGGCGCTGCAGGCTTTCGTGGACGCCACCGGCATCCCCGTCGCCTCCACCCAGGCCGGCAAGGGCGCGCTGCGGTACGACCACCCCGCCGACCTCGGCGGCATCGGCCACACCGGCACGGCGGTCAGCGACGACCTCGCCCGCACGGCCGACCTCGTGATCGGTGTCGGCACCCGCTACACGGACTTCACCACGGCCTCCGGCACGCTCTTCCAGAACCCGGGCGTGCGGTTCCTCAACCTCAACATCACCGGCTTCGACGCGCACAAGCTGGCGGCACGGACGCTGGTCTGCGACGCGAGGGCCGGTCTGGAGCTGCTCCGCGAGGCGCTCGCCGGTCACCGGGTGGAGGCTTCCTACGAAGCCGAGTACCGCGCCGGCAAGGAGCGCTGGGACGAGGTCGTCGAGGCCGCCTACCGCGCCGGCGACGAGAACGCGGTCCCGACGCAGACGCAGGTCCTCGGCGCGCTGGACGCGGCCGTGGGCGACGACGACGTGGTGATCAACGCGGCCGGTTCGCTCCCCGGCGACCTGCACAAGCTGTGGCGCTCCCGCAGCCCGCGCCAGTACCACCTGGAGTACGGCTACTCCTGCATGGGCTACGAGATCCCGGCCGGCATCGGCGTCCAGCAGGCCGCTCCCGGTACGCCGGTGTGGGCGCTGGTCGGCGACGGAACCTACCTGATGATGCCGACGGAGATCGTCACGGCCGTCCAGGAGGGCCTGCCGGTCAACATCGTCCTCATCCAGAACCACGGCTACGCCTCCATCGGCGGCCTGTCGGAGGAGACCGGCGGCGAGCGGTTCGGCACCGCCTACCGGTTCCGGGCCGCCGACGGCACCTTCACCGGCGCCCCGCTCCCCGTCGACCTGGCCGCCAACGCGGCCAGCCTCGGCATGGACGTGCTGCGCGCCAAGACCGTGCGCGAGCTGCGCGAGGCGCTAGCCACGGCCCGTGCCTCCGACCGGCCGACGTGCGTGTACGTCGAGACCGACCCGGCCCCGACCGCTCCCCCGGCCGAGGCCTGGTGGGACGTGCCGGTGGCCGAGACCGCCTCCCGCGAGGCCGCCGTCGCGGCCCGCGAGCGCTACGACCGCCAGGTCGCCGGACGCCGCCGCCACCTCTGAACTCCCGCGAACTCCCCGCGAACTCAGGCTCCACGAAAGGCCCTTGCGCACCATGAAGACCATCACCCACTGGATCGACGGCAAGCCCGTCGAAGGCACCTCCGGCCGCTTCGGCCCCGTCTACAACCCGGCCACCGGCACCCAGGAGAAGCAGGTCGCGTTCGCGACCACCGACGAGGTGGACGCCGCCGTCGCCTCCGCCAAGGCCGCCTTCGAGTCCTGGGGAGCCTCCTCGCTCGCCAAGCGCACCGCGGTCCTGTTCAAGTACCGCGAGCTGCTGGACGCCCACCGCGACGAGATCGCCGAGCTGATCACCGCCGAGCACGGCAAGGTGCACTCCGACGCGCTCGGCGAGGTCGCGCGCGGCATGGAGATCGTCGAGCTGGCGTGCGGGATCAGCGTCCAGCTCAAGGGCGAGCTGTCCACGCAGGTCTCCACCCGGGTCGACGTCGCCTCGATCCGCCAGCCGCTCGGCGTGGTCGCGGGCATCACCCCGTTCAACTTCCCGGCGATGGTGCCGATGTGGATGTTCCCGCTGGCGATCGCCTGCGGCAACACGTTCGTGCTGAAGCCCAGCGAGAAGGACCCGTCGGCCTCCTTCAAGCTCGCCGAACTGGCCGCCGAGGCCGGGCTGCCGGACGGCGTCCTGAACGTCGTGCAGGGCGACAAGGTGGCCGTGGACCGCATCCTGGAGCACCCGGACATCGAGGCGGTCTCCTTCGTCGGCTCCACCCCGATCGCCAAGTACATCCAGCTCAAGGCCGTCGAGCACGGCAAGCGGGTACAGGCCCTGGGCGGCGCCAAGAACCACATGCTGGTCCTGCCCGACGCCGACCTCGACCTCGCCGCCGACCAGGCGATCAACGCGGCCTACGGCTCGGCGGGCGAGCGTTGCATGGCCGTGTCGGTCGTGGTCGCGGTCGGCGACACCGGTGACGAGCTGGTCGGCAAGATCGCCGAGCGGGCGAAGAACCTGAGGATCGGCCCCGGCGACGACCCGGCGTCCGAGATGGGTCCGCTGATCACCCGCGAGCACCGCGACAAGGTGGCCTCGTACGTGGCGAGCGCGGCCGAGCAGGGCGCCGAGGTCGTGGTCGACGGCACCGGCTTCTCGGTCGACGGACACCCCGAGTGCGCGGACGGCTTCTTCCTCGGCGTCTCCCTGCTGGACCGGGTGCCGCTGACGGCGGACGCGTACCGGGACGAGATCTTCGGCCCGGTGCTGTGCGTGGTCCGGGCGGAGACGTACGAAGAGGCCATCAAGCTCATCAACGACTCCCGCTGGGGCAACGGCACCGCCATCTTCACCCGGGACGGCGGCGCCGCCCGCCGCTTCCAGCTGGAGGTCAAGGCGGGCATGGTCGGCGTCAACGTGCCGATCCCGGTCCCGGTCGGCTACCACTCCTTCGGCGGCTGGAAGGACTCGCTCTTCGGCGACCTGCACATCTACGGCAACGACGGCGTCGCCTTCTACACCCAGGGCAAGGTGATCACCACGCGCTGGCCGGACCCGGCGGACGCCGGCGGCATCAACCTCGGCTTCCCGAGCAACTCCTGACCCGCGAAAGGGGGGTTCGTCCATGGCGAAGACCGGTGGCCGGGCACGTACCGCGGCCGCGCCTGCGCTCAGCTCGCTGGACTTCGCCCTGGACCGGGGCAGTCCCGTGCCGCTGTACTACCAGCTCGCCCAGCAGCTGGAGGCGGCGATCGAGCACGGGGTCCTCGCCCCGGGGAACCTCCTGGGCAACGAGGTCGACCTCTCGGTGCGCCTCGGTCTGTCCCGTCCCACCGTCCGCCAGGCCATCCAGTCCCTCGTCGACAAGGGGCTGCTGGTCCGGCGGCGCGGGGTGGGCACGCAGGTGGTGCACAGCCAGGTCAAGCGCCCGCTTGAGCTGAGCAGCCTCTACGACGACCTGGAGGAGGCCGGGCAGGGGCCCACCACCCAGGTCGTGCGCCACGAGGTCGTCCCGGCCTCCTGCGACGTGGCCGCCGCCCTCGGCGTCGCGGAGGGCAGCGAGGTCACCGTCCTGGACCGGCTGCGCTGCACCCACGGCCAGCCGGTGGCCCTGCTGTGCAACTACCTGCCGGCGTCTCTCCTGGACCTCGACGACGCCCGCCTGGAGTCGACCGGCCTGTACCGCATGATGCGCTCGGCGGGCGTCACCCTGCACAGCGCCCGGCAGCGCGTCAGCGCCCGCGCGGCCACCGCGGAGGAGGCCGCCCGCCTGGACGAGGAGGAGGGGGCGGCGCTGCTCACCATGCAGCGCACGGCGTACGACGACACCGGGCGCCCCGTCGAGTACGGAACGCACATCTACCGGGCCTCGCGCTACACCTTCGACTTCCAGTTGCTGGTCAGGCCTTGACGGACCGCGAACACAGGTGCAAAGTCGTACATATACACCGTAAACATACGGTTCCGACCCGACCGCACCCGACGCGGGAGTCGCAGGCATGGCTCGCTGGAATGCGTCGCCGACCGCTCGAGGAGCCGGTCCCTCATGGGCGCCCTCGACCGTCCTCGTCACGGGCGGTGCCGGTTTCATCGGCAGCCACACCTGCGTGGAACTGCTCGACCACGGCTACGAGGTGATCGTGGTCGACAACTACTCCAACAGCACTCCGCAGGTCTTCGCCCGGGTGGAACGGATCGCCGGCCGCTTCGTCGGCGCCGTCTACGAACTGGACATCCGTGATCGGCACGCCCTCTCGGCCGTCTTCGACCGACACCCCGTGGACGCCGTCGTGCACTTCGCCGCGCACAAGGCGGGGGGCGCGTCGACACGGATGCCCGTCGCGTACTACGACACCAACGTCGGCGGCACCACCGCCCTGCTGCGGACCATGCACGAGCACGGCGTGCGCCGGCTGGTCTACCCGTCCTCCTGCTGGATCTACGGCGACGCCGGGCGCGGCCCGCTCGACGAGACCACGCCCGCCCGGCCCGGCACGCCGTACGCGGCCTCGAAGTGGATCTGCGAACAGATCCTCGCGGACATCTGCCGCCGCGATCCCGACTACACGGTGCTGTGCCTGCGCCATCCCGTGCCGGCCGGGGCCCATCCCAGCGGCCTGCTCGGCGAGGACCCGCGACACACGCCCGAGAACCTGCTGCCGTACCTCGCGCAGGTGGCCGTCGGCCGGCGCGAGCGGCTCTCCGTGTTCGGCGACGACTATCCGACCCGCGACGGCACCGGTGTCCGGGACTATCTGCACATCATGGACGCCGTCGAAGCGCACCGGGTGGCACTCGACCACCTGGGCGGCGAGCCGGGCATGCACGTGTACAACCTGGGAGGCGGCTCGGGCAGTTCGGTCCTCGACGTGGTCGACGCGTTCTCCAGGGCGTGCGGCAGACCCCTGCCGTACGCCGTCGCGCCCCGTCGGCCCGGGGACGTCGCCGAGCTGGTCGCCGACGCCACGGCGGTGACACGGGCCTGGGGCTGGCACCCCACCAGGAGCCTGTCCGACGTGTGCCGGGACGCCTGGCGCTTCCAGCGGCTCAACCCGGACGGCTATGTGGAGTCCGCGCGGCGCCCGGAGACGAAGCACTAGGGCGGCGTGCCAGCCGGTGCAGGACTGACCCGCACAGGCGGTGACGGGGACGGGGGCGGCGGCCGGGACAGGCCGAACGCCGTCTCCACCAGCGCGATATGGCTGAACGCCTTGGGCGCGTTGCCCAGTTGGCGGCCTGCGTCCGGGTCCCACTGCTCGGCCAGCAGACCGACGTCGTTACGGATGGCGAGGACCCGTTCGAAGGCCTCCCGGGCCTCCTGGCGATGCCCCGTCGCGGCGAGGGCGTCGGCGTACCACAGGGAGCAGGAGACGAACGTGCCCTCGTCGCCGTCGATGCCGTCCGGGTGCCCGGCCCCGGCGCCGCCCGGCGCGTACCGGCGTACGAACCCTCCACGCCGTAGGCCGCCGATGGCACGCACGGTGCCGCGCACCCGCTCGTCACGGGCGGGCAGGAAACCGACCCGGGGGATGAGCAGAGCCGAGGCGTCCAGGCGGGGCTCGCCGTAGGACTGCACGAAGGACCGCTGGGCGCCGTCCCAGCCCTCCCGGCAGACCTGCCGGTGCACCTCCTCGCGCATGGCCCGCCACTCGCCGGAGGACCCGTTGCGCCCGAGCAGTTCGCCCATGCGCACGGCACGGTCGGCGGCCACCCACGCCATGACCTTGGAGTGCGTGAACTGCCGCCGCGGACCGCCCGTCTGCCACAGCCCCTGGTCCGGTTCGCGCCAGTGCCGGAGCAGGAATCCCATGAGCGCCTCGACCAGGTCCCAGACGCGGGCCGGCATGGGGATGCCGGCGCTCAGCGACAGCCACAGCGTGTCCATGACCTCGCCGTACACGTCCAGTTGGAAGGTGTCCTCCGCCGAGGTGCCGAACCGCACGGGCCGGGAGCCCTCGTAACCGGACAGCCAGGGCGCCTCGGTCTCGGACAGCAGTCGCTGGCCCTTGACGCCGTAGACGGTCTGGAGGCCGGCGGGGTCGCCGGCGACGGCACGCACCAGCCAGTCCAGCCAGGCGGCGGCCTCGTCCCGGTATCCGCTGCGCAGCAGGCAGGACAGGGCGCTGGTGGAGTCTCGCAGCCAGCAGTACCGGTAGTCCCAGTTGCGCTCGCCCCCGGGACAGCCGGGCAGCGAGGTGGTGGGTGCGGCGACGATGCCGCCCGTGGGGGCGTAGGTGAGCGCTTTGAGGGTGAGGAGGGAACGCATCACGGCGTCGCGCCACGGCCCCTGGTAGCGGCATTGCGCCGCCCAGCGTCGCCAGAAGTCGACGGTCTCCTTCAGGGCCGTCTCCGCCGGGACGGACAGGGGCGTGGGCGGCACGGGCCGGCGGGACGGGGTCCATCCCAGGGTCAGGGCCAGGCGGCGCCCCGCCGTGACCGTGAAGTCCCAGACGGTGGCGTCCGGGTCGCCCGTGTCCCGCACCTCGCCGTCCCCGCCGAGCCAGACGGCGTCCGGCCCGGCGACCGCGACGGTGCAGTGGCCGACCTCCCGCACCCACGGGACGACGCGGCCCTGGTGGAACCGGAGCCGAAGTTCGCTGCGCACGTCGACCGTGCCGGACAGACCCTCGACGAGGCGGACGATGCACGGCACTTCGGCACGCGGCCGCATCAGATCCGTGACCCGCACCGTCCCCGTCGGCGTCTCCCACACGGAGTCCAGGACCAGCGTGTCGGTCCGGTAGGAGCGGCGCGTGCAGGGACCGCCGGACAGCGGGGCGACGCGCCAGCGTCCGTTGTCCTCGGTGCCCAGCAGTGCCGCCAGGCAGGCCGGGGAGTCGAAGCGGGGCAGGCAGAGCCAGTCGACCGACCCGTCCCGGCCGACCATGGCGGCCGTCTCCAGATCGCCGATGAGGGCGTAATCCTCAATGGGTGCGTTCATGATCGGGATCACGCCGCCGTGCACTTCGCCGCTTTCCACCCTACGCCGGACGTAGTGCCGCGCCCAGGGCTCTCGACCAGGAGAAACGCCCTGCCCTTGACCTCAGGGACAAAAGGGGCAAGATGTACGTATACGTCGTAAATATATGGCGTCACACCGAGGATCCTTCACTCGGAGACAACGGCACCATGAACCACACGCCTCACCTGACCGAGCAGCCCGTCTCCCTTGCGGACCACGCCGCGCACCCCTTGCGCCGGGCCGCGGACCACCCCCCGCCGCGGGCCACCGTCAGCCTGGTCGTGCCCGCCCGGAACGAGGCACGCAACATCCCCTGGGTCTTCGAGCAGATCCCGGACTGCGTCGACGAGGTCATCCTGGTCGACGGAGACTCCGTGGACGCCACGGTGCACATGGCGACCCGGTGCCTGCCGACCGTCCGCCCCGTCGCACAGAGCGGTCCTGGAAAGGGGAACGCCCTGCGCACCGGCTTCCTCTCCGCGACCGGCGACTACATCGTGATGATGGACGCGGACGGCAGCATGCTGCCCGGGGAGATCCCGCACTACCTGCACTTCCTCGACAACGGCTTCGACTTCGTCAAGGGCTCGCGGTTCATCGCGGGCGGCGGATCACTGGACATCACGCGCTTCCGCCGGTTCGGCAACCGCGTGCTCCTGACCGCCGTGAACCACCTGTACGACGCGCAGCTGACGGACCTGTGCTACGGGTTCTGCGCCTTCCGCCGGGACTTCCTGGACGATCTCGACCTGCACTCGTCCGGATTCGAGATCGAGACCGAGATGATTGCGCACGCCCTGCGCTCGGGGCTGCGCATCGCCGAGGTCCCGAGCCTCGAACTGCCCCGGCGCAGTGGGCGTTCCAACCTGCACGCGATATCCGACGGCCGGCGGGTGCTGCGCACGCTGCTCTCGGAGCGGCCGGGCACGCGGCAGGCACGACGCCCCGCGGCGAGTGGCTGAGCTGCGTAGCCCGTGGTGGACTGATCACCGACGGTGGCCGCAGCATGCCGGCGCGCCATGACGGCCCGTAGGCCGCGGGCACGTCGTCGTACGGCACCGCACAGGGACAGGACGTCAGGCCGGAGTCATCGGTGAACAGCAGGGACCGTGCCGCGGGCCCCGAGAAGGTCCAGGCGGAGGACGACGCCGCACCGTCGCACACGGCGAGCCGGCTCCTGCGGGATCCGACAGCCGACGGCACCGCCAGGTTCTTCCGCCCCGGCCGGGCATCCTTGCGGCCTTCGGGGCCCGGCACGTGGACAGCACTCGTCGTGCTGCCCACCGCGGTCACCCTGTGGGTGCTCTCACTGCGTGACGTGCCCTTGGACCACATGGGGGACTTCGGGCTTCTCAAGGTGCTGCCGGGACTCTTCTGGGTCGCCCTGGCCCTGGTCACCATCGGCTTCTGTGTGGCTGCGGCCGACCGGCTCACGCCCCGTGCCTGCTCTCTGGCGTACGTGCTCGTACTGATCACGATCCTGCACGCGACGCCGTCGCTGCTCTATCCGGAGCTGCGGTACGCATGGGGCTGGAAGCACATGGCCGTGATCGACGCGATGATGCGGCACAACGGCGAGGTGCCGGAGGCCGCCGGCTTCGCCGTCTACAACCAGTGGCCGGGCTTCTTCCAGTTCAACGCGCTGCTCCTGCGGGCCACCGGGCTCCAGTCGCCCGACGCCTACGCCCAGTGGGCCCAGCCCCTGGCCAACGTCCTGCTGCTCGGCCCGCTGCTGTTGATCTACCGCTCGATCACCGACGACCGGAGGCTGATCTGGGGTGCCGTCTGGATCTATTACTGCTGCTCCTGGGTGGGGCAGGACTACTTCGCCCCCCAGGCCTTCGCCTTCCTTCTGTTCGCGAGCGTGATCGCCCTCGTCCTGAGGCAGCAGGCCGCGGCCGCGGAGCCCCCGGCGCCCGGGAAACACCGCCGGAGCTGGCCACCGGAACGGCTGCTCCCGGTGCTGATCCTGGAGGCCGCGATCACCTCCTCCCACCAGCTCACCCCCATGATGCTGATCAGCGCGCTGCTGCTGCTCTCCCTGCCACGACGCAACCGACGGGTGATGCTGCCCCCGTTGATCGGGGCGGTCACGCTCACCGCGGCCTGGAACGCGACCGTGGCGAGGCCGTACATGTCGGAGAACCTCAGCAACCTCCTCTCGTCGCTCGCCAGCCCCGATGCCAACATCTGGTCCGGAGTCAACCGGCTCGCGGACGCCTCGCCGGCGGCGAGCCAGGTCATGGTGTCCTGGATCGAGCGGGGCATGTCGGCCGGCGTCTTCCTACTGGCCACGGTGGCTTTCCTCGTACGGCGCTGGACCCGGCGCACCCCGTTGCCGCTGCTCGTGATCGCCCCCCTCCTTCTCGTGCCGGCCAATGCCTACGGCGGTGAAATGGTCTTCCGGGCCTACATGTTCGCCCTGCCCGCCGTCGCCCTCCTCATCGCCGCCCTGCTGCTGCCCCCAGGGCAACACCTACGGCTGCGGACGCCCGTCCTGGGCGTCGTCCTCATGGCGATGCTCGGTGGCCTGGTGTTCGGCTACTACAGCAAGGAGGCGATGAACTACTTCTCCAGCCAGGAGGCCGCCGCCACCCGGTACATGACCACGAGAGCCCCCACCGGATCGCTGCTCATCTCGGTCACGTTCGCCGCTCCGGGCCTGGAGATGCACTACGACCGCCATGAGCGCACGCAGATCACCGAGGAGAGCCTGAGCACCAGGAGGTTGCTGGTGAAGGACCCCCTGGCCGGCCTGGAGCCGCTCCTGAGGAGAGCGGGGAAGCACCCTGCCTACATCCTGCTCAGCCGGGCGCAGCGCGCGGACATCCACCTGAACGGCGAGATGCCCGCCGACTTCATGGACCGGCTGGAGTCGGCGTTGTCAAAGGCACCGGACGTCAAGCGCGTCTACGACAGCCGGGACGCCGTCGTCTACCGGTTCGCCCCTCCGGCGGAAGGAAGCCCGCAATGAACCGACTGCGCTGGGGAGTCGCCCTGTCCGGGTGGATGGCCCTGGCCGCGACCGCTCTTCCGGCGGGAACGCCGCTGCGGGTGGCGACGACCTCCGCGTTCCTCCTCGTCGGTCCGGGACTGGCCGCCACCCTGCTGGTCCGGCGGAAGTCCGGCGTCGAATCCGGCCACGGGAACGGTCTGGAGTTCGCCGTCCTCACCGTGGCGCTCAGCCTCGCGCTCTCCACCCTGGTCGCCGAGATCCTCTTCCTGACCAAGGCGTCCGCCTCGACGCGGGCTCTGCTGATCCTCGCGGTGCTCACCTCTGTTCTCGCGCTGACGCCTGCTCCGCCCCGGGCGAAGCAAGCCACCCGTCGCTCGTCCGGTGGCCGATGAGGAGGCGCCTGAACCTCACAACGAACCCCTGAAATGCCACATTCTTGACCAACCAGACATGTGGCATATCATGTATCTATACGGCGTAAACGTACGGGGTGGTCCGAGGAGAAGCCGTGCACGCACCACGAACCCTGCCGTCGGCCGAGACGGCGGAAACGGCTGCCGCACCTTCCCCCCGCACCACCGGACGCCCCTTCACCGCACCGATACGCGAAAAGCTCGCCGTCGCCCTGCCCCACGAGCCGCTGCTGCGCAACGGCCACCTCCTCGCCATGAGTTCCCTCGTCAACGCGGCGCTGGGAGCCGTGTTCTGGGTGCTCGCCACCCACTGGTACGACGAGCGGACGGTCGGCCTCAATTACGCGACCATCTCCGCGGCCACGCTGCTGTCCACCGTCGGTCAGCTCAACCTCTCGGACTTCCTGGTCCGGTTCGTGCCGGCCGCCGGCCGGCACACGCGCAAGCTGGTCCTCGCCTGCTACGCCGCCGGCATCGCGTGCAGCGCGCTGGCCGCGGTCGGCTTCCTCCTGCTGGTGCCCCGGATCGCCCCCGGCCTGGACTTCCTCCTGACCCCGGTCACCGGCGCCTTCTTCGTCGCCTACACGGCGGGGTACGCCATCTTCGCCCTTCAGGACGGCGCACTGACCGGGGTCCGGCACCCTGGCTGGGTGGTGGCGGAGAACGTGATCTTCGCCGTGGTGAAGATCCTCCTGCTGGCCGTGGGCGCCGCTCTGACGCTCTTCACCGGCATCCTGATCTCATGGGCCGGTGCTCTTGTGGTGGCCGTCCTGGTGGCCAACGTGTTCCTGCTGCGGCGCGCCGTGCCCCGCCACGAGCGACAGGCCCCGCAGACGGAGCGCCCGCCCCGGATGGTCGGGTACGCGACCGCCGACTATGCCGGTTCGCTGTTCAGGATGGCCGCGTACAGCCTGGTGCCCCTGCTGGTACTGAACGCCCTCGGGCCGGCCCACAACGCTTATTTCTCGCTGGCCTGGATCATCGGCTACATCCCCTATCTGCTGGCGACCAACATGGGGAGCTCGCTGATCGTGGAGGCGGCGCACGCTCCCGGCCGGCTGGCGCAGCACACGTTCCGGGTGCTGCGCCACTCGGCCGTGTTCCTGGCCCTCGGCGCGGTCGCGATCGTCGTCGCCGCCCCGTACGTTCTCTCCTTCTTCGGTCCGGGGTATGCGGATCAGGGCACCACGCTGCTCCGGCTGCTGGCGCTGTCGGCACTGCCGAACCTCCTGGTGAGCGTGGCCGTCGACGTGGCGCGGATGCGTCGGCGCCTGCGCATGGTCGTGGGGCTGCAACTGGTGCTGTGCGCCCTGGTGCTGGGCCTCTCCCACGTCTTGCTGCCCGTGCTCGGTCTGACCGGAGCGGGTGTCGCCTGGCTCGTGGCGCAGTGCCTGGTGGCTCTTTACCTCTTGATCTGGCGGTCGCACTGGCTGCCCAGGAGTTCGGAGAATCCGTCATGAACGTGCACACCAGGTCGCTCAGCAGTGATCCGTTCCGGCCCCGGACCAGCGGCGACCTCGGGACCCGGACGGAGTTCTCCGTGGTGGTCTGCGTGTACACCGAGGAGCGTTGGGAGGACATCCTCGACGCCGTGGAGTCGGTACGGGCGCAGTCCCTGCCCGCCCAGGAGATCCTCTTGGTGGTCGACCACAATCCGGCGCTGCTGGAGCGGTTGTGCCATGAGTACGGGGACCGTGCGCAGGAGGGGACCCCGACTCCCGCGGTGCGGGTCCTCGCCAACGCGGGCCCCCGCGGCCTGTCGGCCGGCCGCAACACCGGGATCGCCGCGTGCCGGGGCACGGTCGTCGCCTTCCTGGACGACGACGCGGTGGCGGAAGCGGACTGGCTGCGGCACATGGCGTCGGCGTACACCGACCCGAAGGTGATCGCGGTGGGCGGCCGCACGGTCCCGGCGTGGGCCTCCGGGCGCCGCCCCGCCTGGTTCCCCGCCGAGTTCGACTGGGTCGTCGGCTGCGCCTACCGGGGGCTGCCGGAAACGGTGGCACCCGTCCGCAACGTGCTCGGGGGAAACGCCTCCTTCCGCCGGACAGCCTTCGAGGCGGCGGGTGGCTTCGCCCTGAGCATCGGCCGCAACGGGGACAAACGCCCCCTGGGCTGCGAGGAGACCGAGTTCTGCATCCGACTCGCCCGTGTCAGGCCGGACGCGGTGCTTCTCTTCGACAGCCGAGCGGTCATCCATCACAAGGTGCCCACCTGCCGGGAACGCTTCGCGTACTTCCGCCGCCGCACCTATGCCGAGGGACTGTCCAAGGCTCAGGTCACCCGGCACGTGGGCGTGACCAAGGGGCTGGAGTCCGAACTCCGCTACATCACAAGGGTGTTGCCCGCGGGGGTCGCGCACGGGCTGCGCGACGCTGTGCGGGGGGACTGGGGAGGTGCCGGGCGCGCAGGGGCGATCGTGGCCGGGGTGATCATCACGGCCACGGGCTACGTGGTGGGGTCCTTCCGGGCCCGCGGAAGCGCCTTGCTTCTCCGTGTCGGGGAGTTGCCGTCCCCTGCCGGTCGGCCCGGGACACCGACGGCTCCGCCGAATCCCTCGCGGCGAGGAAATGAATCATGGACATCGATGTCTGCCGAGCCCAGGAACTGACCGCGGCCGACCGGACCGCGTGGACGACGCTGCAGTCGAAGGCACCTCTGCACGGGATGCCACAGATGGCGAACCCTTTCCTCGCACCCGAGTTCGCCCTCGCGGTCGGCCAGTGTCGCAGTGGGGTGCGGATCGCCGTGCTGCGGGACGGGCCGGGCGGCGAACCGGCGGCGTTCTTCCCGTACCAGCGCACCCCGGCAGGGGTGGGCCGCGCGATCGGCCTGGGCCTGTCCGACTGCCAGGGCCTCGTGCACGAAGCCGGTTTCCGGTGGGACGCCCAGGCGTTGCTCGCGGCGTGCGGACTCGCCGTCTGGGAGTTCGACCATCTCGCGGAGGGGCAGCAGCCGTTCGAGCGGTTCGCCACGGCCAGCTTTCCCTCCCCCGTGATCGACGTGGCAGACGGCTGGGAGGCCTGCGTCGCCAGGATGCGGGAGCGGTCGCCGAAGGGCACCCGCGTCAGGCTCGCCAAGGAACGCAGATTGGGCAGGGCCGCCGGCGAGATCAGCTATGTCCACGATGAACGCGACCCCGCGATGCTGCGCACGCTGATGGCGTGGAAATCCGCGCAGTACCGCAGAACCGGCCGGAGTGACCGGTTCGCGCACCCCTGGATCACCCGGCTCGTGGAGCAGTTGTTCCACACCCGGACGGACTCCTTCAACGGTCAGCTGTCCGTGCTGTACGCGGGCGGCCGGCCGGTCGCCGCGCACTTCGGGCTCCGGACGGACCATGTCCTCTCCTGCTGGTTCCCGGCGTACGATCCCGCGTTCGCCAAGTACTCCCCCGGTGTCGTGCTGCACATGCGGATGGCGCAGGGGGCGGCTGACGGCAGCGTCTCCTATCTCGATCTGGGGCGCGGCCGAGGCGAGTACAAGGACTCGCTGAAGACGCGTGAGATGTCCGTGAGCGAGGGGTGGGTGACCCGCCGGCACCCGGTCGCCGTCGCCCATCGGGCGCTCCGCGCTCCGGTACGGGCTCTGCGCAATTCCGTCGTGTCGCGACCGGAGCTGTACGGATCGGCGGACCGGCTGCTCAAGCGGGTGGGACGACTGCGCACAGCCGTGAGACCGAATCCGTGACCCTCCGTCGTCAGAGGTGCCCCATGAACGACTCCGTGCCCATCCTGATGTACCACGCGATCGCGCACACCCCGGCGTCGTCGACCCGCGCCCTGTCCGTCTCGCCGGACACGTTCGCCGCCCAGATGCGCCTGCTGGACGACAACGGCTTCACCCCGCTGACAACGGCACGGCTCGCGGCCGCCTGGCGCGGCGGACCGCCGCTGCCGGCCCGGCCGGTGCTGATCACTTTCGACGACGGCTATCAGGGGGTGCACCGGCACGCCCTGCCCGTCCTGCGTGAACTCGGCTTCCCCGCGACGCTGTTCGTGGCCACGGGATGGCTCCGCGGCCCGCAGGAGATCGCCGGAGCCGCCCTGGACACCATGCTCGACTGGGACGAGGTGCGCGAACTGGCTGCTGCGGGCGCCGAGATCGGCGCCCACAGCCACAGTCACCCCCAGCTGGACCAGCTTCCCGACGACGCGTTGCGGTACGAGCTGGAACACTGCAAGGAGATCATCACCGAGCAGCTCGGCTCCCCTCCGGCCTCCTTCGCCTACCCGTACGGTTACTCGGACCGACGAGTGCGGCGGATGGTACGCACGGTCGGCTTCACCCAGGCCGTCGCGGTACGCAACGCCCTGGCCGGTCCGCGGCAGGCCCCGTTCTCCCTGCGGCGCGTCACGGTGCGGCGCAGCACCGGGCCCGAGGAGTTCACGCGGCTGGTGGAAGGTCGAGCCGTTGCCAGAACCTTCGCGCTGGACCGGACCCTGACGACGGGCTACGCGATGGTCCGCGGATCTCGTCGCCTGCTTCGGAAAGCGGCGTGGGCGCGTGCCAGGCACGTGCAGGGCGCGTGAAATCTCGCATACCAGACATGTGCGTACATATTATGCTCCCAATGAAGCATTCGGCACGTGATCGAGGCATGCGACGACGGCCGTTCTCCGCGCTGCTCGCAGTGGCTGCCGTCACGCTCGCCCTCGCCTGCGGTGCCGCACGGCCTGAGGGCGTCCGTCCGCCGCAGTCCTCGCTCGGTTGGGGCTTCACCCACACCGAGTACAGTGCCGACGTGGGCGACCGGGCCGCCCTGCGCACCGCGCGGCAGGCCCTCTCCGCCCAGCCGCTCCCGCAGAACCAGCACATCATGGGCTGGGGCGCCGGCAATCCCGAACCGTCTCCGGGGCGGTACGAATTCGCCTCGCTGGACCGCCGCATCGACCTCATCAGAAGAACCGGCGGTACCCCCGTCATCACCCTGTGCTGCGCTCCGGACTGGATGAAGGGCGGCACACCGGGCCACACGGACTGGTCCCGCCGGTCCCTGGAGACCGCCCCGCGCCCCGAGCACTACGACGATTTCGCCGCGCTCGCGGCCACCGTCGCCGAACGGTACCCGGACGTACGGCACTTCATCGTCTGGAACGAGTTCAAGGGCTTCTTCGACGAGACGAAGAAGCGCTGGAACTACGAGGGCTACACCGATCTCTACAACCGGGTGCGCCAGGCTCTGAAAGAGGTGAACAAGGACAACCTGGTCGGCGGGCCGTACCTGAACATGGACAGTTTCGCGCTCGGCCGCACCACGCACGAGTCCGCCCTGAAGGGCCCCTGGGGCAGTGTCGACCAGCGCGTCCTCGACGCCTTCGACTACTGGAACGAGCACAAGACCGGGGCCGACTTCGTCGTCGTCGACGGTTCCAGCTACACCCACGACGACGAGACACCGCCCGACCGCTTCCGCGCCGTCGACAAGTTCACCGCCGTCGACCGGTGGGTGCGGGAGCGCACCTCCGTGCCTCTGTGGTGGGCCGAGTACTACGTCGAGCCCGGGGCCGACACCGGGCGCGCCCGGTGGGGCGGGCAGCTCCGCCTGGCCGTGCAGGCCTCCGGCATGATCGCCATGGCCAGGGGCGGCGCCACCACCGGGTTCTACTGGAACCCGCAGAACCGGGCCGGCCGGTGCGCCGGATGCCTGTGGCGCAGCACGGAGCTCACCGACGGTACGGGCGGCCAGGCCCGGCCGATGTTGGACCTGTTGCGGCGTTTCGACGCGGAGTTCCCGCCGGGGACGGTGTACCGGGCGGTCGACGTGGCGTCCGGCGCAGCCCGTGACGTGCGGGTGCTCGCCGACGACGAGGCCGTTCTCGTCGTCAACACCCGGGACCGGCCCCTTCGGGTGACGATCGACGACCGGACCGTGGACATGGACGCCCATCAGGTGCTTTGGCTGCGGAAAGGGTGAGAGTCTGGTCCAGACTTCGGCCGCTTTGTCGGCCCGTGAAGTACCGGGAGGCGACGCATGACGAATGAGGAGCGGTACGCCCCCGCCCGACGCGCCAGTGACCGTGGTCGTCTCGGCCGGCTGAGCCGGGAACGTGTGCTGAGCACCGCCTTGGAGCTGGTGGACCGCGAAGGGCTCTCGGCGCTGAGCATGCGCCGTCTGGGGGCCGAGCTCGGGGTTGAGGCCATGGCGCTCTACCGGTACGCGGCGAGCAAGGACGCCCTGCTCGACGGGCTGGTCGAGGCCCTCTACCTGGAGCTGGAGGAGCGGCTGGCCGCCGACGCCGGCGAGGACACCGACTGGCGAGCCGGACTGCACCGGATTGCCCGTACGACCTACGACGTGTGTCTCTCACACCCCCAGGCCGTGCCGCTGCTCGCCACCCGGCTGCTGGCGGTCCCGCTGGCCCGGCGGCCGGCCGCGGTCCTGCGGGATCACGAGCGGGCGCTCGCGCTGCTGCGAGGCGCCGGCTTCGACGAGGCCACCGCCTCCGCCGTGTTCCGCGCCTTCACCGCCTGGCTGCTCGGCTATGTCACTGTCGAGCTGCGCCCCGTGGTGGACAACCCGGACGAGACCGATCCCGCCTTCCGGCTCGGGCTGCACCGCCTGTCCGCCAAGGAGCTGCCGACGCTGCGGGGGACGGCGGCGGCGCTCGCGCAGCGGGGCGGCCCCGAGGGCCTCGCGGCCGGGCTGGACGCCCTGCTCGACAGCTTCACGGGCGGTTCCGGGTGCGGCTCGCCTTCCGCAGCATCCCGCTGAACGGCGTCTTAGGGCGGTCCAGGCGCTCGCCGTCCAGGGTGATGTCCACGACCTCGTTGTAGAAGGCGACGCGCCCCCGGATCGTCGCCACGGCGGGCAGCGGGTCGGGGTAGCTCCAGACGACGTCGGGCGGCACATCGCCCTCACCGCGCCAGGACCAGTATTCGGCGGTGCCCTTGTAAGGGCATCCGGTGCTGTGGTCCGTGGCCTGGAACAGGTCCAGGCGGACGTCCTCGCGGGGGAAGTAGTAGCGGGTGGGCAGGGAGGTCTCGAAGAGCAGGACGGGAGCGTGGGTGTCCGCGACGACCTGGCCGTCGATCTCGACCTGGACGTGGCGGCTGCTGGGCAGCGCGTCCACGCGTTTGTGCGGGTCACGGGGGTGGATGAAGATCTCTTCCTCCTCCTCGTACCAGTGGTCGAGGCCCGTGTCGGCGCGCAGGAACCACTCGAAGGCGATGTGTCCGGCCAGGTCGTCGGCGGGGAACGTCCAGGCCGCGTTCGCGCGCACCTCGCCGTCGGCGTCGAGGTCGTAGAAGATCCGGGAGCCGGTGTGCTTGCCGGTGGGCGGGTTCTGCGCCGGGCGGAGGAGGTCGGTGCGGACGTCGTCGTGCGGGAAGGCGTACTGCGGCACGGGCAGGTGGGGTTCCCAGACGAGGACCGGGTGGCGGCTGTCGACGACGGTGATGTCGCCCTTGCGGCCGCGCACCCAGCGCTCGCTGGGCTCCCACATGAGGCCTTCGGGGGTGGTCCTGATCGACCGGGCGGCGGGGTGGGCCGGGTGGGTGGTCATGGCCGGTGCTCCTTCCGGAGGTCCGGATGTCCGGTTCCCTCCACGGTCCCACGAGCTCAGTGCGCCGCGTCCAGCCTGGCCCGCTGCTCGGCTGTCAGTTCCAGGTCCACCGCGGCGAGGTTCTCCTCCAGCTGGGCCACCGAGGAGACCCCGGCCAGCGGGACGATCGGCAGCTCGCCCCCGATCTGCCAGGCCAGCACGACCTGGTTGACGGTCGCCCCGGTCTCCCGGGCCACCTCCCGCAGCACCGCCAGCCTGGCCGGGGTGCCGGGGTGGTCGAAGTCCGCGGGCAGCCGGTCCGGGTGGGTGTACGCGCCCTTCAGCAAGGGCGAGTAGGCGACCAGGGTCAGGGCGGGCTCTGCCCTCAGGTAGCCGAGCAGGTCGGGGCCGGCGTGGCCGAGGCTGCCGTCCGGGAAGAGCGCCTCGGGTACGTCGGTGCGGGGGCGCAGGTGGCTGTGGGCGTACTGGAGCACCTCGTAGCCGGGCAGTCCGGCCGCGGCGGCGAGGGCGCGGGCCCGCTCGACCCGCCAGGTCGCGTGGTTGCTGACGCCGAGCAGTCCCACGGTGCCCTCGGCGACCAGTTCGGCGAAGCCCTCGACGGTCTCCTGGAGGGGTACCTCGTGATCCTCGATGTGGGCGTACAGCAGGTCCAGCTTCGCCACGCCGAGCCGCTCACGACTCCGCTCGGCGGACTCCCGGATCACCTTCGCCGACAGGCCTTCGGCGTTGTCGACGTAGCTCGTGCCGGGGGCCAGGGGGCGGGCGCCGAGCTTGGTCGCGATGACGATCTCGTCGCCGACGCCGCGGCTGCGCCGCCAGCGGCCGAGGAGTTCCTCGCTCTGACCGCCCTGACCGCCGTCGGCCCAGAAGGCGTAGTTGTCGGACGTGTCGATGAAGTTCCCACCGGCTTCGACGTAGCGGTCGAGGACGGCGAAGGACGTCTTCTCGTCCGTCACCGAGCCGAACAGCATCGCACCGAGGGCGAGCACGCTCACCTCGCGGCGGGTGCGCGGGTCCGTTCCGATCGTGCGGTAGCGCATGGCTGCTCCCTCCCTTGCCGCCCCGGATCTCGGGGCACGGAGGGGAGTCTTCAGCTTGGAGCGCACTTGAGGTCAAGGGCGTACGGCGCAGAAGGAGGCCGCACAACGAAAAGGGCCCCGCTGGCATCGGCCTGCGGGACTGGGCGCATCGTGGCAGAGCAGGCAGACCGGTTCGAGGCATCTGCCGGTGCCCAGCACGGTTGTCGTGGCTGCCCTCGTGACCATCCCCCTGCCCGAGCTCATCGGCTGGCCCCCGTCCGCGTCCTCGCCCGCCGTATCTGTGCGGCATGTGGTCGATCGACACGTCGACCGGGGACGGCCCCGTTTGCCGCACGCTGCGCGAGATCGTCTTCGACGAGATGTCGCACTTCGGTCTGGCGTGCAACCTGCTCACCACACTCGGCGGGACCCCCGTGCTCGACGACGCGTCGGTGCTGCCGACGTACCCCGGGCATCTGCCGGGAGGCGTGCGTCCCGAACTCGAGGTTTTCCTCAGCGGGCTGACGACGGACGCGGCGGAGATGTACTCCCTCATCGAGCAGCCGGAGCAGCCGCTCGCGAGGGTCGCGGCGCCGCACCCGTCGATCGGGGCCTTCTACACCGCGCTCCTGGAGGCGTTCCGTGCGCACCCGGAGCGGATCACCGGCGCCCGGCAGCTGACCCTGAACTTCGGCCACGGCGCGGGGAACCCCGTCGTGGCCCTCGACACGCTCGCCGCCGTGGAGAAGGCCATCGGCGTGATCGAGGAACAGGGCGAGGGCACGTCCGCTTCGCCCGAGAACCCGCACCCTGGGGCGGCGGGAGAGCTGGCCCACTACTACGCCTTCCGGGAGATCTTCCGCAAGCGCAGGCTCAGGAGGAACCCCGACACCGGAGAGTTCGAGTTCAAGGGAGCGGAGATCCCGATGCCGGACGCCCTGCCGATGGCGGTCGTTCCCGCTGGCGGCTGGCCCCGGACGGGACCTTCCGCACCGGACGCCGGGACGACACAGCTCCTCGACGAGTTCAACCAGGCATACAGCAAGCTGCTGCGTCTGCTGCAGGCTGCGTGGCGGCAGGACGACGAGGGCGAGGCGGAGGGGCTGCTGTTCGAGGCGATCGCACAGATGTCCGCCTTGCAGGACCCCGCACAACAGCTGTCCCCGAAAATGATCAAGGGCCGGATTCGGATGCCTCCGAAACCGGCCCTGACCTGCAACTGTTTCCAGTCGGGACGACAGGATTTGAACCTGCGACCCCTTGACCCCCAGTCAAGTGCGCTACCAAGCTGCGCCACGTCCCGGTGCGCGCCCACCGCGGTGAACCGCGTGATCGCGCGAACAGCACTTTACCCCACGCCCCGGGCCGCACCGAAAATCGGCCCGGGGCGCGGGACAATCGCCGTATGGGCAGCACAGACAGCAGGGGAAGCTCGGAGAACACAGGAAGCACGGGAACCGCGGGAGCCCCGGGGCATATGGGAAGCACGAGGAGCACCTCCGCGGGCGGCCCGGCCGGCGCCCGGGACCGCGACAGCGAGGGCCGGGCGCGCAACGCCCGGCCGCGGGACGGCCTCGGCCGGCCCCTGCCGTACGACGCGCCCGGTGTGCCCCGGCAGCCCGAGGGCGTCGTCCGCACCCCGCAGGAGACCGTCACCGAGGCGCAGCGGCTGCTGGACGAGGGGAAACCGTTCCACGCGCACGAGGTCTTCGAGGACGCCTGGAAGTCGGGCCCGGACGTGGAGCGGGAACTGTGGCGCGGCCTCGCCCAGCTCGCAGTCGGCCTGACACACACCGCCCGCGGCAACCTCACGGGCGGGGCGCGCCTGCTGCGGCGCGGCGCGGGCGCGGCCGAGGAGTGGGCATCCGCCTCCGGCGAGGCGACGCCGCACGGAATCGACATCGGCAGCGTCGCCGCCTGGGCAAGGGAGCTGGCCGAGGAGGTGGAACGGGAGGGCAGCCCGGTGGACGCGGGGGCTCGGGCGCCCCGCTTGCGGGGTACGGACGCGGGGCGCTGAGGCTGGGGCCACAGGCTGGTGCCGTGATCTGGGGCGCCCGGCCCGGCCACCCGGTGCGGCACGGGCACGGGCACACGGCCAGGAGCGAGCACGGACGCGGCGCACCACCCGCGGCCAGCGGCCGCAGAGACGCAGCTCCGGCCCACAACACCGAGCAGGGGCGAGGGGCGCGCCGGGCGCGCGCTGGAGTGGGGCGCGTCGGGGGTTGGCAGTGGGGTGGGGGAGACTCGTCGGCGTGCGGAAGATTCATGTCATCGGTATCGGCGCGGGCGACCCCGAGCAGCTCACCCTCCAGGCGGTCCGGGCGCTGCGGAGTACGGACGTGTTCTTCGTCCTGGACAAGGGCGAGGTGAAGGCCGACCTCACCCGGCTGCGGCGGGAGATGCTGGACGCACACATACCGGACGGGACGTCGTACCGGGTCGTCGAGGCCCGTGACCCGGAGCGGGACCGGGCCGCCGGCGGCGCGGCCTACTCCCCCGCCGTCGGGGACTGGCGCAGCGCCCGCGCCGGAATCTACGAGCGGCTGATCGGCGAGGAACTCGGCGCGGAGGAGACCGGCGCGTTCCTGGTGTGGGGCGACCCCGCGCTGTACGACAGCACGCTGGGGATCCTGGAGGAGGTGCTGGAGCGGGGCGCGGTGGCCTTCGAGTACGACGTCGTGCCGGGCATATCCAGCGTCTCGGCGCTCGCCGCCCGGCACCGGACGGGGCTCAACCGGGTCGCCCGGCCCGTGCAGATCACCACCGGCCGGCGACTCGCGGAGGGCTTCCCGGAGGGCGTGGACGACGTGGTGGTGATGCTCGACGCCCACCAGGCCTTCCGGCGGTACGCGCAGGACGACGTCGACATCTTCTGGGGCGCCTACATCGGCACCCCGGACGAGATCCTCGTCTCCGGCCCGATCGCCGAGGCCGCCCCCCGCATCGAGCGGCTGCGTGCCGAGGCCCGTGAGCGCAAGGGCTGGATCATGGACACGTATCTGCTGCGCCGGCACCCCCGCGACTGACACGACTGGCGCGCACATCACCGGGCACCCGTGCGGACGTTCTGGCATGCGCACGTAGCCCACAGGTGTGAAGGTGACGTCGTGACCGTCGTGGAGGAAACCGCACTGCCCGCCTCCCAGCCCCCGGTGCTGGACACCCGTCGCCGCAACGTCGTCTTCGTGACGATCATGCTGGGGATGCTGCTCGCGGCCCTCGACCAGACCATCGTCGGCACCGCTCTGCCGACCATCGTCTCGGACCTGGGCGGGGCGGACCACATGTCGTGGGTGGTCACCTCGTACCTGCTCGCGGAGACCGTCGCGACCGTGCTGGTCGGCAAGTTCGGCGACCTGTTCGGCCGCAAGGTGGTCTTCCAGGTCTCGGCGATCGTGTTCATCACGGGCTCGTTCCTGTGCGGTCTGGCCACCAACATGTCGCTGCTGATCGCCTGGCGGGCGATGCAGGGCATCGGCGCGGGCGGGCTGATGGTCACCTCGATGGCGCTGATCGCCGACGTCATCCCGCTGCGCGAGCGCGGCAAGTACCAGGGCGCGATCGGCGCGGTGTTCGGTGTGTCCACGGTCATCGGGCCGCTGCTCGGCGGGCTGTTCACCGACCACCTGACGTGGCGGTGGGCGTTCTACGTCAACGTCCCCATCGCGATCGTCGTCGTCGCGGCCGCCGCCCGCACCATCCCGGTCGTGAAGGCGGTCTCCCGGCCGGTCATCGACTATCTGGGCATCGCGCTCGTCGCGGTCGGCGCCAGCGCCCTGATCCTGGCGACGAGTTGGGGCGGCAACGAGTACGCGTGGGGCTCGGGCGTGATCATCGCGCTGTTCGTGGGCGGGGTGACCGCCCTCGGCCTGTTCTGCTGGGTGGAGACCCGGGCGCGGGAACCGATGCTGCCCATGCGGCTGTTCGGCAACCCGGTGTTCACCGTCTGCTCGGTGCTGAGCTTCATCGTCGGCTTCGCGATGCTCGGCGCGCTGACGTATCTGCCCACGTACCTGCAGTACGTAGACGGTGACTCGGCCACGGTCTCCGGCGTGCGGACGCTGCCGATGGTGGCCGGGCTGCTCATCGCGTCGGTCTTCAGCGGCGGCGTCGTCAGCAGGACCGGGCGGTACCGGATCTTCCCGATCGTCGGCGCGCTGGTGATGGGCGCCGGACTGTTCCTGATGTCCCTCATGGGGCCGGACACGGGTGCGTGGCTGGAGTCCCTGTACATGTTCGTCATGGGTACCGGCATCGGCCTGTGCATGCAGGTGCTGACGATCGCGGTGCAGAACACCGTCGACTACGCCGACCTGGGCACGGCGACCTCCGGGGTGACCTTCTTCCGTACGCTGGGCAGTTCGTTCGGCACGGCCGTCTTCGGCACGATCTACACCAACGCGCTGGCGCCCAACCTCCGCGAGGGGGTGACGCTGGCGGCGCGGACCGGGGGCGTGGAACCGGGCGTGGTCGCCAGGGCGGCGACCAGCCCGGACGGCGTGCACCAACTGCCGCCGGCCACGGCCGCCCCGATCATCGACGCCTACGCCGACACCCTCCAGACCGTGTTCCTGTGGACGGTGCCGGTCGCCGCGCTGGGCTTTCTCGTCGCCCTGTTCCTCAAGCAGGTCCGGCTGCGCGACACCGCGCGGACGGGGTCGACCGACATGGGCGAGGGTTTCGCCTCACCGCACGGCGCGGACTCCCAGCGGGTGCTGGAGGCCGCCCTCGGCAAGATCATCGGCAGTACGGACCTGGACACCACACGCCGGATCGTCCTGGAGTCCGACACCCGGCTCGACGTGGCGGGTGCCTGGGCGGTGATGCAGGTCGAGCTGTTCACGCGCATGGTCGGTCATGCCAGCCTCGGGCTGATCGCCGCGCGGCGCCGGATGCCGCCCGAGGTGCTGCTGCCGGTCTTCGAGCGGATGGTCGACGAGGGGTTCCTGACCCGCGACGGCTCCCTCCTCTCCCACACGGAGGCCGGCGCCCGCGAGGCCGCGGTCATCAGCAGGGCCTGGGCCCGCTGGCTGGAGGACCGGCTGGGGCAGGACATCGGCCGCCCGTCGGACAGCGACCTGCGGATCGCGGTCGACGCGATCGCGAAGCGGCTGCTGGTGGAGGACCTGAGCCACGGGCTGCCGAGCGGGCCGGCGAAGGCACCGGCGACAAGCGGGGCGCGGTGAGCAGAGCGGAGCCGGGCGACATGAGCGGGGCCGGTGACATGGGCGGGTTTCCCGTGAGCGGTTTAAGCCAGGCGACACGAGCCACACCCGGCAACACCAGCAGGCCCGACGACCGAGACGCACCCGGCAACACGAGCGGGCCCAGGTGAGTGGAGCATGGCCGGGTCGGCGCTCCGGGACGGTTGCGGAGGGGCGCGTCCGGGTTCCGGTGGATATCGTCCCGTCATGGAGTCCGTGCGTGCCGTGCTCGTCGACATCGACGGAGTGCTGACCGTCTCGTGGCGGCCCTTGCCGGGGGCCGTGGAGGCGCTGCGGGAGATCCGGGAAGCCGGGCTCGCCGTGCTGCTGGTCACGAACACGACGTCCCGGACGCGGGCGTCGATCGCCGGGACGCTCGCCGACGCGGGGTTCCCGGTGTCCGCCGAGGACATCCTGACCGCGCCCGCCGCCACCGCCGCCTATCTCACCGAGCACTGTCCGGGCGCCCGGTGTGCCCTGCTGAACAGCGGCGACATCGCGGAGGACCTGAACGGTGTCACCGTCGTCGACCCGGCGGACTCCGGCACCGTGCCGGACGTGGTGCTGATCGGCGGGGCCGGTCCGGAGTTCGGCTACACGGCGCTGGACCGGGCCTTCGGGCATCTCCAGCGCGGGGCCCGGCTGGTGGCGATGCACCGCAACCTGTACTGGCGTACGGCCGAGGGGCTGCGGCTGGACTCGGGGGCGTTCCTGGCCGGGCTGGAGCAGGCCGCCCGGATGGAGGCCGAGATCACCGGGAAACCGGCCCGGGCGTTCTTCGAGGCGGCGCTCGCCCGGCTGGGCGCCGGTGCGGGCGAGGCCGTGATGGTCGGGGACGACGTCGAGTCCGACGTGCTCGCGGCGCAGCGGGCCGGGGTCACCGGGGTTCTCGTCCGGACCGGCAAGTTCCAGCCGGAGGACCTCCGCGCCGCCGGTGGACCGCCCGACCACGTGATCGACTCCTTCGCGGACCTTCCGGCGCTGCTGCGGGGTTCAGCGCAGCAGTAGTTGCAGGCCGCCGACGACCGTCGCCGCGATGACCAGCTGTTCGAACAGCCGCTGGTTGATCTTGTTGACCGCCCACTTGCCGAAGAACGCGCCGGGCACGACGAACACCACGAGCGCCAGGTCGAGGAGCAGGGAGCGGCCGTCGATCAGACCGAGACCGGCGCTGAAGGGCAGCTTGGAGACGTTGACGATCAGGAAGAAGAAGGCCGACGTGCCGAGGAAGCCGAGCTTGCGGAAGCCCGCGGACAGCAGGTACATCGACATCACCGGGCCGCCGGCGTTGGCGACCATGGTGGTGAAGCCGCCGAGGACGCCGTAGGAGCGGGCCTTCACCCGGCCCGCCCGGCTGGTGACCGACTCCGGCTCCTGTTCCGCCTCCGCCACCCGCCTGCGCCAGACCGTCACCGCGGCCATCAGCAGCAGGATCGCGCCGATCGAGGTCCGTACGATCGCGTCGTCCGCCCACATGAGGAACACCGTGCCGACGACGACGCCCGCGGCGACTGCCGGGAACAGCCGCCACAGCGTGGGCCAGTGGGCGTGCCGCCGGTAGGTCGCGACGGCGAGCAGGTCACCGGCGATCAGAACCGGCAGCAGCACGCCGGTGGAGGCGCGGGCGGGCAGCACCGCGGCGAAGATGGCGAGGCTGACCGTGTTGGCCCCGCTCACGGCGGTCTTCGAGAAACCGACGAGCAGGGCCGCGAAGGCGAGTGCGGCGAACTCCCAGCCGGTGATGTGCCAGAGCGTCATCGTGTTCATGCGAGCACTGATGCTATGTGCAACGAACCGGGGCTCGCAGGGCCGTCTCGCCCGTCGGGCACAATCAGCGGCCGTGACCACACCTCCTGATCCCGCCGTGCTGTACCCCGATGTCGCAGCCCGCGGCAGCCTCGCGGCAGCGCTCCGGGCCGAAGCGGAAGGCTGCCTCGACGCCGTCGCCGTCACGTCTGCGGGTTCGGCTCCGCTGCTCCACGCGACGGTCGCCGGCGTCCTGCCCCACCGCGAGCCGCTGCGGATCAGCGCATGGCTGCACGAACGGCGCTGGTCGGTCCGGGGCGAGGAACGGTTCCAGGGCCTGCCTCTCGTCGACGGCAGGACGGACGACCTGGCAGAGGTCGCCAGGGCGGCCCGGGCGTGGCACGACGGGGCGGCCCTGGAGGACATCCGCCGGTCGGCACCTTTCGTGCACCTGACCGGCCGGTTCGATGTACCCGACGACGATCCCGCGCTCCTGACGGAATCCGAGTGGCAGGGCGTGCGCCAGGAGGCGAGCGAACTGGAGTACGCCTGGCAGAAGGCGTACCAGGCGCTGATCGAGGCGGCGTACGCCGAGCCGGCGCTGCGCGCGCTGTACCCGTTCACGAGCCACTGGGCGCTGCGCTTCTCGACCACGACACGGCCGCGTCTGACCGTCGTCGGGCCGTGCCTGACCGCGGGCAGCGACGGCATGTACGGAGTGGGCAGGGGCTTCGTCACTCCCGACCTCGGCCTGTTCGGGACAGCGCGGGAGGCCGTGGCGCTGGCCGTGCGCCGGCTGCCGACCGGCCTCGGCCCGACCGCTCTCGGCGGATGACTCCGCCCGGCGACCGGCCTGCTCGGCAGCCCGGCAACCGACCACTGACACCCGCTGAACGGTGCCGGCTGAGCGGCTCGGCCAGGGCGGCTACGCCCGCTCCACCAGCAGCGCGCTCCCCTGCCCCACCCCGACACACATCGTCGCCAGGCCCCGAGCCGCCCCGGTTCGCCGCATCCGGTGGAGCAGCGTCGTCAGGATGCGGGCGCCCGAGCAGCCCAGCGGGTGGCCGAGGGCGATGGCTCCGCCGCTCGGGTTGACCAGGTCGGGGTCGATGCCGAGCTGGTCCACGCAGGCCAGGGCCTGGGCCGCGAAGGCCTCGTTGAACTCGGCCTCGTCCAGGTCGCCGATGTCCCAGCCGGCTCGGGTCAGTGCCTTGCGGGTGGCGGGGACCGGGCCGATGCCCATGACGTCGGGGTGGACACCCGCGGAGGCTCCGGCGACGTAACGGCCCAGGGACTCCAGGCCCAGCTCGTGCAGGGCGTCCTCGCTGACCAGGAGGAGACCCGCGGCGCCGTCGTTCATCGGGGAGGCGTTGCCCGCGGTGACCGTGCCGCCGTCCCGGAAGACCGGCTTCAGCCGGGACAGCTTCTCGTACGAGGTGTCCTCGCGGACGCACTCGTCGGTGTCGACGACGACCCCGTCAGGGCGTTCCACGGGCAGGAGTTCGTCGTCGAAGTGGCCGTTCTTGCGGGCGAGGGCGGCGCGTTGGTGACTGCGCAGGGCGAAGTCGTCCTGGCGTTCCCGGGGGATGCCGTACCGCGCGGCGACCTCCTCCGCCGTCTCACCCATGGAGAGCAGGCCGTGCAGGTCCCGCATCGCGGGGTTGACCAGGCGCCAGCCGAGGCGGGTGTCGGCGGTCTCGATGCGGTGCGGCAGGGCCTCGTCGGGGCGGGGCAGGACGAAGGGGGCGCGGCTCATCGACTCGGAACCGCCCGCGATCACGATGTCGGCCTCGCCGGCGGCGATGGTGCGGGCCGCCGTGGTCACCGCCTCCAGGCCGGACGCGCAGAGGCGGTTGACGGTGGCGCCGGGCACGGACTCGGGGAGGCCGGCGAGCAGCGCGGCCATGCGGGCGACGTTGCGGTTGTCCTCGCCGGCCTGGTTGGCGGCACCCCAGTAGACGTCGTCGATCCGGGCCGGGTCGAGTGCGGGCGCGTCGCCGACCAGGGCGCGGACGACGGTCGCGGCGAGGTCGTCGGGCCGTACCGGGGAAAGGGATCCCCGCAGCTTGCCGATGGGGGTGCGGCGGGCGGCCGCGAAGTGGACGGGACGCACGAGAGGACTCCTCACACCACTTAATTAGCACCGCTAGTTTCGAACTATAGACCCTTGGTCCGCACCCTGTGAAGATTCCGGGGGCAGAAGCGCCCCTCAGGGGCGTTATCGCAGGCCAAACAACCGGTCTGTGTGCTTCCGCATCGGGTTTGCCCCCGGGGCGCCGGGGCACCCGCGCGTTCATGGAGTGGTTGCGGAGTGCCGCCTGTGTGGACGAGGACCCCGAGTTGTTCTTCCCCGTGGGCACGGCAGGTCCGGCCCTGCGGGACGTCGACGCCGCGAAGCGGATCTGTGGGCGCTGCCCGGTGACCGACCAGTGCTTGAGCTTCGCGCTGAGCAGCGGCCAGGCCGCGGGCGTGTGGGGCGGAACCTGTGAGGAGGAGCGCGACGCACTGCTCCGGACCACGAGGAACGACGCGAGAAGGAGAAGCGCCCTATGACGGCTGTGCGGAGCACACTGCCCGACGAGGCCCGCCGGGTCTCCTGCGAGGCACTCCAGGACACCCTGGTGGATCTGCTCGGACTCTCGCTGATCGGGAAGCAGGCGCACTGGAACATCGTCGGACCGCGGTTCCGGTCGATCCACCTCCAGCTCGACGAGGTGGTCTCGGCCGCGCGGAACTTCGCCGACACGGTGGCGGAGCGGTCCGCGGCTCTCGGCGTCCCGCCGGACGGCCGGCCCGAGACCATCGCCAAGGCCTTCACCCTGCCCGCCCCCAAGGAGGGCTGGGTGCGCGACTCGGACGCCGTGCAGGTGATGGTGGAGTCCCTCCAGGACGCCATCGGCCGGCTGCGCGAGCGCATCGACGCGACCGAGAAGGCCGACCTGGTCACCCAGGACCTGCTGATCAGCATCACCGCCGAGCTGGAGAAGCAGCGGTGGATGTTCGACGCCGAGAACTTCCCCCGCGAGAGCTGACCAGCGCGCACGTACGTACGGAAGGGGCATGTGATGACCGACGCCCTTGAACTCGACGCGCTGTGGGAGGACTTCCACCGCGTGGTGAACATGACCTCGCAGGAGCTCGCGGCCTGGTTGCGGATGCGGGACGCCGACGAGGACGCGGAGCCGCTGCCCGACCAGGCGGGTACGCAGACCGGGCAGCACGTCCTGGCGATCCTCCAGAAACGGCGCACCGACCTGACCGAGGACGACCTGCGGGTGATGCGGAAGGTCGTGGACACGGTGACTTCGCAGGTGGACGTGGAGAACGAGCCGGAGCCCGAGGTGACGGCCGAGGACACGCGCCGCCGGCGTCGGCTGATGACGGTCGGCCACGATCCCCTCAAGGGGTAGTCGTGGACCGGCAGGAGCGCGTCGTGCGCGAACTTCTCGACGCGCATGGCCGGACGTACGCGGACGAGGCGGGCATCCGGCTGAAGGACACCCCGCAGCCGCTGTACCGGCTGCTGGTGCTGGCCCATCTGCTGAGCGCCCGCATCCGCGGCTCGATCGCGCTGGCCACCGCCCGTGCCCTGCACGAGGCGGGGCTGCGCGACCCGCGTCGCATGGCGCAGGCCGACTGGCAGGAGCGGGTGGACGCGCTCGGCCGGGGCGGCTACCGGCGCTACGACGAGCGTACCGCCACCCAACTCGGCGATGCGGCCCAGCTGTTGAACGAACGATGGGGCGGGGATCTGCGACGGCTGCGCCGCGAGGCGGACGGCGAGGTCTCCGAACTGCGCCACCTGCTCCAGGAGTTCCCCGGGATGGGCCCGGCCGGTGCCGACATCTTCCTGCGCGAGGTACAGGGTGTGTGGCCGGAGGCCGCCCCGTACCTCGACGCCAAGGCCCTCCAGGGTGCCGAGCGGCTGAAGCTGCCGAAGGACCCTGACCGTCTCACCGAACTGGCCGGGCGGACCGATCCGGCCGTCCTCGCCGCGGCGTTGGTCCGGGCGGCGGTGGACAAGGACGTCGCCGAGGACACGCTGCGGCGGGCCGCCTGACCCCTGCGGGCCGCCTGGCCCCTGTGGCGGGCCGCCTGCCCCTCCCGGCCCGTACTCATCCCAGCAACCATCCCCCGTCCACGGGCAGTTCCACCGCGTTGACCGACCGGTTGCGCAACAGGAAGTCGACCGCGTCCACCACGTCCGCCATGGAGGCCAGGCGCCCGGTGGGCGTCTCGGTGCGCAGCACGTCGAGGACCTTCTCCGGTTTGGCCTGCCAGTACGGGCTGTCGCCGACGATGCCGGGATGCACCGCGTTGACCCGGACGGGAGCGAGTTCGACCGCGAGGGAGTTCATCAGGCCCCGCACACCCGCGTTGACCGTCGCCACCGTCGTCGCCCCCGGATAGGGGCGTTCCTTGGCCTGGCCGCCGAAGAGCACGATGGCGCTGTCGTCGTGCAGCCGGGACCGCAGCGTGTGCACGACCTCGGTGTAGCCGACGAGCTTGAGGGTGACCAGCCGCAGCGCGGCGTCGATGTCGTACTCGTTCACCTTGTTGTCGTCCCGGGAGACGCCCGCGAGCACCAGATGGTCGACGCGTCCCAGGCCGGCCAGCGACGCCGCGATCTCCAGCGGCCGCGCCAGGTCGAGGGCGATACCCCGGGCGCCGAACTCCTTGGCGATCAGGTCGGCGCGGTGGGCGTCACGGCCGGTCAGGACGACTTCGTCGCCACGCTCGGCGCGGGCCCGGGCGAACGCGAGGCCGATGCCCGACGTGCCGCCGACGACAAGGACACTGCTCATGGCCCCTCCTCCAGCGCGTGGCGCAGATAGTCCCAGTCCCTGGTGAACCGGTACGCGTGCCGCGACGGTGGCTGCGGTGCCTGGGTCTCCAGCCACCGCAGGGGCCCCTGCCCGGCATTGACGAACCCATGCACACAGCCGGCGCCCGCCCATGCCAGGTCCCCGGGCTCCAGCCGGTACCGCTCCCCGTCGAGGGTGGTCTCGGCGACGCCCTCCAGGATCAGGTACGTCTCCTCGAAGGGGTGGTCGTGGGTGCCGATGACGCCGTCGGACGCGTACTGCACCATGAACATCGTCGAGCCGACCGCGCCCAGGTCGCTGTCGACCATCATCTTCACGGTGATGCCGCTGTAGACCAGGAGCGCGGTGCGCATGCTCGCCGTGACGGCCAGCAGGTCCTGGGACTGCTTGCCCGGGTCCATCTGGCCGGGCTCGAAGTGGCCGAAGGAGCGGGTGCGCGGGTCGCGGACGTCGACCCGGACGGGGGCGCGAACGGGCAGGTCCGGCACCGTCTGGGTGTCGTACCCGTAGCGGGCCCGCGGCACGGGGGCGAGCATGTCCGCCCAGCGGCCGCCGGTGCCCCCGGCGCCGCGCCAGGCGTGCGGGACACCGATCGGCAGCAGCCCGTAGTCACCCGCCTCCAGCAGGTACGAGCCCTCGGGCACGTCGAGGACCACGGCCCCGTCGAGGATGTGGAAGCTCTCCTCGTACGAGTGCACATGGGCGGGAACCCGGCCGTCCGGTCGCAGTTCGCACAGGCCGAAGCCGGTGTGCACACTGCCGTCGTCCTCGCCGACCAGCGTCCGCCGCCGGTGGCCCAGGGCGTCGAACGGCGGCTCGGGTGATTCGGTCGCGCGGCGCACCAGGTGGTTCGTCATGCCGTGGCCTTCTCCCCCGTCTCCCCTCGCTCGCCCTTGTCGCCCTGCTCCCCCTTCGCCTTGTTCATCTCCTTCACCGCGAGGAGCCGGTCGCGGGCCTGCGCGACGAGCCGCAGCGCGCGCCCGGTGTCGGCGAGCAGCCTGCCGTCGCGCTTGCGGATCACGCCGTCGACGAGGACGGTGTCCACGTTGGACACGTCCGCGCACAGGGTCACCGCGGCCGCCGCGTCGTGCACGGGCGCGACGTTCAACGCGGTGGCGTCGATCGCGACGATGTCGGCGCGCTTGCCGGGGGTCAGGGAGCCGGTACGTTCCTCCAGGCCCGCGACGTGGGCGCCGTTGAGCGTGGCGATCTCCAGCATCTGACGCGCTGTCAGCATGGTGCTCGGGACGGGCATGTTGGCCTGCCAGCAGTCGGCGTTGACGCGGGCGCGTTCGGCGCCGAAGGCCGCGCGGATCTGGGTGAACATGTCGCCGGGCACGGTGGTGACGACGTCGATGCTGAGCGACGGCCGCAGACCGTGTTCGATCGCCTGCATCACGGGCGGCCAGCCGTGCCCCATCTGGAGCTCCACCTGCGGCGCGACGGACACCGTGCCCCCGCTGTCGGCGACCATCCGCCACTCCTCCTCGCTGAAGTAGCAGCAGTGGACGTAGGTGGTGTCCGGGCCGAGGAGCCCCATGCCGTGGAGCTGCTTGACCATGCCGAAGCGGCCGGCCAGCCGCCCCATGGCCACGTGCACGGTGATCGGGATGCCCAGTTCGCGGGCGAGGGCCCACTCGGCGGCGACGACCTCGTTGACGCAGAAGCCGGGTCCGCGGGTGGCGAGCCCCATGGTCAGCAGGCCGTCGTCCGACGTGAAGTGCGTCGACCGGATCCGCCGGACGTCGTCGGCCGGTATCGCGATCCTGCTCTCGAACCAGTAGTCGGCGAGGGAGGTGTTGGCGCTGCCGTACGCGTACTGCGCGCGGATGCCGGACTCCGCCAGGCCCTGGATCGCGGCGTCCGGGTGGTCCGGGGTGTTGTTGATGTGCGACCAGTCGACGAGCGTGGTGATGCCGGCGTTGAGGCACTCCAGCGCGCCCGCGAGGTTGGCCGCGTAGACGTCCTCCGGGGTGTACAGGGGTGCGAAGGTGTCGAGGATGTCGACGAAGTAGTCGTCGAGGGTGGCGTCGGGTGCGACACCCCGGATCGGCGCCTCCCAGGTGTGGCGGTGGGTGTCGACGAAGCCGGGGATCACGATGTGGCCGCTCATGTCCAGGACTTCTGCGTCGGCGCTGATCTCGGGCTCGACGGCCGCGATCCTGCCGTCCTCGACGAGGACGTCCCCCTGGGGCAGATCACCGACGGCGGGGTCCATCGAGATCACGTGACCGGAGCGCAGCAGTGTTCTTGTGGTCATCGCGCTTCCTCCAGGGGTGTCGGTGCGGAGTCGATGGGCAGCTCAGTAGGCGGCGAGTCCGCGGACCGCCGTGACGACCTTGTCGACGGTGGGGATGACCTGTTCCTCCAGTGCGTCGGCGAACGGCAGCGGGACGCACTCCCCCGCCACCCGCCGCACGGGCGCGTCCAGCAGGCCGAAGCCCTCGTCGGCGACGATCGAGACGACGGTGCCGCCCCAGCCGCCCTGGTACGGGTTCTCCTCGACGGTGACGAGCCGCGAGGTCCGGCGCAGCGAGTCGAGGACGGTCGCGGCGTCCAGCGGGACCAGGCAGCGCAGGTCGATCACCTCCGCCTCGGTCCCCTCCCCCGACAGCACGTCGGCGGCCTTCAGCGCCAGGGGAACCGTGGAGGCGAGCGCGACGAGCGTGACGTCGGCGCCCTCGCGTACGACTGCGGCCCGGCCCAGCTCGACGACATGGCCGGGAGGTGGCGGTGGCCCTTTGGTGGCCAGGAGGGCCTTGTGCTCGAAGAAGACCACGGGGTCGTCGCTGCGGATCGCCGCCGCCATCATGCCGATGACGTCGGCGGGCGTGGCCGGTGCCGCGATCTTCAGGCCGGGGACGGTCAGTGCCCAGTTCTCGGTGGCCTGGGAGTGCTGGGCACCGAAGCCGAGCCCGCCTCCGTTGGCGGTGCGCACGACCAGGGGCACCGTCACCTGGCCGCCGGTCATGTAGCGGACCTTGGGGATCTCGTTGGCGAGGTAGTCCCAGCAGCAGGCCAGGAAGTCGGAGAACATGATCTCCGCGACGGGTCGCATCCCGGTCATCGCGGCGCCCATCGCCGCGCCCACGATGGCCTGTTCGGATATGGGCGTGTCCCACACCCGCTCGGGCCCGAACTCCGCTCGCAGACCCACGGTCGTCTTGAACACGCCCCCGGCCGCGGCGATGTCCTCCCCGAGGCACACGACCGACGTGTCCCGGCGCATCTCGCGCGCGATGCCCTCGGCGACCGCCTCCCGGTAGGTGATCACGTCCGCCATGCGGCACCTCCGTCCGCCCACACGTCGGTCAGCGCCTCCCGCGGTTCGGGCGGCGGCCCGGCCTTCGCCGCCTCGACGGCCCGCTCCACGACGGCCCGGGCCCGCCGGTCGGCCTCCGCGACCGTCTCCGCCCCGACCCCCAGCTCGGCGAGCCGTCCCCGGGCGAGGTCCAGCGGGTCGTGCTTCAGCCACCGTTCGACCTCCTCGGCCGGACGGTAGGCAGCCGGGTCGGCACGGCTGTGCCCGAAGTGCCGGTAGGTCTCGGCCTCCAGTACGGCGGGCCCGTCCCCTGCCCGGGCCCGCCGCGCGAGCCGCGCCACGGCCTCCTCGACGGCCACGACGTCGTTGCCGTCGACGACCTCGCCCGGGATGCCGTGGGCGGGCGCCCGGTCGGCGGCGGGCCGGGCCACCGCCGTGACGTCGGCGATCGGCGTGTACTCCATGTACAGGTTGTTCTCGCACACGAACAGCACCGGCAGCTTCCACACGGCGGCCAGGTTGAGCGACTCGTGGAAGGCGCCGATGTTGGTCGCGCCGTCACCGAAGAAGGCGACCGCGAGCTGGTCCGTGCCGCGCAGCCGGGCCGACCAGGCGGCGCCGACCGCCATCGGGAGGTGGGACCCGACGATGGCGTAGGAGCCGAGCATGCCGGTGGCCGCTTTGGTCAGGTGCATGGAGCCGCCCTTGGCCTTGCACAGCCCGGTCGCCCGGCTCATCAGCTCGGCGAGGCACTCCTCGGGGGTGGCGCCCCGGGCGAGGGCATGGTGGTGGCCCCTATAGGTGGCGAACACATAGTCGTCCGGACGCAGGGCGGCGCTCGCCCCCACGGCGATCGCCTCCTGCCCGGCGGCGAGATGCGTGGTGCCCTTGACCAGGCCCTGGAGGAAGAGGTCGTGGGCGGCCTTCTCCGTACGGCGGACGACGGCCATCCGCTCGTAGCAGGCGAGGAGTCCGGCGGCGTCCATCAGTCCGCTCCGTCGCCACGCGAGGTGTTGAGATGGGACTGCGCCTCCCGGCGGGTGTTCAGCTCGCCGCCCACCGTCCAGTACTTGCGCCCGGCCACCAGCAGTTCCTCGGCGGGGAACTTGGTGATGACCTCGCAGCCGTCGGCGGTGACGACGAGTTCCTCCTCGATCCGGGCGGCGGACCAGCCGTCGGCGGCCGGCCAGTAGGTCTCCAGGGCGAAGACCATGCCCTCTTCGAGGACCTCGGGGTGGTCGAGGGAGACCAGACGGCTGAAGATCGGCTTTTCCCAGATCGACAGCCCGACGCCATGGCCGTACTGGAGGGCGAAGGCGGCGGTCTCGTCGGCGAAGCCGAACTCCTCCGCACGCGGCCACACCCGCACGATGTCGGCGGTGGTCGCGCCCGGCCGGACGAGCGCGATCGCCTGGTCCATGTACTCACGGCAGCGCACATAGGCGTCCCGCTGCGCACCCGAGGCGCTGCCCACGGCGAACGTGCGGTAGTAGCAGGTGCGGTAGCCGAGGTGGCTGTGCAGGATGTCGAAGAAGGCCGGGTCGCCGGGGCGGATCAGGCGGTCGCTGTAGACGTGCGGATGCGGTGAACACCGCTCGCCCGAGATGGCGTTGACGCCCTCGACGTACTCGCTGCCGAGGTCGTACAGGACCTTGCTGACGAGCCCGACGCACTCGTTCTCGCGCACGCCCGGGCGCAGATGGCCGTACAGCTCCTCGTAGGCCGCGTCGACCATGGCGCAGGCCTGGGTGAGCAGGGCGATCTCGTCACCGGTCTTGATCCGGCGGGCCTCCAGGAAGACCTGCTGCCCGTCGACGACGTCGATGCCTTCCGCGCGCAGGGCGGCGAGAACGGGCATCTCGGCGACGTCGACGCCGAGTGGTTCGTTCGCCAGCCCGTGGTCGCGCAGCTCGGCGGCGATCTTGGCGGCCACGTCCTGAGCGATGCCCGCGTCCGGGTGGAAGGCCCCGCGCAGGGTGGAGATGCCTGCGCGGGCTCCGGTGGGCGGGCCGCCCTTGCCGTCGCTGTAGTCGAGCCACGGGTTGTACAGCTGGTGGTGCCGGGCGGCGGAGCCGAAGTCCCATACGACCGGTTCGCCGTCGCGCACCAGCAGGGCGAAGCGGATCAGCTTGTCCATCGCCCAGGTGCCGATGTGCGTGGCCGTCATGTAGCGGATGTTGGCGAAGTCGAAGCTGAGCACCGCGCCCAGCTCGGAGCGGTTCAGGGACTCGTGCAGCCGGGCCAGCCGCTGTCCGCGCAGCCGGTCCAGGTCGATGCGCTCTTCCCAGTCGACGGCGTTGGGTCCGTATGTGCGGATCGCCATGGCGACCACCCCCACTTCGGAGTGAACGCCCGGGTCCTGCGAGTGTCAAGTGTCACTGAACATCGCCGGACACGAACCAGACACCCACAGCGGGTACGTCTCCATCGTTGCGGTAGCGGTGGGGGGTCGTCGACTCGAAGGAGACGGCGTCGCCCGGGCCCATAGTGTACTCGTCGAAACCGAGGGTGAGGATCAGTTCGCCGGAGGTCAGATAGCCGTACTCGGTGCCGGAGTGCCGCATCAGCCCGCCGGACCCGGAGGAGGAGCCGCCGGGCCGGTAGGTCACCAGCAGGAAGTCGACATCCGTGCCGGGCACCCGGCCGAGACGCTCCCATACGACGCCTGAGTCCAGCTCCAGCGTCTCGCGCTCTCCCGCGCCGACCAGCGGGCCGATCCGCCGCCCCGGGTCCGTGGCGAAGGCGGCCAGGGCGTGCTGGACGGTGCCGGGGGCCGTCGCCGCGAGGGGAATGGCTCCGGCGTCGTCCCGGGCGTCGAAGAGGGACTCGACGGAGATGCCGAGGGCCGTCGTGATCGCGTACAGCGTGCTGACGGAGGGCTGGCTCTTGCCGGTCTCGATCTGCGACACGAGGCTCGCCGACACTCCGACCTCCCGGGCGAGCGCGCGCAGGCTCGTCCCGCGCTCCAGACGCGCCTGCCGGATACGCGCACCGACGGGCGGCACGACGGCGGGGGACACGGGCGGCTCCTCTCGCGAGTGACGGGTGTGCAGCTTCATTGAACAGCCGGTGGGGTACGCCACGCCAGAGACGGCGGTGAGTCATGCAGAACGGGCACGCCCGGGCCCGAGCGTGCGGCGCCCGTGCCGCGGGCGGCGCTCACCCGAACAGTCCGGTGCCGGTGGTGGGCGGTCGGTGCCGGTGGTGCGCTGAGGACACGCGTCACGTTCTCAGGAGGCACTCCCGATGACCCGTCGTCCCCACCGGCTCGTCCGCGTTCTCTCCTCCGCGCTGGCGGCAGGCACGCTGCTGGCCACCGCCGCCTGCTCGGACGACGGCGGCGAAGACGGTGCGCGCGTCCCGGGCGTCGCCGCGTCACAGGTCGCCGGGAAGCGGCAGACCCCCTCTCCGACCGCCACCCTCACCACGGACGGCGCACGGAGCGCGCTGATCACCGAGGCGGACATCGAGGACGACTGGACCCAGGTCAAGGACACGGAGGCGGACAACTGGCACGACAGCCTGCTCATCGGCACGGTCGACGTCTCCGACTTCCTCTCCGCCAAGGCCCAGGCCGCCGACTGCCAGCGGCTCCTCGACTCCCTCTTCGACGACGATCTGCTGGGCAGGCCGTCCGGGGCGTCCGAGCTGCGCGGCTTCGAGCAGGGTGACTCGCGCCTGCTGTACCAGGTCGCCTCCTACGAACGGACCGATCCGCAGGCCTCGTTGAACTGGATGGCGAACCTGCCGGAGAAGTGCGACCAGTTCACCGTCACGGACGACGGCCAACAGCGCACTGTGCAGGTCGTCGAGTCCACGCTGCCCGGCGTGGGAGACGCCCGTGCGGGCCTGCGCGTGACGGTGCGGGGCCAAACCGGTGGCGCGGAGGCCACACTGACCCTGGACGTGGCCGCCGTACGCGTCGGCGACGACGCGATCACCGTCACGGCGGGCGGGCTCGACGGGGGCGAGAACGACTCCGTCGAGCAGGCGGTGCGGCTCGGCACCCAGCGCCTGAAGGACGTGCTGGCCGGCAAGACGCCCTCCCCGAACCCCGGCGCGGTCGAGTAACCCGGTCCGCAGCTCTCCCCCGCCGCGCGCCGACGGCCCGGCCGGCTCTGCCGATTCCCGGGACAGGTGATCACCGGAACGGCACAATGGCGGCGATGACCGGCATCGGTCGCTCGTGCGAGGAGAGGAAGAGACGTGAGTGAGAGCCACACCCCGCCGAGCGGCTCGGCGAGGCTGAACACCGGTGTGGCGCACAACGCGCGCGTGTGGAACTACTGGATCGGCGGCAAGGACAACTACGAGGTCGACCAGCAGGTCGGCGAGCAGGTTGCCGGCATGTTCCCGATCATCCGGGACATCGCCCGGGCGGACCGGGACTTCCTGGGCCGGGCCGTGTCGTTCCTGGCCGGCGAGCGCGGAGTGCGGCAGTTCCTCGACATCGGCACGGGACTGCCGACGGCGGCCAACACCCACGAGATCGCCCAGCGGCTCGCCCCCGACTCACGGATCGTCTACGTCGACAACGACCCCATCGTGCTGGTGCACGCCCGCACGCTGCTGACCGGCACCCGCGACGGCGTCACCGCCTACATCGACGCCGACGTGCACGACCCGGACGCCATCCTCGAACGGGCCGGGCACACCCTCGACTTCACCCGGCCCGTCGCCGTCATGATGCTGGGCATCCTCAACTTCGTCCTGGACACGGAGAAGGCCCGGGACATCGTGCGCCGCGTGATGGCCGCGGTCCCCTCCGGCAGCTACCTGGTCCTCACCCACCCGACGTTCGACGACGAGCTCGGCGGCGCGGGGCAGATCCCCGCCATGAAGTTCTGGAACGAGAACGCCACTCCCCCGATCACCGCCCGCGGCGGCGCGGACATCGCCGCGTTCTTCGACGGTCTGGAGCTGCTCGAGCCGGGCATGGTGTCCTGCGGGCAGTGGCGTGCCGACGCCGGCTCGGCGGTGCTGGTGCCGCAGTACGGCGCGGTGGCCGTGAAGGCGTGACGCCCCGCGCCCGTCCCGTCGAGGAGGACGTATGACCACCCTGGCCGATCCGGTGCCCGGCGGCCGTCCCGGCGATGTCGAGCGGGCCACCGCGCTGAGCGGCGAACTGTCCGGGCGGGGTGTGCACGGCATCGTGCTGTCCTACGTCGACACCGCGGGCATCGGCAGGGTGAAGACCGTCCCGACGGCCCGGCTCGCCTCCGCCGCGGCCTGGGGCGTCGGCATGTCCCCGGTGTTCGACACGTTCCTGGCGAACGACTCCGTCGTCACCACCGACGTCCTCGGCTCCCCCGACGGCGATCTGCGCCTCTACCCGGACCTCGACCAGCTCGTGGTGCTGGCCGGGCAGCCCGGCTGGGCGTGGGCGCCCGTCGACCGGGTCACGCAGGACGGGGAGCGGCATCCCGGCTGCGGGCGCACCTTCCTGCGCCGTGTCGTCACCGAGGCGGCCGCGCGGCACGGCCTGACCTTCAAGGCGGCCGTGGAGGTCGAGTGGACGGTGGCCCGCGGGGACGCGCCCGGCGACGCGTTCGTGCCCGCGACGACCGGTCCGGCGTACGGGGCCGCGCGGCAGGTCGAGCTCGGCGACTGCACCGCCGACCTGCTCGCGGCGTGCGCGGCCCAGGGCCTCGACGTGGAACAGGTCCATCCGGAGTACGCGGCCGGTCAGTTCGAGATCTCGGTGGGTGCCGTCGACCCGGTCGCGGCGGCCGACCGCAGCGTGCTGGTGCGGCAGACGGTCCGTGCGGTGGCGCGGCGCCACGGGCTGCGCGTCTCGTTCGCCCCGGCCGTCGTGGGGCAGGGCGTCGGCAACGGCGGGCACGTCCATCTCTCGGCCTGGCGCGACGGGGCCAATCTGCACTCCGGGGGCGAGGGCCGGTACGGCATGACGGCCGAGGCGGAGTCGTTCACGGCCGGCCTCCTCGCCCACCTGCCCGGTCTCACGGCCGTGACCGCGCCGAGCCCCGCCAGCTACCTGCGGCTCAGGCCCTCGCAGTGGGCCGGGGTGTTCACCGCGTGGGGCCGCGAGACCCGGGAGACCGCCCTGCGTGTCGTCACGGGCACCGCGGGGCTGCGCGACCAGGCGGCCAACCTGGAGATCAAACCCGTCGACCTGGCCGCCAACCCCTACCTCGCGATCGGCTCCCTGATCGCCGCCGGACTGGACGGCCTGACCTCGTCCGCCACCCTGCCCGAGGAGACCACGGGGGACCCGGCACGGCTGAGCGAGGCCGAGGCGGCGGCCCGGGGTGTACGGCGGCTGCCGGTGTCGCTGGAACAGGCCGTCGCGGAGTTCCGCGGGGACGATGTGCTGCGGGCCGCCCTCGGTCCCGTCCTGGCGGACGCGGTGATCGCCGTACGGCGGGGAGAGCTGGCGTCCGTCGCCGGTCTCGACGACGACCAGGTGGCGGCGGCGTACCGGTGGAGGTACTGACGTGGGCGCGGTCCGCGAAGCGCTCGACGCCCTGCGCCTGGTCGACCACCACTGCCACGGCACGGTGGCCGCCGATCTCGACCGGGAGGCCTTCGAGCCGCTCCTCACGGAGGGCGACGCGTGGCCGGGCGTCTCGCCCTTCGACAGTCCCGCGGGCGTGGCCGTGCGCCGCCACTGCGCTCCCCTGCTGGACCTGCCGCGGCATGCCCCCGTCGACCAGTACCTGGCCCGGCGGTGGGAGCTCGGCCGACGTGAGGTGCAGCGGCGCTTCCTGAGCGCCTCGGGCACGGACGTCTTCTGCGTCGACACCGGCTACGCCCCCGACCGGCTCACCACCCCGCGCGAGGTCGCCGAGGCCGCGGGCGGGTCCGCGTACGAGGTCGTGCGGCTGGAGAGCGTCGCCGAGTCGGTGCGGGCGGCGGGGGTCGAGCCGGACGCCTACGCCGACGCCTTCCGGGCGGCGGCGCTGGACGCCGTACGGAAACCCGGCGTGGTGGCCGTGAAGTCGGTGGCGGCCTACCGCACCGGCTTCGACCTGGACCCGGTCCGGCCCTCGGACGCGGAGGTCACCGGCGCCGCCCGGCACTGGGCGGCCCGCGGCGGCCGCCTGGACGACCCGGTTCTGGTACGGCACCTGCTGTGGACCGCCGTCGACCTGGGTCTGCCGCTCCAGTTGCACACCGGGTTCGGCGACAACGACATCCGGCTGCACCGGGCCGACCCGGCCCGCCTCACGGACTGGCTGCACCTGACCGCCGGGACGATCCCGGTCCTGCTGCTGCACTGCTGGCCCTACCAGCGGCAGGCGGCGTACCTCACGGCGGTCTTCGAGCAGGTGTACCTCGACGTCGGCCTCACCCTCCACCACGTCGGCCCCGCCCGGGCCGGTGCGGTCCTGGCGGAGGCCCTGGAGATCACACCGTTCCGCAAGCTGCTGTACAGCTCCGACGCCTACGGTCTGGCCGAGTTCTTCCACCTCGGGGCGCTCGCCTTCCGGCAGGGCCTGGCGGAACTGCTCCAGGAGCGGGTGGACACCGACGAGCTGTCCCTGCAGGACGCACTGCGGATCGCCCGGTGGGCCGGGCGGGACAACGCCCGCCGGGTCTACGGGCTCCCGGACGACTCCCCGGGAGGCGGTTGAACGGCGTGTAGCCGGTCACAGTTCCTCCCGAGCGGCTACCCAGGAAGTCCGAACGGCTGAAAGTATGATCAAGCGATGTCTGACATGACCGAAACCACGCCCGGCTGGCTGTCCTCCGACGACCTGGAGATGGCGCGTGCCCGTATGCCGATCCTGTACGTCGAGGCCGTCCCGGTCCGCGTCGACGACAGCGGCGAAGTCACCAGTGTCGGCCTGCTCCTGCGCATCGGGCCCGACGGGACGGTCAGCCGGACGCTGGTCTCCGGCCGCGTGTTGCACCACGAACGCGTCCGCGACGCCCTGCTGCGGCACCTGGAGAAGGACCTCGGCCCGGTCGCGCTGCCCCGCGTCCCGGCGTCGCTCCAGCCGTTCACGGTCGCGGAGTACTTCCCGACGCAGGGCATCACGCCGTACCACGACCCCCGCCAGCACGCGGTGTCCCTCGCCTACATCGTGCCGGTGACGGGTGACTGCCGGCCCCGGCAGGACGCCCTGGACCTGGTGTGGTTCAGCCCTCAGGAGGCCGTGTCGGCGGCGGTGCAGAGCGAGATGCCGGGTGGCCACGGGGTGCTGCTCAAGCAGGCGCTGGCCCATGCGGGCTGCGTGATCTGACCGCCGGGCGGTCGGACCAGGACCTCGGCGATGCGGCTTCCCGACACGACCGAAGCACCGATGCGGCTGCCGGACATGCCGCTGCACGACCCGTTCGTGGTCGCCGACGAGCCGACGCGGACCTACCACCTCTACACGTCCAACGACCCGTCCATGTCGGGCGTGGACGGCACCGGCACGATGGTCTACCGCAGCCACGACCTGCGCGACTGGACGCGTCCCGTCGTGGTGTTCCTGACGGCCGGGCAGGAGGGCATCTGGGCGACGGAGGGTGCCTGGGCGCCGGAGGTGCACGCCTGGGACGGCCGGTACTACCTCTTCACCACGCTGCACAACGCGGACCGGCCACTCCCGGTCCCGCCGTCCAATCCGTGGGGCGTCCCGTTCCGGACCCCGACCCACATGCGCGGCACGATCACGGCCGTCTCCGACTCACTGCTCGGCCCGTTCACCGTGCTCGACCCGGCACGCCCCGTCCCGCCCGAGCACCTCATGACCCTCGACGGCACGTTGTACGTCGACCCGTCCGGGCGACCCTGGATGGTGTACGCGCACGAGTGGCTCCAGACGATCGACGGAACGATGGAGGCGGTCCGGCTCGCCCCCGACCTGTCCCGGACGGTCGGCGACCCGATCCACCTCTTCAAGGCCTCGGACGCGCCCTGGACCACCGAGCAGATCCCCGCGGGGGTACCGCACCAGCTGCCGCCGTACATCACCGACGGCCCCCAGCTGTACCGCACCCCTGACGGGTCCCTGCTGATGCTGTGGTCGACCTACGAGAAGAACACGGCCGGCCGGGACGGCACGATCAGCGGCGGCTACGTGCAGACGTACGCGGTGTCGGGAAGCGGGGACATCCAGGGCCCGTGGCAGCAGCACCGGCCCCTGGTCCGCGACGACAGCGGCCACGGCATGCTGTTCCACACCTTCGACGGCCGCCTGATGATGATCCTCCACCGGCCCTTCGAGAACGCGCGCGGAAAGCTGTACGAGATGGGACTCCACGGTCACGAGCTGACGGTGCTGCGCCGCCGCGACGACCTCGACGGGGGCGGCTGACGCACCCGGGCCAGCCTCGCGGAGCGCCCCTGCAAGGTTTCCGCAAGGCCCGGGCAAGCCTTCCGTCCATCCGGCAGGGGCAGAAGCCCGGCAGACGGGCCGAACCGGGCCCGCAGGGACATCGGGGGGCACATCATGTCCGGATTGCGGAAGATCGCGGAGCTGCCGGGCGAGGAGCGCGAGTGGCTGACGCTGGTCGAGCGGAAGACCGTGCTGGTCGTCGTGCACACGCTCACGTACGGGAAGCGACTGGTCGACGTCCTGTCGCTGCTGGAGGCCGACTTCAGGCTCCAGGTGGTGTTCACGGCTCCGCCGCACGTCTTCGGCGACGAGGTACCGCGTTTCCTCCAGGAGCTGGGCTGCGCGGTGCTGCCGTGGGACGAGGCCGTTGGCATGTCGTTCGACCTGGCCCTGGCGGCGGGGCCGCGGGGGGTGGAGCGGATCTCCGCCCCCTTGATCACGCTGCCGCACGGGGCCGCTTATCTGAAGCGCCTGGTCAGGGGGGCGCACCCGGGTGTGGCAGGACTGCGCAGGCAGGACCTGGTGCCGGGCGGCCGGCTCCCCGCGGCGGTGGCCGTCCCGCACCACGCCGAACTGACGGACCTGGAGCGCCACTGCCCGGAGGTGCTGCCGCTCACGCATGTGGTCGGTGATCCGGCGTACGACCGCATCACGAAGAGCCTGCCGCTGCGGGCCGAGTACCGCCGGGCCCTCGGTCTGTCCGCCGGCGAGAAGCTGGTGGTCGTCGTCTCGACGTGGGGTGCGCGCTCGTCGTTCGGCCGGTTCGAGGCGCTGCTGCCCCGGGTCGTCGCCGAACTACCCGCCGGGAGGTTCCGGTCCGTCATCCTCCTGCATCCCAATGTCTGGTCCGGGCACGGCTCCTGGCAGGTCAGGGCGTGGCTGGCCCGCTGCGCCCAGCCGGGCGTCACACTCGTACCGCCCGAGGCGGACTGGCGCAGCGTGCTCATCGCCGCGGACTGGATCATCGGCGACCACGGCTCGGTCACGCTGTACGGCACGCTCACCGGGGCGCCGATCCTGCTGGCCAGTTCACCGGAGCAGGAGATCAATCCGGCCTCGCCGGCCGCCGCGCTCGCCATGACCGCGCCGGCGCTGTCGCCCACGCACCCGCTCCTCGGCCAACTCCGTTACGCCGCCGCCGAGTACCGGCCGGAGGAGTACGCGGCGATCGCCTCCCGCATCACCTCGGAGCCCGGCCGGTTCAACCGCAACATGCGCCGGCTCATGTACCGCCTGCTGCGCCTGGGCCAGCCCGCCCACGAGCCGGAGACGGTGCCCCTGCCGAAGCCGCCCGCACTGGACACGTGGGCGCGGGCCCGGCGGGAGGTCCCGGCGTGAGGCGCTTCGTCTCCGTCCGGCTGGCACCTCATGAACTCGACGTGCAGCAGGACACTGTGGCCGCCCTCTCCCTCCGCATCAGCTCGGGCGGGCGGCACTACGACGTGCTGGCCCGGGTCGGTCCCGCGGACCGGGGAGCCGACGAGCACTTCGCCGTGGACGCCGACGCGTGCCGGGAGCGGCGGTGGGCCGAGTACGCGGATGTACTGCACGCCGGGCGCCCCCGTTCACCGGCGGACGCGGCGCGCTGGCTGGTGAGTGTCACGGCCGCCCATCCGGCCTGCCGGGTCGTCGCGGCGCCGTTGGCCGGCGGTGGCTGGGCGGTGGCCGACGGGACGCGGATGCTGCTGGTCCGCCACGTACCCGCGACCCGCCCCCTGCTGGCGTCCTGCCTGCATGCCTGGCTGGTGGCGGGACTGGCGTTGCGGGACATCGAGGACATCCGGGTGCTGGACGGCGGCTCTACGACTCCCTGAGCCGTCGGGCGTCCGCCGGGCTGGTGGTCTCGTACAGGGTGAGGGCAAGGGCGTAGTAGTGCTCCGCGGCCCTGTCGTCTCCCTGCTCGTGCGCGGTGTCCGCCAGCATCTCCAGGGTGCGCGCCTGCCAGTGGGCCGCGCCGGAGGCGGTGAACACCGCCAGGGCCTCCTCCATCCGGGCCGTGCCCGTGTCGTGGTCGCCAGCCAGGGCACGGGCCCGGCCGAGGAAGGCGAGGGCCCGGGCCGCGTCGTGCGGATCGGCCACGGCAAGGAGTCCCTCCCTGGCCCGGGTGAAGCAGGCCGCGGCCCGCTCGGGGGCGTGCCGGGCGAGGGCCACCTCGCCGAGCAGGATCGTGGCGAGGGCGACCCCGCGCGGGTAGCCGCACTCCGCCCAGGTCGCCACCGCCCGGTCCAGGTGGGACTCGGCCTGGTCGAGGTCGCCCGCCTCCAGGTGGCAGCCGCCGAGACCGAGCAGCGCCTGCCCCTCGTCCCGTGCGTCGCCCGCCTCGCGCGCCGCTGCGAGGGACGCGGTGTACCACTCGGTGGCGTCGCTGATCCGGCGCGCGGCGCTCAGGCCGATGGCCCCGGAGTTGAGCATCTGCCGTTCGGCCTCCGGGTGTCCGTCGCTGCGAGCGGCGTCCAGGCCGATGCGGTGGGCCTCGATCCACAGGTCGTAGTGGCGCAGCCGGAGGAACAACGGCCACATGGCGTCCACGAGCTGCCAGGCCGTGGCGTGCCACCCACGCTCGGCGGCCAGCCGCAGCACGATCATGAGGTTCGTGCGCTGAGTGTCCAGCCAGCCCAGGGCGCCGCGGTCGTCCGTGAAGGGCGCGGCCGGCGGTGAGGGGTAGGCGTAGGCCCGGGGCAGCGTGAACTGGATGGGCGTGATGAGACGCTGGGCCTCGGTGGCGGTCCGGAGGTACCAGTCGGCTACCCGGCGCAGGGCCTGCTCGCGGGCTTCCGCGGTGTCGGTGGATCTCGCGCGGTCGCGGGCGTGGACCCGGACGAGATCGTGGAAGCGGTAGGTGTCGGGGCCGATGTCCTCCAGCAGGTTGGCTTCCACGAGTTCGTCCAGCCGGCGTGCGGTCGAATCCAGGGGCTCCGCGCAGGCCGCGGCGGCGGTGCGGGAGTCGAAGGCGGGCAGCGGCAGCACGCCGAGGATCCGGTACATCCGGGCGGCCTCCGGGCTGAGCACCGCGTACGACGCGTCCAGGGCCTTGCGCACGGTGGCCTCTCCTTCCACTTCCAGTGCGACCAGGCGGCCGGCGTCGGGGGCGAGCGCGTCGGCCAGGGCGGCGACCGGCTGTCCGGGGCGTGCGGTGAGCCGGGCCGAGGCGAGGCACACCGCGAGCGGCAGGCCCGCGCACAGGGACACGACCTGGCGGACCGCGGGCAGTTCGCCCGTGACCCGGTCCGCGCCGACGCCGCGGATGAACAGTTCCTCTCCGGCATCCGGCCCGAGCTCCCGCACCTGGTGGAACTCGGCTCCGTCCATGCGCAGCCCGGTCATCCGGCGACGGCTGGTCACGACGACGAGGCCGCCCGTGCCGCCGGGTAACAACGGCCGGATCTGTGCCGCGGTGAAGGCGTTGTCGAGCATGACGGCGATGCGCAGGCCGGCGGTGACAGAGCGCCACAGCGACGCCTGCTCCGCCGGGTCGGTGGGGACGGCCCCGGCTCCGAGCGCCCGCAGGAAGCGGCCCAGGATCTCGTCCGGACGGGCCGGCCCGTCCGTCGTGTGCCCGCGCAGGTCCGCGTACACCTGCCCGTCGGGGAAGTCGGCTTCGTGCCGGCGCAGCCAGTGGGAGACCAGGGTGGTCTTGCCGATGCCGGCGGGTCCGGTCACCACGATCAGCGGCCGCCCGGAACCGCGGTCCCGGCCTGTGGCGACCAGGTGGTCGAGGGCGGCCTGATCGTCCTGGCGGTCGGTGAAGTACGCGGTCACCGGGAGGAGTTGACGGGGTGTCGGCGGGGGCGGCGGGGGTGCGGTCCGCACGTGGATGCCGCCGTGCACGTCACGGGCCTGGACGGTGGGTCCGTAGAGCCGGACCGCTCCCCCGATCGCGTTGCTGACCTCACGGTCCCTGCCGCCGTCCCGCGCCGCATTCATCCCGCCCGTCCCCCTCCGACCGGTTGCCCATTACATCGATCATGGGGGTCCTACCCCCGCCCGGGACTCGACGATGCCGTCCGCGGACGTCTGCCGCACGGGAGAGAAACGATCCGGCCAGCGCGTCCGGGGCACGGATTCGGTCGGTGCGCGGGCGGTTCTCGGCCGACAACGGCTCTCGGTCAGCACGGCGCCTTGTTTCGGTCAGCACGCGACCGCGTCTGGAAACGCTTACCCCTTCCTGTCATGCTCGGCATTCCATGACATGTCCACTACCCCCTGCCATGCGGCGTCGACATGGCCGGACCAGCGGGAGGCGCTGGTGGAATTCCAGGTACTGGGCCCGGTGGGTCTCCGGGTGGACGGTCAGCGGGTCGAGCTGGGCTCGGACAAGGAGCGGACCCTCCTGGCCGTGCTGGCGCTGGACGTGAGCCGTCCGGTGGCCCTGGACACGCTCATGGACCGGCTCTGGGACGGCGAACCACCGCCACAGGCCCGCGGGAACACGCACAGCTACGTCTCCAGACTGCGCCGGCGCCTGAAGACCGCCCCGCCTGCCGCGAACGCGCCCCGCATCGTCAGCCGCGCCCACACGTACACGCTGGACGCGCCCCGCGCATCGGTCGACTGGCACCGGTTCCAGCATCTCGTGACGCGGGCCGGTGGCGCCGCGGCGGACGGAGACGACGAGCGGGCGGCCGCCCTCCTCGACCTCGCCGAACGGCTGTGGCGGGGCGAGGCACTCGCGGGACTCCCCGGACTCTGGGCCGAGAGCGTACGGCGGACCCTGGCGCAACGCCGGCTCACCGCGACCGTCGCCCGCACCGCCGCCCAGCTCCGGCTGGGCCGGTTCGCCGAGACGGGCGCCGAGCTGTCGGCCCTCGTCGACCGGCATCCGGGCGACGAGACGCTGGCGGGCCAGTTGATGCTGGCGTACTACGGCAGCGACCGGTACACCGACGCGCTGCGCGTCCATCAGGAGATCCGTCACCTGCTGATGACACAGTACGGGTCCCGGCCGGGAGCCGAGCTGAACCGCATCCACCGCGGGATCCTCGAACGCACACCGGCCGCCGATCTCGCCCGGGGCCGGGCGGCTCCACCCGGCACGGCCCCCGCGCCGCCACGCCCGGCGCTCCCACGCCCGCCCCGCAACCTGCCCCATCAGCCGCCGCTGGTCGGCCGCCGAGCGGAACTGCGGGACCTGAGCTCCATGGCCGACGCGCCGGCGGCGGACGGCCAGGTCATCAGCCTGGAGTCCGTCAGCACCGTGAGCGGCATGGCGGGGGTCGGCAAGACCGCCGTGGCCGTGAACGGCGCGGCCCTGCTCGCGCCCCGGTTCCCCGACGCGCAGTTGTACGTCGACCTGCGCGGCCACTCCCCGGTCGGCGAGCCCCTCGACCCCGGCGCGGCTCTGGCCACTCTCCTGCGCCTGCTCGGCGCGCCGGCCGAGACCATTCCCGTCGAGCTCGAAGGCCGTAGCGCCCTGTGGCGGACCATGCTGGCGGAACGCCGGGCCGTCATCGTTCTCGACGACGCCGTCAGCGCCGCGCAGATCCGGCCGCTGCTGCCGGGGGGCTCGCCCTCCCTGACGATCATCACCAGCCGGCGCCACCTGACCGGTCTGCCGCACGCCCGGCACATCCCGCTCGACGTGCTGCCGAGCGACGACGCCGTCGCCTTGTTCCGCGCGTTCGCCGGTGCGGCTCGCACGCACAGCACCGAGGAGACCGCACGCATCGTCCGGCTGTGCGGCCATCTCCCGCTCGCGATCGAACTGGTGGCGAGCCGCTTCCGCGCCCACCCCTCCTGGACGCTCACCACGCTGGCCGAGCGACTCACCCGCGGCGAAGGCCGGCTCGGCGAGATCAGGGACGCCGAACAGGAGGTGGCCCGCGCCCTCGATCTCACCTACCAGACCCTCACCGAGGAGCAGCGCACCGCCTTCCGGCGCCTCAGTCTCCACCCCGGCGTCGACTTCACCACCGACTCGGCCGCCGCCGGACTCGGCCTGGCGCCTCCGGCCGCAGAGCGGGTCCTCGAGTCACTCCTGGCCTGCCATCTGCTCCGCGAGCCCGCCCCGGACCGCTACCAGTACCACGACCTGCTGCGGGAGTACGGCCGTTCCAGGTCCATGACGGACGACACCGACCAGGACCGGGCCGCCGTCCTCCGCCGCCTCACGGACTTCTACGTCGACGCGGCCGACCGCGCCGACCGGCTCGCCCACCCCCGCCGCATTCGCCCCGCCTCACCGCACGCTCGGCCCGGGGAACACCTGCCGCAGTGGCCCGACGCCGAGGCCGCCCGGGCCTGGCTGGCCGCCGAGCGGGCGAACCTGCTGGCCACGGAGCGGCACGCCCGCAGCCACGGCCGCGCCGGGGCCGCGGCCCGACTCGCCTACGCCATGGCCGGTTTCCTCAACCAGGAGTGCCACTGGAACGACGCGCGGACCGTCCTCGAACCCGCCGTCGAGCACTGGGCCCGGGCAGGAGACCAGGCCGCACTCTGCCGCTCCCTGATCCACCTGAGCGCCGTGCACGCGCACACCGCGCGCTACCCGGAGGCCGCCGACGCCGGCGAACGGGCCCTGCGGATCGCCCGAGCGACCGGGTACGCCGAGGCGGAGGCCGAAGTGCTGCGGACGCTCGGCACGCTGGCCTGGCACCGGGGCGACAACCGGGCAGCGCTCGGCCTCTTTCAGCAGGCGTTCACTCTCACCGCTGCCGCGGGGGATTCCGTGGCCACCGCACGGCTGCACAACAACATGGCGGTGACCCTCCTGTTCCTGGGACAACACGATCGCGCCCTGGAGCACTTCCAGAAGTCGCTCACAGGGTTCAGCGAAGCGGGCGACCACGCGGCGCTGGGCAAAACCCTCAACAATATCGGGGATCTCCACATGAGGACCGGGGATCTGGAATCCGCACGCCGTTCGTTCGAGGAATCGCTCGCGGTACTGGAGCACGCCGGAAATCGCTACGACCGCGCCACGGTGCGCTGCAGCCTCGCGGACGCCCTCACGGAATCGGGCGACACCACCGCCGCGCTCCCCCTTTACCAGGAGGCGTTCACGGAATTCCGGTCACTCGGCGACCGGAAAAGCCAGGCCGACACAGCGACAGGCATGGGTGAAGCACACCGGAAAGCAGGAGAGACGGACAAGGCCGTCCGGCACCTGCTGGACGCGCTGGACATCGCCCGCACCATCGGCGCGGCTCACCAGGAGACCCGGGCGCTGCGCCGCCTCGGCCAGGTCTATTCGGACGCCGGCAGATTCGACTCCGCGGCGGAGTATCTGAGGGCCGCCATCTCCCTGGCCGAGCACACCCACGAGGCAGACGAGAAAACGAAGGCCGAGGACCTCTTAACCGAATTAAGACAGGCGTTCGACCTATCGGGGGGCGATTTAACGAGTAACCAAGACGCCGGGCCCAGATTTTCCATATAAGCCATTCATAGGATACGGTTCCGTCCGCAAGATCATCCGATCTGCGGAAAGGAACGTTTCTACGTGAACGCAATACGACGGATGACCGTCGGAGCCACACTCGTCGCCACTCTGGGCATATTTGGCGCGTACACGCCAAGCGCGTCGGCCGCCGAGTTCACTTCGCCCTCATCGGTCAGTACGAACGGCTGCATCATGATGTGACCCTCGACAGGGTCAGTCGGCAAAAAGCAAAAAGGTCATACCGTCCTGCACGGTATGACCTTTGACCTGCGACACCACAAGTCGGGACGACAGGATTTGAACCTGCGACCCCTTGACCCCCAGTCAAGTGCGCTACCAAGCTGCGCCACGTCCCGTTGCCCGTCTGACCTGGGGATTCCCCCGGCCGAACGCGCAGGGAAACCATACCGCACTCGCGCCGGTGATCGCGCATCCGTTTCCGGGCACCCGTCGCTTGACCTCAACATTGGTTGAGGTTGCACGCTCGTCCGCATGACGAACGCGACGGACATGACACACACGTACGCCGACCTGCCGGGACTCATGGGCCTGATGACCGGCGACGAGAAGCACGGCCCGGCCGCGACGTCCACGCTGGACGTGCTGTGGGTGTTGTACGACCGGGTGCTGCGGGTGAGCCCGGAGGGGATGGCCGACCCTGAGCGGGACCGGTTCCTGCTGTCGAAGGGGCACGGGCCGATGGCGTACTACGCCGTGCTGGCCGCCAAGGGCTTCATCCCGGTGGAGTGGCTGCCCGGCTTCGGCTCGTACGACTCACCCCTCGGTCACCATCCCGACCGCACGCTCGTGCCGGGGGCCGAGATCGGCAGCGGATCGCTCGGGCACGGGCTGCCGATCGCCGTCGGCACGGCACTGGGGCTGCGCGCCCAGGGGCTCGACGAGCCACGGGTGTGGGCGCTGATCGGAGACGCCGAGCTGGACGAGGGCAGCAACCACGAGGCGATCGCCTTCGCCGGGCCCGCCGGGCTCGACCGGCTGCACACCGTCGTCGTCGACAACTCCTCCGCGTCGTACGCGCGGCCCGGCGGCATCGCCGCCCGCTTCGAGGCGGCGGGCTGGTCCGCGCTGACCGTCGACGGCCGTGACCACGAGGCGCTGTACGCCGCCTTCACCGCACCGCACCCGGGCCGCCCGCACGTGGTCGTGGCCCGGGTCGAGCCGAAGTCCGCCTGACCTCCCCGCCGGAAAGGAACCAGAACGCCATGGACACCATGCGTGATCGCTTCGCCCCTGTCGTCTCCCGGCTGCTCGACGAGGACCCACGGGTCGCCGTCGTCCTCGCCGAGATCGGCAGGGACGGCTTCGCCGAGGCGGCCCGGCGCCACCCCGACCGGGTCGTCAACGTCGGCATCCGCGAGCAGCTGCTGGTCGGCGCGGCCGCGGGGCTGGCGCTGACCGGACTGCGGCCCGTCGTGCACACTTTCGCCAGCTTTCTCGTCGAGCGGCCCTTCGAGCAGGTCAAGCTGGACCTCGGGCACCAGGACCTGGGCGCGGTGCTGGTGAGCGCCGCCGCCTCCTTCGACTGGCCCGCGGGCGGCTACACCCACATGGCGCCGGGCGACGTGGCGCTGCTCGACACCCTGGACGGCTGGACCATCCATGTGCCGGGCCACCCGGACGAGGCCGAGACGCTGCTGCGGCACGCGGTCGCCGCGGGCGACGACAAGGTCTACGTGCGGCTGTCCCTCCAGTCCAACGGGCGGGCGCTGCCCGTCGACGGGGAGCGCTTCCGCACGGTCCGCGAGGGACGCACCGGGGTCGTGGTCGCCGTCGGGCCGATGCTCGACACGGTGCTCGCCGCCACCGAGGGCCTCGACGTCACGGTCCTGTACGCGACGACCGTCCGCCCCTTCGACGGGGCCGCCCTGCGCCGGGCCACCCGGGCGGCCGGGGCGGACGTCGTCCTCGTCGAGCCCTACCTGGCGGGCACCTCGACGGCCGCCGCGAACGACGCGCTGTCCGAGGTGCCGCACCGGGTGCTGGGGCTGGGCGTGGGCCGTCGCGAACTGCGGCGGTACGGGCAGCCGGCGGAGCATGTCGCCGCCCATGGCCTCGACGCCCGGTCGCTGCGGGAGCGCATCGGGGGGTTCGTCGGGGCGGCGGCTCCCGCGTGAGACCCGGAGGAGGTCACTCCCCCGCCGGGAGGCCCAGCCGGGGATGCGCCTCCAGGAGCCGGGGCGGAGCCGCCTGGCGCCAGGAGTCGGCCAGGATGTCCCGCAGTTCGCCCTCGTCCTCCAGCGCGTCGAGCCGGGCCCGCACCCAGGCGAACTGCGCCTCGTGGTCGGCGATCCAGAACTTCCCCGGCTCGGCGAGCACCAACTCGTCCCGCTCCTCCTTGGGGCAGCGCACGGCGATGGACGTCTCGTCCTCCGGCAGGGTGGCGAACATCTTTCCCGCGACCCGGAACGTGGGCATGCTCCAGGCGATCTTCTCCGTCGTGTCCGGCAGGGACAGCGCGATACGGCGTACGTCTTCGGCATCCGGCATGGCAGGCACGTTATCGGCTGCCACTGACAATCACCTGGTGAGAGCGGTTGCCGGTATGTGCTTGTAGTAGATCGTCGTCGGCCGCAGCCGACCGTCGGGGCTCGCCGCGTAGTCGGGGATCGCGCCGACCGCGGTCCAGCCGGCCGAGCGGTACAGATGCTCGGCGGGGCTGCCGGTCTCGGTGTCCAGGTGCAGGAGGGTGACGCCGGCCTCTGCGGCGGCGCCCTCCGCCGTGGTCAGGAGCCTGCGTCCGAGGCCACGGCCCCGGGCGTCCCGGTGCACCATGAGCTTGACGAGTTCGGCGCGGTGGCGGCTGTTCGCCTTGGCGGGGAAGGCCAGGCTCACGGTGCCCAGCACCCGGCCCCCGTCGTACGCCGCCCAGACGGCGAGCCGTCCCGCTGCCGTCTCGGCGGCCCGCTCCTCCCACCAGGCGAGCGCCTCCGCACGGTCGAGCGGGGCGAGGAAGCCGACCGAGGCACCGCCGTTCACGGTGTCGGCCAGCAGATCCGCCAACCCGGCCCCGCACCGGGCGAACCGGTCTGCGTCCAGACGGTCGACGATCACGGCCGCACCACCGCCAGCAGGTACCGGACGCCGTCGGGAGCGGCGCACCGGAACCGGGTCGGGCCCCACACGCGCATGCGCAGGCAGTCGCCGGCGCCGAGGTGGTGTTCGGTGTCCTGCGCGGTCACGTCGAGGGCCCCTGCGAGGACCCAGATGTGCTGTTCCAGACCGGTGACGGGCGGACGGTCGTAGGCGATGTCGGCGCCGGGCGAGAGGCGGGCCTCGACGAGTTCGCCGCGCAGGGCGGAGTGCGGTGGTGACACGGACCGCCGTACGAAGCCGGAGGCCTGGTCCCGCCATACGAGCTGGTCGGCGGCCCGCAGCACGGGGGCCGGCTCGGCCTCGACCTCGCTGAGCAGTTGGGACATGGTCCGCCCGTAGACGGCGCACAGGCGGTTCAGGAGGGAGGCCGTGGGGCTGGTCTCCGCCCGCTCGGCCCGGGACAGAGTCGACCGGCTCACTCCGCTGCGGTCGGCCAACTCGCCCAGGGACCAGCCGTGTTCGGCCCGCAGCTCGGCCAGGCGCGCGCCGAGCCGGGTGTCGACGGGATCCACTTCGTCGCTTCTCATATTCGGGATGCTATCCCGGATATGAGACGCCCCCGTTTCCGGCTCCTCACACCGGCAGTGGCTGCGCCTGGGCCGCCGCGCCGAGCGCGTCCAGCACCGGGCGGATCAGCGGATGCCCCTCGGCTCCCCGGCGCACGGCGGCGAAGACCCGCCGGGTGGGCGCCGTGCCGTCGACGGGGCGGACGACCACCCCGGCGAGGTCCATACCGCGCAGCGCCGAGCGCGGCACGAGGGCCACGCCCGCGTCGGCGGAGGCGAGGGCGACAACCGCGCGGAAGTCGTCCGAGGAGTGCTCCATGCGGGGCTGGAAGCCGGCGTTCTCGCAGGCCAGGACCACCACGTCGTGGCAGGGGTTGCCGGGGTACGGGCCGATCCACGCGTCCTTGGCCAGTTCGGCGAGCGGGACCTCCGCCGCCCCGGCCAGGCGGTGGGCGACCGGGACGACCGCGTCGAAGGGCTCGGCGTACAGCGGTACGTGAGTCAGTCGCGGGTCGTCGGCGGGCGGGGCGCCCCGGTACTCGACCGCGACGGCGACGTCGACCTGTCGGTCCAGCACCATCGGCAGGCTGGCGTCGCCCTCGGCGTCCTGGACGCGGATGCGGATCCCGGGCGCCGAATCGGCGAGGCGGGCCACCGCGGGCGCGACGACCAGCGCGATGCCGGTCGCGAAGGAGGCGACCGTGACGGCGCCGGCCGCCCCCGAGCTGTAGGCGGCCAACTCGGCCTCGGCCCGCTCCAGTTGGGCGAGGACCGCGTTGGTGTGGCTGAGCAGGATCTCGCCGGCCGGGGTGAGGCGTACGCCCTTGGCGCCGCGCTCGACGAGCCGGTGCCCGGTCTCCTGCTCCAGCGCGGCGAGCTGCTGGGACACCGCCGACGGGGTCAGATACAGCGCGGCGGCAGCCGCCGTCACCGTACGGTGGTCGGCCACCGCACGGAGGATGTGGAGCCGCCGCGCCTCGATCATGCGATCGATTCTCTCAGGTCGCCGGCGTCGCTCAGCCGGCCAGCTCCGCCCGTGCCGCCACGAAGGCGTCGACCGCGCGACGGACGTCCTCGGCCGAGTGCGCTGCCGACAGCTGGACGCGGATCCGGGCCTGGCCCTGCGGCACCACCGGGTAGGAGAAGCCGATCACGTACACGCCGCGCTCCAGCAGCAGCTCCGCCATCCGCCCGGCGACCGCCGCGTCACCGATCATCACCGGGGCGATGGGGTGGTCACCGGGGAGGACGTCGAAGCCCTCCTCGGTCATCCGGCCGCGGAAGAGAGCCGTGTTCTCGTGGAGGCGGACGCGCAGGTCGTCCGCCGACTCCAGCAGGTCCAGAACCTTCAGGGAGGCCGCCGCGATCACCGGGGCGAGCGTGTTCGAGAACAGGTACGGCCGGGAGCGCTGACGCAGCAGGGCGACGATCTCCGCGCGGGCGGCGACGTAACCGCCGGAGGCGCCGCCGAGGGCCTTGCCGAGGGTGCCGGTGATGATGTCGACGCGGTCCATGACGCCGTGCAGCTCGGGCGTGCCGCGGCCCCCCGGTCCGACGAAGCCGACGGCGTGCGAGTCGTCCACCATGACCATCGCGTCGTAGCGGTCGGCGAGGTCGCAGATCTCCCGCAGCGGTGCCACGTAGCCGTCCATGGAGAAGACGCCGTCGGTGACGATCAGCCGGCGACGCGCGTCGGACGCCTCCTTCAGCCGCGCCTCCAGTTCGGCCAGATCACGGTTGGCGTACCGCAGGCGGCGGGCCTTGGACAGCCGGATGCCGTCGATGATCGACGCGTGGTTGAGCGCGTCGGAGATGACCGCGTCCTCCGGGCCGAGCAGCGTCTCGAACACGCCGCCGTTGGCGTCGAAGCAGGAGGAGTACAGGATCGTGTCCTCCTGGCCGAGGAACGCCGACAGCCGCGCCTCAAGTTCCTTGTGCACTTCCTGGGTGCCGCAGATGAAGCGGACGGAGGCCATGCCGTAGCCCCAGCGGTCCAGGGCCTCGTGGGCGGCGGCGACGACCTCGGGGTGGTCGGCGAGGCCGAGGTAGTTGTTGGCGCAGAAGTTGAGGACCTCGCCGGGGCGGCCGCCCGCGGTGACGTTGACGGTGGCGGACTGCGGACTGCCGATCACGCGCTCGGGCTTGTGCAGGCCAGCGGCGCGGATCTCGTCGAGGGTGGCACGCAGGTCGTCGCGCACGGAGTCGAACATGAGAAGGCTCCTGAGATGCTTGCGGGGAAGGGGAGTTACGCGGTCCAGTCGAGGATGACCTTGCCGCCGCGGCCGCTCGCCGCGTCGGCGAACGCCGCCTCGAAGTCGCGGTAGCCGTACCGGCCGGTGATCACGGGGGCGAGGTCGAGGCCGCCCTCCAGCAGCACGGACATCGCGTACCAGGTCTCGAACATCTCGCGGCCGTAGATGCCCTTGACGGTGATCATCGAGGTGACGATCCGGGCCCAGTCGACGGGGAACTCCTGCGCGGGCAGGCCGAGCATCGCGATCCGGCCGCCGTGCGTCATGTTGGCGATCATGTCCCGCATGGCTTCGGGGCGGCCGGACATCTCCAGGCCGATGTCGAAGCCCTCGCGCAGTCCGAGCGTGCGCTGCCCGTCGGCGATGGTGGCGCCCGCGACATTGAGCGCGAGGCTGACCCCGACCTTGCGGGCCAGCTCCAGCCGCTCCTCGCTGACGTCGGTGATCATGACGTGGCGGGCGCCCGCGTGCCGGGCCACGGCGGCGGCCATCAGCCCGATGGGGCCCGCCCCGGTGATCAGCACGTCCTCGCCGACGAGCGGGAACGACAGCGCGGTGTGCACGGCGTTGCCGAACGGGTCGAAGATCGCGGCCACGTCGAGGTCGACGGGCACCCGGTGCACCCAGACGTTGGCGGCGGGCAGGACGACGTACTCGGCGAACGCCCCGTCGCGGCCCACGCCCAGACCTATGGTGGCCCGGCACAGGTGGCGGCGGCCGGCCAGGCAGTTGCGGCACTTGCCGCACACCAGATGGCCCTCGCCGCTCACCCGGTCGCCGACGGCGATGTCGGTGACGTCCCGCCCGGTCGCGACGACCTCGCCGACGAACTCGTGCCCGACCACGAGCGGGGTGCGGATCGCCTGCTGCGCCCAGCCGTCCCAGGCCCTGATGTGCAGGTCGGTGCCGCAGATACCGGTGCGCAGCACCTTGATCAGTACGTCGCCGGGCCCGGCAGCGGGCTCCGGGACGTCCGCGAGCCACAGCCCGGGCTCCGCCTTCTGTTTGACCAGCGCCTTCACCGCTACGGCTCCTGGGGGTGAGTCCCGGCTCCGGGCATGCCGAAGGTGTCCCTGGGCCGGGAGAGGAGTGGGATCGCACAGCAATCTGCCGTACGCCGGCCGCACCGGTCCATCGAGGTTTTCTTAAGCGCCGCCGCAGCTTTCCTTCACGCCTCCTGGGTGCGCTGCCGAAGACGCGGGGCGTGTCAGTAGGGCAGCCTGCCGTCCCAGCCCTCCAGCTGTGCGACGAGCTGCGCGGCGTGTTCCTTGATGGCCGTCAGGCCCGGCTTCCCCCACGGCCGGGGCCCGACGTCGGCGACGCTGACCGTGCCCAGCACCAGGCCCGTGCCGTCGATGAGCGGTGCTCCCAGATAGGAGCGGATGCCGAACTCGTCGACCACCGGATTGCCCGCGAACCGCGGATAGTCGTGGACGTCCTCCAGGACCAGGGCCTTGCGTCGCGCCACCACATGGGGGCAGAAGCCATGGTCGCGGGGGAGACTACGGCCGACCCGGGGGCTGGTGCCGTCGCTCCGCACCACCGGCGCGACGGCCGGAACGCACAGGCCCGCGTAGAACTGGCCTCGCTCGTCCGGGAAGTTGACCATGGCGTACGGCGCACCGGTGAGCTCGGCGAGGCCGTGCGCGAAGGCGTCGAGTGCGGGTTCGGGGCGCTCCCCCAGGCCCAGCAGGCGCAGTCGGCCGGCGCGGGCGGGGGCCTCCTTGTCCTCGGGTGTGAGCAGCAGACGACCGGCCGGGCGCGGCGGGTCGTAGCTCATGGGCGTCCTCCCGGACTGTGGGCATGCGTCATATACGGGCTCCCTGGCGGGGTTGGGGGATCACATGTGGGATCACTTGTGGCGTTCACATGTGGGCGCCATACCCCGTCGCGGGGGCGGGCGCATGGGCGATGAGGTGGCGCACGAGGGTCAGCAGGGTCTGCACCCCGGAGCTGGAGATCCGGGCGTCGCAGCACACGACGGGGATCTCCTCGGACAGGTCGAGGGCGGCGCGCACCTCCTCCGGGTCGTACCGGTGGGCGCCGTCGAACTCGTTGACGGCGACGATGAAGCCGAGGCCGCGTTGTTCGAAGAAGTCGACGGCCGCGAAACACTCCTGGAGGCGGCGGGTGTCGGCGAGGATGACCGCCCCGAGTGCGCCCTCGCACAACTCGTCCCACATGAACCAGAACCGCTCCTGTCCGGGGGTGCCGAACAGGTACAGCACGTGTTTCGGATCGAGCGTGATGCGGCCGAAGTCCATGGCCACGGTCGTCTCGACCTTGTTCTCGATGCCGTCGAGGTTGTCCGTCGCGGCGCTGACGGTGGTGAGCAGCTCCTCCGTGCTGAGCGGCGCGATCTCGCTGACCGCGCCGACGAAGGTCGTCTTGCCCACGCCGAACCCGCCCGCCACCAGGATCTTGAGGGCGGTGGGGAACGGGTCGCCGCCGTGGCCGGAATCGTCGGCGTAGTCAGAGCTGTCGTCGTAGTCCATCGAGCACTGCCTCCAGAAGGGCCCGGTCCGTCGGGTTGTGGTGGAACGCGGGGGGCTTGGTGGTCAGCGCCCCGCAGTCGACGAGGTCCGCCAGCAGCACCTTGGTGACGGCCACCGGCAGCTTCAGATGGGCGGCGACCTCCGCGACGGCGACGGGCACACTGCACCGCTCTAGTGCCTGCGCGTGCTCGGGGCCGAGGTAGCCGAGGGGGGTCGCCCCGGTGGCCATCACCTGCGACATCAGGTCGAGCGCGACGGTGGGACGGGTACGGCCGTTGCTGACCGTGAACGGGCGCACCAGCCGCCCGGCCGCGTCGTCGAGCCAGGGCCCGTCACCGGCCGCCGCCACCCTCAAGGCCTCATCGCCGGGGATTCGACGGACTGCTGGCGGGGAGCGGTGACCAGGTACGGGCGGACGCTCTTGACCAGCATCGCCATCTCGTAGCCGAGGACCGCCGCGTCGGCCTCCCGGCCGGCGAGCACGGCCAGGCAGGTGCCGGAGCCGGCGGTGGTGACGAACAGCAGGGTCGAGGCGAGTTCGACCACGACCTGCCGGACGTCGCCGCCGTCGCCGAAGCGGACGCCGGCGCTGCGGCCGAGGGAGTACAGGCCGGAGGCCAGGGCGGCCATGTGGTCGGCGCTGTCCGGGTCGAGGCCGTGGACGGACTTCACGAGCCCGTCGCAGGACAGGAGCACCGCGGCGGTCGTGTGCGGCACGCGCTGCACGAGGCCGCTCATCAGCCAGTCGAGATCGGATACATGGGCGGTCGGCGCATCGCTCGCCATGGTGGATCGACTCCTTGGGGTACGAAGGTCTGCGGGAGCGCTGGGGGTGGGAACAGAGGTGGGAACGGGGGTGGTCATCCGGCGGGTGCGCTCCCGTCGTGCCGGGTGGTGGTGTGGTCGGGGCGGGACGCGGTCACACCGTCCCGTGCGCCGCGCGCCTCGGTTATGCGAGCCGCGTCGACGGTGGGGAGGGACTCGGTGTGCACCGGCTCCATGGGGGTCGGGTCCCGGTGTGCGGGCTCGATGTGCGTCGGAGGCTCCAGGTGTGTCGACGACTCCGTGTCGCCCCACTCCGTGTTCCCGGTCTCCATGTGCTGTTGGGCCTCGGCAAGGCTGATACCGCGCTGGAAGGCCGCCATCAGGCCGGGATCGTGGCCGACGAGGAACTCGGGGTCCTGGCGCGGCGTGGGACCGTCGCGCAGCTGGGGTGCGATGTGTTCCTGGGCACGGCGGCGGGGCAGTTGGGGCTTGCCCATGGTGCCGCGCACCGTGCCGTTGCGCGGGGTGGGCGGAGCCGTCACGTTCTCGGCGAGGATGCGCCGGTCGTCGGGGCTGATGCCGGGCCGCGCCTCGGCCGGGTTGGGCCGCTCCCGATGGGTCCCGCGCACGGGCAGGGGCGCGGGCCGGCCGCTCTGCGGGCTTCGGCCCGAGGCCCGTTCGGCCTCCTGCTGGTGCGCGCGGGTCGGGGTGGGCGCCCTCGGCGGGACCGACGGCAACGCTTCGGACGCGGCACCCGACCCGGACGGGAATCCGTACACCGCCGAGGACTCTGACGCAGCCACCTCCGCTGGGGACGCCCCCGTGGACGCCGCTCCGGCTCGGGACTCGGGCACGACCCCGGCCGCGTCTCCGGCCCCGACCGCGGACTGCCCGGTGCCCCCGGGCGCGCCCGCCTCCGCCCCGAGCAGCGCCTGCGGCACGACGAGCACCGCCTGCACTCCGCCGTAGATGTTGGTCTGGAGGCGGACGGTGATGCCGTGCCGCCGGGCCAGCTGCGAGACGACGAACAACCCGATGCGGCCGTCCGCGAGGAGCCGGGCGACGTTCACCTGGTCCGGGTCGGCGAGCAAGGCGTTCATCCGCGCCTGCTCCTCCAGGGGCATGCCCAGTCCACGGTCCTCGACCTCGACGGCGAGCCCGGAGGTGACGAGGTTGGCGCGCAGCAGCACCTGGGTGTGCGGGGCGGAGAACACCGTGGCGTTCTCGACGAGTTCGGCCAGCAGGTGGATGACGTCGGCCACGGCGTGTCCGCGCAGGGTGCCGTCGATCGGCGGGACGAGCTTGACCCGCGAGTACTGCTCGACCTCGGCGATGGCCGAGCGCAGCACCTCGGTCATGGAGACCGGGTTGCTCCACTGGCGGCGGGAGACGGCACCGCCGAGCACGGCGAGGTTCTCGGCGTGGCGGCGGATGCGGGTGGCGAGGTGGTCGACGTGGAAGAGCCCCTTGAGCAGGTCGGGGTCCTCCATCTCGTTCTCGAGCTCGTCGAGGATGGAGATCTCGCGGTGCACCAGCGACTGCAGGCGCCGGGCGAGATTGACGAACACCTCGAGCTTCTGTTCGCTGCCCGCCTGGCTGGAGAGCTGCGAGGCGTGGACGACGGCGGTGACGGCGCCGTCGTGCGCACGGGTCAGGTCGGCGGCGAGGAGTTCGAAGTCGTCGGCGCCCTCGGCGGGGCCGCCGCGTGGACTGCTCTGCGGGCCGGGCTGCGGCGGTCCGTCGCCACGGCGCAGCGTCTCGACCAGGGTGCGCAGGTCGGCCTCGCGCCGCGTGGTGGTGCGGCGCAGGACGCCGATGCGGTCGTGCACGGACCGGGCGGCCCGGTTGGCGGCCACCGCGGCGACGACGATGCCGACGAGGGTCACCGAGACCGCCCCGGCGAGCACGGCCCACAGTGTCAGCCCCGGCCGCGCTCCGGTCGACCGGACGGTGAAGAGGACGGCGGCACAACCGCTCAGGGCGACGGCGACGGGCGGCAGTACGGCGAGGCGCAGCAGCTGCGGCCGTATATGGGTCTCGGGCAGCGCGGGTGCGGTGCGGGCGGCCGGCCGCCCGTGCCGCCCGCCCTCACGGCGGTCTGCGCGTGCGGCCGGGGCGCGGAGGTGAGACATCGGTGTCCTCGTACTGGTCCGTCGGGCCTGGGTGCCAGGGGGGCTTGCGGTGGTACGACCGGGCTCACGCGGCCGCTTCCGCGCGCCCCGGGCTGTGGGCTCGGCCGGCTCCCGCCCGGCACCGTCGCGTCCGGAGTCCGCGTGCCGCCCGGGCCCGGAGGGGGCCACCACGGCGGCGCCCGTACCGGCGTCGGTCCTACGCGGGCAGCGGGAATCCCCCTCGCGTCGACTCCCTCGTCCGCCTTGCGCCTGCACGTACCGGTCCCCACTCCTTGATCCGTCTGTTTCCCGACGGACACTGACAGTAGTCGTCAGCGCATCATGTGCGGTGGGCAGTTGACAAACTCATACGGAGAGCGTCCCGCTCTGGTATGAGCTCTCGTACGACAGACCGATAACCTCCTCACACCTCCGGACGCGAACGACAACAGTTCGATCCGACCTGGTCAGAAGTGGTCACGCAGACACGGCGAGGGCCGGGGAGCCTCTCGCTCCCCGGCCCTCGACGTCGACCCTCCGCTCGCTCCGGCTCAGCCCGCCGGAAGCGTTTCAGGGTCCTCCGTGTCCTTGCCCGCCTTGCCGCCACCGTCACTCAACGTATCCGCCTGGGCCACGGCTGCTGCGCTCGATGTGGTGTTGATCGCGGCGCCGGCGAGGGCTTCGCCGGCCGGAAAGCCCCCCGCGGGGGCGAGCGCCACCCCACGCCACCACGGCTCGCAGGGGACGTTCCCGGCCGCGGGCTCGAAGGGTTCACCGGGGTGCGGCAGGGCGATCCGGGCGCCCACGGCGCGGGCGGCCGCGAGCGTCCCCTCGCCGGGATCCGCCCAAGGGTGCGTCGCCAGGTTGAACGTGGCCCAGTGGATGGGCAGCATCGGGCCCTGCTCCGGTCCGCCCTGGAGGTCGAGGTGGGCGCGCATGCCCTCGTCGGGGGTCATGTGGATGTCGGGCCAGAAGTCGGAGTACGCGCCGATCTGGATCATCGTGGCGTCGAACGGCCCGTGCTCGGCGCCGATCTCCTTGAAGCCGTCGAAGTAGCCGGTGTCGCCGCTGTGGTAGATCCGGTGCTCCTCGCCGGCGACGACCCAGGAGGCCCACAGGGTGTGCTGGGTGTTGCGCAGGCCCCGGCCGCAGAAGTGCCGGGCGGGAGTGGCGGTCAGGGTGAGGCCGCCGATCTTCGTCGACTCGTGCCAGTCCAGCTCGCGCAGCCGGCCGGCGGACACGCCCCAGTGCTCCAGGTGCGCCCCGACGCCGAGCGGCACGGCGAACAGCGTGTCCGTGCCGGCCAGGGCCTTGATGGTGGGCATGTCCAGGTGGTCGTAGTGGTCGTGCGAGATGACCACGACGTCGACCGGGCCGAGCGCGGCCAGCGGCAGGGGCACCGGGTGCAGCCGCTTCGGGCCGGCGAACGGGAACGGGGAGCAGCGCTCGCCCCACACCGGGTCGAACAGCACGCGCCGCCCGTCGATCTCGGCGAGCACGCTGGAGTGTCCCATCCAGGTCAGCCGCAGCCCGGTGGCCGGGGGCCGGGCGATGTCGGCGAGGGTGGTGGCGTGCACCGGCACGGTGCCCTTCGGGGCACGGCGGGGCCGGGTCTCCTTGTCGAAGAAGACCTTGGCGAAGTCGAGGGTGGAGCCCGAGGGCCGGGTCCGCGCGGGACCTCCGGGGTTCTGGAAGACCCCGTCCTTGAAGTGGGGCGATCTGCGGATGCGCGCCATGCGCTCACCGCTCGGGTCCGCGCCGAACGCCCCGGGCCGGAGCGCGCGGAGCCCGGAGCTCAGGGAACGGAAACCGGCCACGGTACCTCCAGGTGGAGTCGGTCAGGCTTTCCATTATGGTCGGCCCCTTGCGACAACACCGGGGCCCAGGCGCCCCACGAGGGGTGATACTGAACGGATATTCAGTATTCACGGCGAAGGAGCCCGCATGGCCAGCCCCCTGCTGTCCCTCACCTGGACCGACCACGTCACCGGCCGCCGGGGCTTCCTGGTCGTCGACCGGCTAGTGCGCGGTGTCGCCAGCGGCGGTCTGCGGATGCGCGCGGGCTGCACCCTGGACGAGGTCACCGGCCTGGCCCGCGGCATGACCATGAAGGAGGCCCTCCACTACGACCCCGGCAGCCGCTACGTCCCGCTCGGCGGCGCCAAGGGCGGCATCGACTGCGACCCGCGCGACCCGGAGGCCTACTCGCTGCTGGTGCGGTACCTGCGCGCCATGCGGCCGCACATCGAGAGCTTCTGGACGACCGGCGAGGACCTCGGGCTCACCCAGGACCTGGTGGACCGGGCCGCGGCCGAGGCGGGACTGGTCTCCTCCATCCAGGCCGTGTACCCGCTGCTGGACGACGAGGCCGAGGCCCGTCGGCGGCTGAGGGACGCGTTCGCGGTCGAGGTGGACGGCATCGGCCTGGACGAGCTGGTCGGCGGCTGCGGTGTCGCCGAGGCGGCACTCACGGCGCTGGACCGCGCCGGGGTGCCCCACGCGGGGACACGGGTCGCCCTCCAGGGACTGGGCACCATGGGCGGGGCCACCGCGCGCTTCCTCACCCGCGCGGGACTCACGGTCGTGGCCGTCGCCGACATCAAGGGCACCATCGTCAACCCGGCGGGGCTCGACGTCGAGGCGCTGCTCGCCGCGCGGGATACCCACGGCACCGTGGACCGATCCGCGCTGCGCCCCGGCGACCGCGAACTGCCGGGCGACGCCTGGCTCTCGGCCGACACGGACGTCCTGGTGCCCGCAGCCGTCTCGTACGCGATCGACGCAGGGAACCAGGAGCGGATCACCGCCCGCTGGGTCGTCGAGGCGGCCAACATGCCCGTACAGCCGGAGGCGGAGCTGCTGCTCGCCGCGCGCGGGGTGACCGTGCTGCCGGACGTCGTGGTCAACTCCGGGACGAACGCCTGGTGGTGGTGGACGCTGTTCGGGGACATCGGCGCCGACGCCGAGGAGGCGTTCGCGCACGTACGCCGCTCGATGCGGTCCCTGGTCGAGCGGATGCTGGCCCGCGCTCTGGCCGACGGCACCACACCGCGGGCCGCCGCCCACGCGCTCGTGGCGGACCGGTTGCCGGTCATAGCGGAACGGTTCGGCTGGTACCGCTGACGCACGGCGGGACGATCCGGGCCCCTTGCCGGACCGGCTGAATACACCGGTCAAGAGGGTGCACGCGCGTGTGTAGGGTGGCGGCGTGACGAGAGTCCGGTTGAGCGTGGCGGAACGCCGCGGGGAGCTGCTGCGGGCCGCCGTCGAGCAGATCGAGGCCCGGGGCGTGGCGGCGGTCAGGATCGCCGACGTGGCCTCGGCGCTCGGTGTGAGCAACGCGCTGGTGCTCTACCACTTCTCGACCAAGGAGAAGCTGGTCGCCGCCGCGTTCCGGCATGCGGCCGAGGCCGACCTCGCCCATCTGCGCAGGCTGCTCGGCCGCCGTACGTCGGCACTGCGCCGACTGCGGTCGGCCGTACGGTGGTACGCCCCGACCGGCCAGGCCAAGGGTTGGCGGCTGTGGATCGAGGGCTGGTCGGCGGCGCTGCGCGAGCCCGCGCTGCGGGAGGTCACCCAGGACCTCGACCGGCAGTGGAAGGCGGCCCTCGCCGAGGTCATCGCGGAGGGCATGGCGGCCGGTGAGTTCCACTGCCCCGACCCGCACGGCACGGCCCTCCGCCTCACCGCCCTCCTCGACGGCCTGGCCGTCCAGCTGACGTCCTACCCGGGCGCGGTGCCGCGGGCACGGGCCCAGGAGTGGGCCGAGGAAGCACTGGCCCGCGAACTGGGCCTGGATCCGGCGGCCTCGACCCGGTCCTGACCGGGCGGGAACCCGAATCGAAACGGCCGGCTATCCGCGATCGGCGGTGCCCGAGGTCGTTTCGGGTTTGGTGTGGAGGACCTCGCGGGCCTGCTCCGCGGCACGGACGAGGCTCTCGGCGACGAAGTCGACGAAGCGGGCGATGTTCTCGAGGCGGGTGGCGGCCGGGGTGTCGGGACCGAGGACGCCGACGCCCTGCCGTGCGGCCGCGGCCAGTTGGGCACTGGACCGGGCACTGGCGATCATCGACTGGTAGAAGACGTCGTCGTCGACGGCGTACCGCTCGCGGCGGCCCTCCCCGCGCTCCCGGCGGATGAGGCCCTGGCTCTCCAGGAACGCGACCGCCTTGGACACGGACGCCGGGCTGATCCGGAGGTGCTGGACGAGTTCGGACGCGGTGAGGCTGCCCGCGTCGGTGGTGTAGAGGCACGTCAGCACCCGGGACATCATCTTGGGCAGGCCCTGCCGCATGAGGAGGGTGGTGAACATCTCCTCGTACTCGCGCACGGCCTCGACATCGCGCCCGTCGACCGGCGCGGGCGCCTGCGCCCGCCGGGGCGCGGCCTGCCTCCGCCGGTGGATCCGGCGTTCGGTGGCACGGTGAGCCAGGTCGGCGCGGTAGGCGGTGGGGCCGCCGTTGCGCATCACCTCACGCGTGACCGTCGAGGTCGGACGGTCGAGCCGTCGGGCGATCTCCGCGTAGGCGAGGCCATCGCCCAGCCCCTGCGCGATCTGCTGACGCTCCTGCTGGGTGAGCCTGCCTCCCGGCATCACGGTCCCCTTCGTGCCTAGGTGCCGTCAGCATAGTGCTCGATCTCCACCCATTGCAACGATCAGGTGGACTACCGTTGCATTGACCACCGTCAACTGGCAGTGAACTGCTCAAACGCAGCGCACCAGTTACCACGGCAATGAACGCAACGTAGCTTTCCATATCCTGAAATGAAGAGGGCGGCGAGACGCGCCCGCGCCCGCCGACGCACGGAAGGGGACGTGTCGGGGGGTGTCCGCCCGCAGCGGTCGGCGCGTCAACGGACAGTCAGTCGGTGCCCGACCCCATCGCGCCGTTCCGAGGACGGACACCCCCCGGCGCGGCCCCGACCCACAACCGGCGCGCAGGCGCTACGCGCACCCCCACCGAAGCCGCGCAGGCCGCCGCAGGCACCCCGGCCCAACCACCGCAGGCACCCGCCCCCTCACGCCACCGCAGCGATCCGCATCCTGATGTCCTCCGGCGAGAGCGCACCCTTCGCCGTCACATGGTCCCCCGACGACTCCCCACGCAGCCGCCGCCCGATCCACGGGACCAGAAACTCCCGCGCCCAGTGCACATCGTCCCGCCGAACCTCAAGCGGCCCCCGCGCCGGCAACGGCGGCCACGGCTGCTCCGGGTCCGCCGGGACCTCCAGCCCGAGCACCTGCCCCGCGCGGAGCGCCACCCGCGTGTGCCCCTCGGGCGACAGGTGCAGCCGGTCGGCGTCCCAGGCCCTGCGGTCCTGGACACTGCGCAGGGACCACAGGTCGAGCACCGGGCAGCCGTACCGGTCGGCGATGGCCCGGACATGCCCGTTGTACGTCGCGATCTTGCCCCGCAGGTGCTTGAGCACGGGCATCCCCCGGGTGTCGAACCCGGTCGTCACCATCACGGTGCCGGCCACGGCGGTGAGCCGCACGAGGGCCCGCTCGAAGCGCTCGGCCACCTCGTCCGGGTCGGTGCCGGGCCGGAGGATGTCGTTGCCCCCGGCGCAGAACGAGACGAGGTCCGGGGCCATTTCGACAGCCCGCGGAACCTGGTCCGCCACGATCTGGTCGAGGAGCTTCCCGCGCACGGCGAGGTTGGTGTACTGGAAGTCGCCTTCGGGCCGGCGGTCGGCGAGCAGGACGGCGAACCGGTCGGCCCAGCCGACGAACGCCCCGTCGGGGCCGGGATCACCGACGCCCTCGGTGAAGCTGTCCCCCACCGCCACGTACGACCCGATCACTGCTCTGCTGTCACTCTTCGAATCGTCTGCCACAGCAGCTCATGATTCACCTTCGAATGTGACTTACGCGACCGTAGGAAGGGGTTGACTGGCGGTGAGATAAGCCACTCCTAAAGTGTTCGCCAACTCCGGAATAGCCTATGAGTCAGTGACGTTGCGGGTTCAATCCCGAGCCCGCGACTCCCAGACCCGGAACCCTGCGATCCGGAAGTGGCTCCACACGGTCCGGAAGCCGAAGTGCCCAGTGGTGTACGGCTCCGGATCGCTGTAGTCGAACACGAGCCTCCCGTTGTTCCACCACCGCACCGTCGAACCGTCGGAGACGATCCGCACCCGGTTCGGCTCACCCGGCACCAGCAGCGGCTCGGTGTAGTCGTAGACCAGGGGCCGGACACCGGGCTCGCCGACATACCGCCGCAGCCGGGTCGTGGTGTTGTGGTTCGCCCCGTAACCGGCGTAGTACGTCGTCAGGTGGTCGTACTCCGCCAGCGCCCCACCACGCGGGGTGGCGAAGAGATCGTCCGGGGAGCGGACGTCGGTCGCGTTCCAGAAGTTGTTGAGGTCCGAGACGCGGTCGTTGGCCCCGCCCTCCGACACAGGCGTCGCGGTGTACTCCAGGACGTACGGGCCTTCGAGCCGCCGTCTGAACCAGACGGTCGCGCCGCTCGGTACGTCGATCTCAAGGACGCCACGGGAGGCGGTGACCGTCCCGCCGTCCTGGAGTTCGGTGGCCCACTGGCCGAGGCCGTGGCAGAAGTCGTCGTGGGCGATGAGACGGCGGCGCCGGGGGGCGGCGTACGCGGCCCCCGTCGGGGCGAGCGCCGCCAGGGCGGCTCCGGCGGTCAGGGCTCCGAACGCCCTGCGGGTGGTCGGCACGGGACACATCTCCTTCGGGATCCGTCTGGAAGGCTCTAGAAAGCGCTTGCGCTCCGGACGGGATCACTGTGTCCCAACTGCCGCCCGCTGTCGATCCCTTGAGGCGACCGGAAGGGCGCACCACGCACGCCGAAGGCCGGACCCGGGGGTCGGGGTCCGGCCTTCGGTCGCGTGTCAGGCAGGTGGTCGTGCGGTCGGTCAGCCGACGGAGACGCCGTGCGAGCGCAGGTAGGCGACCGGGTCCACGTCCGAGCCGTAGTCCGGCGTGGTGCGGATCTCGAAGTGCAGGTGCGGTCCGGTCACGTTGCCGGTGGCACCGGACAGGCCTATCTGCTGCCCGGCGGTCACGGTCTGGCCGGCCGAGACGGAGAGCTGGGACAGGTGGGCGTACTGCGCGTAGAAGCCGTCGTTCAGCTTGATGACGACCTGGTTGCCGTACGCGCCGCCCCAGCCGGCGGAGACGACCGTGCCCGCGCCGACGGCCTTGAGCGAGGTGCCGGTCGGGACGACGAAGTCGACACCGGTGTGGTAGCCGCTGGACCACATGCTGCCGGACATGTGGTAGGGGGTGCCGACGGTGGCGCCCTCCACCGGGAGGGTGAAGCCGCTGGAGGCCGCGGCGGCCGGCTTGGCGGCGGCCGGCTTCGAGGACGACTCGGAGGCGGAGGACTTGGACGCCGAGGGCTTCGCCGGGGCCGAGGACTTGGACTCGCTCGCCGCCGCCTTCTTGCCGATCGACAGCTTCAGGCCCGGGTGGATCAGCGACGGGTCGTCGCCGACGGCGTCACGGTTGTCCGCGTAGAGCTTCTTCCAGCCGCCGTCGACGTTCTGCTCGTCGGCGATCTTCGCCAGATAGTCACCGGCCCGCACGGTGTACGTGCGAACGCCCGTGGCCTTTTCGGCGGCCTTCTTCTCGGCGGCCGGAGCGGACTGGACGGCCTTTTCCGGAGCCGACTGCGGAGTGGCGGCGTGGGCGCCGGCGGCTCCCATGAGCGGAAGAGCGAGAGCGGCCCCGCCGGTTCCGGCGATGGCGATGGAGCGGGTGAAACGCTGGTTCTTCGGGCGGCGGTGCTTACCCTTCGCGGGCATGGCGAATTCCTCTCCGTCGCCTGCGAGGTGAGCTGTCGGGTTCGGACTGGAGATGCCCGGCCACGCCGAGGCGCGGCTTAACCCCAAGCCGTTCCGGGAACCGGAACAGGCGTCTTACCTGTGGGTCCCCCGCTCCTGCCGTACGTCGGGTCAGTGTGTGCGGGCTCCGGGCGGCGGCAGGATTAGGCGTCCGTCCGGATTGGTGTGGAACGTAAGCGACCAGGACGCAAAGGGACAAGCGTGCGGTTGCCTGTGACGGCGTTTTTCTTGACGCACCGGCACATTTTCCGTCACGGAGCGTGGATTACCGATCAATCACTTCCCTCAATATCCCTGAATGACGCGGGAATTACGTGCACATGGCAACAACACATCGTCACGAATATGACGATGCTCACGCACCCCGGCCTCATCTCCTTTACGACCGGGGCACGTTATGCCTAAATAACCGAAGCGCTCTCTATTCGGACAGAACGACTACTTGCGCTTAAGTCGGACGACGGTGGCGTCCAGATCCCCGCGCAGACCGACCCGCAGCCCGTGGTGGAGCAGCACGGCACCTCGGTGAACTTCGCCCGTTTTGAGGCATTCGTACGACGCCGAGGGGTCCAGGCCCCGCAGCCGGAGCGCCGGAACGGGCTCGCCGTAGCGCTGCGCCTGGAGCCAGGCGAGGACGACGCTCTCGTCGCCGAGCACGTACTGCACGGCACTCAGGCCACCCTCCGGCGGGCGCAGCCGGTGCAGCTCGCCGCGCTGCACCACCGGCCGGATCTCCTTGTACAGCTCCACCCAGTCCCGCGCCTCGGCGAGTTCCCGCTCCGTCCACTTCGTGAGGTCGCCGCCGACCCCGAGCACCCCGGCCATGGCGCTGACGAACCGGAACCGCAGTGAGCTGGCGCGCTGGTTGAGCATGGCGTTCGGGCTGTCGGTGACCCAGGCGGCCATGACCCGGGCCGGATGGATCTGGCTGAAGCCGTGCTGGATGGCGAGCCGGTCGAGCGGGTCGGTGTTGTCCGAGGTCCACACCTGGTCCGTGCGGCCGAGCACGCCGAGGTCGATCCGGCCGCCGCCGCCCGAGCAGGACTCGAAGGCCACCCCGGGGTGTGCGGCCCGCAGCCGGTCCAGCAGGGCGTACAGGGCACGGACGTGGTCGACCCACAGACGCTGCGGGTAGGGGTCGTCCGGCCAGCCGGCGTCGGTGAAGCAGCGGTTGAAGTCCCACTTGACGTAGTCGATCGGGGCGCTGGAGAGGAGCCCGTCGAGCTGCTCCCAGAGGTACTCCTGAACGTCCACACGGGCGAGGTTCAGTACGAGTTGATTGCGGAACTCCGTCCGCTTTCGTCCCGGTTGGTACTGCACCCAGTCCGGGTGCGCGCGGTACAGGTCGCTGTCCGGGTTGACCATCTCCGGCTCGACCCAGATCCCGAACTGCATACCGAGGCCGTGCACGTGCTCGGCGAGCGGCTTGAGGCCGCCCGGGAAACGGTCGGGGTTGGGGGTCCAGTCGCCGAGTCCGGCCCGGTCGCTGGTGCGCGTCCCGAACCAGCCGTCGTCGACCACGAACAGCTCGACGCCCATGGCGGCGGCCCGCTCGGCGAGCGCCCGCTGCTGCTCCTCGGAGATGTCGAACTCGGTGGCCTCCCAGGAGTTGAACAGCACCGGCCGGTCCTGGTCGGCGCCCGGGATCACGTACGCCCGCTGGTAGGCGTGCCAGGCGCGGCTGGCCCCGCCGTAGCCGCCGTCGGTCCAGAGCCCGGCGAAGACGGGGGTCGTGTACGACTCCCCCGTGCCCAGCATCAGCAGGCCCGAGTCGTCGTACCCGGCCCCGCCGGTGATCTGCACGCGCGCGTCCGGGAGCTGGGCCACGGCGATCCGCCAGGACCCGGACCAGCCCAGCGCGCATCCGTAGACCTCGCCGCGCTCCTCCGTCGCGTCGGTGTCGAGCGCGACCCACGGCAGGTGCTGGTGACCGGTGTGGCCGCGGCGGCTGCCGATGACCTTCTCGCCGTGGGTGAGGGCGGAGCGCTCCAGCCGGGACTCGGCGCCCCAGCGGCCGTGCAGCTGGGACAGCCGCCAGGTGTCGCGGTCGGGCAGGGTCCAGGTGGCGGAGTCGGCGCGCAGCACCTCGACGGCGGGTCCGTGGTTGTCGAGGGTCACCCAGCGCTCGACGACGTCCGTCGAGGAGCGCATCCGGTAGTGCAGCGTGACGGCGAGGTCGCCGTCGCGGAAGCGCAGCCGCAGCTCACCGTCCTCGGCGTCATGCCCCTCGTAGGTCCACTCCGTGCCGCGCCGCTCGCCGGTGCGTACGGACAGGGCGGGCCGGGCGAAACGGGGACCGCCCTCGACCGGGTACTCCTCGCGCCCGTCGAGCGGTGATTCGAAGGGCCAGTAGTCCGGCAGCGGCCGGACGGCGAGGGCCTCGGCGTCGGCCAGGCCGATCCGGGCGCCCCAGTGCAGGTGCAGCAGCTCGTCGCGGTCGGTGACGTGGACGGCGTAGCTGCTGGCCGGCCCGGAGAGCACCCACGTACGACCGTCTTCGGAGATGTCCAGCATCATGGCCTCACAGATTCGAACAAGCCCGACCAGGTGCGACCAGGCGCCAACATCATCGGGGGCTTCGGGCGCTCCGGGCAACGCCTGTGGACAACTCATTGCCCCAGGCAGGCATGTCGTATCGTCGAGTGGTGCCCGTCGACGAGCCGCGCCGGCGGCGCCGATGGGGAGGAGCCCACGTGACACAGCAGGTCCCGTCGACCGAGCCCGAGCTGGCCGGAGTGCGCAACTTCCGCGATGTGGGGGGACTGCCGACCGTGGACGGACGACGGGTGCGGCGGGGAGTGCTGTTCCGCAGTGGCCACCTCGCCCATGCGACCGGGGAGGACGCCGCCTTCCTGACCACCCTGGGCCTGCACACGATCTTCGACTTCCGCAACGCGGCCGACCAGAAGCTCGAAGGGCCGGACGTCGAGCTGCCGGGCGTGCGCAATGTGAACCTGCCGCTGAGCGACCCCGCCGACGGCGCCGAGTTCTGGAAGATGGTCCGCGACGGCGACCTCGACCAGCTGCGCGCGATCCTCTCGGACGGCAAGGGCGCGGACCGGATGATCGCCTCGTACCGCATGATCATCAGGAGTCGCACGGCCGAGCACTCCCAGGTGCTGCACGCACTCGCCGAGGACAGCGTCCCCGCCCTGATGCACTGCGCGGCGGGCAAGGACCGGGCGGGTCTGTCCATCGCGGTGACGCTGCTCGCCCTGGGTGTCGAACGCGAGGCGATCCTCGAGGACTACCTGAAGTCCAACGCCAAGCACCGCCGCTACAAGGTGCACCGCAGCAGCTCCGCCGCCTCGGCCTACTCCCCCGAGGTCATGGAGCTGCTCAGCCCCCTGTTCGACGCGCGCGCCGAGTACCTGGCGGCGGCCTTCGACACCATCGAGGAGACGTGGGGCGGCGTCGACGCCTATCTGGAGAAGGGGCTCGGGCTCACGCCTGAGGCCCGGGAGCGGCTGCGCGAGCGGCTGCTCGACTGACGTACGGCGCCGGCCCGGCGGCTACTTGGCCCCCACCTCGAACAGCAGGTACACGAAGGCCGCGAAGACATGGCCCACGACGAGGTAGATGAACAGCCGCACCCACAGGGCGCGGGGGAACTTCTCCTCCATGTCCTTCACGGCATGTCTCCTGGGGTGGGGCCCAGGCACAGGGCGGCCGTGGGGCTCTGCAAGAGGGTGTGGACGAAGAGCAGTTCGACGCCGTCCGGGTCCTGGGCGGCGATCCGGTGCGGGGTCAGCGAGTCGAAGTGCGCGCTGTCGCCCGGCGCGAGCTGGTGCGTGGTGTCGCCGAGGCGCAGTCGCAGCCGTCCCCGGAGCACGTGGAGCCACTCCTCGCCGGGGTGGACGCGCACGATGTCGCCCTGGGAGCCGTACGGGACGTGGACGCGCAGGGCCTGCATCCCGCGCGCGGGCGCGCCGGCCTGCCAGTACGTCCAGCCGCCCGCCGCGGTCGGTTCCATGTCGGCGGCGCGGATGACGGCGTCCCGGGCGGCGGCCGTCTCGCCGAGCAGCTCGGCGACCGTCGTACCGTAGACGCGGGCGAGCGCGAGCAGCATCGGCAGGGATGGCTGGCGCTGCCCGGTCTCCAGGCGGGAGAGGTGGGCGGGCGACAGTCCGGCGGCGCGGGCCGCGGCCTCCAGGGTCAGGGAGGCCTGGCGCCGCAACGACCGCAGCTGTGGCGCGACGGCGGGCAGCGGATCCGCTGCCCGGTCAGCCGACGGGGCGGCCCCGGAGGGCCGCTCGGTCTCGGAGGAGCTCATGGCTCCATTCAGCCGGAGCCTTGCCCTGGCGGCAAATTTCTTGCCTCTGAGGCAAGAATCAGCGGTTGGCCACCGCCTGTTTGACGAGCGTCTTGCCGAAGTCCCACACCAGGCCCCCGTCGTGCGCGTCGTCCATCACGGCCGTGAAGGCGTCGACGAACCGGTCCACCTCCCGCTCGCCGATGATCAGCGGCGGGATCAGCTTGATCACCTCCATGTGATCGCCGGAGACCTGGGTGAGGATCCGGTGCTTCCGGAGCAGCGGTACGACGACCATCTGCGCGAACAGGCCCTTGCGCGCGGCCTGGAGCATGGCCCAGCGGCTGCGCAGCTTCAGAGACTTCGGCCGGCCGAACTCGATGCCGATCATCAGGCCCCGGCCGCGGACGTCGGCGAGCATCTCGTACTTGTCCGTCAGCGCCGCGAGCCGGGATCTGAGCAGTTCCCCGGTGGTGCGGACGCCGGCGACGATCTGCTCGTTCTCCATCACCGACAGCACCGCCAGGCCCGCCGCCATGGCCTGCGCGTTGGACCCGAAGCTCGCCGAGTGGACCAGCACCCGGTCCATCGACGAGTACACCTTCTTGAAGATCCAGTCCTTGCCGAGCGTGGCGCCCACCGGCACGTAGCCGCCGGAGAGCGCCTTGGCCACGCACACCAGGTCCGGTTCCACGCCGTCCTCGTGCTGGTAGGCGTAGAAGTCGCCGGTACGGCCGAGGCCCGTCTGCACCTCGTCGGCGATGAGCAGCGCCTTGTGCCGGTGCAGCAGTTCCTGGGCGGCCAGGAGATAGCCGGGCGGGGCCTCCAGCACGCCCTTGCCCTGGATGGGCTCGACGATCAGGGCGGCGACGTCGCCCTTCTTCAACTCCCTCTCCAGCGCGTCGAGGTCGCCGAGCGGTACGGCCGTGTCGGGCAGCAGCGGGGCGAAGCCGTCACGGAAGCCGGGCTCGCCGTTGACGGAGAGGGAGCCGGTGGTCAAGCCGTGGAAGGCGTGCGCGCAGTACAGGATCCTGGGCCTGCGGGTGACGAAGCGGGCGAACTTCAGCGCTCCCTCGACCGCTTCCGTACCGCTGTTGCCGAAGAACACCCGGTCCAGGTGCGGGCTGTGTGCGAGCAGCTTCTCGGCCAGCAGGCCGGGCAGCGGCTGGCAGTCGAACCGGGTGAGGTCGGCGAGCTGGGCGTCCAGGACGTCGTGCAGCGCCTTGCGCACCACGGGGTGGTGGCGGCCGAGCCCCATCACCCCGAACCCGGCGAGCATGTCCAGGTAGTCGCGGCCGTCCGCGTCGTAGAAGTAGGCGCCCTCGGCGCGCTCGTAGACCTTGTCGAAGCCGATGGTGTGCAGCATGCGCGGGAGCTGGTGGTTGAGGTACCGGGTGTGCAGCTCGTAGCGCTCGGCTCCGCGTCGGGCCAGCAGTCTGCCGAGGTCGAACTCCCCGGCCTGCGACGACTCCGACGCGGATTCGGCGGTGGTCATTCCTGGGGCTCCTTGGACAGCTCTTTCTTCACGGTCAGGCTCGCGCTGATCCGTCCGGCGACCTCGACGGGTGTCAGGCCGATGTCGGCGAGCACCTCGCCGCGCTTGGCGTGCGCGAGGAACTGCTCCGGGATCCCGAAGCGCCGCACCGGGACGTCGACTTCGGCATCGCCCAGGGCCAGCGCCACGGCCGAGCCGACCCCGGCCGCCCGGCTGTTGTCCTCGACGACGGCGACCATGCGGTGTTCGGCGGCGAGACCGGGCAGGGCCGGGTCGACGGGCTTGACCCAGCGGGGGTCGACGACGGTGCAGCCGATGCCGCGGGCTTCGAGCAGCTCGGCGGCCTGGAGGCAGACGGGCGCCATCACGCCGACGGCCACCAGCAGAACCTGCGGCTCCGGCGCACGGTGCAGCACGTCCAGTCCGCCCACCCGGTCGATCGCCGGGATCGACGGGCCGACGGACTCCTTCGGGAAGCGCAGCAGCGTCGGCGCGTCGTCGACGGCGACCGCCTCGCGCAGCTGGGCGCGCAGCTGGTCGGCGTCCCGCGGCGCGGCGATCCTGAGGCCGGGGACGACCTGGAGGACGGACATGTCCCACATGCCGTTGTGGGAGGGCCCGTCGACGCCGGTGACACCGGCCCGGTCCAGCACGAAGGTCACCCCGCAGCGGTGCAGGGCCACGTCCATCAGCAGCTGGTCGAAGGCGCGGTTGAGGAAGGTGGCGTAGACGGCGACGACCGGGTGCAGGCCGCCCGTCGCCAGGCCCGCCGCGGACACGGCCGCGTGCTGCTCGGCGATACCGACGTCCCACACCCGGTCCGGGAACCGCTCGGCGAACCTGCCCAGGCCGACCGGATGCAGCATCGCGGCGGTTATCGCGACGACGTCGTCCCGCTCCTCGCCGATCCTGACGATCTCGTCACCGAACACCGAGGTCCACGAGGGCCCGCCCGCCGGGGAGAGGGGCGCGCAGGTCAGCGGGTCCATGACGCCGACCGTGTGGAAGTGGTCCTCCTCGTGGGCGAGGGCGGGTTCGTAGCCGCGGCCCTTCTCGGTGAGGCAGTGGACGAGGACCGGTCCGTGGAAGCGCTTCGCGCGCCGCAGGGCGGACTCCACCGCCCCGATGTCGTGCCCGTCGATCGGGCCCACGTACTTCAGGCCCAGGTCCTCGAACAGGCCCTGCGGGGCGAACGCGTCCTTGAAGCCCTTCTTCGCGCCGTGCAGGGCCTCGTACAGGGTGTTGCCGACCAGGGGCGTGGCCTGCAGCACGTCCTTGCCCCAGGCGAGGACCCGCTCGTAACCGTCGGTCGTGCGCAGCGTCGCGAGGTGGTTGGCGAGGCCGCCGATGGTCGGGGCGTACGAGCGTTCGTTGTCGTTGACGACGATGATCAGCGGGCGGTCCTTGGCGGCCGCGATGTTGTTCAGCGCCTCCCAGGCCATGCCACCGGTCAGGGCTCCGTCGCCGATCACCGCGACGACGTGGCCCCGCTCCCCCTGCACCTGGCGGGCCTTGGCGAGCCCGTCGGCCCAGCCGAGCGCCGTGGAGGCGTGGCTGTTCTCGATGACGTCGTGCTCGGACTCCTCGCGCGAGGGGTAGCCGGACAGGCCGCCCTTGCCGCGCAGCTTGGAGAAGTCCTGGCGTCCGGTCAGCAGTTTGTGGACGTAGCTCTGGTGGCCGGTGTCCCACAGGATGCGGTCGACCGGCGACTCGAAGACCCGGTGCAGGGCGACGGTGAGCTCCACCACCCCCAGGTTGGGTCCCAGATGCCCCCCGGTCCTGGCGACCGCCTGCACCAGGAACTCCCTGATCTCGTCGGACAGTTCGCCGAGTTCCGGCTCGGACAGCGCCTTCAGGTCGCGTGGTCCCCGGATGGTCTCCAGAATCGTCACGCTCGGGCCCCCTTCGGTTCCGTGCTGTTCAGCTCACGGTGACGGCCGGCTCCCCCGGCCCCATGCCGTCCTGCTCCATCTGCTCGGCGAGCTTCATCGCCTCTTCGATCAGCGTCTCGACGATCTTCGACTCGGGGACGGTCTTGATGACCTCGCCCTTCACGAAGATCTGCCCCTTGCCGTTGCCGGAGGCCACCCCCAGATCGGCCTCCCGCGCCTCGCCGGGTCCGTTGACCACACACCCCATGACGGCGACCCGCAACGGCACTTCCATGCCCTCGAGTCCGGCGGTCACCTCGTCGGCGAGCTTGTAGACGTCGACCTGGGCACGCCCGCAGGACGGGCAGGAGACGATCTCCAGCCGGCGCTGCCGCAGCCCCAGGGACTCCAGGATCTGGATGCCGACCTTGACCTCCTCGGCCGGCGGCGCGGACAGCGACACCCGGATCGTGTCGCCGATGCCCTGGCTGAGCAGCGCGCCGAAGGCGACCGCCGACTTGATCGTGCCCTGGAAGGCGGGACCGGCCTCCGTGACGCCGAGGTGCAGCGGGTAGTCGCACTGCGCGGCGAGCTGCTTGTACGCCTCGATCATCACGACCGGGTCGTTGTGCTTGACGGAGATCTTGATGTCCCGGAAGTCGTGCTCCTCGAACAGGGACGCCTCCCACAGCGCGCTCTCCACGAGCGCCTCCGGGGTCGCCCTGCCGTACTTCCGGAGCAGCCGCCGGTCCAGCGACCCGGCGTTGACCCCGATCCGGATCGGGGTGCCGTGGTCCTTGGCGGCCTGCGCGATCTCCTTGACCCGGTCGTCGAACTGCTTGATGTTGCCGGGGTTGACGCGGACCGCCGCACAGCCCGCCTCGATGGCGGCGAACACGTACTTCGGCTGGAAGTGGATGTCCGCGATCACCGGGATCTGCGACTTGCGGGCGATGGTCGCCAGCGCGTCCGCGTCGTCCTGCGTGGGGCAGGCGACCCGGACGATCTGACAGCCGGACGCGGTGAGCTCGGCGATCTGCTGCAGCGTGGCGCCGATGTCGGACGTACGGGTCGTCGTCATCGACTGCACCGACACCGGGGCCCCGCCCCCGACCGCCACCGGACCGACCTGGATCCGGCGCGAGACGCGCCGCTCGGCGATCGGCCGGACCGGTACCTCGGGAACGCCCAGCGGGATGGCGCTCATGGCCTCACTCCCGGTTTCCGGAGACCGTCTCGCGCATGGCGCGCAGGGACTCCTTGAGCGATCCCATGGTGGCGAGGACGGCGGTGGGCTCGTAACCGCAGTGCGCCATGCAGTTGGCGCAGCGCGGGTCCTTGCCGCGGCCGTACTTGTCCCAGTCCGTGTCCTCGACCAGCTCCCGGTACGTCGGCACATAGCCGTCGCTCATCAGGTAGCAGGGGCGCTGCCAGCCGAACAGCGAGTAGTTCGGGATCGCCCACGCCGTGCACGGGAAGTCGACCTTGCCCTCCAGGAAGTCCAGGAAGAGCGGGGAGTGGTTGAGCCGCCAGCGCCGCCGGTTGCCGCCCGCGAAGGCCTTCTTGAACAGCTCGCGGGTCTGCTCCACGCCGAGGAAGTGCTCCTGGTCGGGGGCCTTCTCGTAGGCGTAGGCGGGCGAGATCATCATCTCGTCGACCTGGAGGTCGTCGTTGAGGAAGTTCAGCACCTCGATGATGGTCTGCGGGGTGTCGGTGTTGAAGAACGTCGAGTTGGTGGTCACCCGGAAGCCGCGCCGCTTGGCCTCCTTGATGGCCTCCACCGCCTCGTCGAACACGCCCTCCTTCGCCACCGACTCGTCGTGCCGCTCGCGCAGCCCGTCGATGTGCACCGCGAAGGCGAAATAGGGGGACGGCTTGAACTTGTCCATCTTCTTGCGCAGCAGCAGGGCATTGGTGCACAGGAAGACGTACTTCCGCCTGGCCACCAGCTGACGCACGATCTCGTCGATCTGGGGGTGCATCAGCGGCTCGCCACCGGCGATGGACACCATGGGAGCACCGGACTCCAGCACCGCCCCCACGGCCTGGGCGACCGGCATCCGCTGCTTGAGCACCCCGGCCGGGTGCTGGATCTTGCCGCACCCCTCGCACTTGAGGTTGCAGGCGTACAGCGGCTCCAGCTCGACGATGAGCGGGAACTTGTCCCGCCGGCGGAGCTTCTGTTCAGCCAAGTACGTAGCGACCTTGATGGACTGTCGGAGCGGCATGGCCATCTGGCTCACCTCCTGGGGAGCAGCAAGGAACGGTGCCATTCGAAGAAAGCGGGAAGGACGGAACGAAGGACACGGAAAGCCGATATTCCACCGCGCACCGTGCCGATCCGGACGAGTTCATGTTCTGGAGCGTCCACGACCACCCGGACGGCCGCAACCGGGCGCTCGCCCGTGCGCACGGCGCTCAGGAGCGTGGCCGCCGATTCCATGTCGGCCGCGATCGCGCCGGTCGCGAGCAGATCGGACCGCTCCTGACCGCGTACGACGTGGTCGGAGCCGGTGAGCGGCCCGGTGTGCACGGTCCGCCCGGGCACCGTGCGGACCAGCTCCTTGACCAGCAGGTCGGTCCCGACGCAGGCGGTCGTGGAGCGCGGGTCGCGGGTCTCCTCGGCGACGACCAGGTCACCGGGGTGCATGCCCGGCGCGAGCCCCGCGCAGAAGCCGGTGGCCAGGACGGCGGCGTCACGCAGGGCCGGGTGGGCGAGCATCCGGGTGACGGACCGCTCGGCCGCCGCCGGCCCCATACCGGTCCGCAGCACGGTGACCGGCCCGCCGGCGCCGCCACGGTCCCCCGCGCGCAGGGCGAACTGCTCGATGCCGAGCGCGCAGGCGATCAGCAGCGGGGCCGGGGCGGGCTGTGTGCTCATTCAGCTCCCTCGGCCCCGGCGAGCGGTTTCCCGGCCGCCCCGCTCGCCTGGTGCCGGTCGGCGAAGGGCTCGCCGTGCAGATACCGGCCGAGCGCGGTCAGCGGGAACACCTGCCGGTAGAGGTGGTAATTGATCGAGAAGTCCCACGGGAAGCCCGTCCCCGTGAAGTACGGCTCGTCCCAGGAACCGTCCTCCCGCTGGGTGGCGGCGAGCCACTCGATGCCGCGTTCGACGGCCTTGGAATCCCGCTCCCCCGCCGCGAGCAGGGCCATCAGGGCCCATGCCGTCTGGGAGGCGGTCGAGGCGCCCCTGCCGCTCCACTCGTTGACGTACTTGTAGGAGCGCAGGTCCTCGCCCCAGCCGCCGTCGTCGTTCTGCACCGACTCCAGCCAGGTCACGGCCCGGCGGATCGCCGGGTGCGCGGCGGGGATGCCCGCGGCGACAAGGGCGGGGACGACGGACCCGGTGCCGTAGACGTAGTTGACACCCCAGCGCCCGAACCACGAGCCGTCGGGCTCCTGTTCGGCCAGCAGCCATTCGATGCCGCGGCGGGTGCGCGGGTCGTGGGCGAGGCCCTCCACCGCGAGCATCTCGACGACGTGCGCGGTGACGTCGGCGGAGGGCGGGTCGATGACCTCGCCGAAGTCGCAGAACGGCAGCCGGTTCGGGAACGGGCTGGTGTTGTCGACGTCGAAGGCGGCCCACGCGCCGTTCTTCGACTGCATGCCGAGGGTCCAGCGCACGCCGCGCCCGACGGCCTTGTCCACCCGCACCGGGTCGTGGTGGGCGATCCGGCGCAGCGCGAGGATCACCTCGGCGGTGTCGTCGATGTCGGGGTAGTTGTCGTTGTGGAACTCGAACGCCCAGCCCCCGGGCGGCAGTCCGGGCCGCTGCACCGACCAGTCACCGGGCCGGACGATCTCCTCGCCCAGCATCCAGTCCGCGGCCTTCACCAACTGCGGGTGGTCGGCGGGCAGTCCGGCGTCCGCGAGCGCGATCGCGGCCAGGCAGGTGTCCCACACGGGCGACTGGCAGGCCTCGATCATCCGGGCCCCGTCCTCGCGCCACACGGCGAACCGGTCCAGCGAGGCGAGTCCCTCACGCATCACGGGATGCTGGAGGTCGTAGCCGAGCAGGTGCAGGGCGATGATCGAGTACACGGCCGGGGGCTGGATGCCGCCCCAGCAGCCGTCGTTCTCCTGCCGTTCGATGATCCAGCGGGCGGCACTGTTCATCGCGGCTCTGCGCAGCCGGCGCGGCGCGACCTTGCGCAGGGCGTGCAGGCCCTTGTCCATCCGCTGGAAGGCGCCGTCCCAACTGAACGCCGGGGCGAGGGGTTTGGCGGGGTTCGGGTCGGCCGGGTCGGTGTGCAGCTCGTCCAGCGGGAAGGGCGCGGGGCGTACCGGCCGCTTCGCGGAGACGATCGTCAGCGGGACGATGGTCTGCCGCGCCCAGCAGCCGAAGTCGTAGATGTTGAGCGGCACCCACTTCGGGAAGTAGATGAGCTCCGGGGGCAGTTCCGGCAGGTCCTCCCACTTCCACCAGCCGAACAGGGCGAGCCAGATGCGGGTGAAGACCCGGGCGGCGGCGATGCCGCCCTGCTCACGGATCCAGGCGGAGGCCTTCGCCATGTGCGGTGCGCCGGGCTCGTCGCCGGCCAGGCGCAGGGCGACGTAGGCCTCGATGGTGGCGGAGAGTTCGCCGGGGCCGCCGTAGAAGGTGGCCCAGGTGCCGTCCTCGCGCTGTTCGCCGCGGATGAAGAGCGCGGCGGCCTGAGTGGTCTTCTCGTCGCGGATGCCCAGGAACTGGCGGAGCATCAGGTCCTCGGCGTCCATCGTGACGTTGGTCTCGAGGTCGCCCTTCCACCAGCCCTGGGCGTCCTGGCGCGAGAGCAGGAAGTCCGTGGCGCGCTGCGCGGCGCGGGCGGCGGCTTCTGGTACCCCGGCCGCCGCGGGGGTGTCGGTGTCGGTTTCGCTGGCCGCGGCGGCTCGGGGTGGCAGGGCCCCGGTGCTTCCGTCGGTCGTCGCTGTCATGGCTTCCCCTTCGTGCAGTGGTGCAAGGTGTGCAGCTGCTGTGGGTCCGCCGTCGGCCGGTGCTCCGTGCTGTCTCGCGGCACCGGCCGGCGACTACGCGAGGGCTATTCGACCGATAGTGATCATCTCTTTCGTACGACGACGAAGTCCGCGAGTGCCGTGAACTGTTCCCGCACCCGGTCGGGCATGTCGACGGCGTCGAGGGCTTCGATGGCGATGGTGTGCTGACGGCGTGCCTCGTCGGCGGTCCACTCACGGCCGCCCGCCTCCTCGATGAGGGCGGCGCGGGCCGCGAACTCCTCCTCGGAGAAGTTCTCGAAGTCGCTGCTCTTGGCGTCGGCGGCGAGGATCTCGCCGAGCCGCTCGGAGGCGGGGCCGCCGGCCGCGAGCGCGGCCACGACGGGCAGCGACTTCTTGCGCTGGCGCAGGTCGCTCCAGGTCTGCTTGCCGGTGGCGACCGGGTCGCCCCAGATGCCGAGGAGGTCGTCGACGGCCTGGAAGGCGAGGCCCAGGTGGTAGCCGTACTTCTCCAGCGTGTCGGCGGTACGGTCGTCGGCGCCGCCGAGGACGGCACCGATGGAGCTGGCGCAGGCGAGCAGGGCGCCGGTCTTGTTGCCCTCCATCTCCAGGCACTCCTCGACGGTGACGCGGTCGCGGTGCTCGTAGGAGATGTCCTGGGCCTGACCGTCGATCAGTGCACGGGTGGCGGTGGTCAGGCGGCGGGTGGCGCGGCCCGCCTCGACGGTGCCGAGTTCGAGGAGCACCTCGTTGGCGAGGGCGAACAGGGCGTCGCCGACCAGGATGGCCTGGGCGGGGCCGTGCACCTTCCAGACCGTGTCGCGGTGGCGGCGCTGTTCGTCGCCGTCCATCAGGTCGTCGTGGAGGAGGGAGAAGTTGTGGACGAGTTCCACGGCGACGGCACCGGGGATGCCGGTCTCGGGGGCGGCCGACATGACCTCGGCGGACAGCACCGCGAGGGCGGGGCGCACGGCCTTGCCGCCGTCCCCCGCCGCGGGCCGGCCCTGGGCGTCGATCCATCCGAAGTGGTAGGCGGCAACAGTGTCCATGGGAGGTGCCAGGCGGTCGATGGCCGCCCGCAGTACCGGAGTGGCCAGGGTCCGGCCGCGCTCCAGGAGCGCGGTCACGTCCACCGCGGTCTCTCGAGCGGCCTTCGAGGCCGGGGGCACAGTGGGCACAGTCTCTCCTCTTGTTGCGGTACCGGGGGTGCGGGGGCCGCCTGCCGCGCCGTCCTGAGCGAGCGTCACGCCGCCTCCTCGAACTCGAAGAGGTGCTGCGGGCGGGGCCGGCCCAGGGCGCCCAGCACGGCGTCCGCCGCGCTCACACCACTGCGGACCGCACTCTCCATGGTCGCGGGCCACCCGGTGGCGGTCCACGCTCCGGCCAGGTACAGGCCGGATGCCTTGGTGCGGGCGCCGGGCCTGAGGCGCCCGACGCCGGGGGTGGGAGCGAACGTCGCGGTGCGCTCCCGGGTGACGAAGAAGTCCCTCACTCCGGCGCCGCGGGTCAGCGGCAGCAGCCGCTCCAGCTCCGGCAGGTACCGCCGGCGCAGCACGGCCACGGGTTCGTCGATCTCGCCCTGGGCCACCGACTGCGACAGGGCGAGGTACTGCCCCTCGCGCAGCCCTGATGCCTCGGTCCGGTCGAACACCCACTGCACCGGGGTGCCGAGGGCGGCGAAGAACGGCCGGGCCAGCACCTTGCGGTCGTACACCACGTGGACGTTGAGGATCGGCGCGGTGCCGATCTCCAGGAGCCGTTCCGGCGCGTCGAGGGCGCCCGGGGGCAGCAGGTCGTGCGCCTCGCGCTGCGGTACGGCGAGCACCACCGCGTCCGCCTGGAGCGTCTCGCCGGGAACCTGGACACTCCACCCCCCGTTCCCGTGGTGGGAGACGGAGGTGACGCGTGTACGGACCTCGGTACGGACGCCAGCGGAGTCGAGCGCCTTGCGGGCCAGCCGGTCGTGCAGGTCGCCGAGCGGAACCCGCGCCCAGCCGATGTCGGCCGCGCCCGGGTCGGACAGCAGACCGGTCTTGAACACCATCGCGGCGAGCCCCAGGGAGGCATCGCCCGCGACGGCGTTGAGGGTGGCGACCCCGACCAGGTCCCACAGGGCCTCGATGGCGCGCTCCGACTGGCCGTGCGCGGCGAGCCAGCTGCCGAAGTCCTGCGTGTCGAGGGCCGGATCGGCGAGGTCGAGCCCCTTGAGCGCGAGCGCGGCCCGGCCCACCTTGGCGCGGTCGGCGAGCGACAGGTGCGGATAGGTGGCGAGGCTGCGGCCCAGGTGCAGGGGCACGGGCAGCGCGTCGCGCCGCAGCCTGCCGAGCCGCCGCCCCGCGGGCCGTGCGGCGTCCAGGACGGGCACGTCGAGCCGGTCCTGGAGCGGGGCCAGCGCCGCGCCCTCGACGCGGTCGAGGAACCAGCGGTAGGCGGTGCAGCAGCGCAGGTACACATGCTGTCCGTTGTCGACGGTCAGCTCGCCGCGCTGGAAGGAGAAGGCCAGGCCGCCGAGTCTCGGCCTGCCCTCCAGCAGGGTGACGCGCACGCCGGCGTCGGCGAGCGCGAGCGCGGCGGTGATGCCGGCGAGCCCGCCGCCCACCACGACGGTGTGCCGCCCGTCGGCGATCGGTCCCTGGGACCCCGTGCCGTGGGTCATCGTGCACCCTCCCCTGCGCGGCGGCCGTCCTGCTCGAACCGTGCGCGACCGGCCGTCTCCGTCAGGGACGCCGCCCCACGCCGGAGAGTTGCCCGCAGCTTGTCTCCGACGGCTCGACCGGGAGGGACGTCGTGGCCGCACTCGGCCGGGGTCACCCGCACGGAACCGCCCGGCCCGGCCCCGACGACCGCGCCCCACCCCCGGCGGCGGACCAGGGACAACACCGGTTCACTCACGTGGCAAGCCTGCCCAGCGCGGCGGCCGCGCTCGGGCCCGGCACCGACGACCGCGGCGTGCCTCCGTCGGTGGGCCACGGACAGCACCGGCTCGGCCTCATGACGAGCCTGCGGAGCGCCGTGGACGCGCTTGACCGCGGGAGTCACGCACGCGGGACCGCCCGGCCCGGCGCCCACGACCGCGCCCCGCCCCCGGCGGCGGACCAGGGACAACACCGGTTCACTCACGTGGCAAGCCTGCCAAGCGCCGCAGCCACGCTCCGACGGGGTCACGCAGGCGGAAGCGCCCGGCCCGCCGCCAGCGACCACGCCGCACCCCCGGCGGCGGGCCAGGGACAACAGCGGCTCGGCCTCATGACGAGCCTGCGAAGCGCCGTGGACGCACTCAGCCGGGGTCACGCACGCGCGACCGCCCGGCCCGGCGCCCACGACCGCGCCCCGCCCCCGGCGGCGGACCAGGGACAACACCGGTTCACTCACGTGGCGGGCCTGCCAAGCGCCGTGGCCGCGCTCCGACGGGGTCACGCAGGCGGAAGCGCCCGGTCCGGCGCCGGCGGCCGCGACGCGCTCTCGGCGGCGGACCGGGGGCAGCACCCGTTCGTTCTCGCGGCGGGCCCGCGGGGCGCGCGGCGTCGCGCTCTCCGGCGCTGTCTGGCGGTGCAGGACCGTACCCGCGCGGCGGGCGTGAGCCCGGTCGCCGGTGGTCTCCGCTGGGACCGGTCCGTTCGTCACGCACGCCTCCTGACGGCCCGTCGGGTCACATGGCGGGCGTCGAGGCCGGACAGCCCGCGCACGGCGACAAAGGCCTTCTCCCGGCCGGGCAGGGAGACGCGGCCGCGCAACACGGCCTCCGGGTCGCGCTCGATGCGGTCGAGGAGGCGGCGGTAGATGCCGGCCATGGCCGCGACACAGGCGCCGCTGCGCCGGTCGAGCATGGGGAGCAGCCGGTAGCCCTCGGCGAAAAGAGCGCGGGCCCGTCGCACTTCGAAGTGCACGAGGCCCGCGAAGTCGGAGCCCTCCGGTGGCCTTGGCCCGCTGAAGCCGGCCGAGCAGCCGAATTTGGCGAGGTCGTCGGCGGGCAGATAGGTGCGCCCGCCCACGGCGTCCTCGCGGACGTCCCTGAGGATGTTGGTGAGCTGGAGCGCGAGCCCCAGCGTGTCGGCATACTCCGGCGCACGCTCGACGCCGCGCGCCCCCGGCTCGGTGCCGAACACACCCAGCGAGAGCCGCCCGATGGCCCCCGCCACACAGCGGCAGTACACCTTCAGGTCGTCCCAGGTCTCGTAGGTCTCGCCGCGTACGTCCATCAGGACGCCGTCGATGAGCTCGTCCAGGCCGCCGAGCGGGATCGGGAAGTGCCCGGCGGCGTGCGTGAGGGCGACGGCGACCGGGTCGATGTCGTCCTCCGCCACCTCGCCCTCGCGGATCCGGGTCAGCAGGGACCGGGTCTCCTCCAGCCTGGCCACCTTGACGTCGTCGGCGAGCGCACCGTCACCGATGTCGTCGACCCGCCGCGAGAACGCGTACAGCGCCGACATCGCACGGCGCTGGGGCGTCGGCAGCAGCCGGATGCCGTAGGCGAAGTTACGGGCCTGCCGCCCGGTGACGGCCTCGCAGTAGCTGTAGGCGGCGAGTACCGGTGGGGACGCGTGTGGTTCCGACTCCACGGTCCGGATCACCCCTCTCCTCGCAGAGTCACGCCCACCTCACGCAGCAACCGGATCTTGCCGGGCTTGGGCGGGCCGGGAAGTACGTCGTAGTCGGCGGCGGCGATCGCGCGGACGGCCGCCCTTCCCCCCGCCACGAACCCTGCGAGCAGCAGCTTCAACCTGCCGTGGACGCTACCCACCAGGGAGGCGCCTTCATTCAGGAGATCCCGGGCCCTTTGCGCTTCGTACGCAATCAACGCACGGACCGACGCTCCGGCGGATTTCGTGGCGAGGTCCGCCTCTTCGACGTGAAAGCGCTTCATGTCGGCGGCGGGCAGGTAGATGCGGTCGCGCCCGAGGTCCTCGGCCACGTCCTGGAGGTGCTCGACGATCTGGAGAGCCGTACAGATCATGTCGGAGCGGCGGATCCGCTCGGGCGTCGAGGTGCCGGTGACGGCGAGGACGAGACGGCCGACGGGGTTGGCGGAGAGCTCGCAGTAGGCGAGGAGGTCGTCGTAGGTCTCGTACCGGCCGACCAGCTGGTCCTGGCGGTTCGCGGCGATCAGGCCGAGGAACGGCTCGGGGGTCAGGGAGCGGCGGCGCACGGTCGGCTGGAGACGGCGCAGCAGGGGGTGACGCGGGGTGGAGTCGAAGACCCTGCGCAGGTCGGCCTCGAAGGCGTCCAGCAGGACCAGCCGGTCCTCGGCCTCCTGCGGGGAGACACCGAGCAGGCGGGCATCGGCGCCGCCGGGGGCCAGGTCGCCGTCGCCGATGTCGTCGACCAGGCGGGCGAAGCCGTAGACGGCCATGAGGTCGGTGCGCCAGGCCCGGGGCAGGAAGAACGGGGCCACCGGGAAGTTCTCGCCCGCGGCCTTGGCGAGGGTGTCGCGCTCCGGGTCGAGGACGCGCGCCGTGCCGGTTCCCGTCACCGCCGGCTGCCCGGCGCGAGGACGGCACGTGCTGCGTGGAGCTGGGGAGTTTCCGTAGCCATCGCCGTCACATCTCCCGTTCTACACTGCCGACCCAATACACACTATTTCGGACACGCCGCCCAGCCGTCCGCACGGCGGTCCGGCGAGCGATGTCGCGCATTATCGCCCTGATTGCCGTGTTTCGGGACCGGTACAGCTTACGTTGTACAACGCATCGAGGTTCGCCAGGGTGTCCTGCACATCACGAGAACACACCGATTGGCCCCAAGATTCCTAAGAAGGGCCGGAGTTGACGCTTCTTTTGCAGACGCAGGGCCCCGCCGGAACAGTTCCGGCGGGGCCCTGGCCGGGCCGGGCTACTTGCCGGTGAACTTCTCGTACTCCTTGAGCACCTCGTCGGTCGGGCCGTCCATGCGCAGCTCGCCGCGCTCCAGCCACAGGACGCGGTTGCAGGTGTCGCGGATGGACTTGTTGTTGTGGCTGACCAGAAACACCGTGCCGGCTTCCTTGCGCAGCTCCCGGATGCGGTCCTCGGAGCGCTTCTGGAACTTGCGGTCACCGGTGGCCAGGGCTTCGTCGATCATCAGGACGTCGTGGTCCTTGGCCGCGGCGATGGAGAAGCGGAGACGGGCCGCCATGCCGGAGGAGTAGGTGCGCATGGGCAGGGTGATGAAGTCGCCCTTCTCGTTGATGCCGGAGAAGTCGACGATGTCCTGGTAGCGCTCCTTGATCTCCTCCCGGGACATGCCCATGGCGAGCCCGCCCAATATGACGTTCCGCTCACCGGTGAGGTCGTTCATGAGGGCCGCGTTGACGCCGAGCAGCGAGGGCTGGCCGTCGGTGTAGACCTTGCCCTGCTCGGCGGGGAGCAGACCGGCGATGGCACGCAGCAGGGTCGACTTGCCGGAGCCGTTGGAGCCGATCAGGCCGATGGCCTCACCGCGGTAGGCGACGAAGGAGACGCCGCGCACCGCGTGCACCTTGCGCACCCCGCGCTCCTCGCCGCGCTTGAGGATGCGGCTGAGGGCGGCGGTGGCGCTCCCCTTGCCGCTCTTGGCGCCGTTGACGCGGTAGACGATGTGCAGATCGTCCGCGATGACCGTGGGGACCCGCGCGTCCTGCTTCTGCTCAGCCACGGCCGTACCTCTCCTCCGCCTTCCAGAAGTACACGAAGCCCCCCAGGGCGAACAGCACGGCCCAGCCGCCCGCGGCCGCCCACACGTGGTCGGGGAGGTACTCGGAGCCGTAGTCGTCGATGAGGGCGAAGCGCATCAGGTCCATGTAGATCGCGGCCGGGTTCCACTGCAGGACGTTCGCCATCCAGGCCGGCTTGTCCGCGAGGAAGATCGGGATGGAGAACATCACCCCGGACGCGTACATCCAGGTCCGCATCACGAACGGCATCAGCTGCGCGAGGTCCGGGGTCTTGGCACCCGCCCGGGCCATGATCAGCGCGAGGCCGGTGTTGAAGCAGAACTGGAGGACGAGCACCGGCACGATCAGCACCCAGGACAGGTCCGGGTAATGACCGAAACCGACCGCGACGGCGAACAGCACGATCATCGAGAACAGCAGCTGCTGGAGCTGCTGCAGCGCGAAGGAGACCGGCAGTGAGGCGCGCGGGAAGTGCAGGGCGCGGACCAGGCCGAGGTTGCCGGAGATCGCGCGCACGCCCGCCATCACCGAGCTCTGCGTGAAGGTGAACACGAACACGCCCGTGACCAGGAACGGGATGTACACCTCGCGGGACATGCCCCGGTCGGCCTCCAGGAGCAGGCCGAAGATGAAGAAGTACACGGCCGCGTTCAGCAGCGGTGTGGCCACCTGCCACAGCTGGCCGAGCTTGGCCTGGCTGTACTGGGCGGTCAGCTTCGCGCGGGAGAAGGCGAGGATGAAGTGCCGCCGGTCCCAGAGCTGACGGACGTACTCGATGAGGGACGGCCGGGCGCCGCTCACGCTCAGCCCGTACTTGGCGGCGAGCTCGCTCGCCGTGAGTCCCTCGTCGGGCGCCACGGCCGCGCTCACCGCGACCGTGGCGTCGTGCGTTGTCTCACTCACTAGTGGAAACTTTCGTCTTCGAGATGCGCGGCCTGTCCGGGCCTGCATGAGCCGGGGGCCAGGGTACGGCCCGGGTGCTCCCGGATGCTCACGGGTACGAGCTTGTCAGATGACGGGGGGCCGGCCCAGCCGGGTCAGCCGCCACACCGTACGCCACTTCATGGGACGGCGGGGCCCGCACGGGGTGGTCCAGCCCTCGCGGAATCCGCCGAACCAGGCCCGCAGGGCGGAGCCGGAGGGACGGCGCAGGAGGGTGAGCAGCAGCCACACCCCGAGGTAGACGGGGACGATCAGCGCCGGGAGGTTGCGGCGGGCGAGCCAGACGCGGTTGCGGGCGACCATGCGGTGGTAGACCGCGTGCCGCGAGGGAGCGGTCGTCGGGTGGTACAGCACCATGTCGGACCGGTAGTCGATCATCCAGCCCGCGTCGAGGGCCCGCCATGCCAGGTCGGTTTCCTCGTGGGCGTAGAAGAACTCGTCCGGGAGTCCGCCGACGTCGGCGAAGACCCGGGTGCGGACGGCGTTGGCGCCGCCGAGGAAGGTGGTGACCCGGGAGGAGCGCATCGGGTCGGCGGCGCGCAGCCGGGGCACGTGGCGGCGCTGGGTGACGCCGGTGTCGGGGTCGGCTATGCGGAAGCTGATGATGCCGAGCTTCGGGTCGGCCTCGAAGGCCTTCCGGCACAGCTCGGCGGTGTCGTGCCCGGCCAGCAGGCCGTCGTCGTCGAGGAACAGCAGGATGTCGACGTCCCGGCCGGCCGGGCCGAAGGCCTCGATGCCGACGTTGCGGCCGCCGGGGATGCCGAGGTTCTCGGGCAGTTCGATCGTGCGGACGCCCTCGGGGACGTCCGGGACGGGCGAGCCGTTGCCGACGACGACCACCTCGACCGGGTCGCCGTCCTGCTTGGCGACCGAGTCGAGCAGGGCGCGCAGCTCGTCGGGGCGGTTGCCCATGGTGATGATGACGGCGCCGACCTTCATACCGCTCACTTCAGCCTGCTCGAAGCGAGGATGGACACGAGGTGCAGCAGGGTCTGGACCAGCGCGATGCCGGCCAGCACGGCCACGCCGAGCCGGGAGAAGAACAGGTCGCCGCGGACCTGGTCGACGATGGCCAGGAGCAGGATCAGCAAGGACGCCTCGATGCCGAGGATGAGGCGGTGGAACTTGAGCGCGGCGGCGGCCTTGCGGGCCAGCGCCATGCCGGAGGAGCGCATCTCGGCGGCGGCCTCCTTGACCGGCGGCTTCCCGGCCTGGTGCCGTGCGACGCCGACGAGGTCGGTCTCGGCCTTGATCAGGATGGCGCCGAGGGCGGCCAGGGTGCCGAGGAAGGCCCACAGCCAGTCGATACGGCCGCTGCCCCACAGGTCGGCGGCGCGCAGGCCGAAACCGACGAGCACCGCGGCGTCGGTGAGGTAGGCGCCGACGCGGTCCAGGTAGACGCCGTTGAGTGAGTACTGCTTCTTCCAGCGCGCGATCTCGCCGTCGACGCAGTCCAGCAGGAGGTACATCTGGACCATGACGACGCCGAGCACGGCGCCCGGGATCCCCGGCACGAGGAGTGCCGGGGCCGCGAGCACACCGAAGACGGTCATCAGGTACGTGAGCTGGTTGGGCGTGACCCGGGTGTTGACCAGGTAACGGTCGACCCGCAGGGACACCTCACGCATGTAGAGGCGTCCCATCCAGTGCTCACCGCTGCGCCGGTCCTTCACCCCCGCGGGGTGAACGACGGGGCGTAGTTCAGCTACCGATGGCCTTGACATAGTCGGTGTAGGTGTCCTTGATCTGTTCGGTGTTCAGGTCGAGGTGTTCGAGGATGGTGTAACGGCCGGGCCGGGTCTCCGGGGCGAACTCGACGGCCTTGACGAACTCGTCCGTCGTGAAGCCGATCTCGTCCGGCAGCACGGGCAGCCCGTGCCGGCGCAGCACCTCGGCCATGTACGCCGACTCCTCGTGCGCCCCGCGCAGCCACATCGCGAAGGCCGCGCCGAGACCGCATTGCTCGCCGTGGGCGGCGGCCCGCTTCGGGTAGAGCAGGTCGAAGGCGTGGTTGATCTCGTGGCACGCCCCGGAGGACGGCCGCGAGTCGCCCGACACGGACATCGCGATGCCGCTGAGGACCAGCGCCTCGGCGAGCACCTGGAGGAAGCCGTTGTCCCCGATGCCGCCCGGGTGCCGCAGGACGGCCTCGCCGGCCTGCCGGGCCATGGCCGCGGCGAGTCCGTCGATCCGCTCGCCCTTGACGCGGTTGGCGAGCTCCCAGTCGGCGATCGCCGAGATGTTGGAGACGGCGTCGCCGATGCCGGCGCGGACGAAACGGACCGGGGCCTCGCGGATGACGTCCAGGTCGATGACGACCGCGATCGGGTTCGGCACGCCGTAGGAGCCGCGGCCCGCGTCGTTGTCGAGGGTGGCGACCGGGGAGCACAGGCCGTCGTGCGCGAGGTTCGTCGGCACGGCGACCAGGGGCAGGCCCACGCGGGCCGCGGCGAACTTGGCGCAGTCGATGATCTTGCCGCCGCCGAGGCCGACGACCGCGTCGTAGTGGCCGGCCTTTATGTCGCTCGCCAGCCGGACCGCGTCGTCGAGGGTGCCGCCGCCGACCTCGTACCAGGTGGCGCCGGGCATGCTCGGCGAGATGCGCTCGCGCAGCTTCGCGCCGGAGCCACCGCTGACGGCGACGGCGAGGCGGCCGGAGTGCGAGATGCGCTCGTCGGCGAGGACGCACGCCAGGTCGTCGAGGGCACCCGGGCGGATGTCCACGACCAGCGGCGAGGGGATGAGCCGGGTCAGTACTGGCATGCGATCTCCCGTCCACGGGCGAGATCGTCATGGTTGTCGATCTCCACCCACTTGACGTCGCCGATCGGCGCCACGTCGATACGGAAGCCGCGGTTCACCAGCTCCTGGTAGCCGTGCTCGTAGAACTGCTGGGGGTCGGTCTCCCACACGGTCTTGAGCGCGTCGGCCAGTTCGGGGGCCGCGTCGCCCTCGATGAGGGTGACGCCGATGTACTCGCCGGTGGCCTCGGCGGGGTCCATCAGCTTGGTGATCTTCGTCATGCCCTTCTCGGGGTCGACGACGACCTTCATCTCCTCGTCGGCCAGGTCCTTCACCGTGTCCAGGGCGAGGATGATCTTCTTGCCGTCGCCGCGGGCGGCGAGCAGCGTCTTCTCGACGGAGACCGGGTGGACGGTGTCGCCGTTGGCGAGGATCACACCGTCCTTGAGGGCGTCACGACCGCACCACAGGGAGTAGGCGTTGTTCCACTCCTCGGCCTTGTCGTTGTCGATGAGGGTGAGCTTGAGGCCGTACTTCGCCTCCAGCGCTTCCTTGCGCTCGTACACGGCTTCCTTGCGGTAGCCGACGATGATCGCGGCCTCGGTCAGGCCGACCTCGGCGAAGTTGGCGAGGGTCAGGTCGAGAACCGTCGGTTCGCCCTCTATGCCCGCGGGCCCCACCGGCACCAGCGCCTTGGGAAGGCTGTCGGTGTAGGGGCGCAGACGCCGTCCGGCGCCGGCCGCCAGCACGAGGCCGATCATGCGGGTTCTCCTTCATCGTGTACGGCGGGCGCCCCTGCGGACACCCAGAAGCGGATGCTCTCGACGAGCACCACCAGGGCCACGGCCACGGCGAGCACCATGAGCGCGACCTTGAACTGCGAGGCGGTGAGCAGCGCGGCGAGGACGGTGACGAGCAGCGTCCGTCCTTCGTGCCCCCCGATGGAACGCACCAGCCATGCCGGGGGCGCTCCGGCGTTGCCGCGGATGCGGTACACCGTGTCGTAGTGATGGTAGGCGACCGCGGACACCAGCCCGAAAGCCGCAGGAAGGGCTCCGTTCACGTCCGCTCGGGCCGCCAGGACCAGGACGGTGCCGTACTCGGCGGCGCGGAGGAACGGCGGGACCAGCCAGTCGAGGGCGCCCTTGAGGGGGCGGGCGACGGCCAGGCCCGAGGTCAGGGCGTACGCGAGAGCGGCGACGACCGGCCAGGGCCCGCCGAAGCCGGTGAGCGCGGCCACGGCGACGACGGTGGCACCGCCGAGGAGGGCGACGGCGGGGGCCGTGAAGCCCGGCAGCCCGCGGGCGGGGGTCTTGAGCGCCTGCGCCAAGCCCTGGGCGAGCGGGCCGCTGTCCGCGAGGTCGGCGAGCGCCCCGGCCGCCCGGTCGGTCCGCTTTGCCTTGCGGGTCAGTGAGCGCAGCACGCGGCCCGCCGTGGTGTACGTCGCCGCGAAGGCGCAGCCGATGAGCAGCGCGTAGAAGGTGATACGGGGAGTGGTGACCGCGGTGAGCACCGCGATCATGGCCCAGCGCTCGCCGATCGGCAGGACGATCATGCGGCGCACCCAGACCGTCCAGCCGACGCTGTCGAGCTTGTCGGAGAGGGCGGCGGTGGGGCTGGTGTTGGCGGTGGCGTCGTGGTTGGCCTCGTTGAAGGAGAAGTCCACGACGTGCCGGCAGGTCTGCAGGACCATGGCGCCGAGGGCGAGGGCCCAGACGTCGTCTCCGCCTCGGGCGGCTCCGAGGGCGAGACCGGCGTAGTAGGCGTACTCCTTGGCCCGGTCGAAGGTGGCGTCCAGCCAGGCGCCGAGCGTGGAGTACTGGAGGGAGTAGCGGGCGAGCTGGCCGTCGGTGCAGTCCAGCACGAAGGACGCGATCAGCAGGACGCCGGCCGCGACGAAGCCGCCGCGGGTGCCGGTGGCCGCGCAGGCGGCCGCTATGAGGGCGGTGAGCAGCGAGGCGGTGGTGACCTGGTTCGGGGTCAGGCCGCGGCGGGCGCACCAGCGGGCGATGTAGCGGGAGTACGGGCTGATGCAGTAGGTGGTGAAGAAGCCGTCGCGGGACTTCACGGCCGACTTCAGGCGTACCGCCTCTTCGTCGACGTTCGTCACCGCTTGCCGTGCCTCGTTGCGGGCCTGCGGGTCGGCGGGGACGGCGGCGACGAGGCTGCCCAGCTCGGGGCGGTGCACGTCGGCGCCGTCGGCGTCCAGGGCGGTGAGGATGCGGTCGGCGAGGCTGTCGACGAGGGTGGTGCCACCGCCCGCGGAGTTCTCGCGGGCCATCGCCCGGGTCAGGGCCTGGCGGCCGGCCGGCTGGGCCGTGACGGCGCCGGGGATCGCCGCGAGCGGGAAGCGGGGGTCGGTGAGGCCGAGGCGCAGCGCGTGCACGTGCCCCACGAACCGGGCGTCGACCAGGGCGACCCGCTCCTCGCCCGGCACCCCGGCGAGCAGGGTCTCGGCCTCGGCGGCGTCGGCCGCGACCCGCACGTCGAAGCCGAGGGACCGCAGATCGCCCTCGATCGACGATCCGGGGACCGGCTGACCGGTGAGGATGGCGGTCGACAACCGAATTCACTCCCTGGGTACCGACGCGTCCGCGCCAGTGCTGTACATGGTGGGGGCGCCCGCGCCGGAAGCTCCCGGGTGGCATGTCGGCAGAGGCTATCGGATGCCGGGAGGGCCGCGTTCACCGCCTGTTCGGCAGATCGATCGACGTGGTTCGCACAGGCCTTTGCCGCGATCATCATCATCGATCCGGGGCCCGCCCCACAAACCGCGCCCCCCAGACCGGACATCGAGGACATCGGGCGGGGTCCGGCCACGGCCGCATAGGGTGGGCGACCATGACTTGGCTGATCACCGGCGGGGCCGGCTACATCGGGGCCCACGTGGCCAGGGCCATGACCGGGGCCGGGGAGCGCGTCCTCGCCCTGGACGACCTCTCAGCCGGGGTGCCCGCGCGGCTCCCGGCGGACGTACCGCTCGTCGAGGGCTCGTCGCTCGACGGTGACCTGCTGAAACGGGTGTTCGCCGAGCACGGCGTGACGGGTGTGGTGCATCTCGCGGCGCGCAAGCAGGTCGCCGAGTCGGTCGCGCAGCCGACGCGGTACTACCGGGAGAACCTCGGAGGTCTGGTGACCCTCCTGGACGCGGTCGCCGAGGCCGGGATCGAGCGTTTCGTGTTCTCGTCGTCGGCGGCGGTGTACGGCGACCCGGGTGTGGACCTCATCACGGAGGACACGCCCTGCGCGCCGGTGAACCCGTACGGCGAGACCAAGCTCGCCGGGGAGTGGCTGGTGCGGGCGGCGGGCCGGGCGCACGGGATCTCCACCGTATGTCTGCGCTATTTCAACGTCGCGGGCGCGGCCGCGCCCGAACTGGCCGACACGGGCGTCTTCAACATCGTCCCGATGGTCTTCGACCGGCTGACGCGTGACGAGGCGCCGAGGATCTTCGGTGACGACCACCCGACCCCGGACGGCACCTGCATCCGTGACTACATTCACGTCGCCGATCTGGCCGAGGCGCATCTCGCGGCGGCCCGGCGGCTCGCCGGCGGGGGCGCCACGGGCGATCTGACCGTCAACATCGGCCGGGGCGAGGGCGTCTCGGTGCGCGAACTCATCACGGTCATCGGCGAGGTCACCGGCGACCGCCGGCCACCGCTCGTCGAGGGCCGCCGCCCCGGGGACGCCCCGCGGGCGGTCGCCTCTGCGGCCCGGGCGGCCCGGGAACTGGGATGGACCGCACGGCGCGGGGTGCGTGAGATGGCCGAGTCGGCCTGGCGGGGCTGGCTCCTGCACCACGGCTCCTGACCCGCTGAGGGTGCCTTGACCTGCGCATCGTTTCCGCAGGTCAGGGCACATGACAACGGTGTTCAGTGCCGCGTTGCGCATACCCCCTCCCCGTAGTTCACTGGGGTGCCCGAGCACGATCGGACCGACAATCGGACGAACACCGGAGGGCGACTTTCATGGGGGCTGGGCACGATCACGGGCACGCGCACGGCGCACCGTCCGGCGGTACGGCGACCTCGGCGTACCGCGGCAGGCTGCGGGTCGCGCTGGCGATCACGCTCGGCATCGTGGTCGTGCAGATCGTCGGCGGGCTGCTCGCCGACTCGCTCGCGCTCGTCGCGGACTCGGCGCACATGGCGACGGACGCGGTGGGCCTGGGCATGGCGCTGCTCGCGATCCACTTCGCGAACCGCCCGCCCAGCGACCAGGCGACCTTCGGCTACGCCCGCGCCGAGATACTCGCCGCCCTGGCCAACTGTCTGCTGCTGCTCGGGGTCGGCGGGTACGTCCTGTACGAGTCGGTCCAGCGCTTCGTCACTCCGGCGGACACCGAGGGCCACCTCGCTGTCGTGTTCGGTGTCATCGGCCTGGTCGCGAACATGGTGTCGTTGGCCCTGCTGATGCGCGGCCAGAAGGAGAGCCTGAACGTGCGCGGCGCCTTCCTGGAGGTGGCGGCGGACGCCCTGGGTTCGGTCACGGTGATCGTCTCGGCCCTGGTGATCATGCTGACCGGCTGGCAGGCAGCCGACCCGATCGCCTCGCTCGTCATCGCGCTGATGATCGTGCCGCGGACGGTGAAGCTGCTGCGCGAGACTCTGAACGTCCTGCTGGAGGCGGCGCCCAAGGGCGTCGACATGGCTCAGGTGCGGGCCCACATCCTGGCGACCGACGGGGTGGAGGACGTCCACGACCTGCACGCCTGGACCATCACCTCCGGCATGCCGGTGCTGTCGGCGCACGTGGTCGTCAGCTCGGACGTGCTGAGCGCGATAGGCCACGAGAAGATGCTCCACGAGCTCCAGGACTGTCTCGGCGGCCACTTCGACGTGGAGCACTGCACCTTCCAGCTGGAGCCGGGCGGGCACGCGGAGCACGAGGCGCACCTCTGTCACTGACGCGCCCGCTTCTGAGGCCTCCGGGGCGGATGGCATCGATGGCGCTGGTGGGGCGCGTTCGGCTGGGCGTGCGCCGGGGAACGCGGCCCTCCGGCGCGCGCCCGCGCCCTTGGCTCTCACCGCACAGGCGGGGACGATTTTCGGCCCACCGGGCCGGGCACGATCCCCTACTGGGTCCCTCTTCCGGTGCCCGAGCGGCGCCGTCCGCGCTCCGCGCCACCGCGCAGGACATGCGGGCACGTCGCGAAGTGCCGGGAGTGCCGGATTCGTACGGCAGACTTGGGGCGCGAAGACCGATGTGAAGGATGGGTATGCCGATCACACCTGCCACCGCGACGCACAACCCGTCGAACGGCACCGCAGACGCGATTTTGCTGGAACTGGTCGACGAGGACGGCGTGACGATCGGCACCGCGGAGAAGCTCGCCGCCCATCAGCCACCCGGGCAGCTGCACCGCGCGTTCTCCGTGTTCCTCTTCGACGAGTACGGCCGGCTGCTGCTCCAGCAGCGGGCGCTGGGCAAGTACCACTCCCCCGGCGTGTGGTCGAACACCTGCTGCGGCCACCCCTACCCCGGTGAGGCGCCCTTCGCGGCGGCGGCGCGGCGGACCTTCGAGGAGCTCGGCGCCTCCCCGTCCCTGCTGGCCGAGGCGGGCACGGTCCGCTACAACCACCCGGACCCGGAGTCCGGTCTGGTGGAGCAGGAGTACAACCACCTCTTCGTCGGGATGGTGCAGGCCGTGCTGCGGCCGGATCCGGAGGAGGTGGCGTCGACGGCGTTCGTGACCCCGCCCGAGCTGGCGGAGCGGCACGCCAAGGACACCTTCTCGTCCTGGTTCATGACCGTCCTGGACGCGGCCCGGCCGGCGATCAGGGAGCTGACCGGCACGTCGGCCGGCTGGTGACGACGGCCCTGAGGACCGGGCCTACGGGAAGCGCGCGGGTTTGAGCGGCAGGGTGACCCAGATCACCTTGCCGCCGCTCGCGGTGTAGTCGACCTCGCACACACCGCCCGCCTCCCGGGCGATCTCGCGCACCAGCAGCAGTCCGCGACCGCCGGTCCGGCCGTGGTCGGTCTCCAGTGCGGTCGGCCGGTACGGGTGGTTGTCCTCCACGGACACGCGCAGCCACTCGGCACCGACGGCCAGCTCGACGGCGATGGTCGGGGAGAGCACCGCCGCGTGCTTCACGGCGTTCGTCACCAGCTCCGAGACGATCAGCAGCAGCCCCTGGGCCAGGTCGTCGGAGACCGGCACCCCCTGACGCAGCAGCAGATCCCGTACGGCGTGCCGCGCCTGCGGCACCGAGGCGTCGACCGCCGGTGCGGTGAACCGCCAGACCCCTTCGTACGGCAGCGGATCCTCGGGCCCGGGCCCGAGGGGCGCCGCACCGCCCTCTGGACGTGGGCCGAACCCACGCCCGTCGTTGTCCATCGTCCGGTCGCCACCCTCGCGCTCGATTGTCGCCACACCTCGAGTGTTGGTAACGATGCGTTCCCCACCCCGGGGCTGAACAGAAGTCAGCAACTATCGAGCACTTATGACCGTTGGCGTATGACACGGTCAGTTGTGGGACTGGTCCTGTCCCTGTTGTACCGTCTCGGCGAACTATTCGGGTTGTACGGGTTTGACATCCGGATAGCATCCGGCGCATGGAGCCGCAGTTGCTGTACAGCGTGACCGACTCGGTCGCGACGGTCGTCATACGTCATCCCGAGAAGCGCAACGCCATGACGGCCGCCATGTGGCGCTCCCTGCCGCCGCTGCTGGAGCGGCTCGCGGGCGATCCGGCCGTGCGGGCGCTGGTGCTCACCGGCGAGGGCGGGACGTTCTGCGCCGGGGCCGACATCTCGACGCTGCGGGGCTCGCCGGAGGAGGCGCAGCGGCTGGCCGTGGCGGCCGAGGAGGCGCTCGCCGCGTTCCCCAAGCCGACGCTGGCGGCGGTGCGCGGGCATTGTGTGGGCGGCGGATCACAGTTGGCGGCGGCCTGCGATCTGCGGTTCGCCGAGGAGGGGGCGCTGTTCGGGGTGACGCCGGCGAAGCTCGGCATCGTGTATCCGGCGTCCTCGACCAGGCGGCTGGTGTCCCTGGTCGGGCCGGCCACCGCCAAGTACCTGCTGTTCTCCGGCGAACTGATCGACGCGGAGCGGGCGCTGCGCACCGGGCTGGCCGACGAGGTGCTGCCCGAGGGCGAACTGGGCAAGCGGGTCGCCGAGTTCACCCGGATCCTGGTGTCCCGTTCGCAGTTGACACAGGCCGCGGCCAAGGAGTTCGCGAACGGGCGCACGGACCGCGACGCCCACTGGGCCGCGCGGGCACGCGAGAGCGGCGACACCGCGGAGGGTGTCGCCGCGTTCCTGGAGCGCAGGCAGCCGCGGTTCGACTGGAGCGTGCCGAGGGGGTGTCCGTAAAGTCCCGTCGTCCGCCCGGAGGGCGTGCCGGGCGTCGCGGGGCAGGCGGGACTTTGCGGACATTCCCTACGTCAGGATGAGGCCGCGTGCCATCGGAGCAGTTCGGCCACGTACGCGGGGGCCTTCTCGGGTGATCCGGCGTCGTAGGGCGGCTGGCAGGGGCACGTCGGGCACGAGGGTCAGCCCGCTGGTGGTCCGTACGGGCGCGCCGTCCAGGCACGTCGTGCGGATCCGGTACGCGCCCGGAGTGCGGCCGCGATGACGAGTGCCCCACCCTTCCTGCCATGAGGCGCGCGGGCCTAGAGGGCATACCAAGCGGTTGGTAACCTGCCGGACATGACGACTGCCGCCCTTGAGCCGCGCGCCGGCCGACGCTGCCACAACGTGCTCAACTCCCTGCACTCCACGCACTACTTCTCGCCGGATCTGGGCCGGGAACTGGGTGCCGCCGGGGTCACCGACCCGCGGGCCGTGAACTTCGCCGTGCGCGCCGCCGCCCTCGGGCCGGTCGGGGCCGGAGCGGTGGCCGCGGCCTTCTACAACTACAAGTACGAGCTCGTGGCCCGGCACGTGCCGGCGGTGTGGGAGACCGCGACGCCCGGCCAGGTGCTGGCCGCACGCGCGCGTGCCGTCGACGCGACGCTGCGCCGCCTGCTGGGCGACGAGGCCCTGGCGTCCTCCGAGATGGCCGAGGCCGCCCGGCTCGCGCTGCGCGCCGCCGAGGCCTGTTCGCGCGGGGCGCGGCCGCTGTACGCCGCCCATGCCGACCTGCCCGTCCCCGAGGAGCCGCACCTCGCGTACTGGCATGCGGCGACCCTGCTGCGCGAGCACCGGGGCGACGGGCACCTGGCCGTGCTGATGTCCGCGGGGCTGGACGGGCTGGAGGCCATGGTGACCCACACGGCGACGGGCAAGGGCATGACACCGAAGTGGGTCCTCAGCACCCGGGGCTGGAGCCGGGAGGACTGGGACGCGGCCACGGGCCGGCTGCGGGAGCGCGGGCTGCTGGACGCGGCCGGCGAGCTCACTGAGCGGGGTGTCGCCCTGCGCGAGGAGATAGAGCAGGAGACGGACCGCCTGGACCGGGCCCCGTACGAGCACCTGGGGCCGGAGGGGGTGGCCCGGCTGACCGAGCTGGGGGCGGCGTTCACGCGGGCGGCGCTCACGGCCGGGGCGTATCCGGCGGATCTGCTCGGCAAGCGCTGACCGTGCTCGGGGAAGCGCGCTGCCGGGCCCCGGGAAACGGCCGTCCGTCCCGGTCGCACGCCGGGCCGCGCCCATGTGTTCGGCCGTGACGCATGGTGAGGCTTTGGTGAGGTACCCGGTCTTCCCCGGCCGCCGCGGTCGGGAGAGGAGAAAGGGGAATTACGTGTTCCGTGCCATTGCAGACGTGCTGCGCCAGATCGGCGGTGCCATCGCCACCGTCGTCACGCTGCCCTTCCGGGCCCTGGCCCGTCTCTTCGGCGGCGCTTCGTCCTCCACCCGCAGCCGCAGGGTCTGAGCCGCGGGGTCCGACGAGACCGTCCCGACCTGCCGGGTGCCGCCCTGACCCCCGAATGTCGGTGTCACCTGCCACAATTGCCGCGCAACCTCAGTGGAGAAGGCGGTACGGGATCGTGACGACACCCGGGTCCCTCGAAGTAGGGTCCATCGAAGGCAGGATCGCCGAGGAACTCGGCGTACGGGAGCGGCAGGTCAGGGCTGCCGTGGAGCTGCTCGACAGCGGTTCTACGGTGCCCTTCATCGCCCGCTACCGCAAGGAAGCGACCGAGATGCTCGACGATGCGCAGCTGCGCACCGTCGAGGAGCGGCTGCGCTATCTGCGGGAGCTGGAGGAGCGGCGGACGGCGATCCTGGAGTCGGTGCGCGAGCAGGGCAAGCTCACCGAAGAGCTTCAAGCACGGATCCGGGGCGCGGAGACCAAGGCGCGCCTGGAGGACATCTACCTCCCCTACAAGCCCAAGCGGCGCACCAAGGCGCAGATCGCGCGCGAGGCCGGTCTCGAGCCGCTGGCGGAGGGGCTGCTCGGCGATCCGTCCGTCGAGCCCCTCGCCGCGGCCGCCGCGTTCGTCGACGCCGACAAGGGCGTGGCCGATCCGCAGGCGGCCCTCGACGGCGCCCGGGCGATCCTCACCGAGCGGTTCTCGGAGGACGCCGACCTGATCGGCGAGCTGCGCGAGCGCATGTGGGTGCGCGGGCGGCTGGCCGCCAAGGTGCGGGAGGGCAAGGAGGAGGCGGGCGCGAAGTTCGCCGACTACTTCGACTTCGCCGAGCCGTTCACGGAGCTCCCCTCGCACCGCATCCTGGCGATGCTGCGCGGCGAGAAGGAGGAGGTCCTCGACCTCGTCCTGGAGCCCGAGGAGCCCACGGACGGCCCGTCGTCGTACGAGGGGATCGTCGCCCACCGCTTCGGGATCGCCGACCGGGGCCGCCCCGGCGACAAGTGGCTGGCGGACACGGTCCGCTGGGCCTGGCGCACCCGCATCCTCGTCCACCTCGGCATCGACCTGCGGCTGCGGCTGCGCACGGCCGCCGAGGACGAGGCGGTGCGGGTCTTCGCGGCGAACCTGCGCGACCTGCTGCTCGCCGCCCCGGCGGGCACGCGCGCGACGCTCGGCCTGGACCCCGGTTTCCGTACGGGCGTGAAGGTCGCCGTGGTCGACGCGACCGGCAAGGTCGTCGCCACGGACGTCATCCACCCCCACGTCCCGGCCAACCGGTGGGACGAGGCCATCGCCAAGCTGGCCCGGCTCGCCAAGGAGCACGCGGTCGAGCTGGTCGCCATCGGCAACGGCACGGCGTCCCGCGAGACCGACAAGCTCGCCGGGGAACTGATCGCCAGGCACCCGGAGCTGAATCTCACGAAGGTGATGGTGTCCGAGGCCGGCGCGTCCGTGTACTCGGCGTCCGCCTTCGCCTCCCAGGAGCTGCCCGACATGGACGTGTCGCTGCGCGGTGCCGTGTCGATCGCCCGCCGCCTCCAGGACCCGCTGGCCGAGCTGGTGAAGATCGACCCGAAGTCGATCGGTGTCGGCCAGTACCAGCACGACCTGTCCGAGGTGAAGCTGTCGCGTTCGCTGGACGCGGTGGTGGAGGACTGTGTGAACGGCGTGGGCGTGGACGTCAACACGGCGTCGGCGCCGCTGCTCGCCCGGGTCTCCGGCATCACCTCCGGGCTCGCCGAGAACATCGTGGCGCACCGGGACGCGAACGGGCCGTTCAAGTCCCGCAGCGAGCTGAAGAAGGTGGCGCGCCTCGGCCCGAAGGCGTACGAGCAGTGCGCGGGCTTCCTGCGGATCCGCGGCGGTGACGACCCGCTGGACGCGTCCAGTGTGCACCCGGAGGCGTACCCGGTGGTCCGGCGCATGGTGAAGACCACCGGGCAGGAGGTCGCCGGCCTCATCGGCAACACGGCGGTGCTGCGTTCGCTGAAGCCGCAGGAGTTCGTGGACGAGACGTTCGGTCTGCCGACCGTCACCGACATCCTCAAAGAGCTGGAGAAGCCCGGCCGCGACCCGCGTCCGGCGTTCAAGACGGCCGCCTTCAAGGAGGGCGTGGAGAAGATCTCCGACCTGTCGGCCGGGATGGTCCTGGAGGGCGTCGTGACGAACGTCGCCGCGTTCGGCGCGTTCGTGGACGTCGGGGTCCATCAGGACGGCCTGGTGCACGTGTCCGCGATGTCGAAGACGTTCGTCAAGGACCCGCGCGACGTGGTGAAGCCCGGGGACATCGTCAAGGTGAAGGTCCTCGACGTCGACATTCCGCGCAAGCGGATCTCGCTGACGCTGCGCCTGGACGACGAGGCCGCACCCCAGGGCCAGGGCGACGGCTCCGGCGAGCGCCGGCGCGGCGGGCGTCCGCCGCAGCAGCGGCAGGGCGGGGGCGCCGCGCGCCGTGGCGGTGGCGCCGGTTCGCGCCAGGCGGCTGCGCCGGCCAACAGCGCGATGGCGGATGCGCTGCGTCGCGCGGGCCTGGTCGATCCCAAGAACGGCAGGCGTTGACGGTTCGGCTCCGGGGAGCTGCGGGTCCGTCGTGGCTGGTCGCGCAGTTCCCCGCGCCCCTGACAGGGACACCTTGCTACCTGTCGGACATAGAGTGAGCGGTATGTCTGCTACGCGCACTATCACCTGGTCCGTGTCCGCGAGCCGAGGGTTCGAGACCGCCTGGGTCCAGCTCGCAGGCGGCGTGCTGCGGGCACACGGCCGGGCCGTCGGGACCGATCCGGAGCCGTACTGGGTCACGTACGAACTCGACACCACCGAGGGCGTCGTGACCCGCCGGCTGCGGGTGACGACCGAGTCCGCCGAGGGCAGCCGCACGCTCGATCTGCGGCACGACGGCGGCGGCGGATGGACCGCGAACGGCGAGCGGCTGCCGGACGTCGACGGCGCCCTCGACTGCGACCTGGGGCTGTGCCCGCTCACCAACACCATGCCGGTGCTCCGGCACGGGCTGCATCAGGCGCCCGGCGAACGGGAGTTCCTGATGGCCTGGGTGTCGGTGCCGGACCTGGCGGTGCGGCCGTCCCGGCAGACCTACACGCATCTCGGCCCCGGGCGGGTCCGGTTCGCCTCCGGCGACTTCCGCAGCGATCTGGAGTTCGACGAGGAGGGGTACGTCGTGGAGTACCCCTCGCTGGCCACTCGGCTGACGGCCCGTTAGCGCTCGGTCACCTTGCCGTCCGCCACCTCCAGGCGGCGTGTGACGCGTACGGCGTCGAGCATGCGGCGGTCGTGGGTGACCAGCAGGAGGGTTCCCGCGTAGGAGTCGAGGGCCGACTCCAACTGCTCGATGGCCGGCAGGTCGAGGTGGTTGGTCGGCTCGTCGAGGACCAGGAGGTTGACGCCCCGGCCCTGGAGCAGCGCCAGGGCGGCTCTGGTGCGCTCGCCCGGGGAGAGTGTCGCCGCGGGACGCAGGACGTGGTCCGACTTGAGGCCGAACTTGGCCAGGAGGGTGCGGACCTCGGCCGGTTCGGTGTCCGGGACGGCCGCGCGGAAGGCGTCGATCAGGGGCTCCCGGCCGTGGAACAGCTTGCGGGCCTGGTCGACCTCGCCGAGCAGGACGCCCGAGCCGAGAGCCGCGTGCCCGGCGTCGAGCGGGACACGGCCGAGCAGGGCGGCGAGCAGGGTGGACTTGCCGGCGCCGTTCGCGCCCGTCACCGCCACCCGGTCCGCCCAGTCGATCTGGAGGGACACCGGGCCGAGGACGAAACCGCCGCGGCGCACCTCGGCATCCCGCAGGGTCGCGACGACGGCGCCCGAGCGCGGGGCCGATGCGATCTCCATGCGCAGTTCCCACTCCTTGCGGGGCTCCTCGACGACGTCCAGCCGCTCGATCATGCGCTGGGTCTGCCGGGCCTTCGCGGCCTGCTTCTCGCTGGCCTCGCTGCGGAACTTGCGGCCGATCTTGTCGTTGTCGTTGCCCGCCTTGCGACGCGCGTTCTTCACGCCCTTGTCCATCCAGGAGCGCTGCATCTGCGCGCGGTCCTGGAGGGCCGCCTTCTTGTCGGCGTACTCCTCGAACTCGTCGCGGGCATGCCTGCGCGCGACCTCCCGCTCCTCCAGGTAGGCCTCGTAGCCACCGCCGTAGAGGTTGATCTGCCGCTGGGCGAGGTCGAGTTCGAGGACCTTGGTGACGGTGCGGGTGAGGAACTCGCGGTCGTGGCTGACGACCACCGTCCCGGCGCGCAGGCCGCTCACGAAGCGTTCGAGGCGCTCCAGGCCGTCCAGGTCGAGGTCGTTGGTGGGCTCGTCGAGGAGGAAGACGTCGTAGCGGGACAGGAGCAGGGAGGCGAGGCCGGCGCGTGCGGCCTGGCCGCCGGACAGGGACGTCATCAGCTGGTCCAGGCCGACCGCGAGGCCCAGGGAGTCGGCGACTTCCTCGGCGCGTTCGTCGAGGTCGGCGCCGCCGAGTCCGAGCCAGCGCTCCAGGCTCGTGGCATAGGCGTCGTCGGCGCCGGGCGCCCCGTCGACCAGGGCCCGGGTCGCCTCGTCCATGAGCCGCTGGGCCTCGGCGACGCCGGTGCGGCGGGCCAGGAACGCCCGTACGGTCTCGCCGGGGCGGCGGTCCGGCTCCTGGGGCAGGTGGCCGACGGTGGCGGTCGGCGGCGACAGGCGCAGCCCGCCCTGCTCGGGGGCGGTGAGTCCGGCGAGCATCCTGAGCAGGGTGGACTTGCCGGCGCCGTTGGCTCCGACCAGGCCGATCACGTCGCCGGGCGCGACGACGAGGTCGAGTCCGGCGAAGAGGGAGCGGTCGCCGTGGCCGGCGGCGAGGTTCTTGGCGACGAGGGTGGCAGTCATCAGGCCGCCGATCCTAATGGCCGTCGCGGGCGGTCCGCGTACCGGTTTCCCGTGCCGGTTCTCAGCGGGGTACGGCCGCCACCAGCACGCTCGTGGAGGTGCGCGCCACCAGGAAGGACTGCCCCTTCACCGCCTTGGTGTCGAGGGCGATGCGGTGGCGGCCCGGTTCCAGGACGCCGTCGAAGATCTCGTGGGTGTGGGTGCGGGAGAGCCGGTCGAGGCGGTACGCGGTGAGGGTGACCCGGCAGGCGGAGGTGACCTCGATGCCGGCCTCGCCGCCGGTGGCGGTCAGGCCGGTGAGGCGGCGCTGCTCCGACGGGCTGCGGTCCAGGGCGTGTTCGATCTGGGCGACGAGGAGGGGGACGATCGGGGCGAGGCCGTCGACGCAGGCGACGGGGACCTGGGCGCGTTCGAAGGCGCGGCGGACGGCGGCACGTTCCCGCTCGCCGGTTCCGTGGCCGAAGGCGACGGCGCCGTAGCCGCGCAGTTCGTCGGCGGGCACGCCGTCGGCGTCGTGGGCGATGTCGGCGCCCACGCCGATGGTGCGTAACGCCGCGGCGAGCTTGGCCAGGACGGCGACGCGGGCGCCGATCAGCAGGACGCGGCGGCGGCTGTCCGGGACGGAGTCGTTCAGCAGGGCGCTGAGCGCCGCGCCGTACTCGGCGCCGCGGAAGCGGAACGGGCCGATGCCGTGGTAGCCGTTGAGCTCCAGGTCGGCGTGTTCGTCGGTCTGCCAGGCGAAGTCCCGCCAGACGAAGTCCTCGCCGTCCCGCTGGATCACCGCGGTGACGGCGCCGCAGGCCAGGTCCTCGCACTCGGGGCAGCCGTAGACGACGTACCGGCCGCCGGGCAGCGGTGCCGGGCTCTCCAGCAGCAGGCTGCGGACCTGCGCGGTGAAGATCGCGGGTGGTACGTCGGAGGCGAGCGGGGAGACCGCGTCGAGGTCGGAGAGCCGGAACAGCAGCGGGCGTCCGTCGACGATGAAGTCCACGAAGTCCCGGTGGACCTGGTAACCACCGTCTGTGAGGACTCCGCCGGCCCGCATCGCGGGTGCCAGGCCGAAGGTCGTGTACTGGGCGCACATACGGTGAGTATCCCCACACCACGCGTGATGTGAGCACGGCATGGCACATTCCGCTACGGTCCGGGCATGGCTGGTGAGCGCAGTGACGAGATCGTGGTGGTCGGTGGCGGGGTGGTCGGGCTGACGACCGCGGTGGTTCTCGCCGAGCGGGGGCGGCGGGTGCGGGTGTGGACGCGGGACCGCGTGGAGGCGACCACCTCAGCGGTCGCGGGGGCGTTGTGGTGGCCGTACCGGATCGAGCCGCTCGCGCTGGCGCGGGTGTGGGCGCTGCGGTCGCTGGAGGTGTACGAGGAGCTGGCCTCGGGGTCCGGATCGAGCGGCGTACGCCTGGTCGAAGGGGTACTGGGCGAGACGCGCCTCGACGAGGTCGACGGGTGGCTGGCGGAGCGGGTGCCGGGACTGCGGGCGTCGACGCCCGAGGAGTACGCGGGGACGGGGATCCTGGCGCGGTTGCCGCTCATCGACATGCCGGTTCATCTGCCGTGGCTGCGGGAGCGGTTGGTGGCGGCGGGCGGTGTGGTCGAGGCCCGTGCGGTGTCCGGGTTCGCGGAGGCCGACGCGCCGGTCGTGATCAACTGCACGGGGCTCGCCGCGCGGGAGCTGGTGCCCGATCCGTCCGTGCGGCCCGTGCGCGGGCAGTTGGTCGTCGTGGAGAACCCGGGGATCGACACCTGGCTGGCCTCCACCGACGCGGCCGGGGAGCACGCGTACCTGTTCCCGCAGCCGGGCGGGCTCGTCCTCGGCGGTACGGCCGAGGAGGACGCGTGGTCGCTGGAACCCGACCCCGCGACGGCCGAGGCGATCATCCGCCGCTGCGCGGCGCTGCGGCCGGAGATCGCCGGGGCGCGCGTACTGGCACACCGGGTGGGACTGCGCCCCACCCGCTCCGCCGTCCGCCTGGAGCGCGACACCCTGCCGGACGGCCGCCTCCTGATCCACAACTACGGCCACGGCGGCGCGGGTGTGACGGTGGCGTGGGGGTGCGCGGAGGAGGCGGCCCGGCTGGTGGGCTGAGGAGGCCGGACTGAGAGCGCCCCCCTCCGACTCCGACGCCCCCGGCCGTTTCGTCGGCCGAGGGCGTCGAGGTCATGGGCCCGGCCGGCGGCAGCCGGGGCGGTCGGGTCAGTGTTTGCCGATGGGGTCGCCCTCGACGTCCGGGCCGCGGCCCGGGCCGACGCGGAACTCGAACTCGCCGTCGTACTTCTTGTGGCCTTCGATGACGGCCTGTTCCACCGCCTCGGAGCCCATCTGTTCGCGCACCATCACCGGGTCGCGGCGCAGGTCGCGCATGAGCGCCACGCACATGAAGGTCATCACGACGACGAAGGGGGCCGCCGCGAGGATCGTGAGGTTCTGCAGGCCCGTCAGCGCGTCGCCCTGGCCACTGCCGACCAGCAGCATGATCGCGGCCACCGCACCGGTGACGACGCCCCAGAACACCACGACCAGACGGCCCGGTTCGAGCGCGCCCTTCTGCGACAGGGTGCCCATGACGATAGACGCCGCGTCGGCGCCCGACACGAAGAAGATGCCGACGAGGATCATCACGAGCAGGCTCGTGGCGGTGGCGATGGGGAACTGCTGGAGCACGTCGAAGAGCTGACCCTCCGGGGTCGCCTCCTTGCCGAGCTTGCCCTGCTCCTGCATCTTCATCGCCGAGCCGCCGAAGACCGCGAACCAGATCAGGCTGACCGTGCTGGGCACGAGGATGACACCGCCGACGAACTGCCGGATCGTGCGGCCCCGGCTGATGCGGGCGATGAACATGCCCACGAACGGCGTCCAGGAGATCCACCACGCCCAGTAGAAGACGGTCCAGCTGCCCAGCCAGTCCGCGACACCCTCCCCGCCGCTGGCCTCCGTACGGCCGGCCAGCTGGGGCAGGTCGCCGAGGTAGGCGAACACGGACGTGGGCAGCAGGTCGAGGACGATGATGGTCGGACCCGCCACGAACACGAACAGGGCGAGCACCAGCGCCAGCACCATGTTCGTGTTGGACAGCCACTGGATGCCTCGCTCCACGCCCGAGACCGCGGACGCGACGAAGGCCAGGGTCAGCACCGCGATGATCGTGACGAGCAACCCGGTACTCACCTTGTCCATCCAGTCCAGCTCCTGCACACCGGAGCCGATCTGCAGCGCGCCGAGCCCCAGGGACGCGGCGGAACCGAAGACGGTCGCGACGATCGCGAGGATGTCGATGACACGGCCGACGGCGCCGTTCGCGTGCTTCTTGCCGATCAACGGCGTGAACACCGCGCTGATGGTCTGGCGGCGCCGCCTGCGGAAGGTGCTGTAGGCGATGGCGAGGCCCACCACGGCGTAGATCGCCCACGGGTGGAGCGTCCAGTGGAACAGGGTGGTGGCCATGGCCGTCTCCATGCGCTCACCGGAGTCGGCCGGGTCGGTGCCCGGCGGGGCCGTCGAGTAGTGCGACAACGGCTCGCTCACGCCGTAGAACATCAGGCCGATGCCCATGCCGGCGCTGAACATCATCGCGACCCAGGACACCGTGCGGAACTCGGGCTCCTCGCCCTCGGCCCCGAGGTGGATACGGCCGTAGCGGCTGGCCGCGAGCCACAGGGCGAACACGACGAAGGCGGAGGCCGCGAGCATGAACGCCCATCCGCCGTTGTGCATCAGCCCGCTGAGCATGCTGGTGGAGACGTCTTCGAGCGAGTCGGTCGCCGCCGCTCCCCAGACCACGAAGGCGAGGGTGAGCACGGCCGTGACCCCGAAGACAATACGGTCGGTTCCAGGACGTTCCTGACCGGGGAGGCCCGCTTCCGAACCCGGAAGCGCGGCCCCCTCTTGGTGGTCGCTCTCACTTGGTCGGTCGTGCGTCACAAGCGGCACCTTTCATCGGGACGTAGGGGGAACGTAAGTCCTCCGTAACGCCCCTACCACGTGTGGCGCAATTTCACCCCCCTCAACATTGCGTTTCCGGCTTCGCTGCTGTCAGGTGGTACGTTCCGCGCTCGTCGAGCAGCAGCGGCACGAGCGCCCGCAGGGGCTGGCGCAGGGGTACGAGCACGCCCTCCGCGTCCCGGCGTACGCGCACACCGTGCAGTGCGAGTTCGTCTCCCACCTCGGCGTACTGAGCGGCCGTGAGCCGGTAACCGCAGGGCGGGTTCTGAATCACCTCGGCGGGTTCGGGCGCGTCGTTGTCGGCGCCGCCGACGTAGACGGGGCCGGCGGTGGTGTAGCCCGCGAGCCGGGCCCTGCCCGTCGCTGCCTCGACCGCACCGCGGCGCTCGTCGGCATATCCGAACAGGCCCTTCAGCGCGTCGAGTTGAGAGGTGACACGGCGGCGGTTGTTCAGCGCCTCGTCCGCCTTCTCGGCATCGGTGAGCGGATCCACTCGGCTCTCGATGAGCAGTCCGATGCCATGTTTGATGCCGGACATATTGCGCAAAATGCGCTCCTGGCCGTCTCCCGCCACCTGTTTGACCGGCTCGCCGGTCCCGGGGTCGGTCCAGATGCCGTAGGTGCCGGTCGAGTGGCCGGCCCGCTGCGCCGCGGGGCGGAGGTAACGCTCGGAGAGGGTCTTCGCCTCGTCGTGGACCGCCTCGTGGGTGTTGAGGTTGCGCGGCCACAGGTCGAAGAGGTCCTTGTCGTAGTACGGGGGTGTGGCGCCGTACTCGTGCAGGTCGTAGACGAGGTCGGGGCGCTGGTCGCGGATGAGCCCGGCCAGCGCCCGGCCTTCGGCGGTCCGGAGCGCGAGGTGGTCGCGGTTGATGTCGACGCCGTCGCTGTTCCCCCGTGTGTCGGCGGCCCGGCCGTCGGGGTTGGCGGTGGGCACGACGAGGACCGTGGTGCGGTCCAGGAAGCGCCGGGTGCGGCTGTCGCGGGCGTACGCGAGGTCGCGGACGGTGGTCAGACAGGCCTCGCGGCCGGAGGGCTCGTCGCCGTGCTGGCTGCACACGAGCAGCACCTTGTTGGGGGTCGGGCGGGTGCCGATCCGCAGGAGTTGGAGCGGGCGGCCCTGTTTCGTCGTGCCGAAGCGGGTCATGGAGACGCGGCCGCTCGACCGGTCGACCGCGTTGAGGAAGTCCTGCTCCTCGGGCTGGGTGGTCCAGCGGGCACCGTTCGTCTGCTCGAAGCCGGTGCGGGGCGGGGCGCCGGTGGCGGCCTGGGCCGGGGCGGCGACCAGGGTCGCGGCGACGGCCGCGGCGGTCAGGGTCAGGGCGCCGGCTCGGGTCGTGCAGCGGGTCACTGGCTTCCCTCCGGGACGCGGTGAGCGGTGCGCGGATCCCGTACGCCGTCCAGCAGGGTGGCGTCGGGCGTGGCGGACGCGGCGCCCGTGGTGGCGCGGGCGAAGGCGGTTGCTCCGCCGACGAACGGGACGCGCGCCGAGGTGCGGGACAGGTCGACGGAGAGCTCGGGGGTGTCGGCGGGAGGGTCGATGAGGCCCTTGTCGGTGCCCGCGACGATCAGCGCCAGGCGGTGGCCCTCGGGGACGACGTGGTCGGTCGCCGCCAGGTCGAGGGTGATCGTGTACCGCTTGCCCGGGGTGAGCGGGGCGCCCGTCAGGCCGGAGGCGTGGTTGCCGAGGTCGGCCCAGCCGCGGCTGACGATCGTGTAGCCGACGTCGGCGGTCTTGGCCTTCGTCTCCTTGAAGCAGGAGCTGTCGCCGGCGGTGCTCGCACCCCAGCAGGTGCGGTCGGTGAGGGTGGTGATGCCCTCGCCCGCGTCGGCGTAGTCACGGATGGTGGCGGGGCCGATGTCCACGAGGACGGCGGAGAGGTGGGCCGTGGGGGTGGAGGGTGTCGCGGTGACGGTGACCTCGGAGGAGCCCGACAGGCGCAGGTCGCGGGTGAGCGGCCGGGTGACGAAACCGGCCTTCGCCGGTGTCGACTCGTCGATCTGCGCGGCCCAGTCGGTCTCGCTCAGCTGCGGGTCGTCCGTGAAGGTCTCGGTGCCGTGGCCGCGGTGCAGGCCGAGGGTGCCGACGCCCGCCTGGGTTCCCCGGCCGGGACGCAGGGTGGCGGCGCGGGTGCCGCTCGGCGGCCAGGTCTTCGAGGTGGTCCACTGGTCGGGGGCGCGTTCGATGTCGGCCACGGGCTCGCGGTCGATGCCGTTGTCGTAGCCCATGAGTTCGTGGTCGAACCAGCGGTGGAGGGTGTCGACCCATTCCGCACGCCGGAAGTCGAAGGGGTCGACGTGACCGGTCTGGGAGAGCCAGATCTTGCGCTCGACGCCGTTCTTCGCCAGGGCGTCCCACCACTGCCCTACGTGCTTCATCCGCACGTTGAGGTCCTGCATGCCGTGCACGAGGAAGACGCTGGCCTTGACCTTCCGCGCGGCCCTGACGTAGTCGCGCTCGGTCCACAGCGGGGTCCAGTCGCCGGTGCGCGGGGCGCCGTCGACGAGCTTCTGCTGGACGGCGGCGCACTTGGCGCGGGCGTCGGGGCTGTTGACGTAGTCGGACAGCCATTCGGGGCCGGAGTCGTACAGCGGGGCGCCCTGCTGGAAGTAGTAGTCGTACCAGGAGGAGATGGCGCTGATCGGAACGATGGTCTTCAGGCCCTCGACGCCGGTCGCGGCGACGCCGTTGGCGATGGTGCCGTCCCAGCTCTTGCCGATCATGCCGGTCCTGCCGTTGGTCCAGGCGGCCTTGGCGTGGGTGGTGCCGGTGCGGGTGGTGTAGGCCTTGGCACGCCCGTTCAGCCAGTCGACGACGGCCTTCGCGGACTGGATGTCGGAGCGGCCGCCGACGTCGACGCAACCGTCGGAGCGATTGGTTCCGGCCAGGTCGACGCCGACGAAGGCGTAGCCGCGCGGCACGAAGTAGTTGTCGTAGTACAGCGGCATCCGTGTGACGGCGCCGTTCGCGTCGTACGTCTTCTTCTGGCTCTCGTTGCCGCGCCCGCAGCAGGAGTAGTACGGGCTGGCGTCCATGATGACGGGGACCTTGCGGCCCTGTCGGGCGGGTTCGCGGGGGCGGACGATGTCCACGGCGACCCGGTCGGCCTTGCCGTCGCGGTCGCCGTCGAGTCCGGTGTCCACCCAGACGGCCTCGCGGATGGCGTTCTCGTACGAGTGGACGGGTTGGCTCTCACCCGGGGCGGCCTCCGCCGCTACCGGGGTGAGCAGTGTGGCCATCAGGGCGGCCGTGGCCGCCGTCGCGAGCGGTCTCCAGGTCGTGAAGCGCGTGCGTTTCGGCATGCGGCGGACGCTACATCGGTGAACTCCGGTTCAGAAGAGGGCAGCTGACGGACCGGCGTGTCCTGGATGGCCCCCTGGGGCCCGGTGTCGCATGTCGGCCGAATGGCGATCGTGTGACAGCAGGGGCCATGGACATGATCAGGGGCACAGGAGTCCCATAGGCTCCGGACAGACTTCGGGACCCTACGACTTGGAGTTTTGCGTGCACCGCAGAATCATCGCGCCGGGAGCCCTCGCCGCGGCCGTTCTCCTGCTGGCGATCCCGGCATCGGCCGCGCCCCGCTCCCCCGGCGCACCGGGTATCGGTGACCCCTACTACCCGGCCTACGGCAACGGCGGATACGACGTCTCCCACTACGACCTCAGGCTGAAGTACCAGCCGGCCACCGACGAACTCGAGGGCACGGCGACCCTCGTGGCCCGCACCACGCAGGACCTGTCCAGCTTCAACCTGGACTTCCTGCTGGACGTCGGCGAGGTGCGTGTCAACGGCGCGAAGGCGTCGTTCCGGACGTCGGGCGAGCACGAACTGGAGATCACGCCGAAGACCCCGCTGGCCAAGGGCGCGCCCGTCACGGTCGTCGTGCGCTACCGCGGCGTGCCGTCGTCGAAGAAGGCGTACGGCTTCACCAGCTGGCACCGCACACCGGACGGGGGCGTCGCGGCGAACGAGCCCGAGGCGGCGGCATGGTGGTTCCCGAGCAACGACCACCCGCTCGACAAGGCCACCTACGACGTGTCCGTGCAGGTCCCGGACGGCACGCAGGCCATCTCCAACGGCACGCTGCAGTCGACGAGTTCCCGCCTCGGCTGGACCCGCTGGAACTGGCGCTCCGACAAGCCGCAGACCACGTACCTCGCCACGCTCGCGGTCGGCAGGTTCGACATCACGACCGGCACGACCGAGAGCGGCATCCCGGTCCTCAACGCCTACAGCAAGGACCTGGGTGGCCACGCCGGCGCGGCGCGGGCGAGCATCGAACGGACCGGGGAGATCGCCGACTGGCTGACCGGCTACTTCGGGCCGTACCCCTACAACGCGCTCGGCGGATACGTGCCGAACACCACCACCGGGTACGCGCTGGAGACCCAGACCCGGCCGTACTACAGCCCGCGGCAGTTCGCGAACGGGTCGAACGTCTCCGTCGTCGTCCATGAGCTGGCGCACCAGTGGTACGGCGACGACGTGTCGCTCAAGCGCTGGAAGGACATCTGGATCAACGAGGGCTTCGCGCGGTACGCGCAGTGGCTGTGGTCCGAGCACGAGGGCGAGGGCACGGCACAGGAACTCGCCGACTACGTGTACGCCTCGCACCCCGCCGACGACCCGTTCTGGACGGTGAAACCCGGGGATCCGGGGCCGGAGAACCAGTTCGACATCGCGGTGTACGACCGGGGCGCGCTGGCCGTCCAGGCGCTGCGCAACGAGATCGGCGACGAGGCGTTCTTCGCGATCCTCAAAGGCTGGCCGCGGAAGTACGCCCACGGCAACGCGTCGGTGGCCGACTTCCAGCGGTACGCCGAGGAGGTGTCCGGCAAGCCCCTGGCGGCCCTGTTCGACACGTGGCTGTTCCAGCCGTCGAAGCCGGGGGCGCCGGCGGCCCGGGCCGCGGCGGTTGCGAAGGGCCCCCGGGCTGTCTCGCAGCCGAGGTCGTGGAAGAAGATCGCGGCGACCAACGGGGTGCACGGGCGTCCGGGTGCGGAGCACGGGGAGCACGGGCGCTGAGGTGCGTTGTCACGCTTGGCTGCGGGCAGTCGTGCCGGCCTGCTGAACGCCGTCCCTCGGTCTACGGTGGAGGCTGCTGACGAAGGAGCGGGACGTGCGGAACGTGGCCATAGTCGAGGCACCGTCCGTGCTCGGGCTGCGCCCGACCGGCGTCGAGGAACTGCCCGACGCGCTGCTCGACGCCGGTCTGGCTGAAGGTCTGCGCGCGGTACCGGCAGGCCGGATCGAGCCGCCCCCGTACGACCCGGAGCGGGACCCGGAGACCGGGGTCCTGAACCCCGACGGCATCGCCGCGTACTCCACCGCGCTGGCCGATGCCGTGGGCGGTGTCCTCGACGACGACCGGTTCCCCGTCGTGCTCGGCGGTGATTGCAGCGTGCTGCTGGGCAATCTGCTCGCGCTGCGCCGCCGCGGCCGGCACGGTCTGCTGTTCCTCGACGGGCACACCGACTTCTACCAGCCGTCGGCGGAACCGGCCGGTGAGGTGGCCTCCATGGAACTCGCCCTCGCCACCGGGCGCGGCCCGCGCGTGCTGGCCGACCTGGAGGGCCGGGGCCCACTGGTACGGGACGAGGACGTCGTCGCGCTGGGGTTCCGGGACGCGGAGGAGTCCGCGGCGTACGGGATGCAGCCGCTGCCGTCGGCGCTGCACGCGCTGGAGCTGGACACCGTGCGCGCCCTGGGGGCGGGCGAGGCGGCCCGGCGCGCGGTCGGGCTGCTGACCGGCGACGGCGCGGGCGCCGGCTTCTGGATCCACCTCGACGTCGACGTACTGGACGACGCGGTCATGCCCGCCGTCGACTACCGGCTGCCGGACGGGCTGACCTGGCAGGAGCTGGAGACCGTCCTGCGCACGGCCCTGGCCGGCGGCGGTGCCGTCGGTTTCACCGTCGCGATCTTCAATCCCCGTCTGGATCCCGGCGGGGGGATCGCGCGGCGCCTCGGCGACTGTCTGGTGCGGGCGTTCGACGGGGACGGCCAGGACTGAGCCTCGGCCGGTCAGTCCCCGTGGTCGTACACCGTCACCGGTATCCCCCGCCGTATCAGCCGCTCCTCGATCAGCGGCTCGACCCGGGACCACTTGCCGCCGGCGAGGCCGCAGCCGATGCGGGGCATGTGCACGGAAGCGCCCAGTTCACCGGCCCGCTCGGCCATGGCCTCCAGGGCCGTGTCGATCGCCTCGTAGCGGACGGGGACACCCTTGCTGCCGGTCCTGGTGCCGCGCTGGCCGATCATGTTGGCCACCCACACGTACGGCTCGACCTGCACGAACTGCGCCGCGCCCAGCCCGAAGTCGTTCGCCGCGCGGCCCCGGTGCCAGGCCCGGTACGCCGCCTCCGGTTCGGGCCAGCGGCGTGATATCGCCAGGACGAAGCCCTTGCCCCAGCCCCCGATGTCGTTGCAGACGTGGGCGATGACCTTGACGCCCTTCACCGACGGAACGGTGGCGTCACCCCGGACATACCTGATCCCCGACATGACGCCACCCTAGGTGCTGCCACTGACAGTGGCCCTGGCCTGCTACTTCGTGAGCTGCGACAGCTCCCGGTCGGCCGTCTGCGACACCCGGCGGCGGATGCCGAACCAGCCCGCGACCAGCATGGCCGCGATCACCGGGATGAGCAGGAGCGTCTTGCGGCCGACCTCGGGGTCGTTCCACATCATGCCGAGGCAGGCCAGCAGGAAGGCGATCGTGGTGATCTCCGTGACCGGGCTGCCGGGGAGGCGGAAGGAGGGCCGGGCGACCAGGCCCGCCCTGGCGCGGCGGACGAAGACCAGGTGGCAGATCATGATGATCACCCAGGTGCTGATGATGCCGAGCGAGGCGACGTTCAGCACGATCTCGAAGGCCTGGGCCGGCACGAGGAAGTTCAGGCCGACGCCGAGCACGCACACCGCGCAGGTCAGCAGGATGCCGCCGTAGGGGACCTGGCTGCGGTTCATGCGGGCGGTGAACTTGGGCGCGGAGCCGGCCATCGCCATCGAGCGCAGGATGCGGCCCGTGGAGTACAGGCCCGAGTTCAGCGAGGACATCGCGGCCGTCAGGACGACCAGGTTCATCACGTCGCCCGCCGCCGGGACGCCGATCTTCGACAGGACCGTGACGAAGGGGCTCTGGTCGGCCGAGTAGACCGAGCCGGGGAGCAGGAGGGCGAGGAGGACGACCGAACCGACGTAGAAGAGGCCGACCCGCCACATGATCGAGTTCACCGCGCGCGGGACGACCTTCTCCGGCTCGGCGGTCTCGCCCGCGGCGACACCGACCAGCTCCAGCGCGGCGTACGCGAAGATCACGCCCTGCATGACGAGGACGACGGGCATCATGCCGTGCGGGAAGACGCCGCCGTGGTCGGTGATCACGCCCAGGCCCGGGGTCTGGCCGCCCACCTCGGCTTGCGTGGCGAGCAGGAAGATGCCGATGAACATGAAGCCGACGAGCGTCGCGACCTTGATGATCGCGAACCAGAACTCCATCTCGCCGAAGATCTTCACGGAGATCAGGTTCACGGCCAGCACGACCGCGAGGGCGGCCAGCGCGAGCACCCACTGCGGGATGTCGGTGAACAGGCTCCAGTAGTGCGTGTAGAGCGCGATCGCGGTGATGTCGGCGATGCCGGTGGTCGACCAGTTCAGGAAGTACATCCAGCCGGCGACGTAGGCGCCCTTCTCGCCCAGGAACTCGCGCGCGTAGGACACGAAGGAACCCGACGAGGGGCGGTAGAGGACGAGCTCGCCGAGGGCTCTGACCACGAAGAAGGCGAAGATGCCGCAGACCAGGTAGGCGATCGCCAGCGCCGGGCCCGCGTTGTGGAGGCGGCCGCCGGCGCCGAGGAAGAGGCCGGTGCCGATGGCCCCGCCGATGGCGATCATGTTGACGTGGCGGGCCTTGAGGTCCTTGCTGTAGCCGGCGTCGCCCGCGTCCGCGGGCACCTGTGCCGCGTCGCTGCGGGATGCGGCTGCTGCCGTGTTCACGGCGTCCTTGCTCACGGGTGGATCCACTCTCTGGTGCGCCCGAGCGGGTCGCGCTCGGCTGTCCGGACGTACATAAGGTCTGCGCCCTCTGTAAAGGCACAGACCAAGGGCCCACCTTCCCCCGCCGTACGCGGCTCACGCGGTGGCGTACGTCACAGAGCGCTACTTCTCACACCGTCGTCCCCTCCGCCCCCGGAGGTTTCACAGCACTGGTGAGACAGCGATACTGCTGCACATGACGACCGACACCGGGGAACCGACCCTCACGATCGACGAACTGGCCGCCCGGGCCGGTGTCACGGTGCGTACGGTCCGTTTCTACGGCACGAAGGGGCTGCTGCCGCCGCCCGTGCTCGGTCCCCGGCGCGTGGGGCACTACGGGCGGGAGCACCTGGCCCGCCTGGCGCTGATCGAGGAGTTGCAGCAGCAGGGCATGACGCTGGCGGGCATCGAGCGCTATCTGCGCCGGTTGCCGCCGGACCTGAGCGCGCGCGACCTCGCCGTTCACCGGGCGGTGGTGGCCTCCTGGGCGCCGGACACCGTCGAGACGGTCACGCGGGAGGAGCTGGAGCGGCGCTCCGGGCGGCCGCTCGGCGACGAGGACGTCGAGCGGCTCGTGGCGATGGGTGTGGTCCGGCCCGCGGACGACGGGTACGAGGCCGACCTCGGTCTGCTCCGGCTGGGCGCCGGGCTGCTGGACGTGCCGCTCTCCCAGGAGGCGATCTTCGCGGCGCGCAAGGTCCTCATCGAACACGCGCGCGCCGCGGCCCGCGAACTCTCCCAGCTCTTCCGCGGCGAGGTGGCGGAGCGTGACGCGCGGGACGTGCGGTCCCTGTCGGCGCACATGCACCCCTTGGTGGTGCAGGCGCTCCTCACCGCCTTTCAGCGGTCGCTGAAGGAAGAGCTGGGCGAGTGGCTCACCGAGCCACCGCGAGAGTCAGGCTGAGTCGCTGAACCGCTCCCCCTGCGCCGCCTTCTCCACCAGCAGCGCGGGCGGCGTGAACCGGTCGCCGTAGCGCTCGGCGAGTTCCCGCGCGCGTGCCACGAAGCCGGGCAGTCCGCCCTCGTAGCCGTTGATGTACTGGAGCACACCACCGGTCCAGCCCGGGAAGCCGATGCCGAAGACGGAGCCGATGTTGGCGTCGGCGACGGAGGTCAGGACGCCCTCCTCCAGCAGCCGGACGGTGTCCAGCGCCTCGGAGAACAGCATTCGCTCCTGCATGTCCTCGAACGGGATCCGGTACCCGGGCTTCGTGAAGTGCTCGCGCAGGCCCGGCCACAGTCCGGTGCGCTTGCCGTCCTCCCCGTAGTCGTAGAAGCCGGCGCCGCCGCTGCGGCCCGTGCGGCCGAACTCGTCGACCATGCGGTCGACGACGGCCTCGGCGGGGTGGGCCGTCCAGGTGCCGCCCGCCTCCTCCACGGCGCGCTTCGTCTCGCTCCGGATCTTGCGGGGCAGCGTCAGCGTCAGCTCGTCCATCAGGGACAGCACCTTGGCCGGGTAGCCCGCCTGCGCGGCGGCCTGTTCGACGGACGCGGGCTCGATGCCCTCGCCGACCATGGCGACGCCCTCGTTGATGAAGTGTCCGATGACGCGGGAGGTGAAGAAGCCGCGCGAGTCGTTGACGACGATCGGCGTCTTGTTGATCTGCCGGACCAGGTCGAAGGCGCGGGCCAGGGCCTCCTGCCCCGTGCGCTCGCCCTTGATGATCTCGACGAGCGGCATCTTGTCGACCGGCGAGAAGAAGTGCAGTCCGATGAAGTCGGCCTGGCGCTCGACGCCCTCGGCGAGGGCGGTGATGGGCAGCGTGGAGGTGTTGGAGCACAGCAACGCGTCGGGGGCGACGACGTCCTGGATCTCCTGGAAGACCTTGTGCTTGAGGGACGTGTCCTCGAAGACGGCCTCGATGACGGCGTCGCAGCCGGCCAGGTCCTGCACCTCGGCGGTGGGCGTGATGCGGGCGAGCAGCGCGTCCGCCTTCTCCTGCGTCGTACGGCCCTTGGCCACGGCCTTGGCGCACAGCTTCTCGGAGTAGCCCTTGCCCTTGAGGGCCGCCTCCAGGGAGACGTCCTTCAGGACGACGTCGATGCCGGCGCGCGCACAGGAGTAGGCGATGCCGGCGCCCATCATCCCGGCGCCGAGGACGGCGACCTTGCGGACCTGGCGGGGCTCGATGCCCTGGGGGCGGTTGGCGCCGGAGTTGACGGCCTGGAGGTCGAAGAAGAAGGCCTGGATCATGTTCTTCGACGTCTGCCCGGCCGCGAGTTCCACGAAGTAGCGGGCCTCGATGACCTGGGCGGTCTCGAAGTCGACCTGGGAGCCCTCGACGGCCGCGGCGAGGATGCTCCGCGGGGCCGGGTAGGGGGCGCCGTTCGTCTGCTTGCGCAGGGTGGCCGGGAAGGCGGGCAGGTTCGCCGCGAACTTGGGGTTGGCCGGGGTGCCGCCCGGGATCTTGTACCCCGGCTTGTCCCAGGGCTGCTGCGACTCGGGGTTGGCGTCGATGAAGGCGCGGGCCTTTTCGAGGAGCTCCTCCTGGGTGGTGGCCACGTCGTCGACGAGGCCGTTCTCCAGGGCGCGGCGCGGGCTGTACTGGGTGCCCTGGAGGAGTACCTTCAGCAGGGCGTCGGCGATGCCGAGCAGACGGACGGTGCGCACGACGCCGCCGCCTCCGGGCAGCAGGCCGAGGGTGACCTCGGGGCAGCCGATCTTGGAGCCGGGCGCGTCGAGGGCGATGCGGTGGTGGCAGGCCAGGGCGATCTCGTAACCGCCTCCGAGGGCCGCGCCGTTGAGGGCGGCGACGACGGGCTTGCCGAGGGTCTCGATGCGGCGCAGGTTCCGCTTGATCGCCATGCCGCCGTCGAACAGCTCCTGGGCCGTCTCGGGGGTGACGCGGATCAGGTCGCGCAGGTCGCCGCCGGCGAAGAAGGTCTTCTTCGCGGAGGTGATGATGACGCCCCGGATGGAGTCCTGTTCGGCCTCCAGGCGGTCGGTGACGGCGGCGAGCGAGTCGCGGAACGCCTGGTTCATGGTGTTCGCGGACTGGTTCGGGTCGTCGATGACGAGGGTGACGAGGCCGGTGCGGTCCTGTTCCCAGCGGATGGTGGTGGACTCAGTGCTCATGTGGAGTGCTCCGTGTGATCCGTCGGGAGGGGGTCAGATGCGCTCGACGATGGTCGCGACGCCCATGCCGCCGCCGACGCACAGCGTGGCGAGGCCGTAGCGCTTGTCCTGGCGCTCGAGTTCGTCGACGAGGGTGCCGAGGATCATCGCGCCGGTCGCGCCGAGGGGGTGGCCGAGCGCGATCGCGCCGCCGTTGACGTTGACCTTGTCCAGGGACAGGCCCATGTCCCGCACGAAGCGCAGCACGACCGCCGCGAACGCCTCGTTGATCTCGACGAGGTCGATGTCGTCGATGGTCAGCTCGGCCTTGGCGAGGGCCTTGCGGGTGGCGGGGGCGGGGCCGGTGAGCATGATGGTGGGCTCGGAGCCGGACACGGCGGCGGCGACGATCCGCGCGCGGGGCGTGAGTCCGTAGCGTTCGCCGACCTCCTTGGAGCCGATCGCGACGAGCGAGGCGCCGTCGACGATGCCCGAGGAGTTGCCCGCGTGGTGGACGTGGTCGATCTTCTCCACCCAGTGGTACTGCTGGAGCGCGACCGCGTCGAAGCCGCCGAGTTCGCCGATGTCCGCGAAGGACGGCTTCAGCTTGGCCAGGGAGTCGGCGGTCGTGCCGGGGCGCATGTGCTCGTCGTGGTCGAGGACGACGAGGCCGCTGCGGTCCTTCACCGGGACGACGGACTTCTCGAAGCGGCCCTCCTTCCAGGCGGTGGCCGCTCGCTCCTGGGAGAGGGCCGCGTACTCGTCGACGTCCCGCCGTGAGAAGCCCTCGATGGTGGCGATCAGGTCGGCACCGATGCCCTGCGGCACGAAGTTGACCTGGAGGTTGGTCATCGGGTCGTTGAACCAGGCGCCGCCGTCGGAGGCCATCGGCACCCGGGACATCGACTCGACGCCGCCCGCGAGGACGAGGTCCTCCCAGCCGGAACGGACCTTGGCGGCGGCCAGGTTGACGGCCTCCAGACCCGAGGCACAGAAGCGGTTCTCCTGGACCCCGGCCACCGTGTCGGGCAGTCCCGCGGCGATGGCGGCGATCCGGGCGATGTCGGAGCCCTGGTCGCCGACCGGGCCGACGACGCCGAGCACGATGTCGTCGACGGCGGCCGGGTCGAGACCGGGGAAGCGGGCGCGGATCTCGTGGATGAGTCCGACGACCAGGTCGATGGGCTTGGTTCCGTGCAGGGCGCCATTGGCCTTGCCGCGCCCGCGCGGAGTGCGGATCGCGTCGTACACATACGCTTCGGTGCTCACGAGGAGGCCTTTCACTGAGGGTTGCGGGACGACGGTAGGAGCCCGGGGACGTCCCAGTCCCGGGCGACGTCCGCCGTGTCGGCGCCCGGCCGGGCCGGGCCGGTGCGGACGGAGGTCGGGGTCGCGGAGAAGCGGGGGGCCGGGGCGGGCTGGGTGATGCCGCCGTGGTCGGTGAAGGTGCCGCGGGCGGCCAGGTGCGGGTGGTGCGGGGCCTCGCGCAGTGACAGCACGGGCGCCACGCACGCGTCGGTGCCGTCGAAGACGGCCGTCCACTCGTCCCTGGTCCGGCTCTTGAAGCGGGCGGCGACCCGTTCGCGCAGCTCACCCCATCGGGTGACGTCCTTGCGGGCGGCGGCCTGGTCATCGATGCCGAGGAGGGCGAGGAACTCCTCGTAGAACCGGGGCTCCAGGGCGCCGACGGCGATGTACCTCCCGTCGGCCGTCTCGTACGTGCCGTAGTACGGGCAGCCGCCGTCCAGGAGGTTGACGCCGCGCCGGTCCTGCCAGCCGCCGGCGGCGAGCATGCCGTGGATCATCGTGGCGAGGTGGGACACGCCGTCGACGATGGCGGCGTCGACGACCTGGCCGGTGCCGGTCGCGCGCGCGTGGTGCAGGGCGGCGAGGACGCCCACGACGAGGTAGAGGGAGCCGCCCGCGTAGTCGCCGAGCAGGTTGGCCGGGACCGCCGGCGGCTCGTCGGGGCGGCCGATCATGCCGAGCGTGCCGGTGGGGGCGATGTACGCGATGTCGTGCCCGGCGCGGTCGGCGAGCGGGCCGTCCTGGCCCCAGCCGGTCATCCGGCCGTAGACGAGGGACGGATTGCGGGCGTGGCAGGGCTCGGGGCCGACGCCGAGCCGCTCGGCGACCCCGGGGCGGTAGCCCTCGACCAGGATGTCGGCGCGCGCGGCGAGGTCGAGCACACGGGCGGGGCCGTCCGGGGACTTCAGGTCGACGACCACCGAGCGCTTGTTGCGGTTGGTGACGTCGTACGCCGGGTCGATCGCGAGGCCGGGGCCGCCGGGGCGGTCCACGCGCACGACGTCGGCGCCGAGGTCGGCCAGGAGCATGGCGGCGAACGGGCCGGGCCCGATGCCGGCCAGCTCGACGACGCGCACGCCGGTGAGCGGGCCCTGTCCTGGCGTCCTTGCCGTGGCCATCCAGCCCCCAGTGCTGTGACACAACTGATGTAACACCAGCGATGCTAAGAACACGTTCCACTCGGCACAAGAGCTGAACGAGCAAGCGCTTAGCAATCTGCCGGGGCTCGTCGTCGGGTGCCGCACTCCTCACGCTAGCCTCGGCCACCGACAGCGGCACGGGCTGCACGACCGAGGGGTGTCATGAGCAGGCTGAAAACGACGGACCGTCCGTACGACATCGTGCTCTTCGGAGCCACGAGTTTCGCCGGGGCGCTCACCGCGGAGTACCTCGCCGCCCACGCGCCCGACGGGCTGCGGTGGGCGGTCGCGGGCCGCAGCGCGGAGAAGCTGGAGCGGCTGCGGGAGCGGCTGCCCGGCGGCGCGGAGGTCGGGGTGCTGCGGGCGGACGTCTCCGACCCGGCCTCGGTGCGCGCCCTCGCCGAGCACGCGCGCGTGGTGGCCACGACGGTCGGCCCGTACGTGACGTACGGCGAGGCACTCGTCGCCGCCTGCGCGGACACCGGGACCGACTACCTCGACCTCTGCGGCGAACCCGAGTTCGTGGACCTGACGTACGTGAAGCACGACGCCCGCGCGCGGGAGACCGGGGCCCGGCTGGTGCACGCCGCCGGCTTCGACTCGATCCCGCACGACCTGGGCGTGTACTTCACCGTGCAGCAGCTCCCGGAGGAGGTGCCGCTGACCGTGGAGGGCTTCGTGACCGCAGACGCGGCGTTCTCGGGCGGGACCTTCGCCTCCGCCCTCAACCAGTTCGCGCGGCAGCGGGAGATGGCGGCGGCCGCGCGGGACCGGCGGCGGCACGAGCCGCGGCTGGTGGGCCGGCGGGCGTCCGCGCCGGCGGGTGCGCCGCGGTTCGCCAAGGAGGTCGGCGCGTGGGCGCTGCCGATGCCGACGATCGACCCGCAGATCGTGCGGCGTTCGGCGTCGGCCCTCGACCGGTACGGACCCGACTTCCGCTACCGGCAGTACGCGGCCGTCCGGCACCTGCCCGTCGCGGTGGGCGGTGTCGCGGCCGTCGGCGCCCTGGTGGCGGCGGCCCAGGTGCCGCCGGCGCGGCGCTGGTTGTCCGGCCGGCTCAAGCCCGGGGACGGGCCGGGCCCCGAGAAGCGGGCGAAGAGCTGGTTCTCCCTGCGCTTCGTGGGCGAGGGCGGCGGCCGGCGGGTGTACACGGAGGTCTCGGGCGGCGATCCCGGCTACGACGAGACGGCGAAGATGCTCGCCGAGTCGGCACTGTGCCTGGCCTTCGACGACCTTCCGAAGACGGCGGGTCAGGTCACCACGGCAGTGGCGATGGGCGACGCGCTGATCGGCCGGCTGCGTGCGGCGGGCATCCGCTTCCGCGTCGCGTCGACCCGCTGAGGGTCCTACAGCGGCCACTCGGCGATGGTGTAGATCATCCCGGCGATCCAGCCGAGCCCCGCCAGCACGGCGAGGATCAGCCCTATGGTGACGGCCCGCTCGACGGTCTGGGTCGGGCCGGCAACAGGCTTGGGTGCGCGGTGCGTTGTCATGTGCCCCAGCCTGCCGACGGAGGCGGGGGCCAGGCATCCGTACAGGTACTCAGAGCCGGTACTCAGATCTGCCGCCCCGTTCCCCGCGGACCCGCCCCTCGGTTTGAGACTTTCCGCCCTCCGCTCCTGATGGCAGCTCGAAAAGTGCCAACAAGGAGTTCAATGAAACCATTGAAGGCATGAAATTCCTTCTCGAAGTCCGCATGGACGACGCGGCGTTGGCCGAGGACCCGGCGGGCGAGCTGGGCCGGATCCTCAGGTACTGGGGCGGCAATCTGCGCCACTACGCGCTCGGCCCCGGGGACGGGTCGGTGATCTACGACTCGGAGTACCGCGAGGTGGGCCGCTGGAGCGTGACCGATCAGGCGGAGTAGGTCTCCCGCAGCGCCTTCCGGCACAGCGCGTCCGCCCGGCGCGTGGTCTCCGGGAGGCGGTACTCGGGGGTCAGCGCGAGGGTGTGGGCGCAGGCGTTCGCGAGGGTCACACGGTGGCCGACGGAGACGAAGACCGGCTTGACGCCGTCGCGCGTGCGCAGGGCGCGGCCGACCTCCTCGGAGCCGGCGAGCAGCGCGGAGGTACTGCCGCGTGGGGCGTCCGGGTCGTCGTAGGTGAAGGTGAAGGGGTTCTTGGCGACGCCGATCGTGGGCAGGCCGGTCAGGACGCCGAGGTGGGCGGCGAGGCCGAAGCGGCGGGGGTGGGCGAGGCCGTAGCCGTCGCAGACCACCAGGCCGGGCGGGCAGGGCAGGGCGTCGAGGGCGGCGAGGACCGTGGGGAGCTCCCGGAAGGCGAGCAGCCCGGGCACGTAGGGGAAGGAGACCCGGCCCACCGCCGTGGCCTCGGCGACGATGTCGAGGGTCGCCGCGTCCAGGACGACCGCGGCCGCCGCGACGACATCGCGCTCGTCGTCGTAGGCGACGTCGACCCCCGTCACACGGCCCGTTCCGGGCGGCGGCCCCGGTTCGTCGAGGATCACGCGCTCGCGCAGTTCGTCCTGGACGGCGCGAGCCTGTTCCTCGGTGGCGGGCCAGTCCTCGGGGATGCGTACGGTCGTCATGGTGCCCCTGAGCCTATGGGCTGATCCTTTCGGATGCCGAGCCCGTGGGCAGCGCGAGGCCGGCGGGACTCGCGGGTCCCGCCGGCCTCGAGGGCGTGCCGCTCACTTGCCCAGCGCGCGCTGGAGCTGGCTCTTGTTCATGTTGGAACGGCCCTCGACGCCGCGGCGCTTGGCCTCCTGGTACAGCTGGTCGTAGGTGGGGCCCTGGGAGCCCTGGCCCGACCGCTGTCCGCCGCGCTTGCCGGACGACATGTCCTTGGTCGAGGTGCGGCTGGCCGTCTTCGACTCGCCGGAGCGGGCGCGTTCCTTGTTCACCGTCCGCGAGGCGATTTCCTTGGCGCGGCCGGTGCTCTCGCCCCGGTCCTGCGCGCTCTTCTTGATGTGCTCGTACTGGCGCTCCCGCTTGGAGCTCGAACCGCGTGGCATGACCGCTCACTTCCTTTCGCCTTCAGTGAACGAGTACCCACACTGCCAACAATCAGGGCATACCGCGCGCTCAATGCTCCAGGCGGGCAACCCGCCCCTTCTCGCCGGCCGCCCAGCACCCATGGTCCGGGGTGCAGTCGACGGTGTCGTAGGAGCCGGTGTCGACCGTGCGCCAGGTGCGGCCGCCGTCCGTGGTGAGGTCCGTGCCGGTGGGTCCGACGGCGAGGGCGGCGGTGCGGCTGTGCGGGAGCCAGGCGACGCCGGAGCGGTAGGCGGGCGGGGGCGTGGCGGCGGTGCGCCAGGTGCGGCCGCCGTCGCCGGTGTGCGCGGCGGCGTTCGGTGAGGGCCGGCCGGGGGTGAAGTCGCCGCCGACGGCGAGACCGTGGGTGCGGTCGCGGAAGGCCAGCGCGAAGACGCCGCGGGCCGGGTCGCCCGCCGGGAGGGGCGTGGCGGTGGCCGTCCAGGTGTGTCCCCGGTCGGCGGAGTGCAGCACGCGCGCGTGCGCGGCCCCGCCCGTGGCGAGCCAGACGTCCTTCGGCCCGGAGGCGACCAGGCACTGGCCGCTCGCGGCGAACCCGGCCTCGCCCTCCTGCGCGGCCGGCATGCCCTCGTCCGGCAGCACCTCCCAGGTGCTGCCGCCGTCGCGGGTCGACAGGATGCGGAACTTTCCGTCCACCGGGTCGCTCATCGCGAGGCCGTGGCGGTGGTCGAAGAAGGTCAGGCAGTCGTAGAAGGCCTTCGGGTCGGTGTTGCGGAAGGACTCCGTCCAGGTCATCCCGCCGTCGTCGGTGCGGTACACGCGGGACGCCTCGCCCTCGCCGATGGCCAGGACCACGGCCCGGCGCGCGTCGAACGCCTCGACGTCCCGGAACTGCAACTCCGCCGCGCCCGGGGGCGAGACGTTCCGCCAGGTGGCGCCGCCGTCGGTGGTGCGCAGGACGGTGCCGCCGGTCCCGGCGAGCCAGGCGGTGTTCCGGCTGACGGCGGCCAGGCCGCGGAACCGTACGTCCGGAGTGCCGGTGTCCTTGAGCTCCCAGTGCGGCATCCGGCGCTCCGGCTCGTGCGCCTGCGCCGGCACGGCGGTCAGGGCCGCGAGTGCGGCCAGTGCTGCCGCGCCCGCCGCCACTCCGGTCGCCCTGCTCCGTGTCCGTCCCGTCCGTCGCGTGCTCCCCAAGCGCCTCATGGCTGGCGAAGCTAGCCCGCCACCCCGGCGCCGTCCAGATGGCGTCGCCCGGGCCCGGGGGGTGTTCCGGTGGGCGCGACAAGTGCCGTGCGGGGCACACGAGGAGAGCCTCGTCACTCCCGTGCATGAACGCGGTGACAGAGGTCACTCGCACTTCGTGTGCACGGATTGGCTGATTCCGTCGTCTCTTCCAGTGCCCGGCCTCATCCGCCCGGAAGTGTCCCGTCCAGCCGTCACAAGGGAGCAAGGCGTTGTCCATCGTCATCGAGCAGCCCGTGGAGGCCCGCCTCGTCGCCGCCGCGCCGCGTATGCCGAGCATTCCCGCGACGCTCCACTACGACCGGCGTGATCCGTTCGCCGTCCGTATGACCTTCCCCGCCCCGGCCACGCTGGAGGGTGTCGAGGTCTGCTGGACCTTCTCCCGCGAGCTGCTCGCCGCGGGCCTCAGGAACGCCGAGGGCCACGGCGACGTGCGGGTGCGGCCGTACGGGTACGACCGCACGGTGCTGGAGTTCCACGCCCCCGAGGGCACCGCCGTGGTGCACGTCCGCTCCGGCGAGGTGCGCCGGTTCCTGGAGGCCACGAGCGAGCTGGTGCCGGTCGGCCTGGAGCACCTCCAGCTGGATCTGGACCACGACCTGGCGGAGCTGATGCGGGACGCGTGCTGAGCTGCGCGGGCCGGGCTAACGTTCCCGCTCCAGCAGGGCGTTGACCTCGCCGTAGTCGAGTCCGTCCGCCAGTGACCGGTACGTCCCCGTGTCCAGCAGCTCCCGCGCGGCCCGGCGGACCAGGGCGTGGGCGGCCTGGGCGATGCCCGAGCCCACGCTGACCCGGGCGGCGCCCAGGGCGGCCAGTTCGGCGACCGTCGGTGCGCCGGGTCCGGCCATGACGTTCAGCGGCCCGTCGACGCCGTCCGCCAGCTCCTTGACGATCCCCGGGTCGACGGCCCCGGGGACGAAGATCCCGTCGGCACCGGCGGCGCGGAAGGCGGCGGCCCGTTCCAGGGTGAGGTCGACTCCCCCGACGCCGCTCAGGAAGGTGTCCGTCCGGGCGTTGACGAACAACGGCACGCCCGCCGCGTCGGACGCCTCACGGACGGCGGCGATTCGCTCGGCCTGCTCGCCGACGTCCCGCAGCGGACCGCCCGTTCCGGCGCCGTAGCGCGCGTCCTCGATGTTCACGCCCACCGCTCCTGCGGCGATAACGGCGCGGACGGTGCCGGCGAGGCCCTCGGTGTCCTCGGCGTAGCCGCTTTCGATGTCCGCCGTCACGGGGACGGTCACGGCCTCGGCGATGCGGGCGACGGCGGCGAGGGCCGTGGGGCGGTCCACCCGCTCGCCGTCCGGCGCGCCGAGCGCCCAGACGAGCCCGGCGCTGGTCGTCGCCACCGCTGCGGCACCGGCGTCCTCGACGAGGCGGGCGCTCACCGCGTCCCAGGCATTGGGCAGGACCAGCGGGGATCCGGGGATGTGCAGGGCACGGAAGGCCAGGGCTCGGTCGGTCTGGTTCGTCATGCGGGCAACTCAACCAGCGGCTGACGGGCCGTGGCCGGCAGGAATCCGACGTGGACGTGGGTCAGGGCAGAGCGGTTGCCGTCACCGTCGCGGCCAGTGCCGTACGGATCTCGCGGACGATCTCCCCGAGCCCGGGCACCGACCACACCCCACGCTCCGCCAGCTCGCGCACGCGCTGCTCGTGGGCGCGGACGTCCTCTCCGGGGAGCAGTTCCGCCGAGGCGGCCAGCGTCGCCACGGCCGCGTCCCGCTCGGAGACGCCGGCGACCGGCAGCGGGCCCCGGAGGATCCCACGCGTCTCCTCCCGCAGCGCCTCCACGGCGGCGACGCGCTCCAGCGCGTACTCCACGGACGGGAACACCCCGAGGACCCGCTTCTTCTCCGCCCGCAGATACCCCTCGGCCACCAGCTGCGCCCGCACCGCGTCGAGGGTCACCCGCGACCGCAGCGTCACCCAGGTCCGCCAGGGGTGCGGGCACGACTCGCGGACGAGCTCCAGAAGCCCGTCGAGGACCGCGTCACCGGTGCGGGAGTCCAGGTCGACCGGCGTGGCGATGCCGTCCTCGTCGACGAGCAGGCCGTGCCGGGCCAACTCGGTGAGGGCACCGGCCCGCACCGGGCCGGACAGGTGGGCGCTGCCGGTGCCGGCCGGCCGCGCGGGGTCCCAGGCCAGCAGGCAGAGCCGGGCCGGCAGCGAGAGCGGGCCGTCGGGCACGGGGGGCCTCCTCGGGCGGGGAGATCGGGTCTCACGTTAATTCGTTGACAGCCCCGACGCCCCCTCGTACGTTGTACAGCGTCCTGTTGCCGCCGATTGGAGAAGGACGTTGCTCGTCTGAGGTCCTGAGACACCGCGTCACCCATGTCTGGTGTGTGCGCTGCGTGCGACCTCGGCGTTCGAGCCGTCCTCCGGTACAGGGCTTCATCTCTGCCCCCTGGAGCCCTCCTCCCTGGTCGCAGGTGTCTCGATACGCGTTTGCCCCTGACCGCATCAAGCAACCGCGAAAGAGGCCCGCATGCCTACTTCCATCACCGTCACCTCCCTCGCCTTCACCTGGCCCGACGGCACCCCCGTCTTCGAGGGCCTCGACGTGGCCTTCGGCCCGGGCCGGACCGGCCTGGTCGGCGTCAACGGGTCGGGGAAATCCACCCTGCTGAAGCTGATCGCCGGTGAACTCGCCCCGGCCGACGGCACCGTACGCGTGGCCGGCGAGGTCGGTTACCTCCCGCAGAACGTCACGCTCGACACCACCCTGCGCGTCGACGAGGCGCTCGGCATCGCCGACCGGCGGGCCGCCCTGCACGCCATCGAGGCGGGCGACGTCTCCGAGGCGCACTTCGAGACCGTCGGCGACGACTGGGACGTGGAGGAGCGCGCCCTGGCCACCCTCGGCGAACTCGGCCTGGGCCACGTCGGGTTGGACCGCACGATCGGCGAGGTGTCGGGCGGCGAGTCGGTGCTGCTGCGGCTGGCGTCGCTGCTGCTGCGCCGGCCCGACGTACTGCTGCTCGACGAGCCGACCAACAACCTCGACCTGTACGCCCGCAGGCGGCTGTACGCGGCCGTCGAGTCCTGGCCGGGCGTGATGGTCGTCGTCAGCCACGACCGGGAACTGCTGGACCTCGTCGACCAGATCGCGGATCTGCGCTCCGGCGAGATCACCTGGTACGGCGGCAACTACTCCGACTACGAGGAGGCCCTCGCGATCGAACAGGACGCGGCCGAGCGCATGGTGCGCGTCGCCGAGGCCGACTTCCGCAAGCAGAAGCGCGAACTGGCCGACGCCCAGATGAAGCTGGCCCGCCGCAAGAGGTACGGGCAGAAGATGTGGGACCAGAAGCGTGAGCCGAAGATCGTCATGGGGGCGCGCAAGCGCGCGGCGCAGGAGTCCGCGGGCAAGCACCGGATCATGCACGAGGAGAAGCTCGCCGAGGCCAGGGAGCGGCTGGACGAGGCGGCGGAGGCCGTACGGGACGACGACGAGATCCGTGTCGACCTGCCGTACACGGCCGTGCCGCCGGGCCGCAACGTCCTGACCCTCCTCGATCTCCGGCTCCGGTACGGCGCCCGCGTGGACGGCGGTTTCGACCTGCGCGGACCCGAGCGGGTCGCGCTGATCGGGCGCAACGGCGCGGGCAAGACGACACTGCTGCGCACGATCACCGGGGAGCTCGCTCCGGAGTCGGGGGAGGTGACGGCACACGTCCCGCTGCGGTTCCTGCCGCAGCGGCTCGACGTCCTCGACGGCGAGCTGACCGTGGCCGAGAACGTGGCCCGGTTCGCGCCCGGCGCCACCAACAACCGGGTGCGGGCGCGGCTGGCCCGCTTCCTGTTCCGGGGTGCCCGGGCCGACCAGAAGGCGGCGACGCTGTCCGGCGGCGAACGCTTCCGGGCGGCACTGGCCGCGCTGATGCTGGCCGAGCCCGCGCCGCAGCTGCTCATGCTGGACGAACCGACCAACAACCTGGACATGGCGAGCGTGCGGCAGCTGACCACGGCCCTGGAGTCGTACGAGGGGGCGCTGATCGTGGCCAGTCACGACCTGCCGTTCCTGGAGTCGATCGGCATCACGCGCTGGCTGCTGCTGGAGGACGGGGAACTGAAGGAAATCACGCCAGAGGCTGTCGGGTTTTCCGCCTAGCGTCGGTGGCATGACCGACTTCACGCACGATGTCACCCGCCACGATGTCATCACCCTGACCGGAGCCCGCGAGAACAACCTCAAGGACGTCACCCTCCGCATCCCGAAAGGCCGGCTGACCGTGTTCACCGGCGTTTCGGGGTCGGGGAAGTCGTCCGTCGTCTTCGACACGATCGCGGTGGAGTCGCAACGCCAGCTGAACGAGACGTACCCGTGGTTCGTCCGCAACCGGCTGCCCAAGTACGAGCGGCCGCACGCGGACGGCCTGGAGGACCTCTCCCCCGCGATCGTCGTCGACCAGCGGCCGGTCGGCGGCCACTCCCGGTCGACCGTCGGCACCATGACGGACATCTACTCGGTGATCCGGGTGCTGTTCTCCCGGCACGGCACCCCGAGCGCCGGACCGGCGACCGCGTACTCGTTCAACGACCCGTCGGGCATGTGCCCCGAGTGCGACGGCCTGGGCCGGACGGTACGGCCCGACTGGGACCGCATCCTGGATCCGGACCGCTCCCTCGCGGACGGGGCGGTCCGCTTCCCGCCGTTCGCCGCGAGCACCTGGCAGGGCCAGGCGTACACCAACAGCGCCGACCTGGACCCGGACAAGCCGGTGGGGCGGTTCACCGCCGCCGAGCGCGAGTTCCTGATGCGGGGACGGCCCGGCAGCAAGGTCACCGTCAACGGCAGCGGCGGCACCTGGACCACCGACTACGAGGGGCTGGCCGACCGCTTCGAGCGGCTTTACCTGAAGCGGGACCTGTCGGCCATGAGCCAGAAGACCCGCGACCTGGTGCGGGACTTCCTGGTGGAGGGCGCCTGCCCGGTCTGCCGGGGAGCCCGGCTCAACGCGGCGGCGCTCGCCACCCGGATCGGCGGCCGGAACATCGCCGACTGCACTCGGATGCAGATCACGGACCTGATCGCCGTACTGAAGGAGATCGACGACCCGGTGGCCGGGCCGATCGCGCGGGCGGCCGTGGCCGCGCTGGAGCGCGTCGAGGCGATCGGCCTCGGCTATCTCAGCCTCGACCGGGAGACGGCGACCCTCAGCGGCGGGGAGGGGCAGCGGCTGAAGACGGTGCGGCACCTCGGCTCCAGCCTGACCGGGATGACGTACATCTTCGACGAGCCGAGCGTCGGCCTGCACCCGCGCGACGTGGGCCGCCTCGGCGATCTGCTGCTGCGGCTGCGCGACAAGGGCAACACCGTGCTGGTCGTCGAGCACGACCCGGACGTCATCGCGCTGGCCGACCACGTCGTCGACATGGGGCCGGGCGCCGGCTCCGAGGGCGGCCGCGTGGTGTTCGAGGGCACACCGGCCGAACTGGCCGTCTCGGACACCCTCACCGGGCGCTGTCTGCGCCGCCGTACGGTGGTCAAGGAACAGGTACGGCAGGCCGACGGCGAGCTGTGGGTCAAGGGCGCCGACCGGCACAACCTGCGCGACGTGACCGTGCGGTTCCCGGCCGGTGTGCTCACCGCCGTGACCGGGGTGGCGGGGTCGGGGAAGAGCACCCTGGTCGGGGAGTTCACCGCCGCGCACCCCGACGCCGTGGTCGTCGACCAGTCGTCGATCGGGATCTCGGGACGGTCCACTCCGGCGACCTACCTGGGGATCATGGACACCGTACGGAAGATCTTCGCCCGCGAGACGGGGGCCGAGGCGGGCCTCTTCAGCTTCAACTCCGGCGGCGCCTGCGGCACCTGCGAGGGCCGGGGCATCATCTACACCGACCTCGCCTTCATGGACCCGGTGACGACGACCTGCCACGACTGCGAGGGGCGGCGCTTCAAGGAGGAGGTACTGCGGCTGACCGTGAACGGCAGCTCCATCGCCGACATCCTCGAGATGACGGCCGAGCAGGCCCTCGGCTTCTTCGACGACACGGGCGTACGGCGCCGGCTGCGCACCCTGCGGGACGTCGGACTGACGTATCTGACGCTCGGCCAGCCCCTCTCCACGCTCTCCGGCGGGGAGCGGCAGCGCATCAAGCTGGCCACGCGGCTGCACAGGACGGGCGCGGTCTACGTGCTCGACGAACCGACGACCGGGCTGCACATGGCGGACGTGGAGGGACTCGTCGCCCTGCTGGACCGGCTGGTCGACACGGGCAACACGGTCGTCGTCGTGGAGCACAACCTGGACGTGGTCGCCCGGGCCGACTGGGTGATCGACCTCGGCCCGGACGGCGGCCGGGACGGCGGCGAGATCGTGTTCGAGGGGACGCCGCGACAACTCCTGGACGCGCCGGGCTCGTTCACCGCGGAGCACCTGCGGCGGGCCGTGGCGGCATCGGCCGTCACCGTGCCGGGGTGAGCTCACCGGTGAGCGGGACGCCCGGGAGCGCCGTGTTGCTGACGACGGCGAGGAGCGGGCCGTCCGGGCCGTGCTGCCACTGCCCGCCGACCAGCGGCAGCAGGGCGATGTTCGGGGCCGGTCCGCGGGTCCAGTCGAGGGTGCCGGCGATGGTGTCGAGGCTCGTGCCGGCGAGGGCCTGCGCGACGGACGCCCGGTCGGTGGGATCGGCCGCGACGGTGAGGGCGTGGTGGGCGGTCTCCACCAGGGCGTGGGCGAGGCCGAGGGGCTGGAGCCAGCCGGCACCGGTGTCCTGCCGGTAGGCGTGGGCGAGTTCGGCGCAGGTGGTGCCGTCCAGGCCGGAGCGGTAGGGGTGGCCCGGACTCCAGTAGACGAGGGTGGCCACGCGCGCGTCGGCCAGTTCGCCGTGGACGTCGGGGGCGGGGGTGGTGTGCGTGTGCGGGTACGTCAGCCAGCGCGAGCAGGTGATCAGCCGCGGACGCAGCCCCGCCTTACGGGCCTGGCGGTGGAAGAGGGCGAGGTCGGTGGCGGTGGCGGCGCTGGTGACGAGGCCGGCACCGTGCTCCCGCAGCCGTCCGACCTGTGCGGGGAATCCGTCGGACGGTTCCCGGTAGGCGCCGAGGTCGACCAGGGTGTGCCCGCGCGGGGAGGTCACCGGCGCGAAGCCGTACCGGTCGTGCCGCAGCAGCCGCCCTTGCAGGTCGTCGTTCCACAGGCAGCCGACGGCGCCCGAGTCGTCGACGCGCTCCCACAGGTCGGCGAAGACGGCGGCGATGTCGTCCAGTCCCCAGGCGAAGTGGTACGTCCACCGGAAGCGGTGCCCCGGCTCGGCACCGCGCGCGTCGACGTACGCCTGCCAGGGGAACGTGGTCGACACACAGGGGACCCCGGCCTCCTCACAGGCGTCGGTGACGGCGGGCAGCACCCGGGTCCCGGCCATGGTGAGCACGAGGTTCGCGCCGTCGGCGCCGGCCAGGTCCCGAACGGCCTGCCGGGCCGCGTCGGGATCCGAGCGGCTGTCGCGCACGGCGACGGTCACCTCGTAGCGGCGGCCGCCGTTGCGGATGCGCGCGAGCCGGGGCGCCAGCCTGCGCAGCGCGTACGACAACGGTGACCCGAGAGGGGCCAGTCGACCCGTCAGCGGCGCCACCACGCCCACGCACAAGGAAGTCGACGACATCGAGGCCCCTCTCTTCACTGAGTCGGTGCGGCCGTCAGCGACCGGAGCGGTCCTTGGTCACGCAGGTGGTCTTGCTGAACACCGCCACCGTCACGTTGCCGCAGTTGTTGCTGTGGCCCGAGGCGTTCCGGGCGAAGAGCAGGTTGGACAGGACGCCGCCGCTGGGGCCGGCCTGGTCCCCGCCGCCCTTGCCGTCGTCCTCGGCCACACAGGTGCGCTCCTTGAACAGCGCCACCTTGCCCGTGCCGCAGAGGTTGGCGTGGCCGGAGGAGTTCCTGCCGGAGAGGTTGGACAGCACACCGCCCGCCCCCGCGTCGCCGTCCCCGGCATGGGCCGTGGCCATTCCGGCGGGAACAGCCATCAGCATCCCCACGATCGAGGCCACCACCGCGATACGCCGCGTGCCGTACATCTCTGTCGGTTTCCTTCCGCTGGTTCGGTCCTGGCCGGTTCGGCCGGGATCACTTCGTCCAACGACGCCTCGGGAGATCGGCACGGGCTGCGGCCAGGTGAATCATCTGCAAGACGGTTGATCAGGTACTCCGAAGGGACGCCGGTCGTGGGGGCGTTGACACGTCAAGGTCCGGCCCGGGTCATGGACCGATGGGGTGGTTTGACACCCCGTCGGCCGATCAGGCGTGCGGGCCCGCGAACACTGGGGTGCGGAGGTGGCGCGGGGCCACCGGAGGGGGCGAGATGACCGACAGCACGGTTCTGGTGGCGGTGGCGGAGCGTCCGGAGGACGGGGGTGCGGCCGCCGGGCAGCTGGCGAGGATCGCCGAGGCGATCCAGGGGCGCGGCTTACGGGTCCGGTGGGTGGTGAGCGTCGCCGACGCCGAGGCGGTGCTCAGGACCGAGGCCGGTCTCGCCGCCGCCGTGGTCGCCTGGGATCTTCCGCCGGGGCCGGGGGCCGACGGTGAACCGGGAGGTGCGGCGGTGCTGCGCAGGATCGGGCGCCGCTTCCAGAACCTGCCGGTGTTCCTGGTCATGGCGGACGAGGGGCTGCGCGATCTGCCGTTGTGGGTGTCGCAGTCGGTGGTGGGTTACGTGTGGCCGCTGGAGGACACGCCGGCGTTCATCGCGGGGCGGATCACCACCGCCGCTCGCGGCTACCAGGACGCCCTGCTGCCGCCGTTCTTCAAGGCGCTGCGCCGTTTCGACGACGCGCACGAGTACTCGTGGCACACCCCCGCGCACTCGGGCGGTGTCGCCTTCCTGAAGTCGCCCGTGGGCCGGGCGTTCCACGACTACTTCGGGGAGCGGCTGCTGCGCAGCGACCTGTCGATCTCGGTCGAGGAGCTCGGCTCACTGTTCGAGCACACCGGGCCCATCGGCGAGGCCGAGCGCAACGCCGCACGGGTCTTCGGCTCCGAGCACACGTATTTCGTGCTGCACGGCGACTCCACCTGCAACCGTCTGGTCGGCCACTTCAGCGTCACCCGCGACGAGATCGCCCTGGTGGACCGCAACTGCCACAAGTCGGTCCTGCACGGTCTGGTCGTCTCCGGCGCCCGGCCGGTGTACCTGGTCCCCACCCGCAACGGCTACGGCCTCGCCGGACCGCTGCCGCCGGCCGAGATCGCGGCGGACTCGGTGGCGGCACGGATCGCCGCGAGTCCGCTGACGAGGGACGCCGTGTCAGCGCGCGCGCAGTACGCGGTGTTCACCAACTCCACGTACGACGGGCTGTGTTGCGACGCGGTGGCGGCGGCCCGGGCCTTCTCCGCCGGCACGCCCCGGGTGCACTTCGACGAGGCGTGGTTCGCCTACGCCCGCTTCCACCCGTTGTACGCCGGGCGCTACGGCATGTCGGTGGACGAGGAGAGCTTCCCCGGGCCCGACCGGCCGACGGTCTTCGCGACGCAGTCCACGCACAAGCTGCTGGCGGCGCTGTCGCAGAGCGCGATGGTGCACGTCCGACCCGCGCCCAGGGCGCCGGTGGAGCACGAGCGGTTCAACGAGGCGCTGATGATGCACGGCACCACGTCGCCGCTGTACCCGATGATCGCCTCGCTGGACGTGGCCACGGCGATGATGGACGGTCCGCAGGGGCAGTGGCTGGTCGACGAGGCGGTGACCGAGGCGGTGCGGTTCCGCCAGGAGATGGTGCGCATCGGGCGGCGGATCGAGGCCGCCGGGGACCGGCCGCCCTGGTTCTTCGGCGTGTGGCAGCCGGCCGAGGTGACCGACCCGGAGAGCGGGGCGCGCCTGCCCTTCGACGAGGCCCCGGCTGATCTGCTGCGGACGGAACCGTCCTGCTGGCATCTCCGACCCGGGGCGGACTGGCACGGCTTCCCGGGGCTGACGGACGGCTACTGCATGCTCGACCCGATCAAGGTCACCCTGACCTGCCCGGGGATCAGCGCCGCGGGTGAGGTGTCCGACTGGGGCATTCCCGCGCGGGTGCTCACCGCGTATCTGGGGACGCGGAGCATCGTCGTGGAGAAGACCGACAGCTACACCACGCTGGTGCTGTTCTCCATGGGCATCACCAAGGGCAAGTGGGGCACGCTGCTGGACGCCCTGATGGACTTCAAGGACCTCTACGACGGTGGCGCGCCGCTGGACCGGGTGCTGCCCGCGCTGGTCGCCGAGCATCCGCGGCGCTACTCCGGGCGGAGCCTGCGCGAGCTGTGCCAGGAGATGCACGACCATCTGCGCGACCTCCGTCTGGTCGAGCTCCTCGACACCGCCTTCCGGGAGTTGCCGGAGCCCGTCGTCCCGCCCCAGCTGTGCTACCAGCGCCTGATCCGCGGCGGCACGGAGCGGATCCGTCTCACCGACGCGCCCGGCCGGGTCGCCGCGGCCATGGTCACGGTCACGCCGCCCGGCATCCCCGTCCTCATGCCGGGCGAGAGCGTCGGCGCCGCGGACGGTCCTCTGTTGCGGTACCTGACCGCGCTGGAGTCCTTCGACCGCCGCTTCCCCGGCTTCGGCAGCGAGACCCACGGGGTGGTCCGCGACCCCGACACCGGCGACTACCAGATCGAATGCCTCCGCCCGGACACGCCCGAGCGTGCCGACACCGCGACGACACCGGCCCAGCGAAGCGCCCCGGAGGGTGCCGAGCCGGTGGTGTGAGCCCGGGGCAGCGACGCCTTCACGCTCTGATACCCGGCCGGGCGCGAGTCTCGGCCGGGCCTGCCGACCCACGACGACTCTCATCGGACACGCCGGCGGCGCGGCGTACGGAGCGGCCGGGCACAGGCCCGGGCCGGGCCGGGCACAGGCGGCGTCGGCGGCGGACCGGGCTTGGAATCGGCGCTCGTCCGGATGCCCCCCTGAGGCACCGGTCGGACCACGTGCGGTCAGGCTCGCAGCGGACCGGCCTGGAATCGGCGTTCGCCCCCGAGTGTCCACTGAGGTGGCGGTCCGGAGCCGCCCGAGTCGGGAGCGGTGTCCGCCCCACTGATGCGCTGAGGCGCCGGGCCGGGGTGCAGGCCACGGCCAGGACACAGGCACTCACCCCCGCTGCCTGCCAAGGCCGGCCTCCCCCGCCCCCCTGCCCACTCACTCCCCTCCCCTCCCCTCCCCTCCCCTCCCCCAGGGGTGTCGTCTTCCGGGATCGCCCTGCATGATGGTCGGCCGACGCCCGATGGGTTCCGGTCGACCCCGGAGGCTCCGTCGGCGCCGTCCAGACACGTCCCATCCGATACGGAGTCACGCTCGTGCCCAGCAAGAAGGCCCTCGTCCGCCGCCCCAGCCCGCGTCTTGCCGAGGGGCTGGTGACCCACATCGAGCGGGAGAGGGTCGACGCCGACCTCGCGGTCGAGCAGTGGGAGGCGTACGTGGCGGCCCTGCGCACGCACGGCTGGGAGACCGTCGAGGTGGACCCGGCCGACGACTGCCCGGACTCGGTGTTCGTCGAGGACACGGTCGTGATGTACAAGAACGTGGCCCTGATCGCCCGCCCGGGCGCCGAGTCCCGGCGTGACGAGACCGCCGGGGTCGAGGAGGCCGTGGCCGGTCTGGGCTGCTCGGTGAACTGGATCTGGGAGCCGGGCACACTGGAGGGCGGCGACGTCCTGAAGATCGGCGACACGGTGTACGTGGGCCGGGGCGGACGCACCAACGCAGCCGGCGTCCAGCAGTTGCGGGCCGCTTTCGAACCGCTGGGCGCGCGGGTCGTCGCCGTACCGGTGACCAAGGTGCTGCACCTGAAGTCGGCCGTCACGGCGCTTCCCGACGGGACGGTCATCGGGCACATCCCGAAGATGGACGCGCCGTCGCTGTTCGCGCGCTTCCTGCCGGTGCCGGAGGAGGCCGGTTCGCACGTCGTGCTGCTCGGCGGTGACAAACTGCTGATGGCGGCCAGCGCGCCGAAGACCGCGGAGCTGTTCGCGGACCTCGGGTACGAACCGGTCGTCGTGGACATCAGCGAGTTCGAGAAGCTCGAGGGGTGTGTGACATGCCTCTCGGTGCGGCTGCGGGGGCTGTACGCCTGAGGAGGCGGGACGCCCCGTCCCAGCCTCTCGACCTGCGGCTCCCGGGGGCGGTGGGGCGCGGCTGAGCGCCCCCGCTGATCAGCGGCCTTTACAGCACCCTTAACCTACGGCATCGTAACCTACGGGAACGTAGCCTACGATGCCGTAGGTTACCGCTCACCGCTCGTACGCATGTCCCCCTGGAGAGTCCATGACGATCACCACTCCCCATCTCGGCAGCCCCGCCGGCGCCTGGACCGACGCTCAGCTGCTGTACGCACTGGAGGAAGTGGTCGAGCAGGAGCTCAACCGGCATCTGAAGGTCGCCAAGGACTGGATGCCGCACGAGTACGTGCCGTGGAGCGACGCGCGCAACTTCCCCGGCCTCTTCGAGGACGGCGAGGCCTGGGACAAGGAGCAGTCGAAGGTCACCGAGATCGGCCGCATCGCGCTCGTCGTGAACCTGCTGACCGAGGACAACCTGCCCAGCTACCACCACGAGATCGCCAGCCTCTTCGGCCGCGACGGCGCCTGGGGCACCTGGGTGCACCGCTGGACGGCCGAGGAGGGCCGGCACGGCATCGTGATGCGGGACTACCTGCTCGCCTCGCGCGCCGTGGACCCGGACAAGCTGGAGCAGTTCCGCATGTCGCACATGAGCGAGGGCTTCGAGTCGGACAACCGGCACTCGATGCTCCACTCGATCGCCTACGTCGCCTTCCAGGAGCTGGCCACCCGCATCTCGCACCGCAACACCGGCCACCAGTCCGGCGACCCGGTCTGCGACCGCATGCTGGCCCGCATCGCGACCGACGAGAACCTGCACATGGTCTTCTACCGCAACCTCCTGAAGTCGGCGTTCGAGCTCGCCCCCGACCTGACCATGCAGGCCGTACGGGACGTGGTCGTGAACTTCCGGATGCCCGGCCACGGCATCCCCGGCTTCGAGCGCGCCGCCGCGCAGATGGCGATCGGCGAGGTCTACAACCTGCGCATCCACCACGACGACGTACTCCAGCCGGTGCTGCGCTTCCTGAAGATCATGGAGATCGACGGCCTGGGTGCCGAGGGCCGCAAGGCACAGGAGGAACTCGGCCTGTACATGGGCGGCCTGGACAGCGAGGCGACGAAGTTCGACGAGAAGCTGGCCGCGCGCAAGGCCCGCATGGCGGCCCGGGCCGGCGCCACCGGCGCCTGACGGCCGACCCGGTCCGTCCGGCCGCACGACTCAAAGGCCCCGACCGCCACGAGCGGCCGGGGCCCCGGCGTTCCGCACGCCCTCCCGCCCCCCCCCGGGCAGGAGCACGCGGCTAGCGCGACGTACGCCGCAGTTCCAGCCGCTCCTTCTCCGACAGACCGCCCCAGACACCAAAGCGCTCGTCGTTGTCCATCGCGTACTCGAGGCAGGCGTCACGGATCGGGCACAGGCCGCAGATCCGCTTGGCCTCCCGTACCGAACTGCCGGGCTCGGGGAAGAAGAAGTCCGCCCCGGTCTGCGCGCACAACGCCTCCTGCTGCCAGGCGAGTTCGGGCGAGATCATGGTGTCGATGTGCATGGCCAGAAGCGTTCCGGACGGCGAAAAACGTTCGATCAACGCGGGATCAACACCGCATTGACGGGCCTCCGGCCACCTTGATGGTCGCCCGCCGGACGGGCCGACGCACGGCGGCGCGCGGAATCCCGGCATCACGCCCCGGCGGCGCTCCGGCGGCGCTTGTCAGTGGGCGGTGCGAGACTCGGCAGAGCAGACGACGGAACCTGTGCGAGGAGACCGACGATGCTCACCACCCGTTATGTGACCGGCGCTCCGAACTGGATCGATCTCGGCACCCCCGACATCGAGGGCGCCGCCGCCTTCTACGGCGCCCTGTTCGGCTGGCGGTTCCAGCCGGGTGGGCCCGAGGTCGGCGGATACGGCCTCTTCCAGCTCGACGGCAGGACCGCCGCCGGTGGCATGCAGACCACCCCGGAGCAGGGCCCGCCCTCCTGGACGGTGTACTTCCAGGCCCCGGACGCGGACGCCACGGCGCGGGCGGCCGGGCAGGCGCACGGCTCGGTGCGGATACAGCCGATGGACGTGCAGGACCTGGGCCGCATGGCGATCCTCGCCGACCAGGCCGGGGTGCCCTTCGGCCTGTGGCAGCCGGGCCGCAACAAGGGCCTGGACGTCGTCCGGGAGCCCGGCTCGCTGTGCTGGCTGGAGCTGTACACGGCGGACGTCCCGGCCGCTGCCGCCTTCTACCACTCGGTGCTCGGCCTGGAGACCTTCGGCGTCGACTTCCCCGGCGGTACCTACACCACCCTCGTCCCGGCCGGGGAGAGCGAGGACGCCATGTTCGGCGGCGTCGTCCCGCTGGCCGACGCCCCGGCCGAGGAGGAGGCGCACTGGCTGCCGTACTTCGAGGTCACCGACCCGGACACCACCGTCGCCCGGGCCCGGGAACTGGGCGGCGCGGTCCGGATGCCCGCCACGGACCTGCCGGACGTGGGCCGCATCGCCAAGCTCACGGATCCCTACGGGGCGCGTTTCGCGGTGATCCGCAGCGAGCCGCAGCCGGGCTGAGGCACATCCGCCGGACCAGAGGGCTACGCGGACGCCCGCCGGACCAGCGTGGTCGGCAGCACGACGCTGGAAGGTGCGCCGCCGACGCCCTCCTGAGGAGCACCGCGGTCGAGCCCCCGCAGCAGCAGGCGCGCCATCAGGCGGCCCATCTCCTCGATGTCCTGACGCACCGTCGTGAGGGGCGGATCGGTCTGTTCCGCGACGGGCAGCATGTCGTCGAAGCCGATCACGGCGACGTCGTCGGGGACCCGCCGTCCGGCCTCGCGCAGGACGCGCAGCGCCCCCGCGGCGGTGAGGTCGTTGGCGGCGAAGACAGCGTCCAGGTCCGGGCAGCGGCCGAGGAGCTCGCGCATCGCCCGCTCGCCCCCGGCGGGGGTGAAGTCGGCCTCGGCGATCAGCCGCGGGTCGGCGTCCACCATGACGTCCCGGTAGCCGTCCAGCCGGTCCACGGCGGACGTCTGGTCGAGGGCGCCGGTGATGTGCGCGATACGGGTGCGGCCGAGGCCGGCCAGGTGGCGGACGGCGTCACGGGCGCCGCCGCGGTTGTCGCTGTCGACGTACAGCACGCCGCGCCGGTCTCCGCTCCAGCCGGGCCGCCCGCCGAAGACGGTGGGGACGCCGGCCCGCTGGATCAGCTGCGGCAGCGGGTCGTCGAGGTGCAGGGAGAAGACGAGGGCCCCGTCGACATGCCCGCCGGCGAGGTACCGGCCGACCCGGGTGTGGTCGTCCCGGCCCTCCGTGAGCAGCAGGACGAGCTGGTTGTCGTGGGCCGTGAGTTCCTTGCTGATGCCGCGCAGCTGGAGCGCGAAGAACGGGTCGGCGAACACGCGGGTCTCCGGTTCGGCGACGACGACCGCGATCGCGTCGTGCCGCCGGGTCACCAGGCTGCGGGCCGCCTGGTTGGGCACGTACCCGAGCTCCTCCACCGCCTTGCGGACCCGCTCGACGAGGATGTCCCTGACTCCGTCACCGCCGTTGACCACGCGGGAGACGGTGGCCCGCGAGACACCGGCCCGGGCGGCCACGGCCTCCAGCGTGGGACGCGGCGCTGTGTCGGTCACTTCGGGGCTCCTCACCTGCGGTTGCGGATCAGGATAGCCCCGGCCGCACCGGGTGGTGAGAGCGCTCTCGTGGCCGCGCGACCGTCAGTGCTCGTGCTCCCGCCGATCGTGCCCGGAGTGATCACCCCCGTGCTCGTGCGGGTCGTAGCCGGGAATCGTGCCGTCCGGCTTCTTCACCAGGAACAGACCCACCATCCCCATGTCGGAGTGGCTCTGCACATGGCAGTGGTACATCCAGGCACCGGCGCCGACCCCCTCCCCCGCGATCACCTGGAAGCCGAACGAGTCGGCCGGGCCCGTGATCTTGTTGTCGATGACCTGGCTGGGGTCGTCGGGGCCGGTCAGCATGCCGGTGCGGTTGTCCGCCCAGCGGTGACCGTGCATGTGGAACGTGTGGTAGAACTCGCCGTGCGTGATCACGATGAACTCGACGCGATCACCCACCGTGGCCTCGAAGTCGGGCCCGGAGTGCGGCGGCCTGTTGTTGATGAGCATGTCGTTGAAGACGACCGTGTGCGTGCGGTCCGGCAGGACGTCACCCTTGCGGCGGACGATGACCGGGCCGAACAGGCCCTTCTGGAGCCCCTGCGTGCCGTGGTCCGTGCCGACGACGTGGTCGTGGTAGTGCCAGTAACCCGCGCTGCCCGCCCGCCAGGTGCCGTCCTTGCGGCGGCCGGGGGCATGGGTGCGCCAGGTGTAGGTGCGGGTGCCGCCCGGCTCGACATGGCTCCGGTTCAGCTTCGTGCCGTCGCTGGTGATCTCGTAGTCCAGGCCGTGAACGTGCAGGCTCACCGGCACGTCCATGGTGTTCTCGAACTCGATGTGCAGCGTGTCGCCCTCGTTGAGCTCGATGAGCGGGCCGGGGACGGTCGCCTTGCCCTTCTCCAGGCCGTAGCCCATCTGCCCGTCGGCGAGCTTCTCGGCGTACAGCTTGATGCGCTTCACCTCGCCCCCGGCCGGTGCCGTCCTGGCCGGCCGGTCCGCGCCGATGGCCTCGGGCGCCACGGACAACGATGTCGCGACGGCCGCGCCGCCCAGCAGGACCCGCCGGTTGAAGCTGCGTCTGTCCATGCGGAACTCCCCACCCTGGTAAGGCTTTTACGACAGACGTACCTGTGATGAACCTGTGAGACGGTACCGGCCGCGCTCCTGTTTATCCACACTCAAGACAAAGTTGGGGCCATCCCGGTCATAGGTATTGGCGAGCCGTGCAAAGGGGTTTAGCTTCCTTGGCGGTGTTGCTGTGACCGAGGAGGTGCCCATGCACTTACGAGGGTTGAGCAAGGGAAGACGTGTCCGGGCGGCCTCCGTGGCCGCCGGAGTCCTGACCGCCGGACTGCTGTCCGGGCCCGCGCACGCGGGCCCGCATCCGGAACCCCCGCTGACAACGATGTCGATCAAGTCGCCGCCGGGTGGCGCGAATGTACGGGTGCTGATCTTCCACGGTTCCGCGGCGGCCGGGGAGGAGTCGCCGGTCGTGAACGCCGGGATCGAGGCCATCGAGGAGATCGGGCTGTCGGGGCCGGCGAACCGGCGTTTCAAGGTCGAAGCCAGCGATGATCCCTCGGTGTTCACCAACGACAAGAGACTCGGCCGCTTCAACGCGATCGTGTTCCTCACCGGCGGGGGCGACGTCCTCGACGCGGAACAGGAGGCGGGCCTTGAGGCCTACATGGAGGCCGGCGGCGGGTTCGTCGGCATCCATGACGCGGCGCGCGCGGAGCCGTACTCGGACTGGTTCACCGGTCTGGTGGGGGCGCGGCCGGCCGCGTCGAACCCGGCGGCCGTCCAGCGGGCGACGGTGGAGGTCGGCGACCGCCGGCATCCGGCCACCCAGGAGCTTCCGGTGCAGTGGAAGCGCCCGGACAAGTGGCTGAACTGGGTGAAGAACCCGTCGGGTGAGGTCCACACGGTGGCCCGGGTCCGGGAGTCGAGCTACCAGCCGGGAGCGGGTGCCAACGGCTGGGATCACCCGGTCAGTTGGTGCCGGGACTACGACGGCGGCCGCTCCTTCTACACCGGCATGGGCGGCACGGTGTCGTCGTACGACGAGACCGACTTCCGGGCCCATCTGCGCGGCGCGCTGATGTGGACGACGCGCCTGGAGCAGGCCGACTGCAAGGCGACCATCAACGCCAACTACACGGCGGAGCGGCTGACCAAGCCCAACCAGCCGGGGCAGAACGACCAGATCGGCGAGCCGCACGGCCTGGTCACCGCGCCCGACGGCCGGGTGTTCTACATCGGCCGGGGCGGTGCCGACTCCTCGCAGCCCGTGGTCACCGACTGGAACAACCCCGACATCGGCAAGGGCAAGGGCGAGATCCACGTCTACGACCCGAAGACCAAGCAGGTCACGCTCGCGGGTGCGCTCACCGTCTTCGGCAACAAGGGCGGCGGCGACGAGCTGGTCAAGGTCGAGGAAGGGCTGCTCGGGATCGAGCTGGACCCGGAGTTCGAGCAGAACGGCTGGGTGTACCTGCACTACACGCCCCACTCGCAGATCAACCGGGACACGCGGATGGCCGAGCGGCGGGTCTCCCGCTTCACGCTCGACCGGGCGACCAACAAGCTGGACCTGGGCAGCGAGAAGGTACTGCTGAAGTGGCCGGTGCAGATCCACAGTTGCTGCCACTCGGGCGGCGGGATGGCCTGGGACTCCAAGGGCAACCTGTACATCGCCACCGGTGACAACAACTCCAGTGGCTTCAGCGGCGGTTACTCGGGCAACAACCCGCAGCCGAACTACAAGGGCGTCTCCTTCGCGGACGCGCGCCGCACGGCCGGCAACACCAACAACCTCAACGGCAAGATCCTGCGCATCCACCCGGAGCCGGACGGGACGTACACCCTCCCCGAGGGCAACCTCTTCACCGGGAGGGAGACCGACGAGGGCGGCGGCAAGACGCGCGGCGAGATCTATGTGATGGGGGTCAGGAACCCCGCCCGCATCTTCGTCGACAAGTCGACCGACGTGCTCTACGCGGGCTGGGTCGGCCCGGACGCGAGCGCGCCCTCGACGACCTGGGGCCCGGCCAAGTACGACACGTTCGCCGCCATCACGAGGGCGAGCAACCGGGGCTGGCCGTACTGCATGGGCAACAAGCAGCCCTACCGGGACCGCAATCTGCCGGATCCGTCCCAGCCGCTCGGCTGGTACGACTGCGACCACCCGAAGAACGAGTCGCCGAACAACGACGGTCTGGTCAACCTGCCGCCCGTCACCGGCAACAACATCTGGTACTCGCCGCAGGGCGGCGCGCCGGACTACCCGCGGGACGCGAACGGTGTCCCGTCGTACAAGCCGGAGCAGGCGACGTACCGGCTGCCCTGGCTGAAGGGCGGCGGGCAGGCCGCGATGAACGGTCCGGTCTACCGGTACGACACGGTCGCGGCGGACAGTGCCGTCAAGTGGCCGGCGTACTGGGACGGCAAGTGGTTCGTCGGCGACTTCTACGACGCCGACCAGCCGCGCAACGCGGTGCTCATGGACCCGAAGACGCAAGGGGACGGCGGTCTGCCGGTGCACTCGGAGTCGCTGAAGAAGATCGTGCCGGTCGGCAATGACGGCATCAAGAACCTCATGGACTGGAAGTTCGGTCCGGACGGCGCGCTGTACGTGCTCGACTACGGGCGCGGCTTCTTCACCTCGGACTCCAAGTCGGCCCTGTGGCGGGTCACCTACAAGGGCGGCGGGCCCACCCCGGCCGCCGGTCAGCTGGCGAGGGGGAGCGAGTGATCCGGCAACGAAGAATCTGGGCCGCCCTGCTGGCCGCCCTGCTCGTGATGCTCGGCGTGCAGGCGACGCCCGCGGCCGGGCAAACGAAGGCACCGGCCGCCGAACAGGTCCTCACCTGGACGGCCGGCAACGACATCGACAAGTACCTCTCGGCGCCGAAGACGGCGGTCGCCGGCAGCGCGACGATCGTGTTCGAGAACAGCGTGGCCACCGGCAACACCACGGGCATGCCGCACACGCTGACGTTCGTGACCAGCGACCCCGAGTTCAACAACGACGTGCAGCTGAACATCCTGGCCAACCCGAACGACGCCCAGGGCGGCAAGCACACCGCCCAGGTCACGCTCACGCCCGGCCGGTACTTCTACCACTGCACGATCCCGGGCCACGGCCAGATGCAGGGCATCCTCACGGTGACCGAGGGCACCGGCGAGGACACCACCGCGCCCGAGGCGTCGGCCCATGTGAGCGGGACGCAGAACACGCAGGGCCAGTACGTCGGTTCGGCGAGCGTGGCGATCCACGCCACCGACGTGGGCGGCTCCGGGCTCGACCGGATCGAGTACGCGATCGGTGACACGGGTGCCTGGCAGCCGTACACCGCGCCGGTCGTGATCGACCAGGTCGGCGACCACAAGGTCCGCTACCGTGCCTTCGACAAGGCGGGCAACGTCTCCGCCGAGAAGAGCACCGCCTTCACGGTCGTGGCGCCGCAGTCGGACGACACGACCGCGCCGGAGACCTCGGCGACGGTGAGCGGTGAGCGCAACCCGGACGGGGCGTACATCGACATGGCGACGGTCACCGTCTCCGCGTCCGACACGGGCTCCGGGGTCAACACGATCGAGTACGCCGTCGGCACCGGTGCCTGGCAGCCGTACACCGCGCCCGTGATGGTGCACCAGGTGGGCGCCCACACCGTCCGCTACCGTGCCACGGACAAGGCGGGCAACGTGGCGGCCGAGAAGAGCGTGCGGTTCACGGTCGTCGCGGCGCCGCCGCAGGACACCACCGCGCCGGTGACGGGCGTGACCGTGGAGGGCACGAAGAACTCCGACGGCGCGTACGTCAACAGCGCCCGGGTGACCGTCACGGCGACCGACGAGCACGGCTCGGGGGTCGAGAGGATCGAGTACTCGCTGGACGGCGGTCCGTACCTGGCGTACACGGCTCCGGTGGTGGTCGACCGGGCGGGCGCGCACACCGTGGCGTACCGGGCGACCGACAAGGCCGGCAACACGTCGGCGGCGCGTACGGTGACCTTCACGGTGGTCTCCGGGCAGGTCCCGGCGCCGGACTGCCCGGAGTACGACGAGCGGTTGACGGTGATCGTCGGCACGGTCGACTCCGGCGTGCGCAACCGGGTCACCGACAACCGGTGCCGGATCGGCGAGCTGATCGAGGACGAGAAGGAGTGGACGTCCCACGCGCTGTTCCTCAAGCACGTGACGTCCGTCCTCGACGCGCTGCTGAAGGAGGGCGTGATCGACCAGCGCGAGTACAACGCCATCCGCAAGGCCGCCCGCCAGTCCGGCATCGGCAAGCCGGGGCAGACCGAGGGCTATCGGGCGATCTTCGACGGCAGTGCCGAGTCGTTCGCCGAGTGGCAGCAGGTGGGGGGCGGTTCGTTCGCGCTGAACCCCGACAGGACGATCACCTCCAGCACCACGACGCCCGGCATGGGCATGCTGTGGTTCCCGCAGCGCAAGTACGGCGACTTCTCGTTGCGGCTCCAGTGGCGTGACGACGCTCCCGGCACCGGCAACGCCAACTCGGGCGTCTTCGTGCGCTTCCCCTGGGTCCACGACCACCCGGAGGAGTCACGGCCCGAGTGGGTCGCCATCAAGTACGGGCACGAGGTGCAGGTGCTCGACCGGCCCGACGGCGACATGTACAAGACGGGCTCGATCTACGGATTCGACCGGGTGGGCCTCGCCGGCGCCGGTGTGACGCAGAAGGGCACCTGGAACGACTACGAGATCCGCGTGGTCGGCCAGCACTACTCGGTGTACCGCAACGGGGTGCTGGTCAACGAGTTCGACAACACCGGCGGCCAGGAGTTCACCCCGCCCCGCTCGGACGACCCGGGCACGGACGGGCGGCGGTTCGCCTCCGGCTACATCGGGCTCCAGGTGCACGGCACGACGGACGTGGTCTCGTACCGGGACATCCGGATCAAGGAACTGTAGAGATCACGAAGCCGCAGGAGGCTTCTCCTTGCGGGCCCTGCTCGGCTGTACCCGCCTCGGTTCCCCGGGCATCTTCGGATACTCGGGCGGGTACGGCAGGTCTCCCAGCCCGTGGTCGTGTTCGTCGCGGCGGGCGAGGTCGAGCAGGGCCTCAAGGGAGTAGCGGTGGTCGTCCATGTCCGCGTGCACGTCGCCGAGTTCGGCGAAGCGCGCGGGCATGGTCGCGAGGTCGAAGTCCTGGGGGTGCGCGACCCCCACCTCGTCCCAGCGCAGGGGCGCGGAGACGGGGGCGTGCGGGCGGGGGCGTACGGAGTAGGCGGAGGCGATCGTGCGGTCGCGTGCCGTCTGGTTGTAGTCCAGGAAGATGCGCTTGCCCCGCTCCTCCTTCCACCACTTGATGGTCACCTGCTCCGGCATCCGCCGCTCCATCTCCCGGCCGACGGCGATGGCGGCGCGCCGGACCTGCGTGAAGGTCCAGCGCGGTTCGATGGGCACGAAGACGTGCAGGCCCCGGCCGCCGGAGGTCTTGGGGAAGCCGCGCAGTCCGCCGAACTCGTCGAGGACGGCGCGCAGTTCGTGGGCGGCGCGGACGGCGTCCTCGTAGTCGGTGCCGGGCTGCGGGTCGAGGTCGATGCGGAGTTCGTCCGGGCGGTCGACGTCGTCGCGGCGGACCGGCCAGGGGTGGAAGGTGAGCGTGCCGAACTGGGCGGCCCACACCACGGCACCGACCTCGGTGGGGCACATCTCGTCGGCGCTGCGGCCGCTGGGGAAGGTGATGTGCGCGGTCGGGATCCAGTCGGGCATGTTCTTCGGCGCCCGCTTCTGGAAGAAGTTCTCGCCGTTCACGCCCTCGGGGTAGCGCTCCAGGGTGGTGGGGCGGTCGCGCAGGGCGCGCAGGATGCCGGGGCCGACGGCCAGGTAGTAGCGGGCGAGGTCCAGCTTGGTGAAGCCGCGCTCGGGGAAGAACACCTTGTCCGGGCTGGACAGCCGTACGGTCCGGCCACCCGCCTCCAGCTCCACCGCGTCACCCATGCGAGCCACGGTAGGCGTACCCCGCACACCTCGCACATCGGGCGCACTCCGTCATATGGGCGCAGAATCGGACCATGGATCTGCCGGTGATGCCCCCTGTGCTGCCGATGCTCGCCAAGTCCGTGGCGGCGATCCCGGCGGGCATGCAGTACGAGGCGAAGTGGGACGGGTTCCGGGCGATCGTCTTTCGCGACGGGGACGAGGTCGAGCTCGGCAGCCGTACCGGCAAGCCTTTGACCAGGTATTTCCCCGAGCTGGTGACGGCCGTGCGGGAGCGGTTGCCCGAGCGCTCGGTGGTGGACGGGGAGATCGTGATCGCCCGGGAGGGGCGGCTGGACTTCGACGCGCTGACGGAGCGGATCCACCCCGCGGACTCGCGGGTGCGGATGCTGGCCGAGCGGACACCGGCCTCGTTCGTCGCCTTCGATCTGCTGGCGCTGGGGGACGAGTCGCTGATGGACGTCCCGCTGACCGAGCGGCGGGAACTGCTGGACAGGGAACTCTCGGGGGTGACCGCGCCGGTGCACCTGGCTCCGGCGACCACCGACATCGAGGTGGCGCGGAACTGGTTCGAGCAGTACGAGGGGGCGGGTCTGGACGGGGTCATCGCCAAGCCGCTGACCGTGCGCTACCGGCCGGACGAGCGCGCCATGTTCAAGATCAAGCACGAGCGGACGGCGGACGTGGTCGTCGCCGGGTACCGCCTGCACAAGAGCGGCCCCGTGGTGGGCTCGCTGCTGCTCGGCCTGTACGACGACCGGGGCACCCTCCAGCACGTGGGCGTGTCCGCCGCGTTCCCGATGAAGCGGCGCGCCGAGCTGGTGGAGGAGCTGGAGCCGCTGCGCATGGACGATGTCCGGGGGCATCCCTGGGCGGCCTGGTCCGAGGAGGCGGCGCACGAGACGGCACGGCTGCCCGGCGCGCCCAGCCGCTGGTCGGCCAAGAAGGACCTGTCGTGGGTGCCGCTGCGGCCGGAGCGGGTGGCCGAGGTGGCCTACGACCACATGGAGAACGGGCAGCGCTTCCGGCACACCGCCCGTTTCCGCCGCTGGCGCCCGGACCGGACGCCGGAGAGCTGCACCTACGCGCAGCTTCAGGAGCCGGTCCGCTACGACCTGGCGGAGATCCTCGGCGTCTAGGGTCGGTCAGGGCTGCATGAGGACCTTGACCGCGCCGTCCTGCTTGCGCTGGAACATCTCGTACGCGTGCGGGGCCTCCGACAGCGGCACCCGGTGGGTCGCGAAGTCCTCGACGCCGAGCGGGTCCTCGTCGGTCAGGTACGGGATGATGTCGTCACTCCAGCGGCGGACGTTGGCCTGGCCCATGCGCATCTGGATCTGCTTGTCGAACAGGGTGAGCATCGGCATCGGGTCGGCCATGCCGCCGTACACGCCGGACAGCGAGATGGTGCCGCCGCGGCGCACCAGATCGATGGCGGTGTAGAGGGCGGCGAGGCGGTCGATGCTGAAGCGTTCGGCGAACGGGCCGCTCAGCTTGCGGGGCATGATCGCCGTGGCCTGCTGGGCGAGCTTGGCCGCCGCGCTGCCGTGGGCCTCGGTGCCGACCGCGTCGATCACGGCGTCGGGCCCGCGGCCGTCGGTCTCGTCGCGGATCGCGGCCACGAGTTCCTTCTCATGATCGAATGACCTGAGGTCGTACGTCTCGACGCCCCGCTCGCGGGCCCGGCGCAGCCGCTCCGGGACCAGGTCAACACCGAACACCCGGCCCGCGCCCTTGACCTGGGCGACGCGGCAGGCCATGTCGCCGATGGGTCCGAGGCCGAGCACGGCGATGCTGCCGCCCTGCGGGACGTCGGCGTAGGCGACCGCCTGCCAGGCGGTGGGCAGGACGTCGGAGAGGTAGACGAAACGGTCGTCGGGCGGGCCCTCCGGCACCTTGATCGGGCCGTACTGCGCCTGCGGGACACGCAGGTACTCGGCCTGGGCGCCCGGCACCGCGCCGTACAGGCGGGTGTAGCCGAACAGGGCGGCGCCCATGCCCTCGCCGTGCACCTGGGTGGTCTCGCACTGGGTGGGCAGGCCGGTGAGGCACATCCAGCAGTTGCCGCAGGCGATCTGGAAGGGCACCACGACCCGGTCCCCGGCCTGGAGGTCCGGGACACCGGCGCCGACCTCCTCGACGATGCCGATGGGCTCGTGGCCGAGGATGTCCCCGGGGGTCATGAACGGCGTCAGCACCTCGTACAGGTGCAGGTCGGACCCGCACAGCCCGGTGGAGGTGACGCGGATGACCGCGTCCGTCGGTTCCTGGATCTCCGGATCGGGCACCGTCTCCACCCGGACGTCCCGCTTGCCCTGCCAGGTCACAGCCCTCATCGCCTCGCGCTCCCTCCGTCAGCGTGCGCGTCCGTCGGCCGGTCGGCGAGGCCCGGGTACCCGAGCCTCCCGCACCGAACCTTGGGCCGATCGACGGACGAAGCGGAGATCCTCCGTCAAAATCAGTCTGGTATGGCCATCGATGGACATATAAGTGCACAATCAAGACACATCGATGACATGGGGCCGGTGGCGACCGTGGGCAGGGAACGAGGGGCGCGCGGACGGCGCGCCACGACGACAGCGGCGCTGCTCGCCGCCACGGTGACGGCCGCCCTGGCGGCGGGCTGCACCAGCGGGGGCGGCCCCGTCGACGACGGACGGGGAACCTCCCGACAGCCGGAGCCGGGCACGTCGGCAGCGGCGACCGGCTCCTCCGTGCTCGCCGTCAAGCTCGACAACGCCCCCGCGGCCCGGCCGCACACCGGCGTCGACGCCGCGGACGTGGTGTACGCGGAGCAGGTCGAGGGCGGGCTGAGCCGCCTGATGGCGGTGTACGCGACGCGGTTGCCCGAGGCGGTCGGCCCGGTGCGCAGCGCACGCGAGTCGGATCTGGAGCTGTTGCGCCAGTTCGACCGGCCCACGCTCGCCTTCTCCGGCGCGCAGAAGAAGCTCCTGCCGCTGATCGACCGGGCACCACTGCGGGCAAAGACGCCGGGCAACGCCCCCGACGCCTTCTTCCGCGGCGGCGGCAAGCCCGCCCCGCACAACCTCTACCTGCGACCCGAGCGGATCGTGCCCGAGGACCCCGGCCAGGCCGCCCTGACCACCGGTTTCCACTACGGCTCGGCCCCGGCCGGCGGCACGGCGACGACCTCGCAGACGGTGCGCTACCCGGCGGCCCGTTTCACCTTCACCTGGTCGGATTCCCAGGACCGCTGGCTGGTCGGCATGGACGGCGCGCCCGCCACCACGGCCGACGGGAAGCGGATGGCCGCCGCGACGGTCGTCGTGCAGTACGTGAAGGTGCGCGAGTCCGCCTTCCGCGACTTCCTCGGCAACAACACGCCCTACACCGAGACGGTGGGCTCCGGAAAGGCCGAGGTGTTGCGCGACGGGCGGGCCTACGACGTGAACTGGAAGCGCGAGGGCGCCACGGACGGCACGGCGTTCACCACCGGTGACGGCACACCGGTGAACTTCGCGAAGGGCCAGGTGTGGGTGGTGTACGCCAAGGCGTCCTGACCTGCGTGCGGCGCCCGTCAGCGGGGCGCCGCCAGGGACTCCCCCGGGTTGCGCAGCCCCTCGGCCGCGTCCGCGACACGCCGGATGAGGTCGAAGAACAGCGTCCGCTCGTCGGAGGTCAGCGGGGCGAGGAACACCTGGTTCATCCGGGCGGTGCGCAGGGTCAGCTTGCGGTGGGTCCGCACGCCCTCGTCCGTGAGGCGCAGCAGGAAACGGCGGCCGTCCTCCGGGTCGCGGACCTTGTCGAGAAGTCCGCGCCGGCTGAGCCGGCTGATCACCTCGGCGATGGTCGACCGGTCCAGGCCCACCCGCTCCCCCACCGTGCGCTGGTCCAGCCCGGGCTCGTCGACGAGCGTGTTGAGGACCGCGTACTGGGGCGAGGTGATCTCCTCGGAGACCATCGTGTTCCACAGCAGGTAGTGCGCCTGCTGAAGCCGCCGGGCCAGGTGCCCGGGGTGGGTGGTGAGGTCCGCCGCCGCCATGTGCACCCCTCGCTCGTAATCGTAGGTGCACTGAACAATACCCGGCCGCTCCCGGACTGTCTGCCGTCCTCACCAAGGACCGGAGGTGGATACACCGAGGTCTTGACGCCCTGCCGTCCCGATGGCAGCGTGAGAGGAGCTTCGCGGAAATACTCAGTGCCCTGACTAAATCGGGTCGGGTCGCTCGGAAGAGATGGGGCTTCTCGGATGGACAAGGTGGTCGCCACAGCCCTGGAGGCGGTGGCCGACGTCCCGGACGGCGCGTCACTCGCGGTGGGCGGTTTCGGGCTGAGCGGTGTGCCGAACGTGCTGATCGGGGCGCTGTACGAGCGCGGGGTGGCCGGGTTGTCGGTGGTCTCCAACAACTGCGGGGCGATGGAGTCGGGCCTGGCGGTGCTGCTGGCCGCCGGCCGGATCGCCCGGGTGACGGGCTCCTACATCGGCGCCAACAAGGAGTTCGCCCGGCAGTACCTGGCCGGTGAGCTGGAGGTCGAGCTGATCCCGCAGGGCACGCTGGCCGAGCGGCTGCGGGCGGGCGGCGCCGGGATCCCCGCCTTCTACACCCCGGCCGGGGTGGGCACGCAGGTCGCCGAGGGAGGGCTGCCGTGGCGCTACGACGGCTCCGGGGGTGTCGCGGTGGCCTCGCCGGCCAAGGAGGTCCGGGAGTTCGACGGGACGGAGTACGTGCTGGAGCGGGGCATCCGCACCGACTTCGCCCTGGTCCGGGCCGCGAAGGGCGACCGGCACGGCAACCTGGTCTTCAACAAGTCCGCCCGGAACTTCAACCCGCTGGCCGCGATGGCCGGACGGGTCACGGTCGCCGAGGTGGAGGAGCTGGTGGAGCCCGGGGAGATCGACCCGGACGCGGTGCATCTGCCGGGGATCTTCGTGCAGCGGGTGCTCGCGCTCACCCCTGAGCAGGCGGCGGACAAGAAGATCGAGCAGCGGACGGTGAGTTCCTGATGGCCTGGAGTCGCGAGGAGATGGCCGCGCGGGCGGCCCGGGAGCTGAGGGACGGCCAGTACGTCAACCTCGGCATCGGCCTGCCGACCCTCATCCCCAACTACCTCCCCGAGGGGGTCGAGGTCGTCCTCGAATCCGAGAACGGCATCCTGGGCACGGGTCCGTACCCCACCGAGGACGCCGTCGACCCGGACCTGATCAACGCCGGGAAGGAGACGGTCACGGTCCTGCCGGGCGCGTCCTTCTTCGACTCGGCGCTGTCGTTCTCGATGATCCGGGGCGGGCACATCGACGTGGCGGTGCTCGGTGCCATGCAGGTGTCCGAGCGGGGCGACCTGGCCAACTGGGCGATCCCGGGCAAGCTGATCACCGGGATCGGCGGGGCCATGGACCTGGTGCACGGGGCCCGTACGGTCGTCGTCGTCATGACCCACACCGCCAAGGACGGCTCGCCGAAGATCCTCACCGAGTGCGCCCTGCCGCTGACCGGCAAGGGGTGCGTGAACCGGATCATCACCGACCTCGGCGTCCTGGACGTCACCGACGACGGACTCGTCCTGGTCGAGACCGCGCCGGGCGTGACCGCCGCCGAGATCGCCGCCAAGACCGACGCCGAACTGACCGTGCCGGAGGGCGTGAAGTGAAGGACGTCTACATCGTCGACGCGGTCCGCACGCCGATCGGCCGCTACAACGGCGCACTGGCCGGCGTGCGTCCGGACGACCTGGCCGCGCACGCCATCCGCCAACTCCTCGCCCGCACTCCCCGGTTGGACCCGGGACGGATCGAGGACGTGTACTTCGGCAACGCCAACGGCGCCGGTGAGGAGAACCGCAACGTCGGCCGGATGGCCGCCCTGCTCGCGGGCCTGCCCACCTCCGTGCCGGGCGTGACCGTCAACCGGCTGTGCGCGTCCGGCCTGGAGGCCGTGATCCAGGCGGCCCGCGCCATCGCGCTCGGCGACGCCTCGATCGCGCTGGCCGGCGGGGTCGAGTCGATGACCCGGGCGCCGTACGTCCTGCCGAAGAGCGACAAGCCCTTCCCGGCCGGGCACACCGAGCTGTACTCCACCACCCTCGGCTGGCGCATGGTCAACCCGCGCATGGAGCCGCAGTGGACCATCCCGCTGGGCGAGTCGGCCGAACTCATCGCCGACAAGCACAAGATCGGCCGCGATCAGCAGGACGAGTTCGCGCTGGCCTCCCATGAGAAGGCCGCACAGGCTCAGCGGGCCGGCTCATTCGATGGCGAGCTGGCGCCCGTGGCGATCCCTCAGCGCAAGGGCGACCCGGTGGTCTTCGCCGCCGACGAGTGTGTCCGTCCGGACGCGTCCCTGGCGGCGATGGCCAGGCTGAAGCCGTCGTTCCGCAAGGAGGGCGGCACGGTGACGGCGGGCAACGCGTCGCCACTCAACGACGGGGCGGCGGCGCTGCTGCTGGTCGACGAGGAGGGGTTGAGGGCGACTGGGCGTGAGCCGCTGGCCCGGGTGTCCGCCACCGGCGTCTCCGCGATCGACCCGCACTACTTCGGGCTGGCGCCCGTGGAGGCGGTGAACCGGGCTCTGTCCAAGGCGGGCAGGGGATTCGACGAGCTGTCCGTGCTGGAGCTGAACGAGGCCTTCGCGGCGCAGGTGCTGGGGTGTGTGGCCGAGTGGCCGGAGTTCGATCCCGCGATCCTCAACCCGCAGGGTGGTGCGATCGCGCTCGGGCATCCGCTGGGTGCGTCCGGGGCTCGGCTCGCCGGCACGGTTGCGCATCAGCTGGCCCGGCGTGGCGGCGGTGTGGGTGTGGCCACGCTGTGCATCGGAGTGGGCCAAGGACTCGCCCTCGTCCTGGAACGCTAGGCATCCCGCGCGGCTGCGGGCCGTCCGTAGCTGGTCGCGCAGTTCCCCGCGCCCCTTCGGGGCGCGATCCTCGCCCCCCTCGACGAGAACCGTACGAACCTCTGGGACCCCCATGACTCTCACTCAGCACGACATCGACCAGGAGATCGCGGCCGAGCGTGCCGCGTACGAGAAGCGGCTCGCGGACGGCGGGCCCGTGGAGCACAAGCCGCGCCGCGGCTACGCCCCGTACCGCTCCTCCGTGCTCCGCCACCCGAAACAGCCGCCGGTCACGATCGACGTCAGCAAGGACCCGGAGCTGGTGGAGCTGGCCTCCCCGGCCTTCGGGGAGCGGGACGTCACCGAGATCGACAACGACCTCACCCGGCAGCACAACGGTGAGCCGATCGGCGAGCGCATCACCGTCTCCGGGCGGCTGCTCGACCGCGACGGGCGCCCCGTGCGGGGCCAGCTCGTGGAGATCTGGCAGGCGAACTCGGCGGGCCGCTACGCCCATCAGCGCGAGCAGCACGACGCCCCGCTGGACCCGAACTTCACCGGCGTGGGCCGCACCCTCACCGACGACGAGGGCCGCTACCACTTCACCACCATCCAGCCGGGCCCGTACCCGTGGCGCCAGCACCTCAACGCCTGGCGGCCGGCGCACATCCACTTCTCGCTCTTCGGCACGGCGTTCACCCAGCGACTCGTGACGCAGATGTACTTCCCGAGCGATCCGCTGTTCCCGTACGACCCGATCATCCAGTCGGTGACGGACGACGCTGCCCGGCAGCGGCTGGTCGCCACGTACGACCACAGCCTGTCGGTGCCGGAGTTCTCGATGGGCTACCACTGGGACATCGTGCTGGACGGCCCGAACGCCACCTGGATCGAAGAAGGGCGCTGACCTGCCATGACGAAGATCGACACCAGCAGGCCGGAGAGCGTGCTGCCCACCCCGTCGCACACCGTCGGCCCGTTCTACGGCCACGCCCTGCCGTTCCGCGGCGGCGAGGACGTCGCGCCCCTCGGGCATCCGGACACGGTCACCCTGCACGGGTACGTCACCGACGGCGCGGGCGATCCGCTGCCGGACGCCCTGATCGAGCTGTGGGGCGCGGATCCGGACGGCAACGTGCCGACGGCGGACGGTTCGATGCGCCGCGACCCGGCGTCGGGCGGCTTCCTGGGGCGCAACGGCGTGGAGTTCACGGGCTGGGGACGGATCCAGACAGATGCGAACGGCCACTGGTACGCGCGCACGCTGCGACCCGGCGCGCGCGGGCGGAGCGCGCCGTACATCAGCGTGTGCGTCTTCGCGCGCGGGCTTCTCGTGCACCTGTACACCCGCATCTACCTGCCGGGCGACGATGCGGTGCTCGCCGCCGATCCGCTGCTGTCCCGGCTGGAGGACGGGCGCCGCGAGACGCTGATCGCCGTGGCGGAGGCGGCCGGCACGTACCGTTTCGACATCCGCCTTCAGGGCGAAGGCGAGACGGTCTTCCTGGAGTTCCAGTGACAACTGCCCATGGCGACACCGGCCTGCTCGCCCCGGGGTGGGCAGGCTCCGCGGCCGCGTCCGCCACGAGCGACCACGCGTATCTGCGGGCCCTGCTCGACGCGGAGGCCGCGCTGACCCGGGCCCAGGCGGCGCTGGGGCTGGCCCCCGCGGAGGCGGCGACGGCGGTGACCGAGGCGGCCGGCGCCGGCGCCTTGGACGTACGGTTGCTCGCCGAGCGGGCGCGCGCGGGCGGCAACCCCGTCATTCCCCTGGTCGCGGAGCTGACGAAGGCCGTCGGCGAGGAGTACGGCTCCTATGTCCACCGCGGCGCGACCAGCCAGGACATCATGGACACCGCGACGATGCTGGTCGCCGTGCGCACCCTGGACCTGATCCTGGCCGATCTCGGCCGCACCGAGCAGGCGCTCGCCCGGCTGGCCGCCGAGCACCGCGACACCGCGATGCCGGGGCGGACGCTCACCCAGCACGCCGTACCGACGACGTTCGGGCTGAAGGTGGCCGGCTGGCGGGCGCTCGTCCTGGACGCCCGGGACCGCATCGCCCGGGTACGCGGGGGCCTCCCCGTCCAACTGGGCGGCGCGGCGGGCACCCTGGCGGCCTTCGGGGCGTACGGGGCGGGCGATCCGGCCGCACTGCCGGTGGCCTACGCCCGTGAACTCGGCCTGCGTGCACCCGATCTGCCCTGGCACACCCTGCGGACGCCCGTCGCCGATCTCGCCGGGTGCCTCGCCTTCGCGGCGGGCGCGCTCGGCAAGCTCGCCGTGGACGTGCTGACCCTCTCGCGCACCGAGATCGCCGAGGTCGCGGAGGGCAGCGGCGGGGGTTCGTCGGCCATGCCGCACAAGTCCAATCCCGTACGGTCCACCCTCATCGCGTCCGCCGCGCGGCGGGCACCGCAGCTCGCGGCCACGCTGTACGGGTCGCTGGCGGCGGAGGACGAGCGGCCGGCCGGGGCCTGGCACGCGGAGTGGGAGCCGCTGCGGGACCTGCTGCGGCTGGCCGGCGGGGCCGCCCGGGACGCCGTCGAGCTGGCGGAAGGACTGCGGGTGAGGCCCGAGGCCATGCGCGCACACCTGGACCTCACCGACGGGTTGATCGTCTCCGAGCGGCTGTCGGCCGAGCTGGCCCCGCTGCTGGGCCGCGCCCGCGCCAAGGAACTCCTCACCCGGCTGGCCTCCGAGGGGCGTCCGCTGGCCCAGGCGCCGGAGCTGGCGGACGCCGACCTCGATCCCACCCACTACACCGGCTCCGCCGGAGCCCTCACCGACCGTGCCCTGGAGCGACGTTGACACTCCTCGACCACCGTGCCGAAGGGTCCCCTTCCGCACCCCCGCTGCTGCTCGGCCCCTCACTCGGCACGTCGAACGCCCTGTGGGACAAGGTGGCGCCCGAGCTGTCGATCACCCATCGGGTCGTCCGCTGGGACCTGCCGGGGCACGGCGGCTCGGCGGCCGGTCTCATCGGGGCGGGCGCGACGGTCGGTGACCTCGCCGACCTGGTGCTGGCGCTCGCCGACTCGCTCGGCATCGAACGGTTCGCGTACGCGGGGGTGTCGCTGGGCGGGGCCGTGGGACTGCACCTCGCGGTACACCGTCCCCAGCGGCTGTCGTCCCTCGCCGTGATCTGCTCCTCCGCGCACTTCAACGGGGCGAAGCCGTGGCAGGAGCGGGCCGCGCTGGTGCGGCGGGAAGGGCTGGCCGGGCTGGCGGAGAGCGCCGACGCGCGCTGGTTCACGTCCGGTTTCACCGTGCCGGAGCTGGTGGACGACCACCGTCGCGCCGACCCGGACGCGTACGCCGCCTGCTGTGACGCGCTCGCCGCGTTCGATCTGCGGGACCGGCTGCCCGAGATCGCCGTACCCACCCTGCTGGTCGCCGGACGGGACGATCCGGCGACGCCGCCCGCGCATCTGCGGGAGATCGCGGACGCGGTGCCGGGCGCGGCGCTCGTGGAGCTCCCGGGCGCCTCGCACCTGGCGCCCGCGCAGTGCCCGGAGGCGGTGCTGTCCGCGCTGCGGGCGCACTTCGGCGGGCCCGCCGGACGCGGTATGGAGATGCGGCGCGAGGTGCTCGGCGTCGCGCACGTCGACCGGGCGCAGGCCCGGCAGACCCCCTTCACCGCGCGCTTCCAGGACTTCATCTCGCGCTACGCCTGGGGCGAGATATGGACCGACCCGACGCTGTCGCGCCGCGAGCGCAGCATGATCACCCTCACCGCGCTGGTCGCGCACGGCCACTACGACGAACTGGCCATGCACGTCCGGGCGGCCCGCCGCAACGGGCTCACGCCGGAGGAGATCGGCGCCGTGCTGCTCCAGAGCGCGGTGTACTGCGGGGTGCCGGCGGCGAACTCGGCGTTCGCGACGGCCCAGCGGGTGCTGGCCGAAGAGGACGGAGCCGCAGGGTGACCCTGCCGGTCGTAGCCTCGGCGGTAGCTCGCCCGGGCACGGACGGCGTGCCTACGGTGGGGGCATGTCCACCATCCTGATCACCGGCGCCACCTCGGGGCTCGGCCGGTACGTCGCCTTCGAACTCGTCCGCTCCGGGCATGTCGTCCTCGTTCACGGCCGGGACGCGGACCGCACCGAGCGGCTGGCCGAGGAGCTGCGGACCGAGGGCGACGCCGAGGGGTTGGTCGCCGACCTCGCCTCGCTGGCGCAGGTGCGGGAGCTCGCCGCGCATGTCGGCGACGCGCACCCCGAGCTGGACGTGCTGATCAACAACGCGGGGGTGGGGGCCGGCCCGCCCGGCTCCGGGCGGGAGCTGAGCTCCGACGGGCACGAGTTGCGGCTGGCGGTGAACTACCTCGCGCCGGTCGTGCTGACCCGGGCCCTGCTGCCGGTGCTCCGGGCGAACGCGCCGACGCGGATCGTCAACGTCGGCTCGGCCGGTCAGGAACCCCTCGTCGTCGACGACCCCGAGTTCATCAGGGGCTACGACGGCGTGTCGGCGTACTGCCGCAGCAAGTTCGCTCTCGCCGCGCACACCTTCGCGCTCGCCGAGGAACTGGACGGCACCGGCGTCTCCGTGAACGTGCTGCACCCGGCGACCTACATGGACACGGCGATGGTCCGCGAGGCGGACGTCACGCCGTGGAACACGGTCGCCGACGGGGCGGCCGGTGTGCTGGCACTGGCCACGCGGCACCTGGGCAGCGGCCGGTACTACGACGGGACGAGCCCGGCACGAGCCCATGAGGCGGCGTACGACCCCGAGGTGCGCAAGCGACTCGCCGCGGTGACCGAGCAGTTGCTCGGCGCCTGAGCTACCCGGCCCCGGCGCCGGCCTTCAGCGCCGCCCGTGCCCGTGCCGCCAGTCCGTCCGCGCCGCAGGAGACCGCCAGGCCCAGGCCGCGGTCGAGGTCGGTGGCCGAGCGGGCGGCGATGCCGTACTCGATGCGGGCCGCCGCGTGTTCGTACTGGCAGGGTGAGGACTCCAGGTAGGTGACGGCCTGGGCGGCGAGGCGGACCGCGCGCTGACCGGTCTCCAGGGCGGCGGCGCAGCGCAGGGCCTCCCCTATGGCGGTGTCCGTGCCGAAGCGCTCGGCCTGGCGGCGGACGTCGACGGCGAGCCGGGCAGCACGGGCCGGGTCCTCGGTGGCCAGCGCCCTGGCGAGGTCGGCCGCCCAGGGGACGAGCACGGGGTTGTGGTGCCCGCGCGCTGCCGCCGCCTTCTCGGCTGCCTCCAGTTCGTTGACGCCGTCCTTGGTGCGGCCGACGGCCAGCAGCAGCCGGCCGCGCACCGAGCGCGGGTCCGGCAGCACGATGGTGGACGGGTAGGGCGGGGCGAAGCCGTACCGCTCGGCGACCTCCCAGGCCTCCTCGACATGGCCGCGGGCGAGCAGCGTGTCGACGAGGTTGCAGGTCGCGGACCAGTACAGGGGCAGTCGGCGGCCGACGCGCTCGGCGAGGCGCAGGGACTCGCGCAAGGACTTCTCGGCGTCCCTCAGCCGGCCCCGCCTGCGGTGGCCGAGACCGACGTAGGCGTGGGCCAGGGCCAGGTGGCCGCCGCTCCAGCCGGCCGTCTCGTAGGCGCGCAGGGCCTCGTTGTAGAGGGTCTCGGCGCGGTCGAGGCGGTCGGTGAAGGCGTACGCGTTGGCCAGCATCAGCAGCAGTTCGATGCCCCACTCGGTGTCGGTCCAGCCGAGCCCGGGGGCCAGGCGGCCGTTGACGAGGGCGCGGTCGCACAGTTCGACGACCTCCTCGGCGTTCTCGCCGTGCATCAGGGCGTCGAAGCCGCGCAGGATGAGCAGGGCACGTTCGGAGTTGTCCCGGCCGGTGCAGGTGCGGGCCAGGTCGGCGAGCCGCCGGGAGCGGTCGGGTGAGGTGGTCTCGCCGGCGTGGATGCCCTCCCACATGAAGTGCACGGCCTGGAGCCGCATCCGGGCGGGGCCGGGCTGGAGCCGGGCGGCCTCCGCCTCGACGGTGCGGACGGCCTCCTCCAGCTGGTCGTTGTGGAGCAGCGCCTGGGAGAGCCGGAAGACGGCGTCGACCCGCTTGTCGCCGTCGAGGCCGGGCATGCCGAGCGCGGCCCGCAGCTGGCTGATGGTGCGGGCGGGAGCGGTGAGGAAGGTGGCCTCGGCCAGTTCGTACAGCACGTGGGGGTGCGTCTCGGGCCGGGGCGGCTCCTTCAGGGCGCGCTCCAGGCAGCGGCGGGCGGCGTCGGGGGCGCCGACGGCGAGGTGCTCGCGGGCGGCCTCACGCAGTTGCCCGACGAGTTCCTCGTCGTCGTCCGGGTGGACTTCGATGAGGTGGCGGGCGGCGGCAGCGGCGCCGTGTCCCTCGTCGGTGACGATGCGGGCGGCGATGCCGTGCATGGCGGTGCGCAGGGCGTCGGGGATGGAGTTGTAGACGGCGGTGGCGATCAGCGGGTGGACGAACTCCAGGTCGCCTTCGGCGGTGCGGCCGGTCGTGGGGTCGGGGGCGGTGAGGATGCGGGCGGTGCGCAGCAGTTCGGCGCAGCGGCGGGCCTCGTCGGGCTTCAGGGTGGCGAGCTTGGCGACCAGGTCGAGGGAGATGCCGGTGCCGAGGATGGCGGCGGCCCAGGCGAACCTGGTGGCGTCGATGCCGAGTTCCTCCAGGCGGGCGACGAGACCGCCACCGCGGGCCGAGCGGTTCAGCTCGCGCAGGTCCCCGGCTCGGGCCTCGACCGGTTCGAGTTCGCTGTCCTGCACCTTGGCGAGGAGTTCGACCGTCTCGTAGGGGTTGCCGGCGGTGACGGCCCAGACCTCGCGGCAGAACGCGGCGTCGGCGTGCTCGCCCAGGGTGGCGCGGGTGAGTCCGGCCGTGGCGTCCGGGGTGAGGGCGCTCAGGGTCGTGACGGGGCCGTCCGCGGCGGCGGCGACGGTGTCGAGGTGCCGGGCGCTCGTGCCCGAGACCTCGCCCGGGCGGCGGGTGACCACGACCAGGACGGACATCTCTTCGCGGCGTTCGGCCAGCGCGGCGAGCCAGTGCAGGGTCTCCTGGTCGGCCCAGTGGGCGTCGTCGATGAGCAGCACCAGCGGCCAGTCCCGGCGGGAGAGCCGGCGCACGGCGGCGACCAGTCCGTCGCACACGCCCTGCGGGTCGGCCTGCCGGTCGCCGGGGTCGGCTATCCCGAGGGCGGGCCCGGCGATGTCGTACCAGTCACCGAGGTACTCGCGGGCCTCCTCCGGCAGCATCGACATCAGCGCGGGTTGCAGTAACTGCCGTACGACGTTGAAGGGGACCGACCTGAGGGTCTCGCCGCCGCGTGCCGACCAGACCTGGCAGCCGCGTGCCTCGGCGATGCGGCGTGTTTCGGCCAGCAGCGCGGTCTTGCCGAGCCCGGCCTCGCCGCGGAAGACCAGCAGTCCGCCGGACGAGGAGCGGTCCGCGCACAGGCTGTCGACCGCCCGCGCGACGGCGGCGACTTCCTCGTCGCGCTCCCACAGGGAAGCCGAGGCGGCGGCCGTGGGCCGTACCTCCGTCATCCCGCTACCTCCCCAAGTCGCCCGAACGACGTACAGACGTCGAGCGTAGCCCTCGGATCGCCTGAGCGGAGGGCGGACCGGGCACCTGTTGCCGTGACGGGTGACACGGGGTGCGGCCGGACGACGCGGCAGGCCCGCCAGCAGCCGCCTTCGCGTCAACGGCGAACGCGGGCACGGGAGGTGACGTTCATTCACCGGCAGGGGACAGACGGTGCGGCTTCCCCGCCCGGCCGGAGGCCGACGCGCCCGCTGCCGGACCGACGCGATCCGATCGGTTCCTCTCATGCCACTTTCACCGACGCCTCATACGGTGGGGGCATGACGCAGGAGACTCCTTCCGGGTGGTACCCCGACCCCGGGCAGAAAAGTGACGGGCCCGCCACCGAGCGCTGGTGGGACGGCAAGTCCTGGACGGACCGCATCCGCCCGGCTCAGCCGACCGCGACCTGGGGTCCCCCTCCGCAGCGGCCGACGGTGGAGTCCTCCACGGCGGATCCCGCCGGTGGCGGTGTGCCGTCGGCAGATCCGGCGCCCTCAGGTGAGGCGGCGCCCGCGGGGCATCCGGGTGCTGTCGGGCAGCCGGACGCGGGGCCGCGGGATGCCGCGGCACCGGGAGCCGCCGGGAACCCGGGCGGCGCCGGGCAGCCGACGGACGTTGACCGGCCGGAGGCTGGGCATCCGGTTGATGCCGGGGCACCGGGAGCTTCGGAGAATCCGGCCGACTCCGGAAATCCGACCGGCACCGGGAACCCAGGAGGCGCCGGAGCCCCAGGAGCCCCGGGGCATGCGGGGAGTGCCGGAGCCCCAGGAACCTCCCCGTACCCGGGCAGCACCGAACAAGCGGGAGCCGCCGGAAATCCGACCGGCACCGGGAACCCGGGAGGCGCCGGAGCCCCAGGAACCTCCCCGTACCCGGGCAGCACCGGACAACCGGGAGTCCCCGGGTATCCCGGCGGCGCTGGATATCCGCCCGGCGGCGCTGGATATCCGCCCGGCGCCGGGTATCCGCCCGGGCCCGGGTATCCGCCCGGCGCCGGGTATCCCGCCTACCCCGCCGCGCCTCCGGCCGCCGGCCGCGGGCGAGGGCTGCGGATCGGGATAGCCGTGGCGGCAGCCGTCGCCGTCCTCGCCAGCATCGGTGTCGGCGTGTACGCGCTGACCGACAACGGCGGCTCGGGCGGCGGCACCGCCACCTCGCAGGGACCGGGCGGCCCGGGCGGAGCCGGAGGCCAGGGCGGGCCGTTCGGCGGGCCGGGCGGATCCGGAGGTTCCGGCGGTGACGGCGGATCCGGGGGCGCCGGAGGGTCCGGCGGGGATGGCGGCCCCGGTGGGCCGAGTCCCTCGCCCGAGCAGTCCGAGCCGCCGAAGGTCAGGAGCGGGTCGGTGACCGACGCGGTCAGCGGGATCAGTCTGCCGATCCCCGAGGGCTGGTACGGCCAGGAGGCCAGGGTCGGCGCACAGGTGACGTCCGACGACTCCTACAAGTGCCCCGGCGACACCACCTCGACCTGCACGAAGGGCGGCGCCTACTCGGCCCCGGCCCTGGTCCTCGGCACCAAGGGCAGCACCGCCGAGGAGATCGCCAAGGCGGACATCGCGGCGAACGCGGAGGAGTCCTACGGCGGCAAGTCCTACGGTGGGATCACCTCCCACGACGTGCTGGACTCCAAGGCCGTGACCGTGGCCGGGCAGAAGGGCTACCTGGTCCGCTGGAAGGCCGTCACGAGCAAGGGCGCCGACGGCATCGTGGAGTCGCTCGCGTTCCCCTCCCCCGCGAACCAGAAGCAGATGGTCGTCGTGCGCTTCGGCGTCGACGCCGACCAGAAGGAGTCCGTCCTGGACGAGATCACGAAGGGCATCAAGGTGTCGACGGGCGGCGGCAACGGCCAGAACGTCTGACCGGTCCCGGCACGCCGGACGACGAGGTGCCCCGGTCACTGTCGGCCGGGTGGGGCGCCCCCGCCGCTCACAGGGGCACCCCACCCGGCCGGGGTGCGCGCCGCCCCCGTCCCCACGGGTCGGCGCGGTCGGGTCACCGTCCGGTCATCCCGGGACGGCGGCCCGGGTCTCAGGTGAGGCCGAGTGCCGGCAGCACGGCCGCCTCCACGAACCGGACCAGATAGTCCGGGTCCGGGTCCGCGTCCTCGCCCTCCAGGACGGGCCGGATGCGCAGGACGCCGAACATCTGCGCCGGGATGTACTCCAGCGCCGGATGATCGGCGGGCACCTCCCCCCGTTCGACCCCGCGCCGGATGATCTCCTTGAGCGCGGCGATCTCCGGTTCGACCAGCGCCTCGCGCAACGCGCGCTTCAGCTCGGGGTCCTGCGGCGCGGCATGGGCGAGCGCCTGGAGGAGCTTGGTGTCCCGGCCCGACAGCTCGCCCGCCGCCCGGGCGGCCTCGCGCAGGTCGTCCGCGAGTGAGCCGGTGTCGATGCAGCGCGTCCGCCGGTGGGAGCGCAGCGCCGCCGCCACGAACTGGGGCTTGGTCTTCCACTGACGGTAGAGCGTGGACTTGCTGCACCGCGTGCTGGCCGCGATCCCCTCCATGGTGACGGAGTCGTAGCCGCACTCGCGGAGCTGCTCCAGCACGGCGTCGTAGAACTCCTGCTCACGCTCCGGCGTGATCTTGGAGCGGCGCGAGGTGCCGACCGGCTCGGGTCGGTCCGCAGCCTGCGACGTCATGGGCTGTGCTCCTGGCTTTCCTCGGGCGGCCGGAAAATTCCCGGCCGGCGGTGTGTCGTTCGTCTATCGATACGCCAGTGTACCGGTACGCGATCGTATCGGTACACTGGCGTATCGGTACGCACTCGTACCGATAACAGCAGCACCGTCACCGAAGGGGCCGGGGGATGAATGCCCGCACCGAGCCTGCGCCGGCGGGGTCCGACGCGATAGCGCGACCGTCGCTCGTCCGGGAGCTCCTGCTCGTCGCAGGACTCTTCCTCGTCTACAAGCTCGGCCGGCAGCTGGCCACCGGCCACACCGGTGAGGCCCTCCGCAACGCGCACCGCGTGTGGAACCTCGAACGAGCGGTCCGCCTGCCCGGCGAGGGGACGGTGCAGTCCCTGCTGCTGCACGGCGACGGCCTGGTGCACATCGCGAACTCCTACTACGCGGCCGTCCACTTCCCGGCCACCGCCGCCTTCCTGGTCTGGCTCTACCTGCGCCGCCCGGCCCACTACGTGTGGGCCCGCCGGGTGCTGGCCGCCGTCACCGGCGCCGCCCTGGTCCTGCATCTGCTGTTCCCGCTCGCCCCGCCGCGCATGCTGGCCGAGACCGGCCTCGTGGACACGGCACGGGTGTACGGCCCGTCGGTGTACGGGGCCCCCGCGACCGACTCCCTGTCGAACCAGTTCGCGGCGATGCCGTCGCTGCACTTCGGCTGGGCGCTGATGGTCGCGGTCGGGCTGATCGTGGCGACCCGCTCGCGGTGGCGCTGGTTGTGGCTGCTGCACCCCCTGCTGACGCTGCTGGTGATCGTCGGCACCGCGAACCACTACTGGCTCGACGCGATCGTGGCGACGGGTCTGCTGGGTCTGGCCCTGGCAGCGATCCTCCCCCCGGGCTTCGTCCGGGGGACCCCCATCTCGCTTCGCTCGCCCCACCGCACGGCCACGACGGCGCGCCGCGCGCAGGGCAGGCTCGTACCGGTCCGGGCGCAGGCCCGGGCCGAGGAGCGGGTGCCGGCGGGGGCGGGCCGATGAGCGCCGTCCTCGTCGCCGTGGCCCTGTCCCTCGTCTCCGCCGTCGCCTACGCGGCCGCCGCGGTCGCCCAGGAGCGGCTCGCCTCCCGTTCGCCCGGCTCGGGCACGCTGCGGCTGCTCGCCCGGGGCGCCTGGTGGTGGTCGGTCGGGCTGAACGCGGCTGCCGCGCTGCTGCACGTGGTGGCGCTGAAGTACGGGCCGCTGACCGTGGTCCAGCCGCTCGGTGCCCTCACCCTGGTCGCGGCGGTGCCGATGGGGGCGCGGCTCGCGGGGCGGCGGGTGAGTGCCGTCGAGTGGCGGGGCACCGCGCTGACGTTGCTGGGCCTGGCCGCGATCCTGGTCACGGCGTCCGGTCCGGCGCCCGACGACGTGCTGAGCGTGCCCGAGGCCTTGACGGTCGCGGGCGCCACCGCCGCCCTCATCGGGCTGCTGTCCCGCCCGGGCGCCCGCCCCGGGCTGCGGCACGCGAGCGCGTCCGGCGTGGCCTCCGGGGTCGCCTCGGCCCTCACTCAGACCGTGACGGTGGCCGCGACGGACCGGTCCGGCCCGCTGCTGAGCGTCCAGGTGATCGGGGTGGCGCTGCTCGTGGCGGCGTTCGCGGCCGGCGGGCTGCTGCTGTCGCAGACGGCCTACCGCGGTGGTCTCGGCGGCCCGCTCGCGATGGTGACCCTGGCCAACCCGCTGGCCGCCGCGGTGATCGGTCTGGCGCTGCTGGGCGAACGGCTCCAGGGCGGCCCGGCGGGCGTGCTGCTCGCGCTCGCGGGGGCCGGACTGGCGTCCTGGGGCGTGGTGCTGCTCAGCCGGACGGCGCCCGCTGCCGTCCCGGCCGACGACGACCATCCGGTGGCCGCCGTCCTCGCCCTGGAACCCGGTTCGGCCGCGGCCGAACCGGCGCTGGTGCCCCGGCCGCACGATCCGGGGCACCTCACCACGGCTACCCGGTGATGATCGCCGGGTCGCTCACGCCCGGCTGCCCGTTCTCGACGTGTCCGGCGAACCGCCGCAGGAACGCCTTGTCGCCCTCGGCGGTGACGGTCAGGTCGTACCAGCGGCGACTGGCGGCGAGCCCGACGGTCCGGCGCACCTTCGCGCCGGGGCGGACGGTGACGGTCGAGGGCCGGCCGCCGTAACCGTCGGAGAGCTTCAGCCGTGCCGTGCCGGAGCCCTTGTTGGTGAAGGTCAGCTCGATGTCGTCACCGGTGTGGCGTGCGGTGACCTCGCAACCGGCGGTCGTGTTCGACCCCTTGAAGACCCGCACGAAGCCGTTGGGGCCGTGCACCGTCAGGTCGTAGGAGCCCGCCGAGTAGGCCGAGTTCCAGGTGTCGGAGAGCGTCTTGCCGGCCTCGGTGGTGTACGTCCAGGGGCCGTCGGTGCGGTTGCCGGAGGTGACGTGGAAGGCGGCGCCGGCCTTCGGCCCGGAGGCGAAGGCGAGGGTGAGCTTCCCGGCCGCCGCGTCGACCGAGGCGTCCACGTGCGGGGCGTACCTCAGCGGCCGGGCGCGGCGCAGACCGCGTTCCTGGCGGGGCATGCGCGGGTCGGCGGGCGGGGCCGGCTTGTAGTCGGGGTGGCGTTCGCGGTCCTGCGGTTCGTACCCGTCGGTGCCGGGCAGCGGGGCCGGGCGCGTGTCCTTGCGGGAGAAGTCGAACGCGGATGTCAGGTCACCGCAGATGGCACGGCGCCACGGCGAGATGTTGGT